>NZ_JACJRG010000006.1 GCF_014697125.1 Anabaena minutissima FACHB-250 | reverse complement strand
TCACAGCAGTGGAGTAGATGCAGTAAACTTCAGCCCAGATGGTAGTACACTAGCGAGTGGTGGTTCTGACCAAACACTGAAATTGTGGGATGTTTGTTCTGGTTTAGTTTTAAGAACTTTACATGGTCACAGTAGTGTAGTAGGTTCAATCAGCTTTAGCCCAGATGGTCGCACCCTAGCCAGTGGCAGTAGCGACAAAACAGTAAAATTGTGGGATGTTTGTTCTGGTGTAGCCTTAAAAACTTTTCACGGTCACAATGGTGTAGTACGCTCAATCAGTTTCAGTCCGCATAGTAGTATCATAGCTAGTGCCAGTTTAGACCAAACAGTGAAATTGTGGGATGTTTGTTCTGGTGTAGCCTTAAAAACTTTTCACGGTCACAGCAGTGCCGTACTTGCAGTTAGCTTCAGTCCAGATGGTAATATCATCGCCAGTGGCAGTTATGACCAAACAGTAAAATTATGGGATGTGTATTCTGGTGTAGCTTTCAGTACTTTGTGTGGTCACAGCAATGCAATATATGCAGTTAGTTTCAGTCCGGATGGTGGCACTCTAGCCAGTGGCGGTTTCGATACTACAGTGCGGTTGTGGGACATAAGTCAGGGTGTACTCAAAAACACTTTGTACGGCCACAGCAGGGAGATTTACTCAGTCAGCTTCAGTCCAGATGGTAGGATCATAGCTAGTGGCGGTTTTGACTCAGAAATTCGCTTATGGGATGTCGCTAGTGCTAAATGCCTTACAGTTTTGTACGGTCATAGCAGTGGCGTATTAGCAGTCACTTTCAGCCCGGATGGTAGCATTTTAGCTAGTGGCAGCCATGATGGGACAATCAAGCTCTGGGATGTAACTACAGGCAAGTGTATCAAAACCCTTATATCTGATCGTCTCTACGAAGGTATGAATATTACTGGTGTTATAGGTTTAACGCCAGCACAACGAGAAACGCTGAAGGTTTTAGGAGCAATGGAGTTGAATACAAAATAAGATACAGTGTAGTTTTTTTTCGGTGCATCTTATTTGGTTTCTTCCATCCATAACGGAAGCTAGCGTGTCCGTTAACAGCTTCTGTCATTTTCTGGGTATTCTGATCTCCGCAGTTGTTGCATTCTAGCAATTGCATTCCTGATGGATGTTTTCGTCGTTAGTTTCCCCCAAGCGTTATATTGTGGTTTTTCTGGTGTTGCACTGGAAGTATCTGATAACGGCTGTATAACTAGCACTACCTCAACAGATTTATCTTTAAAGTCGGTGGGAGTATGGATTTGCAATATACCATCGTCTCCAATATGCGATCGCAACTTCATTGTTTCCATGTCTGTATTTGTAACCTAATATCACTCGAAGTTTTTATCTTCGTACAAACGATCCGCTTCATTTAGCAGTTCGGTAACTCGATATTGCAGGTCTTCCTGTGCTTTTGTAGTGTCTTTCTGGAGTAAACTACACAAGCTTCTGCTCGATTTCGTCAAGCTGCTTATCTAATCTATTGTGTTCTGTTGTAGCTTCTTGGATTTGCGATTCTAATTTAAACTTGGTAGACGGATCATTTTCAATCAACAATGCTTTTTGTATCATAGCCAGTTTGTTGCTGACAATATCATATTGTTGCTGTAATGAATCCCGTTCTTGCTCTAATCGACGACGTTGACGATCTGTGATTCCAGTTTGACTAGTAGTTAGAGGTGTAGTATTTGCAACAGGATTACCGGAGGTTTTTGATTGGGAAATCTCCTCAACTACCCGGCGAATCCCTTGAGCCACATTCAAAAAAGCCTCATCTTGATTTGCCCATGTTGTCACGGGTTTTGCATTTTTGGGCAATGCTTGCAATTTACTAAATTGCGCACCACTCCAGTCTGACGGTTTAAGAATAATGGGAATTACACGAGCCTCTCTTGCGTCATGACGTTCTATCGCTCGCATCATTTCTTTGTCATAGCAGTAATCTGAAGCCAAAAAGTTAGCACTCACCAACAGCAGAATAATGTCTGCAATGTCAAGATTATCATCAATCGCATTTGCCCATTCCCTACCAGCACTGATTTCTCGGTCATGCCAAGCCTCAATTACTCCCTGACGTTTCATCATGCTCAGATGAGTTGCTAATTCATCGCGCAATGCTTCATCTTTGTGAGAGTAAGAGAAAAATACTTTGACTGTATTAGACATAAATTCTGGTATAAATAACTTTGAATTTATTGTATATGAATATACAGTTTAAACTTTTAAAATTAATAATCTCACCAGAATAAATTCACCTTGAAGTATTAAATATGGCACTGGAATAGATTGCTAAATCCGCGCCTGCGCTATTATATCTGAGTATTTAGTACAAACAGACGCGATCACAACGCCTCTTACTGATAACATATATAAAGGTATATTTTATCAATTTGGAGGTTAAACAAAAGCTCTTGTCATAAATAATAAATCCATTCCAATGATGTTGATTTGCCAATGGCAAAGTATTCATCAGGGGATAATTTTGTGATGGTTCAGATTTTTGGTAAGGTATGGAGTCTTGCTAATTTAATGGATATCTCATCTGTAATTCTCAACGTTCATGTAGTTAAAAAAGCCTAAATATAAGTTAAGTTGGCACAATCAAAGCAAACTATATGCAGGCAAATAAACTAGGCTAAAATCCTCTGCCCTCTTGCCTGATCTATTTACGCCGACTTACTTAGCACTATATAAAGTCAACTAGAGAGGAAGACAAAATGTCACATAACTCAGGGTTGTATATCATACTAGTCAGTGTTCACGGCTTAATTAGAGGTCATAATCTAGAGTTAGGGCGAGATGCTGACAACGGTGGACAAACAAAATATGTGGTCGAACTTGCCTCTACATTAGCTAAACACCCCGACGTAGAAAGAGTTGATCTAGTAACTCGGTTGGTGCAAGACCCCAAAGTGAGTTCTGACTATGCCCAACCAGTAGAAATTCTCTCCGATAAAGCCCAAATCATTCGCCTAGCCTGTGGCCCCCGGCGTTACCTCCGCAAAGAAGTCCTCTGGCCTTATTTAGATACCTTTGCAGATGAATTGCTCAGACACATTCGCAAAGTCGGCAAAATACCAAACGTCATTCATACACACTACGCTGATGCAGGCTATGTAGGTAGTCGAGTAGCTGGTTGGTTAGGTACACCCTTAGTGCATACAGGTCATTCTCTGGGACGTGTGAAACTGCAACGATTACTAGAACATGGCACTAAACCAGAAAGCATCGAAGAAAACTATCACATCAGTACCCGCATTGAAGCAGAGGAAATTACCCTCGGTGGTGCAGCTTTAGTCATCGCTAGTACCCATCAAGAAGTTGAAGAACAATACAGCGTTTATGACCGTTATCAACCACAAAGAATGGTGGTAATTCCTCCTGGTGTAACTTTAGAACGTTTCTACCCAGCATCGGAAAATTGGGAAAATCCACCCATTTACCAAAAATTACAACGATTTCTGCAAGACCCCGACAAGCCGATGATCACGGCAATTTCCCGTCCGGCTGTGCGTAAAAATGTAGCTACTCTAGTCAAAGCCTTTGGGGAAGATCCGGAACTGCGTAACCTAGCTAATTTGGTGATTGTGCTAGGAAATCGAGACGACATCACCACAATGGAATCAGGCCCACGCCAAGTTTTGACGGAAATCTTCCAATTAATCGATCGCTATGATCTTTATGGTCATGTCGCCTATCCTAAACATCATACTTCCGACGACGTACCCGACTTATATCGGCTGACCGCCAAAACACGCGGTGTTTTTATCAATCCAGCCCTCACCGAACCCTTTGGGCTAACTCTCATTGAAGCTACAGCCTGCGGTGTACCCATCATCGCCACCTCAGACGGCGGCCCACGGGATATCATCGGAGCTTGCGAAAATGGGCTACTGGTTGATCCCCTGAATATTAAAGACATCCAGAATGCACTGCAAAGAAGTTTGACAGATGCCGAACAATGGCAACACTGGTCTAATAATGGTTTAGTTAATGTCCGTAAACATTTCTCTTGGCAGAGTCATGTTGACCAGTATTTAGAAAAAGTGCGCCTATTCCCCCAACAAAAAGTACAATCTTTACTCAGTCCCCTTGTCGCATTTCCAGCCACTGAACACCCAGGCTGGAATATACCTGATACCAACCGCTTACCAACAGCCGATCGCTTTCTGGTGACAGAAATTGATAATACACTCCTAGGTGATCAAGAAGCCTTAGAAAAGTTGATTGGGCGCATCCGCAATGAAGGACAAACAACTGGTGTCTGCATTGCCACTGGTCGCACTCTCGAAAGTACCTTAAATATGTTGGAAGAATGGCGGTTTCCCATGCCAGATTTACTGATCACTTCCACTGGTAGCGAAATCTACTATGGACCGCAGATTGTCACAGACACCAGTTGGCAGAAACACATTAGTTACAATTGGCAGCCAGAGGCAATTCGGGAAGCCATGAAAAATATCCCTGGTGTAGAATTGCAATCAGCAGAAGCTCAAACCAGGTTTAAAATCAGCTACTTTGTTGATCCCAGTATCTCGCCCAGCTACCGAGAAATTATCCGCCATTTGCGTCGTCAGCAACTCCCTGTTAAAGGGGTTTACAGTCATAGTATGTATCTTGATTTGTTGCCTATCCGCGCTTCTAAAGGAGATGCCCTACGTTATATTGCCTTAAAATGGGGCTTACCTGTGAAACGGTTCTTAGTCGCAGGGGCATCAGGCAATGATGAAACAATGCTAGCGGGTAATACTCTAGCGGTTGTGGTGGGTAATTACAGCAAAGAAATCCACAAATTGCGCGGCTATGCCCAGATTTACTTTGCTCAAGGCCATTATGCCTGGGGTATTTTGGAAGCACTAGATCATTATGACTTCTTTGGGAATTTGTCTCCAACTCAGCCAGAAATGGTATTAGTCTAATCATCTCTGGGACGGTTGGTAATTGGTAATGGTAATCGAGCGAATTAGCAATTACCAATTACCAATCCATTTGGGCATGGGGAAGAACTGCCCTATGCCCTAAGCGACGGGGCAAATATCCCTCTCCAACCACAATGGGATGGAGTTTGCCGTCGCTTTCGATGAAGTTTTGCTGGTTACTTCACTTAGACACCAAAAGTCAAGTAAGATACACATTTGAAGCCTTGGCAGTACAAGCATCTAAGTTGTTGGCAAAAAACTCTATTAGCATGATGTATCAATGCCCTCAAAAGTTGACGGTATCTGGGTTAACTCTAAGTATATTCGTACTACTCGGTAGTACGGATTTGCCAGAGATGAAAGCTCAAGCTGTTGAAAAAACTGCCGTCACGACAAAAGTATATACCCTTCAGGTTGGGGAGGAACAAATTTTGTCGCAGCAATTCCCGCCACCACAGGATGTCCAACCACCTACATCTCCTAGTTTGCCATCCCCCCAACCACTACAGCCTTTACCACCACCAGCTGAATTACTCCAGCCGACTATCCCAGATACCCAACCTCAGCAACCAATACCAGAGAATATTCCTCAAACAATAACTGTAGAAAGGTTTGAAGTTTTAGGCAGCACTGTATTCAGCCCAGAAGAATTAGCCAAGGTGACTGCTGAGTTTACCAACAGGACAATCACTTTGGCAGAACTGTTTCAGGCTCGCTCGAAAATTACCGAACTGTACGTCAGTAAGGGTTACATTACTTCGGGTGCTTACATTCCACCCCAAACAATTAAATCTGGTGTGATTACAATTCAGGTGGTAGAAGGAAGATTAGAAGACATTCAGATTAGTGGGACACAACGACTCAATCCTAATTATGTGCGTAGCCGTTTAGCGATCGCCACCTCTCCCCCTTTAAATCGAGAAAAGTTATTAGAAGCATTGCAACTGCTGCAACTCAATCCCTTAATTGCCAACTTGTCGGCGGATTTGTCAGCTGGGGCGACTCCGGGGACAAGTTTACTACAAATTAAAGTCAAGGAAGCCAGAACCTTTAATACTCAATTAGCCCTAGATAATGGACGCTCGCCTAGTGTGGGTAGTTTTCGTCGCCGTATCCAAGTCAATGAAGCTAACTTACTGGGTTTAGGGGATGGTTTGAGTTTAGCCTATACTAATACCGATGGCAGCAATACCTTTGATACCAGCTATACATTACCAATCAATCCCCGCAACGGCACACTCAGCTTAAGTTTTGGGACTTCCGCTAGTAATGTAATTGAAGAACCTTTTAATATTCTCGATATTGAATCCTCTTCTCGCTACTATGAGTTGACACTCCGCCAACCCTTAATGCAAACTCCCACCCAAGAATTCGCCTTGGGATTGACGGCTTCGCGGCGCGAAAGCGAAGCCACTTATATAGAAGGTGCAAGACTACCCTTTCCTTCCTTGGGTGCTGATGACGAGGGACGCACGCGCATATCTGCGTTACGTTTTTTCCAAGAATGGACGACTCGCAATAGCCGCCAAGTGATTGCTTTGCGATCGCAATTTAATCTCGGTATAGGTGCGTTTGATGCCACTGTGAATAATGACGCTCCCGATAGTCGGTTTTTCTCTTGGCAGGGACAAGCACAATGGGCGCGGCTATTAGCACCAGATAGTTTATTAATCGTGCGTGCTAATACGCAATTAGCATCGCGAACACTGTTACCTATAGAACAGTTTGGTGTAGGTGGACTAGATAGTGTGCGGGGCTATCGCCAAGATTTTCTCCTGGCAGATAATGGTGCTTTTGCTGCGGCAGAAGTGCAAATACCGATTTTGCGTCTATCCCAATCTAGAGGTGTGTTGCAGGTTGTACCTTTTGCAGATTTT
The DNA here is from genome assembly GCF_014697125.1 of Anabaena minutissima FACHB-250. GTDB lineage: Bacteria > Cyanobacteriota > Cyanobacteriia > Cyanobacteriales > Nostocaceae > Trichormus > Trichormus minutissimus. The sequence goes on along the minus strand of NZ_JACJRG010000006.1, from coordinate 222,613 downwards.
GGGGTGGCTTGGAATAATTCTCGCACTAATCCTGACCCTAATACTTTAGCATCGGTGGGTTTGGGCTTAAGGTGGTCACAGGGCGATCGCTTGAGGGCGCGTCTTGACTGGGGCATTCCTCTGGTATCTGTTGACTCCCAGAACGGAACTTGGCAAGAAAATGGGCTATATTTTTCTGTGGTTTATAATCATTTTTAATTCTTGCTTCTGTGGTTAGATACATTTTTAACCACAGAGGCACGGAGAACACAGAGAAGAAATTTTTCCAGATTAAAATCGGGTTTGATACTCAACTACAGCGCGACTATCATCTTCTAGGTTAGTGGAAGCACGCACCCGGATTTGATCGTTAATGCGGTAGTTAATTCCCCATTGGAAGGGGTCATTAGCCGTCAAAATCTTGATGCTAGAAATAGACAACTTAGTGGAAATATCAATGCCGGCTTCGGCTGCTAATTCTATAGATGAACTACTTTTACCTGCTTCTGGGTTATCAGAAATTACGGTGGGGAATATCCGCAGTTCACTTAAACCAAAAGCCCCACCGATTTGGCTGAAGGCTGACTGAAAGTTATTAAATACTGCTGAACCAGCGATGTTGATGATACCGAGGGTACTGTCACCTCCTTGGGGATTCACGAATCCACCACCTAATAAAGCCACAATTTCGTTTTCACTGCGGGATGGACTGCTTTTTAATTCTAGGGTTTCGTTGAGTCGGCTGGCGGGGCCTTTGACATTGGCTTCCACTCGTACAGACTCCAATGCAGCTAAACCGGTAGGATTCAGCCTATCCCCACTAAAGTCGCTGTTTTGGAGTACATCTAGGACTTTCGCAAATAGCTGTACATCTAAATCGGGGTCGCGGGGTTGGTTGGCTCTAAAGGTGGCGGTGTGTTTATAACCGCTAGCTAGTTTAAACTGGGTGGTGAATAAGTTTACCCCACCGTCTTTTAACTGGATTGTACCAACAGGGATGGGGTCGGCAAAAGTACCATTAACTATAAGGTTGCCTGTGGCGCGGAAGTTTAAAATTGGTTGACGGGTAATTTGAAGGTTTTTGCCTAATTCTAGTTCTAAATCATTAAACCGGGCGATTGCAGCCGCTCCATTAACTTCCTGTTTATCTTGCTTGTTCAGTTTTGTGAGTGATATGCCAGTATTACTATTATTCTGCTCGGTATCGGTAGACTCTGCTAACAATACCTGACCATCATATAAACTGATCTTACCGCCGATAGCTGGGGTTAAAGCTGAACCAGTAATCTGTAAGTTGCCACTCGCCCCTCCTTGATAGAGTCCTTTCAGGTTCATTGCTAACTGATCAAGGTTAACATTCAGGGGATTGTTAATCGGTAGTTCGTTGTTGAAAATCGGAATCTCCCCAGAGGCTTCTACTTTACCACGGCTAAATCTGCCTTGAAGACTTTCTACGAGGATGCGGTCAAAATCAAACTGCACTCTACCTGTAACACCTCTCAACTTTTGTGGTAAAGCCTGAGCCGAAACTGTGGCATCTTGGATAGTAGCAATGCCATTTAATATGGGCTTTTGTCTAGTTCCTCGTACTGTTAAGTCTATTTCCCCCTGACCTTTTTCAAAGGCGATTTGGTTGGTTAAGAGGTTTAATATTCCTAATCCCTCATTTTGCACCTTGATATCCAAGCTGATTTGGTCATTGTCTGGTGCTACAGTCGCAAATGGCAACTGATAAGGAATACTGCCATTAATATTGACGGGTTGTGGCCCAGCCACGGATAAGGTACTACCAAAGTTCAAGCGTCCATTAGCATAGCTAAAACTGGCGTTGGCTGATTCTATTGCTTTCTGGTTGAGTGTACCTTCGGTAATTTGCCATTCTCCTCTGGCTTGAGGGTTGGCAACACTACCTGCCAAGGCTGCTGTACCGCTAAGATTACCTGTAATGCCTACGGGTAGGTTAACAAAGTTATTCAATACCTGTAATGGGAAGTTACTGACTCGCAATTGACCAGATTGGTCTGCACCGCCAATGTTTCCGGCAAAAGCTACCAGACTATTTTCTGATTCAATGCGTAAAGGTCGCACTTGCAAAACGCCATTTTCAAAGCTACCTTGAGCAATGATTTGGTCAGCACGATAAAAACGGTTTTCTTCTGTTTCTTTACCCCAAGTAAAGTTCTGTCCGTTTAAATTAAACTGTACTGATAAGCCTTTGGGGGTGGCAGTATCTAGGGCAACTTCTCCGTTAAAAGTTCCTTGTAAGTCTGCTAACTCAGGTATTGGTGAAGCATTACGCTGTTCTTCTTGTCCAGTTCTTAAAGCATCTATTTCATAAAAGCGTTTGATCTGGTCAAGTAACGGGCGATTCGGTAAACCTTGGGCGTAGGTAGTTAAGTCTTCGGCTGTGCCATAGTTAGCTGCTGAACCATTGTTTTGGAAATCTTGGAATTCAAAAATTTGGGCTACTGTAAGTACGTCTTGGATATTTCCTTGACTGACGTTGAGTTTACCTTGCACTCTTGGCCCTTTGGGGGTTTGAGCAAAATTACCAGCTAGGGCGTAGCGACTGTCACCTTTGATAAATTCACTGCTAGTAATGCTGACTGTATCATCACTGTAACGGAACTGAGTGGTGATGCGATCGCCTTTAATCCGGCCGATTTCGGGATTAGCGATCGCTAAATTAGCTGTAGTTGCAAATGTGCTTTGATTAAATTGTACGTCGCCCGTTAATAATCCCGTGACTTTCCCCCCACCCAAACGGAGACTTGGCGGCGGTGACACATTCAAAATTTGTAAGGGGAAGCTGGCAACTTTCACTGACCAATTATCCCCCTTAACTTGACCTTGGGCGATCGCTTGTTGCCACTGCACAAGGAAGGATTCGGGGCGATTATTGGCATTGAGATTTAAAGCAATGCGATCTCTATTTCCTCGCAAGTCTAAATTTAAACCCTGTCCTTGCCCTGACTGCACATTCCCAGTTAATAATGGTTCAAAGGCGATACCCTGCACCACAAAGTCTTTTAAGCCGATCTGCCCTACTACATTGGGCAATGGTAACTTCCCAGTCACGCGACCGTTAAAATCAACCTTTCCTGTCACCGCTACCTGATTGGGTAGAGTCACAGGTAACTGTTGCAGATCAAAATCTTGGGCTTGGACGTTGAGATTTAAAGCTGTAATTTCTGGGACACCTGGACTGGTGGCATTGGCTGCTATATCCCCACTAATATTTAAACCGGGAGCAGTTGCTTGCTGAATTGTCAACTTCTCGCCATTCCAAGCCAGTCCGGCTGTAAGGGGGCGTTCAATCCCCGGTACGCCTTGGGATAACTGCACTTGTCCAGCCGCCTGCACATCAGCCAATCTCGCTGAACCCAAATTACCAGCTAATTGCAATTGTCCGCCAAATTGTCCCCGCAGTTGTTGATTAAACCGATTTAACTGCACACCAGCCGCCGCAACTGCCGTTTGATAGCGACCGTTAGCTAGTTGAATGTTGGAGAATACAACATTACCCCCTGCTACATTCAGTTGTGCTTCTCCCCTAGCTTGGATGCTTTGGGGACTAAAGGAATCTAATCCCCCGGCTACATTCAATTGACCAGTTAAATTACCTTGAAATTGTGGCGGAACAGTTGCCAAGCGTTGCACAGGGACATTATTAGCTTGGACTTGTGCCTGATAACGACCGTTAGCTAGTTGAATATTTGATGCTGTAATTGTGCCATTGCCGACATTAATTTTTGCTTGTCCATTGGCTTGGATGGTTTTGGGGCTGAAGGCATCCACTGCCCCAGCAACATTTAATTGCCCAGTTAAATCGCCTTGCAGGGGTACATTTGCCAAGCGTTGTACGGGGACATTATTAGCTTGGATTTGGGTTTGATAACGACCATTAGCAAGTTGAATATTCGCGGCGGTAATTGTCCCATTGCCGACGTTAATTCTGGCTTGTCCACTGGCTTGGATGGTTTGGGGACTGAAAGATTCGACTGACCCAGCAACATCTAATTGACCAGTTAAATTACCTTGAATTGGGACAGCCGCCAAGCGTTGTACAGGAACGTTATTAGCTTGGACTTGGGTTTGATAGCGACCGTTAGCGAGTTGAATATTCGCTGCTGTGATTGTCCCGCCGTTAACCCGCAGCCTTGCTTCCCCATTACCCTGAAGAGTTTTGAGACTAAAATTTTCTCTGTTGCCGGCGATTTGGAATGTGCCGTCTAAGGGATTAGCTAAAGCTGGCGGAGAATTTTTGAGGATGCGTCCCAGGCGGACATTGTTAGCCACTAAACGGGCGGCGAAATTTTGGTCTTGTAATTGGATATTCGCGATCGCAATTCTACCACCACCAATTTGCACTCCCGCCCCATCGGCACGAATACTAGCAATTTGGAAAGGTTCAGCCGTCCCAGCCAGAATAAAACGACCGTTTAATTCTACCCCTGCCAAAGAGACATTTTGCAGTTGATTTTGGTCAACAAAGGGTTGTAAGCTTACACCAACAGCTTGAGCCACCGCTTGCCAACGTTCATTAGCGAAAGTACCATTACCCCGCACTGTTCCACCAGCTACCCGCGCCACCACATTGCGGAAGTTATAGTTACGATTTGCACCCACGATCACTTCACCAGTGGTAGGATAAATAGCCCCTGGGGCAGTAAATTTGACTAAGGTTTGAGCATTGGTAGGTGTACCAGTGACACTACCTGTAGCGGACACAGTACCAATTTTAAAAGCAAGATCAGGATTATAGAGTTTAGCGATCGCATCTCCCGGAACTTGCTTGGCTACAAAATTTAAATTTAATTGGGGATTTTCTCCAAGTTGGATGATACCGCCACCGTTAATTTCACCCCCTACCGTAGTTTCGCCTTGAATATCTTCCAGCTTAACTAAGGCATCCTTAGCATTAAACTCAAACTTACTACTAACGCGCTTAAAATTAATTTTATCAATGCGGGCAGTTTTAATAGTGGTGACAGTACCTGAAAGAATAGGGTTGGTAATATCCCCTACCACTTGCAATTTCCCTTGTAATTGTCCAGCTACGGGTACAGGCAGTTTTAACTTGAGTGTTTCTTGAGCATTGGCGACACTTACCCCATTGATGCGTCCAGCCAACTTATAGCCTTTATTACTGTCGATAATTCCTGCGGCGACTAGAGGAATTTTGCCATAATTGGCGGTCATATTCTCCAGTTTAATTTCCGTTCCCTGGAAATAGATACTACCTTGGCTATTAATGAATGGTTGTGGTGTTCGGGGAATTTGCAGCGTTACCCCTTCTAAGTCAGCACTACCATACAATAAAGGCTTCTGCTCTGTTGCTAGTTGGATTTGCAAATCGCCATTGACTCGACCTGTTTGTAAATCCAGTGGTAATTTTACAAGACTAGTAACATTGGTAGCTAGTATTTTTTCGGCTTGAAGTTGCAGATTCGCGGCTAACGTCTTAGGACGCACATCCCCCGCAATAGAAATTTTACCCCCAGTAGCCGCCTGACCTTGGACTACAAATTTCACCAGTTGATTGTTTTCTAATAATTGAGCCGATCCCAACACTTGAGAAAAAGCTATAAGAGACGAAGGATTATCTACCTTGTCTATCTTGTCGCCTTCCCCTACCCCCTCAAGCTCTTTCTTCTGCGGTAAAAGTACCAAATTGCCATTACGGAAGCGTAGTGTATTTAAATCAGTTTTAATCGCTCCTGCTGCTCCCGGTGGTGCAAGGGTCGTAGTAATCCACAGTCCTTCGCTATCCTGTTCAATGTAAGCATCCGGGTTAACTAAGGTAACATCTAGCTTTAGCTGGCGATTAAAAATTAACAGCAATGGGTTAAAACCTACTTCCACAGCATCGACTTCCACCTTATCCGGATCTGTGGATGTGGCGGGGATGGCGGAAGCACCAAAACTAACTCCTGTGAGTGAGAATTGTGTAACTTTGCCCAATTTTACCGGACGGTTGAGTGTACTGGTGAGACTTTTTTCTGCTAACGGCGTTAATTCTTTTTGGACAAAAATCCACAATCGCCAAGCACCGCCGATTAAACCCAGCAGTAAAATACTCCCTAGGGCTATACCACTACGCTTTAGAACCAGTAACCATAAACGCTTGCGGTCAGTATTACGGGATTGATGATCTTGATCGGAAGATTTACTCATCTGGGTTCACTTCTTTTTTGCTGGATGTGGTAAGCACACTACTAGCACTATGGGCATATTACTATACCAAGATACAAACCAATCTCAGGTTTTGACATGAGGATGAACTCGTAATCATTATCGATTATTCACTAGTTTTGCTTATTTGCTCCCCTACACCCCTATACTCTTACACCCTTATGTCCCTACACTTGGGAAAAATTTGGATTAAAGTGAAAAATAATGCTGTGACTTTCACAGGTACACGGTCTAGAACTTTAATGAATAGATAGACATCAAAATATAAAGAAAGATGATTACGCCAATGCGGGTTTTTGTGTTGATTTTTAATGCTCACACGGAAAATGAGGGGATTCATACTGTGCGTGTGGGCGATCGCAATAAAATTTTCATGTTTGAGTCCCAAGACGATGCTCTTCGCTTTGCCCTCATGTTAGAAGCGCAAGATTTCCATACGCCTACTGTCGAAGCAATGGACGCAGAGGAAATTAAGGAGTTTTGCGAAAATGCTGACTATGAATGGGAAATTATCCCAGAAAACAGCTCTGATCCGAGTCACTTCATTCCTCCAGAAATCAATCTGGAAGAAACCGACTGGCAACCTGATGGGCAACCTGATGGACAATATGATCAGACTGGCGACGACAGCTTAGATTTTGACGATGTACCGCCCGCAGAAGAAACAGAATTTTCTCCGACTGAACTAGAAAAAATTCGTCGCAAGTTAGAAGGATTGTTGTAGTTTAGTGCTGAGTGCTGAGTGCTGAGTGCTGAGTGCTGAGTGCTGAGTGCTGAGTGCTGAGTTAGGAGTGCTGAGTGCTGAGTGCTGAGTGCTGAGTGCTGAGTGCTGAGTGCTGAGTTAGGAGTGCTGAGTGCTGAGTGCTGAGTGCTGAGTGCTGAGTGCTGAGTTAGGAGTTAGGAGTTAGGAGTTAGGAGTTAGGAGTTAGGAGTTAGGAGTTAGGAGTGCTGAGTGCTGTTAGCGGTAGCGGGGCGTTTAGCCCGTGCTGAGTTAGGAGTTAGGAGTTAGGAGTGGGGAGTGGGGAGTGGGGAGTTATGAAGACAGCGAATAAGCGTTTTGTAACAAGTAAATCAGTAATAAGTGAGGATAAACTAACTTGTTATTCAGAACGCTTTAAAACTCCGTGAGGCTAACATCATTCAGCACTGAGTTTCAGTCAATAGCAATTGGTACATAATTCGGAAGTAGAGATACAGGCTAGCATAAATGACAAATTTGCAGGAACGCGGGCATTTATTGACTGAACAAGTCAATCCTTTGAGTCTGAACTTAGACCAACTTAGTGGTTTAGAGTTGGTGGAGTTATTTAATAGTGAAGACCATAAGGCAGTGGCGGCGGTGGCGGCGGCTAAGGTGGAAATAGCTAAGGCCATTGAGGAGACAGCCGCACGGTTGCGCCAGGGTGGACGCTTGTTTTATGTGGGTGCGGGGACAAGTGGTCGGCTAGGGGTATTAGATGCGGCTGAGTGTCCCCCAACTTTTTGTACACCCCCAGAGTTGGTACAGGGGATTATTGCTGGTGGTGCTGGGGCGTTGGTACGTAGTTCTGAGGATTTAGAAGACCGGGCTGAAGATGGTGATGCGGCGATCGCTCAACGCCATATTACTCTCTTAGATGTAGTGGTGGGAATTACTGCCGGTGGGACGACTCCTTTTGTCCACGGTGCGCTGAATGCTGCCCGTCAACGGGGTGCTTTAACAATTTTTATGGCCTGTGTACCAGCAGAACAGGTCGGTTTTGAGGCTGATATTGATATTCGGTTATTAACCGGGCCGGAGGTGTTGGCAGGTTCTACCCGTCTCAAGGCTGGTACAGTCACCAAGCTAACTTTAAATATTCTGTCTACTGGGGTAATGGTCAAACTAGGCAAAGTTTACGGCAATCGCATGGTAGATGTAGCGGTCACAAATCAAAAATTACGCGATCGCGCTTTACGCATCTTACAAGACCTCACAGGCTTAAGTCGGGAAGCAGCTGGTTATTTATTAGAACATAGCGGTAAATGGGTAAAACTGGCGTTATTAATGCACTGGACTGGTTTAAGCAAAGAAGATGGCGATCGGCTGTTATCAACACACCAAGGTAATCTCAGAGATGCTGTTGCCAGCTATAAAGGTACTCAGCCATCTTGAACATTCTCTAGAGAAATACTCTACACACGGCTGCTACTATATTTTGGTAGTTAGCCTTTTTTTACGAGCAAACTAAGCTGTAACCAAAAGCAATTGTTAGTATAAAAGCTTGGGTATTATTACCTGATTAAGATTATATAAAATACAGGGTTAATTAGCATTAGGAAATAATGTGGCTTTAACTACGCTATTGATTTGAATTAGTAAGATAAACTCAATCTACTGACTTTCATTTACTAAAAAACAAGGATAAATAATGAGCCAAGAATCAGCCAAAATAATCTTATGGGAAGAAAACCAAAAAGATTTTATCAAAAAGTTCTATGATTTACAATTTCTTCCCAGGATAGGAGAAGAAGTTTACTTAAGAAAGGAGAAATGGAAGGTAATTAGACTTGAACATGATGTAGAAGTGAATGAGATTAATATCTACATGGAATTAATTAAAAAAGTTAAGCAGGATAAATCATCTGATCGCAGTTGAATATCAATTTTGGGAGCAATAGTATAGGTAAAGTCGCAACTTAGACGTAGAATGAAGGGATGAAATCATAGTTAAGAAAATACTATGAATGACTCAGCATTCACTATCTTTATCATCTTTGGAAGCATTTGGGTTTTTATGGCAACCGCAGGTGTAATTGCTCTGTTAAAAGCAGATGGGCAAGAAATTCGTTTTGGTAAGACAGGACTGATTATTACTCTTTCTATCATCCTTCCAATTATCATTACCCTTGCCTATGCTGCATTTCGGGGTACATTCTGAGCAATTATTTTTCAATGAGAGAATATCTGCCATTGCGTTCCCTACTGGACGCTGGCGCGCAGCTTGCTTTGCTACGCAACGCTACTACGAACCCCGGAGGGGTTCTCCCAGAAAGGCAAAACGACGTTCCCGCAGACAAGCAATCCCAAAATCTCTAAGAACGAGTCCATGCGATTGCTTTGCTCCACTAAGGACTTACAAGTAAAAAAATCCCGCCGCTCTTCTGGCAGGGGAGCAGGGAGCAGGGGGAGAAATAATCGTTTTGATTTCAGAAATTGGATAATTTATTTTTTGGAGTTCCCCTACAATTCAACTTAACTTTTCACCAGTCCCCAATCCCTGATACCTAAAACGGAATATCATCTGGATCTGGTTCGGCCACAGGCTGATAGCTGCTAGGTTGAGTGACAGGTTCGTAGGTGTTCACCTGGGGAGTGACATTCACTGGACTTGCTACTGGGGTAGCCGTTGGACGTGGTGACTCGTAACTAGGAACGTTACTTGGTGCTGGTGGTGGGGGTGGTGGTGTTTCTGTCGCAGATGGAGTTCTCTCTGGTGCTGGCGATGATGTGAAATCACCGCTTAAAGGTTGAATTTGTTGTACAGTCAACTCAGCACGTTTTTCTTTAAAACCCTCTTGACGCTCAACCGTTTGCATCCCTAAACGTCCAGCTATGATCACGCGATCGCCTTGGTGATAGTTTTGCTGAATTTCTGTAGCTAAATTCCCCCACCCCACAACTTTTAAAGTCGCTGGCGCATCTTCTGGACGCTGGGAATTAGGAAACTGCACCAGCATTTCTGTGATGGCTAAGTTATCTGATGTATAGCGTAATTGCGGTTCTTGAATGATTTCCGCCATTAAAACACAGCTGTTCATGACATCCTCCTAATAATTCGTAATTATGAATTTAATTTATGACTATTGATTGTGCCTTATTCCTTCCTAGCATAAAAGCCAAGCGATCGCGTTGTACAACAGTCATAACACTGCTGAACACTTTCGCTTGACTAAAACGAGCATTGATTTCTGCATGAATAGTATAATTGTACCACTTTTTAGCTGAGACAATCAGCTATGACGCTTTTAAATTACACATTCACTCATGGTGCTGACAGTTGATTATCAACCCTCAACACGAAAAAATGTACAAGTTAGACGTGTGACAGATGATTACTGAAGTTCTCTAATTTTTGCCATGACTTTTTGGTACTCATCCGCTTTCCCTTGTTGCTGATAGAGGTCTGCGGCTTTTTGAAAATCCTGACGCGCTCCTTGATTATCCTGCACTTGAATCCGGGCAAGACCTCGATGGTAGTAAACATCAGCAAATTTCTTTTCAGGTGCAATTTGTGACCTTGTGAGAGTGGTGTTTAAGGTATTTTTACCAGTACGATTAATTCGCAGAGCCACTTGAGTACCTTCTTGACCACGAATTAGTTTAACAACCTGATCTAAAGCCATATTGGCTGTAGATTTACCATCAACTGCTAAGATTTGGTCTCCTGTTTTTAGTCCTCCTTTTTCAGCCGGAGAATTTTCATGTACCTGAGTAACTGTTGCTATTTTAGTTTGAGCATTGATGTCTAATTTAATGCCAATACCAACTAATTCTTGTGAAACTAATATCTTGGTATAATCTGCAACTGCTCCTTTATAGTCTTTTATTTTAGCGTGTGTTAGTCCTCGGTAATAGTAAGCTTCAGTATCTTCAGGACTGAGCCTAATTACTTCGCTAAAATCGGCTAAAGCCCCTTTGTACTCTTGCTGTTGAAAGCGAATTCCTCCACGAAGTTTGAAAACCTGAGCATCTTCAGGTTTGAGACGAAGGGCTTCGTTAAAATCAGCTAAAGCTCCTTTGTAGTCTTGCTGTCCAATACGGATTGCACCGCGCCCTTTAATAGCATCAACATCTTCAGGTTTGAGACGAAGGACTTCATTGAAATCATCTAAAGCCCCTTTGTAGTCTTGCTGTTGCAAGCGAAGTCCGGCGCGAACTTTGAGAAGTTCAACATCTTTAGGTTTGAGACGCAGGGCTTCATTTAAATCAGCTAAAGCCCCTTTGTAGTCTTTCTGTTCATAGCGAAGTCCGGCGCGAGCCTTGAGAATCTCAGCATCTTTAGGTTTGAGACGCAGGGCTTCATTTAAATCAGCTAAAGCCCCTTTGTAGTCTTGCTGTTGAAAGCGAAGTTCGGCGCGGTTTATAAAATTGCCAGGATCTTCAGGCTTAAAACGGACGGCTTCATTGTAGTCAGCTAGCGCACCCTTGAAATCTCTCTGTTGAGCGCGGATTCGTCCTCGCAGTGAATAGGCCTCGGCTTCGATGGCTTCTGGATTCAAGCGAATAGCTTCGTTTAAATCAGCCATCGCTCCTTGTAAGTCTCCGGTTGCAAGACGTGCTGCACCTCTAGCAACGTAAGCCCAAGAACCAGGATTCTTTTGTACTACTAGGTTTGCTGCTTCTAATGCTTCTGGAAAACGTTGTGCTTGCCGTAACATAGCACTACGAAATATCTGAACGCTAAGATCATCTGGGTCTAATCTGGCTAATTCATCAAAGGATTGTAACGCTTCTGGATATCGTTCTAAATTAGCCAGTGCTAGTCCGCGCCAACGCCAAGTAGGAGCAAATTTTGGCGCAATCTGTGTAACTTTATCAAAAGATTTCAAAGCTTCTGAATATTGCTCACGAGTTATTTGTCCAAAACCCCGCAGATACCAAGCTTGATAAAAGTTAGGCTCTAGCTCAATTGCTTTGTCGATAGCCTTAAATGCCTCTTTGGCTTGATTTTCACCCAGTGGCTTTTCTGGGGTGTTGCGCGCTAGTTCCCAACCATAGTTAAGCCAATCAATAGCATCAGCATTATTTTGCGGTTTTTCTGCCTTAAATAAGGCTTCTAGAATTGCTTTTGTTTCTTCTGGTGTTAGTTTCGGTGGCTGATTATTCTCTACTTTTAATATAGAAGCCACACCAACCGACTGTGACCAACGCACAAAGCTACTGATGGGAACACCCCAACTAAAACCCAATGGGATTAAACGGGGTTGACCAGCTTTATCTGTAATTTCTTCGATTTCTGCTTTGCCATGAATACCAATGACTCGCCCACGAATATCCAATATGGGGCCGCCACTCATACCTTTGTATGTGAGGTTGCTATAGATTAACCCATAACCATAACTTAGAGACAAAGAGTTCTTGGCTGCAATAGAAGCTACTTGTTTTCCTGCTACACTCCCGGCGGTAAACTGACGCTGTGTTTCTCCACCTCCAGGTTGTGGCCCTAACCATCCAGAAACAAAAATATAGTTTTTATCGTTAACTATGTCATAGTTAGCTATGGTTGCTACACGGTAGTTTTGATTGCTAGTAAACTGCAATACGGCTAAGTCTGTCTCTGGCAAGGTTTTGAGGTTTTTATCATTTACCCTGACTTGATACTGCTTACCATCAGGGGTGACTATTTCTAAAACAGAGCGATCGCATTTTTTTGATCTCCTGACAACGTGTTCCGCAGTCAGGACGCTGTAAGTATTTCCCTGTTTGCCAACAATCACGCCTGACCCACTGCACTCACGTAAAGTTGGTACATCTATGCGTACTGTAATTTCTTGAGCAATGTTATTAACTTCATTGGCGATGGGGGGAAGACTTGGTTTTGAGGCTATATTAGATGATGGCTGGGATTCTTTAGAGGTGTATGCAGGTGCTAAACGAGCCAGAGTCTGAATCGGAATTCCCCAACTATAACGACTGATTAAATCTTGCAGTGCTGCTGTTGGTCGAGAACCATCTTCATATACGTAAGGGTTACCCCATAGAGGATAGGCATGGATACCATTAATCCCAATTACTTGACCCCGACGATTCAGGATTGGGCCGCCACTCATCCCCTTTTCAATTTCATTGCTATACCCTATCTGGTAGCCTTCTTTAAAAGCGCGCTCTGGTACTAACAAAACTTTCCCTGTCTTGAAGACAAACCCCTGGGATTGAGGCGATTTATCTCCAGATGGAAATCCGGCTGCATATATTGGTTCATTAACTGTTACTGTGGCTAAATTGCCTAGAGGGGCTACACGATAATTAGCGTTAGTCCGAAACTGCAATAAAGCTAAATCTTTCCCTTGGAAGTTGATTCCCTTAATTACGTTGGCTGGGTAAATTTTGCCGTCTTCTGTCTGAATTTTCGTAGGAATTCCAGATTCTAAAACATGGCGATTTGTAATAACCGTATAAATTTGATTACTTTTTTTTAATAAAATACCAGATCCAGTATTTTCTCCTGACAAAACCTTGACTGTGATTGATTTAGCTAGCCGTTTAAGTTGCTCTTCAGATAGCTGAAGATTTGGCTGTTGAGCAGACACTTTCGCAGGAAAAATTGTTAGCCCCACAGCTTGTATAGGCAACATCAACAGTAAGCCCATCCAGGCAATTAGAGCCAATGAACGGTTATCAATTAATTTTTGTTTCATGTTGCTTTTAACGCTTACAAATATCTGTTAAGAGACATACTTAATCGGCAATGCACTACTGATCTAGACTGATATTAATTGCCATTATTCTGGTGATTTTTGTTTCATTAGCATACTCATGTCAATGTATACTTGATCAGAAGCATCGTCAGATTGCAGAATTGGCCCACGAGCTTTATAACCAATTTCCACAAGATTTTGCAGCACTGAACTTGCATCCCGTGGCGACTTGAGTGTGAATAATATTTGGCTACAGGGGCCACCATACTGACTAGCAGCACATATTACCGCTTGTCTCGCAGAAATGCCAGTGGTGAGGTAATTTAATATGCCATTTTCATAAGCACTCTGAAATCGATCCGATACCGCTTGACACCTTGCTTTGGGAGTATAGTTTCCTAACGTTCTCACCCAGCGAATCACAGGAATTTTTTGGTTATTGTAGTTTCTAGCAAATGTAGTCCAAATACCTTTATGACTTTCACAAAAGTATGTCTTTCCTTCGGCTAAACTGGAAGGAGCGATCGCAGCAATACTACTTAAGGCAATTAGACCAGCAGTTAAAACCTGCACAGATAAGTGGGTTTTCATCTTGGGTAGTTCTCACTAAAATTTGATGAAAGCATCTGTATTATACGTATACCACAAAAAACCCTGTTTTTACTGAAAAGAACTTAAAAGGGTGTAAATTTTGATAAATTCGGGCAATATCTATTTTTTACCATACTGAGTGGGGGCAAAAATTATTCAGTTTTGAATTTATACGTGTATGTTGTTTAGTGTACGCATTACTTAATTGCCAATGAAGTAATCATTGTTTGTACAATAGGAAGGTATTTTGTATATTTATCGACATCTGCCGTATACGTAATGATATATGCTTTATTATTTTTGATAGTCCAAATTTGTAGGCGTTTAATCTTAATCCCATCTTCAGCAAAAGTATAAACAACTTGATCGGCAGGTTGATTTGCTAACAGCTTTTTATTTTCTTCAATGATTTGGTAATTTTGATGATACTGTTTAATTTCATCTAGATAAAATTTAGTAAATTGCTCTAGTTCTCTACGTGTTTCCGGTAAATCTTGCACGATTAAATTAAGATTTTCGGTATAAGTGTCTGCATCATCTTCTTTTGGTGATATAAATCTGACTAGATTGCCAGTTATCCGGTCTGGAGTGACAGTTTTTTCCCAGTTTTGAGGATATTTGATAGTGATACCATAAACATTGTTATTATAAATTTCTAGATTGTTATTGCGCGGTATGAAGATAAATAAAAATATACTAGCGATCGCGGCGGTAGTGATTCCCAGACTAATTCCAGTCTTCAACCACATTGATTTGCTCAGACGATGAGTTGGTGTCAGACTTTGTAGAGCTTGCAATACTTCTGCTGCAAACTGATATCTCTGTCGAAAGTCATACTTGACCATTTTGTCGAGAATATCTGCTAAGTGTTGGCTCACCTGTGCTTGGTTTCGCCATATAATCTCACTTGTAAGATTATCTCTGACTAATTGCGTAGCGTTTAAACCAGTCAGAGCTTGAATACCAATGATTCCGACTGCATAGATATCACTGCATAACTGGGGCTGACCTTGACTTTGCTCACTGGGTATGTAACCAGGTGTACCAACTAAGACGGTTGGTGACATTTGTCCCTGGGTAGTTACTAGTTGAGTGCTGATCTGTTTAACTGCACCAAAATCAATCAGGACGACTTTACCATCTTGTTGACGACGCATTAAATTTGAGGGCTTAATATCTCGGTGGATGACATTATGCTGATGAATCACATCCAAAGCCTCTAAAATATCTTTCAATAAGACAATTAGTTCCTCTTCATCCCACTTTTTTTGGGGATTGATTTCAGAACTCAGGTCATGGCCAGCAACAAATTCTTCAACTAAATAAAAATTTTGGTCTTCTTCAAAATGTGCCAGTAAGCGAGGAATACAGTCATTATTACCCAAGCGATTTAATACTTTAGCTTCATTTTCAAATAGTCGTCGAGCATGATACAGAGTATAGGGATTGATCGTTTGGGGTGAGAAGTGCTTAACAACACACTGGTCTTTATCGGGTAGCTTCCGATCAATAGCCAGGTAAGTAGCACCAAAACCACCCTGTCCCAGTTTGCTAATAATTTCGTAGCGACCATCCAGGATTTTACCGATCATCAGATTTACAAGTATGGTTGATTTATCTGAATTTTTACATGAAAACCAAATATCTGCTGTTTTTTTAAACGGCTTCTAACTTTGATATGAGCTAAACAGAATACTCTAAAGTACGGAATCATATGCTGGAGTTGAATATACGATTCGATGTTTAAGTCTTGATATGAACTGGAAATATACCTAAAGCAATCAATCTAGCTGGTAAATCGCGCAAAATCGGCAAGCGTAACCAGGCTGGGGGTTGAAAGGTGCGATTAGATGCAAGGATGGGGGCAAACACTCGTTTTTGGATCACAGTCTGAAATGCTTGAATAATGCGTGTGGGTAATTCGCGCCGATGCTGCACTTTTGCCAAGTCTTTCAATTCTACATGGTGATTTTGCAGAGGTTTAGTTAACACATTCGCAGCCACCACAGCATCCTGAATGGCGTAGTTAATCCCCACACCCCCAACTGGTGACATGACATGAGCTGCATCACCAATGAGTAACAATCCTGGACGATACCAGCGTTGCACACGGTTAGACTCTACGGAAAGAAACGCTATCTGTGACCAGTCGTGTAAATTATTAATTCGGTTGGCTAATTCTGGGACAACTTCCACCACAGATGTTTTTAAGGTTTCTAAACCCTCAGCACGTAACTTTTGATAGCCTCCCTTAGAAATGACATAGGCAATTTGCCATTCATCACCACGGTCAAGCATCGCTACAATGTGACCGGAAGCAAAGCGTCCCATTCCGCCCTCACCGTCTTCTGGTTGACGCGGTAAGCGAAACCAAAGTACATCCATTGGTGGTGAGGTTTCAATCGTGGCAAAATTCCCTAACTGTCGTACCTTGGAATGACGACCATCTGCACCAACCGTCAGCATAGCGCGTACTTCGCGCCAACCACCGCCGCCCCGATAACGTACACCTTGAATTACACTATCCTCTACAATTACTTCTTGGACATTTGCCCCCATGACTAATTGAAAATTCGGATATTGTTGTGCTTCCTCGGTGATGAACTCTAAAAATTTCACCTGGGGAAGCATTGTAATGTAAGGGTAGTGGGTTTTCAGGTGACTAAAATCAGCCAGTGTGATGGTATTTTCAGGGGTTTTTACTCTAATTTGGCGCATCTTAGCATGGGGCAATTGCAGCAAGCGATCGCTTAACCCCAATTCCTCCATAATTTCCATTACCGAGGGGTGAATCGTATCACCGCGAAAATCTCGATCAAAATCTTTGTGTGCTTCCAAAAGCATTACAGCCACACCTTGACGCGCCAGCAATAAAGCCAAAACTGCTCCAGCCGGCCCACCACCAACAATGCAACAATCTGTAGTTTGTACGTCTACAATGTCATGGTTAGTCATGTTGCTTTGCTCCGAATTCAAAATTCAAAATTCAAAATTATACTCCTCCGGAGTAGGCTTACGCCTGCGTAGCAAAGCAAGCTACGCGCTAGCGTCACGGAGTGAAGAACTTCTGGGGACTTGGGATGCAGGCGGTTTTTTGTAATTCGTAATTAGCTTACTGCTATGCTAACTCTTGACTAATAACTAATGACTATTGACCAATCACTAAAACCCGTGGCACAAGTTTTTATAGAAAACGTTTATAAAAGTTTTCCTCCCCGCCGAGGGGAAAGTGTGGTATTACCAACCGAATCTGGCAAAAAAAACGATATACCACCAGAACAAGCAGGAAGTATTAATGTATTGCGTCGGATTAACCTCACCATTCCTGATGGGGAATTTATGGTATTGGTGGGGCCTTCTGGTTGCGGGAAAAGTACCCTATTGCGGTTAATTGCTGGCTTAGAAGAAATGACAGGCGGTAATATTTGGGTAGGCGATCGCTTGGTGAATGACTTACCCCCAAAGGAAAGGGACATTGCAATGGTGTTTCAAAACTACGCCCTCTATCCCCACATGACGGTGTATGACAACATCGCCTTTGGGTTACGTCGCCGGGAATTAGGAAATGGGGAAAATCACCACTCCCAACTTCCAAATTGGGCAGAAAATCTTTTGGTAGGGACGACAAAAAAGCTACCCAAAGGATTACGTTATATATCGGATAAAGAACGAGAAGTAGATCAACAGGTGCGGGGTGTAGCTGAGTTATTGCAAATTGAAATGTTGCTACATCGCTTACCAAAACAGCTATCAGGGGGACAAAGACAACGGGTAGCATTAGGAAGAGCGATCGCCCGCAATCCTCAAGTATTTTTAATGGATGAGCCGCTTTCTAACCTAGATGCGAAGTTAAGAGCAGAAACCCGCGCTCAAATCGTCAAATTACAGCGACAATTGGAGACAACGACGATTTACGTCACCCATGACCAAACTGAAGCGATGACAATGGGCGATCGCATCGCCATCATGAATCAAGGTCAAATTCAACAAGTCGCTTCTCCATTAGAGCTTTATAACAACCCAAACAATCGCTTTGTCGCCGAATTTATTGGTACACCACCAATGAATTTTATTCCCGTAGAATTTCACGCGCCTCTGTTAATTACCCATGCTCAATTCCGTCTTACCCTCCCAGAAGTTTGGGCTAATCCGTTGCAAAAATATGATGGACAAACCCTAATTTTAGGCATCCGCCCAGAACACTTGAACTTAGGTGTACCTGCTACTAAGAACTTACAAGTACAAGTAGACTTAGTAGAAAACCTGGGTAACGATGCTTTTATTACTGCAACACTAGTTGAGGAGCAATCTAAATTCGCCCACATCATTAATCCTCTGCAAGTGCGAATTCCACCAGAACGATTAGTCAGTGTAGGTGAGCAACTTTGGTTGTCGCTTACCCCAGATAAAATTCACTTTTTCGACCCAAACACCGACTTAGCTATTTTTCCCTAGTCTTGTAAATGCGCGAATGGGTAGGTGTTCAAAATCGGCTTTTGACAACGCAGGCTGAAATTGCAGTAGCGTAAGGCTTTTGACAAATTTATTGATCAAAATAGCCGCGCACTTTATGTAGTAAGGGTTTTAGGCATTTGTATACTAGTCAACCAAAATTTTTCATGCTACGATTACTGCATTCGCGCAACCGAACCTTGAAAACTAAATACAGACCGTGTTTGAGGTCGCCTCTATTGCAATTTCATTAACTCCCTATCAGGGATTGAAACTACCATCTGTCGCATATGGCATAAAAGCGTGTTCTAAATTGCAATTTCATTAACTCCCTATCAGGGATTGAAACACGCAATATGAATTGTAGTAGAACTAGCACCTAATTGAATTGCAATTTCATTAACTCCCTATCAGGGATTGAAACACACAGTTGGGCGCATCTTCCACTACAATTCATAATTGCAATTTCATTAACTCCCTATCAGGGATTGAAACTAACCCTTCTAATTGTGCAACCACCTGTAAATATTGCAATTTCATTAACTCCCTATCAGGGATTGAAACAACACCTGCGGGAAGTGCTTCAGATGCAGTCCACATTGCAATTTCATTAACTCCCTATCAGGGATTGAAACTAAATATTCCAGGTATTGGTGATCCAACTCAGATTGCAATTTCATTAACTCCCTATCAGGGATTGAAACAAGAAAGCGATCGCAGATGAACAGAAATTGCGTGAATTGCAATTTCATTAACTCCCTATCAGGGATTGAAACCAGGACTTACCGCCACTGCAAAGCGAGCCAAGACATTAGACTATAAAATTATACATTCATATAAGTCAATTCTCAGTATATTTAGCATACTAAAAGGCGATCGCCCCTTATCATCTTTTTGGCTAAAAAATCTATCTAATAACTCTTCTCGCGATAGTTGCAGTCATAAAATATCTAGTTTATATCAGCCCTAAATTTTCATGTAGAGACGCAATAAATCGCATCTGACAAAACCTAAGATGTCATAGAGAGAAGCGTTTGCAATGACAGAAAATATTATATTTATTTACACACATCTACTTACTTAGTATATAAACATTTATAAAAAGCCCAAACTTAAGTATTTCATCATACTAAATGGGTGTATTTCCCTTATATAAATTATTTAAGAGAATATAACTGCTATGATATAGATACAGAACAGCGAAAACGCTACACATTGTAAGGCAGCCAAGATGGATGCTCAATAGGGTTTTAAGGTATATGTAGCCAGGTAAAAAAAAATTTAAGCAGGCAGATTTGAGAGGAATCAGCTATCAGAATTTCCTCCTTTAATATAGTAGCTTTGTCTTAGTCTACTAGTTAAATCACCCCTAGAATTCTCATAGAGCAAACCAAACGTAATTTCTTTTTTTAAGGAGTCTTTTAATGAGCCTAATTATCAAGTCAATTCTTAGTGCAGATATAGAAGCTCGCTATCTTAGCCCTGGTGAATTAGGGTCAATTAAAAGCTTTATTAAGAGTGGTGAAAGCCGTCTACGCCTTGTTCAGACTTTAACAGAAAACCGAGAGCGTATTGTTAAACAATCTGGAAATCAACTGTTTCAAAAGCGTCCAGATATTATCTCCCCCGGTGGGAATGCTTACGGACAGGAAATGACTGCAACTTGTCTACGAGATATGGATTACTACCTACGCTTGATTACTTACAGTATCGTTGCTGGTGACTCTACTCCCATTCAAGAGATTGGCATCAGTGGTGTTCGTCAAATGTATAGTTCTCTCGGCACTCCGATTGAAGCTGTTGCTGAAGGTATCCGTGCGATGAAGAGTTTTGCTACCTCAATGATGTCAGAAGAAGACGCTAACGAAGTTGGCAGTTACTTCGACTACTTAATTGCAGGACTCCAGTAGGTTAATGAATCACCTTGCTGAAACTGCTATAGTAATTTAACTGTGTTGGACAAAAGTCTGACTAGAGTTCTACAAAATGTTGAATAAGGTAGAAGTAAATTGCTTTATAGCTACTTTATTTATTACTACAATGGAGAGTCATAATGTCTAAGGAAAAAAAAGGTAACAAAGAAGTGAAGAAACCAAAAAAAGATCCTGATAAGAAAAAGGAGAAAAAAGATCCAAATAGATATGATGGATTAGGTTAGTAAATTGAGAAGCTTTAAGTTTTGTCTCATGTAATTTTGATAATGCTTCATCTAGTAATAGATATGTAGGAGTTACCAAATACATGAAACTCTAGCAAATCCCTTTACTAACTTTTTATAGACACATGGATCAGCCAACTCAAATGGCTGAGTTTTTTACATAAATCTTTCTAATAACTCTTCCCGCGATAGTTGCAGTAATAAGGGCGTAAATTCTTCTGGAGATAAAGCCAATAAAGGTTCAATCATTTCTCTTAATTCAGCATCTAAAGCACCAAACCTAACTTGTAATAAATTTTCTATAACTTTACGACGTTCTGCTTTAGTACCTTCTTGAATCCCCTCTTGCATCCCCTCTTGAATTCCCTCTTGAATGCCTTGTTGTTTAGCTTCTGCTAATCTTTGCTCGTAAACTTGACGTGCTTCTTGAATGCCTTGTTGTTTAGCTTCTGCTAATCTTTGCTCGTAAACTTGACGTGCTTCTTGAATACCTTGTTGTTTAGCTTCCGCCAGTTTTTGCTCGTAAATAGGTGATAAGCGCATAATTAAATCTCTATCCTCCTGGTCTACATTTTGATTTACTTCTAAGGTGGTCTTTAAACTCAATAATAAATCAATTGCTTTGGCACGTTAGGGATGCTCTGAGGGAAGTGCTTCTAGTTCATCTATGGCTTGCTGCTGGACTCTACCCTTACCTAAAATTCTTAACCATAATGTTTCTTCAGTACACGGTAATTGATGAATTGCTACTATTGCTGTTCGCAAATAATCAGCTAAAAAATGTACTCCTCCCTCCCAGTGTTCCGTATCTAGGTTAGCTCTGAAACCATCTAATATAGATTCAGAAGCCGTTGGTGACAGAATCCACAATCTGGGTAATTCTGATTCATTAATCCGATTTTTACCAACTTTACCTTGACGCTTAATTTCAGCGAAGATATCAAATAATTTGTTCATGCAACTACGGATTTCGGCAATTGTAGCTGCATTTCTAAATGGTTCAATTAATGCAGGTTCAGCCGCAATCCTCCCTAATAACCCTAAATCTATTGTATCGCTGGTTGATGGGGGTGTAGGTGCAAAATAAATATCAATTTCTCTGATTTCTGCCGGAACTTTCCGACTTGTTTCCACTTCTCCTAATGGTTGTAATAATTCTTTAAGATAGTCTTTGGCAAACTGGTCGTAGGGAAACCTGGTCATTAGCTGATTTTTAGACTCTACCAAATATTTTACATGAGTGCGATCGCTACCAATAAACACGGGTGTCTGTAAAAAAAAGCGTTCTATTTGAAAGACATCACGATTGTTTTGTAAATTCAAACTAATCCCAAATGCACTTTCAAGGCAGCATCAATTATCGAACCATCTGCTAATGTTATCTCCCAATCGCTTTAAACATGAGGAGAGCGATCGCCAGAGGCGATCGCAATTACCCAACTAGGAAATATTCAAACTTCCGCCGGGTGATATTCCTGCTGTCTTTCTACAAAGGTTTGCACGCGGGAACGGTAATCTCTGACGATTTCATCCACCCAATCGCGTTCGTTACTGTTTGCATACAAATGCACTAACGGTTCACTCGCATCAGGTAGAACTAACAGCCAACTATCATCGAAGGGTTGGCGAATTTTCACGCCATCGATGAGTTCGAGGTTTTGGGCGGGGTGAGTTTCCACTAAGTAACGCATCAATGCGCCCTTAGCTGACCAAGGACAGCGAATGGTATAGTTTTTGTGAATTACACGGGGTAATTCAGCTCGGACAGTAGCGAGCGATCGCTCCTGAATGGTCAACATCTCAATAATTTTGGCGATGCAGAACATGGAATCAAAGCCGGGATGCAACTGTGGGAAGATAAAGCCAGTATCACCGCTACCACCTAGCACCACATTGGCATTTTTCTGGCAAGCTTCCATTAATGCGGTTGGGTTCGCTTTGGTACGAATCACCCGCCCATCATGACGACGCGCCACCTGTTCCACTGCACTGGATGAATGCACCGGCACAACTACCGTCCCTCTGGGGTTAGAGGTGAGAATCATGTCTACCATCAGGGCGGTTAACAGTTCGCCCCGAATTGCGAAACCGGACTCATCTACTAAAATCAGCTGTTCGCCATTGGCTGATACCTGCACACCAAAATTGGCTTTCAAGGCTTCCACCACATGACCCAATTGAGTCAGGAGTGCTTCTCTATCAGTGGTAGTTACAGCATTTTTATTTAAACTGGCATTGAGAACAACCGCATCAGCACCAAATTTATCTAACATTTGCGGTAAAACTGCCCCAGACACCGCATACACGTAATCAATCACCACTTTAGCCCGACTATTGCGGAGGGTGAAGACGTGTAATAGCTTCTCAAAAGCTGTGCAGTAAAGGTCAATAACTTGACTGGGGTAAGCGACGTCCCCAATTTCATGGGCTAGGGCGCGGCGCATATCTTCTTTAAAGAAAGCCCCCTCAATTTTCTTTTCCAGGGCTTTGGAGATATTAATCCCCTTACCATCCATGAATTCTATCAGGATGTAGTCTGGGCGATCGGGGTGTACCCGGACATGAATACCACCTGCTATTTTCATGTTGGGTATGACTGTCCGCGCAATGGGAATGGCTGTAGCATCAAGGTTCTGCACATCTACACCCACTGACATCAAACCCGCAATTAATGACCTTGTAACCATGCGGGAGACGTTGCGTTGGTCGCGGGAGACAGCTACTTTAGATTTCGGCTTTAAGGTAGAACCATAAGCAGCCCCCAACTTGACGGCAAATTCTGGGGTGATGTCGATATTAGCTAATCCTTGCACACCCCGTTGCCCAAATAAGTTGCGTTGGGCAGTGCTACCCCAAATCAGGTTAATGTTTAAAATTGCCCCTGATTCAATTTTCTTGCTCGGCCAAACTCTGACACCGGGGCTAATTTGCGCTTCTTCCCCAATCGTAGACAAAGAACCAACTACAGCCGCTTCTAAGACATGGGCGCGGCGGTCTACACGAGTTCCACGGGAGATGACGCAGGCACTCAATTGAGCTTCATCACCGATAATTGCCCCATTCCAGACAATTGGACGCTTGAGATTGGCATCAGCCCCAACGGTGACGTTATCCCCAATGATAGTTCCCGCTTCAATTTGGACTCTCGCACCAATACGGCAGTTGTTTCCAATCAAGGCTGGGGTTTCGATATGGGCGGAGGGGTCAATATAAGTATTTTGTCCTACCCACAAATCAGACATTTCTTGTTTGTAGGCAAAATCAAGTTTTACCTTCCGTTCTAAAGCATCATACTGGGCTTCACGATAGGCATCTAAATGACCGACATCACACCAGTAACCTTGGGCGATGTAACCGTACATGGGTTCATCTTTAGCTAGCAGCAAGGGGAATAAATCTTTAGAAAAATCGCATTCGGTGTGATCTGGCAGATATTCTAAAACTTCTGGTTCGAGAATATAAGTCCCAGTGTTGACGGTATCCGAAAAAATTTCGCTGGAGGAGGGTTTTTCTAGAAAGCGGTTAATTTTACCAGTTTCATCGGTGATGACTACCCCAAATTCAATGGGGTTAGGAACTCTAGTTAAAATTAACGTGGCTTTCGATTGTTTTTGTTTGTGAAAAGCGATCGCAGCTGTTAAATCAAAATCTGTGATACTATCACCGCTAATCACTAAAAAAGTTTCATCCAAAAGTTCGGCGATATTTTTGACGCAGCCTGCTGTTCCCAACGGTTGGTCTTCCTCCACGGCGTAGGTCATTTGTACGCCAAAATCACTGCCATCTTGAAAATAATCCCGCAAGACATCAGGTAAATAATGCAAGGTTGCAATCACTTCCGTAATTTGATGTCTTTTGAGTAAATTGATAATATGTTCAGCAATGGGTCGATTCAGAATCGGCACCATCGGTTTTGGTAGATCACAAGTTAACGGGCGAAGTCGCGTTCCCGAACCGCCTGCCATCAGCACTGCACGCATAAATCCTCCTTAACCTTTTACAGCCATATGTTGGTTGCAAACCTGTGAGAGTATATTGTGTTTTTCTCCAGTCTCCTACAAACACTGATTGTTGAGGAACTTCCGCTAGAGACATCTAGTGAGAAATCAGTATAAGTGTTTATGCCAATCAAACACTTGCTACCAAAATATCAGAACTTATACAACGATAATTTTGGCAATTTGCGGGTGTAAGGCTGTAAGGCTGTAAGGTTTTAAACACCTACACCCTTACATCCCTATACCCCTGTACCCCTTGCCCAAATCCTTGATGTAAGCGTTTTCATGCGTAAGTCCTCAAGATGTTCCTACTGCTCAAGTTTCATTATGTTAGCTATGAGAACCTTGAGAGACAACCAGGAAGAAGGAAAAAGTAATATAGAAATTAAATAATACTCTGTATATCTTTTATACCTGAATTTGCTATCTTTGTGTTGTTCTATCGTGGCAGTAGATATAATTTCTGGTTAACCCGTAAATAGCTATGATGGTTAGAATCATCTACAATTTCAAGGGCAGAGGTATGATGAACTAACTCAGAGTTTAAATATTGGTGTATTGATGTTAGTTATGAAATGCCTACATCATGTAGTAATACTTATCTTGAATTTTGTCACTAACTAATGGAGTTGATGGCGATGAATCTATTTATTTTTGCTTTAATTGTGGTTTATGCAGGTGGTGCTTGGAAATTTTGGACTGGTTTTACACGGACTAATTTTTCCAAATCTCTACCCAATCGTATTGGTTTATCTTTGTTATGGCCGGTTTTATTTGTTGCCAATAAATCTTATCGGAGTAACTTCAGGAAAGCTTTGAAGGGTTAGATTAGAGAAGTGACAATATTTCTACTACAGAACCCCGGTTTTTTCAAAAAACCGGGGTTCTAGATTGTTTGAGATTCAAAAAAAATTATCTTTTTCTGTTGCGATAAATATGAATTGCTGTACCTGCGGCTGCACCATTGATAGCATTATTTCCTGGTCTTCTGCAACCACCAATTACCGCCCCAGCTACTGTACTAGCACCAGCACCTACAACCGCATCTTGACCCAAATTACGGTTTCTGCGATTGCTTCTCAAGCCATTAGCACCGTTCACAGCCGCACCAGCAACTGCACCCTTAATAGCATTATTTGCTACAGAACCGCACCTGGTAAAAATTCCAGTTACTGCACTAGCACCAGCACCAATTAAGGCATCTTCTACGACTTTGTTATCAGCAGCAGCCGGTTGTGCTGGAAGCAATGTGACACTGGCTAAACTTGCAGCCATGAGGCTGGGTAGAAATGCACGTTTGAGGATTTTTTTCATAGGGTTCACTTTGTGAAAACATCTACACTAATGACAAAATAGCAATTTTTGCTGTTGCAGATGTAGTAGATGTTGTTATTTTTGGTGTAGACAACTGCAACTATTTTGTTAATGTCACTATTGCATAATGGCATGAATAAAATAGCAATAGCATCTACTATAAGCCGTAATCTTTTATATTTCTTTAAAAAATATTCCCATGACAGACAATTATAAAACTGGCACATTATCAAATTTTTAATGCACCAAGTATTATATGTATGATGAATCTAAAAAGCTTGAATCCACTCTTTCACAGAGTATTCAGTCCAAATACCATTTTGCCAGTAAGGGTCATTTTCGATTAGCTGGCGCACAGTGGCTTCATCTTCAGCTTCGTAAAGACCAAAAACTTTGGTAACGTCCTTGGTAGGGCCAATCGTAATTAGCACACCAGATTCTTTTTGTTTAGCTAAACCTGCTAAGTGTGCTTCACGGTAAGGTGCGCGTTTTTCCAGAACGTCTTCGCAGTAAGAACCCCACATCACATATTTGGGCATGATGAATTTTAGATTGATTAACTACCTCTTGTCATCTTAGGAGAAAATGGCATTTGGGCAGACAAGAGGTTAATGAATCGATGATTTGTAGTTATTAATGCTCTTTATCAAAATCGACATTCCAGATTTTAATGGTTTTGTCTCTACTTGCAGAAGCAAGAGTTTTACCATCTGCACTCCAAGCCACGCTCAAGACAATGTCTTTATGTCCATTCAAGGTTTTGATAAATTTACCTGTGCTTGCATCCCAGAGTTTGATAGTATTGTCTGCACTACCAGAAGCAAGAGTTTTACCATCTGCACTCCAATCCACGCTACCAACTGCATCGCTATGTCCAGTCAGGGTTGTGATTAATTCACCTGTGGTTGTATTCCAGAGTTTGATGGTTCGTTCTGTACTAGAAGAAGCGAGGGTTTTGCTGTCCGGACTCCAAGCCAAACCATAAACGGTTCCTCTCTGTTCATTGAGGGTTGTGATAAATTTACCTGTGTTTGCATCCCATAGTTTGATAGTGCTATCCCCACTCCCAGATGCAAGGGTTTTGCTGTCGGGACTCCAAACCACATTATAAACCTCTGATGTATGCCCAGTCAGGGTTTTGATGATTTTACCTGTGTTTGCATCCCAGAGTCTGATGGTTTTGTCCCAACTCCCAGAAGCAAGTTTTTTGCCGTCCGGACTCCAAGTTACACTCCAGAACCCGTCGCTACCAGTCAGGGTTTTGAGTCGTTCTCCAGTAGTTATATTCCAGATAATTATTTCGTTCCCACTTACAGAAGCGAGAGTTTTGCCATTACGATTCCAAGCTACACCATATACCTGATAGCGATGATTTAGGGTTTTGATTAATTTACCCGTTGTTATCTCCCAGAGTTTGATAGTACCGTCTGCACTACTAGAAGCGAGAGTTTTGCCATCTGCACTCACAGCTACACTAATAACTAAATCGCTGTGTCCTGTCAAAGTTCTCTGCTCTGGTTGTCGTGCATCTGCTGTGGTCATAATTTGATGATTTGTTCTTAATCCTTCACCTTGTTTGAGTTTTCCTACTACGTTGAATGCAGAATGACCAGCATCACTGGTTCTCTGCGTTGAGGAAAGACTTATTTGCGCTGACATAGAGTTAGCGTTGGCGGAGCTTCTCGCAGAGAAGCTATCCGCAGGAATCTCATCAGCTGGTTGTTTTGGTTTCGCCAGTCCTTGTGCTTGAAAATTTGCTGTCACAGCCAGCACAGCCAACCCAACTCCCGCAGCAATAGTTTTACTAAGGTTAGTTTGGAAAAATCTTCGTAAATTCATAGTGATTTTATTAAAAATGTAGGTATTTATTTATACTTATAATTGCAGAAATACAATTAATTACCTGATATCTGGTGACGCTCCTATGTACTTATACAGTTCCCCAGGATATCAAAAGCCCAAACCGAATGTGCCAATTTCTGGCAGTGGTAAATATGTAGCAATCATAAATTTAGGCACTACAGCAAGAATCAAAATGCGATCGCATTTTGATTCTACAAAGCTTTGCAGTCTGCTTGGGAAAATTTACTTGTCAATAAATCTCAACCTTAACCTCAATTTGAACATGAGTTGAGGTAAATCAATGAAAATCCAACGCCAGCAACACCAAAGTCATCGCCAGAAGTTTTATCGCCAAGTTATGGTGATTTTACTAGTTCTGCAAACTTTACTGTTAGGTGTTCAAGCTAAAAACCGCATTCAACAAGGAGAATCAGCTATTGAGGTGATGATTTGGCTGATTCATCAATGCTTCTCGTATTGCAAGGAGGATGAAGAAGGAAAGGAGAAGAAGTAACGCTGTGTGCAACTTTCTCTCAAACCTAACCCCCAACCCCTTCCCTTGTAGGGAAGGGGAGCAAGAATCAAAGCCTCTCTCCTTGCAGGGGAGAGGTTTGGAGAGGGGTTGCTTTTAACTTCTGAGGTTAACGCCGAATTTCTCTACCAAGGCTTCCCGAACTTTGTTGTGAACCGGCTCAACTTCGGTATCAGTAAGAGTACGATCGCCTGCCCGATATACTAGACGAAAGGCTAAACTGCGTTGTCCTTGGGGGACGTTTTCGCCACGATATTCGTCAAACATTTCTACAGATTCCAATAAACCTGTACCAGCTTTGGTGATAGCTTTTTCAATGTCGGCGACGGAGATTTTCACCGGTGCAAAGAAAGCGATATCGCGATCGCTCGCTGGATAGGTAGAATATGCTTTGAATGCTGGGATGAGAATTTCATCTTGGTCTAAGGCATCCAATAGCACATTTAAATCTAACTGGAATAAGTAGACAGATTCGGGTAAATCTTTGTCGCGCCGGAGTTGGGGATGGAGTTGTCCAAACACACCTAAACTAGTTCCCCTAATCCATAAAGAGGCGGTGCGTCCTGGGTGGAGGCGTGCATCACGGCAATCGGGCTGATATTCTACTAGTATTCCTAGTTCCTGGAAGACGCTTTCTAAAATCCCTTTGGCTTCAAACCAGGTCATAGGTTGTTCTTTTCCACCCTTTGACCATTTGCCGATAGTCCTATCTCCTCCCATGATGCCAGCGATCGCATCTTTTTCTAACAAACCTTCTTCTTCTTGCCAGAAAATCCGCCCAATTTCAAAACCATTGAGAGAACCGTTACCTTGTTCGAGGTTGTATTGAAACGCGTCAATTAACCCAGACAGTAAATCGGTACGCAAGGCGGAATATTCAGCAAATAAAGGGTTACTTAAAACGATTTGTCTGCTATTCCCTGGCTTGACTAAGGAATATTGAATTAATTCTGTCAAACCTTCCGCCCGTAACGCCGCGCGTAACTTGCGAATCAGTTCTTGGTCTAAGGGTAAATAACCAGCTTCTGCCTTATCCGGTAAAGTATCACAGAAGCGATCGTAACCATAGAGACGGGCAACTTCTTCAATTAAATCAATTTCCCGCTCTAAGTCACGGTAACGATAGGGGGGAACTGTCACATTCCAACTTTTCTCTTCCGTCGCAGTTAGCTGACAACCCAACGCTGTGAGGATTCTTTCTACATCTTGGGTTTCTAATTCTCCCGTGTCTTCACCCAAAACCACTGGCCCTAGCACATCATTCACCTTGTCTAAACGCAGTGAAATCGAATGACTCCAGGTAGAAGGGTCAGGACGGGTATCCGCTATTTCTTGATGGACAATTACACCCCCAGCCAATTCAGTGATGAGGGATAAAGCCCGACGACAAGCTACTTCTAACTCTGCACGGTTGACACCGCGTTCATACCTTCCCGAAGCTTCACTTCTCAAGCCTACACTGCGGGAGGAACGGCGAATGGCGACGGAATCAAATAACGCTGCTTCTAAAACTAGGCTTTGTGTACCGTCATGAACTTCTGTTTCTTCCCCACCCATAACCCCAGCTAAAGCCACGGGTTTATCATTAGCAGTAATTAATAGATTCTGTGTGGCGAGGTTGCGAGTTTGCCCATCTAGGGTTTTGAGGGTTTCCCCTGAGTTAGCAAAGCGCACACCAATCTGTAAAGTTTCTGTGCCACCGACAGATTTTAAACGCTCTTGGTCAAAAGCGTGTAGTGGTTGTCCCCATTCCAACAATACATAGTTAGTAATATCAACTACATTATTAATTGGTCGCACTCCCGCCGCCCGCAATCGCTGTTGTAACCATTCTGGGGAAGTGGTAATTTTTACTTGGTCAATAACTGTACCAATGTAAGCTGGACAAGCTTGGGTGTCAGCGATTTTTAAACTTAACGCCCCGGCATTTTGAAAAATAGATACTTCCCCAGGTGCAGGAATGCTCAACTGTGCGCCAGTTAAAGCCGCTACTTCCCGTGCTATCCCTACCATACTCAAAGCATCTGCCCGGTTAGCGGTGGCGGCGACATCTAAAATTACATCATCCAAACCCAACAATGGCCGCACATCACTACCCACGGGGAGATTTTCTTGGGGGAAAATATGAATCCCGTCTAAATCAGTAGGTAAACCGAGTTCCTTTAAAGAACAAATCATCCCCTGGGAAGGGACACCGCGCAGTTTGGCGGGTTTGATTTTTAAATCGATGTTTGGTAAATAAGTGCCTGTAGTCGCCACTGGAACATAGATATCTGCCCGCACATTAGCAGCACCACAGACAATATTTAAAGTCTCACCTGTACCGACATCGACCTGGCAAACACTCAATTTATCAGCGTTGGGGTGGGGTTGACGCTCAAGCACTCTTCCCACTACAACGCCGTTTGCCCAGGTGCGACGGTCTTCCATGTCTTCGACTTCAAACCCAGCCATCGTCAAGGTTTCCGCCAATTCTTCGTGGCTCAGTTTTATCTCTACTAGTTCCCGCAGCCAATTCAGAGATATACGCATGAGTGTGCTTGTTTTAAAATTCGTCTTTTGCTCTAATTCTAGGTTGCCTCTGTGGTTTTGAGGTTTTCCCGTTCATCATCCTACTACGTTGTGACCAGGCAGTTCCAATTAAACCAGGCGATCGCATTTGCAATCAATCAAAAGTGAGGCGAATAGCACTACTGAAGAGTTTGTACATCAAAAAAAGATACCACAAAGCTTAAAAGCTTGTGGTTTATCTAGTAGATTGCATTTTCTTCCTAATACCAATTCGCCAAAATCAGCCGAGAGATATCAACCCAAAATTTAGACACATCTGACTTTTTGGAATTACGAATTATCGCTTAGGCGTACCCAAACCACGACGCTCAAGCACTTGCCGCACCTGTGGGCTAGGGGTGTAATTATAGCCATAAGAAGAGTTTTCCGAATCATCCATAATCTGAGGTGTCAGCAACACAATTACCTCTCTGCGTTCATTAGTTCTGTTTGTACTTCTAAACAGTGAACCAATCAGTGGAAGATCACCCAAAATAGGAATCTTAGATACACTTGTTCGGTCTTGGTCTTGAATAATACCTGAGAGAATTAATGTTTGCCCATCTCGCAAGCGAATCAAGCCAGAATTAAGAGAGCGTTCAGACACCAAGAATATTGTTTGACTATTACCTGAAACGTTGAGTACAGCCGAAGATTGGGGTGCTTTGACAACAGGAGCTACTGATAAAGAAACAAAACCATTGTCATCAATCCGATCAAGTTTGACGGCCAAGGTTAAACCTACATCTGTTTTTTCAGCTGTAACTGTTTGTGTAGAAGTACCATCACCGCGAGTAGTTTCGCTCGTGATGTTTCCTACTACTTCCTGGGTAAGTTTGACATTAGCGGTTTGACCTTCTTGCACAATTAAAGTTGGGTCAGTCAAAATCTTGGCGTTACCATTTGTAACTTGTGCTTGTAAACTAGCAAGAAGACGCTTAGGAAACTGGTACAAACTTGGCAAAGATGTAGTAGCTGTACCAAGAGTGCCTTGTGTGATGGTTGATGTCCCATCAGCATTTCTCGTAATAACATTATCAGTTGCTGGTGTGATCTCAGAAAAACCTGGCTCTAATGGATTTCCAGTAGGTGCGGTAGGTCTATAAAAGTTTCCCGAACCAGAGTTTTGAACTCTAGTAATATTACCATTTTGGTCTACTACTACCGTACCTGGAGTAGTTCCTGGAATGGATACACTACTATTTGGATCAAGGAAAGGCTGACCTGTAACGGGATTTGCAACCACTGGTGTACCAGTTACACTATTCCTCACTTCCGCACTAGTCGCTGGTCTAGAACCGCCAAAATTTAGAGATGCTGCACCACTATCCGTAGAGAAGTAATTATTCCCAATACCGAAAGAAAAACTGGCGTTGTAGTCTTGATTTCCTGTCAGGTTAACATCGATAATTTTGACATTCACTACCGCTTGACGACGACGAATATCAAGCTGAGTTAATTGATTCATCGCCATCTCAACTAACCTAGGGGGGCCAATTAAGGTCAGCGCATTGGTACGCTCATCACCTAATGCTTGTAAACCTCGGAGTAATGGACTAGAGTCTTTAAAATCGATCCTTTGAGTTTCCACTCTAGTTTCTGTGGTCGTCTGTGTTTGGGTAATAGGAGCAACTCCAGTACCAACAGGTACAGCATTTACGTTAGTTACTTGGCGTTCCCTACTGACGGCAGTTTCAGCCCCCAAGCCAACTAAGAAGTTTAAAGCAACTCCGACATTTACTTGATTGAGCCTCAAGCTACGCATAATCACATCACGCGTTGAATTAGGCAGTTTTGGCCCAACAAAAATAGTCCTGTTGCTGCGGTTAGCTTCTAAACCACTCAGGCGCAAGACATAGTTAAACACATCTTGCACCGGCTCATTTTCTATATCTAAAGAAATTGTTTGAGATATTCCTTGCCCTCCAGGTGCAGCTTTAGCATCACCATCACCGATATAAGCCAAGTTGAGATTAGCAGCACGAGCTAGCAGCGATAAAACCTCACGGACTGGCGCATCCCGCAAAACTAAACGAGGCACACGTTCCTGTGTACCTAAATCTATGGTGCTAGGGGACGCATCAGTAGCAGAAACGGCAATATCCCCGACTGGTGGGGCGACGGCTCTGGGTAAGAATGGCGGGGCTTGGCTGACAGGCTGACCGACACCAGCAGGTTGTGCTGGTCTACCATCAATTGTGACTTCCGGGTTAGGTACAAGCACATTTGGAACTGCACCCGGTTGAGCAACAATAGCCCCAGGAGGTGGAGTAGTCGCAGGTGGTGTAGGGGTAATTGGTGCTGATGCTGTAGTCCCTGTTGATGGAGTATAGCCGAGGGTAATTGCATCTGATTTTCTAACCACAGGTTGACCACCAGGGGCATCATTATCACCAGTCACTATTACGCGGATACTATTAGCATCAAGTTGTACAACTTCAACAGAAGCAATTCCCGGAACCGGTTTTTCTTGGCGGAAATTATTCCCTTGCCTTAAACGCAATTGGGTGTTAATAATATCTGAAACTAAAGTCTTACCTCGTTTCGTCGTAAAAACTTGTGGCCGCGAGCCGGCAGAAGTTTTGAGAGTCACACTAACTCCGCCATTGACGGGAGCTAACTTGACTTCATTAACTTGTGTAATTTGTGCTGATACTGGTTGTGCTGCCAGAAAAGATAAAGCAGCAGCACCCAAAATAAAATTATTACCGTGAAACTGTTTCACAGTTCATTCCTCACTTAATAAGCAATTCAAAATTGAAAAATAGAGTGTAGGTTGAGTTAATATCCCCCCAACCCCCCTTATTAAGGGGAGCTTCTAAGACTCTTAAAAATGGGGACTTCTAACCCTCTTTAAAGGGGCTTCTAACCCTATTAGAAATGGTCTTTTAACCCTCTTTTACCCACTTTTTAAGGGGGTCGCCGCAGGCGGGGGGATCTGAACCAAAACTAAAAGCCCGTAGCCTCTAACTACTTCTTAGTCGCTGCTTTAGCCGCAGCAGCTGCATCTTCTGAATTAAGCGGCATTAATGCTTGTAATTGGAAAGATGTAGTAATTGGTGCAGCCCCTACCCTCCGTAGAGGTTTGCCGGATGGATCTGTAGCTTGTATATTTGCTAATGCTGATTGATAGTCTTTAACTATTAGTAATGGCTGTAAACGCTCTATATTCCGAATAATAGATTGGGTTTGTTCATAAGTACCAACGATTTCGACATTAATGCTACTGCGTTTGAGCTTGCCGTTGACGGATGCTCCCAGGGAACTATCGGTAACA
This sequence comes from Anabaena minutissima FACHB-250, assembly GCF_014697125.1. GTDB lineage: Bacteria > Cyanobacteriota > Cyanobacteriia > Cyanobacteriales > Nostocaceae > Trichormus > Trichormus minutissimus. Next base: position 188,345 of record NZ_JACJRG010000006.1, on the reverse strand, counting down.
ATTTCTGGTTTATCTGTAGTTGGTACAAACTTTTGTAGTTTGGCTCTCACTGCATTTAGAGGAGTTGGAGAACTACCAGACTCTACTAAACGATTTATATCCAACAGTAGGGTATCTAAGGTTTTCTCGTCAGAAAATAAAGCTAAAACCTGTTGTTTTTGCTGTTTTGCTTGGGCTAGCTCTTCTTTAACTTTACCAATCTGTTTGATAGTAGCCTGCTTTTGCTGGATTTGTCCTTGGAGTGCGTCATTTTGTCCTTGCTTTTGCTGATAGCTGTCCCAAGCGGGCATTAGCATATTGAGCAGCATATACATAGCTCCTGCCAGACCGACGACCCCCACCAAAATACCAATGATTTTGGGTGTAAAGCTGATACCAAAAACAACAGGGTAAGTTGGCTCTGAATCTAGCTCTCCAGCGTGTTCGGCAAAATTTAAATCTTCACTCAGCGTCATCGTGTAATGACTCCTGTTTGTTGCATACTGCGAATTCGGGTTACTAGTCCCACTGTGCCTTTTTGCTCTAATTCCCGAATCAATTCCGAAGCTGGAACATCACTGAGGCTCGATTGAATCGTATATTTAACTACTTGGGGTGGTTTGATTGTTACACCATTACTAGCTGTTGCTTGTACTGGTGCATCTACTAAAGTAGCTGTAATAATCCTGCTTGCGGAAGACTTTAAGAACCGCGACTGTTGCAGACTTAATAAAAAGTCGTTCACATTGTCAAAAGAGCGAGCCAATCCGGTGATTTCTATTCCACCTGCGGGGTTAGGAGAAGGTTGTCCTTCTGCTGCGGCGGCTGGGGGAATTTGCCTGACATTTTCAATTTGCACTGTCGCGGGGATGCGATCGCGCAAATCTTCTAACATGGCTGACCAAGGTCGAATTTGGTCAAAGACGGTAACTAGACTTTGAGTTTCCGCTTTAACTGCGGATGTCTGTGCCTTGATTTGGTTAATATTACTGATTTCCGCATCTAATTTCTTACTTTGTTCTTCTAGTTGGGCGATCGCTTGTTCTAGCTCACTAGTTTTGGCTTGCAAAAACCACAACCCAGCACCTACCAAAACAGGACAACCTAGACCCAGAACCACCCCTATATACACTGGTGTTAAATTTCCAGTTGGTAGTTTAATTCCTGACTTTTTATCAAGTTTGGGCTGGTAGGCTGGACGATCTTTAAGAAAGTTAATATCTAAACTGTACATTTTATTACACCTCCCGCATTCCTAAACCAAGGATTATTCCTAAACCAGAACGCTGTGTTGCGGGGTACTTCTCTTGATCAACTTGCAACGACAAAGACCCAATAGGATCTATTTGGCTAGTAGGTATACTTAGTCTTTGTGTAAAAAATTCATCCAACTGTTGTAATCCACCTCCAGGGCCAGCTAAGAAAATCTGTGCCACCTCTAAGTTTTCACTTTGATTTAGGTAAAAATCTATAGAGCGGCGTAGCTCATCCGTGAGTTCTCCCAAGATTCGCAACACCCCAGCCATCCCTGGGTCAGCTTCCGTCACCCCAGTTTTATCACCGTCTATGGGAGTTAATGGAATTTTCATTTCATATAACAGTTCCATATCCCGTGATGTGGGTAGGCTCATGGCTCTAGCTAACGCCATTTGCATTTGGTATGTACCAATAGGCACAGTCCGGGAAAATTGGGGTATACCATTAACGACGATCGCTATTTCTGTACTGTCGAACTCGATGTCAACTAAGACGGCTGCTTCTTGTGGACTTAATTCGCGCAAATGGCGATCGCGAATTGTCCGAATCAGTGCAAAACTGTTAATCTCTAAAACATTAATTTGCAATCCTGCCTGCTCAAAGGTACGAATATATGTATCTGTCACCTCCTTACGAGTAGCAACTAATAACACCTGTACCTTTTCAATACCGTCCTCATCTACAAAGTACCCAAGTTTTTGATAATCTACGTCAGCCTCCTCACGGGGATAGGGTAAATACAACCCTGCTTCGTGGTTCAACACCATATCCCGGAGTTCCCGATCGTCCAACTCTGCTGGTACAGGAATAATCCGTACAATCGAATCACGTCCTGGGACACCAGTCGCCACACGAGAAGTCTTGATTTTACTTTCAGCTAAGGCCTGTTGAATCAATTGCGCCATTGCTGGGGGGTCAGTAATTTGACCATCACTAACAATTCCTTCTGGAACTGGTACTGATGTTAAAGATTCGATCTTCAAACCTTGGCGTTGCTTGCGTAGTTGGACTACATTCACTCGTTCTGGTGCTATTTCAACACCCACCCCTCTATGAGATTTGCCAAACAGACTACTAAAACTTTTCACCACAGTAATGCCCGCCAAACTGTAAAATTGAAACTTTAAATGACACTTAAGTAGTCATTAGCTAATGGTCAATGTCCAATAGTTATTGACCAAATTGAGAAATACACGTAGCTTTGCCCACCCTACATTACTCAGCACTTAGCACTCATAACTGTTTGTTTTAGCCTATAATTTCGACAATTCTGCATAAGCTTTTGACCGTGATCAAGCGTAAAAATACTGGTAAAATGATTCAATTACAAAAATTTAAACAACTGGTCGCTTTGGTAATGTTAGGTTTACTGACTAGTTGGGTCGTCAGTTGCAGCACCGGAAAAATTAATTCAAATACCCAACAAGCTGCTTCTGGAACAGCAAATATTGAGTTTTGGACAATGCAACTCCAACCTCAATTTACAAACTACTTCCAAAGCCTAATTAGCAACTTCGAGTCACAAAATCCAGGCATAAAGGTAAAGTGGGTTGATGTGCCTTGGGCGGCGATGGAGAACAAAATCTTAACAGCTGTATCCGCAAAAACGCCACCTGATGTTGTTAACCTCAATCCAGACTTTGCTTCTCAATTAGCAGGTCGAAATGCCTGGTTAGATTTGGATGCAAAAATCCCACAGGAAGCCCGTTCCTCCTATCTTCCGAATATTTGGAAAGCCAGCACACTCAATGGTAAAAGTTTTGGAATTCCCTGGTATCTCACCACGAGGTTAACCATTTATAACACCGATTTATTAAAACAGGCAGGTATTAATAAACCACCCACTACTTACGCAGAATTAGCACAAGAAGCGCAACAAATTAAAGATAAGACGGGGAAATACGCCTTTTTTGTGACTTTTGTCCCGCAGGATTCCGGTGAAGTCCTGCAATCATTGGTGCAGATGGGAGTCGCCTTAGTAGACGCTGAGGGAAAAGCCGCTTTTAACACGCCTCAAGGTAAAGCAGCGTTTCAGTATTGGGTAGACCTTTATAAAAAAGGGTTATTACCAAAAGAAGCACTGACGCAAGGCCATCGCCACGCTATTGATTTATACCAATCTGGTGAGACAGCATTCTTGGCTTCCGGGCCAGAGTTTCTCAAAACTATTGCCAACAATGCACCTAAAATTGCTCAAGCTTCAGCAATTTCTCCCCAACTTACTGGTGACACAGGTAAAAAAAATGTCGCTGTGATGAATATTGTGATTCCCCGCGATACAAAACAACCAGATGCGGCGGTGAAATTTGGTTTATTTGTCACCAATGATGAGAATCAATTAGCCTTTGCCAAAGCGGCGAATGTTCTACCATCGACGACCAAAGCACTAGCTGATACTTACTTTAAAGATATTTCCGCTAATGCCTCCACAGTAGAAAAAGCCAGAGTTGTCAGCGCACAACAACTGCAACAAGCAGAAATATTAACTCCAGGATTGAAAGATATTAAAAAGCTGCAAAAAGCGATTTATGAGAACTTGCAAGCAGCAATGTTAGGAGAAAAAACTGTAGATAAAGCAGTAGAAGATGCGGCACAAGAATGGAATAATCGCTAGGAACTGGGGACTAAGAATTTTAGATTGTGGATTTTAGATTGAATAATTTAAAATCCACTCATTGCAAATCCACTCATTGAAAGGCTGGGGATTGGGAAGTTACATCAGTGAACAGTCATTAAGCAACTGATGACTGTTCACTGTTGACCAATTACGCTAGCGTAGCGGGGCGCAGCCCATTACGAATTAATTTTAGATTGTCGAATAGGAATTTGAATGACAAATGTTGCTCCTCCTCCTGGTGTTGAATGGCATTTCAATTTACCACCATGCAATTCAATAACAATTCTGTAGCTAATAGATAAACCCAAGCCTGTACCTTTACCAACATCTTTGGTTGTAAAAAATGGGTCAAATAATTTTGTCTGTACTTGCTCGTCAATTCCTAACCCATTATCAGCAATACTAATTTCCACCCAATCATGATTAATTACTTTAGTACAAATATCAATTTTAGGATTTAGTAAATCTTGATTATGCTTTTGTTTATGCTTGATCACTTTCTCGTCTAAAGCATCAGTTGCATTAGCAAGGATATTCATAAACACTTGATTAAGTTGTCCAGCATAACATTCTACTAATGGTAATTTTCCATAGTTACGAATAATTTTAATACCATATAAATTATCAGGTGATGGGTTGAGACGGTTATTTAAAATTACTAATGTGCTATCAATACCATCATGAATATTGACTGCTTTGAATTCGGCTTCATCTAGGCGAGAAAATGTCCGCAGTGATTTAACAATATCACAGATGCGTTCTGCACCTCCTGTCATAGATTGGAAAAGTTTTTCCGAATCTTCCTTGAGAAAGTCCAGTTCAATTTCTCGGATTTTTTGTTTAATTGCAGCTACTGGTTTAGGGTAATGCTTCTGATAAATTTCTACTAAACTTAGCAAATCTTGAAAATAATTGTTAGCGTGATTCAAATTACCATAAATAAAACTGACTGGGTTATTAATTTCGTGAGCAATCCCTGCGACTAGAACTCCAAGAGCAGACATTTTCTCAGATGCCACTAGTTTGAGTTGTAAAGCTTTGAGATTACCAAGAGTAGTTTCTAGCTCTTTACCCCGATTTTCTAAAGCAGTTTGTGATTCTTCCAGCTCTCGAATGACATTTTTGAGGACTGCTTCTCTCAATTCACTAGCATTCTCCAATTGTTCGCGATCAACTTCAGAACGCTCTAGTTTTTTTTTGAGAATCCGCACAGTTTTTTCTAATTCCTTGAGTCTGCTCTCGTAGTCTATATCTTGCATAACCCTTTATTTTGTTCCTAGCAGCAGGGTAACAAACGTCTCTTGGTGATAGTAAGTTGAACCCTGTGCTTCTAAGGGTGCAAATTCACCGTAGGTATAGAATCCACAAATGGGTATTGCTTTGGCGAGTTCGGTTTTGACAAATTGATATTCTTCTTTGGCTTTTGTACCTAATAGCCAACGACGACAACAACAGGAGAATAGTAAAATGGCATCTGGTTCAGTTCCAGGATACCGTTCCAAGGCAGTCTGAAGTGAAGTCTTAACGCTATGAAGAATTTCATCGCGATTGAAGTCTGTCATCTGAACTATGGCTTGTTCTGGTACATCCCCCAAAAAATTGATACTGCCAGTTTGCAGATCACACGTATTAGGGACTCGCATATAATAGCGATCGCTATCGCCTTCATACACCGCTAAAGGATTTTCCGCCGTTGGTTGGCGATCGCCTAAATATCGCTGATAAAATTCTAGTGCTGATACACCATCAATTTCATAAAGGACTGTTCCCTGAGCTTTCGTAACAATGCTCTTAAGTCCAATTGGTTTCCAGCCGCAGCCAGTACCATATGACAAGAGAATATCTCCAGAAAAAATCAGAATGGGTAAAGCATCTGTCAAAACTTCGTTGCGGAAAAATTGATAAGTAGTTTGAAATCTAAATTGATCTCCGGCTGTCCCACCTAAAATTGGTGTCTGAGAACCTAAAGCTAACTTCAATCCTTCGAGAATTAACCCGCCATTGGTAGTTGAACCATCTACTAGATAACTAGCTGGTAAAGGTATACATAATTTAGCAGCAGTTTTGCAGTTCTCAGTTGCTTGATGCACAGCTTGATGAGCCGCAGTTAAGGGGTTTTCTTTGACTCCATATCCGACACCAGCACGAATTTCTACAGTGTCAGAGCAAAAAAGCATTAGTGTCAAAGAATCTTGCTGAAACCCTAAAATTGAAGATATTTCACCATCTGTAGTACAACCAATTAAGTCAATTCCTGGAAATACTTGATTGATTTCTTTCAGAATCAAAGCATGATCAAAATCAATAGCTGCAAATAAAATACCCGCCTTGGGTGGAATGTCTACTAGATTACTTAAATCACTAACACATTGTTTTAAAACTTCTTCAATTGCTCCTTGAGCATCAGGATCATCACTATGTCCAAGAATAACTTTTAGCATTTTTTTATCCCCTTAATTAACCAAGAATTAATTTATTTGTCTCCTACCGTCAAGGTGGAATTTATGGTTACATCAAACCAATTTCATCTAATTTCTTCAAATACTTACTCGGCAAAAGTATTCACTTCTCCGTTTTTATACTTATTTGCATCATTACCTTTATCGAATTATTAGATAAATGCTGTAGTTGTCTAGATATTTCTTATTGAATGTTTATGCAGATATCAACCCTATTTTACTTCTGATTTATAATTTACACATTCTCTTGTACGGCTTGCTATAGTAGTCTAATTTTCTTCTTTAAAGATACGTATTAGGGTAGTTTTTGCCCATTAAAAACCACCCTAAATTACTACATTACTTAAAAGTTTATACATATCATTCAGGATTTCTATATGTAGGTAAACAGGTTGATCAATCAACATACTTATGAGCCAAACCTAACTTTGGGATTTCTACTACTAAATTCAGATTTCCCAAAAATCAGGAGAGATGAACAGGGCTGATACAAATTTTTAATAAAGCTTGGGAGTAGGAAGTGGTGAGTGGAGAGTTAGGAGGGGGAGATATTTATTAATTATTCATTAGAGTCAAGAACCCTACCTTCCTTAAGAAAGCTAGGTTCTGAAGGTTCTGACTAGAGAAGTTATATTTTACCTAAAAAATTTCCTATTAAATAAAGAGAACCGCATAAAACTACTAAACTATCTGATGTAGAAATGGCTGCTGTTAGTGATGATATTAAATCTGGATAAGCTTGACAAAGTTGTAAATCTGGGCAGATATCATTAGCTATTTTTGCTAATTCTATGGGATTGGCTGAACTATTATCTGGTACTGGTACTAAATATAATCTGTCATTCGGTCTTAATAAAACTTTAAAAATATCGGCATGGTCTTTAGTAGATAGCATCCCCATCACCCAAGTTATATTTTGAGGATTGAGAGTATCTACATAGTTACGCAAAACTTGAGCGGCGGCTGGATTATGTGCGCCATCAATTAATAATTTGTGGTTGTACCAATTAAGCCATTGCATCCGCCCTGGCCATTTAGTTTTAGCCATACCGTTGATAATTGCTTCCTCAGAAATCTGCCAACCTTTGTGTTGCAGTATTTCTAAAGTAGCTAAAGCCAAAGCAGAATTATTTAACTGAATTTGCCCCTGTAAAGGTAAAGGATATTTAATTAATGTGGAATTTTGAGTTGATTGATATTCTGCCCATTCTGGAGTTATCTGTTGGGCAGGTTGTGGCGTAATTAATGGACATTGTAATTCTTGAGCGAGCGATCGCACTACTTGTTCTGCATCCGGTGGTAATATCCCAACCACAGCCGGACATCCAGGCTTAAGAATACCCGCTTTTTCCCCTGCAATCTCAGCGACAGTAGAACCTAGTTGCTGCCAATGTTCCCGGCTAATGGAGGTAATCACCGTCACAAGCGGCTCAGATATCACATTAGTCGCATCCAAGCGTCCCCCCAGCCCCACCTCTACCACGGCTATATCAACTTGCTGCTGGGCAAAATACAACCAAGCTGCGGCGGTAATGATTTCAAATTGCGTCGGGGAATCATCCGCGTTAATAGCGGACTTAACCTGTAGTAATAATTGGCAAAACTCCTCAGCAGAAATTGGCTGCTCATTCAGACAGATACGTTCTGTCCAATTCACTAGATGGGGAGAAGTGTAGCGTCCTGTACGATAACCTGCTTGTGTCAGAACAGAGGACAAATAAGCGCAGACAGAACCCTTGCCATTTGTCCCAGCAACATGAATCACACTGACTTTGTGATGGGGGTTGCCTAAATCAGCTAAGAGTCTGTTAATGCGGGAAAGCCCCAGATTAACGCCAAAATGTTGAAATGATTGGAGTAAAGAATCTATATTCACTTGGGAATTGGGAATTGGGAATTGGGAATTGAGAATTGGGAATTGGGCATAAAATTTCTCCCCTGCTTCCCAGTCCCCAAAATCAACAAAACCGACTGTTTCCGCGAAGATAACAGCCGGTTAAATTAGTTATCTTAAACTAGAGTTTAGGCTTCTCTATTCAAAAAGTTTTGAACTTGTCTGATAGCCGCAGCACCAATATTAAATGCAGCCCAGCCACCAGCAACAGCGATTGGTGCTAAAACAACTACTACACGAAAATCAAGATTATCCATTTTTAGTACCCCTCTATCAAGTAGAAATTAAAGTTTTGTCAACTACTCTCATTTTTATTTTTAGCTGAAGTGGGCAATTTTGCTAGCTACTTTTGTAAAGAAAGTTTAAGTAGTTAGTCAAAAGTCAATGGGAATTGGACATTGGGAATGGGATTTGTCTTCACCCTGACACCTCTAAACCCTTACGAATTAAACCCAATATCCGTTCCCTTACCAGCGTGTACTAAGGCTAACTTTTTGTAACGTTCGGCGTGTTCGATAAGTTCTGCGGCTTCGGCTGGTGTAACTGGACGTAAAACTTTGCCGGGAATGCCCACAACTAGAGATAAGGGGGGTATATTCTTGGTTACTACTGCACCAGCACCAATGATGCTACCAGAGCCGACTCTGACTCCATCTAAAACCACTGCGCCGATGCCAATTAAACTGCCGCGTTCAATGTGGGCAGAATGGACTACGGCACGATGTCCTATAGTCACATGATCTTCTAAAATTGTGGGCAAACCAGGATCACCGTGTAGAATAGCCCCGTCTTGAATATTTGTGCATTCGCCAATATCAATGCGTTCTACATCTGCCCTCACTACTGCTCCATACCAGATGCTGACTCCGACTGCTATGTTGACCGAACCCATAACAACAGCATTGGATGCAATGAAGGCAGCTTGAGAAAAATCAGGAGAAGGCCAGTAAGAAGAGATAGACACGATAGAATAGGAATATGGTACCCAGGAACACTGGAGAAACTCCATCCTGAGAGCCTGGTTGCAAAACCAGAATATCACAGCGTCAATCCTCCAAGTGGAGGAAGACAAAAGTGAAAATTGTTCTTGCTTCACATTGTTCATGTGCGGCAGTGAATAAAACTCTCGGATTGGTAGAGCCGAAGTGTAAAATCCAACCCTCTGGTGCTGGTGAAGACGAAACTATGTTTGTACGCACTTCATGATGAATCCAGGCTTGCAGTACCCTATGTTTGGGGCTGACATACAGTGTCCCCATTGTCGCCAAACAATCCCGGCACTGACACTAACTGATACCTATTTATGCCCCCGTCATGGCGCATTTGAAGCTAATCCCAAAACTGGAGAGTTAGTTCATCTACAGTCTGGGCGACATTGGCGGAGGTGGAACAATGAGTGGTATAGACAGCACACTCATCCTGATGGCATTCGCTTTGAAATCCACGAAGCCTTAGATAAGTTATACACCCAAGGCTATCGAGCAACACGAGTGATCATCGCCAGACGTTATCAGGAGTTGATGAGTGGCTATCTAGAACGCAGCACACCTTGGCGTTCTGGACAACAGGAAACATCATCTGCAAGACTATACGGCTTACCTGTCGAATTTAGTCCCGAAACAGCCGAAGATGATTGCTGGGAAGTGATTAATTTCGATTTAGATAAAGAACCGGGTGTTCCCGTGCGCTACCCTTATTTCAGATTGTTTGAGTAATGGTTATTGGTCATTAGTCATCCGTCAATTAACTAATGACCAATGACTAAGGCATTCCGCAATAATAAGTTACCTGTTTGAATCGCTGAAACGCCTGTAAATCAAGGATGATATTCTGCTTTTTTATTTAAGATTATTAACATCGCCTAAAACGGGACGCATAAATGATCGCTCATAACTAATAATGCACTTTGTTTGGTGCGCAAATTCATACGCTTCGTGACAAGCTGGATCATGCTGGGAATCTATCCGGTATCGCTCGTATGCCGCAAGGCTAGGAAAACTGAACAGAGCTAGGGCAATATTATTAGCTCCTTCATGTGGAAGAAAATAGCCATGATGCTTTCCACCGAATTTTTCCACCAACGGAATCCACATAAGTCCGTATGCTTCAAAATCCGAAATTTTATCGGGGTCGATAACATAACGCAAATAGCAAGTAATCATATCAATCTGCTTTTATTCTGAAGTGATATTCTGAAGTTGTACAAACACATAACGGCGCATCTGTAGCATTGACTGTAGACTAAACCATGCACCACGCTTCTATCCGCACTGCGAATATCCATCAAGCGATCGCCTTTTATGAAATACTAGGCTTTAGTGTCTGTGAACGCTTCACTACCGGCTACACCCTAGCTTGCTGGATGGAAGGCTTAGGCGGCAGAATTGAACTGATGCAAATTCCCCAACCAAAACCAGCCCCGGATGCCTTTAATGATGAACATTATGTGGGATACTATCACCTGTCATTTGATTTGACGGAAATTACCCCAGATTTACCGGGATGGTTGAAAAGTTTACAAGAACGTGTAGCATTGACACCAGAATTACCACCGTTAAAAATTCTTTTAGAACCGACTCAGCAGCAAATAGGCGATCGCATCTTGGAAGTAGCATTTGTTGCTGATACGGATAGCTTACCCTTAGAATTCATCCGATTTTTCAGCTAACTTAATTAGTCATTGTTGCTTATTTTGTCTGTTTATATACATTATTCATATTGCCGAGGTAACATATTCTCAAGAGAATTAGATAATTCTCGGCACTCAAAATAAATTAATTTCCGTACATCTACCGAAATAAATGTCTGTCTTATCTGCGTGCCATAAATACCGTTCTTATTTTTTGCTGTTGGGTATTTCATTAGTTGCGGTATTATTTCTTGGCAATGTACCTGCTGAGAGTCAACATATAACTACTTCTAATCGAGTGAATCACCAATTAACATTAGTGACCAAAAATCCCCAAGATTTAAAATTAACAGAAAATGTTCATAAGACAGTATTAGACAATGGTCTAACTGTCTTCATCAAAGAAGTACATACAGCACCAGTGGTAAGTGTGCAGGTGTGGTACAAGTTCGGTTCACGCTATGAAGCATTGGGAGTTAACGGCATAGCTCACCAACTAGAACATATGATGTTTAAAGGCACAACCAGCCGTCCGACTCAATTTGGCTGGTTATTTAGTGCTTTAGGTAGTGACTCAAACGCTTTTACGAGTTATGACCAAACAGCTTATTACGGAACTGTAGAACAGAACAAGCTGAAAGCACTGCTAGTTTTAGAAGCAGATAGAATGCAAAATGCGCTGATGGATGACGAACACCTAGCTAAAGAGAAGCGGGTAGTCATTTCCGAATTGCAGGGGTACGAAAATAGCCCAGAATATCGCCTTAACCGAGCTATTCTGCGATCAGTATTTCCCAATTATGCGTATGGTTTACCCGTGGGTGGGACTAAGGCCGATGTAGAAAAATTCCAGCCTGAACAAGTACAGCAGTATTATCGCCAGTTTTATCATCCTGACAATGCAGTCTTAGTCATTGTCGGCGATTGCCAAGCCGAAAAAACTTTAGCTACAGTCAAAGAAATCTTCGGCAATATTCCTAAAAGTCAGAATAGCTCAAACCTCTCCCCTGTTAGGCTAGAGGCTTTGACTATTCCCCCTTCCCTACATGGGAAGGGGGTTAGGGGGTTAGGTCAAGAAATGACTATTTCAGATGCAGTTAAAAGTCCCCAATCGCCAATTGTCCTCCGAGAACCAGGATCAGCCACATTATTGCAAGCCGTATATCCACTACCACAGGCAAATCATCAAGATATACCAGCTTTAGAGATTGCTGACTACATCTTGACAGAAGGAAGAAATTCTCGACTATATCAAGCCTTGGTGGAATCGGGATTAGCAAATGATATTTCAGGTTCAGTGGTTAGCTTACACAAAGCAGGTTGGTATGAGTTGTTAGTCACAGCAGATCCTGACCAAGATTTGACCAAAATTGACTCAGTGTTGAATAATGAGATCGCCAAGTTAACCCAAAAAGGTATAACAGCCACAGAATTAGCTAGAGCCAAAAGACAGTTAGAAGCTGCCATAATCTTGAGTAACCGTAATATCACTGATCAAGCCATGCAGTTAGGCAATGATGAGACAACTACGGGTGATTATCGCTTTACAGATCACTATTTAGCAGCCGTTCGTCAAGTCACCGCCGCAAATGTTGTGGGTGTATTAAACAAATATCTGGCAAAATCTGCCCGAACAGTGGGTATTTTTCAACCAATTGTCACTCAAGCTAAGGAAATTGGCACAAAACAGTCACCGCCACACATAAGAGAGAATTTATCTGGTAATTCACCTGTTCCACCCTCCGAGATGATGCAGTATCTACCAGCCATCGATACTGATCAGAGTGATGCTCAAAACACTGCCTTCAAACTACCACAGCAATTTACCTTAGCTAACGGCCTACAGGTATTATTGTTAAGCGATCGCAGTACACCTACCATTACCTTAAGTGGTCATATCAAAGCAGGTACAGAATTTGACCCAGGGGAACAAGCCGGATTAGCTATGCTGGTAACCGATGGCTTGATGAGTGGGACTAAAACCAAAAATGCTTCCACCTTAGCCAAAGCTTTGGAAGATAGAGGCGCGACTTTGGACTTTGCCGCCTACCGCAATGGTGTGCAGATTGAGGGCAATAGTCTGGCTGAAGACTTACCTGTTTTAATCAAAACCTTAGCAGATGCTCTGAAAAATAGTACATTTCCGCAAAAAGAATTGGAATTAAACCGCCAACAAGCTTTAACAGACCTCAAATCGGACTTAGATAATCCGGCGGAAGTAGCCAAAAGAATATTTTTACAATCGATTTACCCGAAAAAACATCCCCTACACCAGTTTCCGACACAGGAGACTCTGCGACGCATTAAACGTAAGGATATTGTTGCTTTCCAAAGTAAATACTATCGTCCAGATACGATGGTATTGGTAGTAGTGGGAGATTTTGACCCACACAAAGTGCGATCGCTCATTCAAGCAGAGTTTGGTAATTGGCGCGTGAGTGGACAAGCACCCAGCATAAAATATCCCCAAGTATCAAACCCCAGCAGTCTTGTCCAGGTGAACCCAGTTGTCCCCGGTAAAACACAAGCTATTACTTACATGGGTTATACAGGTATCAAACGCCAAGACCCCAGATTTTACCAAGCTTTGGTTTTAAATCAAATTTTAGGAGGAGACACCCTATCGAGTCGCCTAGGGGCAGAAGTGCGCGATCGCCAAGGCTTAACCTACGGAATTTATAGCCATTTCCAAGCCGAAAAAGACTTTGGGACATTTTGGATTGAAATGCAAACCAGTCCTGAAGATGCAAATCAAGCGATCGCTAGTACCCGTCAATTACTCCAACAAATCCATCAGCACGGTGTTACAACCACAGAATTAGAGATGGCTAAACGTACCCTGATTGGTAACTATAATGTCTCCCTGGCAGATCCAGAAGAGTTAACCAGTAACATCTTGATGAATCAGGTGTATGGTTTGGACAAAACAGAGTTACATACTTACACGCAAAAAATTCAGCAAGTTACTCTCACTGACGTTAATCAAGCCGCCCGTGAGTTACTGCACCCTGACCAAATTGTTGTAGTTACCGCCGGCCCTGCTATGTTGGCTAGCCAAAGTGTTAGATAATGGAAGTCGAACCAATTCGCAATTCGCAATTCGCAATTCGCAATTGCAATCAATGGGTGCTTGAACCCACATAATTACGAATTACCAATTTGGTCAATTCGTAATTAAAGAACTTCTGCCTCGTCCCTATATTATCTTGTTCATAATGTTGATGGAGATTTTTTATACTGGGTTGATATTAATTCGGCGTAGCTGTGTAATTTTGACATTGCTGCTAGGTTTAGTTTTCAGCCATCCTCGTCTGGCGATCGCGGCAAATCTTACTGGTGATTTACTCAAGCAACCAGCTACAGAAATTACAGTTAGTTTAGGCAATTCTGCTAACGAACTCAAATTTGAGCCAAATCACTTGGACTTTGTAGCCGGGAAACGTTATCAACTCAAGCTAACTAACCCCAGTCAAATGAAACACTACTTTACAGCTAAAGATTTTGCTGATGTTATCTGGACGCAAAAAGTTGAAGCTGGAAAAGTAGAGATTAAAGGCGCAATTCATGAACTGGAACTAAAGCCTGGTGCTGTGGCGGAATGGGTGTTTGTGTCAATGAAACCAGGAAAATATAGCTTGCGTTGTTCCATCCCTGGACACACAGAAGCAGGGATGACAGGGGAGATTATTATCACTGGTAAATAGACAAGAGAGTTTGACTGTTGACTAATTGGCAACAAAAAATCAGCTAACGTAAATATAGATATTATTTCTCAACTAAACTTTAGATAAACACTGCAAAATTAGCGGCAAAGCGCAAGTAATCATTAGTTTCCCATGAACATTTTTACCAACTTGCTTTCTCAAGCACCTAAGCCTACACAATCCAACAAACAACGCCGGGGGATTGAAATTAAATCGCCGCGAGAAATTGATATTATGCGGCAATCAGCAAAAATCGTCGCTACTGTTCTCAAAGAAATTTCGGAATTAGTCAAGCCTGGAATGACTACAGCCGACTTGGATGCTTATGCAGAAAAACGCATCCGAGAAATGGACGCGACACCAAGCTTTAAGGGATATCACGGTTTTACTGGTTCTATCTGTTCCAGCATTAATAATGAAGTGGTGCATGGTATCCCCAATCCCAAAAAAGTGATTCGTGCTGGGGACGTATTAAAAGTAGATACAGGTGCTTATTATCAAGGGTTTCATGGTGATTCCTGCATTACAATTGCCGTGGGTGAAGTTACCCCAGATGCTGCTAAACTAATTCGCGTCGCCGAAGAAGCCCTTTATAAAGGTATAGAACAAGTCAAAGCAGGCGCATATCTGCTTGATTTAGCCGGTGCAATTGAAGATCATGTCAAAGTTAATGGCTTTAGCGTAGTTGAAGAATTCACTGGACATGGTGTAGGACGCAACTTACACGAAGAACCCTCAGTATTTAACTACCGTACACGGGAAATGCCCAACGTGAAACTGCGTGCCGGCATGACTTTGGCGATTGAGCCAATTTTGAATGCTGGTTCTAAACACACCCGCACCTTATCAGACAGATGGACTGCTGTAACTGTGGATAATTCCTTGTCAGCACAGTTTGAGCATACAGTTTTGGTAACTGAAACTGGGTATGAAATTTTGACCGATCGCACCAAAGTTTAATTAAAAATTATAGCAAAGAGCGATCGCCTGGGTATGCGATCGCTTTTTGCTGACAGGCTAGCAAAAATTAATGCACTACTTTAGACTTGCTATACCAATAAGCGTGTTTCAAAAATCAAATACGAGCCTTATATGTGTAAATTCCTCAACGCCACGTATGCTATATCCAGCGTTATGATTTTTAAGTTATTTCTAAAATTCGAGAACCTCAGTTTTGCAAAGAAACCGAAGTTTTGAAGTATCGTAATTTCTACAAATTAAATAGGACTACTATACCTACCATGAAGGTTGAAAGAATGCAATGGTTGCAAATGGCTTTTCAGTTTAAAGGTTCAGTTATTTCATCAATATATCAACGTGTTATTGGCTGTGGCTTATTTGGAGTTTTAGTTTCCTTACTTTATTATTTAAAATTACCTGTGTCCCAACCAATTTTAGGAACTATTATTCCTAGTATTGTTTTAGGTCTATTATTAGTTTTTCGTACCAATACAGCTTACGATCGCTTTTGGGAAGGTAGAAAATTTTGGGGATCTATAGTAAATAACGTCCGCAATCTAGCTAGGCAAATTTTAGTATCTATTGATGAAGTATCCCCAAAAGATAAAGAGAACAAAATCAATGTTTTATATTTATTAGTGGCTTTTGCTGTAGCTACCAAATTACATTTACGTAGCGAACCAGTAAATAATGAGTTAGAAGAATTAATGTCATCATCTAAATATTTTAAACTCATAAATATGAATAATCCCCCCTTAGAAATAGCCTTTTGGATTGGGGATTATTTACAAAGACAGCATAGACAAAATCGCCTCAACTCATATCAATTAATATCAATACAAGGATTATTAAATAATTTAATAGATAATTTGGGGGGTTGTGAACGAATTTTAAAAACACCCATGCCTCTAGCCTATTCTATCCATTTGAAGCAATTATTATTACTGTATTGCTTGCTTTTACCATTTCAGATGGTACAGAGTTTAGAATGGTGGACAGGTGCAGTTGTAGCGTTGGTAAGTTTTACTTTATTTGGAATTGAAGCCATTGGTTTAGAGATAGAAAACCCCTTTGGTTATGATGCCAATGATTTACCATTAGATGCAATTTGTCACACCATGAAACGGAATATTGATGATTTAATTAGCTTATCATTCAATGTGCGATCGCCTGAAAATACTGAATTACCCCTTCTGCCTCCTGAGTAGTGAGTGCTGAGTGCTGTTAGCGGAGCGGGGCGTTTAGCCCGTGCTGAGTAGTGAGTGCTGAGTAGTGAGTAGTGAGTGCTGTTAGCGGTAGCGGGGCGTTGAGCAGCGTGCTGAGTAGTGAGTCTTCTACACCTTCCTAATAGCCAATTCCAAACCTTCGCAGACACCAACAAGAAAATCGAAATCTAAAGTAGCAATTGTGTCACTACGTTGATGATAGTGAGGATTTCTCAAAAAAGCTGTGTCTGTCACCATCATGGCTGGATAACCTGCATCCCAGAACGGAGCATGATCGCTTAATCTGGTTTGACGGACTATCAAGCCTCTATTTGGTACTGGTAGCCACTGACTTGATATCCCAGCTTGGCGAATACTGCGACTCATGCCGATTAAATCCGGAATTGTACGTAAATTGCCAATTAAAGCAATAAAATCACCCGTATCTGGGTAAAAGCGTTCTAAAGGAGGGGGATAACTTTGGCTACCAGGGGTAAAATCACGATATCCCAACATTTCTAGAGACATCATCAAGCGTAAAGGTTGCTTTTGTTGTCGCAGTAAGGCTGCATAGTCAGCACTACCCAACAAACCATATTCCTCCATATCAAAAGCCATCAGTCGCAAGGGATATTTAGCTGGTTGTGCGGCAAACTTCCTCGCTAATTCCAGCAGAACCGCCACACCTGTAGCATTATCATCAGCCCCTGACGTTCCCGGTACAGCATCATAGTGTGCGCCAATTAGAATTGGAGGTAAATCCTGTTTTTTGGGTGTAGATTGGGCAGGTAAATTGAGGATGAGATTATGAAAATTTCTATTGTTAACAGCAAAGGTGTGGATTTCCACACTTCCCCATTGAGAAAATTCTTGGCGGATGTATTCTTGGACAAAGAAATGTCCCGCCGTCGCCATGTAAGGATCGCGTTCTCTGGCTATCTGTTGGAGGTGATTATGTAATCTCTCTTGTAAATTCAAGTGTTTAGAAGATTTTTAATCTCAAATTTATCATGTAGGGATAAAGCAAAAAACAAAGATTTATAGGGGGATTTCCCAACTTAAAGCAGCAATGAACTTAAGTCAATGGAGTACAAGATTTCAGGGTTCTAGGACATACTCAGCATGGTGAATGCTATCCTAGTCTTGCAACTAACTCCTCAAGCTTTAATTCCTCCAATTTTTGCTTCGATGATCTCTATTATACCATTGAGGCAATTTTACCCTGTAGCACTAAGCTAGAGGTAGTTCCGCCCAATCATAATATATGTATAAGTCACACTAGGAGAAGAGTAACGCATGGGCAAGGTAGTCGGCATCGACTTGGGTACAACCAACTCAGTAGTCGCCGTAATGGAGGGTGGCAAGCCGGTGGTGATTGCCAATGCAGAAGGAATGCGAACAACCCCCTCCGTAGTTGGCTTCAGCAAAGAAGGCGAACGGGTGGTTGGGCAAATGGCAAGACGGCAAACAGTCCTCAATCCACAAAATACTTATTTTGCAGTTAAACGCTTCATTGGGCGTAAGTACGGCGAACTGAACTCAGAATCGAAGCGTGTACCCTACACTATCCGTAAAGACGATGTAGGTAATATCAAGATTGCCTGTCCCCGTCTCAATAAAGACTTTGCCTCCGAAGAAATCTCGGCAATGGTGCTGAAAAAATTGGCAGACGATGCCAGCACCTACTTAGGCGCACAAGTCACAGGGGCAGTAATTACAGTTCCGGCTTATTTTAATGATTCCCAAAGGCAAGCAACCCGCGATGCAGGTAGGATTGCTGGATTGGAAGTGTTGCGGATTCTCAACGAACCGACAGCCGCATCCCTAGCTTATGGGTTAGATCGGGGTTATACGGAAACCATCTTAGTATTTGACTTGGGTGGTGGGACATTTGACGTATCAATTCTGGAAGTAGGCGATGGGGTATTTGAAGTTAAATCTACCAGTGGTGATACCCAACTAGGTGGTAATGACTTTGATAAAAAAGTAGTTGATTGGTTAGCAGAGCAATTTTTAGAAGCCGAAGGTGTAGACTTAAGACGCGATCGCCAAGCTTTGCAACGTTTGATGGAAGCCGCAGAAAAAGCCAAAATCGAACTTTCTGCCGTCAGCGTCACGGACATTAACTTACCCTTTATCACTGCCACGGAAGACGGCCCCAAACATCTAGAAACTCGCCTCACACGCTCCCAGTTTGAGGGTTTGTGTGCTGACTTATTAGGACGTATTCGCACCCCAGTCAAACGGGCTTTAAAAGATGCAGGCTTGCGTCCAGACGACATTGAAGAAGTCGTACTAGTTGGTGGTTCTACACGAATGCCAATGGTAAAACAACTGGTGCGGGATATGATTGGCATTGAACCCAGCGAAAATGTCAATCCTGATGAAGTTGTAGCGATGGGTGCAGCCATTCAAGCAGGTATTCTGGCGGGGGAATTTAAAGATGTGCTGCTATTGGATGTTACGCCCTTATCTTTGGGCTTAGAAACCATCGGCGGCGTAATGAAAAAGTTGATTCCCCGCAATACGACTATCCCAGTCCGCCGTTCTGATATTTTCTCGACCTCAGAAAATAACCAAAACAGCGTGGAAATCCACGTTGCCCAAGGTGAACGGGAAATGGCAGATGATAATAAATCTTTGGGCAGGTTCAAACTCTATGGTATTCCACCCGCACCACGGGGAATCCCACAAATTCAAGTGTCGTTAGATATTGATGCTAACGGGATTTTACAGGTTACAGCCTTAGATAGAACCACCGGCAGAGAACAGAGTATCACCATTCAAGGTGCTTCTACTTTGAGTGAGTCTGAAGTTAACCGGATGATTCAGGATGCTCAAAAATATGCTGATGTTGATCGAGAACGCAAAGAAAGGGTAGAAAAACGTACCCGTTCGGAAGCTTTGATTTTGCAAGCCGAACGACAGCTAAGAGAAGTCGCCTTAGAATTTGGAATGCAGTTTGCCCGTAACCGTCGCCAACGCATTGATAATATTAGCCGAGAACTGCGGGACAGTCTCAAAGAAGATGACGATCGCGGCATCGATCAAGCCTATGTTGACTTGCAAGATGCTTTGTATGAACTGAATCGGGAAGTCCGCGAGTATTATGCTGAGGACGAAGACGACGATTTATTCGGCACAATTCGGGACATCTTTACAGGCGATAAAGACAAAGAACGCGATCGCGACTTTTCTAGAGATAATTATCGCGATAGCTACTCTGAACGCGACTCTTACAAGCGAGACTATAACAGAGATTATGAACGCGATCGCCGTTCTACCTACGATAGCAGTCCCCCTCCACGTCGTTCTGCCCGGCCGAGTTACCAAGATAATTGGGATGAAGATGATGATTGGTTATAAAGGGAATGAGGCATTGGGCATTGGGCATTGGGCATTGGGCATTAGGCATGGGAAATATAATTTACATTGCCTACTTTGTCCCCTACACCCTTAAACCCCTTCTTCCTGAATTCGGATTTAGTAATTGGTAATTGGTAATTAGTAATTGATATTATCCATTACTAATTACCAATTACTAAAATCTAAAATTTAAAAGCTAATTAAATGAATATGCAGAATTTGCAGAATTTTCGAGATTACTACGAAATTTTAGGGGTAGATAAAGATGCTACCAATGAGGACATTAAAAAGAATTATCGGCGGTTAGCTAGACAATATCACCCTGATCTCAACCCAGGCAACAAAGCAGCAGAAGACAAATTTAAAGATATTGGGGAAGCTTACGAAGTTCTTTCTGACACCGCTAAACGAGCGCAGTACGACCAATTTAGCCGTTACTGGAAGCAAAAAGGCTTTAGCAAACAAACACCAAAAGCTAAAGCTTGGGAACGTACAGCAGAACGCAATCCCAATCAAAATGTAGATCCTAGCCAGTTTGCCAATTTTGAGGACTTTATTAATCAAGTTGTGGGTGTTGGTGTTCGCCAAGACACTAGGAATGGGGCAAGTAGCAGCACTACTACTGATCCCTTCCGTTCCCCAAAAAGTAAAGTCCAATACACAGTTCCGAAAAACCCACCGCGTCCCACTCGTCGAGATATCGAAGCTAGGTTAACCCTACCATTAGAAAAAGCGTATCAAGGTGGAACAGAACGCATTAGACTAGAAGACGGGCGATCGCTAGAAGTGAATATGCCCCCCGGTATGGTGACAGGGCAAAGTATCCGCCTACGAAATCAAGGCATTGGTGGCGGCGACCTCTACTTAAAAATTACCGTCGAGCCTCATCCATTATTTAAACTGGAAGGATCTAATATATCTTGCCAAGTGCCAGTAACTCCCACTGAAGCAGTCTTAGGCGGACAGGTCGAAGCACCCACTCTGGATGGCCCTGTGAAAATGACCATCCCTCCAGGAGTTAGGTCTGGTCAAAGATTCCGCTTGGCTAATAAAGGTTATCCCATCGAAGAGGGAAAACGTGGTGATCAATTGGTCGAAATCCAAATAGTTACCCCGAAAAACATTAGCCAGGAAGAACGAGAACTATACGAAAAGTTACGGCAAATTGAAACCTTTAAACCCCGCGCTGATTTATTGGGTTAGCATTGTGCTTTAAAAAATTCACCTGTTGAATTGTACTACAGCAGTTGACGTAATTCCTCAATTGTGATTGCTGTAATAACATGGCGTAAAATTTCTTTCAATTGTGCTATGTCACTAATTTGATTGATTTGTGGCAGCAATTGCAAGCCATCCTCGCCAAATTTTGCCTCTAAATTAATTTCGATACTAGATATTACTCCACGCCGTTCACCGCGTGCTTCACCGCGTGCTTCACCGCGTGCTTCACCTTCACGCAAAATTTCTTGATACCAGGGTGATTCACGTAATACAGTCATATCCCACCTCATAATCTCTTGAACTAAGTTACTCTCTAAAACAAACGTAGCAAAAAAAGCTAATACTGTTTCTAATTGGTTTAACTGTTCATCTGCACGGAGAATTTGCAGTGCTTCTCGAATGAGAGACTCATCCTCACCACCTTTGAGAATCGGAACAAATGGCAATAAGCATGGTAAGGGTTGTTTTAAGGCAATATTCACATCAACTTCCCAAAGGTTAATCACCCGATAATCTTGGATTGCTCGTAACCCTGCCAGATTTGATGTAAAGCTTGTAGGTATTTCTTCGTTACTCGTTTTGAGAATATTAATTAAAACAGGGTACGTAGGTAAATTATATTTTTCTTCCGCCAGTGCTGCATAAGCACGCATTCGGCGCGGCATTTGGCGTTGGTAGCGTAATTGCAATTCGTTGAGAACCAGAAATTCACCGTGTTCAGAACTGGTGACACGGACTAAAACATCACTTTCTCGGCTAATCCACTGAAATTCAGAATTAAGAATTTCTCCCGCAACGATATCAGGCATTTGAGTTACCCATCTTACCCAATTGTCGGGTGCAAGGCTGATTAATTTTTTGGCGCTGACATCTGCGGATTTAGTCAAGTCGCTGCGCTCCGAATTTAAAATTCAAAATAACCTACGGGTTCTCTGCAAAAGTACAAAATCCAAAATTAATTGCTTATACCCTTCTTCTGCCTAAGTCCTATGAAATTTATCGTAACTTAGTGAGAGTGGCAGGTTTACAATATTAAAAAAACTTGATTGCAAGGTGAATCAAACAGATGTGAATCAACATAGGGCAATGCCGCAAAGCAATGAACCCAGCTATTACTCTACGCTAGGGCTGCATCCCTCAGCATCAGTCATCGATATTCGTCGCGCTTATCGGGAACTGAGTAAACGCTATCATCCCGATAGCACAGAATTACCTGCTGCTGTCGCCACCCCAAAATTTCAGCAAATTAACGAAGCCTACGCCACCTTGAGTAATCCCGAAAGGCGTTTAAATTATGACATCAAGATAGGTTATTCTCGGTTTGGGGTGATTCAAGCACCGCCTGATTTGCACCATCCTGTCTCTTCTGCTTATGATTACTCAAAATCAGCTTACTTGGATGCGAGTGATCGCCCCCTCTCATCTGGCGAAATTTTTGCTTTATTTATTTTAGCTGTGACTTTGGTAGGTTGTTTACTACTAGCGATCGCCATCGGCCTAACTCGTGGTGATCAAGCTTTACAAACCCAGATACCACAACCAACAGTTACACTACAACGACCGATTTCTTCTGTGGGGAGAGGTGACAGGTTACAGGTAAAGTAACTAATGACTAATAACTAATAAACAATTTTGAATTTTTATGTCTATACTTCCCTCAGATACGCCCTTATACAGTCATCCTCTGCCACAAATTGAGCAGTGGTTAAAAGACCAAGGCTGTCAACAAGATGATACACAACTACATTGCTGGCGCATACAAAGACCTAGTTGGCAAGCTGAACTCTGGCTGGATATCGAGCAAATTATCGTGCGATATATCCAAGCTGGCGAAAATGGACAAGATATCCAACGCGCCTTCAAATATTCCCTGAGTCGAGAAGATATCGAACAAGCGGTGTTTTCTGGCCCTTAGCAGTGCTGAGTGCTGTTAGCGGTAGCGCGGCGTTTAGCCGGTGCTGAGTGGGAATATAGGTCAACAAACTACCCTGTCACCTGTCACCTGTCACCCGTCTCTAAACCTTGCCAAATCGTCGCTCCCTTTGCTGATAAGCACACAAGGCGCGGTGAAATTCAGTGCGGTCAAAATCTGGCCAGAGGGTATCAGTAATGTAAATTTCTCCATAGGCCATTTGCCAGAGGAGGAAATTGGAGAGGCGCATTTCTCCACTAGTGCGGATGAGCAAATCTGGGTCGGAAATTCCGGCTGTGTATAGGTGGCGTTCAAATACTTCTTCAGAGATTTCATCAGGTTGGAGGAGACCTTGCTGGACTTTTTGGGCGATCGCCCGGCAAGCTTGTAAAATCTCCTGTCGTCCGCCGTAGTTAGTCGCCACAGAAAACCGGATAGCGCGATTATGCTTGGTTTCTTCCATTGAACGGGAAATTTCCGCTTGTAGCGATCGCGGCAAAGCTGCTAAATTTCCCACAAACTGAATTTGGACATTTTCCTCGACCATTTCCCTCAACTCTTGACGTAAAACTCTCTGAAACAGCGTCATTAAGAAATCTACTTCTTCTTGGGGTCTTTTCCAGTTTTCTGTGGAAAAGGCATAAGCCGTTAATGCTTGAATCCCCCAATCTTTACAACAACGCAGCAAATCCTTGAGGGCATCAACTCCGCGCTTATGACCCATAATTCGCGGTAGACCTTGACGTTTAGCCCATCGACCATTGCCATCCATAATTACTGCAACGTGTTTGGGCAGTAGTTCTCGTTTCAAATCCAGGGGCAATTCTTGCAGTTCAGTTTGTTGTATTGTCATTTTTTGTCTTGAGAAGCGGTCGAGGGTAATCCAAGTAAACGTGAAGCTAGTTTTAGTGCCTTACTACCAATCTGAAGACCCAAGCTTAACAAACCAGGAGCTACCGCTTCCCGATCTACAGTTGGGGACAATCGAGCCTCTAAAGACTCTTTGAGCTTCCTAATCGTCAATGGCCTATTTAGAGTTCCCCGTTCTGCGAGGGAAATAGAACCAGTTTCTTCTGATACAACGACACAAATACAATTTTCGACGCGCTCAGTAATTCCCATCGCCGCCCTGTGGCGTGTACCCAATTGGCGCGAGGCTGTGCGTCCCGAAAGCGGTAAGATTATACCCGAAGATACAATCCGTGAACCACGGATTAATGTTGCGCCATCGTGCAGCAGGGTCTTCGGTTGAAAAATCGTGTGTATCAGTTCTTTGGAAACATCCGCATTGAGTTTGACACCAGGTACAGAAAAATCCCGTTCGTCAATGGGGCCAGTTGTTTCCAAAATTAGTAAAGCTCCAATTCGGTTTTTAGAGAGTTCTTTAACCGCTTCCACAATTTCATCTATTACACTATCAGACTTAGGAATAGTCAGATTAGATGGTTGAAACAATTGCCGGAATTCACCTCGTCCCAATTGTTCTAAAAATCGGCGGAACTCTGACTGGAGAGCAACTGCCATTGCTACAGCACAGCCAATTACTAACTTTTCTAGGACAAAATTTAAGAGTGGTAGACCAAACCTACCGCTTAGTGCTGAGGCTAGCATTAAGACAATGAAACCCCGCACCATCCACAGTGTGCGACGCTCACTAATAATAACTAGTATCATGTAAGTCAACGCCAGCACCAATACAATATCCAGAGTCCCCAGCAGCAAAGACTGAGACCATCCTAGGTTTGCCAGCCATTGCTTCCACCAATCTCTCATGACATCTGGATTACTCTTAATACTTTTAGTTAATAGTCAGTAATTAATAGTTATTAGTCATTAGTTATTAACTCATGAACTTTCATGCACTGTTTCCTCTCTTTTTTCTTCTGGTTGGGACATTTTGTTTTGCTTGCTTTTCCAGAATAATCAAAGAAATTCTAGTTTAAAGCCAGTGATTCAGGAAAAATTCCCAGAAACCCTTGACTTAAATAACGACTAATAACTAATAAATAATGACTAACTCTTCAATCTTTCGGGTAAGCAATCTTGTCGAATTAAATCTTGATAAGTTTCGCGTTGCAAAATTAAGTTTGCTTCGCCATTTGCCACTACAACTGCTGCCGGTCTGGGTAAACGGTTATAGTTGGAGGCCATACTGTAATTGTACGCACCAGTTCCCATAACTACGAGAATATCCCCAGGTTCAGTTTTTGGTAGTTGGGCATTTTTGATTAAAATATCCCCTGATTCGCAATGTTTACCCGCAATTGTGACTGTTTCTGTCATAGGCGCAGACAATTTGTTGGCAACGACGGCGCGATAAACTGACTGGTAGGTAATGGGACGGGGATTATCAGACATACCTCCATCTATGGCGACGTAGGTACGAATTTCCGGTATTGTTTTAGATGAACCGATAGTGTAAGCAGTAACACAGGCTGGAGCAATGAGCGATCGCCCTGGTTCTGAGAGTAACTTTGGTAGAGGTAGATTTTCGACTGCACAAGCTGCCTGCACAACTTCACAAATCGCCTTTACCCACTCATCAATGCTTGGTGGATCATCTGATTCTACATATTTAATGCCCAAACCGCCACCAACATTTAATTCGGTGATATTTAAACCGTATTTAACCGCATCTCTTAACCACTGCACCATCACAGCCGCTAAATCCTGATGGGGTTGACGCTCAAAAATTTGCGAACCAATATGAGCGTGTAAGCCTACACAATTTAAATTTGGTTGTTGGCTGACGAACTCAAACACCTCATTTAAATCGTTGGGATCAAAGCCAAACTTACTGTCTAGGTGTCCTGTGCGGATATATTCGTGAGTATGACATTCAATCCCTGGTGTCAGCCGCAACATGATCCGCACTGGTGGTATTGACATTGCGTGCAACATCTCCACCAAAGTATGTAATTCATACCAGTTATCTACAACAATCGTGATCCCAGACTCAATGGCGAAATTTAGTTCTTCACGGGATTTATTATTACCGTGGAGGTAAATTTTTTCAGGACTAATCCCAGCAGCTAGAGCTGTATAAAGTTCACCGCCAGAGACAACATCAATTCCTAACCCTTCCGAGGCGATAATCGCACCAACAGCCAGACAATTCCAGGCTTTAGAAGCATAGATTACCTGAGATTCGCCTTGATAGTATTTTTGAAAGCTATCTCGATATTGTTGGCAGGCTGTTCTGAGGGTTTCCTCATCTAAAATATACAAAGGTGAGCCAAACTGCTGAACTAGGGTTGTGACATCACACCCACCGATTTCCAAGCAACCATCACTATTAACTGTGGCTGTTAGGGGTAAAAGTTCTTGGTTGGGGGAAGTATTTGTATTTATGCTCTGGCTTTGAGGTAAATACTGCGTTCCAGCATATTGAACCTCAGCAGGGTGAGTCGATACCATATTTATATAGATTGTCCTTGTTTAAATTATGGGCGTGAGTAAGTCTCCCGATCCCAGTTTACAAAGGGTTTGTCTTCTTATCCCAATAAAAGTGATCTTATCTTCTAACTTAAAACTCAAATCATTGACCTCAGAGGATCTAAGTGCAATTTTAGAGCTAGATCAAGCCTGTTTTGGTGGACTTTGGACGCTGGAGGGCTACCAAAGAGAACTGGATAGTCCTAACAGTGATTTACTGGGAATATTTGCCCCGCACTCCAGCAAAACCTTGCTGGGTATGGGGTGCTTCTGGTCGATTTTAGAGGAAGCTCACATTACAATTGTGGCAGTTCATCCCCAATATCAACGTCAGGGCTTGGGACAGGCTTTAATTTATGCTTTGCTGAAAACAGCTAGCGATCGCAATTTAGAACGAGCTACCCTGGAAGTCCGCGCTTCTAATGAAGCAGCAATCTCTTTATACCAAAAATTTGGGTTCAAAACAGCAGGCCGGAGACGGCGTTATTACCAAGACAACGGTGAAGATGCCTTGATTCTTTGGCTTTCGGATTTGCAATACCCCTCATTTACAGAAAAATTGCAGCACTGGCACAATATGATTGAGACTCAGTTGGAAAAATCGGCTTGGCAGTTAATTTGATATCAGCCAATATCCTGGGGAGAAATCAACTATGGTGGCGCGCCCCCAGAAAAATTAATTAAAACGCTCTACTGACTTTTTATTTCTTTACTTTTAACTTGTGACTTAATTCTAACCAGGGCTTTCACTAAGTATTTATTCCTACTTTTGGGGTGGTTTTGAGTGCAACAATCACCCAAAAAATAAAAAAAATGCCGAAATCTATATAAATTAATGGTTTCATCTATCCACTTCTGGCTGGAACACCTTAGAATGATTCATTGAAAAGTCGAGCCGATGGGATTTACAGACATTTTGAGTAGAAATACTCCCTAAGGACGATTTTTGTGTTCTGTAAAACAGAGATTTAAGTAAAGATGCTACACAGTGCATCTAGAAAAAATCTCAACTAAAAATTAAGGAGTTCCAAATGAACAAGGGTGAATTGGTTGATGCCGTATCTGAAAAGGCTAGTGTGACTAAGAAGCAAGCTGATGCTGTCTTAACTGCTGCTTTGGAAACAATTATTGAAGCTGTTTCCTCTGGCGATAAGGTGACACTGGTAGGTTTTGGCTCTTTTGAATCACGGGAACGCAAGGCTCGTGAAGGTCGTAACCCCAAAACTAACGAAAAGATGGAAATTCCCGCGACTAGAGTTCCTGCTTTCTCTGCTGGTAAGCTATTTAGAGAAAGAGTTGCGCCCCCAAAAGCGCAGGCGTAACTGTTAGGAATTTTGATTTGATGCGGCAACCGGCTCATGGGGGAAATTTAGCTTGGGCAGCAGCACTGGCTGGCTGTCGAGCTGATGCTATTGTAGATTTTTCTGCGAGTATCAGCCCCTTAGGCCCACCCAAAAGTGCGATCGCTGCTATTCAATCGCAAATGGGTAATCTCAGGCACTATCCAGACCCAGATTACAGTGACCTGAGATTAGCCCTGGGTGACTTCCATCAACTGCCACCAGAGTGGATTCTGCCGGGCAACGGTTCAGCAGAATTACTGACTTTGGCAGGTAGAGAATTAGCAGAATTGGCCGCAACCTTGTTAATCACTCCAGCTTTTGGCGACTACTACCGCACTTTGGCGGCGTACAACGCTAAAGTCCTGGAGTTTTCCCTTCTTAGTGCTGAGGAACGAGTGCTGTTAGCGGTAGCGCGGCGTTTAGCCGGTTATGAGTTAAAGCAATTACTCAGCACTCAAGACCGGCTACCGCTAACAGCACCCTTCACTGACTGCGCTCTCTTACTGAATAATCCCCACAACCCGACAGGTAAACTACTCTCAAGGGAGGCGATTTTACCTTACTTGGAAGAGTTTGCTTTGGTGTTGGTGGATGAGGCTTTTATGGATTTTGTGCCTCCTGATGAGGAACAAAGCCTGATTTCGCTGGTGCAGGAGTATCCCAACTTGGTAGTGTTGCGATCGCTAACGAAATTTTACAGTCTTCCTGGCCTGAGAATGGGAT
Organism: Anabaena minutissima FACHB-250; assembly: GCF_014697125.1. Classification (GTDB taxonomy): domain Bacteria; phylum Cyanobacteriota; class Cyanobacteriia; order Cyanobacteriales; family Nostocaceae; genus Trichormus; species Trichormus minutissimus. The sequence goes on along the minus strand of NZ_JACJRG010000006.1, from coordinate 159,641 downwards.
ATGCGATCGCTCACCCTGATCGCCTCCGCAAATGGCAGTTATGGCGTGACCCCTGGCCTGTAAACACCTTGGCAGCAGCAGCGGCCGTTGCGTGTCTGCAAGATACGGAGTTTCAAGCAGAAACTTGGCAATGGCTACCGCCGACACGTCAGCAACTGTTTGAAGGTTTAGCCGCCATCCCTGGATTACAACCCCAACCCAGTGCTGCTAACTTTTTACTGGTGGAGACACAACAATCGAGTATGCAGTTACAGCAACAATTACTCCAGCATCACCAGATTTTAATCCGCGATTGTCTCAGTTTTAAAGAATTAGGCGATCGTTTTTTCCGCGTAGCCGTCCGTTCTAAGTCTGACAACGAACGCCTGTTAACGGCGTTACACTTAGTGCTGAGTGAGGGAGTGCTGAGTGCTGAGTGTTGAGTGCTGTTAGCGGTAGCGCGGCGTTTAGCCGGTTGTGTTAGCGGTAGCGGGACGTTTAGTTCGTGCTGAGTAAGTAATTATTGAATTTTTAATTTTTAATTTTTAATTGGAGCGAAGCGACTTGAGTAATGACTACGATGTTGTAATTATTGGCGGTAGTCTGGCTGGACGCTATGCAGCTTTATTTGCCACGAAACTCAAAGCTAAAGTTGCTTTAGTAGAATCTAGAGTAGACCACGGATTAATCTATCGTCAGGCTATGGGCAAAATTGCTAACCTTGCTCAGTTTGGAGATGATTTGGCTGGTTTTGGTATTCATGCCACAAATGCTGCTAACGCCAAAAAATACCCAATGTCTGTGAATTGGACAGACGCAATGCTGTACGCTCATGGTGTTATGTCTAATATCCAAGAACAGACCTCTCCGGCTGTATTAGCGGCGGCGGGGGTTGATGTGATTTTTGGTAGTGGTCAATTTTCAATGTCTCCTGATTTGGCATTTGCGGTGAATCAACGCTTACTCCGGGGACGCACTTATTTACTAGCTAGTGGTTCTCGCCCTGCCATTCCGGAGATTGAGGGGTTACAAGCCACAGGCTATTTAACCCTAGCTAATATTTGGCAGGCTTTTAAAGCAGCTACACCGCCCCAGGATTGGGTAATTTTAGGTGGTGTTCCCCAAAGTATTGAAGTTGCTCAAACTCTTGTCAAACTGGGTTGTAGTGTGAATTTGGTGGTTAAGTATCCTTACCTGTTATCGTCTGTTGACCCAGAAATTTCCCAGTTGCTACAGGCGCAGTTAGAAGCTGAGGGTATACGTATTTTCACAGAAAAAATAGTTACTCAAGTCAGGCGAATTGATGGTAAAAAATGGATTCAAGCTGGAGATAAAGCCATTGAGGTTGATGAAATTTTAGTAGCGACAGGACAACAACCGAATATTGAATCATTGAATTTAGCAGATGCAGGTGTGAAATTGCATCAGCAGCGTTTATTAATTAATGAAAAATTGCAAACTACTAACCACCGAATTTATGCTTGTGGTGATGTAATTGGTGGCTATGATTTTACTAATATCGCTCAATATGAAGCGAGAATTGCTATAAAAAATGCTCTATTTTTACCTAGATTAAAAGTTAATTACTCTATCATGCCTTGGGCAATATTTTCTCAGCCAACGCTGACACGAGTAGGTTTAACACAAGCGCAAGCAGAACGCCGATTTGAACGCAAAGAAATTTTAGTTTTGCGACACTATTATAAATCAGTAACAGCAGCCCAAATAGAAAATCAAATTACAGGTGTTTGTAAGTTAATTGTATTACGCAACGGCGAAATTTTAGGAGCTACGATATTAGGAACATCTGCTAGAGAATTAATTAATCTAATTGCTTTAGCAATGGCTCAAAAAATCCGCGTCAAGCATTTAGCAGATTTATCTTCTATTTATCCCAGCTTTGCAGAAATTATAGAGCAAACAGCCACTGAATGGAGTAACCAGAAATTACATAGCAATATAGCATGGCAAGAGTGGTTAGAAGGGTTCTTTTATTTTCGCCGCAATTGGAATTTGTAAACTACCCACACTTTACCGTCAGGTCAGTGTGGGCTTTTAGTCGCCCTGAACTATCTATACTGAGAATCGCTCAACAGCAGACCTTTCCATCCTTTGTCTTTGTCCAGTTGCAATTAACCACTTACCGCCAGAAGGTGCTAAAGTTACCCCTCGACGAACAGGTTTAACTGGATAATTCTCCACTAATTTTAAATCAAATTGAGATAATACCGTCGCCAACACTAACTTCATTTCAAACAGCGCAAAAGCCATACCTAAACAACGCCGATTACTACCACCAAAAGGTAGATATTCATACAGTGAATATTGCTTTTCTAAAAACCTTTCTGGCTGGAATTGTTCAGGTTGGGGATATAAATCTGGACGGCGATGAATTGCATAAATACAGCCGACTAACATTGTTCCCGGCTCAAATTGATGACCCATAATTTCTATAGGTGACTTGACAATGCGCGGGATGGTAATCATACCGATGGGATAAATGCGGAGTGTCTCTTGACATACAGCCGTCAAATAAGGAAGGCGAGTGATTTCATTCAAATCTGCATTGTTAAAACTATCTAACTCAGCTAAAAGTTTTGCTCGCACTGGCGGTAGATGATGAATCCAATATAATGCCCATGTTAAGGCTGAGGCTGTAGTTTCATGACCGGCGACGAGTAGAGTCATTAATTCATCACGTAACTCTGCGTTGGTCATGGCTTCACCATTTTCATCACTAGCTGACATCATTAAGGAGAGGATATCGCTACGGGATGAGTCTGGATTATCTCTGCGCTCTTTGATTTCCGCATAAAGTAGTTGGTCAATTTCTTGTCTTTGACGCAGGAAATTACCCCAAGGACTCCAGCGACCTAAATCTATCCGTAATGCAGGGAAAAATGATAATGAAGACCGAAAGGAAGAAGATGTTAACTCCAAGATAGAACACAAGCCTTTTTGCAACTGTGTATAACGTTCGCCTTCATGTAAACCAAACACTGCTTGCAAAATTACCCGTAGCGTAATTTCCTGCATGGAATCACGCACAGAAAAAGGTGCGTCAATTTGCCAATTACTGATCACATCTTTGGTAATTTTAGTAATTATATCACCGTAGACTTTCATGCGATCGCCATGAAAAGGAGGCGTTAATAATTTTCGCTGGCGTTGATGAGTTGCACCCGATAGTAGTAATAAAGAATTATCCCCTAATAAGGGTTGTAAAAGTTGGGCTGTAGCTCTAGAATCTAACTTCTCTAAATGAGTGGTAAAAATCTCCTGGACTGCTTGGGGATGGCTTAAAAATACTATTGGCTGTTTGTTAGTTAGCCATAGTGTAAAAAAATCACCATGAGCTTTGGTAGCTGCTTCCATTAGCTGCAATGGGTTGTAAATCCACTGCAACAGCTGCATAAATTTTGGCATTTTGGGACTATCGGGAAATTGCATGACTAATGCTCCTCTTCACACTATTCATCCTAGGCTAGCAAAATTAGAAAAAACTGGAAAATTTTTCATAAAATCTATCTATAGATATTTTATACAAACAGGCGATCGCAACTAAACTGTCGAAGCAAACTTTAATTTTTTATACATATTTACATGGTAGATATTTACATTCTTGACCTACTGATTATTGGTCTACTGTTACTAGTCGTAACACTAGGTTCAGGTTGGATTACACGCTTACCACTTTCTTTCGCATTGATATATCTATTGATGGGTATGTTTTTAGGTTCTGAAGGCTTAGGAATGATCCCACTGAGAGAAAATAATGTATTTAATGCCAAAGTTTTGGAAAGATTAACAGAATTTGTCGTCATCATCTCTGTATTTAGCTGTGGCTTAAAAATTATTCATCCTATGCGCTTACGAGTGTGGAATATCACAGCGCGGCTGATTGGGTTCTTAATGCCGATTTCTATCTTGGGATTGGCAATTGTTGGGCGATTATTTTTAGGAATGAATTGGGGAGAAGGGATATTATTAGGAGCAATTCTTGCACCCACTGACCCCGTATTAGCTTCAGAAGTACAACTAACAGATACTAACGATAGAGATGAGTTACGCTTTGGTTTAACCTCTGAAGGAGGCTTGAATGATGCTTTGGCTTTTCCCTTTGTTTATTTTGGGATTTATGCCATTCAAGATAATAATTGGCATAACTGGTTGAAAGATTGGTTAGTGATTGATTTAATTTGGGCTATTACCGCCGCTATTGTGATGGGTTTTCTAGTAGCTAAAGTTATAGTTTTGGTTGACCAAAAAATTCAGAAAAAGCGTTCTGCTGATGCCCTGATGGAAGATTTTATTGCTATTAGTGCAATTTTGATCACCTATTCTTTAACGGAAATCATCAATGGCTATGGATTTTTGGCAGTATTTGTAGCTGGCTTGATTATCCAAGATAGTTATAGAAATCCTGACAAGCCAATGGCACAATTAGAATTTATTGAACGACTAGAACGATTATTGGAAGTAGGGACAATTTTATTATTGGGGTCAATATTATTATGGCAACCAATGCTTAATTATGCCTCTCAATCTGTAATAGTTATAGTCTTCTTATTTTTAGTTATTCGACCTGTAGGTGCTTGGATTAGTACAATTGGTCAACGTCCTTTACGCTCCCATCGCCGTAGTTTTCACCCTGCAACCCGGTTGCTATTTGGTTGGTTTGGTATTCGTGGCGTAGGCTCTTTATATTATCTTGCCTATGCGTTTAGTCATGGACTAAAAGGAGAAGTTATTGAACAGATTTCTTGGATAACTTACACTACCATTGTAGCGTCTGTAGTTCTACATGGTATTTCTGCTACGCCCTTAATGAATTGGTATGAACATCAGGTAGCGACAAAAATATCAGTTTCTCACACTACCATGAGCGAATTAGAAGATAATTCTCAAAATTAGATATTCCGCTTAGTACAGAATCTGTACAGTCATGAATGATTGATTTACTTTTGGATTTTTATCGGCTTACGGATAGCACTCTGCCATTTAATAGTTTGCTTGGCAGAACGTTCTCCCAAGGAACGAGTTGCGACAACTTCAATATCCACGTTGACACCAGGACGTAAATTTTCTCTGTTGATTTTCAATTTACCCAAAGCTAAGATAAAACGGTTGTAATCGCGGGTGATAAGCTCGGCGGGGATGTCTCCTTCGTATTGAGTTTGGTAGTCAAAGAACCCAGAATTATTATCCTTTACCCGGAATTTAACGCGAAATTGCGTCTCAATTACATCAGACTTAGCTGCTAAATCCACTATTTTTAAATTGAGGTTTTCACCTGCATCGGCAAATTCTGATACTGCTAACCTGGTGACATCTTTTTTCAAAATGGCATGATTAACGGTAAACTTCGTCAAGTCAGCCTCGCTACTACTGCTACCCTCGACCCAAACATCATCGGGAAAATTCACTTCTACTTGCTTGCTATCATTTAAACTTACTGTCACCGCTTGATTGCCAAAGCTAGTAATGGGTTGTCTTTCTCGCCAGACCAATTGAAAAGCGGTTTCTAAACGTTGCTCAAATTCTCGATACTCATCAGCAATTATAGAACCAGGAGCTAGTAGAGATGCCGCACCCTGGCGGAGATTCCACTTATGTTTTGAGAGGTTTAGCTGTTTACTTGCAAGTTCAGATATTGGTAGGCTGATACTGGGTGATTCTTCGGGCAAGGTTTGCTGACTGTTAACAATACTCAAAATACCTAACCTGCCTTTTTTCCCGTCGCTACCAGCACTACCAGCACTTCCGTCTCTGCCGTTGTAACATCTATAGCGTTTCTTTGTACATTTATAATTATCCGTACCAGGAGTTCCTGTACAGGTTTCTATTTCCCAACTGCGCCGCCGACACCGACAACCAGCTACGCCACGTCCACCCCGTCCGCCACGTCCACTGTCACCAGGGTTTGCACGCACGAGGATTTTTTGTAAATCTACCAAATTTGTATAATAAACGGTGAGATTACCTCCGTTTCCGCCGTCTCCTCCTCTCCCACCATTCCCACCATTAACACCATGAGGTGCTGTAATATCTCGGTTGGGATTGCGTTCTTGGTGAGGACAGCGCGACCGAGAACCGCTTCCTCCATCTTCCCCATCTTCCCCATCTTGGCCTGATAGGTCAAGATTGACGGCTGAACCATTAGCTAAAACAGTTTGGTTTTCACCGTCACGTCCCTTTCTACCCTGTTGCCCACTAATACCGTTGTAACTACTTTTACCATAATCATCGTATCGCTCATCAGCTACGGCTGGGCAGAAAATTGAGCCGGAAGCAGGTAACAAGCTGCTAAATAAGCAGAATGTTAATAGTAGTAGTAGCTTACTCCTCAAACCTTTTTGCATTGGGGGAAATCTCAGGGGTTTTAATGAAAAAGACGTTGATATTTACTAATTTGCTCCCAATTTATACTTTACTAGAAGAACCCCGACTTCTTGAAGAAATCGGGGTTCTGGTTTTGTAGCTATACTTTGATAAATTAACGCGCTGCGCCTTGGGCAGTAACAGCGTCAATGGGTTTCATCAAGTACAGTTTGAGTAACTGCCAACCACTGGAGATGAATAGTGGTAGCTTCTGGAAGAATTGCAGGAATTTAGGAGAGTTAGAGTTAGCGATCGCACTCAATTTTTCGCTATTCTGGATACAAATATCCAAACGTTCGTAGAACTCTGGGTTATCGACATCTAGAATCACTGGGAAGACTCTACCTGCTGTTTCGTTGGTCTGCTTAATGACATGGATGTCGTATTCCCGTGCATCTAAACCAAGGGTGGCGTAGAAGTCTTTACGTTGGATGTCATTGAGATACATCGTGGCAAACACTGACAACAGAAAGAAGCGACTCCACAGTTTCGCCTTCCAATCATTCAGCATTTGGGGCTGAGATTTCATGATCGCATCAAAGAAATCACCATGACGGTTTTCATCCTGACACCAGTTTTCAAAGAACCGGAAAATCGGATAAATTCTGTCTTCAGGATGTGCTTCTAAGTGGCGATAAATGGTGATATAACGCCAGTAACCAATCTTTTCTGAAAGATAGGTAGCGTAGAAAATAAATTTTGGTTTAAAGAAGGTGTAATTGCGGCTCTTTGTTAAAAACCCTAAGTCCAGAGACAGGTTAAAGTCAGACATCGCTTTGTTCAAAAAGCCTGCATGACGCGCTTCATCTCGTGACATCAGGTTAAAACACTCTGCCAAAACAGGGCTTTTATCCTTCAAACGGCGACCGAGTTCTTTGTAAAGCAAAAAGCCGGAGAATTCTGCCGTACAAGACCGTTCGAGAAATTCCACGAACAAGCGGCGAGTATCCCCGTCAATGTGATCCCAGGATTGTTCAAACTCGGCATCCCGAACGAAGTGATGGCGGTTATAGTCTGTGCGGAATTCTTCCAGAATGGCTAGTAACTCGTCTTCGTTGACGGAGATATCCATCCGCGCCATCTCATCAAAGTCAGTGGTATAAAACCGGGGTGTTAATAGAGTTTCTTTTGCCGGGACTTTAATCCCCGGACGGATTTCTTCAAAGCCTGGCTTTTTTAGGGAATCTACCATGTCCAAATTGCTCTTTTGTCTTGATTATCTTTGAGTACACCCAACAAAAGCAAAATTTATGCTCTCACAAGGCGCAGCAGCCGACAATAATTAATTTGTATAAATTTCAGTCTACCAAGGTGTAGAGGTAAACTGGTAGGGAAAACGTTAAGAGTTGCAACAATAGTTCAAGATTTACCGAATTAAGTAGTCAGTATGGGGCATAGAGACTAAGGGAGACCAGGAAAAGAAACACTATCGACTACTGACTATTATTTAATTGTTAAAATTTTTAGAAAAGCTATAAAAGCAACAGGCCAATCAATGAGTAATCATTTGAATAAGCTGCAACTAGGCTGGGAGCGATTGCAAAAAGCAGATCATGACCCAGAATTATTGGGTTACGCGCTGGTCAGTTTTCATGGCGCGTTGGAAGATTATTTTCGTTACTGGTTGGCTAATAACAATTCCCTTGATTTAGCGCAACGAGAAAGGGTGCAAAACCTGCAACAAGTCCAATGGAAGGAGTTGCTTGACCTGATGCAACAGTATCGCGGTTTGAGCGCAGATGACTGTCGTCGCATCCTCAACGCTAACAGGCTACGTCAAGAAGTTGCTCACGGTAATCGCTTTCAAGGTACACGCGCTGATGTGGAAGTCTATGGACAATTTGTACAACAACTGATTTCTGCTCCTGCGTCTGATGGTTATGTACGACACAATACACACCAGAGTGGTTCAGAAATATCTCAAGTATTTGATACATTGACAACTGAGGTTAATCGTTTAGATCGTCAGATTAATCCTACAGGTAATAATCGGTTGCCTATTTCTTATATCTTGTGTGGGTTAGGGTTTGTCTTCCCGATAGGAGGCTTACACCGTTTATATAATGGCAAAGTTGGTACAGGCTTGTTGTGGTTGTGTACTTTTGGATTATTTTATGTCGGGCAGTTTGTCGATTTGTTTCTCCTACCCGGAATGGTGGAAGAATATAAACAAAATTTACGCGCTCAAGCTGGGGTCTCTTCCTTTGGTGTGCCACTAAATCAACCAGTAGTTGCTTCCCAAGTTCATCCCCCCAAAGGGAATGAATTGATGATTAGACTCATTGAGGTGGCAGAAAGCAGAGGTGGTAGTTTGACTGTAACTCAAGGTGTGAAAGCTACGGGTGCTAGCTTTGCGGCAGTCGAAACTGCTCTGAAAGAAATGTTTAAATCAGGTTATGTAAAGATAGACAACGACCCCGTTTCTGGGGCCGTCACCTACTATTTCCACGAACTTAACTAATTCCTACCTAGCCACTTTTGACCGTTTAAGCGATACACTAAGCGAGTTACCAACAATTCCAGTGTAATTTTACGCTCATCGATTAAGAATGATTCTAGGGTACTGGGCTTTCTGCCTTCGTTGCAAGAAAAGCCTTTTTTCCCTTGGATATTTTCATCGGGGAAGTAGACGTTAAACTGACGCTGGCCGTTTTGCCAACTACCAATAACTTGCCAGCATTCTTCGGCTGATTGAAAGCCAGCAATGGGGAGCTTTTGTTTGGCAAAAGATAATTGTATATCTTGTACCCCTTCTGCTGCGATCGCTTTTTGCAATGCCGGTAAGTAATCTTGCTCCATAAACTCGACAAAAGGCTTGTCTTCTACAGATGGGGCTTTTTCTTTCTTGGCGGCGGCGGGTTTAGCGGCTGCGGGTTTTTCTTCCAGGGTAGCAGCATTGGGGTTAGTTTTTGGATTAGCTGCTTTGGGGTCTGGCGCATTGGCAGTAGGAATATCTGTCGCTACTGGTTCGCTGGTGCTGGGAGCGTTTGCTTCTGCGACAGTGGGGGACTTTTGGTCAACAGTGCTGGGAACTACCTCTCCCGCTTGATTTTGATTGGTTTCGTCTGCCATTACTCAGGTCAATCCTTTATCTAGCTTTTCGAGCGTCGCTCACCTTTAAGTAGTAAGTTATCTTCATTTTGGCATAGTAGAGATAGGGTGAGACGGCAAAATTAAAAAGGCAGTGATGCACAAGAAAAACCCTTAATCGCTAGATAATTATCAATATTTAATAGTCAAACTACTGATGTTGTGGCTATGTTTTTCCACTGACTTTCTTACATTTATCTATCATGATAACTTCAATGTAATCATTTATTTAAAATAGAGTGAATAATCTAATGAGTAATGATGTCCATCACTGTAAACAGTAATTGTAGTGACTTTTACAGTTTTGATAGTTGTAAACAAGCTTTTACATTTAGTTGCTCGAAAAAAGGCAATAGTTGTCCTGTTAGCGTTTCTAGGTATGAGATTGGCAGACTATTTAGAACAGATAAACTTTGATTATAAAAAACTTGAGCTTTAGAGCAATCATTTAAATATACATTAGCGATCGCCAGACTCAATAGAGCCATATATTCACTGTGGTTATCTTGATTTTTTTGTACCAATAGTAAAACTTGCTGCCCGTAATCAATTGCTAAATTAGGATCACCTTTAGCAAAGGCAGCGAAAGACATATACGCCAAGGCTTGAGTTTCTGCCCCAGAAATTTTATGCTGACGTGCGATATTTAACAGTTGTTGAGCATAATTCATCGCTTGTTCGCTTTTATATGCAAGCATGAGACCATATAAAGAAAGATTTCGCAACGCTGTAATTTCACTGGTCACATCCCGATTCTTCCGCGCTTTAGCTAAATATCTTTGAAATAAATTAATGGAATCATTTAAATTATGGGGAGCTACTACAAACCCTACATTTTTGAGAAACAAGTCTTCTAAATAATGCTGCTGTTGATTGCGATTTTTATCTAAATCATGCTTACTTTCTAGAGGCCAAACTCTTCTAACTGCTTGCCCGATAATATTTTCTTTAGGAACGAACCCCCAACAACGACCATCGTAACTACTAGTGCGATTATCCCCTAATGTTAAATAGGAGTTAGGTGGTATGATTTGAGGCTTAGCTAAATGAGGTGGCTGCTCGTCCGATGCACAAACATCGATAGTTGTTTCTTGTTTGGGATCAAGATACTTTTCTGGAAGCAGCTGATTGTTAATATATACTTTACCTTTTCTAAGTTCTACTCTTTCTCCAGGTAGAGCAATAATACGCTTGATGAATGCGTCTGTATATCCTTGTTGTGTCAATCTTTCAGTAGGCTTAAATACAATAATATCGCCACGCCTAGGCAATTGAGAATTGTAAACAAGTTTATCAATTAATACAATATCTGCTTGCCATTGTTCTGGACTACCATGTAAAGTAGTTTCCATTGAACCTGCTGGTATCCATCTAATTTCAAATATTTCTCTCAATTTCCGAATATTACTGCCATCAACAGATAAGACTTCTTTTGTAGATGACTTGTCTGTATTGATTTTCTGCGACAAACTTTGTGATTTAACTGGCAAAATTTCCGCATCTGCTGGGGTAGTGAAAGTCAAAATACTTAGGAAAGTCAGCAATATAAAATCAATTCTCATGAGTTATGTTCGTATAAATTTTATGGACTATCGACTTTTTTATGGTGTGGCTGTAAGTGCCATGACATTTCGTAATATAGTTATGTTTATTGTCAGCGATTTACTTGAATTGAGATTTGTTCTTCAGTCCCTATTCCCTTATTCAGCACAGTTGACAATCAAATGAGTTAAGGCATCAATCAGGCGATCGCTTTCCATTGGCATAATATCTTTACCGTGCATAATCTCTTGGGTGATGACAAAATGCACCAATGAACCAATCAAAATCCTCGCAGTGGCTTCTGGATCTGGGATTTTGAGTTCTGCACGAGATGCTAGGTATTTACTAATTGTTTCTATCGCTGGTTTGGCAATGCTCCCAATAAAAACCTGCGCTAACTCTGGAAACCGCGCCGATTCCCCCATCAACAGACGCTCAAATGATTGGTATTCTGGGTCATTTACCATCTGATCTAAGGCGGTTTTTGCTAACCGTCGCAGCACTATATAAGGTTCTCCCAGCAAAGGTTGTGTTCCCAAAATCGACTGAAACCGCTTTCTGGCTAATTTCTCGATTAAGGCTCTAAAAAGTCCTTCCTTATCTTGAAAGTGGCTGTAAACCGTGGCTTTGGAAACTCCCGCCGCCTCTGCTACTTTATCCATACTCGTAGCAGCATAACCATTTGCTAAAAATTGCTGCATCGCTCCTTGCAGAATTTTCTCGACTTTATCGGTAGAATTTGAGCGTTCAGCATCCCCAGTTTTTGGGCGTACCATGTTTGAATAATTCCTTTTTGGTGGCGGTAGCGGCTCTTAGAGGGAATCGCTTGACTAAACTAGTCAGTTTAGTATAATCACATTATAAGACTACACAGTTTAGTTTTGTATATCTCAGTTCAGATATTGAACAGGCGTTGAACATATAAGAGTAGCTGTATCAGTTATCAGGGACAGGCGATAGGTGACAGGTGACAGGTGACAGGTGACAGGTGACAGGTGACAGGTGACTAAGTGGGGATTCATATTTTTACTCTCTACTCTTTACTCAGTACGCTGCTAAAAGTCCCGCTACGGAACTCGCTACTCATTACTCAGTACTCACCACTCAGCACTCACTACTCTTCATAAAAATTCGATTTGAGACAGCAAATTGGGAATTGCTACAAAGGTATGCGATTGTGCAAAATTCAAAGCTAGACCGTTCAATTTCTCCTCAATCGATTTTACGTCCAGCCATTTTTTTAGCAATTTTTGTGTCTTTTGCAGTTATAGGAATCAGTGTTTATACAACATTAAAAATAAGGGAAGCATCTAATCAAAAGGTACAAGCATCAACCACATTATTACCAGAGCTAAAAACAGTAACTGCTTTAGGACGAATTGAACCCAAGGGGAAAGTTATTCAACTCTCTGCGACTACATCTAGTGAAGGAAGTCGGGTAGAGCAACTTTTAGTAAGAGAGGGGGATAGAGTAAAAGCCGGACAGGTAATTGCAATTTTAGATAGCCGAGATAAATTAGAAGCTGCATTAAAAGAAACCCAGGAACAGGTAAAAGTCGCGCAAGCCAACCTCAACCGCACCAAAGCCGGAGCGAAAAGGGGAGAAGTTGCTGCTCAACAAGCTATCATAGCCCGTCTGCGAGCCGAAGCTAAAGGGGACATAGCAGCCCAGACAGCTACTGTAGCGCGATTACAAGCCGAAGTACAAAATGCCCAGATAGAAAACCAACGTTATCAAACACTGTATCAGCAAGGGGCAATTTCTGCTTCCCAGAGTGATAGCCAGCGATTGCAGCTAGAAACTGCCCAGAAAAATCTGCAAGAAGGCCAAGCACAGTTACAGCGTCTGCAAATTAGCAGCCAGCAAAAACTTCAAGAAGCCAAAGCTACCTTAGAGCAAATTACCGAAGTGCGGGGTGTCGATGTGGTAGCAGCCCAAGCTGAAGTCAATCGTGCCTTAGCAGCAGTCAATCAAGCCCAAGTTAATCTTACCCAAGCTTACGTGCGATCGCCCCAAGATGGACAAGTATTTGAAATTCACAGTCGCCCTGGGGAATTAGTCTCCAATAATGGCATTGCTGAAATTGGCCAGACTAACCAAATGTACGTCATCGCCGAAGTCTACGAAAGTGACATCAGCAGAGTCAAACCAGGCCAGCAAGTGCGAGTCATCGGTGATTATCTACCCATAGAAATGCAGGGAATAGTTGAACGCAAGGGCTTACAGATACGGCGGCAAAACGTAGTTAATACAGACCCTACCAGCAATATTGACAACCGAGTTGTAGAAGTCCAAATCCGCCTCAATTCTACCTCTAGTCAAAAAGCTGCCGATTTAACAAATATGCAAGTCAAAGCAGTAATTGAGTTGTAAGGCAGAAGGTAGACGAAGGAGAATTTTTTACCTAGTTCCCAGTCAACAGTCAACAGTCAACAAAATGATGTTTCAACAACTGCGACGGCGGACACCTTTAGGCTGGCTGCAATTAAGTCATGAAAAAAGTCGGCTGTTAGTAGCATTGTCAGGTATTGCCTTTGCGGACTTACTGATGTTTATGCAGCTGGGATTTCAAGCGGCATTGTACGACAGTAACACTCAACTACATCGCAGTTTACAAGCAGATATTATTGTCATCGGTTCGCAAACCCGTAACCTGCAACGCATCTCTACTTTTTCTCGACGGCGACTATATCAAGCAATGGATGTACCAGGGATAAAATCAGCCGAAGCTATGTATGTGAGTAACATGGTGTGGAAGAATCCCCAAACCCGCCGCGATACAGAGATTTTAGTTATCGGGATTAATCCTAATAAGCCTGCTGTTAATTTCCCTGAAGTTAACGCCAAACTCTCAGAAATTAAGTTACCAGATACAGTTTTATTTGACCGTGCAGCTAGAGGAGATTATCAGCAAACTATCGCTCAATTAGAACAAGGTCAAATCGTCAAAACAGAATTAGAACGGCGTACAATTGCCATTACTGGTTTATTTAAATTAGGAGCTTCCTTTGGGGCTGATAGTACGCTAATTACTAGTGATCAGAATTTCTTGCGCTTCTTTCCTCGTCAACAGGCTTCTAGTGTCAGTTTGGGTTTAATTCAGTTACAGCCAGGGGTAAATAGCCGACAAGTAAAAGACGCATTACAAGCACGTTTATCACGAGATGTCAAGGTGCTGACCCATCAAGAATTTATTGAATTTGAAAATAACTTTTGGCGTACCAACTCCCCAATAGGGTTCATTTTTAGCATTGGGGTGTCAATGGGTTTTGTAGTTGGTGTGATTATTGTCTATCAAGTCTTATCTACAGATGTTAATACTCATCTGAGAGAATACGCCACCTTCAAAGCCATAGGATATCGCCATTACTACTTGCTAGGTGTGATATTTGAAGAAGCTGTGATTCTAGCGTTATTAGGCTTTGTCCCAGGGGTGGCGGTATCTTTAGGACTTTACCAATTAACCCGGAGTGCTACCAACTTACCCATCTACATGACTCTGATCCGGGCATTGCAGGTATTGATACTAACTATTATTATGTGTGCAATTTCCGGTGCGATCGCCACACGTAAACTCCAAGCCGCCGATCCCGCAGATATGTTTTAGACAAGGAAGCCAAGGTAGATTTTTCTTAGCACTCACCACTCCCCACTCACCACTCCCCACTCACTACTCAGCACTCCCTAACCATGTTCACAGTCATTTCTATTCGGAATCTTGACCACTACTTTGGTCATGGTTCACTACGTAAGCAAGTTTTATTGAATATCAACTTAGAAATTAACCAAGGTGAAATTGTAATTTTGACTGGGCCTTCTGGTTCTGGTAAAACTACATTACTGAACTTAGTTGGTGGATTACGTTCTGCTCAGTCTGGGAGTTTACGAGTGTTGGGTAGAGAACTCTGTGGTGCGGATGCGGAAAAATTAGTGCAGGCGCGACGCAATAACGGCTATATTTTTCAATCCGATAACTTACACGGCAGTTTAACAGCACTCCAAAATGTCAAAATTGGTTTAGAGTTGCACCAGCAAATTGAACTGGAAGATATACAAACTCGTGCAGTGCAGATTTTAGAGCAAGTAGGGTTAGGAAGCCGCCTACATTATTATCCCAGACAACTATCTGGAGGGCAAAAACAACGAGTGGCGATCGCTCGTGCTTTAGTCAGCCATCCCCAAATTGTCTTAGCAGATGAACCCACCGCCGCCTTAGATAGCCAGTCTGGTAGAGATGTCGTTAACCTCATGCAAAAACTCGCCAAAGAACGAGGCTGTACCATCTTAATGGTGACTCATGATAACCGCATTCTCGATATCGCCGATCGCACAGTACACATGGAAGACGGCAAATTAGTCAATGGAACTCTAGCCAAAACTAGCTAAGAGTGCATATTCTCCGCCCCTCTGCGTTTAAAATTCCCCCACTTCTTCACATACTCGTCGTATTTTTGTAATATTCCTGCCATAACTCTCTGCCATATTTGATAATGTATTTGGTTACAAAATGCTTTTTTTGGGTTACAAGGTAGGTTCTTCCTGCCTTTTTTTATGGGCAAATTCCGAAATAGGATTTTCTGAAGAGGAGGTATAAATTACTGAAATATTAAAATCCTATGGACGATACCAATTTCCTTCGGTTATTCGGTTCTATCTTCGCTGGTATTGGCAGTATATTTGCTGTTATTGGCATAATAATTGGATTAAATACTCGTTCCTTTGTCGCCACCTCTGTAAAAACATCAGGAACAGTCATTGATTTGATACGACGTTCAAAAGTCTATTACCCAGTAGTAAAATTTACCCCATCTTCTGGCGATCCTACAACATTTGAAGCTAACTCAGGCAGTAACCCACCAGCTTTTAAAAAGGATCAGCCAGTAGAAGTGCTATATCATTCTCAAGAGCCAAATTCTGCCAGAATTAATTCCTGGGCAGATTTATGGTTTCTACCTGTAATATTTACTGCTATGGGGTCACTTTTTGTCTTGATTGGAGGAATTGCATTAATCAATTCGTTTCCTCAATTATTGAGACTATGGCGTGATAAGTGAGTTGTGAGTGCTGCGTGCTGAGTTGTAATCTGTAAGTGCTTTTAAATACCGTGACTCTTGCCAATTACCCAATGACGACGGAAAAATCTGGATAAAGCCGACTCATCTAATGATAAATAAATCGGGCGACCGTGGGGACAGGTGCGGGGGTTGCGAGTGCGTTGCCAATCATCTAGTAACTTCTGCATTTCTGGTAAACTCATCGGTGTACCGTTACGGATGGCACTACGACAGGCGACGGCTACTTGGGCTGTTTCTAAGTCTCCTCCCCAACTCAGTTCTAAAATTGCGTCAGCGCAATCTTCTCGTTGCTGTAAGATGGCGGGAAGGTTACGCACTGCCCAAATTTGTTCACCAAAGGGTTCAATATCTAAACCGATGCGTTGCAATTGGGCAAGTTGCGCTGGTGATAATTGATAAAGAATGATTGGCGGTTCGACAGGAAGAAGTTGCCAATTATCACACAATTGTTCATACAAAACTCGTTCATGGGCAATGTGTTGTTCTACTAACCACATTCCCCCAGGATGTTCAGCGACGATGTAGGTATTGCTGACTTGGGCGACAGCTTTTAAGGAGTGCTGAGTGCTGAGTTGTGTTAGCGGTAGCGGGGCGTTTAGCCCGTTGGGAGTGGGGTTGACGTTGTAATTGCCTTTTTCTTCTGCGGTTTTGAGTAGTTGACTGACTCTGGTTGTGTGGACGGATTCTTTGATATTTGCAGCACTAATACGCAGTGCTTGGTTAATGGCTTGAGTGATTTGTTCTTGCCAATAAGTTAACTCGTTGAGGTAAATTTCGGTTTTGGCGGGGTTGCGATTCCAGTTGATTTGGTCAGGGGAAATGACAAGATGGAGAAAACAGATCGGATAGCGATCGCGTGGTAATGTTCTATGAAATGCTCCCAATATTGTCTGTTCTAATTCCGGTGACTTAACTATCCTCCCGTTAATCGCTACCCGTACCCAGTCGGGACGATGGCGATGACATCTATCGGGTAAGCCTACTACTAGGGTGAGTGGGGAGTGCTGAGTGCTGTTAGCGGTAGCGCGGCGTTTAGCCGGTGCTGAGTGGGGAGTGCTGAGTGGGGAGTGCTGAGTGCTGAGTGCTGAGTTTTCTGGGTTGGGGATTTCTAGTGTTAATTCTTGTAAGTCGCCTTGTCGCACTTGTGATAATAGTTGGGGTATGAGTTGCCCTACTGTAGAAGCTGGGGAGATAGTGAACCATGCTCGGTCATTTTGTGACACTTGCCAAGTAACTTGAGGATGACAAAGGGCGATGTTGTAAATTGTGGCTTGGACAGCTTTCATTTGCTGTGCTGTTGGCGGTAAACCATGACGACGCGCCACGCAATTGGCAAATAAATTGGAGACTGTCACCACTGTACCAGGAGCGATCGCTGTCGCCTCAACCTGAATAGCTTTTCCCCCATCACCATAGACAACCCGCCATCCTACATTCCCATTGCTAGAACGGCTGAAAATCTCCAAATCTGCCAGCGTTGTTAAACTGTGTAATGCTTCACCCCGAAATCCCAGACTGTGAATTTTCCACAAGTCATCACTAGAATGAATTTTACTAGTGCTGTGAGTTGCTGCGGCTTGTTGCAAATCATCCAAGTCCATACCGCAACCATTATCAGTCACCCGGATACGCCACTGCTGCGGCCATAGTGCAACCACAATTCTCGTCGCACCCGCATCTAAGGAATTTTCCACCAATTCCCGCACCACAGCAGCGAAACAGTCGATGACTTCACCTGCTGTAATTAGATATACGACTTCTTGAGGTAAAGCTTGAATAGTAGATGGCATTTGGGGAACTGAGGACAAATCAAGTCAAAAGTCAAAATTAATTAAATAACTCCTGGGGATTAGGGACTGGGGATAGTAGTAGGGTAGGTATGAATTGCGTCTTTACTGTTCCCTGTCACCTGTTCCCTTTTATGGATATTCGTGAGAAACAAATGGGATGGATACTATTTCACCCTCGGCGTTTCCTACTTGCACTTTCAAACCCACACCACCAGCTTTGCTTTTAATGTAACCGAGTCCAAAGTAACCATCAGCAGTTTCGGTATAACTGGTGAGTTTACCAACTTTGTCCTCTCCAATGGTAATAGTATCTCCTATGGTGGCTGGACTGTTAAGTTTAATCCCCCACAGATATTGTTTGACACCTTTATATGTATTTAATCGGGCAATGGTTTCCTGTCCGATATAGCAACCTTTATTAAAAGAAATAGCCTGCCATAAGCCGACTTCTAAAGGATTAAAGTCATCTGTGAGTTCTGCTTCTGGGGTTGGTCTGCCTTGTAATATGCGTAAATGTTCCCAACCGCGATCGCTTAATTCTACCGCCCCTAAGTCTAAAATTTGCTGCCATACCGTTTCTTTTACAGACACAGGCAAAATCAATGTATATCCAGGGGAAGCCAAACCACTACCGACTGCAATGATGACCCCATCATCCACTGTCAGATGATTGCCGTAGGGTTGACCGATAATTGCCCCCGCACCGAATTTTTCTATTACTGCATCACTTCCTGCACCGATGAGACTAAAAGTTGCAGTTTCCGCCGTCACATCAGTTAATTGCACCTTATCGGCAAAGAAGATATAACGATCTAACCATTGCATTAAAAATTCACAACGGTTAGGCGACACTAAAAGTAACACGGCATCATCGAGAACATACGCACTTACTAAATCAATCGTGCGAGCAGTGGATGTTACCATCACCGTCTCACAGCCCTGTCCTGGCTTGAGACTTTGGAAATCATTTGTACTTTGATTGTGTAAAAATCGCAAACAGTCATCATTAGAAACACGGATGCGTCCCCAAAAAGAGCGATCGCACACAGCAACCCCTGCGGTTGCGGCTTGGATAGCGGCTGCGTCTTTACCGTCAAGTGCAGATGTTGGCATGGTAGTCAATAGTTGCCCTGTTTCAATGTTTTCGCATTGGTAATATTAGCAAATTCAGGTTTGTGGGTTCAATGTGCCTTTGAATTTCTCAAGGCATATAATCAAAAAAAAAGTGCAGAGAATCAACATTTATTTTTTCTTCCTCTGCGCCCTCTGCGTCTCTGCGTGAGATAAAAGCTATTCACTGTTAGAGAGTTGTTTCAGCTTGAATTTCTTGCATGATGGCTAAAATTTCATCTTCCGAGTGAATATGTCGTGTTAAAACTTGAGCCGTTGATTCAAGCACGCGTTCAGAAAATAATTTAGATAAATCTTGCCGCAAACTCTGCCCAATGTAAAATTTGAGTAATCCCTCAAGTGACATATCTCGATTAGCTGCAACTTTTTTGAGAGATTCCAATGTTTCCTTTGGTATCTTTATTGATACTGTTTCCGTTTCACGGGGGTTTAAATGTAGTTCCAATTCTTCATCAGGCTTGTTCATATAGTTTTCTTTCATTGCGATTAGCGGGACGGGCAGAAATTATACGTGTTCGCCTACCACGTTCTACATAAACTACAAGCAGGAGACGTTGAGCAAGAGAATAACCCAACATGAAATCACGTTGTTCATTATTAGTAGTAGCATCACCTATTTGGTAGAAAGGGTCAAAGAAAATCTCTGTTGCTTCTTCAAATGTAACACCATGTTTTTCAATGTTACTTCGTGCCTTATTTTCATCCCATTCAAATTCAATACCTTGTAGCCGATAAATGATATCCATTTAGGAGTTTAATCTTTGAATAAACTGCTCTTTTGCATCTTTATACAATCAGCACTTAATTATTTAGGTAAATTTGCAAACGCCTGCTCAACTAACTCCTTAGTTTTTACTTCTAAAATTTGCCAATCAACTTCACCAAATTCATCAATTAAACTAGTATCAATATCAACATTGTCACTCTCTGGAGTGTAATTAATAAAACACACTTGATAACATAATTCCCACAAATCAATACTGACATTTTGGTCTTGACGTTGCAAACACAAGTGATATCCTGGATGGGGCATCGGCAACCTTGCAAGTCTTTCTCTAATGGCATCTGCCTGTTCTAAAGTTGCAGATTCCATTTCTTGCAGTAGTTGAGTTACCAAAGCTTTTGTCTCATCAGTGGTGTTAGCCGGCCAAATCAGCACATCTTGGTAAGTTCCTTTCCAAGTCGATTCATCCAACTGCTTGCGAAGGTTGTCAACAACGCGAATAAAAGCCGGTTGCATGAGGAGTTCGGCCTGCTGCCATGTGGCTTGGTCTGTTATTCTAGGTGGCATCGGTAATTAATAAAGGCACTAAAAGAAAAATTGACAGTCTGTGTTTATTAAAAGGATTGCGTATTAAGTTCAAATCTTTTATCAAGATAGCGGATTTCACTGCCAAAAATTTGGAGATATTAATTACCATCGGGAAATTCTAGGTGATAACTGTGGGGAGGGATTTTATGATAGGCAAGTTACTAGACCATCGTTACCAAGTCGTTCGAGTCTTAGCTATAGGGGGATTTGGTCAAACCTACATAGCCCAAGATACCCGCAGACCTGGTAATCCGATATGCGTTGTTAAGCACCTCAAACCCTCCAGTTCTGACCCTAGAATTTTTGAAACTGCCAAGCGTCTCTTCAACAGTGAGGCTGAAACTTTAGAAAGGCTGGGTAATCATGACCAGATACCCCGTTTATTGGCTTATTTCGACGAAAATCAAGAATTTTATTTAGTTCAAGAATATATCGAAGGACATACCCTCACGGAAGAACTCGTCCCTGGTAAGCGTTGGAGTGAAAGCCAAGTTATTCAACTGTTGCAGGATGCTTTAAGGATTCTGGAGTTTGTTCACCAGCAAGGAGTGATTCACCGTGATATCAAGCCGGATAATATCATTCGTCGCACTTCAGATAATAAGTTAGTTTTAGTAGACTTCGGCGCAGTTAAGCAATTACGTACACAGATGGTAACAGTTGGTGGACAACCTACTGCTACCGTCGCTATTGGTACTCCTGGTTATATGCCAACAGAACAAGGGCAAGGTAAACCCCGTCCCAATAGTGATATATATTCTCTGGGGATTATTGCCCTTCAAGCTTTGACAGGACTACCAGCCGCCGAGTTACAAGATGACCCCAATACAGGGGAAATCCTCTGGCAGCATTTAGTTAACGTTAACTACCGTCTAGCAGAAGTGTTAACTAAGATGGTACGTTATCACTTCAAAGACCGTTACCAATCGGCAACAGAAGCACTAGAAGCTTGTCAAAATGCAATTAATCCTGTGGTTGTAGCTGTGTCTTCTTCAGCACAAAAATCTGTCAATAGTTCTAATTACCAAGAAACCACAGCACCATCTCGGTTATCTCGACAGCAAACTGTAGCTGTTGCACCAGCCAACCCCGTGAAGGCTAAACCGTCTCGCCAAGACTCTCCTAAATCTGACCCTTGGCCGTTATTAATTGGGTTGTTATTAGCTGGTGGTGCGGCGGCTGTGGTGGCTAATGTTTATCCCAATGTGAGAAATTTAGCAGGTAATTTTTTGGGTAATGATTTGGCTGCTACGGATAAATGTCTAGCGGTAGTGGCTGGTAATTCTAATATTCGTTCTGAACCGAGTTCGATTAACTCGGATAACGTCTTAAAAACAATTGGTGAAAATAGCAAATTTGAAGTGACTGGTACACGCACTAAACGGGGTTGGGTTGAAGTCAAACTTAATTCGCGTCGTTCAGCATGGGCGCACTCAGATGTAATTATTAATAATCAAGAATGGACTTCTTGCCTACGTGACAAAGGCATTGCCATTAAAACAGTCAACGATAATACATTAATTGCTGCTATACCTGTTCCCCAAGCCAAACCAAAATCTAATATAGTAACTACCCCATCACCAAAACCAGAAGGTTTTCTCCGTTCTACTCCAGCACCTTCTCAAGAAGATAGCACCAAGATTGTTGCCAAGGCTAGACAAAAGTATGAATCAGGTGATTTAATAGGGGCGATCGCTACACTCAGATCCATTCCTGCTAATGCCTCTGCTGGCATTAAAGAGACAACCGCCATGATTAAGCAATGGCAACAAGATTGGGAAAAAGCGGACGCACTGTTTAAAGATATCAATCAGGCAATAGATAATGGTCAATGGGATACAGTTTTAGACTACCAAAAACATCCTGAAAAACTACCTAATATTAAATACTGGCGAAATAAAATAGAGCCACTGTTGAAACAAGCAGCCGAAAACGTAGCGAAACAAGTAGTTCCCCCAAGCAATAATCAAGATAGTCAAAATCAGTCTCAGTCTGAACCGTTACAGACTGAAGAACCCGCTACATCAGAGATTATCAGCCCGGAAGAATTGCCTCAGAATGGATATTAGGGACTGGGGACTAGAAATTTTAGATTTTGAGGAAAGTTCTGTAGGCGGGTTTCCCAACCTAGGAACGCCACTTGCTACAAGCCGGGAAACCCGTCCAACGCAGTGGCTCAACTTTTCAAGACGGATTTTGGATTTTGGATTTTGGATTGAATAATCTAAAATCCACTCATTGAAAGGCTGGGGACTGGGGGGAAAGAATATAGAAACTCCTTGTCTCCCTTGTCCCTTCAGCCTCTCTACCGTCCTAAATCATTTCATCATATTCATGGGCTTCTACGCGCCTAGCATCCATCCCACCTGGGGGGAGAAATTCGGCACGACGCACGGGGACTAAAGGCTGTGTATTGCCTTGGTAGGGGTGAATTACTTGTACTGTCCTAGTGGGACGTGCGCGTGGTGTGAATAAAGATAATACGCCAGCGACTACAACACCACCACCAATGGTAAGAGTCGCACCCCCAGCCGCCCAAACGATGGGTGAAGACCACCAAGGGGATTCAGCTTGGAACGCTGCTGTTGCCACCCTTTGGCTATTTTGCTGCGCTTGTTGTAGTTGTTGGTTGTTGTAGTTTTGGAATTGGGACTGTTGGTTTTGCAGGTCTGCTCTCAGTCGTTCGTTGTCGCTTTTTAGGCGTTCAAAATCCATTTTTAGCCGTTCAAGTTCTACTCGCTGTTCTGTACTAGGAGCAACAGGTGGCTGATTGGGGTATTGTGCTTGCCCGTAGGGTGGGTAATAGGTTGGGGGTTGAATAGGTTGGGGTGCTACTATAGTACCTGGGATTTGGGGGCTAAGAGCAAAGTTAGCCTGTGAAGCACTTGTCCCCCTGAGTAATAAAAGAGCGGCCAGTCCAGCTACAGCGACACCGCCAATAAATGCCATACTCTCACTCATCGCCTTTTAACCTCAACTGCGATGTAACTATAAAAACTTTTGACTGACTCACTCTCACACTCATAATCTTTATAAGCCTACTTAATTTCACATAATACCCAAATCATAAGCTACTGTATCATTTGGTTTTTTTACAGCCTGGTATGCCAATGTTAATATTCAAAACCATAAATGTTGAATTGTCCACCAGATTAGGGTAAAAAAACGGCCTTGTTATACTTTTTAATCTAGTTTATCTTGATCAACAAGATGTTTTGATAGCTGCTTTAAGATTTTGACAAAATTGGGCGATCGCACTTAGTCCCTGTTCTGGTGTACCTTCGGCTAAACGCTGGACAAAAGCACTACCCACAATGATTGCATCTGCTCCCCAGGCTTTGACCTGGGTTGCTTGTTCTGGTTGAGAAATACCAAAGCCGACACCAATGGGTTTATCGGTAAAACGCCGAATTTCTGGTAATAAATCAGATGCGCGGATTTCCATTTGCGATCGCATCCCTGTGACCCCTGTGACACTCACCAAATAGATAAACCCTTGGGAAGCTTGAGAAATTGCCTCTATTCGGTCTACAGAACTAGTAGGCGCGATTAACAAGGTTAAATCAATCCCCCGTTCACTCGCTGGTTTCAACAGTCCTGCTGCTTCTTCTAGGGGTAAATCAGGCACTACCAAACCAGCCACCCCAGCCGCCGCTATCTGCTCTAAAAACTTGTCAATTCCCCGGTGTAGGATGGGGTTGTAGTAGGTAAATAAAATAATCGGTGCTTGCAAACTAGGGGTAGTCACTTGCAACATTTCTAGGACAGCTTCTAATTTTGTCCCCTTTTGCAAAGCGCGGGTAGCGGCAGCTTGAATCACTGGCCCATCGGCGAGAGGATCAGAATAGGGAACACCCAATTCAATAAAATCAGCCCCACTGGAATCTAAAATTTTTAACGCTGCGGCGGTGGTGGCTAAATCTGGATCACCGGCAGTAATAAACGGAATCAGAGCGCACTCTTGATTCCGCTTGAGGGTTTGAAAGCGATCGGCAATAACGGTCATTAATTAGTCGTCAGTTCTCAGTGGTCAGTAGTCAATAGTAACAAACAACTGACCACTGGAAAACGGAGTGCTGAGTGCTGTTAGCGGTAGCGCGGCGTTTAGCCGGTGCTGAGTGTGGAGTGTGGAGCAATAGACCTCTTAACATAACTTCAAGTTGTGTCGGAGTGTATCGACGGTTAGTGATTTATGGTTTGGATGTTTGTGCAAAGTCCTAATATTTGCTTACCCCACTTCAGAACTCATAACTGACTCCACACTCAGCACTCATAACTCATAACTCAGCACTCATAACTCACTCAGCACTCTCTTGTTCAATCTCCGCTTGAATTTTCGCTAATTCTTCGGGAGAGAGTTCATCGAGTCGTTTCTGGAAAAAGGCTTCCTCATACTGCTCTCGTTGTTGATGGTAGGTCATTTTTTTCCCCCCTGCGCGGAAGGCATAGCTGGCTACCCAGCCAATCAACCCAACGACCAGCAAGGCTTGACTCCATATCCCAGCTAGTTGATTATCTAAACCCACTAGCTGTAAACCCAAATATGCCAAGCCGCCAGCCGTGAATATGCCAAAACCAATTCCAATCGCATCAATCCGTCGCATGAGAGTTATGACCTACCAATCTTGTTAAACTTCAATTTTCCGTGGTTTGGGGCGCAGATTCACAAACGGCGACAAAACCAAAAGTCCTGGGAAGAAGAGGAACACCAGGAAATACATAAAGGTACGCTCTATTGAGCTAACCACATACCAGCGTTGCTTCATGTAGATCATCAAAGCAACGGGGACAACTAACAAATAAGCTCCGGCTAGAGCCAGATATAGCAGGGGTACAATCATAAACTCTTTGTTTGGTGCATCTGTATTTCCATCATAGGCTGAATATTAAGCCTAAAGAAACCATAACTATTGGGCTTTTAAATGAATCTTGCAAAAATTCCTGATTATTGCTGATCAAAATGCGGAAATAATGCTACAATGGCAAAGGCAGTAAAACAGTGGTAATGTTGTTAAACAAGATTAGAGATGCTAAATCTAATTAGCCGCAAGGTAGCATGAGCAACTCGAAGCTAAAAAGAGCAACTAGCTCTAAAAAGATAAAAATTTCTATCTGGTTGGACAAAAAACACATTTAATGCTGGAATAGATGAGGAGGTATTTGCTACCTCTGAAAGATAACTAGCTCCCAACTAAATGGGGGGGTGTGGCGGAATGGTAGACGCTACGGACTTAAATTAAATTGAGCCTTGAAGGAGAAATCCTTGAAGTGGATGCTCTCAAACTCAGGGAAACCTAAATCTGGTCACAGACAAGGCAATCCTGAGCCAAGCCGAAACAGTAGTGAGTAATGAGTGCTGAGTTACGAGTGAATATTAACTTGTAGGTCTTAAGTTTCAACTCTTAACTAGTCGGAAGGTGCAGAGACTCGACGGGAGCTACCCTAACGTTAAGTCGAGGGTAAAGAGAGAGTCCAATTCTCAAAGCCAACGGGCAGTAGCGAAAGCTGCGGGAGAATGAAAATCCGTTGACCTTAAACGGTCGTGTGGGTTCAAGTCCCTCCACCCCCATAAAACAAAATTCACCAGTAGGGTGTGTTATGCCGTAGGCTAACGCACCCTGAATTTTTAGACACCAATTTTTAAATTCCAAGCAGCGATCGCTAAAGCACCCCAACCTAAAATAAAGGCTACGCCACCCAAGGGTGTAATTGCACCTAAGATTTTTATCCCCGTTAAGCTGAGGGCGTATAAGCTTCCAGAAAAAATGGCGATACCGACGATAAAAAGCCAGCCACTAGCTATCAAAGTGGTTGGCGGCGATGGTGTACGGCTAATTAAGACAGCTACTAGCAATAAGGCTAGAGCATGATACATTTGGTAACGCGCGCCGACATCAAAAATTTCCAGCGATCGCTCACTAATTCTTTCCCGTAGTGCATGGGAAGCAAAAGCACCAGCCACCACTGACAAACCGCCTAAAATGGCAGCTACGCTCAAAAAAATCTGCATCATTAGACTTATTTGTCAAGTTAATTAGGGATTAGACATCAAAATGATATGATACTGACCCTTCATCACTAACTTTAAAATTTGCGCTGAATTCTTTAGCTTTTTCATCTAAATATTGTCTGGCTACTGTTGCAGGTAGTTGTGACTGCATAGCAAAGCCTAAAACAGTGATGCGTCCATCACTATTTTGAATCATCTGATAAAAAGTAGATTGTAAGCGATCGCTTAATTGCTGTTGAAGGGCTTTTTTTTGATTTTTGCTTTGCAGGTACAATCCCCAACCCAGCCATGAACCTAAAATCATGGTGGGAAAGCCAAAAATCAGTCCTTGGGTAGCGGTAGCATTTAATAGAGACAGAGCATCTCTATTGATATATTCCCGCACCAACTCCTCATTTTCCCCTGTGGAAATGGGTTTAAGCATAGTATTTCTTTCCACTACCGCAGAGACAGAGGCAGTCAAAAATGTGAATCCGAGTGTTAATAGCCAACCAGCAGCCAGCTTTTCCGCAGTCTTCATAATTCCACTTCAGATTTAAACCTTGTCTGTGATTTTAACCTCACTAGCGGGGAAATAGGGAATAGAGGGTAGGGGACAGGGGACAGGGGACAGGGGACAGGTGACAGGGGGGAATAGAATAGATACTATTCCCTATTCCCTATTTCCTATTTCACGCGATGTGCAACTTATTTTTTAAACCCCTCTCCATAGCTTGCTTCCCGCCTGCAAGGAGAGAGGCTTTAAATCTTGCTCCCCTTCCCTTGTAGGGAAGGGGTTGGGGGTTAGGTTTGAGAGAAAGTTGCACACGGCGTTATTTCCTAATTGAGTATCAGCCGGTGTACCATTCTGGAGTCAATGAATTGGCTACAGGTGTTGCGGTAGCTGTAGTGCCATCCATGACCCAAAGTACGTCTTGACCGGATGCTTGATCACGCCAGTAGATGTCTGTCTTGCCATCGCCATTGTGATCGCCGAGGAATGGCTGATATACTGCACCAGTTTCGGAAACTTTAGGCAAGAAAGCTTCACTGCTCTTATTAGTACCATCCATCAACCAAGCTGTGTTCTCGCCGGTAGTTTCATTGTTCCAGAAGATGTCTGTCTTGCCATCACCATTGAAATCACCAATGCTGGCTTTCCATGATGAGTCAAGTGTATTGAGAGTGCCTTCAGTGACAAGAGGACCGACACCAGGAAGAACATTCATTGTCCAAACTTTGTTCTCACCGGTGCTGGTGTTGCGCCAGAGAA
The DNA here is from genome assembly GCF_014697125.1 of Anabaena minutissima FACHB-250. Lineage (GTDB taxonomy): Bacteria > Cyanobacteriota > Cyanobacteriia > Cyanobacteriales > Nostocaceae > Trichormus > Trichormus minutissimus. The sequence goes on along the minus strand of NZ_JACJRG010000006.1, from coordinate 132,078 downwards.
TGTCAGTTTTGAAGTCTCCGTTGAAATCGCCAAGGGTGTAAGACCAGGATGAATCTTGTGCTTGGAGATCATATTTGGTGGCTTGTGCGCCATCCATGAACCAAGCATTATTTTCTCCAGTCGCAGTATTGCGCCAGAAAATATCACTCTTACCGTTACCGTCAAAATCAACAATAGTAGGATTCCAACCCACAGCTGTTGTATCTAGAACGTTGGCACTAGTGACTGTTGTACCATCCATAGTCCAAATAGCGTTTTGGCCAGTGGTGGCATTATGCCAGTAAATGTCTGTTTTGCGATCGCCGTTGAAATCACCAATTTTAGCTTCCCAGCCTGCATCAACTTTCTCTAGATAAACAAAGTTAGCAACTCTAGTACCATCCATCAGTGCAACAGCATTTTCACCTGTGGCGTTATTACGCAACAAGAAGTCTGTCTTACCATCACTGTTGAAATCAGCAATTTTATAACTCCAGGTGGTTAGGTCATATTGACCTAGAGAAGCTTCTTGTACAGTTGTTGCACCATCCATTAGACGGACGACAATTTCACCTGTTTGAGTGTTCACCCAAACTTTATCTGCTTTACCATCACCATTGAAGTCAGGAGTGATGGCGGCACTAGTTAGGTAAGGATTAGGGTTTGGGTTAACAGTAGTAAAGGGAGATTGGGGAAGTAAATCTGATAGTGATGGTTCAGAAGAGGAGCTATTATTGATTGGTAATGTGATATTAAAATCCGACAGAGATTGAGAAGGACTTACCAAGCTCTGTGATTTTTCCAAAGATATATCAAACGCAGTAGCCACTTTGTTGTTGAAGTTTTGTGCGCTAGGCATAGTTTATTTTTATGACTGGTTGCTATCAAAGTTTTAACTCTTTGGTGGAAGTAGATTCTGTCTCTAAATAACATTTTTCACGAAAAGTATTTTATTTAATGAACATTTATTTTTAATAAAAATCATCCTTTACACACATCTTGATAGTTCGATAACTTTTGTTCTGTTTCAACTTTTATTTTTCTGATTTTGATGATTAAAAATGCTGTCTTATGTCATCATTCAAAAACAATTGCAGATATTTTGTTGGTTATTAACAGATAAATAAACAAAGCTGAATATGATGTTTTTTAGTTGAGGAAGGTACAAGAAACCCAGCACGCAGACCATTCTCCGAAGTTCTGTTCGTAAGATTTCATTGTGTTACCTTCGGGACGATCGCAATTATTTATGCCTATCTACAATACCTTCGCCAAATTGAAAAAAGTATTGATTCGTAGGTGCAGCCTTTCCTGCGGAACGCTCTGCGAACTCGGAGAGTAACCCAACCTACAAAAAAATGGCGAAGTTATTGATCTAGTTAAATAATATTTGATTGAATTGTTATGGTATTTTCAAATATGGCTTTACTACTATGTTTTCTAAAATTAAATGTTTTACGTTAACAGACAAGCATGAATGTACGAATTGAGTAAAAATATTATCTAGTTTGTATAGTATGAATACAGCGAAAAAATAAAAATATTGATACTTTAAAACCCCATTTTTTCAAGAAGCTGGGGTTCTGTAAACCTAATTAGTAAATGTATACCCCTACTACTTTTAATTGTGGTGGGAGAATTTCGGTGATGTAGGTGAAATCAAGATTGGCTAGAATGACTTAGTAGCAACCATAACCTATAGTTGCTAAAAGTGTAAAACTATACTATAAATTCAGCAATAGATTTAGCTATGCAATTAGAATATCGGCAGCGTCGTGAGCAGTTAATGGCAAAAATTGGTAGTGGTACAGCTATTTTTCGCAGTGCGCCAATGGCGGTAATGCACAACGATGTCGAATATAACTATCGTCAAGACAGTGATTTTTTCTACCTGACTGGCTTTAACGAACCGGAAGCGGTAGCTGTGTTAGCACCCCATCATCAAGAACATCGCTTTGTGTTGTTTGTCCAACCCAAGGAAAGAGAAAAGGAAGTTTGGACTGGTTATCGCTGTGGGGTAGACGCAGCGAAAGAAATGTATGGTGCTGATGAGGCTTATCCCATCACGGAACTAGATGAGAAGTTAACCCAGTATTTAGAAAAGGCCGATCGCATTTATTATCATTTAGGACGCGATCGCAGTTTTAACGATAAAATCCTGGGACATTACCAAAGTTTACTGCGGAGTTATCCCAAGCGGGGTACAGGGCCAATCGCCATCGAGGATACTAGCACAGTCCTGCACGGCATGAGGTTAGTCAAAAGCGAAGCTGAATTAGAAATGATGCGTCAAGCAGCCGCAATTGCAGTTGAAGCGCACAATCACGCGATCGCTATTGCTAAACCCGGACGTTATGAGTATGAAATCCAAGCGGAGATGGAACGCATCTTTCGCTTGCGGGGAGGAATGGGGCCGGCTTATCCTTCTATTGTGGCTTCTGGTGTGAATGCTTGCGTACTACACTACATTGAAAATAATTGCCAGATGCAGGAGCAAGATTTGCTACTGATTGATGCTGGTTGTGCCTATGGTTATTACAATTCGGATATTACGCGGACGTTTCCGGTAGGTGGTAAGTTTACATCAGAGCAGAAGATATTGTATGAACTGGTCTTAGAAGCGCAAAAACAAGCGATCGCTCAAGTAAAACCAGGTAATGCTTTCAACTTAGTTCATGATACCGCCGTGCGTGTTTTGACTGAAGGGTTGGTGGAACTGGGTATTCTCAAAGGCGAGGTTGATAAACTGATTGAGGAAGAGAAATACAAGCCATACTATATGCACCGCACTAGCCATTGGTTAGGTTTGGATGTCCATGATGTGGGTGTGTACCAACATGGTGAAGATAAACCGCAGATTTTGCAACCCGGCCAAGTGTTGACGGTTGAACCTGGACTTTATATTGTCCCAGATACGAAACTTGCAGAAGACCAACCAGAAACTGATCGGCGTTGGGTGGGTATTGGGATTCGCATTGAGGATGATGTGTTAGTTACACCTACAGGACATGAGGTGTTAACGGCTGGTGTTCCTAAAGCTGTGGATGAAGTGGAAAGAATTAGTTAATCTTAACTAAACCTGCATATGCAGGTTTAGCTGATCGCGTAGCGTTCCGTTAGCGCAGCCTCTGTCTACGACACGCTCCGCGTTTCCTACGGAACACTGCGTGAACGCGTACATCATACATATTCTCAAAGGAATTGGGTAGAAGTTTTTTACTCTTAAGCTAAAGGATGGTTAGGACTTAAAGAATATCAAGTTCGCGATAAAAGGGAGTTTACTGCGCCATTTTATTTTAGTTTTCTGTGTCTATAATTTTATTCTTTGGCATCAGTTAACTGGAGGATTAAGACGACGGTTGGTATTAGAACATATTGAGCCGCGTGTCTCAGATCAATACCAGAATATAAGACTCATGAAAATAATATGAAGTATGTAAGCTCACTTTGAGTTACAAAATGTACTTAATAATTGGCCATTAGTCATGTTCCATATTTTCATGGTATTATCGTAGCTACTGCTGACTAAAGTTTTACTATCGTCACTGATAGTAAGCGAAGAAATGTTATATTGATGCTCTTCCAAAGTACGAATTAGTTCCCCAGTGCGAATATTCCACTGTTTAATATTATTGTCAGAGCTACCACTAACGAGAGTATTACCATCTAGACTAATAGCTACAGCAGAAACTCCACCGGAATGCGCCTTGAGTGTGCGAATATTTTCTCCTGTGCGAGAATCTTGGAATATTATTGTCCCATCTACATAACCACTAACAACAGTTTTAGTATCGGGACTGATTGTAATGGAAGTGACTGAAATTGCACTTTCAGGATTACCAGTTTCTACTGTGTTCTCCTTCAAAGTGCGGATTAACTTACCAGTGCGAAGATCCCAGAGTATGATTTCGTCACCAACACTACTACTAACCAGAGTACCGTTATTTTTGCTGATAGCGATCGCATTCACCTGGAAGGAATGACCTTGCAATGTCTGAAGCACTTTACCTGTAAGAATGTCTCGTAATTTAATTATCTCGTTATGAGAGCTAATGAGGATAGTACCATCCGAGCTAATTACTACATTGTTAACCCCAGTATCCTCAAATGCACGAGTTAACTTTCCCGTTTGGAGATTCCACAATTTAATTGTTTTATCACCCCAACTACCAGTAACTAGGGTATTCCCATCCGGGCTAATAGCAACGGAACGAACCCAACTCTCTTTGATACTCCAAATTTTCTTATTAGTAAGAAAATCCCATAAATTGATGGTGTTATCAGAGTTGAGACTAACCAGACTTTTATTATCTGGGCTGATAGCAACATATTGAAACCAATCTGAATTTCCTTCGATGGTGTGAGTTTGCTGTCCCGTTTCAATATCCCACAGTTGAATGTTACTATTAGCAGTAACTATAGTATTTCCATCTGGGCTAATAGCTACTTTAGTAGGTGAACCCTTATAAACAATGAAAAATGTGCCACTCGGAGGATTTTTAGGTGATGAATCTGATAATTCTAATTCTTTGATAGGGTTGCCCAATGTACGGAGTAACTTTCCCGTTTTAATATCCCACAGTTTGATGCTGTTATCCCAAGCACTACTAACTAAAGTAGTTCCATCTGAACTAATAGCTAATGATTCGATCATTCCGGAATGTCCTGGAAGTGTACGAATTTCCTTTCCGGTTTCCATATCCCACACTTTAATAGTGCTGTCATAACTACCACTAAAAAGCATTTTCCCATCCGCACTAATGGCTAGAGGAGAAACTCCATCGGAATGTCCCTTGAGTGTGCGAATTTCTTTAGCAGTTTTAATATCCCATAATTTAATAGTTTTGTCAGAGCTACCGCTAATGGCAGTAGCACCATCTGGAGTAATAATTGCAGAATTAACCCATTCAGAATGACCTCTGAATCTACGGATTAATTTTCCTGTAGAGATATCCCATAATTTAATTGTTTTATCCCAACTACCGCTAATCAAAATTTTGCCATCTTTACTGATATATAGGGACTGAATTAAGTCGGAATGTCCTTCTAATGTACGAATTAATTTCCCAGTTGAGACATCCCACAATTTGATATTTTCATCTTGACTAGCACTGATCAGGGTTTGTCCATTGTGACTCATTACAACCCTATATCCTGCATCTTTAAATGTGCGGATTAGCTTACCTGTGAAAATATCCCAAACTTTGATATTATTGTCGCCACTAGCACTGATAAATGTTTTCCCATCTGGGCTAATCTCTATAGAGTTAATAGAGCTAAAATGTCCCGTAAATTGACATTTACTAGCAGAGATTTCTGTTTGTGTTTTGTCCATCTCATTTGAATTAGTTATTTGTGCAGCCACAGGTAAAACAAATTGAGCTAGAGAAAATATTACAGTTCCGGCGATACCATAAGCAATTTTGAATTTGCTATTATGTTGTCTAGTTGATTTATTTTTACACATTTTATTTAAAGTTTATTTTATTCGCTTTGCTAGCAATTTTTAGGATAATTATAGGACTTACACAACTGGCATATTTTTTCTGTAGGGGAGGCAAAAAGCGGTGTGGATTTTCCTCCCGCTTTATTGCCGTTGCGTGACGCAGCCAGAATATTTGAACGTAGTCATGAAACTTATAGCGTCACGCACCAACCACTAATTGTGACACTTACGTAAGTCCTGGATTATTTATATCTAGGTTTAATTAAGACAAAATATGCAATTATAATTATGTTATTTGTTTCGTAATTTTTCTACAACTAATTGTCTGAATTCTTGCCAATCTTCTTCCGATTGAAAAAAATTACGTGGCAGTATAAGTGCTTGGTTGATGCCTATATATAGCAGAACAATATCTGTTTCCTGCTTATACTTCAGTAGGAGATCCCAAGGATATCTCATTTCGCCGTAAGCATTACGCCAAATAACACCTGCTTGATCTACTAACCCAGATATTTCTCCTTGTATCAGCTTGTTGCTTTGCCATGCTCGTTTAATTTGACGTTCTCTCAGCTTGGGGAGAAATACCAAAAAATACAAAATAATCAAGACATTGAAAACTAGCGAAGAACTTGCTAAATAACCAGGATAAAATAATAATTTTACTAGGATATAACCAAGCCCAAACCAGGGAAACCATTTAAATAGCCATTTTAAAAATGTCGGCATACAAAGTTTCTGAAAGTGGTTATATTGCTGCTCAGTCCATGTACCAATAAAGTGAATACTCATTACTTGCTCACCTTAATATTATGATTTATTGCAAAACTTTCAATTTGCCGAGAATAGCTAATATGTCTAAATTTAAACATTAGCTGAGTAATTGATGCTGTTGCACAGATAAATTGTGTTTTTATAGTTGTGATTTTGTGTTCTCAACTCATTAGTTTTCAATTGGGATAAAAAGGATGTTTATACTTGGCAACGTAATAGAATTTGTTGTTTTAATTCTTTAATAATCTGCTGCTGTTCTAATGACTTATTACTTACCCAACTCAATAAATAATATAACTGAAATAAAGGGCGTAATTGCCAATATGTAGGATCACCAGTCTTTTGTATCTGATAACCATGCCAAAAACTAGATAAAATGGCATTGTTGTTAGTCTCTAGCTGTAACTCATAATTCATGTATTTCGATTGCAAATTCACTGAGAGTTATTGTTGATTAACTGGTTGAGTTTTTCTTGTGACTTCGAGTACAAAGGATCTGCCATTGTTCCAAATGAACGTTTTTGCACCATTGCTAATTGTTGATCTGGTGTCACGTTCACAACCACATCTGGCAATATTCCTGTTTTACTAATATCTCGTCCTTTAGGGGTAAGCCATTTTGCTACAGTTACCGCTAAACCTGAACCATTCGCAAGTGGTCGTATTGATTGAATTGTATTTAGACCAAGGGTTTTAGAACCGACTACAACACCTCTGTTGTGATCTTTTAATGCTCCAACCAGAATCTCTGCACCACTAGCCGTCCCTTGATTAACAATAACTACCAATGGTTTATTTGTTAAAGCACGTCCATTTGCTTGTTCACGCTCTATTTCATGACGCTGAATTATTGAAACGATTTTACCCTTGTTGATCCACATCCGCGCAATTTCTACAGTAGAGAATAGCAATCCACCAGAATTGCTGCGTAAATCTAATATGTAGCCATTAACCCGTTGTTTTTCTAAATCTTTAATAGCTTGCTGTATTTCTTTGCCAGCGTTCGCGCTGAACTGAGTCAGCCGAATGTAGCCAATCTTTTTGTCAGAAATAGTATCGACTTGATAGCGGACTGGATTGACTTGCTCTGCTTCTCTAGTTATCTTAAACTCCAACTGTTTTTTACCCCGCAGCACAGTTAAAACTACAGGTTTACCAGATGCTCCTCGCAAAAGGTTTCTCGCCGCCGGAGGATTCATTCCGTGTATATTTTGACCATCAATTTTGATGAGTATATCACCAGCTAAAATTCCCGCATTGTAAGCTGGAGTTTCTTCTAAGACACTGATAATCTTAAGCGATTTTGTTTTTTCGTCCTGATTGACATCTAAGCCTACTCCAACTCCTGCTGGATCACGCTGAAGATTCTTAAATTCTTCAGGGGATATAAATTGTGTTAAAGGGTCGTTTAATTTCTGGAGCATCTGGCGAATTGCTGTATGTACCTCTGGCAAAGATTTGTAAGCGCGATTTACATATTGTTGACGTACAGCTTGCCAATCATGCCCATTAAAATTACCATCCAGATATTGCCGATACACAATTTGCCAAACCTCATCCACAAATTCTTTTTGTGATTCCTGAAATGGCTCTTGAGAATTTTGCACCTGTTGACTAAGACTTTTGGGCAAGGTGATCAACTCGGTGGTAATTACCACTGTTGTAGTCATTAATGCTGTAATTATTGCTATTAATTTCTGTTTCATAGTTCAAATATTGTCTGTTATCAAATAGAAAATATTGTATTTGTTTGTTTATAAAATTAAATTTTAAATGTGAAGAAAATTTTCTTCACATTTTCTTGGAGAATGCAAACCGCAAATTTTCCTTTATTCTTGCTGAATAAACGCAGTATCATCGCGGTATTACTGAAGGTGTAGGCAGTGGATATCGTGGATTCGTTCTTAATAACCTTGGATCTATTTGTTGTAGTGCCGACTGTCCTTCAAAAGTGCCTCCCAAGGTAACTGTGTAATTTCCAGAGTAAGGTGTACTATTATTAGAAACATCGACATTTACCCTCATCAACAAAGGACGGCGTTCAGGGATTCTGATATTCGCTATTCTGGTTGTTCCTCTGCTTATACAGGCTAATTTAAATAAATTTCCATACATTATTCTATCGTTTCTAAAATTTCTCCTTTCTCTGTCCAATATTGTTATCCTCACAACTCCACAACCTGGACTATCACCTATCGTATCTAGAGTTACCTGAAGTTGCCCTGGAGCAGATGTAAATGAATAGTAGAAGTTTAGTGACCCAGCAGCTGACCAACTACGAGAAACTGAGGGGTTTGTTAATGCAGTGGCAGTTTCTGGTGATGTTTGAGCCAAACTACTGCTAGACGACAAAACTGAAGAACTCAGAATAGCTACTGTAATAGCTGCTTTTAAATTAGAATTTATCAACACTTTACTACCTCTGCTAAATTTCAAAAATGCGATCGCTTGAAATCTAACATCAAAGCGATCGCTACTTTCCAGAAAGGTTAGAAATCATTGCCTGGGCAACACTATCTGGCGAGTCTGTCCATTAAATCGTTGCACAAAACGACTTCTAGCTCGGTCATTGACGGAGTTATAAATATTTCTACCGTCTGCAAAGGATACGGAAATCCTTTGCAAGTCCCATTCATCATAGTTATCAAAAGGATGACGAGAACGAGGCCGACCATCGTGACGAATGGTAACACTCCTGATTTGATTTAACGAAATGGGTTCGCTGGAAGTAAAAGTAACTCTTCGCTCCACAACACTGTTTTGATTAAAGCCACCACCAAGATTTACTTCAGGAGTGCTGCTTCCATTTGTCAAGTTGAGGCTAATGAAAGCATGGTTACCATCACCTCGTAGATCGTCAGATCCCGTAGTCATCCGAACCACAACATTTGTCTTTGCCTGAGCAGTTGCTGAACCGTCACATCGGCTGGTAGGGTAGACGTATCCTTCGACACGTGCAAAAGTATAGCCGGCCGCCAGAGCATCTTGTTCACCTTTTGTAGTTGCAGTAGTGAAGTTGTCTCCACGTTGAGGACTCCAATATAATTTTAAAGGTACTGTACCTGCTACTTGCTTTGTGAAAGCATATCCTTCGACGCGTGCGAAAGTATAGCCGGCCGCTAGAGCATCTTGTTCACCTTTTGTGGTTGCAGTGGTGAAGTTGTCCCCACGTTGAGAACTCCAATATAGTTTTAAAGGTACTGTACCTGCTTCAGGTTTAGGTAAAGCACAGGCTTCGATCCTTGCAAAAGTATAGCCAGCAGCTAGAGCATCTTGTTCACCTTTTGTGGTTGCAGTGGTGAAGTTGTCCCCACGTTGAGGACTCCAATATAGTTTCAGAGGAACTAAACTTGTCTGGGCAAAAACAGAACTCAAATTACTAACAACAGCACTTACTACCATTGTGGTTAAAGCAAATCCAATGGTTGCTTTTTTCAACATATTCATAAGAAAAATCTCCGTATTTAGAATAATAAGGCTTGCAATCTTAGGAACTTTTGAAATCATGAGAAGTAGTTTTTTTCTCCTCACTTTCATTAACAAATGAGGAAAACAAAATATTCCAAAATTTGCTAAAAAACTTTTATAGGATATAAAAAATAGCCATCAAAGCCTTGTTCACAAAGCTTTTTAGTCCAAATTCAGTCCCTGAGTAGGTGCATAAAACCCAGTACCCATACCTATATATTCAGTGCGTAGCCAAACTACCTGTGTTTCTAACCGTAAAAATACTAGGTAAATCTGGAACAGACAAATCAGAAATCAGTCGTCTGATGTAATATTGCGATCGTCTACGGTGGGCGGAACGCCATCTCTACGAGAGGCTGCGCCAACGCCTCCGCCCATCGCGCAAGTGCTGACTTGTCATTTCACACAGCAACTCCAGAGGAATATTACTACCCTCTTTTTATCTGCTTATATACGTGGAGATAATATACTTATGCAGTCAAAACCAGTGGTAGAGCCAGTTATGTATCTATCAATCGATCCACAACATCAAGAATTAATCACCAAGATTGCCCGAAAATATACCCAAGGCAGTTTTGTATCTTGGGAAGATGCCACCCAAACCGCCATGATGAAAGTCTACGAAGCTGTCAACGCAGGTAAATTTCACCAGGGAGGGATGGCTGAATTTCAGCGTTGGGCTACAGTTGTAGCACGGTATGAGATTTTGAACTGTGTCAAAAAAGAACGTTTGCGTAATCACCAAAGCCTAGATGCAACTATTGTTGGCACAGATTTATCTTTGATAGAAACAATTCCTGATGAGTCTAATTTGTGGGATGCTTACACCCGTGCAGATTTAATGAGCAGGGCAAAACAAGCCATTATTGATCTAGATTCGCGTTATAGCGATCGCGGTTATCTGCAATTATGGCAGCTTATGGTTGCAGGTAAAAACCAAACCCAACAAGCGTCTGCATTGGGGATTAGTCAAGGGGAAGTTTCTAAGCGTTGGAAGGAATTAGTCGGGCGTGTCGCTATGGAATTAGGACTACTAGAAGCCGAAGCTGTTAAGCATACACAACAAAATACTCAACTCAAACATACTCGTAGACGTTCCAAAACTACATGGTAAGGCTTTTGTTAACTATTTAATAAATTTATTATTTGTTGGCATAGAGTAATTCGCTCACTTGTTAACACAATTAACTATCTTTTTATAATTGGGCAATGCCAAGCTATGTCTAGAGAATGTGAAAAATCCAAATCTGCTAATATGCGAAAACCTTTAATATTACCGCAACCTGGGGAAATTTGGGAATTAAGTCGTCAGATACGATATTATGGCGATTTTCATCTGAATAATCAACATAAGCTCTACTCAGCCGAGGCTCAAAGCTTTTTACAAACAAAAACTCCATCCCGCTATGTGATGATTGTGACTGAACCAGACGCAGAGATTGTTTCTGTAATGGTATTATCTGGGGAAACCAATTTTATTTCCGATGTTGATTTACTTATTCCCGCAGATATTTCTGGTTTAACACAAGATTTATTGGCTGAAACCTGGCACGTACAACCGATGCTTATTAATAATTTATTGCAGTCAGTAGGTAAGAGGTTATCTCGTGATATCTATGACATCTTACTCACCATAGGAGACTATTTTCATGGGTTAGTCAATCAACCACCAGAAACTAATACTATTGAAAAATTAGGATTAAATTTAGGCATAAATCAAGCTTTAAAAGCACCTAAAATATCCCTGTTTCACGAACGAGAAGAAGCTTGGAGTGATGTTTTAACAATACCAGTAGCAGCTTATCATACATACATTAAAAGTGTAAATTTTGCCAGTCAAATTTTGAATGAGCAATTACAACTAGAACAAGAATTAGCAGAATTTGAGTTTAGCCACAATATATTTACTGATTTACTATCTACTTCCTGGAATCATACTTATACTATTCTCAGTCGTTGGACACAAAGCATTTTTGATGCAGAATGGCAAGCTGTGTCTACATTACCAAATTTAGTGAACACCTACGGTGGGGCGCAGCCCATCGCCACACGTAGTTTTACATCTCCCAATGTTCCATCCACCCCTGATGAAATTGCCGCAACTATTGAAGAATTATCATCTACAACTGATGAATTACAACGTCAATGTGCTGCAAAAAGATTGGGAGAAATTGCTGTCGGTAATTCTGAAGCAATTCAAGCTTTGGTAAATCTGTTGCGAAGCACTTCTGATGATGAACTGCTGTGGATAGCGGTAGAAAGTTTGCGAAAAATTGATCCAGAAAACCCTGCTGCTGGTGTCAAGAGAATGAAATTGATTGATTTAGGTATGGAAATTGCAGGAGAAACTGTAGCTTTGGCTGTGGGTTCTTTACAGAAAATTGATGGTGATGTTAGCGTGCTGTTACAAGTTTACCCCACTGGAAATAATAATTATTTACCACCAGATTTAAAACTAAGATTGCAAGATGATTCTGGCAACATATGGCGGGAAGTCATAGCAAGACGAGCAGATATTTGTATTCAGCTAAAATTTAGTGGTGAAATAGGAGAAAAATTTAGTGTACAAATTGGCTTAGGAAATACTAATTTTAGTGAAAATTTTGTGATTTAAAAATTGACAATGCCTAATTTCTGGAATGCGTACATGACTGCACCAAGGCGAGTCTGAACGCCAAATTTATGATAAACATTCTCCAAATGTTTCTTCACTGTACGATGACTGATTGCCAACTGTGTTGCAATTTCATTTGTCGTGCAATCCCGCGCTATCCAAAATAGCACTTCTGCTTCCCGCTTCGTTAACCCCAGCATTTCTAAAGATGGGAGTGAAAAACTATGAGGCTGAATCTCTGCCAACATTAGGTAAACTCGTTCGAGTGCTGCATGATAATTCAGTGTCACTGTCAATCGACTACCATTATGTTCCAAATAGAGAGGGTGCAAAGGAGAAAAAATTTCGTTTGATTGTATTAGTATAGATAGTTGATGATTTACCCATCGTTGCAGGATATCAGGTAGTGCAGTTGACAGCTTCGATAGTGGGCAATATTTATCTAGTAATTTTGCAGCCTTTTGGGTGATCAATTCTATTTTACCGTCAATAGATAAAGCAATTAACCCTACTTGCTCGATAGCCTGATTGGTATCGATAAGTTGCTCCTGTACTTGAGCCAATGTAGCAATGTTCTGGTATGCTTGCTCTAAGTGTGGACGAATTAAATTTAGAATCAAGCGATCGCGCTCATTGAAGTTTCGGCGATCGCGGTTGATTGATAAAAATGAGTGATTTTGTCCTTGATGAAACTGATCAGCATTCGCTATAGAGGGAATCTCAAGGTGAATCCCCATTTGATCTTCCAAGCCAAAGGACTGAAAAAAAGCATAAAAAGCTTCTCTGCGTTGAAATTCTGACTCACTTAAAAAATCAGAAATTGCCAGTGCTTGTCTATCCAGTGTTTGGAAATAATATTGTGAAACTGGATGAGTCAAAAAATTTTGACGTTGAGATGTGAATGATTCCGCCGCCATACCGACTTCAGGATGGGGGAAGGTGTACATCCGGGGTAAGAATGGTGTACCCCGGATGGTGAAACTAGTTATTGCGAATGTTTCTGCACCTACTAACTTTGGTAAAGCTGTGAGTATTTGTATAGGCAATTTATCAATACTGCAAGAAGCATAAACCGAGCGCAAAAACAAGAGAATTTGCTGCCAATCATTGTCTGACAAAATTTCCACAGTTTTTATAAGTAAAACTTAACTGTTTTACAATTCACTACGGCGATCGCCGTATTGTTTTCGTAAAAATATTTTGTCATTCTACTATTTAGTATTCTTTTTAAACATGATCCCACTCACAAATGTTTCCCAACTTTTCTGGTAAAAATCTTCAAGGTTATAACTTTAGGGGTCAAAATCTTACAGGCGCAGACTTTAGGAACTCTGATATTCGCGGGGCAAATTTTACTAATGCTCTTCTGAAAAATGCGAATTTTCAAAATGCCAAAGCTGGATTACCTATAAAGCGGCTTTTAGGGTTAGTGATAGTAACATTTATAATAACTATAATCTTAGGATTAATTTCAGGCTTTGCACCAGTGTTTACTGGATATTTACTTTTTCCTTATTCAATTAGTCCCGATGATTATTTTGCTACTATTCTAGTTTTGAGTATTTTTCTGGTTTTTGCCATTACTACTATTTATAAAGGTTTATCAACTGCGTTCTTTGCCGTTTCTTGCGTTGCTATAATCTGTGGTTTTGTGCTGGGAATCATGACTGGTGAAATGGTGGGTATTCCATCTGGAATAGTCAGTGTTACTGTCACTACGTTAATTATTTATGTCATGTTAGTAATTATGGTATTTCTAGTGACAGTAGCCGAACAAATTGCAGGGATGAGTATAGCTATTGTGGCTCTATTTCTCATATTTATAAATAGTATTATTGGCAGTATAACTGGTACAATAATTGGTGTTGAAGTTGCTAAAGTATTGTCAGGGACTAACAGACTGCCAAACTTAAAAGTGCAAGCAGTTGAAGAAGCAGCGATCGCAGCTACAGTTGGTAGTGTTGCTGTAATATTATTTGTGAGTTATATCAGTTGGCGAGTCCGTGCTGGTGATGAAAAGTTTGTCTGGATAAGACAACTAGCTATTGCTGTCTCTAGCATCGGCGGAACAAGCTTTCAACAAGCAGACTTAACTGGTGCTGATTTTACTTCTGCCAAGCTAAAAAATGTTAACTTTAGCAACGCCAAACTCATTCGTACTAATTTTCATTTAGCGAATTATCTTTCTTTAGCAAGAGTAGATAACACTATTTTAGTCAATCCGATAGTTCAAGATTTAGTTGTTACTAAAAGAGGTACTAATAAATCTTATATCGGTTGTAATCTTAAAGGTATCAATCTAGATTATGCTGACCTGAGTTATGCTGATTTAAGCGAAGTAGATATGAGTAACTCTACTTTAGAGTTTGCAAATTTAGAAGGTGCAAATCTGACGAAAACTCAAGCATTAGCTACGAATTTTCACCAAGCAACTTTAACAGCAGCTTGTTTAGAAGCCTGGAATATTAACAGTGCAACTCAACTTGATGGAGTAATTTGTCAATACGTTTATCTTTTAAATAACCAACAAGAACGTCGTCCCAGTAGTGGAAAATTTGCTGCTGGAGAATTTACTAAGCTCTTTCGAGTAGTTATAAATACTGTTGATTTAATTTTTCGTAATGGTTTAGATTTAGAAGCTTTATCTGTGGCTTTATCAAAAGTAAAAATAGAAAATGAAGGTATTTCTTTAGCTATTAAAAGTATTGAAAATCAGGGTGACGGTGTGGTAATTGTGCGTGTAGATATACCAGAATCGACAAATAAGGCTAAAATCCACGCCTCAGTTACTCACAATTATGAATTGGCTCTCCAGCAGATAGAAGCAAGATATCAAGCCGAATTAAAAAGTAAAGATGAACAAATTAGTCTTTATCGCCAACATCAAGTGGATTTAAAAGAATTAATCCAAATGATAGCTCCCACTGCCAAGAAATTCACCCAGGGAAAGCTAGTAATTTTAAAATTAGGCCAAGGGGATTTAAGTACAGGATTTCCAGTTACACTACAAATCAGTAGAGAAGGCGATCGCCCATATTTTGAATCTCATGGACAATTACCTTCAGCTTCCGAATTAGTTTTAGCATACCATAAATGGCAAGCTGCATATTGCCACAGCTTACAAGGAAGTTTGCGAATCAAGTTTCCAGAAACACAAGTTACCAATATTAGTCGGCGAGAATTATTTAAAGAATGCGATAAATTGGCAGATGCTTTCACAAAACAAGTAAATTTATGGTTAAACTCGGAATTATTTCGCCCTATTAAAGAGCAACTCCTAGAAAAACTAGATCCTTCAGAATCTATTCGGATACTTCTGCAAACAGAAGATAGCCAATTACGGCGGATGCCCTTGCAGCTTTGGAATTTTTTTGAACGCTATCCTCATGCTGAAATGGCTCTTTCTTCAACTATTTATGAGAAAAAAGAAAAGTTCATATCCTTAAAATCCCATCTCAAAATATTAGCGATATTGGGAGATAGCACTGGTATTAATATTCAACAAGACAGAGTTTTACTTGAACAATTACCTCATGCAGAAATTAAGTTTTTAGTAGAACCACAACGCCAGATGCTCAATGATGAACTTTGGATGCAACCTTGGGATATTTTATTTTTTGCTGGTCACAGCTTTACTCAATCTGAACGAGAAATTGGTCATTTTCACATCAATGACTCTGATAGTTTAACTATTGCTGAGTTAAAAAATGCTTTGACGAAAGCTATTGAACGAGGTTTACACTTAGCAATTTTTAACTCCTGCGATGGTTTGGGATTAGCAACTAATTTAGCGGATTTACATATTCCCCAAATGATTGTCATGCGTGAACCAGTACCTGACAAAGTAGCACAGGAGTTTTTGAAGAATTTTCTCGCAGAATTTTCCAGTGGTAAACCTTTATATCAATCAGTACGTGAGGCACGTTTGAAACTACAAGGTTTGGAGGATGAGTTTCCTTGTGCAAGTTGGCTGCCTGTAATCTGCCAAAATCCAGCAGAAATCCCTTTTACATGGCAATAGTTAGTGCTGAGTAGTGAGTATTTTTAGGGGTCGCCAGCAGGTTGAAAAGTAGCGATCGCAGATTTGACAACAGGATTATGCGATCGCACTATGATTAAAAACTAAAGGTAGTACGAATAGTACCCACAAAAATATCGTTGTTTCTAGAAAAATGGTCGGGGTCGGTGACGATAAAAAAGCCGGGAGTGATGGAGATATTATCATTAACTAAATAACGGTAAAAAACTTCGTAGTGAGTTGAGTTACCAGTATCTATATCTGCAACTGCAAGGCCGTTATTTAATTTTAGTGGTTGTCCGTAGACGAACCCTAATAAGTCTCCTTTTCTGCCAAAGGGATCATACACACCTAAAGAGGCGGTGTAGGTGCTGCTGAGAATGACTGCATCTGATTTGAGGGAATCTGTGACGACGATACCACCCCAAGCACCAAACACTAACTGATCGGTGAGTTGCCATTTCAGGCTGGCGTTTATACCGTGAATTTGTGATGGCTCATTAATACCACCAGAGGTGTCGGCGTTGTTGCTACCTGTGCCTGTATCTAATTGTGCGTTCCTAGAGTAAGCATTAACATAAGCTAAACCTGTAATTAAGGAGGGGGTAGGCTTGTATAATAACTGCATTCCCAAGGCACTGTGGTCTGCACCAAATAAACCCTGACTGGTGTCGTTGCTATTTCTTGTCCCGTAGGCGAGTTGTAACCGCATTTGGTCAGACATTAACCAATCAAAGCCTAAACCTGCATCTAAACTGCCAATTTTCAAGATGGAAGTTGAACCACCAAACAGAGAAATCGCGCCTTGTCCTGCATCGGCGTAGGGTGAGTTGACGCTGAGAACGCTACTTAAACTAAAGCCTACGGGTTTGAAAGTGAAGACGACGCGATCGCCTAATCCGGCAACGCGATATTCTAAAGAGTCTAGTCTGACTTGATTGTCATAATCTGCCTGCCAAGCTAATCTCGCCATGTTGGTGTTGAATGCTGTGGGATTGCCAAAGCTATCATTTGCCGCATTCCCACTGACTAAGGCTAATCGAAATCTGTCTTTACCTGTGAAGGAAGACGCTAATTGTATTTGGGTGAGGTAAGTAAAAATTGGGTTAGCTTCTCCGTCGCCTGGACGATTACCACCAAAACCCCCGGCTAATCCAAATATGGTTTGTCCACCTAATACTACGGTGGTGGAAAATTGTTGAGATTCAATATTGGCGGTGCGTGCTTCTAAAGCATCTATTCTGCCTCTTAAAGTGGCTAATTCGGGAGTAAATTCTTCTCTTAATTTTTGCAGTGTTACTAAATCTACTTTTTCAACTGTGTCTGCTAATCCAGCCGTAATTAACTGATCAATTTTATCTAATACTGCATTTAATCCGGCAGCAAATTCGTAGCGAGTCATGGCGCGATCGCCTTTAAATGTGCCGTTGGGATAACCTGCTATGACACCATACCTTTCTACTAATGATTGTAAGGCGACAAAAGCCCAATCACTAGGTTGCACATCAGATAATTGTGATACAGATGTCACCCGTTCTTCATTTTGGGCTAGTTGATAAGAGGCAGGGGGCAGGAGGAGGGGGGCAGGGGGAACTAAAGGTACAAACCGAACTTCGTTCCTTTCATTACATTGGCTTTCTGTGCAATTATCTGCTTGCGTAATTTCTGGGATAATTACTGGTTGGTTATCTAAAGTTGGCTGATTTTCTGCCAAAACAAATGTATCTACACCCAATACTAATGCTCCAGATAGGAGCAATAAAACACTTTTATTAAACATCAATCCTCACACCTGATAAACAAATTTAAATCAACAAAACCCTTATGTTGTCTTGATTTTGACTTTTGATTTTTGACTTTTGACTTCCGCGTAGCGGTGCTAGCGTCCGCGTCTTATCCCAGTTGTTAAAGTTCCTCGATAGCCAACGTTATCTTGTGGTTTTTCACCGTTGACTCCAATCACTTCTAGTTGGGTGATTTGACCATTAGCATTGATGACTGAACCCCTAGCATTATTGCCACTTAATCCAGCATTACTAGAGACTCCTGTATTCCCATCAATGGTGATAGTTTTCTGGTCAAAATCTACTGTGATATTTTTAGGAGCATTGGAATTATTATCGGGATAAAAAACAGCAGTATTTTCGGATGTTTTATAGTATGTCCCGGTAACAACTTCCGGGTTAATAATTCTTACTGAAACACCAGGACGAGGATTCAAATCTCCTTCTGTACCATTAAGGGCATCAGAGAGAAATGTTCTGGTAAATCCTCTAAATCTTTGAGCTTGATTTTTGAGTGCGGCTAAGGTTTCTATCCGTATAGCCTTGAGTGTTTCTTGGACTGGGGTCGATTCTTGAGCTAATAATTTCTCTTGTCCTGGCCCTAAACCAGAAGCGAGGGAAATGGTTTTATAAAAAGCTGGTAAGTCAAATTCTTGGGGATTCCCAACTATGCCATTTCTGATGGCTACTGTTTGACCGCCTTTTAGAGCGACGGTTTTTTTATCTTGGGAGTCGGAGATGTTAATGTCTCCATCAGTGAGGGCAAAAACTTGAGTGGTGTTGCTTTCTTGGTGATGCGCTACCAGGACTGCGGTAGCTTTTGGGGCTGGTTTACATATAGGATTATTTTGAGTATTTATTGGGGTCTGGTGATTGTCGGCGATCGCACAATCTGCTGCTAGAATTCTAATCTGACTTCCTGGTGTTTCTACGACTGTAACGACACTTCCCGGTGGAGTTAAAATTAAAGCTCTGCCATTCTCTACGTTAGGTATAATTTCACCCAAGGCAATCAGATTTGGCAAGTTAAAGCGACGATACCCTGGGTCAAAACGAAAGGTAGTTTTTTGATCGACCCGAATCAGGGATTTATCGTTGAAAAATAGTTGCGCTTCGGAACTAACTCCGGTTTTAACTGCATCTCTGGGAACTATGACATCATTGCGTTGTGCAGGTCGTTGAGTTTGATTATGTAGTAGTAGTTGAACACTGGGAATGAGTTTATAGACTTCCGCACGGATGAGGGGTTTATCTGTTTGGGCTAACGTTGGGGTTATCCAAGTTAAGGTTAAGAAGGTAGTAACAATTAATCTTTGATGTAATGACCAATTCCGCCACTTCATCGCTTTTTACCTTGAGTATTGATGTTAAATATACTGGTATTGACTATATTTAAGACTACATAGATTTGTACAAAGTTTCTCTATTTTTTATATTACGTTTAATGAACAATATCTTGGGCAAGATAAGAGCATGAAGAGGTAGGACGTTTCGTATTAGAGTGATTGTCTCTCACAACGACAATTCAAAAACCACAAAAGGATAGACCTTATACCTGAGTACACGGTCAAGCTAATTTTAGATGAAGTTTTTTATCTGCTAGTAACCTCAAACTCAGCACCAGTAACTTT
Organism: Anabaena minutissima FACHB-250; assembly: GCF_014697125.1. GTDB lineage: Bacteria > Cyanobacteriota > Cyanobacteriia > Cyanobacteriales > Nostocaceae > Trichormus > Trichormus minutissimus. The sequence goes on along the minus strand of NZ_JACJRG010000006.1, from coordinate 112,367 downwards.
CAATCGTCCTCTGCATTTGAATTGTTAGCCTGTGCTGTTGGAGCAAAAGCCTGGTTATTTCGCATCACTCTGATCAAGAATCGTAACGCCTCATTAACCGCATCGGCACTAGGAAAAATCTCTGCGACATCAGGTTCTAACCGTACAGTTACTGCGCCAAAACTTTTCCTTCCAGAGCCTAATCTTCTGACTCGCAGGCTCTTCAAGTCATACTCTGTCCGTAGATCATCTTCCATTTCTGACTTATCCCTCTTCATAGGCTTCCCTCTCGGTTCGTGTGACTTCTCTTGCGCTGATGAGACGAATTGAATTTCCTCTTTCGGTATATGACACAATTAACAATCGCCCTCGATTTGACTCCCCAACAATGAGGTATCGCGCCTCCTCATCAGAGTGGTCTGGATCATAGAAGTCAACGTAGAGAGGATCATCAAAAACAGTTTTTGCTTCCTCAAATGAGATTCCATGCTTTGATAGATTGCGCTCTGCCTTGCTTTCATTCCACTCAAACTGCATAAAGCTATTGTATCACTGCTAACTTACAGTGATTGCTCATTTCAGTGACACAGTTGAATGGGCTTTAAACGCCCGTAAAATCTGCTTTGCAAATTATTAAAAATGCTTCTGGAAAATCTAAATAAAAACCCCTGGGTTTAGCAGGGGTAAGGGTTTCGCTGAGATAAGTAATGGTTACTACAATTTTTCTTGAGGTAATTCCTGAAGATAAACAAAAAAATTTTTATTTCCCCTCCCTGTTTACCGACTGAGGTTAGAGTTGAAAACTAATTATCCCCTTTGAGTAACCGATGTACAGCCTGTTTGATATCTGTCTCTTTAATTAAAGATTCTCCTACTAAAACTGCATTAGCACCGGCTTGAGCCACTAAAGATAAATCGGTGCGTGCATACAATCCAGATTCAACGACTACTGTCACACCCAAACTTTGCAGTTGCGATCGCCTGGCTGCTAAGAGAGTTTGAGTAGTGCTGAGATCAATGCTAAAGTCTGCAAGGCTTTGGTTGTTAATGTTGATGAGGCGAATGTCGTCCAGCATTAGTACCCGATCGAGTTCTTCTAAGGTATGTACTTCTACTAGAGCATTCATCCCCAAATAGTGAATGATGCGTAAAAAGTCTTGCAGTTCTCTATCGGTGAGGATAGAGGACATTAGGAGTACAGCATCTGCACCTGCGGCTCGTGCTAAATAAATTTGGCAGGGATCAATAATAAATTCTTTGCATAGTAAAGGTAATGTGATTCTTTTGCGAAGAATACGTAAAATATCAAAACTGCCTTGAAAAAAAGACCTGTCGGTGATGACGGAAATGCACGTTGCTCCACCTTGTTCATAGGCTTGAGCGATCGCGATCGGATCAAAGTCTGTACGGATCATTCCGTGACTGGGTGATGCTTTTTGAATTTCTGCAATCAGGCTGGGTTTATGGGGGTTTTGCTGCAAAGCTATTAAGAAGTCTCGTACTGTTGGCGCAGCTGTTAACTGACGTTGCAGCGAAGCTAACGACATCTGTTGATGTAGTTGGGTTACTTCTTGTTTTTTCTGCCACACAATCTCTCTGAGAATGGGTTGCAGACGGGTGATATTAATGGAACTAACTGGGTACATCATAAAGTGGCTATAGGAAATGGGGTGACTAAGAAGGAGTGTATGAGTGCTGGATTCAGTACTCATCACTCATCAATATCTGCACTCGCTGCTAACAGATAAACTTAGTTTGTCAGTCCTATATTTTTATTTTGCATCCAGCTTGATTGCACATGAAAAACTTCTGACGTATCTGATTGATTAATATTGTTTGGTTTGGCTAGGCAGTTATTTTTGAGTAAGCGAATATAAGTGCGGTATGGAATGTATTCCATAGGATTATAGCCGGAGAAACGGAGCAGCAAAACGCAAGCCCAAGAATACTTTCCGGCGATAATTGCCTTGATAATTTGTTCTATTTGTTCGTTATTGATTTTTTTGACATTCTGTGAATTGTAATTGGTATTTTGTTGATACATAGCATTCCCTGATGATGAAATCTTCAGTCTTTTTTACAAGACTTTTAAAGAAAATTTGGTCAGCTAAACTGATGTTAACCAATCGTTAAGGATAGACAAAATCAAACAGGACATTTAATTGTTCTAAAATTGTTTGATTTATTTGTGTTTATACCGACATATGTTTTGCCGATGGACATAGCACGGCAAATAGTTGCAAACAATGCGGCTACTTTGGTAATTGTTTCTCTTGTACTTGCAGTATGACGTTCGGACTATTGATTGGACTATTCTTGGTAGATGCGCGGTGTTGCCATCAGTTGTGGCAAAGTCATACTGAAGACGAAGTGTTCTGACTAGCTCATCGGGTAGATACAGCACTAAGTCCCATTACTTGGTGGGACGGTTAATTTGCTCTTATAAGAGAGTGAATTGCAAATCATGGGATGATTTTTTTGGTATGTTTGACGGAGTTTAGCCCATCGCTGTAGACAGACAATCGGTTCTATCACTTCATGATCCAGCCAATTTTGCTATCTCAACAACAAGATATTGACACTACAGCACAGGTAAACTAGCAGATGCCTACAAATAGTTATTGAAAATAGGGGTGAATTTCACTAGTCAGCATCTTGATCTGCTGAATAAATATCTAGTTAATCCCACCCCTAAAGATGAACCGTTTTGCAGAAGCAGCTTCTTTGCTAAGATTACTCAATCTTGGACATTATATATATGATTATTTTTTTGTTAGACCTATCTCTTTTTTTGTTTTTTAAATTTGTGATTTTCTATTAATTGCAATACTTAGCGCACAAAAAATTATAAAGCCAGTTAATTATACCATTCTTTGACGAAAATAATCAAAAATATTTTTTACTGTTCTCATTTTGGTGAGCAGTCATGATTGATACAGGCTATATCTAACTTAGAATTATGTCCAATCAGGCTTTATTTATAATCATCATTGTTAATTATTATGGTTACAATAGCTGTAAATTTATTACAAAATAACTAGAGTAATCCTACTAGATAATTCGTGAGAGCTAAGAACCCTGCTTTCTCTAAAAAAGTGGCGTTTTTAGCTCTCAATTCTCCTCCATGAAATAGGATTGCTATGGGCAATCTGAGCAGATAATTGTTAAATTTGTTATTGGCTATATTTTTTAACAATAAAAATCATTTTCTGGTAATTGTATAACGTAATACAAAATATCTTAATATTTTCTATGTCTTATGGTAGAGAGTCATTCAATACTAAGAGAGATGCTCGAAAAAAATGTACTCCTCATGACAGATGACTGGTGATATTATTATATAGTTTAATCCCTGTTAAATGAAGCGAAAATCAGGAATAAATCATGATAAAAAAATCTACTAAATTTACAGTTTTAATAGCATAAAATAAACTCTTGGAAGCTAATTTTTAGTTGGAAACAGATATGCAACAACATTTTATTTTCAATACAATTAAAAAAAATAATTATTGAAATTGTATGCTGGGAATATGATAATATTTATTCGTTATATATAAAATTTGTAAAAATATTAAGTTCGCCAACTAATAATTTTATTTTGATAGATAAAATTATTGGCTACATAAATATTTTTTAAAAAAATAGTGATGATCATTATTTACAGTTTTTAGTAGCAGTTAATTAAAAGGGGTGAGGAAGAATATGAACTCTGTTAACTATAATTTAGTTGAATTCGATTTACGATTGATTCTAAACTTGACAGTAAAGTTGAGATTATCTAGTTTCTGGATTCAGCAATTTATAGATAATATCTATTGGGTGGAACTAAACACCAAGTTTTTCTATTTACCACCTGAATCATGATTGCTGACTACAACATTGCTACAAATACTCGTAGCGACTAGATTTGATGGAGAAGCAGCAATGAAAGCAAAGATTTTTGCAATTGTATAAGATAATTTTTAGTTAATTATTCCTGGACACAACTCCTGGTAATGGAAAAATGACTCACGATTCATCAATAACAATCCTTGTAATTGAAGATGAAACTGATAGCCGCCATCTCTTTTTAACTATTCTTGAGGCTGAAGGTTTTGAAACAATAGGTGCTGAAAATGGTTTTGTGGGAATTCAGCAGGCACAGAAGTATTTACCTGACTTAATCATCTGTGATATTATGATGCCTGATATGGATGGCTACGATGTTTTGAATGCGCTACGGCAAGATCCTCTAACAGCAATTATTCCTTTTATTTTTCTGACTGGTAGCCACGAGAAGACGGCTCTCCGCAAAGGTATGGAATTGGGTGCGGATGACTATATTACTAAACCCTCTACGATAGAAGAACTACTCAAAGCGATCGCTATCCGATTGGAAAAGCAAGCTTTGTTGAGACACTGGTATGCGACTAAATCTCATCAACTTCCTGAGTCGCTTAGTCTAGAACCTGAGTTTGTTTTTCCATCCAGTCCGCACCTCAAGGAAGTTTTTGATTATATTGAAGCTCATTATCATGAAGGAATTACTCTATCAGATGTGGCTGAGGCGGTTGGTTATTCAGCTGCTTACTTAACTAATAGAGTTGCTAAAGAAACAGGAGATACTGTTAACGGTTGGATTCTCCAGCGTCGGATGGCCGCAGCGCGTCCTTTACTCAAAAATACCAACAAGACAATTGAGCAGATTTCTAACGCTTTGGGTTATCAAAATGCGTGCCATTTCTCCCGTCAATTTCGCCAGCATCACGGTTTACCTCCCAAGGCTTGGAGAAAACAACAACAATCTTCTCAGTTTTATAAAAAACCTCCGTTACTACTGGGGAATACTTCCACCCCATGGCAAAAATGCTTACTTGTGTAGGGAAAAATCAAGTCATTCTCTTACTTTTGAATTTTGAATTTATTTCCAGCAGGGGTGTAGGGGTAATTTTTCCCTACGTCCCAGTCACTAACTATTTTTAGCCTTGGTGAAATTTTGGAGTAATAACTGCACCCCTAGAGCAAACAAACCGATCGCGACTATCGCAAATATCCCAGATCCCAAGGCTACTATACCAACAACCAGGGTACGAACGGCAGAGGTAATCTTAATAACTAATTCATTATCAGAATGGATGGGTTTTTTAGCGAAGGTTGTAGCGATCGCAATCATGAGAGAATATACAGCATATCCCATTCCTCCAGAAATGATGGCCCCGATTAAACAGCGTAACGGGGTTGCTGCAACTGATGCGGTCGTCTCTGTTGTTGGTGTGATGTTTTGGTCATTCATAAGTTAGTCATTAATCATTAGTTCCTGTCACCTGTCACCTGTCACCTGTCACCTGTCACCTGTCACCTGTCACCTGTCACCTGTCACCTGTCACCTGTCACCTGTCACCCGAATCCCCTGTCCAGTTGTACGAGTCACGAATAATTCTAAATCTTCGTCAGGGATTGCTTCTCTAACTCGTAACTTAACTTGTTCTGCTTGTGGTTGAGATGCACATATAGCAAATACTGAAGGGCCAGAACCAGACATCATAGTTCCTAAAACCCCTTCTTGAACTGCAAACAGTTCTCGTAATTGCAACACTTGGGGACAGGCTGGTAAGACTACACGCTCTAAATCATTGTGCAGTTTTTGAGATATTTCTGCTGCATCTTTAGCTAAAATTGCTTTAACCATTGCACTCGAATGAACGGCGGCGGCTCGTGCGGCTAAGTCATTGCTATCTTTAAGATACCCACTACCAAATTCTTGGCGATAGGTTTTATATGCCCAAGGGGTGGAAACTTCTAGGCTACGATATTTAGCTAATACTATATATATATGATCTAAACTTGGCAGGGGTGAAAGTTGCTCTCCTCTACCTGTAGCAATGACTGTACCACCTTCCACACAAAATGGTACATCTGAACCCAGAGTTGCACCCAGTTCTTCTAGTTCTGATTTAGTTAGTCCCAAATTCCAGAGTAAATCTATCCCTACCAATACGGCTGCTGCATTAGTTGAACCTCCAGCCAGCCCAGCTGCTACAGGAATATGTTTGTGAACTGTAATATCTACACCCCCATATTTAGCCAAGGCTGTGGGAAATTTTTTCGCCATGAGTTCGGCGGCGCGATATACGAGATTAGTTTTATCTGTTGGTACTTGGGGATGGTTGCAATGAACGCGGATAGTTTCATCGCTGATGGAGTGTAATTCAATTTGGTCAGCGAGGTCGATACTTTGCAATATCATCACTAACTCATGATAACCATCGGAGCGATCGCCGATGATTTCCAGATATAAATTGATTTTAGCAGGAGCAATTAAACTGTAACTACGCATCGTTTAGTGCTGAGTGAGAGAGTGCTGGGTGAGAGAGTGCTGGGTGAGAGAGTGCTGAGTGCTGAGTGCTGTTAGCGGAGCGGGGCGTTTAGCCCGTGCTGTTAGCGGTAGCGCGGCGTTTAGTCGGTTGTGAGTGTGTTACTCAGAGATACCCATTGCTGAGTGCTGAGGTCTTCAGCTCTAACTTGGGGGTTTATATTTAATTGTTCCAGTAATTGGCTCAGGCGATCGCGATCAATAACAGATTGCAAATTATTCCGTAGCATTTTGCGTTTCTCGGCAAAGCCTAACTTTAGCAAATTCTCTAATTTTTTTGGGTCATCCGCCGGGATTTCTATCTGTCGGGGACGCAAGCGCACGACGGCGGAATCTACTTTTGGTGGTGGATGAAATGCGGCTGCGGGGACATGACAAATTAATTCGCACTCAGCTAAATACTGCACCCTTACCGATAATGCACCAAATATTCTTGACCCAGATTTCGCATATAATCTTTCGGCTACTTCCTTCTGAATTAATAACACTATGGATTCAAAAGGTGTAGGGTTAGGGTTGGCGATCGTTCCCAAAAGTTTCTCAATAATTGGCCCTGTAATATTATAGGGAATATTAGCCACAACTTTATTTGGCTTTTGAAACTTAGGAAATGCTGCCAAGTTTGTAGCTAAATCTAGGGTGAGAAAGTCACCTTGTAGCAGTAAAAAATTCTCCTTATTCCCCAACTGTTTGACTAATAACTTACACAAATCGCGGTCAATTTCCACAGCTACTAAAGACTGTACCAAGGGTAGTAAACGCCGTGTGAGAATGCCTGTACCGGGGCCGATTTCCAGGATGCGGTCATTTGTACTACACTCTGCTGCCTTGACGATCGCATCCAAAACCTTATCACTTTTGAGCCAATGTTGAGCAAAGAGCTTGCGCGGTCGTACCATCATTTTTCCTTACTATATCTAAATCTCAGCTTTTTACAAAAAATCTATTTCTTACTTTTTGCTTACTTTTAAATGTAAATTTTTAATGCTTTTACCGCCAATTGAAATGACAAAAAGACATAATTGTGATATTGAGGATAATAAAATTTACCTCTGGTTGGGGGGATCTAAAACCATTGTCTCTGAAGATGGCGATCGCTTCCACAAAATCAGCCATCATTCTCCCAGTCTTCAATCTGTAAGCCCTTCACTTGACTAAATTCACTGATATTGTGCGTCACTAAAATTAAATTATGGACTTTCGCAATCGCTGCTATTTGCAAATCATAAGGGCCGATAGGTGTCCCTAAAATTGCCAACTCAGCACGAATTTCACCGAAAACTTGAGCGGCTACATCATCAAAAGGCAGAGAAATGAAACGACTGAGAAAAGTTAACTGTACAGCCAAAGAGCGTTGAGGATTTTTGCTTTTGACTGCACCATAAAAAAGTTCAGCTTTTACAACTGAACAAACAGCAACATCCTGTGGTGATAAAGATTCTAACCGCCGCCGCACACCAGATATGGGACGATTTAGATAAACAATGCAAGCATTGGTATCTAATAAATAAATCACTCCAACGACTCCCGCAATTCATATTCACCTTGGGGATATCTCACCAGAGGATCATCTTGTAAACAACCAGCAGTCTGTTCAAAAAAACCAGGAGGCCAGCCTAATTCTTCTGGTGTTTTTGGCTGTACTGCTGTCACAATATGACCCTTTGCAGCCAAAGTTTTGAGAGCATCAACAATGACTTCCTGTGCTGAAGTATACTTACCACTTGCAATCTGACTGTGGATGAATTGTTCAAGTTCTGGAGTTAAGGATACATTCATAAGACCTCACGGTATGCGGGAAACTCAGTCACTTTAGTGCTGGGTTACTGACAGATTTATTTGCAAGGGTATTCTTCCATAACTATTGTAAATAAAGAGTGATTCAATCAGCTTAATAGAAGCGATCGCCATCATACCAAAACCCCCCGCGCTCTCTCTCCGCCTCCGCTCCTCTGCGTGAGATAATCCCCCTTATACATATACTTATGCGAAAATACTAAAAAACCCAGTGTAATATGACAGACACATCCTCAGACAGCATCTGGATAGTCACAGATGAAGCACCGCAAATTGCCGTTACCGATGGTGTTAAAGGTATAAGTGGTAATACCCGCAGTTGGAGAGAAGAAACCACCACAGAAACCACTAAAAGCGTAGGCAATGCAGTCAAAGTCAGCACCCAAAAATTAGAGCAAGAAATGACACACTTCCTAGAAGTAGTGGGACGCTTATTTAACCGTGCAGAACAGCAAGCCAACGGCGGAATGCAGCTAGATGAAATTGAATTATCCGTAGAAATCAGTGCTGAAGGTGAAGTTAAATTAATCGGTAACGGAGCGAAAGCAGGCGGAAAAGGCGCGATTAAGCTAGTATTTAGGCGACAAGAACCCAAGTGAAATGGCGAAAAATTTAGCGATCGCGATCGGCGTTAACCACTATGATTATTTGCAACCGCTAAATTATGCCAAGCGGGATGCACATTTAATGCAGGAGTTTCTCCGCAACGAAGCGGGGTTTAATCAGATTTTCTTCTTCTGTGATGATTCCCCTGATGTTGGGGGTAAATCAACCCGTCCCACCCGCACCAATTTACTGCGAATCTTGCGACAGTTATTTGAAACTCCTTTCATGGGTGCGGGTGATAACTTTTGGTTTTTCTTCAGTGGACATGGTATCCGCCATGATGGACGTGATTATCTCATGCCTAGTGATGGTGATCCAGAGGATATTGAGAATACAGCGATTTCCATTAACTTAGTGACTGAACGCCTGCGTCGTTGTGGTGCGGATAATGTTGTATTGATTTTAGATGCTTGTCGCAGTTTGGGGACTCGTGCTGGCGAAGGTATTGGGAGACAGACGGCTGAGGAAGCACGTCAACAAGGAGTTATTAGTATATTTTCCTGTAGTCCCCAGGAATATTCTTATGAGATTGCAGCATTAGAGCAAGGTGCTTTTACTACCGCGTTATTGGAAGGGTTGGGGATTCAAGGTAAATGTGCGACTGTTGAAAGGTTAAATCAGTATCTCAGTTTTCGTGTGCCGGAATTGGTGCGTCAGCATATAAATAAGAAGCAAACACCTTATATTATTACTGAGCCTGTAAGTAAATCCCATTTGATTCTTGTACCGCGACACGCCACCCTAGCGGATATTTCTACACTGAAAAATGATGCTTACCAAGCAGAAGTCAACAGAAATCTGGATTTAGCAGAACAATTATGGATTCGGGTGTCAGCAGCTGCTTCAGGACAAGATATGGAAGCAGTGAATGCGTTCAAAAGAATTGCACAACTGCAACGTCCGATTAATTCTCAAACTTCACAACCAACCGCACAAGCACCTCTAAATCCCACCATTTCGGGTAAACAACGCCGACTGGAAAACAAACGAAATAGACTTGAGCAAGAATGGGAAACTCGGAGCGAGAAAGTTGACGCGATTAGAAAAGCTTTAGCTATTGAGACTGATCCCAGTAGAAAGTTTCAATTAGAAAAGCAACTTCAACAGGAGGAAACTGAGCTACAGCATATTGAGAATCAGCTAGATGAAATTGAGAGGCTGCTTCAACCTCAACCTATCCCTCAAACTATTACTTCTCCAGAGTCGTCTAAATCAGTTACGGTTACAGAACCGCCAGAACCAGAGTCAAAAGACACCTTACAAACCTTTCAATTTGAAGTGGTGACGGTAAACGCACAAGGGAAAATCACCAACCGCCGCAATGAGCAAGCAAGATACTTTGAAGAAGACTTGGGGAATGGTGTCAGCTTAGAAATGGTGCAGATACCAGGGGGAACATTTACAATGGGTTCACCGGGAGAAGAAGGATATTCTGATGAAAAACCACAGCATCAGGTGAGAGTTCCCGGCTTCTTCATGGGGAAATATCCAGTCACCCAGGAACAGTATCAAGCCATCATGGGGATAAATCCTTCCTATTTCAAAGGAGAGAAAAGACCTGTAGAAAAAGTCAGTTGGGATGATGCGGTAGAGTTTTGTGAAAAATTGAGTCAGAAGACAGGAAAAACCTACAGGCTACCCAGCGAAGCGGAATGGGAATATGGCTGTCGAGCAGGGACAACTACGCCGTTTTATTTTGGGGAAACCATCACCCCAGATTTAGTGAACTACAACGGTAACTATCCCTACGGTTCTGCACCCAAAGGTGAATGTCGTGAACAAACAACAAATGTAGGAATATTTCCGCCAAACTCTTTCGGTTTACATGATATGTGTGGTAATGTATGGGAATGGTGTAAAGATGTATATAATGATGGCTACCAAGGCGCGCCGACAGATGGTAGTGCGTGGCTTACTGGTAGCGATAATGACAGAAAGCTGCTGCGTGGCGGTTCGTGGTACGACCTTGCCTGGCTCTGTCGCTCTGCTGTTCGCGACGGAGACGCGCCCGCGATTCGGGGCAACAGTGTTGGCTTTCGTGTTGTCGCGGTGGCTATTCTGTGAGGATTCCTTACTCTTTCCTCTCTAGCCCTTTTACCCTTTACACTTCTTAATCTTTACACTTTGTTAGTGTAGCGGAGCGGAACGATCTTTTTTTAAAATTTTGTATTTGTGGCTAACAACTAATATACACTATATCCAATCAGATTTCTCAATTAATTAAGAATCTGAGGATGGGATTAGGTTAACGTTAGCTGCTGCGTGGCGGTTCGTGGAACAACAATGCCAGGAACTGTCGCTCTGCTAATCGCAAAAGAAACGCGCGCGCGAATCGGAACAACAATGTTGGCTTTCGTGTTGTCGCGGTGGCTATTCTGTGAGTACGCCCCAAAGTCAGAGTCGGTAAGTGGGAATTTATCGAGCGTACATTAGGGAGTCCAGACCTGTCCCAGTGAGGAAGGTAACGACCTCCGAATATAAAACCGGGTTGGATAGGTTGGTAGGTTGCAAAACCGAACACTTGTCCGACTCAACAATAAATATCACCTCGTAGGTTGGGTTAAGCAGAGCGCAACCCAACAAATGTTTTAGGCTTGGTGCAGAAGATGTTGGGTTTCACTTCATTCAACCCAACCTACCAATACTACTCATGTAGAAACGCGATTTATCGCGTCTTATAAGTCATGAAATAATATCTTTTCCATCACAAAATTAATAAACTTTTGCCCCCTGCGTTCCACCTCTTGCTTTTTCACCACAATAAAGTCCCGCCTGGAAAAAAAAGGTTTAGCTGTAATACTAGCTTCCACAAATAACTTTTGAATCGTTAAATCTCTCGCTTTTAATTCAATTTCTGCTAAAATTTTACTCCCAACACCTCGACCTTGAAAATCCTTATGGCAATAAAAGCGGTCAATATGTCCATTCGCCTCTAATTCCCCAAAACCAATAACTTGACCCTCCTCTTCCGCCACATAAGTCAACTTACTTTTTAAGCTCCTCATCCAAACTTCAACATCCATATTTACTGAAGCCCAAGCATCTACTTGTGCTTTGGTATAATCACGAATATTTACCTCATGAACAGTGTCATAAAATAACTGCATAATTGCTTCAGTATCAGCTATTTCGTATCTTCGTAATTTCATAATAGGTTATATTTGCCCTCTCACCCAAGCCCGAAAAGCCTTCATAGTTGCATTTCTACCGTCGATTTTACTCCGCACGAAATACTCAGGAATAACTTGAGCAATAGGTAAATTAGGAAAAATTCCACTATTAAGAGATTTTACATATTTACCATCAACCAAAATATTAATTTCCAACTTAGTTCCATACCAACGCCACAATTCCGGGACTCCCAATAATTCGTAATTATTAAAACGAGTGCGAGAAGTAATATCAATTTCAATAGCTAAATCTGGGGGAGGATCAATAGTTAAATCAATTCTATCCTTACCACGCACAGCAGCCTCATTTTGGATATAAAAACAATCATCAGGTTCTACCCCAGCATCCATGATTTCTTGATCAAAAGTAGTAGAACCCAAACTCCAAAATTCCATATCAAGTTCTTCTAGGAGGATTTCTACTAAATTCCCAATGATTTTTTTGCTTACCTCATGCTCTGGTAATGGAGACATTATTTCCAGCACCCCTTGACTATAAGACACCCTAAAACTACGATTTTCACCCAATTCCGCCAAAATATTTTTATATTCCGACCAAGATATATTTTTAATTAATAATTGATGACCGACAGGTACAATTAATTGTTTGAGTGCAAGTAACATCACTTCCCTCGCTTTTAAAATTTACCCAACCAGTACCAACTCCAGCATAATTCATTTACTGTTAACAACTAAATTTTGTTTATCTAAAGTAACTTAAAATCATACATATAAGTGCAAGCCGTTTGCAATTTCATCACCATGACAGCTATTACATTCAACCTCAACCCAATTGTTAAACTCACTGACGACCAATTTTACCAACTGTGTAGAGAAAATCCTGATGTCAAATTGGAGCGTAACGCTAAGGGAGAAATAATTATTATGCCACCTACAGGGGGAGAAACAGGAAAACGGAATGCAGAATTTACAGCAGATTTTGTGATTTGGAATCGCAAATATCAACTTGGTGAAGTATTTGATTCTTCTACCTGTTTTAAACTACCCAACGGTGCAAATCGTTCTCCTGATGTAGCGTGGATAAAAAAAGACAGATGGGACGCACTCACACCAGAACAACAAAAAAAGTTTCCCCCAATTGCGCCAGACTTCGTTTTAGAGTTAATGTCACCGAGCGACGACTTGAAAGACACCCAAGCTAAAATGCAAGAATATATCGATAATCAAGTCAAACTTGGCTGCTTAATTAACCCCCAAGCGCGACAAGTGGAAATATATCGTCAAAATCAACCTGTGGAAATTTTAGATGCTCCTACAGAATTATCAGGAGAGGATATATTACCAGGGTTTGTTTTAGATTTACAAATAGTTTGGAATTAACCTGATGTTATTAGCTATTTTCATGTTGGTTAATAGGAATTTCAATCACAAATTCTGCACCTTGTCCGGGTTCTGAATGACAAGATAATTTACCTCTATGTCTATCTACCACAATTTGATAGCTAATAGATAACCCTAAACCTGTACCCTTACCCACATTTTTAGTAGTAAAGAAAGGGTCAAATAATTTAGAAACAATTTCAGCATTAATCCCCATACCATTATCTGCAATGCTGATACTTATCCAATTATTACTCATAACTTCAGTACGAATATAAATTTGCCCTTGTTCACCCACAAATGAACCTTCCAAAGCATCAATAGCATTACTGATAATATTCATAAATACCTGATTAAGCTGCCCAGGATAGCATTCTACGAGGGGTAATTTACCATATTCTTTAATCACTAAAATTTCTGGATGCTCTGGTTTAACCTTCAAACGATTATGTAAAATCATCAAGGTACTATCAATACCTTCGTGAATATCAACCTGCTTAAATTCCGCTTCATCAAGGCGGGAGAAATTGCGTAGTGATAAGACAATTTCCCGAATACGCTGAGTACCTACACGCATAGAGGTGAGCAGCTTTACTATGTCTTCCTTGAGAAAATCAAAGTCAATATCTATCAATAATTCTTGAATTTCTTCTGGAGGGTAAGGAAAGTGAATTTGATAGAGTTGCACTAGCTGCAATAAATCGTGAGCATATTCACTAGCAGGAATCAAATTACCATGAATAAAATTAACTGGATTGTTAATTTCATGGGCAACACCTGCAACCATATTACCCAGTGAAGACATTTTCTCACTGTGGATAAGTTGGGTTTGGGTAAGTTGTAATTCCCGCAGAGTATTTTCTAAGTTTTCGGCTTGTTGTTGTAACTTAATTTCAGCTTGTTTGCGTTCTGTAATATTCAGAGTTGTCCCCACAAGTCGATAAATTCTACCTTCGCTGTTTTTGAGGGGATTGATTTTAGTCAGCCACCAAGTTTCTTGATTGCGTAAAGTCAGACACTCTTCATAGCTGCTACTGATACCAGTTTCCACACAGTTTTTATATCGTTGACGAATGGCTGCACCTTCAGCAATACCATGCACATCTTCAGGTACTTTACCTATAACGTTGGCTAGACTAATACCTGTGGCTTTTTCGGCGGTAGAATTCCAGGCAGCATAACGAAATTCGCAGTTTTCTAGAACATTAATAACAAATATGATTTGATCAACACCTTCATAAATACTACGTAAAAACTGCTCTTGTTCCTGTAACAAAGCTTCTACATTTTTGCGATCGCGAAGTGCAATTTGCTGTTCGGTAATATCGAGTAGGCAACCATACCAGACAATTTCCCCTCCTACTCGACGTTCTGGTTTAGAAACAGCTTTAATCCACTTCTGCTGACCAGAGGGGGTGATAATTCGCCACTCATATTCAAAGTTTTGCAGAGTTTGGGCAGAGTGAGCGATCGCAGCCTGAAAATTAGATATATCTTCAGGATGAATATCTGCAAAGGTGGCAGAGGCATCATTTAGAAACTCTTTTGCTTCTCTCCCCGTAATTTCTCGACACCCAGAAGACACATAAGGAAAAAACATTGTGCCATCAGGATGAAGATGAAACTCATACAGCATCCCTGGGACATTGTCTGCTAGCCGTTGCAATCTGGCTTCACTTTGTTGTAAAGCTGTTGTACGTTCCTCAACCCTCCCCTCTAATTCCTCATTCAACCGCTTCAGTTCGGCTTCAGCTTGTTTGCGGGTGGTAATTACCTCGGTAAACATGACCATACCACCCACTGCACCAGAATTTTCGTACCAAGGATGTATTTCCCATTTCACCCAATCAGTTGTCCCATCGGCACGGCTAAAGGCATCTTCGGCACATTTTTGAATTTTTCCACTCAAACAACGTTGATGAATTTTCCTCCAAGACTCGGAAACCTCCGGGAAAATTTCGTAATGAGAGCAACCAATGATATCTTTATTACCTAAGCCGTAATCTTCTCGCCAACGACGACTAGCTTGCAAATAGCGCATTTCCCGATCAAGAACAGCGATCGCCGCCGGTGTATATTCAATAAATAACTCCATCTGTTCTTGGCTAGATTTCTTATCCCCATTTGCCACTAGTTGGCGTAGTTCTTGTAACTCTTGTTGTAGGGATTCATAAGTATTTTTATCTATAGTCATCAGATGATTGGCCATAGTTGCGCCACTTCCTAGGTCAGAGTTTGCAGGTAACATCATTTCTATGTTTCCCAATCTCCAGCCAACAGCATCAAGATTCCAGAACAACAAAGCCAATAACTCTGATTAAAACTCTGTGTTACTCCGCGTGAACCTCTGCGCTACTCTGCGTTGAAAAATAAAATCAAACATTTAACTCAACAATTCCCCTAATTGATGTTGAATTAATAATTGTTTCAACGTAGCATTTTCTGCCTTCAGCGATAAATTTTCAGCTTCTAATTCACTAATTCTCTCTTTCAAAGCTTCCTTAGAAGTCCCCTGTCTGTGAATTACTACCTCCTTATAAATTTCTAAATTAGTATCTTCATTCATCCATCTTTGATAAGTTTTTGTATGTTCTTGGACTGTATGCCCCAGATAATCAGCCATAGTCTTTATAGGTACGCGCAACCGATGACCCCGGATAGCATAAGCATGACGTAAATCATAAGGTCTAAAGCCTAAATCATTATTTCTAAATCTAATATAAAGTTTTGCTGTTTTATTACTCAGCTTTCCTTCGTTATAAGGTAATCGAATATTTTTTAACTTAAATAACTCCACCCAATGGGGATGTAACGGCGGAATGCCACAACTGCGTTCACCCGTTTTTGTACCCCCAGTTAAACTAGGATTTAAATTGACTAAATGAAAAGTATTTCTAGGGTCTATGAACGCCTCCAAATCTACAGCAAATAACTCATGAGGTCTTAAGCCATAAGTTGCTAACATTCCATATGCCCATTGCCATTGTTTAGGCAGAGTAATATTATCTTTACTTGTGTATGCTGATAAT
Organism: Anabaena minutissima FACHB-250; assembly: GCF_014697125.1. Lineage (GTDB taxonomy): Bacteria > Cyanobacteriota > Cyanobacteriia > Cyanobacteriales > Nostocaceae > Trichormus > Trichormus minutissimus. The sequence continues at coordinate 96,093 of NZ_JACJRG010000006.1, read as the reverse complement.
GGCAGACCAATTTTCAAATAACCTTGGATAATCTCCTCATCTGAAGGGATTTTGCGGATATTTGGGAGAGGATTGGGAGTAGCATAAGCGTAAATAGTTTTGAGGTCATCAATCCCACAAAAATCGCAGAATTTCTTTAGTTGCCACACCAAAAAGAACCTAGATGATGTATGAGGTTTAGTTTTTTCCAAAGCCTCCTCTAATGCTTGAGCAGACATAGTTACATCTTGAGGTAATTTTTTCAAGTGCCTCAGATAATGGCTTTCCCAAGTCTTAATACCTCGTCTATCCTGCTCGTGAGTCTTCCAAAATTCGCGCTCATAGTCTTGAATCAATTCACTAATCAATTTCGTATATTTATGATTATCTACTTGGTCTATTTTTTGTGCTTGCTTACCTAGTAATTCGGGAGTCCATTGGAATTGTTTTGTAATTAATGATAAATCTAATTCCCGTGCCTTTAATACTGCCATTTTCACCCCAGCATCATTAGCAGTAAAACCACAAGAAATGGTATATTGTTTATTAGGACTACCATGTTTACCAACATCACCAGGTCTACAAGGAAACGTACCCTGTAAGCCGATAGTTTTCGGACTAGTAAGTTTTAATTTAACTTTGACTCTATCCAAATTCAAAGCCGTATTAGCTTGTTGAACGGCGTATTTAATTCGGAGATATTCCCGTTCCAACTTAGCTTGTTCATCAGACGCTGGGTATTTAGGTTTCCATTGCTTCCATTTAGAGGCTTCCCACTTATCAATGGGTGTATCTTCCCATTCAGAGTTCCGGGGGTCAAAAGTAGTTGCAGGCATAATAGAGATTAGAGGCTAGAGACTAGTCTTAAGGGTATGTTCGTTAGCCTAACGCACGATGTTCTGTGGAGGCGTGTTATTGTGGCATATCACACTTGAAAAATCCGCCAAACACACACTAAGATCAACTAATTTTTACGTAAAATTTAACTAAAAAATATTTGCAATTTTATACGGAATAGATACTAAGAATACTGAAGTTAAGAAAAAGATACACAACCAAAGATTTGCATATGATTTCCAGGTGTCTTTTACCGTTGACGATGATAGCGATCGCAGCAAGCATCAGTAGCTGTGCTTCCAACCTACCAGAGACCAGCACAACACCAACCCCAACCCAAAGTATGGCTCAACTCAGAGCCAAGCACAACAGTATCAAGTCCCCCTCTGATACCTCTAAAGCTGCCTCTGACAACGAAGTAAATGTGACTTTATATACAAGCGATATTCAGTGCCAGGAACTTGTCCCGCAAAAAGTAACCGTACCAGCAGTAGAGTCTGTAACTAATGCAGTCGGCAAAATCATAGAAGAACAAGACACAGCCGACTTTAATTTGTCTGGTTATCGTGTCAGAGTCAACAATGGCGTTGCTACAGTTGACTTGCGACTCTCACCCCAATCTAAACGTCAATTCGTCTCTCTTTCTGGCTGTGAACAGTTTGCCCTATTTGGCAGTGTCCGCAAAACCCTAACTAGTAATTCTCAGTGGAAAATTAAAGAAGTACGCTTTACTGAGAAAGGTGAAGCAATTGTGATTTAGGCAATATTTGCTCCCCAGGTTATCTAAATGTATATCTACGCCTACGCGATCGCAAATTCAGTAAATGCTCTTTTACTGGGGTGATGAAAGCCTAAAATAATATCAGTTTTGGGAATACCTGCTGCTAACAAGTCATCAACAACTGCTAAGTTAGTGCTATCTTCTTCTACCCAGATTTTACCATTTTGAATCTGAAGATATAAAATGATGTGCTGCACTCGTTTTTTGGCATCCCAGCCGCAACGCAGCCACAGGTATTGGTCGCGTTGTTCGTCTAAAATTAGGTGATCACCTACGCTGGACACAACACTATCGGTAATTGTAGTTTCTGTAGTGTTAGCGCGTTGAGAATTGCTCATTTCATAGTATTTTTTAATAGTTTCCTGGATAGTATTGCGATAATGGGTTAATTTATCCATTGCACGATTTGCTCCTGTTGAGTGTCTACGATAATTAATCGCAGGTTGTTTTGGCTAGTAATAAGTTGAATGGATGGACGTTGAAAAAAATTTAAATAAACAATGTCATCAATTGCTAGGTACAAATTATATTGAGGTTCGCTGACTTGTATGAGGTTGCGATAGACGATGTACTGTCCGATAGCGTTATGAAAATCGTACATCTGAGATTTACCAACAAAGCTTTTAATTTCTACAACAATTGTCTGTCCCTGGCGTTCTGCGGCAATTGGTTTTTCTGCGGCTAAGTCAGCATACAGTTCAGCGTCTTCATATTTAATTATGTAAGGGTCAGCGATGATCAGCCACCCATTTTTAATCAAAGCATTTTTTACAGCATCGTGATAGAGGTCTTTAGCTGGCATGGAGTTATAATAGTGTTTTCTTTTGCCTTTTTACTTGCTCGTATCTTCACTCTTCATATTCCCTAACCACTGTTCAACTAATTCAGCGACAATATCACTCATTTGTCGTTCCTGAGAAGCAGCAACAGCCTTCAATTGTCGATGGAGTTGCTTAGGTAAGTAGATAGTTGTACGAGTATAAGCCGGGTCAGTGCTTTTAGTAACAGAAGTAGATGTATCTGGCGTAGGTTGTGGCTGATCTCGCTGTTGACGACTACGAGCAGCATCAATTAAATCATCAAAACGGCTAGCTTTCTTCTTATTATTCACAGTAAAATTTCCTTTCCTACCTCGAAGTAACATCGCCAAGCAATTTTGGCGTAAGCGTCTTTGACAGCATTAACTGGAACACCCTCTAAAGCAGCACGTTGGAATACAGCCAAGCGGCGAATTCCAGACGTAAACACAGGTATTCCAGCATTTAATAGAGTTGTCCTCGCTTCTTCTCCTGCTTTATTCGGATTTGGGGGAATGATAGTCAGCAGGATTTTATACTTTGTTTTAAGTTTTTTCAGTAAATCCACCATTTGCAGAGTTGCTGCTAGTGCGATCGCATCTGGTGTAGTCGGGATAACTAACAAATCGCATCCTTTAGCTAAAGTTTTCAACTCATCGGCATCTGGCCGCGCTGGGGTGTCAATAACTATATGCTCATAAAGCCCCGCCAAACTCACCCCCTGTTGCTCATCAGCCACCTTAAATGGCAAAGAACCCCGATTTGACCAATCTAAAGCACTACGGTTTAAATCACCGTCTATTAACAGCGTGTCAGCTTGCTTCTGGAGATATGTAGCCAAGTGCAAGGCAGTCGTAGACTTCCCCACACCACCCTTGAAAGCCGCTACCGTAATGATCATTTTTTCTAAATGCAAATAATTTCCAGATTTTACTTCATATCTAAACATTTGAACATTTAATTTAAATGCTAAAATTTAAACATCTAGATGTTTAAATGCTAAAATAATTTGTAGGCTTTTTAATTGTGCGCTAACTATTCGTAGGCTAAAAGATTTAGGACTAAGCTTATTCCGCAAACCGTGGGATAAAAATTTATTTAATACATAATTAAATTAAGTATTAGAAATGACCAAAGAAAAAAAGGATATAAGCCCCTAAATTTATTTATGAACACGAAAAAGTGCAAAGCAACATTAATTCAAGCCCCCGGATTTATCCGTGGGGTCTTCAATTTTTAATTTTTAATTCCCCGCAGGGGTTGATCAATGCCCCATTCCCAAAAATGCTTTGTAAAGGCGTATTACGTTAATAGACAGGTGATCTGAAAAGTTTTACAATCAGACTGAAGGTAGTAAATTTACTTATTGCTCAATCAAAACAAGCATAGTTAAAGATTTTCTAGCGATTCAGCTAGACAATTAAATCCCACTATTAATATAAGAAAGTCTTGATGAGAGGGTAATAAACCAATGGATGTAAAGCTGATTATCGTTGGGTTAACTGTCATATTCACCATTTCCTGCCTATTTTTTGGCACGAAAAATGGATTTTATGATTCAGAGAACTATCACGGCAATGGCTCTGCCCATTGATAGCTCAAAGCAAAAGGCAAGTTCCCTAAGCTTCTAGCTTTAGGGCTTCTCGTTATCAGCTTTTCCCAAGCAGTGAGGGTTTGCAAGAGGTGTCCTCCCCAATCAAAAACCCATATTCTTAGGGATGAGAGGCACATTGTCAAACTTACCCCTAGGTTACAAACCAAAATCCTGAGAAATGTTGGCTTTTGGGATATGTCAAAGATTATGAGATGGGAGGGGAGGAAAGCATGAGGGATAATGTGCCGGCATACTCCCGCGTTGACACAGAGGAAACAGCAACAGAATTAGAATGCTTTCCTTATAGTGTTCAGCATCATGACGAGGGTGTATGTTTGTTGGTGCGGATGGGGCCACACCGCATCCTACTAGACTGTGGTTTAGCAGACATTTCATCCTTAAAAAAAAGTGTAACTAAATCGTCAAAGCTACCAGCAGATTTAGTATTAGTCACTCATGCTCACCCAGACCACGCTAGAGGGTTATTGCCACTGCATCAAGCCTTCCCTCATCTACCCATCTACGCCAGTGAAGTAACCAGCAAATTGCTGCCTCTGAGTTGGACAGAGCAAGAAAACGTCCCACAGTTTTGTCACGCCTTGCCGTTGCGATCGCCCATTGAGTTACAAAAAGGGCTAGTTGCGGAAATCTTCCCCGCCGGACACTTGCCAGGCGCAGTAGCAATTCTCCTCACATACACCACAGCCCAACGCGCTTATAAGCTCCTCTATACAGGAGATTTTTTCTTATCTAACTCTCGATTAGTAGAAGGTCTGAGGTTAGAAGAATTGCGGGGTTCAGATGTGAACGTGCTAATTGTTGAAGGCACTTACGGCACATCACGTCACCCCCACCGCCGCAACCAAGAAAACCAACTAGCTGAACGCATCAACCAAGCGATCGCAGACGGTTCTTCTGTGCTACTACCCACACCCGCATTAGGTTTGGGGCAAGAACTGTTAATGCTGTTGCGTTCTCACCACCATTTCACCGGTAGGGATTTAGATATTTGGGTTGATGGTGCTGTGGCTAAAGGGTGCGATGCTTACTTGGAACTATTACCCCATCTACCGCCATCAGTCCAAAACTTTGCCCGCCATCAACCTTTATTTTGGGATGAACGAATACGCCCGCGTGTGCGGCGGTTGCAGTCAGAACATCGTCACACCGTGGGAAAATCTCCCTGTATTGTGCTTACAGATGTCACAGCAGATTTTAGCCAATACTGCCAACCCAGCACCGGGTCTTGGCTCGTCTTACTGCCAGAAAAAATTGATGTCAAAATTAAAAAGCAATACACAACACCGACAACCATCGAAACCTATCTACTAGCACAGCACAGCGATGGCCCTGGAACTACCCAGTTAATTCATAACTTGCGTCCCCAACACGTTGTCTTTGTGCATGGTTCTGCGGCTTATTTAGCCGACTTAACTAGTTTGGAGGAATTACAAAACCGCTATCACATCCATTCTCCCTTGGCTGGTACGCGCGTAGAACTGCCCATTGGGGATACCTTTTTACAACCAGCCGCCCCTGAGACAAATTATCAAGGGGAAGTGACAGAATTAGAGACACTCATCACCATTACACTACCCGATGCCATCACCGCCGATCCCCGTTGGCGACAGTTTGCAGATACGGGTTTAATCGAAGCCCGTTGGCAGGGAGAAGAATTAGTATTTAAGGGCTTAACACAACGAGAATTGCTGAATCAAAATAGCGATCGCTATTTTATGTCCGATGTCGATTGCTGTGGTACTTGCCGACACCAAAGGGGACAACGCTGTTGGAATCCAGCTTCTCCTTTACATAACTTTAGAGTTACCCTAGAGGGTTACTGCCCCGCTTTTGAAAGCACAGCAAATGTTGAATAGCTATTAGTCATGAGTCAATAAATGATTAATCCTGAGTACGAGAGTTTACTCAGGATTAGGGTGTATACAGAACTAGGTAAGTAGGAAGGGACAGATAAACAGAAGTTTTTGCAGAAAAATGAAGCTTTTAAAACTACCTTTCCTCCTGCCTTCTGCCTCCTGCCTCCTGCCTCGTTTATTCAGGATTGGACTCAGGATAGTGGTTGCGGATACGCTCGGCTTCTGGACAATCTTCAGTCATGAGTGGTTCTACATTACCGCGTGGGACTGAAGCTAACTTTTGAGTTACAGCACCGATGCTTTCGAGGCGAACCATTTCTTCCCAAGAACAAACTTCGTCTTCTTCTTCTGTTTCATAGCGCAGGGTCACTAAATCGCCTTCTATGTCGAGGATGCGGGCGCGTTCTATCCAGCGTTGCTGGTCCCGCAAGAAAACACATACCTCCCGCCCATCGCAACACAGTTGATAAATCTTGCGGTGTAGCATGTACTGCTTCTGCCTTTTTAAACAACGTAGTTAAACCTTTCCAAATCTGGGTTTTACCCCAAGCAAATGAAACCCTTCGGAGGGGAGTTTCATGGTTCAGAATCAGTGTGTCAGTTAAACCCACCCAAGGAATTGCTATTAGTTGTGAGCATTTAGGGAAATGTTGGGTCATAAACTGGTAGTGACTGCACCAAGATTCTATCTCTTTCAGGGTCATTTAGCGAATGTCTACTTCTTCATAGAAGTAAGAAAATTCGGTACTTGTCCTCACCTGCTGAATATGGGCTGGTAAGTCCTTCCTACCATTATGTAATAATAAATACTCCAAAACAAGCGATGATTGCGGTTGTTCAATTTGCCTACTTGTAATCATTGGCATTGCTGAGAAGCCTGGGGCTTCGGCTTGACTGTTACCCCTACGTATTTGATCTTAACTCATTCTTTTGCTGACCTTCACGGTTTTCAACAACAAAAGCCTAATAGTTTTGAGTTTAATAATTTTTCCTGACACAGAAAGGGGATTGGGGACTGGTGATTGGGGACTTGGTAGACAAGGTAGACATTTTCCTACTCCTTACTCACCACTCAGCACTCACCACTCACCACTCAACACTCACCACTATTCGCAAGACTTGTATTGATTGATAGACTCAATCAGCAGTTGAGAAGATCCCTCTCGTTTAATTTTTCCTGTATGCACTGCATCACATAAATCTGCCAGAACTGCCAAATCTTCTGGCGGATAGCATTTAGTCGCCAGTACCTGATGCAGTAAGCCCTCAGATTCAACGCTCAGATATCCAGTTTGAAAAGCAGATTCAACAAGTGCGCGAATCATCGTGTTTTGGTAGAGTACGCAGTTTATCTCCTCCAGTTTGGACTACTTTACGTTCTTGATGATTGATATAGAACAGCAAACCGTTGTGATTTTAATTACAGAAAAGTGTGATCCGTATCACAATAAGTAATACAAAAATTAATGTTAGTGAATTGGGCATTGAATTTTCCCCCTGCCCCCTACCTCCTGCCTTCTGGTTAAGCTTGAAAAAACTGGCGGAAATCCTCATCTTTGGTACTTAGTTGCACCCAGTCGAGATTTAAAGACTGAAATTTTTGCGCCAAGCGATCGCAGGCGGGGCGTTCAGTGGCATAATGTCCGGCATCAATTAAGATGAGATGGCGATCGCGGCTTTCTTGAAATTGGTGAAATTTACAGTCAGAAGTCAGATAAGCTTGTGCGCCTGTTTTCACCACCGCCGAAATATAACTAGCCCCCGAACCACCCAACACCGCCACCCTAGAAATTACCTGCTGTAAATCAGCACTGGGGGAAAAAATTAAATCTGGAGGAGTCAGGCTATTTTGAATAACTGTGAGTAATTCCTGTAACGTCAAAAATGGTTCTAATAATCCCACTCGTCCATAACCCAACTCTGCTTGGGTAGGTACAATGGGGGCAACATCTTTTAATTCTAAAATCTGCGCCAAAACGTCAGCCGTACCATCAGCGACTTGATCAAAATTGGTGTGGGCGGTGTAGATACCGATGTTGTGGGTGAAGGCTAATCGCGCCATCTCCGTAATCGGTTCGCCAGCGCGGAAAGATTTAGGAGGATTAAATATTAGAGGATGATGGGCAAAAATTAGATTAGCATTTAAGGCGATCGCTTCTTCCATTACCGCCAAAGTTGGTGTTAAACATACCAAAACTCTCGCCGACTCTTGTAATACACCAGGCTCAATCTGCCAGCCACAATTATCCCAGCTTTCGCACCAAGCAGGATTAGCCCATTCTTCAAACCAAGTAATTAAATCAGCAATTTTCATTAATGTTTTTGGGGTTGAATATTCAACTCTAATGCTAATTGTTCACGTCTTTCCTGAAAAGGTTTGTTCCAAATAGGAGAAGCATTCCAATCCCAAGCAGCCACAGGGATAAGTTCAGCTTGAGCTAGATGAGTTAACAAACGATATTCATCTTCTGGTTCGCGGGAAAATGTAAAAGGATTCCGAAAACCGTTATCACACAACTTATAAGATTGAGATTTACCACGATGAATGCGTTGTATAAGTTCCTTGGTTTTCATGAGTAAATAATCTAGGAAAATCAAACTAAAAGGCTCTATAAAAGCACGATTTTGTGGGTCTTTTTGTACCCACTTTGCCCATTCAAAACCATAGATGAAATCATGCACATAGCGGAAACGGATTTCACTATTAATTCCAAATAACTCTGTCAGTAATACCATTTTATTAGCAAAATTTTCTAGGAAATGAACCGCATCATCTTCTGTATTTAATGCCTGATAAAACATACTACTAACCATAAAATCAAAATCCCAAAAGATATTCTCCGGGAAATTTTGCAATTGAGATTTAACTATACTTTCTAAAGTATTTTGCAGAGTGCTAATTAATTGATGATCTGTAATATTTTCTCTAATTAATAATTCTAATTCTACAAAGTTAGTGATTATCTTTTTGTGAGGATTAAGACTTAAAAGCTTCACATTATGTTGATTGAGGATTTCATCAATAAATTGGAAACTATTGTTTGGTACAATGTGTGACTGCATCTTTATTGAGATAGGCTAAAGGCTGCAAACAATTATTATATATTTTTACAACACATAAAGTTATTTAACATAAATAAACTTAACCGCTATACCCTTACAGGTATAGCGGGAGTGTAGGTAGTTTACATCCCTATACCCTTATCCTATGCTGCTACTAGCTGATAACTTTGCTCCAACATTTCTGTAATTTGCTCAACCGGAACAGGACGACTAAAGTAAAAACCTTGACCTTCATGACACCCCCGCTTTTGCAAATAATCAAGCTGTTCTTCAGTTTCTACACCCTCAGCTGTGATTTTCAAATGGAGAATTTTGGCTAAAGCAATAATCGCATCAGTAACGGCGGCACTGTCAGTATTAGAGACGACATCCTGCACAAAAGAACGGTCAATTTTGATCATGTTCACAGGAAATTGTTTGAGATAGTTGAGTGAAGAATAACCTGTCCCAAAATCATCGAGGGCTAGCCAGACCCCTAATTCTCGTAATTTTTTTAAAGTTTTTACGGAACGCTGTACGTCAGTCATTAAAAAACTTTCTGTCACCTCCAATTCTAAGTAAGATGGGTGTAGATTAGTTTCTTGGAGAATTTGGTTAACTACTTTTACCAAATCTGCTTGTTCAAACTGTCGTGCAGAGAGGTTTACTGACATCCGAAGAGGAGGAAGTCCGGCACGTTGCCACGCGAGATTTTGAGCGCAAGCAGTCCGCAATACCCATTCACCAATCTCGATAATTAAACCATTGGCTTCTGCAATGGGTATAAATTGGGCGGGTGATACTAAACCTCTTGTAGGATGTTGCCAGCGAACTAATGCTTCAACAGCTTTTATTTCTCCACTGGGTAAATCTATCAGGGGTTGGTAATAAACTATGATTTCGTTGCGTTCTAAAGCCCCACGTAATTCGTTTTCTAATGCCAACCTCTCCTGCAATTGGGCATTAATTTCTGGGGAATAAAACTGTGATTGACTACGGCCTTGTAGCTTGGATTGATACAGGGCTATATGAGCCTGTTGCAAAAGTTGATCAACATCGTGATCAAAACTATTCATAGTGATACCGACGCTAGCTGTGATATGAATTTGGATATCTTGAACAGTGAAGGGTTTAGCTAAGGTACTCAACAGCAATTGGGAGAGTTTGATTAAACTTTCTAATGATGGTATGTCTGTGCGTGCGATCGCAAATTCATCACCATTCAAATGAGCCAGGATATCAGTTGCACCTATGCAATTATCCAACCGCATTGCTACTGCTCTTAATAATAAACTTGATTGCTCAGGTTCGAGGGCATGACTCACCGCTGTAAAATCATCAATACCCAGAACTATCACAGCTATTACCTTGTCACTATTCTGCGGGCAGATACTTTGCTGGAGGCGATTAATGAATAGTTCCCGATTAGGTAATCCCGTCACTTTGTCGTAATGGCTGATTTGGTCAATTAACTCATCTAATTTGTGTAGGGTGTGTGAGGTATCTGCCATGAGTGTACCTGCTTCGTCTGCAAATTCTGTAGGCAACTGAGGCAGGGTTTTGGTGTTGAGATAGTCTTGCAATGCTTTTGATGTCAAATTGACGGGAGCAAGAAGGTAATGTAGTGCATAAAGAGTAGCTGCTGTACCTGCCAAAGTTGCTATCAAAGCAATAACTAAAACTCGAATTATCATCTCCCAAGAATAGGAATTGGAGATGACAAAACTGAACAGCAATGCCAATAGTGGTATGTGAGTACCCAAAAAGGCTACCGACATGATTTTGGCGGTATAACTTTTTTTAAGAAATTTCCAATGGGCTAAGAAGGAATATAGGTAAAGCGTTTGACTCAGATACATAGAAGCTTGATAGTATTTGATAGTTAGCTGGTTATCTTTCGCCACAAATTAGTCTGGAGCAAATTAACCAGTTAAAGCGATTTCAGTTATTTATTATACTAACTTGGCGATAATAATAATATTGCAATTATTCGGTTATTTTCTTTTAAAGATTAGGTTATAAGCATTTTTATGATTAACCATTATTCAGTAATTTCACTTAATGAGTATAAAGACTGTAAATTAGTTGGCTAGTGATTGTTGGTAAACTGCGTTGGCGTAGTCTCTCGTAGAGATGGTCTCCGACCAACGGTCGGTCATCGCTACAATCATCAGGTGAAAGGGAAAATGGTGATCCATCCCCCAATCCCTAATGACTAATGACTATTGATCAATAATTCCGCAATTGTGTCTGGAATTAATTGCTCAACATTACTTAAAACCACTGCTGCACCTGCTGTTACTAGTGTCTGTGCATAAGCTTCACAACGAGTTGCTGTTTCTTGCACATGAGGCGGTAAGATACCTACACCAATCCAAGTACGGTGCGGTTGGAGTTCTCTGGCTTTACCAACGGTGTACATATCTGCCACCGTATCACCTACGTAGATCACAGTCGATGTGGTTTCTAAGTCATTTTCTAAATGATTGAGAGTGGCAAACAGCCCGGTAGGATCTGGTTTACCGGGTGCATCCTCCATTGCAATCAACACTGGAGACTGTAAGCCAAGACGTTTTTCTAAAACATAGATAGCAGAAGCACGAGTAGCACCACTAAAAAAGCCCCAAGCAATATCCGCTTGTGTCAGATGTTCTAAATAACTAGGTTGTAATAATAAAGGTTCATCACAGATGTATCCTGTCCAGTTTTGGGGATCTAGACCACGATAACGGGACTGAAAGAAGGTAACTATAGTTTCGTAGTTAAGTTGTAATTGTTCACGAGGCGTTCCTTGACTAGCAAAGTAGCGATAAATAAATTCTTGGGATGCTTCCCAATCATTATTCCAGATACCTTCTGACTTGAGTTGGTCAATTTCTAGGGATGTAGGGCGATAGGTGTTGTCAGTAAAATACTCTACCGTGTCTGCCAGTGCGCGACGATAGGAATTGCCAACATCACGCACCACACCGTCAATATCAAATACAACGATCGCTTTTGTTGAAGATTTTTTCATCATAATCTGGGGAATTGGTCATATAAATTCAAAATTCACACCTCAAGTGAATTAGGAAAAGGCGGAAGAAGTAAGAGGAATCATACCAGTTCCAAAATCTTTGCAACACATCAAAAAGTTAACAGGGGCTATATTACGCCCCCATCAATAATATCTGTTGAATTATCTTTTCACATTGGTATCAGGTACAAATTTTAAGAACAAAGCCATATACCAAGAAAGCTTTAACCCTATTCTTTGTTTTAATTGGATGATACACAACGGAATCCAATATGACAGGTGGAAGTGTCTATTGTCTCTGCATGACGAGCTGCGGGACGATAGCGGAAGCAATAGTTAGCTGCACAAAGAAACGACCCACCTTTCAAAACTTTTCTGGGAATGCGGATTTTTGAGAAATTTGGGTCATAACTTTCTTCTAAAGTCCCACCTTTGGGATTGACTGGAATACAGCAAAAAGACTCCGATAGTCTACCTTCTACTGTAGGCGATCGATACCAATCGATTGTCCATTCCCAAACATTCCCCGCCATCTCATACAAACCATAGTTATTGGGGGGGTAAGAACCAACAGTTTCAGGCTGAGGCGGGTGAGATTTTAAGTTTTGCCAGGGAAACTCTCCTTCCCAGATATTAGCTAATAACTTGTTATGGGAAAACTCGTTACCCCAGGTATAAACAGCACCTTCTAAACCGCCACGAGCTGCAAATTCCCATTGTGCTTCCGTCGGTAAGGCTTTACCAGCCCATTTTGCGTATGCTTCAGCATCTTCATAAGCAATATGCACAACTGGAAAGTTTTCCCGCCCTTTAATTGAACTACCAGGCCCTTCAGGATGTCTCCAGTTCGCGCCGGGAATATAATTCCACCAGCTACAGGAGCGCAAATCTACTGGATAGGGTGGCTGCTCAAACACTAACGAGCCAGGGACTAGCAATTCTGGTAACGCTCCCAGATAATCCTCTGGATTGGGTGAGCGTTCGGCAACAGTAACATATTTAGTTGCTTTGACAAATCTCTGAAACTGTTTGTTTGTCACAGCATATTTATCCATCCAGAATCCAGTAACTGTAACACGCTGGGTGGGTGCTTCTTCCGGGTAATGATCATCAGACCCCATTGTAAATGTACCACCCGGAATCCAAACCATCTCTTTGTCTGGTGGTCTTCCTGGAGATTTTGGAGTTGGCTTGGCGATGGTGTTCCGTCCAGCGTAGCTGATCGCTACTTTACTTTGTCTGTGCTGTTTCATGAGCTGCTTACTAACGTAATTAACCCTCTTATCCCAACTTTTATCCCAAAAAAGTAAATGGTTTCCTGACTTGATTAAATTGGCGTTTAAAGTAAGCGAACCCAACAATACCAAAGTTTTTGGCTGTTGGGTTACTTTTTTGCCATCCAGAGTAAGGAATCAAAGAAACACTTCTTCCCCTAGATTCCTATTTCTCACAATCAAGTTAAGAGCTATAAGACAACATTTGCAAATTCCAATGTTCAAATTGATTACGTAACCGCGTAAATACCTGTGTATTACTAGTTTTGAGGTCTACTGTTTCCCCTGGATCAGTTGCTAAATTGAACAAATACTCTTGACCTCCCAAACTCAAATACTTCCAGTCACCACTTCGTACAGCTTTTTGCCTTGTCTGTATCGGCGCTCTGAATCGCCAAAACAGTGTGCGGGAGAATTCGCTGCGTTCACCTCGCAGCAGGGGAAGTAAATTTTGTCCATCTGGTGGATAGTTGGGATGAAAACTTGTACCGGTAGCAGCAAGAATGGTTGCAGTTAAATCAAAGGTGATTATCACCTGGTTACTCACTTGATTAGCTTGAGTTACACCAGGATAGCGAATAATGCTTGGCACTCGTATGCCACCTTCGTACAAACTACCCTTTCTAGCCTGGAATGGGCCAAAGTTAGAGAATCGTTCACCACCATTATCACTGGTAAAAATCACTAAGGTATTATCAGCCTGTCCGCTTGACTCCAATGCGTCCAATACCTTACCCACTCCGTCATCCAGACTCTTCACCATTGCGGCATAGGTTGCCTGTGAGCCTCCTGCCGTATAACCATTAGTTAGATAAAAAGCTGTTGAGGCTTGATCGTTTGGACCTTGCCAAGGCCAATGGGGTGAATTGTAATGCAAACTTAGATAAAATGGGCGAGAGCGTGGACGTTGAATGAATTCAACTGCTCTGTCTGTAAACAAATCTGTAGCATATCCAGTACGTTGTACAGGCACATCATTTTCATAAAGATCCGGTATCCGATCTGTGCCTGTATGGGTGAAATATTCAATCCCACCGCTTAAGTGACCAAAATACTCGTCAAAACCCTTTTGGAGAGGCCCAAAATTAGGCGGATAACCAGCGTGCCATTTCCCAACCAAGGCAGTTTCATAACCATTTGCTTTCAGTAGTGAGGCAATGGTTGGTTGATTAGCTGGTATGCCGATGTTGTTACTAGCAGCTTGCGAACGAGCGCCCAGAGGTTCTCTCAGCCCGACAGGTAATCGAGCTTGATAACGTCCTGTTAAAAAAGCAATTCGTGTAGGAGTACAAACAGTTTGATTCGCGTAGGCATTGGTGAAGCGCACTCCTTGCCGTGCCAATCGATCTAAATTTGGGGTTTCAAAATCTGGCCGTCCATAGATGCTGAGATCACCCCAGCCCATGTCATCAACTAAAATAAACACCACATTTGGGCGATTAGATTGAGCTGTCGCTTTTGAGAGTAAATTTGCACCAGTTGTGGCCATAAGAGTACCGGCGGCCGTCATACCTAGAAATTTACGCCGATTCACACTACTTTTTGTCTGCTGTGTCATTAATTAATCTCCCTTTAAGTCTGGAAACTACATACATCGGATGAGGCATAAGAATATCGGCATGGCCAAACTATTCCCAGTCAACTTTTTCAAGAGCCTGGAAAGTATAAAGTTCATTTGGTAGTTATCTACGGTAATTTGATAGATATACCGGACTAAGTATTATAGCTAGGAGTATCACACGGGCAATAAAACAAAGTCAAGCACTTGGATTATCCGAATTTATTCTTAGTGTTGTCCTAATGAGATTGCTAACTATAGGAAAAATTGTTTTTACGGTTTATCGGTAGACAAACTGTACTACAGATGGTATTTTTTACCAAAGATGGAATAGTAACTCAATCATTTACCTATTAAAGTTCAGCTGATGAAAGCTCTAACTCAAATCAAACAAGTATCTGCGATCGCTACTAGATCGGTAGCATTAGCTGCAATTGCCACTTTTTCCCTCACCTCACCCTCTCCAGTTAAAGCTGCAACTATTCAAGGGCTAGCATTTTCTGTCTCTAGTGGACCTGATCCCAACGGATATGGTATTTACTTTAGCTCCAGCACAAGCAATCCATTTGGGAATCCCCCTAGTAAGAATGAAGTTGGTAGCTATTACAACGAAGACATTCGCGGTCTTTCTGAATACAATCTCGCAGGCTTGTCTACTACATCATTAGCAACGGTCAGTTTTAATGTTTTTCAGCCAGGTGGACTGTTTCCTGCGCAAAATGACTTTCCTTTTAGGGGAAATGTCAAGGTTCTAAGCTACCTTGGCAACAATGACGAAAATCTATACGACTATCAAGCTCCATCCATTGCAACTATTGGAACTTTCAGTACAGCAAATCTTGCTGCGGGAGACACCTTGAAAATTGATGTCACCTCAATTTTCAATAATGCTATCAATAATGGATTTTCGTCTTTAGGTATTCGTTTACAAGTTGACGATGGGACAAATCCAGACGGTGGAGCTTGGACATTTGATAGTTTCCGCCTGACCACAGTTCCCGAAACCAATTCTGTACCAGCATTGATAGTTGTTTTTTTTGCTACTGGTTTCCTACTTAAGAATAGAATTCAAGGGAACAGGGAACAGATATAACTAAGCCACCCACTCATGGGTAATCCTATGCGTTTGTGTATGATTTACAATTTGCCCTCATGCCTAATTTCCTAACCTATTTGGAGAACTGGTAAGTATTGCGTTAAAATAAGCGATCGCAAACTTAGTAAGTCATAGCCGGATATTCCCCGGAGGTGTAATTGTCCAAGTTCATTTTGAAAATCCTTTGGCTAGACGAGAACGTTGCCCTGGCAGTTGATCAAGTTGTCGGCAAAGGTACAAGTCCTTTGACTAAGTATTTCTTCTGGCCTAGGAATGATGCCTGGGAAGAGTTAAAGAAAGAACTCGAATCCAAGCACTGGATTACCGATATAGATCGCGTCGAGTTGCTCAATAAGGCAACAGAAGTGATTAACTACTGGCAAGAGGAAGGTAGAAACCGTCCGATGGCAGAAGCACAGTTAAAATTCCCTGAAGTTGCCTTCACTGGTAGTGCTTGATTGAGGTACTGGGGACTAATCAATTCAAAATTCGTCTTGAAAAGTTGAGCCACTGCGTTGGACGGGTTTCCCGGCTTGTAGCAAGTGGCGTTCCTAGGTTGGGAAACCCGCCTACAGAACTTTTCGCAAAATTCAAAATTCAAAATTAAAGAATTTTTGACTCCCCACTCAGCACCGGCTAAACGCCGCGCTACCGCCTAACACTACTCAGCACTAAATTGCCACAATTTGATGGTTTTGTCCCGGCTGCCACTAGCAATTAGTTGTGCAACTTGGCTGACAGCAAGAGTGGTTACTGAGTCTACATGACCAAGAAGGGTTGTTATCTCTTGTGTTGTGCTGACTTGCCAAAGCTTGATGGTTTTGTCCCAACTCGCACTAATGAGCGTTTTGCTGTCTGCTGTGAAAGCTACTGCCACTACTGCCCAAGAATGGCCTAAGAGTGTGCCAATTAGCTGACAAGTGTTGACATCCCACAATTTAATGGTGTTATCATCGCTGCCTGTAGCCAGAATTTTACCATCTAGGCTAAAGGCGATCGCTAAAACCGCCCGTGTATGACCTGAGATTGTTTCTAACAAGTCATAGCACTGGCGGTTTTTCAATTGCCAAAGGCGAATTGTTCTATCAAAGCTAGCACTGGCTAAAAGTTGTCCGTCTGGACTAAAGGCGACTGCACTCACCTGTAATTGATGTCCTTGCAGGGAAAAAATCTCTGCACCGGTCTCAACATCCCAAAGTCTGATTTGTTTGTCCCAACTCCCACTAGCGAGGATTTGCCCATCGGGACTAAACGCTACTGATTTGACGGCGTGTGAGTGTTCAACTAAGGCGTAAATTTCTGTCGATGTTGGGAAATCCCACAATTTCACAGTTTTATCATCGCTAGCTGTGGCTAAAATTTGACCGTTGGGACTGAAAGCAACCGATGTCACACCTTGGGAATGTCCTGATAAGGTATTAATTACTGTTTTCGTCTCTAAATCCCATAATGTGATCATTTTATTTTCGCCACCGCTAGCTAAGATTTTGCCGTCAGGACTGATGGCGAGGGCATTAATACTAGTAGTTTCTGTGAAAGTATGGGCGCATTGCCAGGGATTAGGGGATTTTAAATCGCCGCGAGAATATGTAGATGTATTGGCGATGCCCATTGTCACCATAACTGCATCGGCGGATTGGTAGCGTTGAGTAATGGCTTTTTGGAGTAATTTGTCAAGTATATTACCTAGGCGATCGCTTATCCTAGTAGTAAGATACTGTCGCCATACCCAAACTACATTGGCAATGTCAAATAAATCAAAGGGTGAAATTTGGGTAAGTAAGTAAATACAAGTTATACCCAAGCTATAAAGGTCACTAGCAAATACTGCTTTACCTAGGATTTGTTCTGGTGCAGCATATTCTGGATTACCCGTAATGGTGTTAGTAGTTAGCTGGTTAATGTCTGAGGCGATTTGAGCATTACCGAAATCGACTAATACTAGATTTCCTGAGTTGCTGCGGATAATATTGTGGGGTTTTATGTCACAGTGAATCAGATGGCGATCGCTAATAAATTTCAGAACTGGTAATATATTTACTAAAAGTTGCCAAATTTGAGTTTCATTAAAAGCACCTTCTGCATCTACTATCTGAGCTAAATTCGAGCCTACAATAAATTCTTGTACTAAGTAAAAGTTTCCATTTTCTTGGAAGTGCGCCAATAAAGCTGGGATTTGTGGATGTTGTCCTATTTTCTTAATTAACTGTGCTTTTTGCTCAAAGCTGTCTAATCTTTGATTATCACAACATAGTTTTTGTACTACACAAACAACAGGCGGAGATTTACCTTCATCTACAGCAAAGTAGCTTTCACAAAATCCCCCTCGACTAATTAAATTAACTAACCGATAACGGTTTTGTAAAATATTCAAAATAACCAAAACCTTTTTATTCTGGCAGCATCCCAATTGGTTCAAAATGAAACACAAATAGCTCTAATAAAAACTCCGCACCCCTCCGCACCCCTCTGCGTTTAAAGATCAAACCAGACATTTTGGCTACTCCCTGTTATTTTGAATTTTAAATTCCTTCCCACCGTGCTACTTGCTGCTTAACTTCCTCCATATCTAAATAATCATAAACAAAAGCTTTGCGTAAAAGTGGATGAGGAATAAATTCATCATACTTTTGCATTTCCGGTGCTTCCGCCGAACTAACTAAAGCCTCTGGAATAATTCTTTGCTCACACAAAGAAATGATTTCTTGGCTTACATCTTTAAACTTATTTTTACCTAATTTTAGCGTCAAATAATAGGGATTCACCCCACCAATACTACTAATTTCCAAAGATTCCCGACAAAAGGTATTAATTAATCTGATTAAAGTACGATAAGCAACAGTTCCCATCCAAGGAAAAATACAGCATTTACCTTTTTCTATTTGCAAAATATTCTGCTTATCTAATCCAGCTTTCTGCACTAGCTTGCGGACTGTCTGTAAACGTTGACGTGCATTGTTCTGCAAATAGCTATATTCTAAATCCTCTAGTAAAACCTGCTGCATTCTTTGCAGAACTTTAGTATGAATCGTACCACCACCACCACGCCAATAAATTGTAGCCTTACCATCTACTTGCTTAACCAAAATATTTTTTTTTCTGAAATCAATTTCTAATACTTCCCAAGTTCTCCCAGCCAACGCAAATTGATTACCAACTGGAGGCGGCATAATAATACTACCAATGGCTGTAGTCCCTTGCTTAACACTATATTCCTGGTTATCAGCAAAGACAGCATAAAACTGAAACTTACCTACTATTTTTTCGGATGATACACCCAAAATTAATTTACCTTGTTCAGTCCGTTGAATGTGACCGATATCAATTAAATAGCGCAACAATAATTTATAATCTTCGTGAGAAATAGCAGCAAATGGTGGCAGATTTAAAACCTGTTTAGCTAGCGCAGCCGGGGAAATTGCCTCTGCGGCTACCAAAATACTCATTGTTTGGTGATACAGCAAACTCAAAGGATATTGAATTGGCTTAATTGGTTCAATCCAACGCTCTTCTAAATAAAGTTGAATAATAGCGATACACTGTAAAAGTTGCCAGGGAATTTGCTCTGGTAAAGATGCTTCTGGTAACACTTCATCTTCACCACAGACAAAACGCATATCAGCAGCTTCACCTCGTCTTCCTGCACGTCCCAAACGTTGTAAAAAACTCGCTACTGAAAGGGGTGATTCCAACTGAATAACTCGCTCTAAATTCCCAATATCTATACCTAATTCTAAGGTGAGAGTAGCAGCAGTTACAGCCGGGTTATGAGGCTCGCGCATGGCATTTTCTGCCACTTGGCGTAAACTAGCAGATATACTACCATGATGTACATGATAGACATCTGGTAGTGATTGAATAGTAGCAATTTGACGCAAAGAGGCAATAATTGATTCAGTTTGAGTGCGATTATTGGCAAAAATTAAACATTTACGAGATTGACTCAAATTAAAAATATATTGTTCATAGTCTGTTACTGCTGATTCATCATGTTTAGCAACATAAAAATGTTCTACCACTAGTTTAATTTGGCGTTTTCCTGCTTCAACTTTGGGGGTAATGACTTGTTTATCAGTTCCAGAACGCAACCAATCTTCAGCCATTGAATAATCACCGAGAGTTGCTGATAAACCAATGCGACGAGGTTGTGCTTGCGTTAAATTTACCAAACGCTGCAATTGACAGATAATCTGACAACCGCGTTCAGTACCCATAAAAGCGTGAATTTCATCAATGACAACAAACCTTAAATCACCAAATAAGTGTACTAGGTCTTTGTGTTTATTTACTAATAAGCTTTCTAAAGATTCTGGCGTAATTTGCAATATACCTTGAGGATTTTGTAGCAGCTTATTCTTACGACTTTGAGCAACATCACCATGCCAATGATAAACAGGAATATCGACTGATTTTAGTAAGTCGTTGAGACGTTCAAACTGGTCATTAATTAAAGCTTTGATAGGGCCAATATATAATGCACCTATAGTTTTACTAGGGTTATCATGTAAAACAGTCAAGACAGGTAAAAATGCTGCTTCTGTTTTCCCCGCAGCTGTAGCAGCAGCAATTAATAAATGAGCATCAGTGTCAAATATCACTTCACAAGCGGCTGTTTGAACTGGTCTTAATTCCGTCCAGTTGTGATGATAAATATATTCTTGAATAAAGGGTGCAAGTCGGTTAAAAGCATCACTCATATTTGTTCTTTGATAGTGGGGAAGATTCCAAACTTCCGCATTCCGCCCTTGGCTGTATGCGTGAACCTCTGCACTTCTCTGCGTTTAAAAATAAAATCTCAGGACTAAAGTCCCGACTACAAACTAAATTCGGCTGCATTATCTTCATCCAAAGCTATATTTTTACCCACAGCAGTAGGCTTAAATTTAGCACCATGAATTAATTCACCAAATCCAATGGCTGGATTGTGATGTAAGATATTCAACACACTAATAAAATCTCGGATGATTTCTCCTGGTGTGAGTAATGCTTCCGCACCCAAACGGTTGACTATTTCTCCGACAAATTCTTTTAATTCCCGACCATTCAAAGTCTTGTCATAACTAAAATGAGTAGCATGAATCTCTGTTAAACGTTGCAAAAGTGTGAGAATTTCTGCTTCACTCAAAGGGTTAAGTCGGATAACCGGCCCTAAAAATTCTTGCACATCAGCTTGGATAGCAAAACGGCTTTCTTTGGTGCGTCTGCGCCAAGCTTGGTCTGCAAATAGTCCTCGGTTGGGGTCTTCTAAAAATTTGGTTGTCCCACCAATAAAAATACCTAAATGTTCTGCTTTGCATTGCATCGTGTCATTAAACATTGCTAGCAGTCTGTTATAGTTTTTCTCACGAGTGACTGTAGTTGATATTTGGTAGATATTGACGGCTTCATCAATTAAAATTAATAGTCCTTTATAGCCAATTTCCGCGATAAATTTAGCTAAGAGTTTGATGTAGTCATACCAACTATCATCATCAATAATAACACGTACCCCTAATGCGGCTTTGGCTTCAGTTTTGGTATTAAATTCTCCCCTTAACCAACGTAAGGCAGCATTTTTTAAGTCATCATTATCTAAACGATAACCACGCCAATAAGCAATAATTACAGTACCAAAATCAAAACCGTGAACTAGGTCTTCTATATATTGGACAACTTCCCTAATTTTCGCTTCAATTTTGTCATCAAAACCTTCATCATGGGGACGTAAATCAGTTTCTTTAACTACTTCTTGTTGAATTTTATTAATCCATCCTTCTAAAATTGAAACCAATGCGCCACCATCAGGACGAGTTTTGGTAGAAAGGTGACTCATTAATTCTCGATAGGTAGCCAAGCCTTCACTATTGCTTCCTGCTAGGCGACGTTCTGAAGATAAATCAGCGTCAGCTACAACAAAACCCTGCTCAATAGCACGGTTACGAATCATTTGCAGCATGAAGCTTTTACCAGAACCATAGTTGCCAATTATAAAACGAAATGCGGCGACACCTTCGGCAATATCATCGAGATTTTGTAATAGGCTTTTAAGTTCTTTTTCTCGACCAACTGCTATCTGTTCAACTCCTATCCTGGGAACTACTCCTGCACCTAGGGAATTGATTAAAGCAGTTGAAGTTTTTTTCGAGAGTTTGAGCTTTGCCATGTATTTTACTTTACTTGATGTCAATGCAGAGGTCAACAGATATGCCTATAATAATGATTATCTTACAACGTATGAGAATATTTTAATTTGATGAGGCGTGTCTAGTCATAAGGTTTTCATATAAGGCAATCATTTGTCTGACATTACTAATATGCTCTGGATAAATTGCTGGTTTATCTAAAGTTGTTTCAATGATTAATTCACCTATAACATCACTAGCACGTTCATTGATAGAGTCAATTAATATATTAGGCATAGTAATGTTAGCTTCGGAAATTTTTTTAATGGTTGGATGAGGATTATCTTGCTCTACTATGGCTTTTAATACCTGAAATTCATGTCCTGGTAATTGATTTAAAAATCTATCCCATGTTTCAGGTAAAATATCAGATTCTACTGTTTCTATTAAGTCGGCAAAAGGAAATACTTCAATATCTTCAACTTGTGGGGTTTCAGATAAAGGTTCTTGATTAAATGTTCCTACTTGCTGGAGTAGTTCCCAAACTTGGTTTTGTAATAGGTCACGTTCTTGTTGTAATACAGAAATTTCATTTTTTAATTGCTGTAAATGTTCTTGTTGTTGTGATTTTTGAGTTTGTAAAAAATTTATTGTGGCTGTTACATCATCTTTTTCATGTGCTGTCTCTAGTAGTATTTGATTTTGTTGATTTTTTTCAGATTCTAAGTTTTGAATTTCTAGTCGCAATTCGTAAAGCTTTTCTTCTAATTGAGGTTTAATCCTACCTAGAAGAGTTAAATTACTTTCTATTTCCTTTTGCTCTTGTTTTAGTTCATATATATGGGTTTGCAACTGGTTAATTTCTGCATGGGAAGTATTGTAATGCAATTCGAGGCGACGTTTTTCTGATGTTAGTGCAGATAAAAAGTTATGCAATTCTGCTTGATTTTGTTCTAAGTCGTAAAGTTCTGTTTTTAGGTTACTAACTTCAGATTCTAATTGTTTTTTTTGTGAGGCAAAATTCCCAAGTTCTCTATGTAGACTATCTCGTTGATTACGACATTCGAGGATGTGATTTTGCAGTTGTTTGGTTTCGTTATAAAGTAAATTACGATGAGCTTCTATTTGCTCAATTTCTCTAACTACGCGAGATTTAAGTCCTTCCCTTTCTTTAATACGTTTGCGGAGGGAGGATAAAATCAGCAGTTCATGAGTTCTCCGCCGCCTATCTACGAACAAGGCTGCTGAATAGGTAGCAACTACGGTGATTACTCCAGTGAAGAAAGCTTGGTTAAAATCCCATTTGGGGACTAGACTAAGACCAAAACTGACACTAAAGGCAACTATGCCTAAGATAAATCGATTACTGAACATGACTGGCTGCATATTGCTGATTTTTGAGGCATAAGGCAGAGGACAGGAGACAGGAGGTTTTTAGCTTAGTACAGCTTTGCCAATTGAGGGGGGAAATTTAAACGCAGAGGGTCGGGGAGGTAAGCGCAGCGAAAAGTTCTGGAGGAGGGTTTCCCTCCGTAGGAAACTTTTCAAGAGAGAGGTACGCGGAGAATTCGCTACGAATTGATGAAATGCTGTACTTGATTCCTATAGTTAGTTTGGGGTTATTGTGCTATTTTACTGAGTTGTGCAATTTTTCATGGGTTATGCCACGCTATGCTAACGTAATTTCTTTGTTTTTATGATTTGATGTCTAATTTATTGTTATTTTCTCCAAATAGTGATAATTCTGCTTTTAAATAATTAATGAATTGCTGTGCTGTCCTTCCAGACCGTCCATTATGACGTGTAGCCCATTGTAAGGCTTGAAATTCTAAGTCTTGCTGGTTGATGTTAATTTCGGCTTGTGATGCGAGATGTTGCACAATTTGTAAATATGTCTTTTGATCTGCGGACTCAAAGGTTAAAGTTAAACCAAAGCGATCGCTAAACGAGAGTTTCTCCTGCATCGTATCCCAAGCATGGATTTCGTTGTTATCTTTGGGGGTCGGTCTATCGCCAAAAAATTCTCGAATCAAATGGCGACGATTGGAAGTAGCATATACAACTACATTCTGTGGTCTGGCAGTTAAGTTTCCTTCTAAAACCACTTTTAAGGCTTTAAAAGCATCATCATCTTCTTCAAAGGATAAATCATCGACAAAGATAATAAATTTCTGTGGCAAGCCTCGCAACTGTTCTACAATATTTGGTAGATCCTGCAAATCCGATTTTGCCACTTCTAGTAAACGAAGATGGCGGTGGGTATATTCATTTAATAAAGCCTTGACTAAGGAAGATTTGCCTGCGCCGCGACTACCATAAAGTAATACGTGCAGTGCCACTTCACCCGCTAACAAAAACTCTGTATTTTTAATCAAGGCATCTCTTTGAGACTCATAACCGACAAGATGACTCAGCTTCACTGGGTCTGGGTAAGGTATCCCGATAAGTTGCCCAGTTTGCCAGCGTAATCCCCGATATTGGGCAAATAACCCTGTACCAAATTGCCGATAGTAATTTGCTACATCTTCTACTACATTTGCCCAGTGTTCTGAATGGTGCAGAGAAAATGTTAATCCTGCTTGTATAGCTGTGTCATCTGGTTCGACGTACCACACCACAGGAGACACCGCTAAATGTGCTACACTTTGCACCCATTCACTCAAAATAGCACTGCTACATTCATAAAGGCTTTGTAAGAGTTGTAAATCATGCTGGGCTGCTGCTACTAAAGCTGGGGGTAAATCTTGAAAGTCTCGCTGTTGGGCAAGTCTCGTGAAGGGATTTTCCGCCATGAGAATTTGGGTAATGAGGTAGTCTTCCCAAGTTTGCTGTTTATCGGCTAAGGCGTGAAAGTAACTGCCGTAAGCTTGCAAACAACGACAGCCATCAGCATCACTGTAGCGGATGGCTTGCAGCAATTCTAAAAAGGCAATGCCTACTTCGTCTTGGAGGAGAGATTGATAAAGTAAAAGTGACGCTGCTTGGCGTTGGAGAAGTTGAACTTGGGCATAGGAAGAACTGCTGGCCGTTTGCATGGCTGGATTATCCGTCAATCAACAGGGGTAATGTAGCTTATGGTTAATTGTCTGCTGGGCTTGGTAGCAAAATCAAAATCTACATAGGGTTTAACCATGAATTTAAGTATAATTGCTGCGATCGCCTATGGTATGTTAGCGATTGTTGGTGGCATTATTGGCTACTTTCAGGCGAATAGTCAAGTTTCCCTCCTCAGTGGTATAATTAGCGGTTCACTATTAGTTTTTGCCGCTTACTTGCAACTCCAAGGACAAGCCTGGGCTTTGATTTTAGCAACTTGCATCACTGCTGCTTTAGTCATTTTCTTTGCTTTAAGATTGGCTAAAACACGCAAATTCATGCCAGCTGGATTAATGACTATTTTAGGTATGCTGGCACTGACAATCATGATAAGGCAGCTTTTTACTGTTGGGTAGCAATTGTTCACCTCTTAATAGTACATTTATATTACTCTACACCAGAACAAAAGCTAGAAAAGATTTTTTTGTGAAATTTGGCGGAAAACTCCATCCCGTCATTACTCGCCGCTTCGCTAAGAATCAGTGAACAGTTATCAAGGACTGGTAACTGTTCACTGATTTAACTCCCCATGCCCAAAAATTACATAAATATCCGGTTTGTTAAACTTCGTGATGATAAATAAAAATAATACCCTGTGTCATATTCATGGCATTGAGTATCTCTGAGATACTAAGTAGCCTTCTTTATGAGTAATCACCTTAATTTTACGCGTATAGCAAATTTACGTTAAGAATAATACTTAATATAAACTAAGTATTAGAGAGGTCATGCTTGATCTGTCTACTGCACAATCAAAATGACATATGAAAAACCAAAATAATCTCTAGTGGAGAAACTCATAACATTTACTTACATCTATCGTGAGACAGTTTTTGTCCTAGATACTGACTAAATCACACGAAAGACATAAATTTAAAACTCCATCATTAATTATTATTTATAAATCAATATTTATGTAAAATATAATACACTATTAAAGCTATTTTAAAACTATGATTTAGGTATTAGATAAATCATTAGCTAGCTGTAGGTAAGGATTACAAGCCTTAAATAGGTTTTATTTTTGAGTGTTATTTACTTAGCTGGTAGTGTATTATTTTTAATAAAGCTTAAATATATTTATGGTTAAAAATCATAGAAAATCAATGATATTTGATTAAAAATATCAATTGAATGACATCTATTTATTTTGAGAGAATAGAAACATAACGTATAAAGATTTAGTAGGGAAAAAAGAAAAAATTAAAGTAAAAATAAAGGTAATTTTTGCCATATTGGCAGGTTTGAATCAAAGAGATGAGATATTAATATAGGTAGATTAAAAAGGCATTGATATATAAATAATTGTTGTTATCTACCTCAATTTCTAAAGCCAAAATAAGCCTAAAATTCAAAGATTTATCACCAATCTTACGAACTAGGAAATAATATATGTTATCACCACTATCTTCTCACAATGTTATCCAGTATCTGCACACGGCAGGGCTGTGTAGCTTATTGGATGGCACTTTCGAGACTTTTAAACTGCCAGAAACTAACAAAAAGAATCGGAATTTAGTGGTGAAGCTAGGAGATAATTGTCAACTCCTAGTTAAGCAAGAACTTAAGCATGAAACTGATGGAATTTCTCATGAATTATTTAACGAATGGCTTTTTCAGCAGTTACTTCAGCAGTTTCCCGTTTTAGGTAATATTTCTGCTATTGCACCATTAGTGCTACATTTCGATGAAGAAAATTCCATCCTGGTGCGTAGCTATCTCAGTGAATATCTAGATTTAAGTAACTTTTATCAAGACAACAATATTTTCCCTGTAGAGATTGCTACAGCCATTGGTACAACATTAGCGTCCCTACACCGCGCTACTTTCCAAGGTAAGGAATACCGTGATTTTATGGCGACTGCACCCCAAGGACAGTTTCGCTATAGCTTTTACAACCCAGCCCAAGGGATAGAATCGATTACTCCAGAGATTTTTAGTCATGTTCCCAGCGAGTCACAGCGATTCTATGAACTCTATCAACGCTACGAGAGTTTAGAAGCTGCAATTGCTGATTTAGCCTATGAATGGAATCCTTGTTGCTTGACACACAACGATTTAAATTTGGATAACACATTAATTCATTCTCGATGGAATCAGCTAGATAACTGCTTAGTAAAATTAATTGATTGGGAAGCCTGTGGATGGGGAGATCCAGCTTTTGATTTGGGAACTATGTTAGCTAGTTATTTAGAAATTTGGCTTTCTAGTTTGGTGATAGATGCAACATTGGAGTTAGACGAATCTCTACAATTAGCTATGACTCCATTAGAAGATATTCAACCTTCATTAGTAGCTTTATTACAGGCTTATTTAAATGCCTTTCCCATGATTTTAGACTATAGTTGTGATTTTTTGGTACGAGTTATCAAGTTTACAGGATTGGCATTAATTC
Source organism: Anabaena minutissima FACHB-250 (assembly GCF_014697125.1). Lineage (GTDB taxonomy): Bacteria > Cyanobacteriota > Cyanobacteriia > Cyanobacteriales > Nostocaceae > Trichormus > Trichormus minutissimus. Next base: position 68,650 of record NZ_JACJRG010000006.1, on the reverse strand, counting down.
ATCAAATTGAAGACAGGATAAAAAATTGCAAGTTCTTTGATAATTCTGATATCTATAAGTTACAATTAGCCAAAAATATTCTAACTAAGCCTGAGCAATCTATAGTCAGTATTTTGGGAGTTGATGAGTCAGTAATTGTAAGTTCTATAGGTACAATGAATACAATACCACAACCAGGAAAAGAGCAGCAATTAGTTCGCCTGTATTATGAAAAAACTCGCTTGCGTGGCTGCTAAGTAGAAGGCTAAAGTAAAAAATATGGAAACAGCGATGAAATATCAACTTTCTTAATTATGAATTGATCAAGATATCTACTTTGTAGGTTTTCAGTCCGAATTTTTAATTGACTAATAATAAATTACTCTGCTAAAACAATGCTAAATTCCTTAATAGATATTGCTACTAATATCCAAATTGAGCCGAATTTTTGTATATACCACCCTAATTACCAGCCTTTTGCTTTACCAACTAAAGTAGCAGATAGATTTCAGCAAAATTCGGCTACCCTACAACATAAATATCTCAATTTATTATTACGCAATTTTATTTATGGTATTTATTACAATGGAGTTTTACAAAGCAGCTTGTCCGTTGATCATACTAATTACCAAGTCCCACAAAATTTAGCCGCGAATTCTGTTGTGGGCATCGACTGGGAATTTTACGAACAACTGCAAGCTAGCAATCATGGTAAAGGTTATTTTGACCCCAGTTGGAAAGTGCTGCGAAAAGAACCTGATGGTAGTATGGCAGTAATTAAAGATGGTTTAACCTTATATATCGAGCCAGATTGTCACCTCAAACCTGGAAAAAAATCTGCTCAAGTTGGTGAATCAGTAGCGATTTGGATGCCGAAGAATCGCTTGCAAAATGGCTATTACCTAGCTGTGAGTGATGTGGGACAAGAACAACAAGGCAATCTTGATGTAAATTTAGGCACTGGGAGAATCTATTTGAACTTTACCGTAGATGGTGCGATCGCACTGATGGACAGTTTAACCCAGCAACTTAATACCAATACTATTCCTTTTACTTTTCAAGTTCTCTACAACCCCAGTACCTATGAACGCTACGATTCTGGCGTACTCTACTTTGAAAGTCGCGACTATCAGGCAATTCACAAAATTTTACAAGTCGTCTATAAAGAAAATCAAACTTATTTTCAGCCAGAAATCCCCCTATTCACCAAGTTTTTAGCACCAGGATTAGGACTTGCGGAAGAACCAAATCAAAAATTTGCTTCACAAGAAAGTTTTGGGATGAATCGTTGTCAAATCTTAGCTAATGCCTTATTAGAAACTTGGCAAAAAGGTAAGAATGCCGTAGAAGAAAGAATGAAAGCCATTCATCAACATTTCCAAGATCACTCCATCGATTTACAGCGTCCCTACCTCAATCCTACATCCAAAGATATATATTCCCCATTGAAGTAATTTGTATTGACATTACAGTAAAATTAATGATGGAGCAGGCAGCAAGCCTGCTATTTTTTTATTTTTGATTTTTGAATTTTATTTATGTCTTTTAGTTATCATCGCACTGTTCGCTTTCAGGATACAGATGCTGCGGGTGTAGTCTACTTCGCCAATATTCTGAGCATTTGTCATGAAGCCTATGAAGAATCTCTCAGAACATCAGGTATCAATCTCAAAGATTTTTTTACTAATCCCCAGGTAGCTTTTCCTATCGTTCACACTAGTGTAGATTTTCTTCGCCCCATATTTTGCGGAGATAAGTTATTAGTTAACTTAATGCCACAAAAAATTGGTACAGAAAAGTTTGAAATAACTTATGAAATCACCTTGGCTGAGGTAGTAGTTGCTAAAGCAATTACTCGGCACGTTTGTATTGATGCAAATAGTAGAAATAAGCAAGCATTACCAACTAGTATTGTCCACTGGTTAGAAAGAAATCGCAGGGACACAGAAGAGGCAGAGAGAAGAAAAGCTAGAGAGGTAATTTCATGAAATACTGATCTCCCCCGATTAGAAACACGGGGGTTTTATTCATCACGACTCGTAAGGGGAGGGTTGGGGTTTTTCGGGTTTCGTCAGGAATGAAGCGGACATGATATAACCTGTCACTATCACCTGTCACCTGTCACCTGTCACCTGTCACCTGTCACCTGTCACCTGTCACCTGTCACCTTCTTAAACTAGCCAATGGTAACTTGAGCAGTATCAACAGATGTAGTACCGTGTACATTCTGGGCTACAGACCTCATTTTGTTGAGAATTTCTTGGTTAGGAACTTTGCCCTTGAAAACTACAGTCCCAGCAGTCTGAGCAACCCACAGGGAATCTATACTGTTTAATTGTGCATCTTGGTCAAATGCCAATGCTACCCGCTTTGCTAAACCACTTTGGTCATATTCTCCATTCAACCCCAAACGTTCTGGTGGAATTGATTGAGTAGCAGTGGAAGTAGCCGCTTGCGGTACTTGAGAGGAGGGGTTTACTTGGGCATTTTGGGGTTTTTCCATACCAAAAATTCTTTTGAGCCAACTCATAAATGTCGTCCTCCTGAAACTACATAGGGTTAATCATATCCACAGCATATGAATTTTGTGACCCATGCACATCTGCCTACAACAAGAGATGCACTCGCCAAAACATATGCTTTCAGTATGATGTAGACCTAACTTTTTACTAGAAAAGAATAGAAGAGGTGCAGGTATTGAGTTTAAAATAAGGGACAAGACTTATATTTATTAACCTAGTAAGCAGTACGTGTAAGGTAGCTATTAGTTAATGTTTGCGTTAGCAATAGCTGTCTGAGTCTGTGTTGGCAAAGATGAAACATACCCTTTCAGTTTTGGTAGAAGATGAGGCGGGGGTTCTCTCCCGCATTGCTAGTTTGTTTGCGCGTCGAGGCTTTAATATCGAAAGCCTAGCAGTTGGTTCGGGTGAGCAGGGGGGAGTTTCCCGGATTACGATGGTTGTACCTGGAGACGATCGCGTAATTGAACAGCTCACTAAGCAACTATACAAGTTGGTCAATGTCCTCAAGGTGCAGGATATTACAGAAACCCCTTGTGTAGAGCGAGAATTGATGCTTTTGAAGGTGAACGCTACTAGCAGCAACCGTTCCGAAGTCATCGAACTAGCTCAGATTTTCCGGGCGCGTGTAGTAGATGTAGCAGAAGATTCCCTAACTTTAGAAGTTGTGGGCGATCCTGGTAAGATGGTGGCGATCGTGCAGGTGCTACAAAAGTTTGGGATTAGGGAAATTGCCCGCACTGGCAAAATTGCCCTAACTCGTGAATCTGGCGTGAATACTGAGTTGCTCAAGTCTTTAGAAGCTAAGGCTTCATGAGATAGAATCGCCAAAATGCTAGACAATTAGAAATCGCAGCTACAAGTACCAAGCCTGCCTCCGCAGGCTATATTTATTGTAATTACGAATTGAAATGCTATCACTGATTCATCTGCTTGATATAGGAGTAGAGAATTTCGCGATCGCTTTGAGGATCGACAAGTAAGCATTGCTGTCCCACCAGATGATTACGCAAAACCACTACAACCCGTGACTGGGGACAAATTCCCAAACAACTGGTGCTGATAACTCGATATTTTCCCCATAATCCATCAAATTTTAGGCGAGATTTCAGCCAGTTTTGTAACTCTTCTGTGGCTGTGATACTTCTGTTAATTCGATGAGAACTTCCTGCAAATTGCTCTACTGTACACTGTGAACAAACCAGTACCAACCCATTCTTCCACTGAGGAGCGAAAGATGGAACGGGAGGAATGGGAGGAATCCAAGTTTCTGGTGAGTGATAACTTGGAGGGGGACTTGGTTCTGGAGTGGATGAAAACTGCTGAAAGATTTTCCTAATCAGTGCTTTGATACGTTTGAGCAGTTTTTTCATAGAATATTTGCTTGGCTATTTCTCTCATAGCATTGCGTCAATTTCCCGTTGAGTCTGTTCTAGTAGATCACGTCTTTTAGTCAGGAGTATAAAAATTCCCACGACATCAAATATTTGCTACACTCGGATATTCGGAGTTCCAATAAAAATAGTTGGAGTTTTGGGAATGGGGGGGAGTTGCGGAGTGGGTGATGATGAACTTGCAAATATCGTAGAACAAATGAATCCGAAAGACTTTACCTGGCCTTTCTGGTTTACTTTGCCACTCTATCCATACAGTAAGCGGCGAACACTCCGGCAAGAAATTATTAAAGACACAATCTGGACTTTTGACCAGATACAGGGGATTTTCTACGTTATTGTTCCCATTCGGATGACTGTTGTCAAGCTAGATGAAGGGGGACTTTTGGTATATGCACCCGTCGCCCCAACTCCCGAATGTATTCGGCTGGTAAGTGAACTAGTGGCAGAACACGGAGATGTAAAATATATCATTCTGCCGACTATTTCCGGTTTAGAACATAAAGTTTTCGTTGGCCCCTTTGCCAGATGCTTTCCTACCGCACAGGTGTTTGTTGCTCCGAATCAGTGGAGTTTTCCCCTTAATTTGCCCCTCAGTTGGCTGGGTTTACCTCCTAAGCGCACTCATATATTACCAACAGACAGTAGCCAAGCTCCATTTACTGACCAGTTCGACTATGCGATATTAGATACAATTGACCTTGGCCCTGGTAAATTTGCAGAAGTAGCATTTTTACATAAGCGATCGCATACTTTACTAGTCACAGATTCAGTCATTTCTGTACCCGCAAATCCCCCAGCAATTATCCAGTTAGATCCATACGCCTTACTATTTCACGCCAAAGATCAATCTACAGATGTCGTTGCCGATAATCAAGCCAATCGCCGCAAGGGATGGCAGCGTATCACTCTATTTGCTTTGTATTTCCGTCCTAGCGCGTTAGAAGTACCCCCTTGGGTTGGAGTATTAAAAGATGCCTTTAAATCTCCAGAAAAGTCATATAAAGCTTATTTTGGATTATTTCCCTTTAAATGGCGGTATGATTGGCAGCGTTCTTTTGATGCTCTCCAAGGAAATGGACGTTTATTTGTCGCACCCATATTACAGACATTGATTCTCAACCGCGCACCCGGAGAGACTATTAACTGGGCTGATAAAGTTGCCAGTTGGGACTTTCAGTGGATTATTCCCTGTCATTTTGATGCCCCCATCAAAGCCGAACCGCAGCAGTTTCGCCAGGCTTTTTCATTTTTGGAAAAACAGCCTGCTGTAAGTGCAGGATTATTTAGTAGTAGCAATTATCCTTTACCAGAGGAAGACTTTAAACTGCTGAATCAAATTGATGCAGGTTTATCTAAAAGTGGTATTGTTCCTCAACCACAAGATAAAGTGTAGAGAGTGCTGAGTGCTGAGTTCTGAGTTCTGAGTTCTGAGTGCTGTTAGCGGTAGCGCGGCGTTTAGCCGGTGCTGAGTGCTGAGTTCTGAGTTCTGAGTAAATCCAAAATTTCTCTACGAATTACGAATTACGAATTACGTTAGCGTAGCGGGACGTTCGCGATAGCGTCTCGTAGAGAAGTCCATTACGAATTACAAATCACCGCCGTATCTACTTGTTTGAGTAACTTTGCTAAAGTGCAGGAATTATCTAATATAACATCAGCACGGGCAGCTTTTTCAGCTAGAGATAATTGACTATTTATGCGGGCTTTTGCCTGTTCTGGAGTTAATTGATTGCGTTCAATTAATCTTTGTAACTGCTGGGATTCTGAACAAATTACCACCCAGATTTCTGTCACCAAATTGGTCATCTGAGCTTCAAATAATAAAGGGATAACTAATACTATTGTTGATGTAGAAGATTCAGCAACTGCTTTGAGGAAGCGATCGCGCACATAAGGGTGAATGATACTATCTAGCCACTGGCGTTCTGTGGGATGAGAAAAAATAATTTCCCCCAACTGGGAACGGTTGAGGCTACCATCGGGGAGTAGAATTTTTTTACCATAACGCTGTGCGATCGCATCTAAAATAGGTGAACCTAGAGATACTGCATCCCTAGCATAGATATCTGCATCTAAAATCGGCAAACTATATACATTCGCCAAATAATTAGCGACAGTAGTTTTGCCTGTAGCGATACCCCCAGTTAAGCCAATAATCCGGTTAGTCATTAGTTATTAGTCATTAGTTATTGGGTATTGGACACTCACCAAGTCAGGTAAAAAACAAAAAGCCCACTTTTGTGGGCTTTTAAATTAATTACATTACCAACTCAGCACTCAGCACTCAGCACTCAGCACTCAGCACTTTTCATTTACCGTTTCGCCAACTTCTTCGACATCTTCCGTAGACGAATCGATTGGGGTGTAACTTCTACCAACTCATCGGGGCCGATGTACTCCAATGCACGCTCTAGACTCATGTCTATTGGTGCTTGCAACTGCACTAATTCATCACCACCAGCAGCGCGATGATTGGTTAACTGCTTGGTTTTGCAGATATTTAGTTCTAAGTCTTGAGGACGATTGTGTTCACCAACAATCATACCTCTGTAAACTTTAGTACCGGGAGTAATAAAGAATGCTCCTCTATCTTCGGCGTTTTTCATGGCGTAGAAGGTAGAAACGCCTTCTTCAAAGGAGATTAAAACACCTTTGTTACGAGCTTCAATATCACCACTGAGTTGACGGTAATCTAAGAAACTGTGGTTCATGATGCCTTCACCGCGAGTCATCCGCATGAATTCACCACGGAAACCAATCAAACCACGGGCGGGAATGACAAACTCTAGCTGGGTGCGATCGCCACTTCCTGGTTGCATATCTTGCATTTCGCCTTTGCGTTGTCCTAGGCGTTCGATACAGCTACCAACAGCATCAGCAGGAATGTCTAAGACTAATAGTTCAAAAGGTTCGCAAGGTTGACCGTTGATTTCTCGGTAAATTACTTGTGGTTGGGATACTTGAAACTCGAAACCTTCCCGGCGCATGGTTTCGATTAAGATACCCAAGTGCAGTTCTCCACGACCGGAAACTAGGAATTTATCGGGAGAGTCGGTTTCTTCCACACGGAGAGCAACGTTGGTTTCTAATTCGCGGAATAGGCGATCGCGTACTTGTCTGGATGTCACCAATTTACCTTCTTGACCAGCAAAGGGTGAATCATTTACCCAGAAGGTCATTTGTAAAGTAGGCTCATCCACTTTAATTAGTGGTAAAGCTTGGGGTTCGTTGGGGTCAGTAATTGTTTCGCCAATGTAAGCATCAGCAAAACCAGCCACCGCCACAATATAACCTGCGGTTGCTTCTTCCATCTCTACCCGCTTCAGCCCTTCAAATCCCATCAACTTGGTAATTTTGCCCTTGACAATGCTGCCGTCTTCTGTTACCAGAGCAGCTTGCTGTCCAGCGCGGATTGTACCGTTGTGAATTCTGCCAATGACAATCCGTCCCAGATATTCAGAATAATCTAAGGTTGTGACTTGCAATTGTAGGGGCTTGTTGATGTCGCCTACTGGGGGTGGAACGTGTTGCAGAATCGCATTAAACAGGGGTTGCATATCTACCGATTCTGCTTCTAAGCTTTCCTTGGCATAACCGCCCATACCGGAGGCAAACAGATAGGTAAAATCACACTGGTCTTCGTCTGCACCTAATTCTAAGAACAGATCCAATACTTTATCCACAGCAACGTGGGGGTCAGCTTGGCCACGGTCAATTTTGTTAACAACAACAATGGGGCGCAGCCCTTTTTCCAACGCTTTTTTCAACACAAAGCGGGTTTGGGGCATGGGGCCTTCGTTGGCATCGACAATCAACAGACATCCATCAACCATGCCGAGTACGCGCTCAACTTCACCGCCGAAGTCAGCGTGTCCAGGAGTATCAACAATATTGATTAGTGTTTCTTTGTAGCGAACAGCCGTATTTTTCGACAGAATGGTAATGCCCCGCTCTCGCTCTAAAGCGTTGGAGTCCATGACGCAGTCCGGAACGTCTTCGCCTTCGCGGAAAATGCCGGATTGTTTGAGGAGTGCATCAACCAGGGTGGTTTTGCCGTGATCTACGTGGGCGATAATGGCGACGTTGCGAATTGGGAGCGTCATAGAAGCTTTTTAGTGAAGTCTAGGGGGAATTTTACGATTTACATTTTGGTCTAGGCTGTTTTAACAGAATTGGGGATGATCAGCAAATTCTGTAAAGAAGCTTTAATAATTCTAGCGTAATTGTCACAATTCTACAGGTCTTTGTAAATGTGGCTGAGGTTGATGAAATCAGGCAACCTGTGGAATTTAGCAGATTTCTATTTACATAAACATAGATGATCAACTTCTCTCAGGAAATTTATTTGACAAATGTGCCAAAATTAACACTTAGTTTATTGGCTTGTGAAAAATGACTTGGGTTTCAGGGCAGCAATTGCAAGGTGGTAAGTATACTATTGAACACGAATTAGGCAAAGGTGGCTTTGGTATAACTTATCGAGCCAAAGATAATTATGGACGTTTGGTTGTGATCAAAACTTTGAACGATCAAGTGCAACGCCGTCCAGATTTTGCGAAGTTTCAGCAAGATTTTTTAAATGAAGCAATCAAACTAGCGAAATGTAAGCATCCCCACATTGTCGGAATTGATGAGGTAATTCAAGAAGGTGACTTGTGGTGCATGGTGATGGAATACATTGATGGGGAAAATTTAGCTATTCGGGTAGAAAATCAAGGCGTTTTGTCAGAAGCGGAAGCATTCCGTTACATTCAGCAGATTGGTGAAGCACTGATGGTAGTTCACAATAATGGTTTGCTGCATCGAGATATCAAGCCACAAAATATAATGCTGCGTTCTGGTAAATCAGAAGCTGTGTTAATTGATTTTGGTATTGCCCGTGAGTTTAGCCCGAATTTGACACAGACTCACACACAAATGTTATCTGATGGTTTTGCGCCAATTGAGCAATATGACAAAAGAACAAAACGGGGTGCTTACACAGATGTTTATGCCTTGGCAGCAACATTATATTCTTTATTAACTGGTGAAATACCTACAATAGCACCGCTCAGAGCTATTGGTAATGTGTTAACTCAACCGAAAAATATTAATCCAAGTATTAGCGATAGAGTGAATCAAGCAATTATAAAGGGCATGGAGATAAAACCAGAGAGTCGCCCTCAGTCAACCAAAGAATGGTTATCACTTCTGAATATTCAATACACCAATTTAAGTTCTATTGCCAATACTATAGTCGTTTCTCCCAAAATAGATAACATTATCAGTAAATTTAATGATCATGTTGACTATGACAGTGCTAATGCAGGATTGCTTATTTATCATCGAGAAAGCGGCACAGATTTTTTACTGCATTACCACATAACGATTTCTGATACCTATGCTTTTAATTTTGGTGGTAATGGGTTTGCTGTTTTTCCTATTCCTAAAGATGCTCAGAAAGCAAAACATATAAAATTATTAGATAAAGAGGAAGTTTTAGCTAGATGCTTAATTGCTTACGAACTTTTTAAAGAATGGCATTATGGTATTTTAGGATGGAATTGTGAACATTTTGCTAGGCTAGTGACAACAGGTGAGGCTATTAGTTATCAGGTAAAAGAGTCGCTTTTAGGATTTTTAAATAACAATGGTTATCATCCACTGGCAAAAGAAATGATGGATAACGCTTGTCAACGTAAAGTGTGAGCTTATAAAAAACAGTACGATTGCCGGAGCTTTAAAATTAAATTGTGGAAGCTTAACCGTTACTGTTGTTGATCAGACGGATAGTAGCGTTAACAATACCACCAATAACTTTGAATTAAATGTATAGTCAGTTTAATTATTTTACTTTCAACCAACTAAAAATATCTGCTGGTTTTATTTGCCAATCTCCTAACACATCTAAAACAGGTAAAATGTCAGTATCATACTTGACTTCTGGCAACTGATTTGGTTGAAATACCATGACCGATTTATCATTGGGGTCAATAAACCAACCTAATTTTGTGCCATGATTAATACAGAAAATAATTTTATTAATTACCCGATTAGGAGCTTGGTCTGGTGATAAAATTTCAATAGTCCAATCTGGGTAACTTTCAAACCTATTGGCAATCTCTCCATCTTCATCAGTTGGGATGCGTGACCACTCAAATACGGCAATGTCTGGAACTAAGGAACGTCCAGCAAATGTACAGCGTAACTCGGTTAATGCTAAAGCTATCTTCCGTGATTTACCAAGTTGATTGATTGTAGATGATAGCTCAGTTTGAACAATACTATGTTTTCCTTGAGGCATTGGTTTTTGGTAAATGCGCCCATTGAGATATTCGCTAGCTGGTTTGGTTTCTGGTAATTTGAGAAACTCATCCAAGGAAAGGTGAGAGGATATTTGAGTTGATAGTGTCATCAGCAATAATTCCTTTACAATAGTTTTGCTAAAGGCAATGTAAATCCAGGTACAATATCTTCACCGCTTAAAATTGTTGTGGCTGGATACGAGGTAATCGAACCATCACGACGACAAACTAAAGCTTGCTGATTTTGACGGTCGATTAACCATCCCAATTGCACACCATTGCTGATGTATTCTGCCATTTTGGTTTTGAGTTTTGTCAAGCTGTCATTTTTTGAACGAATTTCAATTACAAAGTCGGGTGCTAGATTGATAAATCCGCCTTCTTGCTGATCCCAATTTTCTGGTAAGCGTCCTTTAGCTACGAAAGCAGCATCAGGCGATCGCACCGCAGTATTTGCTAATCTAAAACCTGTACTCGTCCCAAAAACTTCGCCTAAATCCTGACTTTCTACCCAAACCAGTAAATAAGCACCTGCTTTTATCTCTCGATTGCCAGAAATTCCGCCAGTTGGTGGGATAGTTTCTATCGTTCCATCAGCATTACGTTCAAACCGCAGTTCTGGATTTTGCGAACTCATCAGCATTAGTTCTTCATCGGTGACAGTGTACAAAGATTGGCTGTTCATGATGCTATGGCTGAGTGAACACTTTCATTCTAGGCTGAGTAGAGATAATGAATGCTCAGGAAATGACTACAACAGGGGCGATATACTGCTCAAAAGTCGAACTATTAGAATCTGTATCGACTGTTAAGAGACTTTCCGCACCGTCTATTACTAAACGCGCTAGATAAGTTCCTGGCGCACAGTCGTTGACTGCAAAGGTGAGTGTGTGGGAATTATTACGCCGATTTTTGGTTTGCTCGTAGGAGTATCCTGTAAATTGTGTGAGTGAGAGTTCCGTGAGGATTAAAGTTACTTGCTGGGCTTTACCAATTGTGAAATTAACTTGTACAGTGATATCGGCCGATCGCAGATCACTTCCCCTACCCTGTAAATTAGATACTGTGATTTCTGCAATGGTTGGACGCAACAATATTGGGACTAAGTTTGAGCTAACCCGTTGCTGGGGATGAATAACTTGTACACTCTGCATCCCAGCACTTAAGGATTCTATGGGTATGGAGGAGAGATTTAAAGTAATTTGCTTGTCTGTAACTGTTTGAGGTGTTACTGTCACATCACCGATACGCACCTGAGTAATATCTGCGCTTAATTTATTACCTTTTATTATTAAGGTGCTGGTAGCCAGAATCAAGGGGGTTGCGGCTAGCTGTGTTTGCCAGACTTGAGATAGTTCCTCTTGGACTTTGATTTGGGCGATCGCTGGTTGGTATGGTGTAACATGACGCTGGAGATTGCGTACAGGTAGGGGTTTTTTGGGTATCTCACCCGCATCAATTAAGACAACACTTGTTTTATAAGCAATTGATAAACAATATGGTGTCTGAAAAAATACCGACCAAATTTTTGATATTTCTTCAACATTCAAATCTACAGGAGTGATCGAGATTGTCTCTACTTGTTCAGCCAAATCAGAATCTGCCAAAAATGTCAAGGTTGAATCTGCTACCGTCTCCCGAATCACCCCTTGGGTAATATTGGATTTGCTATTAAAGGTGCGAATAATGCTACCCATCAGGCGTTGCGGTTCTAACTCGACATCGTTACCATAGCAAGTTAGTAAGTAGTAGAGATCCAAACCAGTTTGCGATCGCTTGGTATACTTTTCTTCTGAATGGCGTTGTCTTAAATCTGCACTCCGCCAAGCCGGATTAAGTAAAATATCATACAGGTAAATATTTACACCAGCTTCTGGCGAACCACTATTGAGGCGATCGGGTCTAACAGTTGTCACCCTAGCACCATCTACATCTATTTGTATACTGGCTTGCAAGCTTCTTTGCAAAGTTGCCGTCACAGTCGCAATGGCTAAATAATTACTCATTGGTGATTAGTTATTAGTCATTAGTCATTAGTCCATAGTCATTAGTCATTAGTCTATAGTCCATAGTCTATAGTTTTGAATTTATCCTCATTTATCTCATCACCTAAAAGTCTCAGAGCAAATTACGTAGCTAAGTAGAATAGGGTAAATAATTAAAGGTTTGTAGTAAGAACTTTAGTTCTCTCTGCGTTCTTTCCGTTCCCTGCGGGACGCTGCGCGTTAAAGCCTGCGGCATAGCTACGCTTAGGGCGCAGCCTCTCTTAGAGAAGGAAACGCGGAGCGTGTCGTAGACAGAGGCTACGCGAACAAAAAAGGACTAAAGTCTTTACTACGAACTCAATCCTAGTTTTTTTACATTACTTAACATAGTTTGGTTTTTTCAAGTCGTTCTACTTAGCTTATAGCCGAAGGCAAGTATTACGAATTACGTAAAGCCTGCGGCATAGCTGCGCTTAGAGCGTAGCGGGGCGGAGCATCGTTACAAATTAGTTTAGGGGCAAACCAAACCCAACTTTAAGGCTTTAACAATTGCTTGAGTACGACTAGTAACACTTAATTTGTCAAATATGGCAGTTAAGTGAGCTTTAACAGTGGCAACTGTAATATAAAGATGAGAGGCAATTTGTTCGTTAGATGCTCCTTGAACTAACCAATTGAGTACCTCCCGTTCTCTTTCAGTTAGATGAACGCCAGCACTGGCAACAAGAGATTGTCCCGTATAGTAATGAAACAAGCGAAAAAAGGCGGTTGCTACTTCTGGGGGTAAATAGACTTTGTTCTCAACAACCGTATTAATGGCTTCGCATAATTGGGTGGCTAATTTGTCTTTAAAAACATAACCCCAAGCACCGGCTTGCATGGCTTTAAACACCCATTCATCTTGTTGGTGTGCTGATAATATGAGAACTTTGCCGTTATAAGATATTTCTGCTAACCGCATTAAAGCAGTAATACCATCTTCTGGAGGTAATTCTAAATCCAACAAAATTAAAGCGGGGTGTTGTTCGGTAGTTAATTTCACGGCTTGTTCTACAGAAGCTGCTTCACCTACTACATTAAAGCCTAAATAACTACTGTTGTTATAAAAGTTTAATAAGGTACGTATTCCTTGCCGAAAATGCGGTTCGTCATCGACAAGCAGAATGGAAATAGGTTCTTTTTTGGCGTTCATGGTAGCTGACCTGGGGGAGAGGTGACAGGTGACAGGTGACGGGTGACAGGGAAGCAGAGGAGATTTTAAACCAATGCCCAATGCCTTATCTCGGTAAAGTAAAGGAGAATTGTGCGCCGCCTTCGGGGAGATTTTCTGCCCATAAGTTGCCTTTGTGGTCGAGAATAATCTTTTGGGCGATCGCTAGTCCTAATCCTGTACCACCGACTCGCCGAGAATAATAGGGTTTAAATATTTGCTTCAAGTCTGTTTCCGAAATTCCCGAACCGCGATCGCAAATTTCGATTAATACTTCATTTCTATAAATCCGCCAATCACAGGTTACTGTTCCACCTGGTGGGCTAAAATGAATGGCATTGCCCAATAAGTTATCAAATACCTGTTTCATCTGCCAACTATCAACTTTCACCTTGAGAGCTTTATTAGGATAGGATATTGTGATATTTTTTTCTTTGAAGCTAGGTTCTAAAGATTTGATACATTCAGCAATAATTGTTTGTAAATTGTGTAATTGAATATGTAGCTTTGCTTTCTGTCCGTAATATAGTAAGTCTGTTAACTTAGCACTCAACTCATCGACTGTTTGGCGAATTACTAAGGCTTGCGCTTGTAAAGGATTATCTGGCAAGGCTAAACGGAGATTTTCAGCGTAAAGATTAATTAATGCTAAAGGATTTCGCAGTTGATGTTCGATTTTGCCGCACGCCTGAGATAAGGTATTAATTTGTCCTAGGTGATGCGATCGCTCTTTAGACATCGCTAAATATTGACTCAAAATCTGAGCGTTGTCTAAAAAAGCTTGTTGCTGTTGAGTTGTGAGTAATTCATCTGTACAAATTAAGATGTATTCTGAGGCGATCGCCTTCTCCTCTCCTACACAGCAAACATAGACTTGATATTCTTTGACTAAATTTAGTTGTGTTACTTTCAGAAAAGATAAATCATTTAATAACCATTTTTCTTGTTGCAGATATGTAATAATTTGAGATTGGCTAGATGTCAAACTACTATTATTTATGGCAGCAGAATGTGCCACAAATTCGCGGTTGCCTGTATCTAAGTTTTGATATAACGTCCATACAGCCCTAGTCGGTAATAAAGTTGCTAACTGTTGCACAATCAGTTGGCAAATCTTGCTAACATCGACTACCGATAAATTATTGGGTAGATTTCGCATGGACGAAGGTAGAGGTGTCGGAGCAGTGAATTTTTGAGTCGCAACCTTCATCGTTTACTCCCCGGTTGAATCGCCAGAAACATCGCAGACTTGACCACATTACAGATATTATCTGCCTGTAGTAGAAATAGTGACTCTTACTGTATAACTACGGACAGATTTAGCTTACTCCACAGGTATGAAATTTTTTAAATTTACAACAATTATTTAGAATCTCGACCAAAGTCTAATAACTTCAAACGGACTGGATCTCTAAGCTATAAACATTTAGTCCCAAAACTATAAATCAACCAACCAGCCTCATTTAAAGGTTTATTTTGTGCTGCAAGCACTGAAGTTCCCCTAGTGTAGATAGCAAAGTCGCAACTTTGTGGTCTGCATCAGGGACTCTGGTAAGTACATCCCAACAACCACACATTCATTTTGGTGACATCAAATACACTCATCAAAGTGATTTGGGGCGTTTGGGGGCATTCTCCGAAACCCTGCTGTTGTGTCCTATGATTCCAGCTGCTACCCAGACTCTAGCAGAAATTTTAGGTGGTGGAATTTCTCTGCTTAGTACAGAGCAAATTGATTTTAGCCACCCTGGTATAAGCCAAAATCTAAACCCCAGACTGAATTTGTATTGTTACAACATTCAGGAAAACGTTTACATAGAGCAACATACCAGACAGGGAATAAAACCTCTACCGCCGCCTCGGTGGTTTGATGTGTCTTTTTTAGTGAGTGCTTGGGACTTTACCAGTTTAGGGGAACAACGCCTGCTGTCAGAAGCCTTAATACTACTGTTGCATCACGATTGTTTGCAAGAGGAGTTGCTAGCTCCGGCGTTACGCGGTCACGGTGAACTGTCGATGACCGTTTGTGCCATTAATCCCATTGATGCTGCGGCTTTGTGGAGTGCTTTGGGTGTGCCATTACGTCCAGCCTTGTATGTGACGTTGACAATTCCCTTGAATCTGCAAAGCAATCCTTTAACTCATCGTGATGAGGAAATTTTGCTCAAACATCACTGAGCAAATGGATAGAGAGGACTAAGAACCGTTATTCAGCAACTACAGGAAAATGACTAATTATGCCTAGATTAGATTACTTTGCTCCTGGGGTCTACGTCGAAGAAGTAGATCGAGGTAGTCGTCCCATTGAGGGCGTGAGTACAAATATTGCTGGATTTATTGGCTTTACCGAAGATATACGCGGTGATGCCGAATTATTTAAACCGATGTTGGTGACATCGTGGAATGAGTATCTAGAATACTACGCTAAACAAGGTTCTGACGGTTATACAGATTTTGATGCTTATTTGCCTTTTGCGGTCAATGGTTGGTTTTTAAACGGTGGCGGACGTTGTTGGATAGCTAGCATTGGGACGAAATTACCGGGTTCACAAGCACCATCTGCTGATGAAACAGCCCTAAAAATTCGTACCACAGGGAATCGTCCTTCTTTGCAGTTGGCGATCAAAGCCGCAGAAGGTGAGGATGCTAACGCAGAGGGAGGGCGATTAAATGTCGTCATTACCGAAAGTGAACCTCTTCCGCCAGCAGACCCAGCCGCCGAAGCACCCCTGAACACCGGTGAATTTTTTAAAGTCACCATCAGCCGCAATGGGGAAGTGCTAGAAGAGTATGACAACCTCTCAATGAACCCCCAAGTGCAAGCTGAGGCCGGTGTTTATGCGGTTACAGCTTTAGAAGGGTCAGAATTTGTCAGTGCGATAGACCTAGAAACACCAGGACAGCCCCTATCTCGCCGTCCAGCTAACGGTTTCTATGAAGTCAGTCCCCCCCCTGTGGTTTCCACCCCCGATCGCTTCCCCCGTGATGTCCAGGGTGTAAGAGACGATCGCACCGGGATGCAAGGTATCTTTGAAATCGACGAAGTGACCATGATCGCTTGTCCTGACTTGATGCGCGTCTATCAAGATGGCATCTTGGATCTGGATCAGGTGCATGGGATTATGGAAACAATGGTCAGCTTGTGCGAAAACACAGCTCCCAACCGCATGGTAGTGTTAGACCCACCCCCCTGCAAAGGTGGTGGTGAGCCTGTACCCCCGACCCAAGTGAAGCCGCAACATATTGCTCAGTGGTTGAGCGCATTTAACAGGCGATCGCAATTTGCCGCTCTCTACTATCCTTGGATTAAAGTCCCCAACCCCCGTAACGGCGGTAGACCAATTCTCGTTCCCCCAGCTGGTCATATGTTGGGCGTTTGGTGTCGTACCGATGAAACACGCGGCGTTTATAAAGCACCAGCTAACGACACACCCAGAGGTGTTATCGGTCTAGCTTATGAAACCAACCTGCGTGAACAAGAATTACTCAACCCCTTGGGTATCAACTGTATCCGCACCTTCCCCAACCGAGGTATTCGGATCTGGGGTGCGCGTACTTTGGTAGAACCAGACAATGTGCAATGGCGTTATATCAGTGTCCGTCGCTTGATGAGCTACATTGAAAAGTCCGTAGAACTCGGTACTCAGTGGGTAGTATTTGAACCCAACGACCAAGATTTATGGGCGCGTGTCAGCCGTACCGTTAGCAACTTCTTAGAAAGACTCTGGCGGGAAGGTGCTTTATTTGGTGCGACGGCGGCGGAAGCCTTTTACGTCAAATGTGACGCTAGCATCAACACCCACGAAACCATGATGTTGGGTCGTTTATATATCGAAGTTGGTGTTTGTCCTGTACGTCCGGCGGAGTTTGTTATCTTCCGCTTTAGTCAGTGGTCTCCTAATCAGTAAGATTAATTCAAAATTCAAAATTCAAAATTGAAGAAATCTAGATTTTAAAAGGTTTCTAAGTTTGAATATGTTACTGAATTTTGAATAATTGATCAGTTGTAGGGTGTGTTATGCCGCAGGCTAACGCACCCCACCAACCAAATGCTAGTAAAAACCATACAAAAACAAATCCTGTTGTTAATTTAAGGAGTTGCAAATATGCCCAGCGAACTGAAACCAATTGCCGCCAGTAACTTTTACTTTGAAATAGATGGCATGACCGATATGGCTTTTAGCAAAGTTGGTGGTGTCAAATTTGAAGCTAAAGTCAAAGGTCAAGATAAACCTTTAATGTCTACTAAAGGTGGCACTACTGTTCGACAAATTAACTCTGCTGGTTTTGAAGGACTATTCACAATTGAGGTGACAACCCTCATGAGTGGTGATAGTGATAGCACTAGCAAGAAAATGTATGATTGGTTTAAAAAGTGTATGCCTAAAACCGAAAAGGGTGAAGGTAAATGGGCAGAAGGTAAAAAAACAGGTTCTATTACTGCCTATGATACTGATGGAAAAGAGGTAATGCGTTGGGAGTTAAAAGAAGCTTGGCCTTCTGAATATAAAATCGGGGATTTAGACGTAAATGGTAATGACTATATTGAAGAAACTTATACATTAACTTGCGAAAACATGAACAGAAAAACATGAATTTGACCATAAAATCTAGCTGATTCATCCAAACCATTCTGAAATTATTTTGGGAGATTTAATTTATGCCAGAGTTTATTTCTAACGCCAAGTTCTACTGGGAAGCCGATGGACTTACTGAGATTTTAATTCAAAAAATTAGTGGGATGCAAATGAAAATGGTAGTTGCTGGTGGAGACGCACCTATCGGTGTTACCAAAGATGGCAAAACTCAAACACAAGCTACCATTGGTGGCGTAGAATGTTCAGAGATTACCATCGAATGTGTAGCAACTGCTGAATCTAAACAATTACTGGACTGGTATAACAAATGTCATGCTGAAGCTCTTTCAGGAGGTAAAGCTGAGGGACGTAAAAATCGTAAATTAGGAAAAATCTCTATTTATGATGGTGAACAAGAAAAAGTTCAGTACGAATTCACAGATGTCTTTCCTACTAGCTACGCAACAAGTGATTTTTCAGCCGGTTCTGGTGATTTACTCACAGAAACAGTTACGGTAGGCTTCACCTATTTTGTACGCAAAAAGTAAAAAAAGTTTGTAGTGTACCCCTCCGAGGAAGCAAGCTACGCGGAGCGTCTCGCAGAGAGGACTTCAGTCCTCTCTACAAACTAATTAGAGGTAATTAATCATGGCGGATTTTCCAGAAATCCTGACTAATAGCCGTTTTTATTTAGAATTAAAACTTGCAGGTAGCCAAGAACCTATCGATGGCTACTTTATGGAATGTCAAGGGTTTAAAACTACACAAGAAGTCATAGAAATATCAGAAGTTACACCTCAAACTTGGGGTAAAGCCGGAAATGCTAATGGTCGCATTGTCCGCACTAAAATTCCTGGTAATATAACTTATTCCAACATAATTTTACGCCGTGGCTTAACTATTTCTATGACTATGTGGAATTGGTTAACTGCTATCCAAGAAGGAAATTGGAGTGAGCAAAGACGCGATGGTTCTTTAGTGCTTTACAACCAAGCGGCTGAAGAAAAGTTCAGATTAGAATTTAAAAATGCCTGGCCTAGTAGTTATATAATTTCTGATGTTAAAGCTGATGGTAGTGAACATGAAATTGAAGAGATAGAAGTAGTCGTTGAAGAATTGAAACGAGTTAAAGTCAGTTAATTTTTATGCTTTTGAGTTTAATATTGAATGTTACAAACTGAGTTTGAATTTACTTTACCTAAAGGTTATCTTGATGAGGATGGGAATTTACACCGTAAAGGAGTAATGCGTTTATCTAGAGCCATTGATGAAATTGTACCGTTACGTGACCCCCGTGTAAAATTAAATCCGGCTTATGCTACCGTGATTATTTTATCTCGTGTGATTACTCGTTTAGGTGCTTTAGACGAAGTTACACCTGCGGTAGTCGAAAACTTTTTCGCCTGCGATTTAAGTTATTTACAGCAATTTTATCGCCAGATTAATGAATTAGAAGAGCAATAATCTTAAGAATGAGGAATAGAACTTTTCAAGCTTTTTTTCAATACTATTGTATGGAGTTTCTATTAATATTTAATAAATTAAATTTATGACTAATGACTATATTATTCAAACAGAATTTGATTTTATTTTACCCAGAGGTTTAGTAGATGCAGAGGGTAATTTACATCGTCATGGTGTGATGCGTCTGGCTACAGCTAAAGATGAAATTATAGTGCAGAAAAACCGCGCTGCTCAAGATAATTCTGGGTATAGAGTGATTGTGATGTTATCAAGAGTCATCACAAAATTGGGTAATTTAACAGAAATAACTCCTGATTTATTGGAAAATCTTTTTTCTAAAGATTTGGCGTATTTACGAGAGTTTTATAATCGCATTAATCAGCAAGGTGATACTTACATTCCCGTGCAGTGTCCCCAATGTCAGAATCAGTTTCAAGTGGAGTTAGCTTTAGCGGGGGAATAGTTGGCTACCCCTCAGAAATGTTAGATGAGGAGGTAGCCTGTATTGCTTTTCATTTCCACTGGAGTTTATCAGATATTCTCACTTTAGAACATCGCGATCGCCGTCGTTGGGTCGGAGAAATCGGTAAAATCAAAGCGGATGAGTGCTGAGTCCTGAGTCCTGAGTCCTGAGTACTGAGTCCTGAGTCCTGAGTCCTGAGTCCTGAGTAAATAATTCTTTAATTTTGAATTTTGAATTGATTACGTCTTACCGCTACCCAACAAATACAACAACGCCATCCGCACAGCTACACCGCTTGTCACCTGTGACTGAATCAAACTAAATTCCGGGTCATCCATTAAATCAGAACTGATTTCCACACCCCGATTAACTGGCCCCGGATGTAAAACTTTGACATGAGGCTGACACAGTTGTAACTTAGCGCGGGTAATCCCAAATAACTGATGATATTCTCGCAAACTCGGCAGTAAATGGGCGGTCATACGTTCTTTTTGCAAACGCAACGTCATGACAAAATCAGCATTTTCTAAAGCCGGTTCTAACTGCCAATGAATGAATAGTTTACCTGGAGGTACTTCTATTCCTTCTGCATAGATATACTCACCAAAGAACTTAGGTAATAAAGTTGGTGGTGCAGCTAGATGTACTTCCGCACCACTGGCGATTAAACTCCAAATATTGGAACGGGCGACACGAGAATGTAAAATATCTCCTACGATCGCAATTTTCTTATCCTTTAATAGTTCCAGTCGGGGATTAGCTGGATCAATTAGACTACAAATTGTAAATAAATCTAGCAATGCTTGGGAAGGATGCTCATGTTGTCCATCGCCAGCATTGAGGACGCTAACTTTTACACCTAAACGATCCATTTCATCCGCGATCGCATTTGGTACTCCGGCCTCTTTATGGCGGATCACCATAATATCAGTTCCCATCGCCAAATAAGTTTTCGCTGTGTCGAGAATTGTCTCGCCTTTAGTCATGGAAGAAGTCGCAGCCGAAAAGTTGAGCGTATCTGCACTCAGGCGTTTAGCAGCGATTTCAAAACTGCTGCGAGTGCGGGTAGATGGTTCAAAAAATAAATTCGCCACCACCTGTCCTTGCAAAGTTGGTACTTTCTTTGTCCGTCGTGATAACACCTCTCGAAAACTAGCAGCAGTTTGTAAAACGATATCGTATTCAGCAGCCGTGAAGTCAGCTAAAGACAGGACGTGATGACGATTCCAAGTAGATGTAGGCATATCAATTCAAAATTAAGGAGGGCATTGGGCATGGCTTATGTTGTCCTACTCTCCCTGCCCTCTGCCTCCTAAGCTACGGTGTACACACATCTGGAGTGCTAGGTGCTAAATGTGGCTTGATCCCCCTAAATCCCCCTTTTTAAGGGGGACTTTGATTCTAGTTCCCTCCTTTTTCAAGGGGGGTTACAGGGTGGTTTCAAGGGGTTAGGGGGGATCAAAACGATACGGGATAAGGTGATCAGACTTGTGTGTACACCGTATGTCTCCTAAGTTGGTAAATTAAAAACTTTCAAAGCTACAGAAATCATACTGAGGAAAGTTAAAAACCCAATTGTATCAAGCATAGTGGTGACTAAGGGGCCGCTCATGAGGGCAGGGTCTAGCTTTAGGCGTTTTAAAGCCATTGGCAGCAGAGTCCCAAGGGTTACAGCTACCATTGTATTAGTTGCCATGACCACTCCGGCAATTAAAGCGACCCATCTCTCTTGGGGTTTAGCCCAAATTAGCGAAAGGGCAAACATCGTTATAGCTAAAACTACTGCTGTACCTAAACCTGCCAAAATTTCCTTACGGAGAATTTTCATAGTATCTTTGGGTGTGACTTCCCCCACCCCCAAACCTCGGATAGTAACTGTGAGTGATTGAATGCCCACAGTACCACCTGTATTAGAAAATATAGGCATAATTACCGCTAATACTGGCACAGCCGCAATTACCGATTGAAATGGCGCGATCGCACTGGCTGCACCAATATATAGAGCCATAATCCCTAACAACCAGGGCAAACGCTTACGCATAGTCACTTGGGGAGATGACAAAGTATCTTCATCACCGCTAGCACCTGCCAATCTTTGGAAGTCTTCTGTCGCTTCTTCTTCTAAAACATCGACTACATCATCAATCGTAATAATACCGACTAATCGCTCCTCCTTGTCAACCACAGGGATAGCGATTAAGTCATAGCGTTTCATAATTTGGGCGACTTCTTCTTGGGGTGTATCAGTTCTTACCTTAATGACGCGATCGCTAGCAATATCTCGAATCAAAACTTCCGGGAAGGTAAACAACAACTGTCGCAATGACACAACCCGCCCTAGCTTACGGTTATCGTCTGTAACGTAAGCATAGTAAATGGTTTCTTTGTCTTCATCTTGACGACGAATCTTGCTGAGGGCTTCACCTACAGTCAATCCTTCCCGCAACCGCACATATTCTGTAGTCATGATTCGCCCGGCTGTGCCTTCGGGATAACCGAGAATAGTTGCAGTTGCTTGCCGTTGTTCTGGACTCAGCTCTCGTAATAACCGTTTAATGACTACAGCAGGCAATTCATCAAATAATTCTGCCCGTTCATCAGGACTCATCGCTTCTACAAGTTGCACCACTTGAGTATCATGTAGAGAATTGATGAGTTCTTCCTGAACCTCTGTTGGTAAATATTCAAATACATCAATTGCTTGATCTTTGTTGAGCAAACGAAAAGCGATCGCACGCTTTTTTTCGGGCAATTGTGCAATATATTCTCCCACATCCACAGGTGGCGACTGATTTAAATCCCATTTCAGCTGGTTTAAGTCAGCAATATCGATGAGCGAATTGCGAATATCCTGTGTGAGCATGATACTACCTCCTATAGTCTCCCCCGCGTTGGGAGACTATCTCGCCAACTCAGAGGAGGATGATACTGCCATCTAGTGGACTTTTGTCCATAAAATTCCAAAAATTGAACTCGATATTGAATTAAAGCACCGCTAAACAACAATCCTAACTCGGAATTTGTTTAACCGCATAGGTTTTGATGGAAAATGTACAATATTTTGACTTTTCCATATAAGTTCACTATATCGCCATGATTTTTAATTAGCTGTAAATTCTACTATTATCAGCATCTATCTCCAGCTTATTTGAGCATAACTGACTACAGAAGTTAGCAAATTCTCGGCGTAACTTTGCGCTTACCTCCTCGCCCCTCTGCGTTTAAACTTCCACCTCAATTCACACCCAATCAAGTTAAAATAGCACCACCCATCAAACGTTCATAGCGATATTTCAACTCTGCCTTCATTAAAGTCCAACGCTCTAAACTAGCATCTATTTCTATTACTTTCTCAGCCGCTTGCCTTGCTAACAATAAAACTTCCTCATCTTCTACTAAACTAGCCAAAGTAAAATCCGCCACCCCTGATTGGCGAGTCCCTAAAACCTCTCCCGGCCCCCGAAACCGCATATCCATTTCCGAAATGAAAAAGCCATCTTGGGACTGTTCCAAAACTTTTAATCGTTGTTGAGCATCAGGACTTTTGGAACTACTCATTAATAAACAGTAGGATTTAGCTGCACCCCGGCCAACCCGTCCTCGCAATTGGTGCAGTTGTGACAAACCAAATCGCTCCGCATTTTCAATGAGCATCACTGTTGCATTAGGTACATCTACACCAACTTCCACAACAGTAGTAGAAACTAAAATCTGCGTTTGATTATCACGGAACTTAGTAATGGCTTCGTCCTTCTCAGCCGAACTCATGCGCCCATGCAACAACCCTACCTGAAACTCTGGAAAAATGCTTTCTTTCAGCTTTTGGTGTTCTTCCACCGCCGATCGCAAATCTAGTTTCTCTGATTCTTCCACCAAGGGTAATACTACATAAACTTGCCTACCTTGGGCAATTTCTCGCCGCATCAGGTCATAAGCAGAGGTGCGTTGCTGACTGGTCAATGCAGTCGTTTGAATTGCTTGTCGTCCCGGTGGTAACTCATCAATTTGGCTAACATCCAAATCCCCATGTACAGTTAACGCCAATGTGCGGGGGATAGGGGTAGCAGTCATAGTTAATACATGGGGTTGTTCGCCTTTTTGTTGTAACAACGCCCGTTGTTTTACTCCAAAACGATGCTGCTCATCAATTACCACTAATCCCAATCGCTGAAAGTTTACAGTGTCTTGAATTAAGGCGTGAGTTCCCACTAGTAAGGGTAATTCACCAGTTACTAGCTGTGAATGGATTTCTCGCCGTTTCACAGTTTTGGTTGAGCCTGTAAGTAATTCCACTGGCAAATGTAACAGGTTAAACCAGCTAACTAACTTACGATAATGCTGCTCTGCCAAAACTTCTGTCGGGGCCATTAAGGCGGCTTGGTAGCCAGATTGAATGGCGGCTAAAATTGCCACCACAGCCACGACAGTTTTACCTGAACCCACATCACCCTGTACCAGCCGATTCATCGGTGTGTTTTTTTGCAGGTCGTTGAGGATATCATTCAGAACTCGTTGCTGTGCGCCGGTGAGTTGAAATGGTAGGACTTCGTAGAATTTTTCAATTAACTGTCCTTTGGGAGCGAGAATAGCACTAGTTTGGATAGCTTTGGCTTGCTGCTGACGTTGTAGTAAACCTAGTTGTAGGTAGAAAAATTCATCAAATACCAAGCGACGACGGGCAGTTTTGAGAGTATCGCTATCATCAGGGAAATGGATATTCGCGATCGCATCCTTTAATTCCATCAAACCATACTTTTCTCGCAAACCTTTGGGCAATGGGTCTTTCAGTTGCGCCGCCGCAGGTAAAACCGCAATTACCGCCTCTCGTACCATATTCGCCATCACTCCCTCAGTGAGAGCATAAATTGGTACTACCCGCCCCATAGTTAGGGATTCAATGCTATCCCCTGGATTTGCCAGCACTTCCAACTCAGGGTTATCCAGAGTCAAGCCGTATTTACTACCTTTAACTAACCCACAAGCCGCCACCACACTCCCCACTGGGTAGCGTCGTTTTAGAGTTTCTTGCCAAGCACGACTAGTAAAACGCGCCCCCGCCCAAAAACGACCTACCTTAATTTGACCCGTATTATCTTTGAGGACTAATTCTAAAATCAATAATTTTTGATTTTTGGGGCTAGTAAAACAGTTGCAACGTTTGACTGTAGCCACAATTGTCACCGTTTCACCCCCCTGCAACTCCCGGATATTCACCTGACGGGCATAGTCAATATGGTCACGGGGGTAGTAAAACAGTAAATCGCGCACAGTATACAAACCCAACGCCGCCAATTTATCGGCTTTACGAATCCCTATTTCTGGTAAATCGCTGAGTTTTTGGTCAATTTTGGGAGCTAACCTCCGGCTAACTTCCGCTACAAGCGGCGCAGAATTAGGCACTTTAGATTTATAACTTCTCCCCTGCTCCTCTGCTCCCCTGCTCCCCTGCTCTTTTTCCAGTTGATAAAGATATCTTCGCGTTTCCGCTATTAAATGTTGACGCTCTTTCAGTTGCAGATTGGGATAATTAGCAAACTGCACTGCCAGTTCTTGCCAGCGTCGGCGTTCCATTGGCGGTAAACTTGTAGGGAATTTCCCAAATGTCAGGCTGAGAAATTCACTGAAGCGGTATTGTCTACCCACCAAGTCTGTAAAGCCGTGTTCTGCTTCTACTGCCAAGGCTTTATGTAAGCGTATCCAATCTGGCTGATCGTTAGTCATTTAAAATTCAAAATTTCAAATCTCTTCCCCAGTCCCCAGTCCCTAGTCCCCTCTTATTAATTGTCATACCAACTAGCTCGCCATGCAGCTTCTGCTTCTGCAATTGAGCGTTCCCTTTGCTTTCTTTGATACTCTCTTCCTAGTTTATTCAGTTGTACTAAAATGTCACGAATTTGCTTGCGACTAGCAGCAAGTGTCGCATCAGCAAATTCTATTTCTCCTAACCGCAAATTAATAGTCATAATTCGGGTTAAGCTGGATTCTTCCACATCTTGCTCATCTTCAATTTCAATAACTAAGTTTAAGATGTTAGGCGGCCCTGGCATCATTTCTGCTGAAGCTTCCGAGGCGGCGGCGGCGGCGGCTTCTAAAATGGGTTCTGGTAATTTTTGCGGCAAAACTCCAGCTTTTTGTAAGATCAAATTAGCTTCATGGGAAACTTTTCTCAGGGTGCGTTGGGTTTCAGCTTCTACGTGCTGTTGCCATTTTGCTAATTCGATTGGGTTAGAAATGTCAAAAATATGAGGTTCAGGAGCAGAATCAGGAGATTGTTCAATATCTGAGGATAATAAGCCAGATGTGACTTCTTCATCTGCCTCATTCTCCATGCTGTCAATATCTTCCTCATCTTCAACGGTGTCGGAAGTTGTAATTATTTCTACATCTTCCTCAATCATCAGATGAGTAAGTAATACCTCTGCTGCTTGTTGACCCAAATTGCGGATACTTTGTTGTAATTTTTGTCGCTGATTTAATGACAACTTCAGAAAATTTTCGGGATACCCTTGGGTACATAGGTGGTAACTTGCCAGAATTAACTGTTTTCGTAGTGCTTGACCCAAGGCTGCTAAATAATTAGTATAAGCACTTTGGAGTTCTGTGGCGATCGCTTGAATCGCTTCTTGCAACACCGCAATATCCCGTTCAATTCGCTCAATTGCTCTGGCCATATCTTTATCCACTTGAGCCTTAATAGTACAAATGTATGTAATTATCTATATTCTTTAAAATTTTAAATAAAATACAGGTCAGGCTATTTGCTTGACCTGTCCGTAAAAAGTAACGAGTGCTGAGTTGTGAGTGCTGAGTTGTGAGTTGTGAGTGCTGAGTTATGAGTAACGGGTGATTCTATCATTTCTCAATACTTATGTGCTTGTATTTGATGTCAACCCTAAGCATTGTAGAAGTCTTTTAACTTACTACTTCACTACTCACTACTCAGCACTCAGCACTCAGCACTCAGCACTACTTCGCACCCATTTGAGCCGCAACTTCTTCAGCAAAATTGCTTTCTTGCTTTTCAATGCCTTCGCCTAGGATATAGCGAACAAAGCGGCGTGCTGAGATATCTTCGCCGACTTTGCCCTTCACTTGCTTCATTAAGTCTTCTACAGAAATACTTTGGTCGCGAATGTAAGGTTGGTCTAGCAAAGTCATTTCTTTCAGGCGTTTTTCAATTCGTCCCTGAACGATTTTTTCTCTGATGTTTTCTGGTTTGTTAGCCAAGTCATCCTTGCCCATTTCGATGTCTTTTTCTTTGTTGACAAATGCGGCAGGAATTTGGTCTACACTGACATATTCCACATTGGGACAAGCTGCAACTTGCATTGCGGCGTTCCGAGCCAATGCTTGGAATTCTTCGTTGCTAGCAGCTGCTTCAGATTGAGAATTCAGCTCGACTAACACACCAACTCTACCACCAGTATGAATATAGCTATCGACTACTCCTGGTGTATCGCCGATGGCGTAATTCACAAAGCGACGTACCTGAATGTTTTCACCTAAACTAGCAGTGGTTTGCTTGATGAATTCATCTACGGTGACGTTATTATCTTCAATGTAGGGTTGAGCTAGCAAAGACTCAACACTATCAGCAGTAGCGGCTTGCTGGGCTAGACTTTTAACTAGAGCTTTAAAAGCATCGTTACGGGCAACAAAATCTGTTTGGCAGTTCACTTCAATGAGTACGCCGACTTTGCCATCCGGTTGAATGTAGGTTTCTACCAGACCTTCTGCCGCAATGCGATCGCTTTTTTTACCCGCAGAGGCGATGCCTTTTTTCCGTAGCCAGTCTGTAGCTAGTTCTATATCGCCTTCAGTTTCTTTCAGTGCCTTTTTGCAGTCCATCATGCCTGCACCAGTTTTTTGGCGTAGCTCTTGGACGAGTTTTGCAGATATTTCCGCCATGTTGCCTCAATTCCTAACTTGACCTTGAGTTGTAATCGCTCACCAAAACAGTGCTGAGTTAAAAGTGATGAGTGCTGAGTATCTAGGCTAGAAGTATTTGAAACTTATTTGCTTTGCTCGCGCTTTTTTAATAGAGAAACAAGCAATTTTTTGTTGTTTAGTTCTCCAAACTTGAGCTATTGGGATCATACTCAGCACTCGTGACTCAGGACTCAACACTATGCAAGAGTTTTGAGTATTTCTATCTTACTCAGGGCTGGGGAAGAAAAACGATGAAATTTCAACTCTTGAAGATGAAGTATGAAGTGTGAGCTTTTTATTGTTCATGCTTCATCCTCATGTTGTGCTTATTCTCCCTCTTCTCCGTCGGGAGCAGACTCAGCGTAATCACTTTCGTCGTATTCGTAATCTTCCTCGCCACCGTCGTAGTCTTCGTAGTCTTCTTCTGCATCTAGCTGACCGTGGCGACCTTCATAAATAGCGTCTGCCAATTTACCAACGATCAATTTAATTGATCTGATAGCGTCGTCATTTGCTGGAATGGGAATATCTACGACATCTGGATCACAATTTGTATCCAGCATCGACACGATGGGGATTGAGAGTTTTTGGCATTCTTGAACGGCGTTATATTCCCGACGCTGGTCTACAATTACCACCACATCAGGGACTTTCCGCATTGTTTTGATGCCGCCCAAATATTTTTGTAGCTTTGTCATCTCGCGACGCAGCATAGATGCTTCTTTTTTCGGCAATAAATCTAATGCACCGTTTTCTTCCCGACGTTCCAAGTCTTTGAGGCGGTCTACTCTAGTTTTAATGGTTGCCCAGTTAGTGAGCATTCCACCCAACCACCGTTGATTAATATAATGAGAACCGCAACGGGCAGCTTCTTGGGCGATAATACCTGCTGCTTGCCGCTTAGTGCCAACAAAGAGAAACTTTTTACCTTGCTCCGCTTGCGATCGCATATAGTTATACGCATCATCCATCAAATGGGCTGTTTGCACCAAATCAATGATGTGTACACCATTACGAGATGTGTAGATGTAAGGAGACATCTTCGGATTCCAGCGTCGGGTCTGATGCCCAAAGTGAACTCCTGACTCCATCATTTGAGCCAATGAAACTACTGGCATATATTTTCTTTCTCCTATTCGGGTTAAACCTCCACCCAGGTGTATCTCCCAAATTGGAAACACCCGAATTCCTGGATGTGCGGAATTTTAGACAACCCCCCTAGGGTAGCACATTTATGCTTGGGTGTTGGGTATATAAATTCAAAATTCAATAACTCCCCACTCAGCACTCAGCACCGGCTAAACGCCGCGCTACCGCTCTAAGCGCAGCTATGCCCGCAGGGCTTTACAGCACTCAGCACTCACTCCCCACTCAGCACTCATCACTCAGCACTCAGCACTCAATTGAGCATAAGCCTCATAGACACCCTTGACGTTGTACCAGTTGAGGAAAATTCGGGCAATTTCTAAAGCTAGCTGTGGCTTGCCTAAATTAATCAACCATTGTAAAAAAGGTGTCATTGTCCGTTCATTTAATGCGCCGTTGAGTGATAGAAGCCCCCATAGTAAACGATGGAACCAAGTCATTTGAATCATCATTTTGACTTCCCAAGTTGGGTGCTTTTGATAAAACAAAACGCCCATGCGACCGCGTTGAATTTCTTTCTCGATTAAGTTGGGAATTTGGTCTAAGTTAAATGCTGGATGCCAGTGATAACCAACGGCTGCTGGGCATTTGATCAGTTTTAAGCCTAGATTTTTCAGCCTGACACCAAGTTCTAAATCTTCCCAACCGTAGAGTTGAAAGCCAGTGTCAAACAATCCGGCTTCTTTTAACCAATGCTTAGGAATGGCGACGTTCCCTGTAGCGAAAAACGCGGCGGAGAAATCTGTGATTTTATAGGGTTCGGCGGTGGGATTGTCGAAATTGCAAGTATTAATGACTGCACCGTAGGTAAAAAAGCGATCGCTCTCCAATTTCTCTTGACCCTGCACTAAAGCCTCTGCATGAGCTTGCAGGAAATTTTCGAGGACGACTAAATCACTGTCTATAAATATAATGATGTCCCCTTGTGCCTGTTCTACGCCCAAATTTCGCGCCGCCGCAGGCCCCGCATGGTCTTGCTCAAACCAGCGCACATGGGGAAACTCTTCTTTGTGTGCTGCTAACCAATCCAATGTACCGTCAGTAGAACCATCATCTACTAAGACAACTTCATAATTACCTACAACACTTGATGCACTTAGTTGCTGCATCTCCAAAGCCTGTAGGCATTTTTCTAAAATTGGCTGGCGATTATAAGTTGGTATCACAACGCTGATAAACACAGTCTCACCCACAACAGAACTATCCATCTCCAGAATAGGACAGTCCGACACTTAACACAGTTCCTAGTTCGTAGTAAGGATTTTATTCCTTGGAAGATAAGGACTGAAGTCCTTACTACAAACACTTACAAAAGAGCAGTATTTTCTCTCAAAAAATACTTGTTAATAAACTCTAATTAATGAATATATAACCTGGAGTTAACAATCATTGATTAAATTTCAATAATTGTTGCCAGTATGAGCAGCTTTGACAGGTTTAGAAGATATTTGGAAAGTATGTTGTAATACAAACATTTAATGAGATTCGACACAATAACTTCCTATTGGTAGGGTTTGTGAGTCTGTTATTACTATGATTACTTCAATATGAATCTAGGAAAACAGCAAGGTTTATCTGACTTAATCAAATATTTTCTAATTTTGTAATTTATGCTGCTCATTCACTGTTGTAAAGCCAGGGAAATTGAATATTTTACGTAATTTTTTAGAGCGTTTATTGACAATTACGATTGCTCTTTCCTTTAAAGAATGAACTGAACAGTAAGTAAAGCCGTCAATCCCAAAATGGAGAACAGAGAATGAAAGGACGCTTTCACCCGAAAAACAATGTAACGCTCAATCCATCTAAGAACGAGTCAATCCGTGACGTGATTGATCGTGTGAGTCTGAGTCGTCGGCGGTTCATCATGACAGCTGTGGGTACGTCGGTACTAACTGTCCTAGGTGATGTTTCTATTGGTGGCTTTCTCCAAAGTGTTGAAGCAGCACCAATTCCCAAAGGAACAGGATTTGCTGGTATTGGCTTCAAGAGTATTCCGCCAAATCTACGCAACCCAGCTACAGGACTCTTAGAAAAGGATTTGGTTAGTGTTCCTGAAGGTTACACAGCCAAAGTATTGATTGCTTGGGGAGACCCAATCATGCCCACCGCACCTGACTGGTTACCAGATGCCTCCCAAGATGCTGCGGCTCAAGAAATGCAGTATGGTATGCACGTTGATGGTATGCACTATTTCCCCTTATCACGAGGGAATGTTGTTGGTCGGACAGTAAGTTCACAAGCTAGATCATTAAGAGGCTTTTTAAATCAGGATATAAACACTGGCCTGTTGTGTGTAAACCACGAATATACCCAGGAAACAATTCTGCATGGTTCAGAAGGTCTGAGTCCAGTCACAATTCAAAAAGTGCGTAAGTCTCAGGCTGCTCATGGCGTGTCTGTTGTAGAAATTACCAAGAATGGTAATGACTGGACTTTCAACCGCAATTCGTCTTATGGTCGCCGCATTACTGCCAATACCCCAATGCGAA
The DNA here is from genome assembly GCF_014697125.1 of Anabaena minutissima FACHB-250. GTDB lineage: Bacteria > Cyanobacteriota > Cyanobacteriia > Cyanobacteriales > Nostocaceae > Trichormus > Trichormus minutissimus. The sequence goes on along the minus strand of NZ_JACJRG010000006.1, from coordinate 37,205 downwards.
TTTCCGGTCCTGCGGCTGGTAGTGATTTATTGAAATCCAAAAAGTTTGCTATTGGTCCCGACGGCTCTGTTGAGATTGGCACAAATGACGGTTTCACCGCTTATGGTACAGCAAACAACTGCGCTCATGGTTACACTCCTTGGGGTACTTACTTAACCTGTGAGGAAAACTGGAACGGTTATTTCGGCAACCTTGGTGAACCTTTAACTTCTACTCCAGGGATTGAAGATTCAGAAATCCTCGCAGGGCAAAATCGGTACGGTCTTTCCGCTAATGGTTTCGGTTATCGTTGGCATGAGGCTGATCCTCGCTTCAACAACCGCACCAACCCACTCGAACCCCACACCTTCGGCTGGGTAGTAGAAATCGATCCATACACTCCCGGAAGCACACCAGTTAAACGTACAGCCTTGGGACGCTTCAAGCATGAAAGCGCACAAGTTGTTGTTGATGATAATAACCGTGTAGCCTTCTATCAGGGTGACGACGAGCGTAACGATTATATCTACAAGTTTGTCTGCGCCCAACCCTATAATCCTGGAAATCGTGATGCTAACCGCGATTTACTCGATACTGGTGTTCTTTACGTTGCTAAGTTCAATGACAACGGTACTGGTCAATGGATACCTCTAGTCTATGGACAAAATGGTCTGACACCAGAAAACGGCTTCAGAAATCAAGCTGAAGTATTGATTAAGACACGTCAAGCTGGTGATAGAGTCGGCGCGACCATGATGGATAGACCAGAGTGGGTAGCTGTACGTCCTCGGATTGGTGGATACAGAGAGATTGAGGTCTACTGTACCTTGACCAATAATAGCAATCGTGGTGGAAACCCAGTCTCCTCTAACAATCCAGATGGTTCAACAGCAGGAGGCAGTGCGCGCCCACGTATAGATCCTGCCAACCCACGTCCTAACAACCGTTATGGTCACATCATTCGTTGGCGTGAAGATGGACGCAGTGTTGCAACTACTACCTTCAAATGGGATATTTTCATTGAAGCCGGTGACAAAACCAGACCTGAACCCAACCTTCGGGGCAACATTCAAGGTGATGACCTCAGTTCACCAGATGGTTTGTGGTTCGATGATTTCGGTCGTCTGTGGATTCAGACTGACCACTCAGGTGATGGTGTCGGTGACTTGGTAAACATCGGTAGTAATACTATGTCTTGTGCTGACCCCAATACTAAACAGGTGAGACGTTTCCTCACTAGCCCTACGGATTGTGAGGTGACTGGTGTAATTACTACACCTGATGGTAAAGCGATGTTTGTCGGCATCCAGCACCCTGGGGATGGTGGGACTACAGCGAATCCTACCCAGAACAGCCACTGGCCTTACAGTCAAGGTTATGGTCTGCCTGGCCGTCCCCGTTCATCAACGGTAGTAATTACCCGCAATGATGGTGGCGTTATTGGTGGTCTGTAATTTAAAATTTTCCCTCCGATAATTTTTGTAGAGATGTTGCAGTACAACATCTCTATTTTTTTAGAAAACAAAAAAGACAGGTATAAAACCTGCCTAACTAGTAATATTAAAAACTAGTGTTTCTAGCCTACGACTGCGGCTTTCTTCTTACGATTTATCCACAGACCCAGAGTAACTGCGATCGCAGTTCCACCAACAGCAAATGGTTCTGGTACTTTCGCATAGCTGACTGTACCTGCTTGCGTTGTATTTACTGATCCGCTAATTGTGTAGAAGATGTTTCCTCCTACCTCTGGAGTATTAACATCACTGCCGATGATAAACTGATCAGCAACAAAATAGCTGAGTCCTTGAAGACTGCCATTGTTGAAAGTGACTATAGGGTACAAGTCGAAATCAAGATCATCAGCCTCTGTATAGTTATTACCTAGGTAGTTGAATGCTACTTTTAATCCATTCTCAACTCCTAAAATCTCAGAACCTAAACCAGTTAAGAATGAATCATCATATTTAAAAGAACCGAAATACTGGCCAGGATTGTTGCCAGATGTAGCGTTGACAGTAAAATTGTAATTAACTATGGCAGCTTGTGCTGCTCTAGGTGCGATCGCTACCACAGAGATAGCAGCAAAAGTAGCAATACCTAAGCTCTTAGCTAATTTCATTAAAGAATACTCCCAGGCTAAAAAGTGACTCGTTACGCAATTACACTTAATAACCCTTCAATCAATGACTACAGGTTAAGGAATATCAAATAAGAGGTTAAGTAGTAATAGCTTGACCGTAAAATTACGGCTATGACTGCGTTTTCTACTGCAAAAACAATTCTCTAATCCCGGTGCTACCAATCTCTACCGCCAAAGCAGCCAACAGAAAACCTAATAGTTGCGTGACAATCACCGCACCTTCAACACCAATCAAACTATCAATCTTGTTTGCCAAACGCAAAATTAACCAAGTAACAAACATCGCCCCCAAAACCCCCAAAACTACAGCCAGATGGGGACTCTGGGACTTAGACATAAATAACATCACGGTTGTTAGCGTACCTGGGCCGGCTAACAAAGGCAAAGCTAAAGGCGTAATTGAGATATCCCGCCCTTGTTCATGAATGGGTGTATCTAATTCTCCCCTGAGCATTTGCAAGGCGATTAACAGCAGCAATAATCCCCCAGCCACCCGCAACGACCCCATGCTAATTTCTAAATAAGTCAAAATATATTGACCAGCAAAGGCAAATATTAGCAGAACTGCGATCGCTACAACCATTGCCTTATCAATGACTTTATTTCTTTCTTCTGGTGTTATACCCTTAGTTAAGGCTAAAACCACTGGTATATTGCCTATGGCATCTGCCAAGACAAAGACTGCAATAAAAGTTTGAATGAGAATAGCAGTATCAACCATCACGCCCAATTCATCAAGGTTTAATAACAACAGTCAACAAATTTTGGATTTTGGATTTTGGATTTTGCGTTCGCGTAGCGTGTCGTAGACAAAAGTTCTGTAGGCGGGTTTCCCAACCTAGGAACGCCACTTGCTACAAGCCGGAAAAACCTCCCAACACAGTGGCTCAACTTTTCAAGACAGATTTTGAATTGACCCCAACTACCAGGGTATGGGACTTGGAGATTGTGGATTTTGAATTTTGAATTGATTTCCCCTTTGTCAGATATTGAAGTAACGGTATATTTGATTATCTATCGCACACAACTACATTGCTTGCTAAGTCTATGAAGTCTTATTTAGCCGCCGCTATTCAAATGACCAGTGTGCCAGATTTACAAAAGAATTTGGTACAAGCTGAAGAATTAATTGATCTGGCTGTGCGCCGAGGTGCAGAGTTAGTGGGGTTGCCAGAAAATTTTTCATTTATGGGAGAGGAAAAAGATAAACTGGCACAAGCAGAAGCGATCGCCCATGAAAGTGAAATTTTCATCAAAAAAATGGCGCAACGCTACCAAATAACCATCTTAGGCGGTAGCTTTCCCGTACCTGTCGGAGATACAGGTAAGGTCTATAACACGACAATTTTACTTGACCCTAGTGGTGAAGAACTCGCCCATTACAATAAGGTTCACCTGTTTGATGTGAATGTTCCTGACGGTAATACCTACCGGGAATCTAGTACAGTCGTAGCCGGTGAGCAACTACCACCAGTCTATTTCTCAGAAGCTTTGGGAAATATCGGGGTGTCTATTTGCTATGATGTCCGCTTCCCTGAACTCTACCGTCATCTGTCAACTAAGGGTGTAGATGTGATTTTTATACCTGCGGCTTTTACAGCGTTTACAGGTAAAGACCACTGGCAAGTATTACTACAAGCTAGAGCAATTGAAAATACAGCCTACGTGATTGCTCCAGCCCAAACTGGTAATAATTACGGTCGTCGTCTTACTCACGGACACGCGGTAATTATTGACCCTTGGGGGACAATTTTAGCTGATGCTGGAGATAAACCGGGAGTGGCGATCGCCGAAATTAATCCCTCACGTCTAGAACAAGTCCGCCGTCAAATGCCTTCTCTACAACATCGCGTATTTAGTTAGGGAATGGGAACTGGGAATTTTAGATTTTGCGTTCGCGTAGCGTGTCGTAGACAAAAGTTCCTACGGCAAGTTTCCCTCTGTAGGAACGCCACTTGCTACAAGCCGGGAAACCCGTCCAACGCAGTGGCTCAACTTTTCAAGACGGATTTTAGATTTTAGATTGAATAATCCAAAATCCACTCATTGCAAAGCTGGGGACTGGGGACTGGGGATAAGGCATAAGCTATTCAATTTTAAATTTTGATCCTTCACTTTGTTCGAGGGCCAGATTTTGAATTTTGAATTGTTATGCCCTATTCACCACTAGACTTTTGTGGGGTAATTCCATGAAGTTTAATAAAACTATCGAAGGAATACCAAGCCAACACATACCAAGGAATAATTTCAAACTGTAAACCTTTGATTATTAACTGTCTCACCGCCAAAATACTCAGTCCCAAGGGAAAGAGAAAGCGGATATCTACAACACCATCAGTTGCTTGTTTGACTCGTTTATTCAAATCTACAACTGTACTAGCTACAGTTGTGGCAGCTTCGGTATTACCCTCTGTAATCTCTGCAAAAATGATGCCTAAGTCTCGTAGCGTTGCTAATACATCGTCCAAACTGCTATTTGTACCATCATGCTTAATCACAATACTGCCATGATCAATATTAGTCCGCGCCTTTTGAACATTAGGCTTGGCTTCTAGTGTATTAGCAATGTGTTGCATTATGTCAGCCTGACGGTAAGCATGGGCAATTCTCAACCGTAGTCTCCCTGGGGTGTTACTAACAATTTTGGTAGATATAGGTTGGGATGAAGTATTAAAATTGATGCGTTTTTTAACTGTTGGCATTGTAGTCAAATTCCCATGACTATTTGTTAACATCAATTCACCCTCCTAAATTAGTTAATTCGTAATTCATAATAAATTCGATTGATCAAAGTAATATTAATGTTTTCCTAAATATGATTTTCATTGAATATTTAAATAAATTATCAAAATTCTAGAGATGGGTAAGACTAGTTAAGTAGAACGACTTGAAAAAACCAAACTATGTTAAGTAATGCAAAAACCTAGGATTGAGTTCGTAGTAAGGACTTTAGTCCTTTTTTGTTCGCGTAGCCTCTGTCTACGACACGCTTTGCATTTCCTTCTCTAAGAGAGGCTGCCTGCGCCCTAAGCGTAGCTATGCCGCAGGCTTTACGGAAACTGCGTGAATGCGCAGCGTCCCGCAGGGAACGGAGAGAACGCAGAGAGAACTAAAGTTCTTACTACAAACCTTTAATTATTTACCATGTTCTACTTATCCAAAATCAATCAACAGATGTAAACCTGGAAATGCAGACTAAATCTGACTATATCCCGGAGGATATTTTGTATTTTGAATTAATATCACCCATCTCCATTAATTCTGAAAATATGAGTAATTATTTTGGAGTACATGAGTAATTGATCATTGGAAAACCCAATTACCAATTACCCATTACCAATCTAGACTCCATTCTCAGCAGAAGCATCAATGGTACTAGCCGCAGGTTCAAAAGCTGGTGTTTCTTTATCTTCTGCTAGTTCAGCTTTGGCTTCAGCAACCACATCTTCCCAAGTTTCGCCTAGTTCAGCAAAAGCACCTTTACTTTTTTCATAAGCAACGATTCCGCCTTTGATGATTGATTTAGCTATGGGTTTACCGATACCTGCAAAAACAGGGAGAAGTACGGGAGCTAGTAATACTGCACCGATACCAGCGATCAGTCCAGGTGCGCCAGCGTCTTCAATAAAGTCGGTGATTTTAGGGGCCATAATTCATTCCTCCGATATTTAAATTAGAAAACTTGTATGAAAGCTTTTTAGCCTAGTCTTGCTAGATTTGTCATCTCATCTAGCTGATGGTAGAGCTTTTTGAGATGAATGCTTGAGAATGGGACGTAAGCCGTTGACTCCAGCAACTATGGTTGAGCCGTTGTTAACAACAGTTGCTGCTAGGGGGTTCAAACCAAACAGCACAGCCATAATTAATGCTCCCAAGTTAGGTATAGCAACAATACCGGTGTTTTGGCGAATCAAGTGCTTGGCTTGACGAGCGATCGCGATCGCTTCTAACAATCCATGCAAGTCATTCTGCATTAACACCAAGTCTGCTGTTTCGCGGGCGATTTCTGAACCGTGGGCAAAGGATACAGATACGTCGGCGTAGGCTAAAGCTGGGGAATCATTGATTCCATCTCCTACAAATGCTACTGTCTTCCCTTGTTCGTGCAGTTGGCGGACTACTGTTGCTTTTTGTTCTGGAAAAGCTTCTGCGTGAGTATGGCTGGGTGCAATCCCCAATTCAGTCGCTACAGCTTGGGCTGTGCGCTTGTTATCACCAGTCAGCATATGCACCTCCACACCTTCTACATTCATCAGTTGGGAGATGACTTCCCGGCTTTCTGGGCGGAGAACATCACTATATCTTATTCTACCTTGAAGTTGCCCATTACTGGCGACATAAATTACCGAGGTGGCTTTTTGTCCGTTGCTGTTGAGTACCTCCATATTAATGTCTTGCTGACGCAAAAATCTTTCGCTACCCACGTACACAGTCTCGCCATCAATCTCGGCTTTTACACCTAGGCCAAGTTGATAATCCCACTTGCTACGGCTGGGAATGGCTACTTTTTGGGCTTCGGCATAGCGAATCACGGCCTCGGCTACTGGATGTGTTAAACGTTGCTCGGCGGCGGCGGCTATTGCCAAGATGCGATCGCTAGATATTTCCGAATTATAACTTTCGACCGCAATTACCGATACTTCCCCTTGGGTGAGTGTGCCTGTTTTATCAAAGACAATAGTATCAACTTCTGCTAGTTGTTCTAAGGCTCGACCACTACGGATGAGAATCCCTTGGCGAGCTGCATAGGAAAGTGCCGCTAATACGGTTGTGGGTACAGATACTCTAATCCCGGTAGCAAAATCGAGGGTCAAAACACTAGCTGCCCGTGCGGGGTTACGAGTAGCAGCAAATACAACTGCTCCTAGGAAAAGCGTCGGCACAACTGCTTTTTCCGCAAATTTGATGGCGTAATTCTCCATGCGGGTATCATGGACAGGAGCTTCTTGCATTAATTTGATGCTCTGTCCGGCGCGGGTGTCGTTACCGACTCTTTCCACTTGGATGTAAACCCTTCCTTCTCGTACCAATGTAGAAGCAAATACAGGCTGTCCTTTGGTTTTCAAAATAGGCACAGATTCGCCAGTTAACTTTTGCTCATCTAGGAGTGCCTTACCTTTAATAATGCTGCCATCTACTGGTACTTGTTCCCCAGGATAGACGATGACTGTATCTCCTGCTTGTACCTGTTGGATAGGGATTTGCACCTTCTCGCCATCTCGTTCAACCCAAACAAATTGTCCTAGGGAGTTGAGTAAATCTAGGGTTTGCATTTTGGAGGAACGCGCGGTGCGATCGCGGATATTTTCGCCAATTTCAATTAAACTCAACATCAGCGATGGTGTGAGAAACTGTCCTTGAACAGTAGTAATGGCGATCGCCATAAAGTCTAAGAAGTCGATAGTAAATTTGCGTTGGGTCGTAATACCTACAAACGCTCTTTGAAATACGGGTAATGTCGCTAAGGCAATAGTTCCCGCCGTCAAAATAGGGGGGATCGACACTCCTAAAGGCCCACCCAGCAACGCTAAACCAGTGGCTAAGGCAGAAAGTTGCAATCCCGGCCAGGGTGTTTCTTCTTTGTCTTCTTGTGCAGCTAATGACTGTTTAGTATTGAGTGGGAGGATTCCCGGATCGCTAGCAGCCAAAATGAGACAGCTAAGGCGCGATCGCATTTTTATATCTGTAATCTTACTGTTTTTGTATATAACAACCACAGATGCCGCAGCTGGTTTGATTCTAGTCTGCGTGACTAGGGGATCAGCTTCTAACAAAGCTAACAGACGTTTTGCATAGTCTGTATCGTAGCGTAATCGAGGCACGCGCCAGCGTAACCTACCTGGAACGGCATGGACTATATTGTGGCTAACTTGAGCAATCTGCTTGTGAGTTGGAACTTGAGCCGCAGTCACAAACACCTTGCTATGCTGTTTTTCTACTGTCTGATAAGAAACTATCGGAGTTACAGATAATTCCTCACTCTTGACTTCCACAACTTCTAAAGACTGAGGAATATGAGGCGATGCTAGTTGGATGGTTGTTTTTGCCATTGATTAATCCCTGATGCGCTGGATAAACTTGTTTTTGATAGTTGTCTCTTCGGTAAAAAAATAAAACTAGACCCCTAAGCAAAACCCTCTTTTGCCCTCGTGTTTTCAGCACTAACTCCCATCTGAAGAGATTGGACTAAATGCAGATTTGCAATTTTGTTAAATGCAGTAGGTTTTGGCAGCGATCCCCACCGATGGAATCAGATAGCCCAATTTCCTGATCTATCAAAGTGAACAGGTGTTGCAGATATTGTGGATATTTACCAATCCTTGGGTGAGATAAAGTCAATTGTTCTAGCAAGGCGTATGTGAGGCTATACGCTAGCTGTGCAGAATATGTGCAGTGATGTTCTCTCGGTCGCGGAACAGCATCTGATGCAGAATCGTCCATTTTGATTCCTCCCGGATTTCTAAGCTAGGAACTATTTAAAGTGGCAAGTTTGCGATAAAGTCTAAAGAATAAGATAGTGCTGAAGATTTCATATCAGCCCACCAACTGGATATATATATTGTTTGGACTTCAGCTGTTTTGATATTGTCTGGCTCAGTTAGCTGTTGAGCTACAACTGGCTCAGATGTAGGTGGTGTTGGCTGTAAAACTTCGCTGACGGGAACTTTTGGGGGGGTTGTCTCTAGGGCTAATTCCATTAGACTCACCCAATGAGATACAGCTATTTCTGCGTTTGGTTTGTAGGTAATTGCAATTGAGGCTGCATCACTATTGATTCGCACATTTTCGACCACCGGATCAGTTTTCAACAACTTCTCCAATCTCCGTCCATAGGCGCGATCGCTAGTCAATATTGGCAGGTGAAATCTAATTCTTCCAGGAATTTTATGTATAACACTATAGGTCACTTTAGCTGACCAGGTTGTTATCTCTCTATCTTGTTTCACAATAGGGGCTTTAGTTTCTTTGTTTGCAGATTTATCACCCCCATCTCCACTTTCACTGTTAATCTCACCAGCAATTAATGGTTTTAAATAATCAATTACCCGACGCGTGGCATCTGCGGTAATCATATAGACTGGAATCGATGCTAAACCGCTAATCCCTAATCTGCCTGTAACTGCTAACCCTGTCATTAAGGGGATGAAAGATATGGTCTGCTCTTTCCAAAAGTCAACAGATTTCCATGCAGCAAAGGGGTCTGATACAGATGCATCAGGGGATGTCTGAATATTTAGTTGTTGCAATATACCCAACATCTCGGACAGTGACAGTTGCTTTTCATCAAAGCTAACTACCAAGCTGCTGGTTTGCTCGTTGGTAGCAACTTCTTTCACACCTGGAAACTGCCGTAAGTATTGAATGATAGTCTTACAGTTGGAGCTAAAACTATCGTCAGTCGCTTTGATGCGTATGCGCCCATTGGTTGCGTGTACAACTTGCATACCAGTAGCAGAAAATCTTAATTGTGGCTCTGTAACCACTTTACTGCTATTCGTATTCATTTTTACTTCATTGTTGTGACGCTGAGTCAAGGTTAAGTCAAAAAATCTTGGCAGATGCAGATTTCGACTTAACCTTTCGCGACTAATAATAGTTTGTGACATTTATCCGATAGCTACACCCGACTTAAGGTTAACAATAGGTTAAGTATACATTAAAATAAATTGTTAGGTATCATTCTTAAGAAGATTTTTTGTTATGTATTGTTGACTACATTTTTTGGTATTCTTCTTCAGTGACCATATCTAGATTAGATTCTAGACGATCCACAAAAACAACGCCATTTAAATGGTCATACTCATGCTGAAATATACGAGCTACAAAGTCAGTTAACTCTTGTTTCTGCACGTTGCCATTGCGGTCGGTGTACTCAACTGCGATCGCTTGATACCGAGGAACTAAGCCTCTGATACCAGGAACACTGAGACAACCTTCCCAATCTTTAACTACCTCATTTGAGTGAGCCACTATCATTGGGTTGATCATGGCAGTTGGGATCATTTCCGGTGCGTTGGGATACCTGGCGTTAGGACGAGAAGCCACAATAAATAAACGAACAGATTCCGCAACTTGTGGTGCAGCAATGCCGACACCATTAGCTTTGGTAGCAGTAGTAATTAAATCATCAATTAATTGTTGAATACGTGCATCATGAACATTTTCCACCCAAGCAGCCTTGTGTCGTAATGTGCGATCGCCTAGTTGGATGATGGGAAGTGATTCAGTCATGATGTAATGCTCTTTAAGTAATGTTAAGGGACTGGGGACTGTGGACGAGGAATTTTAGATTTTAGATTTTGAATTGAATAATCTAAAATCCAAAATTGAAAGACTGGGGACTGGGAAAATATTCCCTACTCCTTACTCTCGATTCCCAAAATTGATCAACCTTCTCTCTGCACAGGTAAAGGTGCAGGGTTGACTGCTAATTGTTGAGTTTGCCCATCACGGACTATTTCAACTTGTAAGGGAGTACCAATTTGGCTATTTTCTACTAGCTTTTGAACTTGTTCAACTGTGGTTACAGGTTGATTATTAATTTTTTGAATTATGTCTCCACTTCTGAGTCCAGCAATAGCGGCGGGAGAACGAGGGACAATTCTGACTAAAAGAACACCTTGATCTGCTGTAATATTGATGCGATCGCCAAACCTTTCATTAAATCTTTCTCTAAATTTTGGCGTAAGAGTTACCATCTGAACTCCCACATAAGGATGATCCACTCTCCGCTTTTCAATTAACTCTTGGGAAATTCTCTTGACAGTGTTAACGGGAATAGCAAATCCTAAACCCTGTGCGCCTTGAATTATGGCTGTATTCATGCCAATTACCTGACCATTAGCATCAAGTAATGGGCCTCCAGAGTTCCCCGGATTAATGGCCGCATCTGTTTGCAAAAAGTCAACACGCTTATCACTCGCACCAATATCACTACTAGAACGGCCAGTAGCACTAATAATTCCAGAAGTAACAGTGTTATTCAAACCTAGAGGATTCCCAATGGCAATAACAGGTTGTCCTGGTTGTAAGTTATCTGAGTTCCCTAAAGATAATATGGGTAAGTTCTGAGCATTAATTTCAATCACAGCTACATCTGTTACTGGGTCTTGACCCCATACTTTTCCCTCAAAAGGCTCACGATTCTTGACAGTGACTGTTACTTCATCAGCACCATCTACTACATGAGCATTAGTCAGAATGTAAATCTTGCCATTGCCAGAATTTTTGATAATAAATCCTGAACCGCTACCTCTTTGTACACGCTGTCTAGGTTGTGATGGTATAGGCTCACCACGAAAAGGAAAGGGCATGAGGTCATTAAAGTCATTGGGGACACGAGTCGTCACGGTTCTGGCAGAATCAATCCTCACTACTGCATCCCCTACACTCTGCACGACTTTGACAACAAAGTTGGGATCTCCAGAGGATGCAATTATCGGTGGAGGTGCAACTTCTAGAGTGTTATCTGTCGTAGTTTGAGCTGCAACTTGCGCCTGAGATTCATTCGGTCGGTTTTGTAGTGTCTTAGTCGGTACAAGAGAGCAGCCTCCCAGAGATACCAGTGCTACCCCACTCAGGAGCATTAACTTTATACTCTTAATTCCCCTGTGCTGAAACCAACTCTCAAGATGAATATTTTTTAAGCCGCTAACGTACTCTGTTGTCTTCATGTGTCTTTATTTCTCCGTGTTGGTCAGGTGGTGCTAGGATTTCTTGAGTGCTGAGTTATGAGTTATGAGTGCTGAGTTGTGAGTGTTGAGTTGTGAGTGTTGAGTTGTGAGTGTTGAGTTGTGAGTGTTGAGTTGTGAGTGCTGAGTTATGAGTTGTAAGTGAGTATACTACTCAGTGCTGTTAGCGTAGAGGGGTGTACTAAGCTACGCAATAGCATTTGTCTACCTCGGACTATCCCCTAGGAAACGTAGAGAAACCTGTGCTAAGTCATGATTAGTTTACCTTTACTCAACACTCAGCACTCAACACTCAACACTCACAACTCAGCACTCAACACTCAACACTCAGCACTCAGCACTCAGCACTCAACACTCAGCACTCAACACTCAACACTCAACACTCAGCACTCAGCACTCAGCACTCATAACTCTATTGTGACGATTAGTGGCAAAGGTAGTAAATGATGGAAATTACTATTGACAGTTTGTGGACTCAGGTACTAGACCGCTTACAAATAGAATTATCCCGTCCCACCTTTGAGACTTGGATTAAAACTGCTAATGCAGAAAGATTAGACAATAATTGTTTATTTATCGTTACACCAAATCCTTTTGCTCGTAATTGGTTACAAAAGTATTACATTAATACTATTGCTAATGTAGTGCAGGATATTTTGGGATATCCTATAGAAATTTCTATAAAGGTGGCTCAGAGTGATGCCCTTGAAGAACTAGGGGAGTCAGCAGTAAATTGGGAATTACCAACCCCAAATAATGCCTCGGAAACTGGGACTAAAAGAAGGCAGCCAAACACAGACTTAAATTTTAAATATGTATTTTCCCGATTTGTGGTGGGGGCAAACAGTCGCATGGCTCATGCTGCATCGTTAGCAGTTGCTGAATCTCCTGGGCGGGAATTTAATCCTTTATTTTTATGCGGTGGTGTAGGTTTAGGCAAAACTCATCTGATGCAAGCAATTGGTCACTATCGCTTAGGAATTTACTCTGATTCTAAGATATTTTATGTTTCTACAGAACAGTTTACTAACGATTTAATTACAGCTATTCGTAATGACAAAATGCAGAATTTCCGAGAACATTACCGAGCTGCTGATGTGTTGTTAGTAGATGATATTCAGTTTCTTGAAGGTAAGGAGTATACCCAAGAAGAATTTTTCCATACTTTTAATACATTACATGAAGCTGGTAAGCAAGTTGTAATTGCTTCTGACCGCCCACCTAACCAGATTCCCAGCTTACAAGAGCGTCTTTGCTCTCGCTTTTCCATGGGGTTGATTGCTGATATTCAGTCTCCAGATTTAGAAACGAGAATGGCTATTCTCCAGAAAAAAGCGGAATACGAAAATATCAGATTACCCCGTGATGTCATTGAATATATTGCTGTTAATTATACTAATAATATTCGAGAATTAGAAGGAGCTTTGACAAGAGCCTTAGCTTACATTTCTATTTGGGGGTTGCCGATGACTGTAGAAAATATTACTCCTGTTTTAGAAACTCCCACGGAAAAATTTGCGGCGACACCAGGGGCAATTTTAACGGTAATAGCTGAAAATTTTGATCTCTCCATTGAAGACCTGAAAAGTAACTCCCGCCGACGGGAAATTAGCTGGGCGCGTCAAATTGGGATGTATTTAATGCGGCAGCATACTGATTTGAGTTTACCAAGAATTGGTGAAGAGTTTGGTGGTAAAGACCATACAACTGTGATGTACAGTTGTGAGAAAATTACTCAATTGCGGGAAAGCGATCGCAGTTTATCACAAACTCTGCGTCAACTGAGCGATCGCATCAACATGACTAGTTCATCACGGCGAAAATAATCCGACAAAGTTTTCCACAACTAGTAATAATGCCACTCTCTAAAAATGATTTAAAATATTAAGTAATGTATAAAAATAGATTAAATTTAAATCTCTTTTGTGGAAAATAGTATCCTTTTTGTGGAAAACTTGATATTTTCGGGGAAAAATTTCTTAAGTATAATTACCCTGTGGAAAATCTCAAGAAGTTTTCCACAAGTTTTCCACAGATATTTATCTTCCCAACTTTGACTAACTAGGGAATTACGGAAGGTTTTCCACAGTTTCCACAATTTTCAAAGCAGGAGAATAGTCTGATAGCCGTTAAAATGTCGCAAGTTAAATAAATTTTTATACTCAAATATTTTTGAATAAAACTAAAAACTACTCTCTTCTGCTCTCTTGCCTAGATATGGGAATGCTACTATATTTACTCACCAGCTGAATCTAATCATGAAATTAGTTTGCGCTCAAAGCGATCTCAGTACAAACCTCTCACTTGTTAGTCGTGCTGTACCGTCACGACCAACTCATCCTGTACTTGCCAATGTTCTACTGCAAGCAGATGCTCAAACTAACCAAGTAAGTCTCACAGCCTTTGATCTCAGCTTGGGTATTCGCACTAGTTTTAATGCTGAGGTGTGGCAAGAGGGAGCGATCGCACTTCCTGCTAAATTACTTGTAGATATCACCTCTCGTCTACCAGAGGGAGAAATCACCCTAGATGATGAATCGACGGATAGCACCGCCACAGGAGAAGGTTTAGTCGTTACCCTCACACCCAAAACAGGAAAATACCAGTTACGCGCTATGGGTGCAGAAGAGTTTCCCGAATTACCTCTAATTGAAAATACTCAAGCGATTAATATCACCGCCACAGCCTTAATTGAAGGATTGCGGGGTTCTTTATTTGCGACAAGTGGAGATGAAACTAAGCAAGTCCTCACAGGCGTTCATCTGACAGTTAAGCAAGACACATTAGAATTTGCTGCTACTGATGGACATCGCCTAGCAGTAGTAGAGACTAGTAATGAGCGTCCATTGGAAGATAACGAACAACAACTAGAAGTTACAGTACCCGCGAGAGCATTACGAGAGCTAGAACGGATGTTGGCTCATAAAGCTGCATCTGATGAACCCATAGCCCTATATTTAGATCAAGGTCAAGTGGTGTTTGCGTGGGGTAATCAACGTCTTAGTAGCCGCACCTTAGAAGGTCAATACCCAGCTTATCGCCAACTTATTCCTAAACAATTTGAACGACAAGTCACAGTAGAACGCCGACAATTTTTAAGTACATTAGAGCGAATTGCCGTATTAGCCGATCAAAAGAATAATATTGTTAAACTTAGCATTGATAGTAATTCCCAAGAATTAACCCTATCTTGTGAAGCCCAAGAAATGGGTAATGGTAGAGAGTCAATGCCTGCTCAAATATCTGGAACAGATATAGACATTGCCTTTAACGTCAAGTATTTGATGGAAGGATTAAAAGCTTTACCATCTTCAGAAATTCAAATGCACCTGAATCAAGACTTAACTCCAGTTATTTTTACACCATTAGGTGGTTTAAAGATGATTTATTTAGCTATGCCAATTCAATTAAGAAATTAAAAACAGGATTAGGGATTACGGATAGGCTCAAGTCTATGTCATGGTTTTCACCCTATCCCTGATAAATATTTCTGTCACCTGTCCCCTGTCACCTATCCCCTATCCCCTATCCCTTTTGATAAATAGGGATTTCAATCCAAAACTCTGTTCCTACCCCCAACTGTGAATCGCATTTAAATACACCGCCATGTTTATCGACTACAATACCGTAACTAATTGACAATCCTAAACCCGTACCCTTACCTACTGGCTTGGTAGTAAAAAATGGATCGCATATCCTCATTCTTAAAGTTTCGGGTATACCTGGGCCATTATCTGCAACGCGAATTACCACGCTTTTGATATGATTTTTGAGTTCCCCAATGCTAGTAGTGATAGTAATCTTATTTTTATAAGGTTCTGATGGTGATTGCTCATAATCTTCTAAGGCATCAATGGCATTACTTAAAACGTTCATAAATACCTGATTCATTTGTCCGGCATAGCACTCTATCAAAGGTAGATCAGTATACTCTTTAATGAGGGTAATAGCAGGACTTTCTGGTTTGGCTTTTAATCGATGCTGCAAAATCAGTAAGGTATTATCTATACCGTCGTGAATATTCACAGCTTTCATTTCGGCTTCATCAAGACGGGAGAAATTTCGTAAAGACATGACAATTTGACGAATCCGCTCAACTCCAATTTGCATAGAAGATAGAGTTTTAGGCAAATCTTCAGATAAAAACTCTAAGTCAATCTTGTCTGCCAAATCTAGAATTTCCGCAGTCGGTTGAGCAAATTCCTGCTGATAAAGCTCTAGCATACTCAGCAAATCTCTAGCATATTCACTCACATGAGACAAGTTGCCATAAATAAAGTTCACTGGGTTATTAATTTCGTGGGCGACACCCGCTACTAATTGTCCCAATGAAGACATTTTTTCAGTTTGAATGAGTTGCGTTTGAGTTTGTTGTAAATGATGCAGTGCTTGAGTTAACGTTTCTGCTTGTTGTTGTGTTTGGCTGAGTAGTTCAGCTTGTTGTAGTGCTACTCCTAGTTGAGCTGCAATCTGAGTCAGGAAATTCACTTCCGAAGTTTTCCATTGTCTAGGAGATGAATGTTGATATGTCGCGAGCAAACCCCAAAGTTTCTGTCCTATAAAAATAGGTGCAAGCACAAAAGCATGAATCTCGAAATTTTCTAACATCTCCACATGGCACTGATCAAATCCCATTTTGTGGATGTCATCTACCGCAAATGTTTCTTTTTGGCGATATCTTCCTCCTTCTGTTCTTTGTAAATAAGTATCGTTCCAAACAGTATTGACACATATTTGTGATTTATTTGACCAGTATGAATTAACTGCTTCAAAATCACCGACAAATTCACCACCCCATTCAGCATTGAAACGATAAACAGAAACACGATCTGCTCCAATTAACTGGCAAACTTCTTTAGTAGTAATTTGAAATATAGTTTCAGTATCAAGAAATTCCCGAATTTTATTAATAACGCTAAAGACTGCCTGTTGTTGTTCTACTGTTTTTTTTAATTCAAAAGTACGTTTTGTGATTTGTTTTTCTAAATTGTGATTAAAAGCTTGTACCTGTTGGTATAGTTCATACTGCTGAATTGCTGAGGCAAAGTGCTTACCAATTTCTTTAGCTAGTTCTATTTCTTCTTTTGTCCATTGTTGAGCTTGTGACTTTTTAGATTCACACCACAGTTGAAATGATTGACGGGGGTAAATTTGTCTTTTGTCTGGGTTATGTTGACCTGCCCACAGAGTTTCTGTGTCTATTTCATTGCGGAAAATACTTATGTATCCCAGTAACTGCTGACGATACTCCAACGGAATCATCAAAATGCTGCGAATTTTTGTTGGTTGAAAAACAGGCCTTAAACTATGCAATGCAGGAGTTTGATATATATCGGTAATTGCCCACACATCATAATGATGAGATTTATAGTGTTCTTGCCAGACACTATATTGCTCGATGAGGGGATAGATAGTTGGTTCTGGAATGACTGGTTGTTGACCGCAGGTATAAATCTGGACACAATCGCTACCAGGAATTAAACATTCTGCTAAACTCTTGTGATGACTATTGTGTAGGTTAAGAGCTTGATTTTTGAGGCAAAGCCTACCACCAACACCGTTAAAAGCGGTAACTGCTGCTTCTAACGCAGGTTGTAGGACAATTGTGGGTAATGAGTGGAGTAGGGTAGCAATGCGACTAATTACAGCTTCCCGTTCTGCTTTTGCACGGGCTTGAGTGAGGAGGTAACTTTGAGAAATTGCCACGGATAATTGATCTACAACCATTTGCATAGCTGCCAGCTCATGTTCGGAAATATCACGGGCTTGTGAGTGATGAGATACCAACAATCCCCAGAGTGCATCTTGATGGAAAATTGGGGCAACAACGGAAGACTTCACACCCATTGCTGTGAGATATTGAGCATGACATGGATCTACAGGACGATAACGGATTTCTTCTGGTGTTTCTTCTCCTGTTTCTAATTTATGTAAGGTACTTTGACCAATTTGCCCAGAATCTACATTAACTGCACAACGCACCTTTGACTTGATGAAAAGTTCCCTAGCTACGGGGGGAATGTCATCGGCGGGGAAATTTAAGCCTAGTAATGAAGGTAAAAGGTGTTCGTAAATCGATTCAGCAATGACCTGGCCGCTTCCATCGGTGTGAAATTTGTAGATCATGACGCGCTCAGTTTCTAGTAGTGCGCGTACTTCCGCCGTTGTCGCCGTAATAATATCTTCCAACTCTAAGGATTGACGGATACGAGTTGTAATCCGACGTAGTACACTTTCTTGATTGAGACTAACCTGTAAATCGGATGGAGCGATCGGGGACATTGCTTTTTATTAAATTAATTTCAGGAAAAATATTAGATTTTTATAAATCTAAAAACATTCTGTATTTTTATGAATCAGATTGTCTACAGTAAAAATACGGCCAAAAGTATGCTAAGTAATTTATTTTGAAAAATCGTCAATAATGATTTTATAAAGCATTGCTAAACTTCATAAAAACTTAATAATAATAGCTAAAATTAAGAAAAAAAAAGACGCAATACTGCGTCGATTAAAATCAGAAATAAAGGTCAACCTTGCGCTTTATTTTCAAATATTTGGTCTAATTTATAAAACAAGATTCCTAGGCTTTCTTGAATTGCCAATTATTCGGATTTTGACTCTCTAATTGTCAATTATTAGACTCTTGCATTATCAGTAAAGCGAATTTTGAGATAATCGTCTTCCATCTTTGCACCTGAGGGTTGTAGTGCAGCCAGGGCTTGAGGTAGCACTAAGTTACGGCGATGATTACCAATCGTAATATTTAATTCGTCCCCAGTTTTATTGAGTTGAATTTGATTTTTGGGAATCCCTGGCAAGTACAATTCTAAGCTGTATTGATTTTGTTCTTGCACTACTCTAAGGGTAGTTTCTTTGTAATATATTTGAGTTGGGTCTTCATCTTTATAGAGGGTTTCTTTTAACCGCTCTAAGGCTGCTAAACCACACATTTCCTCAGAGAATAATGGTACTTCTTTAACAGGTAGAGGATGAAAATTATCATGAATTTCTTGACGATATTCCTCTTGATTTTGTTTCCAACGTTGGAAGAATGGATCTTGAACTTCTGCCGGGATAATTCGATTAGCTACGACTAAATCTGTGGCGACATTATACAAGCTGAGATAGGCATGAGCGCGTAGTGATTCTTTAATCACCATCTTCTCTGGATTAGTGACTAAGCGGACTGAAGTTTGGGTATTATCTGTTAATACTTTTTCCAATGCTTCAATTTGCTCATAAAATTCATAAGGCGCATCCATTACTTCTTTGTTGGGCAAAGAAAATCCCGCAATGGGTCTAAAAATCGGTTCAACTAGGGGACGCAGTGCTACAGAGATATTTTGAAATGGCTTGTAAAAACGCCGCATATACCAGCCACCAACTTCCGGTAAACTCAACAGTCGTAATGCTGTGCCGGTGGGTGCAGAGTCAATAATCAAGACATCATACTCGCCTTCATCGTAGTGGCGTTTCATTCTTACCAAGCCAAAAATTTCATCCATACCTGGTAGGATGGCTAATTCTTCTGCCTGTACTCCATCTAAACCTCTGGCCTGTAAAACCTGGGTAATATAGCGTTTAACTGCGCCCCAGTTTCCTTCTAGTTCTTGCAGTGCATCTAGTTCTGCACCCCACAAGTTAGGACGAATTTGCCGGGCTGCATGGCCTAGTTCCATGTCAAAACTGTCTGCTAATGAGTGGGCAGGGTCTGTACTCAAAACCAGTGTACGATATCCTAATTCTGCACAACGCAGTCCAGTTGCTGCTGCAACGGAGGTTTTACCTACGCCGCCTTTACCTGTCATTAAAATTACTCGCATGGATGATTTTGCCCTGCCTGAGAATTGTTTACATTTATTTACGCTATTTCTATTATCAATGGTTTTGGGGTTTGGGGCATTGGACAAGGGGTATTGGGTATTGAAGATTTATTTATCTTGGGGATGAGACTGCAATAGTTGATCTAGTTTGGTTTCGATTTCTGAGAGTTTGTTAAGAATTGTGGGGCGATCGCCATCTACGGAAAGTAACAGGTTGAATATTCCTTCTTGTACCTGGGTTAATCGTTCTACAGCTTTTTGCAGTTGGATCATGCCTTCGCGGAGTTCTTGCCGTTCTTCTCGTGTGTCTGCCATATCGTCTAACATGGCTTGGATTGTTTTAGCGTTAGCTTCTATGAGTTGTTTGAGTTCTTTATCGGCCATAGCGATCGCTCTTTTGGTTTCAGTATATTATTGATCCTATTTTGTAAGTGAGATTGGGTAAATACTCTAACTTAAACTCGATTTACTTATGGTTAGAGATTATGTGCTGTTTCAACACGTCTAGACGAGAACAGTGCCAATAATCAATGTGAGAAACTATCAAGCCATCTGAGTTAAGTCCTAGTTCACTCCAACCAGAAATAGAGATGCGCGGTTTCCAGGGTAGAGGAGTATTCCAACTCAGCGTCCATTCGGTTTTGATGGTGTCTCCCAAGGGTTGAATATCATGTACATCCATCCGACAATTTAAAAACCAAGTTTTGATGAATTTAATCATCTGTTTGTAGCGTTCAACACCGTGAAAACTATTTAACGGGTCTTGAAAATAAACATTGGCGGCATAAATGCTGTAGGTTTGATTGTCTGGGAAGCATTGATAGTCTTGCTTGAGGGTTTCGATGATGTCCATGTGATTATTCTGGGTGAGATTCTATTTCATGCCATAGACGTTCTAGCTGCCGTTGCCAAGCTGCTAAAACTTCTTCTCTTGCGGCTGCCGTTTGGTTAATTTCTCCTAACAATCCTTCTGCATAGAACCGTTCTAGGGTTTGCATTGTGGCTTGCAGAGATTGTCCTTGTTGTTTTGCAGCTTGCACAATTTGGCGAATGCGGTTTTCGATGAGGCGATTGAAGACATCGTTTAAGCCTGCGGTATGTAAGGATATAAGTCTAGCGATCGCATTATTTAAATCATCTCTCACCAAAGTACCGCTATGATGCTGATATACTCCCCACATCACGTTGTCATACAAGGCATAGCGGACTTCTTGGGTGTCATCAAAGTTGGCTGATAAAAACTCTGCTAAGAATGGTTGCGCTTCTTGTAATGGCACAATCGGTAATAAAACCCGCAGCCAATTGCTATCTTCTGACAGCAATACCAACAGTCTAAATGTAGATGTGTCTATTTGCCACGAGCAAGATGTGATCTCTTGTACATTTGCTGTGCTAAATAATTCGGTCAGAGTCCCTGCAATTTCTTCAGGTGTCATAGTTTTTTGAGCTTTTAGCCTCTAGGGTAATGCTATTACTTTTCTGGATACATCAGCTGATTATTGAACTTGTTCTACTACTTTCAGTTAAAAGTTTAAATTAATCCGAATAACAGCAATTTTTATGACCAACTTATGGTTATGCTGGCAATCAAGCTTTGAATGTAAGCGACTGCTTATACCAACTCTCTGTGAGGCTTCACTGTATGAAACCGCAAGCTAGTTAAGAACATCTTCATAAAGAAATAGTATCAGCACAGATTCCCAAAATAATTGCATCTCCTCATGAATTTTATTAATTTTGAATTTATTTTTACCTTTATTCTGCCACAACTGATATACGCAACTTTAGTTAGTGTAGTTATTGGGGCTGTAGTTGGTGGTATCGTTGGGCTGATTATGGGAAAAATCTCCCGCCGCATGAAGGATACTCTATTTCCTGCAATGTTGGGTTCGTTTTTCGGTATGATGCTGCTGGCAATGATACCTATTTTTGCTAGTCCAGATACTTATATAGGAGGGCCTTTTGGTGGACTGGCGATAATGTTGAAGTTCATTGTCGTAGCACCATTAGGTTCGATTATTGGCGGTGTGGTAGGTGGGATTTGTGGACTCAAGCTTTCTCCCCAATTCAAGTCCCGTTTTATTCTGATTGCAGTAATTTTCACATACAGTGTGATGTTGATTTCAATGTATGTGACCTTAGCACCTGCACCTTTTCAATTTGTGAAATCTAGTGGACAGGAGCAGAATTTTCTTCCTACCATTGGTAAGATTATCGGCTATGAGCAGAAATTTGGCTTATCCTCTTTCAATGGAATCCGTTGTTTGGCATTTACCAAAGATGGTAAACAATTGGTAATTGCTAATTCTGGTGATATCAGAGTTTGGCAGTTAGATGACGGTAAATTACTTTACACCTTTCCAGGCCCACCGGACGGCAATACAACTCTTAATGATCTTACAGATGCGATCGCTATTACTCCAGATAATAAAACTCTAGTCACAGCCGCACCACAACAAATCCAAATCCGGGAAATAGCAACAGGTAACATTCTCCACAGGCTGGAAGGTTCTGAGTTAGTCAAGCTGACTCCTGACGGTAAAACCCTCATCGGCTTCTACAAGGGAGATAAACCTACAGCAGATATAGGGGTTTGGGAACTTAGCAGTGGCAAATTATTGCGGACTATGCCGGCTAACATTGAAACTTTGGGTTCAGGCTATCCTGTGGATATCACTCCAGACGGTAAAACTGTAGTCGTTGCCAATAGTTCCTACAGCAACCAGATAGAAATCTCGGATATTAATACAGGTAAGCGGTTGCAATCTTTTGGTGATAACAAAGGCAAGCGCATCAACACATTAGCCGTTACACCCGACGCTAAAACCCTCATAACTGCCCAAGAAGAGAATCTCCATATCTGGGACATAACAACAAAAAAAGTGGTGCGAATTATCCCGAATGTCGGCACAGTCAATACCTTGTTAGTTACGCCAGATAGCCAAACACTGATTAGCAATGGTAGTTCCTTAAATATTTGGCAAATTAGCACGGGTAAAAAATTGTTAACGTGGCAAAAACCAAAGGGAATCACCATTTCTCAAGTAGCACTTACCCCAGATGGTACAACCCTTGCTGCCACGGATAACCAAGGGGTTAGGTTATGGAATTTAGCTGTTAAGTAGAATGGCTTAATTAAACATAAGTTAGACCTAACCCCAACCCCTTCCCTTGTAGGGAAGGGGAGATTGAAAGCCTCCCCTCACAGGGGAGAGGTTTAGAGAGAGGTCTTACATTTAATTAAGCCTACCCACTTAAGTAGGGAATATACTGAGTTTTTTAGTCCAAGTGCAGGCTAGGCAAAAAAATCAAATAGGAATCTGATAGGAATTTAGCAATTTAATTTTTTATCAAAGATTGGCATTGTGAAAAATTGTTAATCTATACCTCTATCTAGAGAGATAAATTATTGAAAAAAATGAATTATATTGCGCGATAAACCAAAACCTAATTTTTTTTGTTATGGTGATCCCAAAGAAAATATTCAATACACTAACAGCATGAAAACACGATGCCTCGTGTCAATATGGCTGTCAATTTCCAGATAAAAAAACTAAGTCAAAAAAATAATATCAATTCTCCAAAAAAAAGATTAAACATGAAACTCTGAGTCTTTAGAGTTTCATCTGTCTCTCTTAATTACGAATTACGAATTGATATTAGATCATCAATTTGGGAGGTAATATTTATGGTTACAGTATTTCATAGCACTGTGCCTCAATTTGCCAAGGAGAAATCACTTGTTCTCTGGTTTGATCAAGTTGGGATTACAGATATAGCTTTAGTTGGTGGGAAGAATGCGTCTTTGGGGGAAATGATTCAGCAACTAACATCCAAAGGCGTGAATGTACCTACAGGATTTGCCACTACAGCTTATGCTTATCGTTACTTCATCCAGTCGGCGGGGTTGGAAGCCAAGTTAAGAGAACTATTTGCTGACTTGGATGTAGAAGATGTCAAAAACTTACAAGCAAGAGGAAAACAGGCGCGATCGCTCCTGATGAACACACCATTTCCTTTAGAATTACAAAAGGCGATCGCTAGAGCCTATGAAAGTCTGTGTGAATTGTATAACCCCAACACAGATGTAGCAGTTCGTTCTAGTGCTACAGCCGAAGATTTACCCGATGCTAGTTTTGCAGGACAGCAAGAAAGCTATCTGAATATTGTTGGTGTAGAAGCATTATTAACAGCTTGTCATCAATGTTTTGCTTCCCTATTTACAGACCGTGCTATCTCTTACCGCCATACCAAAGGATTTGATCATTTTAGCATTGCCCTAGCTGTGGGTGTACAGAAAATGGTGCGTTCTGATTTAGCGACCTCTGGGGTGATGTTTTCTATTGACACCGAAACAGGGTTTAAAGATGCTGCTTTAATTACAGCTGCTTATGGCTTAGGAGAAAACGTTGTCCAGGGGACAGTTAACCCCGATGAATATTATGTTTTCAAACCAACATTAAAAGCAGGTTTTCGTCCCATTATTGATAAAAAATTGGGCAGCAAAGAATTAAAAATGGTCTATGATCGAGGTACTAAATCTACTAAAAATATACCTGTATCTAATTTAGAACAAAATCAATTTGCCCTGAGTGATGAAGAGATTTTACAACTAGGGCGTTGGGCTTGTTTAATTGAAGACCATTATTGCCAAGTCCACGGGATTTATACGCCGATGGATATTGAATGGGCAAAAGATGGTATTACCAATCAACTATTTATAGTCCAAGCCCGTCCTGAAACAGTGCAGTCGCAGAAGAACGGTAACGTATTGCGGAGTTATCGGTTGGTATTGGGGACTGGAGATTGGGGACTGGGGACTGGGGAGAAAACTAGCCAAATCTCTACGCCTCAATCTCTACACCCCTTAGTTACTGGAAGGGCGGTTGGGGAAGCGATTAGTCAAGGAAAAGCGCGGGTAATTTTAGATGTTAAACAAATACAAGAGTTCCAGGCTGGGGACGTTTTAGTTACAGAAAGAACTGACCCCGACTGGGAACCCATTATGAAACGCGCCAGTGCAATTATTACTAATTCTGGGGGACGTACCTGTCATGCAGCAATTATTGCACGGGAATTGGGTGTACCTGCGATCGTTGGCTGTGTTAACGCCACGGAAGTTTTAACAACTGATCAAGAAGTGACGGTTTCTTGTGCGGAAGGGGAAGAAGGCAAAGTTTATGCAGGTTTATTACCTTTTGAAGTCAAGGAAGTAGCTTTAGAAAACTTACCTCACACCCGGACTCAGATTTTAATGAATGTCGGTAATCCCCAAGAAGCCTTGAGTTTATCTGCAATTCCTAATGATGGGGTAGGTTTAGCGCGGACTGAGTTTATCATTGCCAATCAAATCCAAATTCATCCTCTGGCGTTGATTCACTACGACAAATTAGAAGATGCAGACGCAAAAGCCAAAATTGCTGCTATCACCGCCATGTATGATGATAAACCCCAGTATTTTGTCGATAAATTAGCCCAAGGGATAGGTAGAATCGCCGCCGCCTTTTATCCCAAACCTGTAATTGTGCGAATGTCAGATTTTAAGAGTAATGAATACGCCAACTTAGAAGGTGGTAGACAATTTGAGCCAAAAGAAGAAAACCCCATGCTCGGCTGGCGGGGTGCAGCACGATATTATGATGAAGGCTACAAAGATGGCTTTGCTTTAGAGTGTCAAGCCATTAAGCGAGTACGGGAAGATATGGGTTTAACCAATGTCATCCCGATGATTCCCTTCTGTCGCACTCCTGAAGAGGGACTGTTAGTTTTAGCAGAGATGGCAAAAAATGGTCTAAAACAAGGCGTGAACAACTTGCAGGTGTATGTGATGTGCGAGTTGCCTAGTAATGTAATTCTAGCGGAACAGTTTGCTCAGATATTTGACGGGTTCTCCATTGGTTCTAATGATTTAACTCAGTTGACACTAGGATTAGATAGAGACTCAGCTTTGGTGGCGCGACTGTTTGATGAACGCAGTCCGGCTGTGAAGCAAATGGTCAAAATGGCGATAGAAGCAGCTAAAAAACACAACCGCAAAATTGGTATTTGCGGACAAGCACCCAGCGACTATCCAGAATTTGCTCAGTTTTTGGTAGAACAGGGAATTGATTCTATTAGTCTCAATCCTGATTCGGTGCTAAAGACAATGTTAGAGGTGGCGAAGGTGGAACAGGTTTGAGGGACTAGTACCGCAAGGCGGAAGTCAAAAGTCAAAAGTCAAAAGTTTAATATACCAAGGCTTTTGCTGTTTTGAAATAGTCTGCTTATTTACGCCTTGCTGTACTAGGAATTTCACTTAATCCTTATTAGGGATTGTTATAGCATCTAAGACGAATTCTTTTGTTACTTCGGGTTTAATTGCAATTTCACTTAATCCCTATTAGGGATTGAAATGATCGACTGGAACGGGAATTGAGAGAGAATAAGAAGGCGATCGCTAGTCGGGGATTTGGGAAAAAGTAGCTATTTCAAACCTGACTGCGTTTTGGAAGTCAGAAGATCGTCTACAAAAGTTATAGCAACTACACCTGCACCACTTTGCCACTTGTGCTTAGAGTACCCACAAAAAGGCGAGCGCGTGTCTTGGAAGTTAGCGATCGCTTTCTTGTCTCGGATATTGCAATTTCACTTAATCTCTATTAGGGATTGAAACATTACTAAGGAACTTAATAACTTCATAGGAAGATGTCATAATGACATTTTTATACCCCTTCCGACTTTTCAAACAATCCTTAGTCCGCGCAGGCGGACTTGGTTTGTATAGCCACGACTTCCAGTCGTTCAGGTTTAGTGTTTGCCTAAATGTATCAAGATTCAAGTAAAAGGGTATAACTACCAGTGCAATCCGTTATGCTTAATGCTGATATTCAGTAGCGATCATTAACTGCACACACCAAAACATAAGAAAACCAACATGGTCACTATAAGTTATAGTTCGTAGTGGGTAGCTCATTGCGTATAGCAAGTACGATTAAGGACTAAAGTCCTTACTACAAACGTTAATGGGATAACTCAAGAGTGACTAATAACTAATGAGTAATGACTAAGAATTGGTATCGAATTGGGTTGATGGGGATATTTCTGCTGTCTCTAACTCTACGTTTTTGGGGATTAGATAGATTTAATACTTTGGTATTTGATGAAGTTTATTATGCTAAGTTCGGTCATAACTATCTTACCCATACACCATTTTTTGATGGTCATCCACCTTTAGGTAAGTATATGATTGCCTTGGGAATGTGGCTTGGTAGTCATGTTCCTTTTTGGCAAGAACCACTAAATGGACTGTCAGGTTCTTTGCGATCGCCTTGGAGTTATCGCTGGATGAATGCTCTATCTGGTTCGTTTATTCCTATTATTATAGCTAATATTGCTTATCAATTAAGTTACCGTCGCAGCTTTGCTTTACTAGCAGGTCTATTCACCGCTTTAGATGGTATATTAATTGTAGAATCGCGCTATGCTTTGATTAATATTTATATAGTTGTGTTTGCATTATTAGGACATTTGTTGTTTTTATTAGCATTAGCCAAGCGACAACAACGTCAATTATATTTAGTGTTAGCAGGTATAGCTTTTGGTGCTTCCTGTGCTACAAAATGGAACGGGCTATTTTCTTTATTTGGTATCTATGTCATTTGGAGCTTCAGTTGGATATACCAATTACTTACGCATAGAAATCAAACCAAAGATATTATAAAAAATTTATTTACGTTTAATATAATTAACTCATCTAACCAGCAATCAAATAATATTACTGATCCTTTACCACTACAAAAACTTACACAAATCAACTTTTGGCAATTTATCTTGTCTCTAGGAATTATTCCCGTAGCTGTCTATAGTCTCCTCTGGATTCCTCACCTGCAAATGAATCCTAAATATGGATTTATAGCAGTACACAAGGAAATTTTAGAATTTCACGAAAAACTGGGTGGTAATTCTCCTACAGTCCATCCCTACTGTGCTGCTTGGTACAAATGGCCTTTGCTGACTCGACCAATGGCTTATTATTATCAGACAACGCAAAGTATAACTGATCCTTTACCTGTATTGGGGCCTCCCTTACCTAGGGGTACAGGAAAAGTTATCTATGATGTTCATGCTATTGGCAATCCTTTTTTGTGGTGGTTTGCTTTCGCATCTATATTATTTCTGCTGGGGATGCTATTAACGCCTATTGTGATTCCTGTCATCAAACAAAGACGCTTATCTTTACCTGAAAATATTTCTACTGACAGTTGGATCGCTTTATTTTTAGTCGTAAATTATGCTGTCAACTTACTACCTTGGGTAAAGGTAACAAGGTGTGTTTTTATCTATCATTACATGACATCTGTCGTATTTGCATTTTTAGCGATCGCCTGGTTTGTCGATCAATGTCTACACAGTTATCATCGATCACTCCGAGCTATAGGCATCTCTATTTCTTTCTTCATTATCGCCGCTTTTGCCTTCTGGATGCCGATTTATTTAGGTTTACCCCTCTCACCTGAAGATTATAGATTGCGGATGTGGTTTAGTTCTTGGATATAAGCCCAAAACACACTTGTTGAGACGCGGTTAATCACAGCTACAAATAGTTTACATAGCTAAACATAATCTGCTTAATCAATCACTTAAGTTTTCACATTTCTTATCTCTGCATATCATTAGTGCCTGTTAGACTGTAAAACGCAGGCAGTCTAGAAATCAACTGCCGCCAACTTACTGAGGAGTTAAATATTTAGTAGCCTGAAAACGTTACTTAAAGTAACAATAGCAGGACTAAAGGGCAAATTAACCAAAAATAGATGATAACAGTAGAGAATTTTATATTTTGATATTTCTCATGCAATCTATCTGAACAATTGCTGATTCTTTAACTCTAGAAATATCAGAATAGTCAAAATTTGCCATTGACTATAATTTTGATGACCTCAGACAATAAAAGAGGATAGTTAGTTATGACCATAAGCTTAGAAATAGCAGATATTAATGTCACAAGGTTAAAAGAAGCTCCAATTCATCTTTCTAGTCAAGTTCAACCTCATGGAGTTTTGCTCGTCTTAGAAGAACCTGAACTGAAAATATTACAAGTTAGCAACAATACCTGGGATATTTTAGGTATTAATGCTGAATCTGTTTTACAGAAAAAACTAGAAGACTTACTCGATTCATTTCAAGTTGAGCGAATCAAAGCTGGATTATTAGAAGGTAATATCGAATTTATTAATCCGACAAAGCTGTGGATGCGGAAGAAAGGCGATGATTACGTAGTTTTTGATGCAGTCTTTCATCGTAATTCTGAAGGATTTTTGATTTTAGAGCTAGAACCTGCTATTTCTCAAGAAAATATTCCTTTTTTAAGCTTTTATCATCTAGCTAAAGCTTCTATTAATGAGTTAGAAAGAACGGCGAATCTGCGAGATTTCTGTCAGATAATTGTGCAAGAAGTCCGCAAAGTGACAGGTTTCGATCGGGTGATGTTATATAAATTCGATGATGATGGACATGGTTCTGTCGTCGCAGAGGAAAAAATCGCCAGTTTAGAGCCATATTTAGGACTGCACTATCCAGAATCAGATATTCCTAAACCCGCGAGAAAATTATTTATTTCTAATTCTATTCGGCTGATCCCAGATTCTCAGGCTCAAGCTGTACAGATGTTACCAGTGAAAAATCCGGTAAGCGATCGCCCTCCTGATTTAACTAATTCTATCCTCAGAAGTGCCGCTTCTTGTCATTTGGATTACTTACACAATATGGGTGTAGGTGCTTCTTTAACTATTTCCTTGATTAAAGACCAAAAACTCTGGGGATTAATTGCTTGTCACCATCAATCCCCTAAATACGTTTCCTACGAATTACGCAAAGCCTGCGAATTTCTAGGACGAGTAATATTTGCAGAACTTTCAGCCAGAGAAGAAACGGAAGATTACGATTATCGAATGAATCTCACCCATATTCAATCATTGTTGGTTGAATATATGTCCCAGGAAGACAACTTTATTGATGGTTTGGTTAAACATCAGCCTAATCTTTTAGATTTAACTAGTGCGAAAGGTGCGGCTGTGTGTTGTGGCGACCAATTTACTTTGATTGGTGAGACTCCTAAAGAAGAAGACTTAGTTTTTTTGGTGCAGTGGCTGAAAAATAACGTCGAGTCAGAAATTTTCTCCACCGATTCACTACCACAAGTTTATCCAGATGCGGAAAGGTTTAAAAACGTGGCTAGTGGGTTGTTAGCCATCCCAATTTCCCATCGTAATTATGTATTGTGGTTTAGACCAGAAGTCATTCAAACTGTAAATTGGGGTGGTGATCCTCACAATGCTTTTGAAGTCAGCCAATCTGAGGGGAATGTGCGCCTCTGTCCTCGGAAATCCTTTGAATTATGGAAAGAGACAGTCCGCCTCACTTCATTACCTTGGCGATATGTAGAAATTAAAGCCGCGTTAGAATTGAAAAAGGCAATTGTCAATATTGTCCTGCGCCAAGCCGATGAACTAGCACAGTTAGCGCAAGATTTAGAACGTTCCAACGCCGAACTGAAAAAGTTTGCCTACGTTGCTTCCCATGATTTGCAAGAACCGCTTAATCAAGTAGCGAATTACGTCCAATTATTGGAAATGCGCTATGAAGAAAAGCTAGATGCAGATGCGAAAGAGTTTATCAACTTCGCAGTTGAGGGAGTCAGCCTGATGCAAACATTAATTGATGATGTCCTAGCATACTCGAAGGTAGACACCCAAGCGATCGCGTTTCAACTTACGGATGTAGAAACCCCACTAGAACGAGCATTAGGCAATTTACGTCAACGCATTGTCGAAGCCAAGGCTACTGTCACCCATGACCCCTTACCCACAGTCATGGCTGGTAGCACCCAACTCATGCAGCTATTCCAAAACCTGATTGCTAACGCCATCAAATTCCGCAGCGACAAACCACCCGAAATTCACATCGGTGCAGAAAGATTAGACGATGAGTGGTTATTCTCAGTCAAGGATAACGGAATTGGGATTGATCCACAATTTAGCGATCGCATTTTTGTGATCTTTCAACGCCTGCATACACGAGACGAATATCAAGGTACAGGTATGGGTCTAGCCATCTGTAAGAAAATTATCGAATGTCATCGGGGACGCATTTGGGTAGAGTCACAACTTGGTGAGGGTGCGACCTTCTACTTTACAATTCCAGTTGGAGGCCGAGAGCGTGAGCGTAGAAACGGAAGAAAAACTCAAAACAATATTTTTAGTTGAGGATAACAAAGCCGATATTCGTCTCATCCAAGAAGCGTTCAAAAATAGCTCAATCCCACACCAAGTGGTTACAGTCCGGGATGGTATGGACGCCATGGCCTATCTTCGCCAAGAAGGTGAATATACTGATGCACTACGTCCAGACCTCATCCTGTTAGATTTGAACCTACCTAGGAAAGACGGTCGAGAAGTATTGGCAGAAATTAAAGCTGACCCCTTACTCAAACGCATTCCCGTAGTAGTGCTGACAACTTCGAGAAACGAAGATGATATTTTTCACAGCTACGAACTGCACGTAAACTGCTACATCACCAAATCTCGCAACCTTAGTCAACTGTTCCAAATTGTCAAAGGAATTGAAGAGTTTTGGCTATCTACAGTTACGCTACCACCGGATTAGGGAAGTGGGGGAGACAAGGTAGACAAGGTATATTTTCCTAACTGTTCCCAATCCCCACCCGCCACTCAGCACTCAAAACTCATTACTCAGCACTCAGCACTCACAACTCATTCCCAGGAGGTGAACCCAGAAGATGATAGTTGGACATTCAGTAAAAATTCTATTAATTGAGGACAACATAGCAGAAGCGAGGTTATTACAAGAATATTTGCACCAAGCTGAATCCAAACAATTTCTTCTGGTTCATGTGAAGCGATTGCGGGAAGCACTCAGCGAACTTAGTCATACTAGTTATGATGTGATTTTACTAGACCTTACTCTGCCTGACAGTCAAGGTCTATCATCTCTGTCTTTGTTGATAAAGCAAGACCCTAGTGTACCAATTGTTGTTCTAACTAATACTAATGACGAAGATTTAGCAATTGAAGCTGTGCGACAAGGAGCGCAAGATTATCTAGTCAAGCGACAGGTAAATGTTCATGTTTTGGTGCGGGCTTTATGTTATGCAATTGAGCGCAAGCAAGCCTTGGAAACCTTACGAATCCTCAATAAATCTCTAGAAAATCGTGTTGAGGAACGCACGGCTGAACTGGTAAAAGCTCAAGAAATTAACCAGTTTAAAGCCGAGTTTGTCTCTATGCTTTCCCATGACATTCGGAATCCCTTAAATACTATTCTTTTAGCTGCTGGATTGTTACAAAATCATGAAGAAAAATTAAGTCAAGAAAAAAAACACTCTCACTTACAAATGATTCGTTCAGCAATCAAAAATATGGCACAGCTATTAGATGAAGTGTCATTAATAGGTAAAGCCGATTCTGGTAAACTCCAGTGTGACCTGATTGCTATGGATTTAGAAGCGTTCTGTCGTCAAATAGTAGAAGAAGCGCAGTTATCTATTAAAGATAAGCATCTTACAGTGATTTTCAACTGTCATCAAAAATTAGAACCAGTATTATTAGATGAAAGCTTGCTGCACCACATTTTGGGTAATTTGCTTGGTAATGCTATTAAGTATTCACTACCCGGTGGTATAGTTAATTTTGAATTATTTGGTCAAGAACACGCGGTAATCTTTAAAATTCAAGACTGGGGTATTGGCATTTCCCCACAAGACCAAAAGCATTTGTTTCAGCCTTTCCATCGCGGAGAGAATGTTAGCGGAATTGCTGGTACTGGCTTGGGTCTATCAATTGTCAAAAAATGCGTTGATGCTCACCAAGGAGAAATTTTAGTTAATAGTGAAGTAGGTGTTGGAACAACTATTACTGTTATTTTGCCTAGGGAATAGGGGACTGGGGACAAGTGACTGGGGATAATGTTTTTAGTATTGAAATAACGCGATGTGCAACTTATTTTTGAAACCCCTCTCCATAGAGCGAAGCTCTTCTCGTAGAGTACCTCTCCCCTACAAGGAGAGAGGCTTTAAATCTTTCTCCCCTTCCCTGTCTCCGACACGCTGCGCGAATGTAGGGAAGGGGTTGGGGGTTAGGTTTGAGAGAAAGTTACACACGGCGTAAAATACCAATTCCCAATGCCCCATGCCTAATTAATTATTTTTTCGCCTGAATTACCTGCAAACTACCACCCGCATACAAAGTTGGTTGACTTACACTAAATCCTATTTCAGTTAACAACCCAGTTAAATCAGTTTTTAATAATTTCCAGGCTGTTTCTGTCTCAAATAACCAAAAAAATAACGCTAACCCAGGCCAGAAGATGGGATTAGTCGGTGGATGAAAATCAACAATAGTAAATACTCCTCCTGGCTTGAGTACGCGATAAACTTCTTGAATAATTTCCCGCAATTGTGCAGGCTGCATTTCATGCAAAGCCGCGCTGGTATGCACTACATCAAATTGAGCCTCTGTAAAGGGTATTTTTTCCGCAAAAGCTTCTACATAAGCTGCTTCAGGTACATTCTGCCTAGCTCTTTGTAAAGATAATGGTGAAGCATCTAGTCCTGTTACATTTTGTGAATATTTAACTAAAAATTGCGTTGTTTGACCACTACCACAACATAAATCTAAAACATGAGTATCTGGTTGAATTGTTAACCCTTGCAGAGCCAATTGCCGAAAACGAGGTTCACCACCAACGCTAAGGGCTGCTAACCGCGATATTCCATCATATAGCCATTGATAGCGATAACTTAAATCTCTTAAAATTGTTGCCATTGTACCTTTGCTCACTATTAAGCTTTATATTTAATAAAGATATATTGTTAACATTAGTAAAAAATCTGAAAAAGTCGGGGGAAATTAACTGCTATGGGTCGTGTAGGCGTATTATTACTCAATCTCGGTGGACCCGATAAATTAGAGGATGTCGGGCCGTTCTTATATAACCTCTTTTCTGATCCAGAAATCATACGCTTACCATTCCGTTGGTTACAAAAACCCCTGGCTTGGTACATCGCCTCAAGACGCACGAGCATATCGCAAGAGAACTATAAGCAAATAGGTGGTGGCTCACCCTTACGGCGGATTACAGAAGCCCAGGGAGAAGCTCTACAAAAACAGTTAGGTGATTTGGGACAGGAAGCCAAAATATATGTAGGAATGCGTTATTGGCATCCTTACACAGAAGAAGCGATCGCACTTCTCACCCAAGACAACCTTGACAACTTGGTGATTCTACCCCTCTATCCCCAATTTTCCATCAGTACCAGTGGTTCTAGCTTCCGGCTTCTAGACAGACTTTGGCAAGAAGACCCCAAACTACAACGGATTGAATACACCGTCATTCCGTCTTGGCATAAACAACCAGGCTACTTGCAAGCAATGGCGGAACTGATTAGCCAAGAAATTGACCAGTTTGCTAATCCTGATGAAGTTCACATCTTTTTTAGCGCACATGGTGTTCCCAAAAGCTATGTCGAAGAAGCTGGCGACCCCTATCAGCAGGAAATTGAGGAATGTACAGCCCTCATTATGCAGACTCTCAATCGTCCTAATCCTCACACCCTAGCCTACCAAAGCCGTGTCGGCCCGGTAGAGTGGCTACAACCCTATACGGAAGATGCTCTCAAAGAACTAGGTGCAAAGGGCGTTAAAGACTTAGTTGTCGTACCCATCAGTTTTGTCTCAGAACATATTGAGACATTACAAGAAATTGATATTGAGTATCGGGAAGTTGCGGAAGAAGCAGGAATCCACAACTTCCGTCGCGTACCCGCACCTAATACCCATCCAGTCTTTATTAGAGCTTTGGCAGACTTGGTAATTGATGCACTGCAAAAACCCAGCCTTAAGCTTTCCCAAGTTACCCAGATGAAGAAGCGGGTGAAAATGTATCCTCCAGAGAGTTGGGAATGGGGTATGACCACCAGTGCAGAAGTGTGGAATGGTCGGATTGCTATGCTAGGCTTTATTGCCTTGATTATTGAGTTGGTTACAGGTCAGGGTTTACTACATATGATCGGACTGTTGCAGTAAAAACTTATACAGGTAAAGTATTTTTTTCCCTCTTAACTTCCCTCTCTTGGGAGGTTTTTGTTTTTATATGTAGGATTTTGATGCTTTTGGGCTTCCCATCACAGACAGATGTAATCAGAGAGCAATTGCAGGAATATCGTCAGTAAAGCTTGAATTTTCTGTTTATTGGCGGTGAGCAATGAAAAAATTGATTTGGTTTTCTACCGTAAGTTTAGCGATCGCCACAACTAGTTTACCAGCGATCGCTCAGACCCAACAAATGCGACCCGGACAACAAATACAACCCGGACAGCAATACCAACCCGGACAACAAATGCAACCCGGACAACAAATACAACCCGGACAGCAATACCAACCCGGACAGCAATACCAACCCGGACAGCAATACCAACCCGGACAGCAATACCAACCCGGACAGCAAATGTCCTATGACCGCACCGCACCGCGAATTAGTAGGACAAGCGGTTTTCGTGATACTCACTACATTAGTGTGTATACCGGAGAGCAGCCTTTATCCTATGTAGTGGTTCGTCCTTCAGAACTTGTTAGCATCAACAACGACAACATTACTATCACAGATCAATCTGGTCAAAACATCGATGCCAACGTTTCTACAGAAGGCGACAGAATTAGGATTAATTTTGCTCAACCAATAGCTCCTGGTAGCACTCTACAAATCGCGTTTAGGAATTTGGCATTGGATACTCCCAATCGCAACTTCTATCTGTATGAACTTGCTGGAGGACATATTGGTTATCGACGAGAAATACCTTATGGTTTCGCCCAAGTTCAGGTATTTTAACGGCTTTTGTGATACCAGTCATACCACTCTTTAGCACTACGTAGGGCAAACCACAGGAGGATTAAAGCGATTAATCCTCCTTGCCACGGAGCATCAAAAGCAAACAGCACTAGGGCTATACACAAAATATCCTGTAGAAACACTGCCCACAATGGCAAGCCACGCAAACGATAGAACCAACCAACCTGAACCAGCTGCAATACTAAAGCCAATGAACCCCCAATCACAGCTATTAACCAGTGTGGTGTTTCTGTCGCTGAAGCTACTGCTAACCCCATAATAGCCCCCACCAGGGGAGATAAGAATAAATGTATTATTTGTAAAATTCGTTGTCCCCAAAGTTTTTTGGAAACAAATAATTCAACAAATGAACAACTAATTAGACAGGTTAATAAAACCCTAGGGGAAACGTGAGAGAAAATTGGCACTTGTGACCAAAAATCACTACCCTGTAACAGCATAATAATTAATAAAGGTATGCCTATTCTTATTCCTGCTGCCGCAGAAGCGGAAAGTGTAGCTAGAATTTCCATCATCAGGGTACTCTAATAGCTAATAAATAATAAATAAAGTCTTCACTTTGTTATTGAGAATACCCATTGCCGAGAAAAATCACAGCAACAACTTTACAGTCGTTAAAAATAAAATATATTTTGTTTTTCAAGATTTTACATATTGCACAAATCTAGAACCCCGGTTTCTCCAAGAAACCGGGGTTCTGTATTCGTCTACTAAGCATTTCGGCTAACGCATAATTCAATTCGCCCGATGACCAGCTATTGTTAACTACTAGCTAGAGACTAGAGAACAGAGGTTCTGATCTAATCTAGCTCCCTCCGTCCTTCTAAAGCTCTTGCTAGCGTCAATTCGTCAGCATATTCCAAATCGCCACCTACGGGCAAACCAAAGGCAATCCGCGTCACTTTAGTAAATGGCTTAAGTAGCTGGCCTAGATACAGAGTCGTAGTTTCCCCTTCTACACTAGGACTAATCGCCATAATTACTTCTTGGGGTTTTTGCTGACTTACACGCCTTACCAAAGCTTGGACAGTCAACTGTTCTGGGCCAATACCATCTATGGGAGAAATCACTCCTCCTAAAACGTGATACTTACCTTTGTATTCACGGGTTTTTTCCAGTGCAATCACATCACGCGAATCTGCTACTACACAGATAGTTTGATTGTCGCGGTTGGGATTACGACAGATTTCACAAACAGGTTCAGATGATAAATGGAAGCAGACAGAACATAAACCTACTTGTTTTTTGGCATCAATCAAAGCTTGCGCCAAAGCCTCTACTTCAGATTCTGGACGTTTTAAAATATGCAAAGCCAGTCGCTGGGCAGATTTGGGGCCAACTCCTGGAAGGCGTTGCAACTGTTCAATTAACCGTGCTAAAGGACGTGCGTAAACCGTAGTCTTCTCTCCCGTATGTTCTCACCTTAACTATGATGACATCTTTCTTGTACTCTTCTCTTTCCGGGATAACGTCAATTGCACTGCGCTGGGCGTGACAATTTCATTGCATGAAAAAACACCCCCTGTTTCCAGGAGGCGTTCTTTATTCAACTAAGCTTAAAGATTAACCGTTGATAGCAGGTGCGCTGATAGCAACAGGAGCAACTTCACCAGCAGCCAAGTCTAAGGGGAAGTTGTGAGCGTTACGCTCGTGCATTACTTCCAT
>NZ_JACJRG010000059.1 GCF_014697125.1 Anabaena minutissima FACHB-250 | reverse complement strand
GATTAGGCACTAACAACAAATAACCCCCAAAATTAATTGATTTGGAGGCTAGAGTGTTGATTCTGTTTGAATGCCAGGAACGAGACTTGAACTCGTGACACGAGGATTTTCAGTCCTCTGCTCTACCAACTGAGCTATCCCGGCGTGTTTTTTTATTGGCCACGATTAATAATCTTAGCAAACTAAAAATGATTTGCCAAGGGGTTTCAGCAAAAAAACATTTAGGCAGATTTCCAGCGCAATTTTACCCAGGTGAACACAGCCACAAACAAAAGAAACTGAACCAGCACAATGCTAGGGCCTGAGGCTAGGTTAAAAGCACCGGACACAATAATCCCCACTAGGCTACTAGTAGCACCAACTATTGTTGATAAGACGAGAAAGTTGCTGAAGTGGTGACTCATTAATTTAGCTGTAGAAGCAGGAATGACTAAAAAGGCATTCACCAATAAAACACCTACAGCTTTAATTGCGACAGCTACAGCCAGTGCCAGCAGCACCACAAACCCGTAGCGATACAATTGGACGGGGACACCTTGAACTTTTGCCACATCTAAATTTAGCGTTAACAAAATTTGCTGTGGTAGCGTTGATAGTAAGAATATGCTGCTAGCTACCAGTACCAGCATTGTTAAAATCAAGTCTGTAAAATCAATTGCCAAAATATCCCCAAACAACACACTCATTAAGTTACCGCGATAACCTTGGATGAGATTCGTCAGAATCACACCGATCGCTAATGCTCCCGAAAGCACTATACTAAGTACGCTATCACTGGCTAAATCGGTCTTATCAATCAAGTAAAGAACAATCACCCCAAACACTAAGGTAAAAGGTAGCAGCATCCAAGTAGGGTTGATCTGTAGCAGTACACCCAATACCACGCCTACCAATGCGGCATGACCAACAGCATGGCTAAAAAATGATAACTGGCGTAAGGTAACAAAACTACCTAGCAAGCCTCCAAGTATGCCCATGAGAATAGCACCTGCGATCGCACGCTGCATAAATGGGAATTGTAATAAATCTATTAAATCACTGCTACTGGCTACAGCTATCCAGTTGAGATTGCAACTATAAATTAGATACATAATATGAATTTTTACAACTTTTAAAGTGATAAATAAAGTATATATTTGTTTGTGTTTACATAATTGGACAAAAAAAATGTAATATATAAGTATAAATTTAAATACTTTTTAATATAGAAAATTAAATTCTACTAACCCAAATGCTGCAATCAAATACCAAATACTCTCTTATAGATACTAATGTTGTTCAATCCATACCAAATGAGCTACTCACAACAGAAAAAGCTCAACGTATGGCAGATTTTTTTAGCTTTTTGGGAGATGCTAATCGACTCAGAATTCTCTCTTTTTTATCAAATAAAGAGCTTTGTGTCAGTGATTTAGCAGCTTTGTTAGAAATGAGTGAATCGGCTGTTTCTCATCAGCTACGCAACTTACGAGCTATGCGTTTAGTGACGTATCGTAAACAAGGACGTAATGTATTTTATAGCCTTCACGACAATCATATTTTTCATCTTTATCAAGCTGTAGCTGAACACTTAGATGAAAAGGATGAATAATAATTCGTAATTCGCAATTAAGAGATACAGCAAATTTATTTTGAATTTAATGATGATGTTGGTAGCGGCTAAATCCTGGGCCGTAGGTAGCTAAAAGATTTTGGGGTGAGAGAGCAATTTCTGGTTGTCCGGTACAGACAACAGTTTGGTTGAGACACAAGACGCGATCGCAGTGACGGCTGACCATATCAATATCGTGGGAAACTTGTAAAACAGTCCAATTTTCTTCCCGCTTCAATTCATTTAGCAACGCATAAAAATCTGCTGTACCTTGCATATCAACTCCAGCAAAGGCTTCATCTAGTACCAATAGTTTCCTAGGCATAACTAAACAGTAAGCTAACAACACTCGCTTAAGTTGACCACCACTCAGTGTCCCAATAGCTTTATTCTGCAAGTGATAAGCATCTGTTCTCCTTAAAGCTTCGGCTACTGCTAAAGATTTTTCCCTGGGTTGACTTCGTAGTTGAGATAAAAATGAATATTTATTTCTATCTGTGGCTACCCACCCTAAACCTACCAACTCTCTGACCGAAATAGGAAAGCTGCGATCAAAGACAAAATTTTGTG
Source organism: Anabaena minutissima FACHB-250 (assembly GCF_014697125.1). Classification (GTDB taxonomy): domain Bacteria; phylum Cyanobacteriota; class Cyanobacteriia; order Cyanobacteriales; family Nostocaceae; genus Trichormus; species Trichormus minutissimus. The sequence continues at coordinate 24,111 of NZ_JACJRG010000059.1, read as the reverse complement.
GCATATAGCCTAAAAAATGACGTAAATTCCCCAATCTAGCTAGAGGAAGGCCAAATATTTCAATCTTCCCACTACTACGGGGAATCAAATTTAACACTGCTTTAACTAATGTACTTTTACCCGCACCATTGGGGCCAACTATAGCTGTGTCAGTTCCCGGTATTAACTCAAAGGAAACATCCCGCACAGCTAAATAATTACCTTGATATACAGTTAATCCCTCAACTTTGAGAACAGGGGATGTCAAGTCGCTTCACTCCGAATTCAAATTACAAAATATTTTGGATTTTAGATTTTAGTAGGGGTGGGTTTACTAGAATCATCGTGAATAATTGAGGATATCTGTGAACCCACCCCTACTTACAGGCTGTTTCTATGGTTTCTAAGTTAGCTTTCATGGCTTGGAAATAATACTGGGGGTCTTTTTCGCCACTTTCTAAAGGATTTAGTGAACCCAAGGTTAACTTTAGGTCTTGGGAAAGACTGGTGAGTAATTTGTTGTCTACTCCTGGCTCACTAAATAAAGCTTTGACGTTGTACTTCTTCACCGCTTTGATAGTATTTTGTATATCTACTGGAGAAAGTTGATCTTCTGGAATTTGCACTACTGCCACTTGTTTGAGGTTATAACGTTGAGCTAAGTATGGATAAGCATCATGAAAGGTGACAAAGGTGCAGTTAGGAGTTTTTTGTAATGTCTGTTGAAATTCAGTATTTAAATTTTCTAGTTCTTGAATGTAAGCACTAGCATTAGCCTCATAGGTAGCTTTATTTGCTGGGTCAGATGCAATTAAGCCATCACGAATATTTGTTACCTGCTGTTTTACCAATACTGGATCTAACCAAACGTGAGGATTACCCTCAGCATGGTCATGGTCATGGTCGTGGTCTTTTTCACCTTTTGTGGCTTTCACAACTGGTGAGATTTCATTTAAGGGTTTAATTCCCGCGCTAGCATCAATTTGCTTCAATTTAGAATTTTGGGCATTTTTGATGGTATTTTCCAGAAATTCCTCTAATCCCAACCCATTTTTGACTAAAACATCTGCTGTAGCGATCGCTTTGACATTATCCGGTGTTGCTTGGTAATCATGTATTTCCGTCCCTGGAGGTACTAATATGTCTACCTCTGCTGCGTCTCCAGCCACAGCTTTTGTAAATAAATAAATCGGTAAAAATGTTGTTACAACCTTGGTTTTTGGTGTCTGTGCTACAGGCGTAGATGCAGCTTCCTGTGCCTGTGGAGACTGTGGAGTAGATGTCTGTTCAATATTGTTGGATGAGTTACAACCAAATGTCACTGACAACATTAGTAAGGTGATTAAAGACAGAATGCCTTTTTGCATATTTCCCCTCCGCAATCATGCTGAAGCTACTGCGATAGCCAAAGGCTTAAGCTTCGCTTATCGCCTACACCGGAGCGCAGCCCATCGCAATTTAAGTATAGATTTTGAGTGAGAATGAAATTTATTGTGTTCGTAATAATAATTCTCATTCTCATTTTGATGATAACATGACTCTGCGTAAGTAATCACAAGAATGTACTGTACTAGCAACCCTATGCGGAAATTAAATGATATTTTGCAACTCGCCCCTACTGCCTACCTACACAGGTGAGTATGAGTAGGCTACGCTGCGTGAACAAAAATCAAAGTAGATTACTAAGCTTAACCTTTACATAACTCCTACTTAAAACAAGAAATTTATGAATTCTTGATTTTTACTGTTACAAAATTTGTTAGGTACTGGTAATATCTTGGGAATCCATTTTCAGAACCTCTGTGATAGCCAAGGCTTGGTATTGGTGTTACCAAGTAAAAATTCAGCATATTTTGAGTGTGAGGACAAAATGCAGAAATTATCGAAGTATTTACTAGCTAGTCCAGTCTTTTGCAGCATGGTGCTATTTTCTGGTACTGCTGCATTTGCGGGGGAAATATCTACCCCAACAGAAATCAATGAATCATCAAGCACCACCACACCAGTTGTCAAAGCTGATAACTCTTCTCAAGACCAGGTAATGTCACAAGTTACCTCTGTGTCTCAATTATCAGATGTACAACCGACAGATTGGGCATTCCAAGCATTGCAATCATTAGTAGAACGTTATGGTTGTATTGCAGGCTACCCCAACGGGACATATCGTGGTAATCGCGCCATGACACGATATGAGTTCGCCGCAGGTGTAAATGCTTGTCTTGACAGAGTCAACGAATTAATTGCTACCGCCACTGGGGATCTAGTCACCAAAGAAGATTTAGCTACTCTGCAAAAACTGCAAGAAGAGTTTTCCGCAGAACTAGCGACACTTAGAGGACGAGTAGACGCATTAGAAGCACGTACTGCTGAATTGGAAGCTAATCAGTTTTCCACCACAACCAAACTACAAGGACAAGTTGTAGGTGTGGTGAGTGACGTGTTGTCAGGCGATCGCGTCAATGATGCGGAAATTACAGACAAGAATACCACTCTGGCATACAGAGCGCGTCTTGAACTTGTCACTAGCTTCACTGGTCAAGATACCCTGTTTACCAGAATTGAGGCTAATAATATTGCCACACCTAACATTAATACTCCAGAAGGCAACCTATTTTTTGCTAGTGCTGAACCCAGTTCCAACGCTAACATAGGTACTTTATGGTACGGATTCCCCGCCACCAAGAATACTCAAGTTAAGCTGATTGCTGTCGGAGGTGCAGCAGACGACCTCACCAGCACCGTGAATCCTTTTGATGGTGATGGGGCTTTTGGTGCTTTATCTACCTTTGGTACACGCAACCCAATTTACGGTCAGATAGGTGGGACTGGTTTAGGCATTACCCATCAATTTAGTGATAAGTTAGCACTGAGTCTAGGTTATTTGAGTGGTACAGCTAATAACCCAGCCCCCAAAAATGGTTTGTTTGATGGTGCTTACGGAGCATTGGCACAGCTAACTGTCAAGCCAAGCGATCGCATCACTGTAGGCTTAACATATATTAATTCCTACAGACAGCCACTAGTTACAGGTAGCAATGCTGCAACCTTCCAGACTTTGGGTGAAACCTTTTCTAGTAACTCCTACGGTCTTCAAGCATCCGTTGGTATCAGTGAGAAAATCATCTTAGGTGGTTGGGCTGGCTATACCACTAGCCGTACCTTGACAGGGGCTGATCGGGGAGATATTGATATTTGGAACTATGCTGTGACTCTAGCCTTCCCTGACCTTGGCAAGAAAGGCAATTTAGGTGGGATTATCGTAGGCATGGAACCTAAAGTGACAAGTTCCAGTGTTGCTGCGTTACCTGAAGATAGTGATACTTCCTACCATGTTGAGGCATTCTATCAATACAAGGTCAGTGATAATATTACTATCACACCCGGAGTTATCTGGCTAACAGCACCGGATCATAACGATAACAACGATAGCGTGGTGATTGGTGCGCTGAGAACCACATTTAGTTTCTAATTTTTCAAATTTCACGAAAGAGACGCAAAGAATAAATTTGCGTCTTTTTTTAATTTTTCATTCCTGTTGTGGCAATACCTCTAATAAACTGACGCTGACCAATGAGAAATAGGAACATCACCGGAACAGTAGCAATTGTCACCGCCGCCATCATCAAAGGCCAATTATTGGTAAACTGTTCCTGAAATTCAGCCAACGCTAGCTGCACCGTTCTTAGTTCCGGTCGCGTTGTAAACACAAGTGGCTTAAATAAATCATTCCATTCAGCGATAAATGTAAAGAGAAACAGCGTCACTAAGGCGGGACGAGCTAAAGGCAACATCACTTGCCAAAGAATTTGTAGTCTATTCGCCCCGTCAATAGTTGCAGCTTCTTCCAACTCTACAGGAATTGTCTGGAAATATTGACGTAACAGAAAAATCCCAAAACCGTTGACCGCAGTTGGTAAAATCAATGCGCCATAGGTATTTATCAGGTGTCCCCACTTTAATACCAAAAAGATAGGAATCACTAACAACTGAAAAGGAATGACTAAAGTGGCTAAGACTACCAGTAACAATGCTTGTCTACCGCGAAACTTTAACCTGGCCAACGCATAACCTGCCAACGCCGAAGTCACCATCTGAAATGCCGTCACCGCGATCGCTACCAAGGTAGAATTAGCAAATGCCAATAAAAACTGACCTCGCTGCCACGCATCGCGGTAATTAGCAAAAGACCAATTCTTTTTGGGCAAAAGTTCTATGTTTGCTCCTGGAGGTGCAAAGGATGTCAGAAAGACCACAAACAGTGGTGACAGGACAATCACCGCACCCAGTATTAGTCCTGCTAGGCTCAAAAAATTGGCAGATTTCAGACTCCAGTTTGTTTTAGGCATGAGTTACACAACAAAGCTTCTCTTCTTTTCTTGTGGCAATAATATATCTGAAAGGGGACTGGGGACTGACTGGAGACAGAGGATAAGAAAGCAGGGGGAGTAGGGGGAGAAAAACACAATCTCCAATACCCAATGCCGATTGTCAGCTAATTACAGCACTAAATTTCAGGAATATTGGGCGCGACCTATTGAATTGGTTAAATTGATATAACTATCACACCCTACAAAAGCTAATCTATAACATAGTGACTTGTTAAGTAAAATTAAACAACAGTGAACATTACCCTAAATTTATGGGGTAAATTTAATTCTGGTATTAAATGATTCAGTTTACAGGAGTAAACATACTATGCAGCAGCTTGCAGCCGATTTAGAACTTGATTTCAAGAGCGAAAAATATAAAGATGCTTATAGTCGCATTAATGCGATCGTAATTGAAGGTGAACAAGAAGCTTATGAGAATTACATCACACTAGCTGAACTGCTGCCAGAACAAAAAGATGATCTAATTCGCCTTTCAAAAATGGAAAATCGCCACAAGAAAGGGTTTGAAGCTTGTGGACGGAATCTGGAAGTGTCGCCAGATATGCAATTTGCTAAAGAATTTTTTGCCGGGTTGCATACTAATTTCCAAGTAGCAGCCGCAGAAGGTAAAGTGGTTACTTGCTTGTTAATTCAATCTCTGATTATTGAATGTTTTGCGATCGCAGCATACAACATCTACATTCCCGTAGCCGATGATTTCGCTCGCAAAATCACCGAGGGAGTCGTCAAAGATGAATATAGTCACCTCAACTTTGGCGAAGTTTGGCTAAAAGAACATTTCACTGACTCTAAGGCAGAATTAGAAGCAGCCAATCGTCAAAATCTGCCCATAGTTTGGAAAATGTTAAACCAAGTAGAAGCAGATGCGGCAACTCTCGCTATGGAAAAAGATGCCCTAGTGGAAGATTTTATGATTCAGTATGGAGAAGCCTTAAGCAATATAGGCTTCACTACCAGAGATATCATGCGCTTGTCAGCCTACGGACTCGCATCTGTTTAAAGAGTGCTGAGTGCTGAGTGCTGAGTCCTGAGTCCTGAGTCCTGAGAGAGGAGTCCTGAGTAGTTCTATCCGTAGTGCAACACAAAAAGTCCGTCAAGAAGAACTAAACCCAAATTTAAAAGGACTTTCTACATAAAAACTCAAAACTCAAAACTCAAAACTCAGCACTCAAAACTCAGCACTCAGCACTCAGCACTCAGCACTCAGCACTCAGCACTCAGCACTGTATTCTGACGCTTTGTATAGTATTTTTAAGAGTTAGGTATAGTCTCTTACCCACCGAATCCACGCTTTTGACAAGGCACGCGCCTAATATATCACTACATGTTTGGTCTAATTGGACATCTGACAAGTTTAGAACACGCTCAGGCGGTAGCTCAAGAATTGGGATACCCAGAATACGCCGATCAAGGGCTAGATTTTTGGTGTAGCGCACCACCGCAAATTGTCGATCACATTAAAGTTACTAGTATTACTGGGGACACAATTGAAGGACGGTATGTAGAGTCTTGCTTTTTACCGGAGATGCTGGCAAATCGCCGGATAAAAGCAGCGACAAGGAAAATCCTCAATGCAATGGCTCATGCTCAAAAGCATGGTATTGATATTACGGCTTTGGGTGGCTTCTCTTCAATTATTTTTGAAAATTTTAACTTGGAGCAGTTTAGCCAAGTCCGTAACATCAAGCTAGAGTTTGAACGCTTCACCACAGGCAATACTCACACAGCCTATATTATCTGTCGTCAGGTAGAAGCGGCATCCCAACAAATAGGAATTGACCTTTCCCAAGCCACGGTAGCTATATGTGGGGCTACAGGTGATATTGGCAGTGCAGTGACTCGGTGGCTGGATGCTAAAACTGATGTGAAGGAACTGTTACTGATAGCACGTAACCAAGAGCGTCTCCAGGAATTGCAAGCTGAACTGGGACGGGGGAAAATCATGGTTTTGGATGAAGCCCTACCCCAAGCTGATATTGTAGTTTGGGTGGCAAGTATGCCTAAAGGTGTGGAAATTGACCCCAAAACCTTGAAGCAACCTTGTCTGTTGATTGATGGTGGCTATCCCAAAAATCTAGGAACTAAAATTCAGCATCCTGGTGTGTATGTGTTGAATGGTGGCATTGTTGAGCATTCTTTGGATATTGACTGGAAGATCATGAAAATCGTCAATATGGACGTGCCAGCACGCCAGTTATTTGCTTGTTTTGCTGAATCAATGCTCTTGGAATTTGAGAAGTTATACACGAACTTTTCTTGGGGGCGCAATCAGATTACCGTAGACAAAATGGAGCAGATTGGTCGAGCTTCAGTCAAACATGGGTTTAGACCACTGCTGGTTTAATAAATGGAGAATCAGGAATGGGGACAAATTAATTCAAAATTCTTGCATCTTGCCCTCGAACGAAGTGAAGGGTCAAAATTATTGGATTAAATACCCCATACCCGATACCCAATACCCAATACCCAATCCCTAATACCCAATCCCTAACTATGGCTACTACCGAGCGCAAACCGCTACTGTTGGATTTTGAAAAACCATTAGCTGAACTAGCAAACCGGATTGACCAAATTCGGCAACTTGCAGAGGAAAATGGTGTCGATGTTTCTGGTGAAATTCGCAAACTAGAAGCACGCGCTACGCAACTGCGGGAGGAGATTTTTAGTACCCTATCTCCAGCCCAACGCTTACAAGTTGCTCGTCATCCTCGTCGCCCCAGCACGTTAGATTACATTCAGGCTATTAGTGATGAATGGATGGAGTTGCATGGCGATCGCTCTGGTGGTGATGATCCGGCTTTAATTGGCGGTGTGGCTCGTTTGGGTGGGCAACCTGTGGTGATGTTGGGTCATCAAAAAGGACGCGATACTAAAGATAATATCGCCCGCAATTTTGGCATGGCTACCCCTGGCGGTTATCGTAAAGCGATGCGCTTAATGGAACACGCCAATAAGTTTAGTATGCCAATTTTGACGTTTATCGATACGCCAGGAGCTTTGCCCACGGTGGTAGCCGAACGCCAAGGTGCAGGGGAAGCGATCGCCTACAACCTGCGGGAAATGTTCTCTCTGGATGTCCCCATTATCTGTACAGTCATTGGTGAAGGTGGATCTGGTGGTGCTTTGGGTATTGGTGTTGGCGATCGCTTATTGATGTTTGAACACGCCGTCTACACCGTAGCTACTCCCGAAGCCTGCGCCGCAATTTTATGGAAAGATTCTAGCAAAGCTCCCCAAGCAGCAGTAGCCTTGAAAATTGTCTCCCATGACCTGAAAAACTTGGGCATTATTGACCAAATTTTGACTGAACCTATCGGTGGCGCACACACCGAGCCTCTTCAAGCCGCTAATACCCTTAAACAAGCATTACTAGATAATTTAGAAGAACTTAATCGTTTAACATCCCCAGAAAGACGGCAACTACGCTATGAAAAATTCCGCAAAATTGGCGTTTTTACGGAAGTTGCTCATTAACAAGCGTTAGAAAATGACTCAATGACACCATAGCAGTGTTATAATGCCTGTGGCTCTTAACGATTTTTAACAATCTTACCAGCCATAGGCATTTGTATGTATATCTGACAAATCAACTCTTTGGGAGTAGTTTGAACAGTATTCATTAATTAGCTTTAATTACATGACCTGAGTTTTCAGGTTATTATTTGTCGTCCTTTGCGGGAAAACGCTTAATCAGGACGCTAATAATAACAAACAATAGTAGCACTTTTCAAGGAAAATTATCGGAATTTAAGATTAAATTAATCTATTTGCTCCGAAAGATTTTCATAATTGAGTGGCAAGGGCTTGCAAAACTGCCAAAAAAATTGGGAGACAGCATGAGTTTTGAGCAGAAACGACGCGCTTTAATCACAGGGGCGAGTAGGGGAATTGGGAAAGCAACAGCATTAGCTTTTACAAAAGCCGGCATAGATGTAGCTTTAGTGAGCCGTTCTCTAGATGAGTTGGAGGCTGTAGCAGCAGCAACACAACATACTGGAGCAACAGCAAAAGTCTATGCTGTAGACCTAGCAGAAGTATCGCAAGTAGAAGCGAAAATGCAAGCGATCGCGCTGGATTTTGGAGATATAGATATTTTGGTCAACAACGCGGGGATAGGCTACACAGCTACCTTAAGTCAAACCCCCCTAGTAGACTGGCAAAAAGTGATGGACTTGAACCTGACAAGTGTATTTCAGTGTATTCAAGGGATTCTGCCTGGAATGCGAGCTAGACTCACAGGAACAATCATCAATGTAGCCTCCATTGCTGCCAAACAAGCCTTTCCTAACTGGGGAGCTTATTGTGTGAGTAAAGCTGGTTTATTAGCTCTTTCTCAAACCCTGGCACAAGAAGAACGCGCCCACGGTATTCGTGTCACTACTATTTTTCCTGGTTCTGTCAACACCGCATTGTGGGACACAGAAACTGTTCATGCTGATTTTGACCGTTCCCAAATGCTTACCCCAGAAATTGTGGCTCAATCGATTCTCCATACTGCTTTATTACCACCACAAGCAGTCATTGAGGAATTGATTCTTATGCCCAGTGGTGGCGCACTTTAACTAGTCTTTGGTTGTTGCTCATTTATTTGTGTTGACCAATAACTAATGACTAATAACTCACAATTAAACCATAACCAAGTATTGACATCATGACTATTGCTAGTTCCAACGGTTCTAATCGCTCTCAATCACCACTAATTCCTGACTTGGCAGAAGCCATCAACACCAGACCAGACCGTAATACTCACGATGGACGACAGCCACAGTTGCATCCACCTTCTGATGAAGATATGGAGCAAATGAAGGATGCAGTAAGAGCAATATTAGTAGGTGTGGGCGAAGACCCCGAACGGGAAGGCTTGTTGAAAACACCAAAGCGTGTAGCAGAAGCAATGAGATTTCTGACTAGTGGCTATAACCAATCTTTAGAAGAACTCATCAACGGAGCAGTCTTTGATGAAGGGCATAACGAGATGGTATTAGTCCGGGATATTAACTTCTTCAGCCTCTGCGAACATCATATGTTGCCTTTTATGGGTAGAGCGCACGTTGCTTACATCCCTAATCAAAAGGTAGTGGGATTAAGTAAATTAGCCCGTATCGTTGAGATGTATTCTCGCCGCTTGCAAGTTCAAGAAAGGCTAACTCGCCAAATTGCTGAAGCCGTTCAAACCATCTTAGAACCTCAAGGTGTAGCAGTAGTTATGGAAGCTAGTCATATGTGCATGGTGATGCGGGGTGTTCAGAAACCAGGTTCTTGGACTGTGACTAGTGCAATGGTTGGCGTATTCCAAGAAGAACAAAAAACCCGTGAAGAATTCTTTAACTTGATTCGTCATCAACCAGCATTCTTTTAGGGAATGGTGAATTGGGAATTGGGAATTGGGTAAATCAATGCGTGGATTTTAGGTGTTGGATAGGGATTTAATCCAAAATCTAAAATTCCCAGTCCCTACTTCCTACTCCCCAATTTTTCAAATAGTAATGCTACTTTATCTAAGTCTTTATCGCCGGGTTTAATTTCTACACCGCTAGATAAATCGATACCGTCGGGCTGAAGCTGACTCAATGCTTCTAGAATGTTATCTGGTGTTAATCCGCCTGCTAGTAGCCAAGGGCAACTGGGGTGAAATTTTTGTAACATCTGCCAATCTAAAGTTTGCCCTGTACCACCCAACTGCTGAGGATGATAGGCATCCAGTAATAAAGTATCTATGTATTGGGTGTAAATAATAGCTTGCTCCAAATGCTCTATATTGCGGATTCTGAGGGCTTTAACAATTTCTACATGGGGTAAAGCTTGATGCAACTGGGAGCAAAATTCGGGGGATTCGTCACCGTGTAACTGTACACCTGTTAACTGGGTACGGGAAACAATCTGACTAATTTCGGAAATACTGGCATTAGCGAAAACGCCAATTTTGTCAATATTTTTGGGTAAGTGTGCCACCGCAGCTTGAATTTGCATTGTGGTGACATAACGAGGTGAAGTCGGTACACAAATAAATCCTAGTGCAGTTGCACCCAAAGACGCGATCGCTACTGATTGTTGTGGTTGAGTGATACCGCAAATTTTTACACGCATAGAAATTTTAAATACAGCAAACTTAAAAAACCGAATTTTGGTTGATGAATTTCGGTTGTGTCCTAACTAACTCTATAATTTTCTAGGTCTAGGTTAACTTTGACCAAACTTAGTCCTAAGTGCTGAGTATAACTTTTCATAGGAGACACAACCTTGATTACATCTACCTTATTAGCAGCTGCTGCATCTGTACCAGTCACCCCTGAATGGAATCCCACTGTAGGAATTATCATTAGTGCTAGCAGCGTAGTAGCTGTTTTGCTAACGCTCAAAATTCAAAAGCCCCAAGTCGGCCCCAAATTTCCTGGGCTACCTTTAAGTCTCCCCGCATTTGTTGGTGCTATGGCTTTTGGTCATGTGATTGGTATTGGTATTGTCTTAGGATTGACTAACATTGGTCGTCTATAAGTTTGGATACAAGTAATACGTTATAGCTTACGTATCACCAAGTCCACAACTCTCAAGACTAATTTCTGTTCTTTCTCCAGCCATGAGACTCGATACATGAGTGAAGCTAATTTTTGAGTAACAAACTCGACTCAAGAAGGATTGTTGAACCTTTCTATTGAGAGAGGATGATCCAACCCCTGTTAGTGGAGTATTGACTGGGCTATTAGCTCATAGCTTCGAGATATTTTACTCATGCAGGAGAAAGAACTATGTTTCCATTAACACTGTTAGCAGTGCAAGTTACTGTTCCTAATACTGGTACAACCTGGAACTGGACTGGAACACCGATTATTATTGGCAGTTGTTTATTAGTGCTTTTAATTGCTGGGTGGTCAATTCGCTATCCCCATGTTGGCCCCAAAATGCCTTTACCTTTCCCCTCTTTGTTTAATAATCCTAGTGTTGCTACATTCTTAGCAGCTATGAGCTTTGGTCATATTATTGGAGTGGCTGCCGTTTTGGGATTAACTAATATCGGTGTAATTTGAACCACCCCACCCTCTAAGCGAAAGCGTAGGGTGGGGTTTCTACATCCTCATTACTACTTCGTATCGGTATTGCGGCAGGAATATCACCCCTTAATTTGGTAGTAGATATAGATAGGTATAAACGTATTAACACACAGGATTACGGGCTAAAAACTTGCTGCAACAAATCCCGATGTGTTAATGCGCTATTTACTAAAGATTGGATTTTCGCTGGTAAAATTTGCCGACCATTTTTATAATGTTCTACCCAAGTTTGACTAATTAAATTGGGATCATCTGGTAAATCTGACAAATCCCAGCCAGGTATTGCCAAATCTTCCATGAGGCGATTAACTTTGGGATCATAACTCAGGGCAAAACAGCGACATCCTTCAGCAGCAGCCATAATTAAACTGTGCAGCCGCATTCCAATTGCCATCTCTACACCGCAAAACACACCTTTTAATATCTGTGGATCTTCGAGACACAAAATCTGGCTGACATCTGCAAGGTACGGTTGTATGGCTTGAGCAATACCTAAATCTTCGCTTTTTTGAAATGGCAGCAATAAAATAAAAGCCTGAGTTGCTTTTTGGAAATCGACCAAAGCACGAGTTAAATTATTGAGGCGTGTGGGAGTTAATTGGGGATGTTGTCGCAAAGTCACAGCAACTCTAGGCGTAGGTAAATCCGCAATTTCTGGTACAGGCTTGGATGCTAAAGCCCAAACTGGATCAGGTGCAAGGATGTGGGGAATTTGCCAATCAGACAATAAAGCAGCACTGTTGCGATCGCGTACACTCACTTTAGTACAACCAGCAAAATTTTGTCTTGCCATCCAGCGCGTTTGCGGACGAACTAAAGGGCCAATACCCTGCGCCCAAGCAATAGTTTGCAAGCCCATTTTCTGAGCTAACCCCATCAATCCCCCATAATAAAAGGGGCTGATAGTGCTGGTGACATCTTGAATTAAACTGCCACCACCCCAAATTAAAGCATCACAGGAACGTAAAGCTTGCAGTACAGGTACAATAGCCATGCGATTATGCGCTTCCACATTGTAGCGATCGCGCGTTTCCTCTGGATTACCAGAAAGCACCACAGGTGTAACATGAGATGGTAGCATTTGCAGGAGTGTGGCTAATAAAGCTTCATCACCACCGTTACCTTTGCCGTAATACCCAGATAATAGCGATCGCATCGTTCCCATTGAAATTTTGAATGTTGGATTTAAGGTTATCAACTTTTTCTCAATAGTTAACGAGTTGACAGTAATCTTTCTACAAAAAGTTGAATTGCCGTGTGGGAAGATGAGGTGAGTGCTGAGTGCTGTTAGCGGTAGCGCGGCGTTTAGCCGGTGCTGAGTGAGGAGTGAGGAGTCCTGAGTTACAGTCTAATGACCATTGACTATTGATTTTATTTATGAATGCTCTTTCAATTCCTACTTGGATTATTCATATTTCTAGCGTTATTGAGTGGATTGCTGCAATTTGGTTAATCTGGACTTATGGCGAACTCTCAGGAAACCGCAGTTGGTGGGGATTATCCCTGGCGATGTTACCGGCTTTGGTGAGTGCTATGTGTGCTTGTACCTGGCATTATTTCGACAATCCAGACTCTTTAGAATGGTTGGTAACGCTGCAAGCTACGATGACTCTAGTTGGTAATTTTACACTTTGGGCTGCCGCAGTGTGGATTTGGCGTTCTTCCAGTAGTCCCAAGACAGTAGCTAATTCTTTTGAATCAAAAACTATTAAATCAGAGCAATGATATCTAAAGACACCCTATTTGCCCTGTCACTGTTTCCTTACTTGGGTTTCTTGTGGTTTATCAGCCGCAGTCCGCAAATGCCCCGTTTAGCATTATATGGATTTTACGGCACTCTGGTTTTTGTTGCTGTGACGATTCCGGCAGGAATATATGCCAAAATCCATTACCACGAAGCTTTAGCTAACATAGATTGGCTACACGGTGGCGCGGAGGTTTTTTTGACTCTTTCTAATATTTTGATTGTGCTGGGTTTTCGGCAAGCAGTTAAGCAATTACAGGGACAGGTGACAGGGGACAGGTGACAGGGGACAGGGGATAGGTGACCTGACTTTTCACGGTATCTGGAAAACCCCTCTCCAAACCTCTCCCCTGCAAGGAGAGAGGCTTTGATTTCTCCCCCTTCCCTAGTAGGGAAGGAGGCTGGGGGGTTAGGTTTTGCGTTAGCTTTTCCACATGACGTGAAAAGTCAGGACAGGTGACAGGTGACAGGGGACAGGTGACAGGGGAAGAAGTGTTAAGCATACCCAGTACCCAGTACCTAATAACTATTGACTAAACAGGGGAAAATTTACATGGATGTAATTCCAGCGATTGATTTACTAGATGGTCGCTGTGTGCGACTGTATCAGGGAGACTACGATCGCTCACAGGTTTTTAGCGAGAATCCTGTTGATGTGGCTAAACAATGGGCGGATCAAGGCGCAACAAGATTGCACATAGTAGATTTAGATGGTGCAAAAGCAGGTAAAGTAGTAAATTTGAGTGCAATTGAAGCGATCGCTCAAGCTATTTCTGTACCGATTGAGATCGGTGGGGGTTTACGCGATCAAGCTAGTGTGCAACAAGTGTTTAATCTAGGTGTACAGTGGGCAATTCTCGGTACTGTCGCCGTAGAACAACCCCAGCTAGTACAAGCACTCTGTCAAGAATTTCCCGAAAAAATTATTATTGGTATTGATGCTCGTAAGGGACTCGTAGCAACTCGCGGTTGGTTAGAAACTTCACAAGTTTTAGCCACCCAACTCGCGGTACAAATGCAAGAATTAGGTGCAGCCGCTATTATTTACACGGATATTCACCGCGATGGAACTCTAGAAGGGCCAAATATGGAAGCTTTGCGTGAACTCGCTGGCGCAATCTCCATTCCAGTGATTGCTTCGGGGGGAGTCAGTTCTGTCACTGATTTATTAAGTTTGTTGGGATTAGAACCTCAAGGTGTTACAGGGGTAATTGTCGGACGAGCCTTGTATACTGGTGATATTTCTTTAAGAGAAGCATTACAGGCGATCGGGCCAGGACGTATTCAAGATATACCGCCCAATTTAGATTTTTCTTCCTTCGCTTGATATAAAATTTTAAATCAATTATTTTGATTTCTGGAAACCTCAGTAACTCTGTTGTAGTTCTTCCATAGAAAGTTAATCAACGGTTTGAGTATCTTTCTCAATCTTCTCCAACTGAAAAAGATTTACGGTAATGGGTTTTCTTCAATATAGAGACGTAATTAAGTTTACGTCTCTATTTTATTATGTAAAATTTTTGACAACTTTCTGGAAACGGTCATATCCTATATGTAGATAAACTTGTCATTAATTACACTATTCCACCCTATGTCTAGCCAACAACCCAATTCCAACCAACCATCCAATAAAAAAGCAACCGAAACAAACAAGAGTAGAAAAAAACCTTTAAATAACGGTCGTCCAGATAAAACAGACCATTAAATCAATTCGCAATTCGTATTCTGAATTGGTTTAATATTCATTGGGTTGCCAGTCAGGATTGATTAGACTAGTCAGAATATGATCTTGCCACTTACCGTTAATTAATAAATAGTCTCTGGCATAACCTTCGACAATAAAGCCTAGTCTTTTGAGGACATTTCCACTGCGTTGATTGTGGGGCATATAGTTGGCCATGATGCGATGAAAATCTAATTCTTGAAAAACATACTCAGTTGCTGCCCGCAAGCCTTCAGTCATATAGCCTTTACCCTGGGCAGCTTCTGCTAAACTATATCCCACATGGCAGAAATGAGCAGCACCCCTGACAAAATTATTAAAATTGATAGTACCAATAACTTCCGTAGGTTGAGTTTTAGGAAAAATAAATAGCTTTAAAGATTGGTCGTGAATAAATTCTAAAAAATTATTTTCTAGTTGATATTCCCAATATTCATCTGTGAAGAAATGATCTGCCCAAGTGGGATAAAATGGGGTGAGAAAATTTTTATTTCCCATAAAATATTTGAGAATTTTGGGTATTTCTTCTTGAATACCTATTCGCAATAGTAGGCGATCGCTAGTGATTATGGGTAGTTCTGATTTCATATAGCTACTTTACTTATCTTACTTTTTTTACAAAATTTAAAATATATTGTCACTGAGGTTACAGAAATTTTCTCGGTATTCCTTACCCTAGTTGATCAAATGTCTCAAATCATGGCTGTGGATATTGCTGGCGGAACGCCATCGCAGTAGCCCATTCCGTACTCCAAAAGATGTACGTTAGGGGATATAACAAGAAGACAGCTGTTAATCAATCCAGTCGAGAAGAAGGATGCTAATGTCGGGAATACGCTACGATTGGCAAGAAGTAGAGATTCGGGAAATCTATAATACACCATTGCTAGAGCTAATTTATCAAGCTGCTAGCATTCATCGTCAATATCACAACCCCAAACAAATCCAAGTATGTAAGCTGATATCCATTAAAACCGGTGGGTGTCCAGAAGATTGTAGCTACTGCGCCCAATCTTCCCGTTACCAAACTGAAGTCAAACCCCAAGCACTGTTAGATAAGAAAACAGTCCTGAACATTGCCCAAAACGCTAAAGAAAAAGGTGTTAGTCGTGTCTGCATGGGTGCAGCATGGCGGGAAGTGCGGGACAATTCTCGATTTGATCAAGTTCTGGATATGGTCAAAGATGTCACTGACATGGGTTTAGAAGTTTGCTGTACCTTGGGGATGTTGACAGCAGACCAAGCCAAACGATTAGAAACAGCTGGACTGTATGCTTATAACCATAACTTAGATACCTCAGCAGAATATTACAGCACAATTATCACTAGTAGAACTTATAGCGATCGCCTGAACACCATCGAAAATGTCCGGCAAACCAATGTTACCGTATGTTCCGGCGGTATCCTGGGTTTAGGCGAAACCGTCGAGGATCGTGTTTCCATGTTACACACCCTGGCTAACCTCCATCCTCATCCAGAATCAGTACCAATTAATATTCTCTCCCAAGTGGAAGGTACGCCCTTAGAAAACCAACCAGATGTCCCCATTTGGGATGTTGTCAGGATGATAGCCACAGCCCGGATAGTTATGCCAACTTCCGACGTGCGCTTAAGTGCTGGGAGAGCGCGACTTTCTCAAGTTGAACAAGCTTTCTGCTTCATGGCGGGGGCTAACTCCATCTTTTCCAGCGACGATAACAAGATGTTAACAGTCACAACCCCCTGTCCAGACTACGACGCAGACCAAGAAATGCTGAATTTATTCGGCTTAGAAATGCGTCCCCCGTCCCAAAGACCAAATAGAATGGCTAGTCCGGCGGTTGTGGGATAAGACTCATTCATAACGATGCTCCCCCCCGCTACACTCTAAGCGCAGCTATGCCGCAGGCTTTACGTAATTCGTAATTCGCAATTAAACTGCGAATTGCGAATTACCAATTGTTCGGTCAGGGTGTAGAATCATTACTTACTCGCACCTCTACACCCCCATACCCTTATTTAAAGGATCTTCGCAGAACGCAGACCGAACAGCAGACCTACAGCTATGCCCATGAACAAAGCCAAGAAGAGGATATAAGATACTACTGCTAACATTTATGTTTCTCCACAATACTTCACTAACTATATTGAATCATTAATTTTTGGTCATTAGTCATTAGTCAACAGTTAATGAAGGAAGATAAACTACACTAAAACTATATTCACTACTGTCTGGTTGGTGAGCTTGTCAAACCACTGCTTCCTACCCTCAAATGACAAAAACTAACTTATCCCCAACCCTTGCGGTTAATATTCCACCTAATCTGACGCTGACAGTCTCTCATGAGCAGTTTGTGAAATTAGCACTGGCTAACAGAGATTTACAATTAGAACGAACTGCTACGGGAGAGTTAATTGTTATGCCTCCAACCGGCAGCGATACAGGATACAGAAACTTGGATATTGCTGGACAACTGTGGTTGTGGAATCGTCAGACTAAATTAGGTGTAGCATTTGACTCTTCAAGTGGTTTTCATCTACCTAATGACAGCGATCGCTCTCCTGATGCTGCATGGATACGTCAAGACAGATGGGATGCTCTCAGTATAGAACAGCAGGAAACCTTTGCCCCAATCTGTCCTGACTTCGTGTTAGAACTACGGTCTAAAAATGACTCTATAGAAAAGTTACGCGCCAAGATGAGAGAATACATAGATAATGGTGCGCGTTTAGGTTGGTTAATCGATCGCAAAAATCAACAGGTAGAGATTTATCGCCCAGGTCAAGATGTGGAAGTGCTAAATCGTCCTGTGAGTTTGTCAGGAGAAAGTGTTTTACCGGGGTTTGTATTGGATTTAACCGAAGTTTGGAGTTGACACAACTCACAACTCAGCACCGACTAAACGCCGCGCTACCGCTAACACAACTCAGCACTCTTCCAAAATGCGGTAGAATACAGCCCACTGTGCTTGTTGGGGTTTGGGTGATGACTTCTGTAATTAATGTGAATCTACCACAGCAGTCTTATGAGATTGCGATCGCATCTGGAAGTTTAGAACAACTTGGTCAACAGATGGCTGATTTGAAACTAGGCAAAAAAGTATTGCTGGTTTCTAATCCTACTATATTTAAGCATTATGGCGAAAGAGCCATAAATTCTCTAGAATCTGCTGGTTTTCAGGTGGCTAGCTATTGCCTACCAGCCGGAGAACGCTACAAAACCCTCAATTCTATCCAAAAACTCTACGATATCGCCCTAGAAAACCGTCTAGAACGTTCCTCTACGATGGTGGCTTTGGGGGGAGGCGTAATTGGTGATATGACTGGCTTTGCTGCTGCTAGTTGGCTACGAGGAATTAACGTTGTACAAGTGCCTACTACCCTCCTAGCAATGGTAGATTCGGCAATTGGTGGCAAAACAGGCGTGAATCATCCCCACGGTAAAAACTTAATTGGGGCATTCCATCAGCCACGTTTAGTATTAGTTGACCCAGACGTACTAAAAACCCTTCCCATGCGTGAATTTCGGGCAGGTATGGCAGAAGTAATTAAGTACGGCGTAATTTGGGATGCTGAGTTATTTGCCCAAATGGAAGCCAGCAAGCACCTCAACCAACTGCGCTACATCAAACCAGAATTAATCAATGCTATTCTCACCCGTTCGTGTCAAGCCAAAGCCGAAGTTGTGGGCAAAGACGAAAAAGAAGGCGGACTACGGGCAATTCTTAACTATGGACACACCATTGGTCATGCGGTAGAAAGCTTAACTGGTTATCGGTTAGTCAATCACGGTGAAGCCGTGGCTATTGGCATGGTAGCAGCAGGCCAAATTGCTCTGAAATTGGGAATGTGGCAGCAGGAAGACACAGAACGTCAAAATGCCCTGATTCAAAAAGCAGGCTTACCGACAAAGTTACCAGAGGGTTTAGATATTGAAGGAATTATTGATGCACTGCAACTAGATAAAAAAGTTAAAAACGGTAAAGTGCGGTTTATCCTACCCACCCAAATGGGTGTAGTCACAATTACCGACGAAGTACCAACAGAGATTATTCGCCAAGTTTTAGAGGCAATGTAAATTACGAATTACGTAAAGCCTGCGGTATAGCTGCGCTTAGAGCGTAGCAGGGCGCAGCCCATTACGAATTACAAATTAGCTAAAATCTAACTAGCCGCCTTCTGGTTTTTGCTATGCTTCTCCAAGCCGACAATCAACTGACTTTGCAAGAGTTCTTAAATCTCCCCCCAGGTGAGGGAGATACCACCTACGAACTCGTTGATGGTAAATCAATTCCTAAAATGTCACCGAAAAAACACCACTCTAAACTAACTCGCGCCCTAATTAATTTAATTGAACAATCATGTGAAGACAAAGGAGAAGTTTATCCAGAATTATCTGTAGCATTAACCCGTCGAGGAAAAGACTGGCTACCCGTACCAGATTTATTGTACATTTCTAATGAGCGTTTACCCTCCGACTGGGAAGAAGAGGGAGTTTGTTCTGTACCTCCAGATTTAGTAATTGAAATTATCTCTCCTGGACAAACCTTTGGACAAATGGTAGCTAAAGCGCAAGACTATCTAAATGCCAATGTGCTGCGAGTATGGGTGTTAGACAGCAAAGCCAGAAGCATTACTGTTTTTTATCCAGATGCAGCACCAAAGACTTACATGGGAGATGAATTAATTACAGATTCTCTATTACCAGGATTACAATTTACGGCTGAACAGGTATTTCAAAAAGCAAAAATTCCTTTAAAGTAAAATTTTTGGCTCATCGTGTACTAGCACACATATAGGAGTCGATAGTTGACAGTTGACGGTAGCTCACGAAAAAGTAGGTTTTTAAGCCTGTCTCCTGGCAGGGGAGAATTACCCTGCGGGGGTTTTAAAATTAATCGAACTCATCTTAATCTATCGGGTAACGGCTATAAATAAATATTTGAGCATTGCTGGTATTTTTTCCCGATGCTGCCAATAACTGAAGGGATATATAAATTAGTAGATGCACCTTAATTAAAAGCAAGCCCTTCAGTCTTTGGCTGGGGGCTTTTATTATCTGAATAAGGATGGTAGCCAACTAGGTGCTAACCACAAGCCATAACCAATAAATCCAAATAGTATGGTAATTAAAATAGTGATGATGTAACTAACACAAATTAGTAACCCATCGGATTCAATAGTGGCGACTGTCAGTAGTAAAATACCAACCGTGGGGATGGGATTAGTAAATGGAACTGGTGACATGAGTAACAGTGTCAGCCAAGAGATACACAAGCCATTGACTCGCCAAGTTAAGGGATGTTCAGCGATTTTAGCCAAGCGGGGACAGGTGATTTTTTCTAAGATTTTGGTGACGCGGCGGAGGTTTTGTAAAATTAACTGAGCAAAAGGGCGAGGGAATTTATAGCGAGCAATTCTTTTAGGTAGCCAAGGCGATCGCCTACCGAGTATCATCTGTATAGATAACATTAAACAAGCAGCACCAAAAGGCCCTGCTAAACCTGGCGGCATAGGGAACAAAAAGGGTAAAACTAATAAAACAATGACTAAGCTAAAACCCCGTTCCGAAGTTTCCGCCAAAATATCACCGAGAGTCAAATGCTGTTCGGTCAATCTTTGTAGTAGTAATTTAATCTCTTGAGAAAATCTCACATGAATTTGGCGTGAGTTGATGTGAGTTGCCACAATGCCCCGCTATAGATAGCTAAAAGAGAATTAAGTTGAAATACAAATGCACCCGTTATCATTCCTTACAATTCCTCAGCATATCAGATTCTCTCTTAGCTATCTACCGCAGATATAGGTATTAGTTAATGGTCTATGGGCATTGGGCAATTCAATGCGTGGATTTTTAATTGGCGATTTTAGATTGGGATCTCAATCTAAAATTCCTTGTCTCCCTTGTCTCCAATCCCTAGGTGTTCTTTAATCTTGAATTTATTTCCCCCACTCCCTAAACTGGCGGAACGAAAACAGCTACAGCTTTAGGAATAACACGGAACTTAGCAGGGGTGTATGTAGTAATTTCTCCATCTGTATTAATCGGACGTGGTTTATGTGTATAAACTTCTATTTCTTGTCCAGATAAGGCGCGGACATTTTGCCGATGAATATGTCTCCCGTTTCGCATAGCAGGTAGCAAAGGAATCATTTGCCACCAATGTTTAATTTCTAAACTATAAAGATCTAATCTTTGGTCGTCAATTTTAGCATCATGAACTACAGCCATACCACCACCGTAATAACGACCATTACCTACAGCAATTTGCACTGTTTTGACTCGAAAACATCTATCTTGCACGCGAATTTCTGCGCTAAAGGGTCGAGATTCCCAAATTACCTGTAATGCTGTAACTGCATATGCCAAAATTCCCCAGCGTCGTTTAAATTCTTTAGTCAATTTTTGGGTAATTTTTACACTCAACCCTAAACTGGCAACATTAAAAAAGTGTTTACCATTGACCCATCCTAAATCAATACTTCGTAATTCTCCAGAGGCTATTGTTTTACAAGCTTCTGGTAGAGAGTTAGAAATACCTAAAGTCTTCGCTAAATCATTGGCAGTTCCTAAAGGTAATATTCCTAAAGGTAACTGAGTCTCTACTAAAGCATCTACTACGGCATTAAGAGTACCATCACCACCACCAACGATGACTAAATCTACATGATTTTTATATTTGTATATAATGTGAGCCAAATCTTTGGGATTTTCTGTAGATTCTTCAATTAACTCCAAACCAAATATTTGCAGGCAATTAATTGCTTCCAAGAGACGTTTTTGTCCTTGGCGGGAATGACGATTTACTAATAGCAATGCGCGGTAATAACTCATAGGGAGTATTATTTAAATTAGTTATCAGTCATCAGGCTTATGTTGCAATACAGTTGAGATAAGCCAAAATCCTCATGTAGAAACGCTGTTAAAAAGATTATATATAATTATCAACAACTATCTACCGAATTTGACTAGTATCATGTATTTTTTTGTTATTTAAGCTACAAAAAAATCCTGACAACAATAGTAGCATAATCTAGCTTAACTCTATTATCTCCAATTGGGATCATGCTGGGGGATGGAACATAAAAAATTGGGAATAGTAGAAATTTAATCTAGCATTTAACACTCAATTGAAGTACAGATTATCCGGGGGTTACAAAGCTTTGTATACTAGTTGGTATACCTGATTTGAATGAGCAATAACATATACCAAATTGAAAAATTATTAAATATAAATTAGTATTCTATTCCCATATAAAAATCTATTGTTTGTATAAGTTTGTTTTTATGTGGGAGTCAATTGCAAGCCAACTAGGGAGTGGGGTGTAGAAGAAGAAAAAATGTTGCTTTCACTTCTGGGGGGTAACACACCCCTGTCAGCTATTTTCCTTTCCAGAAACACAGAGAAAAGGTGAGTGGTTAGAGAGCATTGATGGGTTTTCAGGATTTGTTAAATGGTGATGAGATTTAATTGCACATATTTAGTACTGATTAAACATAGTAATTTAGTACTAATTTTCCTGTGCATAAGTTAAATCGATAGGATCGCCAGCTTTGCTGTACTTACAAAGATAGGTATACTACCGCATTAGAAAGATACCATTAAATCCCACGAAAGATACAAATAATTGCGCTCTAATCCTCTGCGTACCTAAATGTATCAGCATTATTCACAATGCAGTTTTCTGCAATATTTATCACATCAATACGTACTAAACAGTGATAAATAGTACATTTTGATGTGCAGAAAAGACTAATGCAAAATTGCTACACTTTTTTAACTCTGTATTGTGGAGTCTATCGATCCTTTGATGCCATCTTATGGTAAATAAAAATTGCTTCTAGTTAGTAATAATTGCAAATTTAGGCAAATAACTTATTTTTCGCATGATTAGCCACATAGGATTCCCCCAGTGTTTTTTATACGTAAATTTATGTGTGTATGCACTGTTTTGCAGATAATTGCTTGTGTGGAGTAAAACATCCTCATCAAGCTTTAAATTTTATTGCAATTTGCGTAAATTCTCGCATAGCTACTGATAACTAGAAATAACATCCAAATTTTTTGCCTAAAATATGTCTGGTAAATTTTTAACTCCATTTCAACGCAAGCTATTGTTAAAAAATCTGGAAGAAGATTTATCTGAGTTATATTGCCAGCGTATCCAAATTATGTTGCTGGCAGATGAAGGAAAATCACAAACAGAAATTTGTCGTACATTAGGATGCTGTGCGGCTACAGCACGACATTGGATACATATTGCCCGTAGTGGTATGGCGCACCAATGGGAAACTTCACGAATTGGTCGCCCTAAAGCTGTTAATGAAGAATATTTAGACCGTTTAAAAGAGTTAGTAAACGCTGACCCTCGTGATTATGGTTATGGTTTTCGACGCTGGACAGCGAATTGGTTAAACAAACATTTAGCCCAAGAATTTGGAGTAAAAGTCAGTGATTGTCATCTCAAACGCTTACTCAAACAAATGGGATTATCGACCAAACCTAAAACCAGAAATTTACCAGATAAAACAATATCAAAAGCTCAAAGTTCACAAATTTTTATTACAGATATCTCTTCTGAAAATCTTCTAGATACCAGTGAAATATTACCAATTCACTTCATAAAATTACAGACTAAATCCTAACTTTATGGTGCAAAATTCATCTATGACCAGCGTTTCTTTAGAACTGCTGAGAAATACCCTTGGCTATCCGGTTTCAGAAGTAGAATTACAACCCTATGAACAGAAATTGCAATATTTAGAACCGACAATAGGGAAATTTTTTCCAGGAAGTGGGGTTAATAGTGGTCTTTATATAGTTTTATCTGGCAAAGTTAGGTTATTAGATGAGACGGGAGAATTAATTAGTACCTTAGAACTTGGAGGAGTATTTGGGCATTTTACCTTGTTTCCTGATGACAACTTTATTCCTTACACAGCTAGGGCTAGTAAAAATCTCAAACTGTGTTTGATTCCTGGTGAAATTGTTGCTCATTTGATGGCGAAATATCCCGAAATCAATCAATATTTAAATACTCAAGCCAAAGCTGTAAATTCACTCTTGCTGAAGTCTAATGAAGAAGACCAACAGAAAATATTACCGACACCAGCACCATCTTTAACTAAGAGTAAGTAGGACGAGGTGAAAAAACTAAACTATGTAAAGATAAGTAAATACGTACAATGTGTCTACAAAGGTAACAGCGATATGGGCAGTCGTTTAAGGGTATTTCTGACTAGAG
>NZ_JACJRG010000058.1 GCF_014697125.1 Anabaena minutissima FACHB-250 | reverse complement strand
CTCTAGTCAGAAATACCCTTAAACGACTGCCCATATCGCTGTTACCTTTGTAGACACATTGTACGTATTTACTTATCTTTACATAGTTTAGTTTTTTCACCTCGTCCTACTTAATACAACCAAAAGTTTTATTTTGGGATTTGGAAAAAACGCAGAGCAAGACACACTAATTTAGCCCTTAAATTTTGAACTTTCGGTCAAGAATTGGTTCAAAATACCCACAATATGGTTCAAAAATATGTTTAGCCAAAAATTGAGTGATAAAGCGATCGCCTGAAATCTGGATTTTTATTTCTCTCTCATCGCGGTACGGTACAAATGAACTATTTGACCATGTTCCTTGCTGTAATTAAGTTTTGAGTTTTTTGAACTTCATTTATAGCTTTGAACTATATGTTGTCCTAGTACAGAGTGAAGTATTTCGTGACCGTTTGGCTAAATTATCGTTCAAATCACAATATAGAGCAAAGATGGTTGGTTGTACAAAGTCAAGATAGAAAAAAATCTGATTTAAAGAAATTATCAAAGAAAATAGAAAAAGCTTTGATAAATACTCAAACTAAGTTAAAAAAACTAGCAAAAGAGAAGTTTGCTTGTGCTGCTGATGCCAGAAAAGAACTAACCAAAATAAGTAAAGAATTTAAATATCATCAGATAGGAAATATCGAAATTACTGAAAAAAATCCTAACATCAAAGAAGATAATCAATCGAAATATTATCAAATCTCAGCCAGGGTTGATGAAAATAAAGATGTTATTGAACCAGAAATCTTAAGTGCCGGAAGGTTTATAATTGCTACAAACGTTTTGTCAGAGAAAGAACTGAGCAAAGAGAAAATGCTGTCTGAATATAAAGCGCAACAGTCATGTGAGAGAGGATTTAGTTTTCTCAAAAGTCCTTTATTTTTAGCAGATAGTATTTTTCTGAAAAGCCCAGAAAGAATCGAAGCATTAGCAATGATAATGGGGTTATGTTTGCTAGTTTATACTCTAGCACAAAGAGAGATTAGAGCGGCTTTGAAATCCTTAAACTATACTGTAAAAAATCAATTAGGAAAAACCATAGATAATCCGACAATGCGGTGGATATTTCAATGTTTTCAATCAGTTCATCTTGTGACTTTCCAGCAAAAAACAGAATTTTTAAATTTGACATCAGAAATGAAGTATATTCTCCTGTTCCTCCCAGAAGCTTGCCGTTATTACTATAAATATATAAGTTGATTTATGAATCTTATTAATATTTTATTTAGCCAATTTTACTCATTAATGAAATTAATTAGCTAAAGTTTTTATGGCGTTTTTAACTTTATTCATTGCTCATTATAATTTACAATGATATATTAAGTCTCTCAGAATAAAATTATATTATTAAATTTTCCTCCCAATCTAACCTCGTTATTTATTGCTGCTTATTGAGAATATATTTGAGAAATTTTTCTATCCCAAATGTGTTTTTTCTAGATAGATGTAATTTTTTAGTCTTTTTTACTAAATTTTCTTCCGTAATAACCGCTTGTGACAGTTAAGGGTGCGGAATGTGGGTTACAGATTTATTTCATTAGACTAACCAGTAATGTAGCAAATAAAAATGTAGAATTTTTGTTTGCTAATAAAGATTTTGTGGCTCTTCAGTTCTTTTTATGGAGTCGAATAATAAATAAAATCTAATCAGAGCCTATATTCCTTGCTATGACTGGATTTTAAGTTTTTGAGCCTTTCTATAAAATGGCTATTTTAATGCTGTACCATAAAACCAACGCAAGAGCCGATTTTGTAAGCTGTGACTATTTTCTTTTGCTTTTACTCATGCAATTTCTTGGATAATCTCCTGAATAAATTTTTGAATCTGCTGTTTTTGTTTCGGAAACTTATCTAGAGTGTATATCTCTGCGGCTGCTTCATAACAAGCAATTGCCTGCTGCAAGTTCTCGGAGCGATCGCCTTGAATCCTATAGCGGTAGGCTTGGGCTAGGTTGTTCTGGGTCATTGCCCAGTCTTGAGGATAAGTATATCGTCCATAGACTCCTAAAGCTGACCGAAAACAAGCAATAGCTTTTTCCAGATTATTTTCCTTTTCTCCATACTGGCGATCGCAATAAGCAATACCCAAGTTATTTTGAATTGCTGCCCATACCGTCGGGGAATTGGTTTGTGTCAGAACTGTTATCGCGGTTTCATAACTCATGATTGCCAGTTCTAAAGCTACCTCATTCCGACTGGGAAAGCGAACTAACAACGTCCCCAAATTACAGAGATCCTGAGCAATGCCCTTGGCTTGGTTAGCATCGACAATTGGTAAAGTTGCTTGACTCCATGCTTGAAAGTCAGTAATTAGCGATGCTGTAAACTGATGCAAATTCCCTTCTAACAATGGATAGACAGCACGGGGACTACCACCACTATCTTTTGTGACTTGCAACAAACGCATTAAAAAGTAAGCCTTGGGGCGATTGTCAACAGTTTGAGGCAAAACAGGGGGAATTGGCAAGATTTCAGGAGATTGCCCTAGTAAGCGATCGCTCATTTCCGGGGGATTTATGCCAATGGGAGCTAAAGAATCAGCGTGATTGATGATGGTGGGTGCATCTTCCTCCTGCACCAAACCGAGTTGATTGGCTAAATCACGGGCAGTATTGAGCAAGAAATTAGCAGCATTCATCTTACCTTTGACTGCCAAAGTCCCGGCTGTTTGTCCCATGAGTTCAACTAGCCCCGCATCAACTAAATCACTATGGGCTGCCAAAACGGTTTTTTCTTCTCCCGATGGGCAAGATAGCAACGTTTCGATGAGTTGGAGATAAGCGGGGGTGCGTTCCGCCAGGGATTTGAAGATAGAGGTTTCTAGATTTGTGCTTAATTGGCTCAGAAACTCGACTACCTGGGGTTGATTGTCTT
Organism: Anabaena minutissima FACHB-250; assembly: GCF_014697125.1. Taxonomy (GTDB): domain Bacteria; phylum Cyanobacteriota; class Cyanobacteriia; order Cyanobacteriales; family Nostocaceae; genus Trichormus; species Trichormus minutissimus. The sequence continues at coordinate 23,678 of NZ_JACJRG010000058.1, read as the reverse complement.
GTTCTGCTTGAGCGATCACTTGACGAAGAACTTGCAAGAATACAGGATCAATTAAATCCTGATTTGCTGCTAAAATCTCCTTTTCCTGTCCTTCTGGACAATCTAAAAGCGACTGTATTAAATCAACACAGGCTTGTAGATGCTGTGATTCTAAAGTTAGGGATGGCTGGTTTTGCTTGCTGGAATTGATCATGAAATTTGTTGGTGATACAAAAGACTTTTGGCAGGGAAGGGTGTAGGATAACCCTTCCAAAATTTCATAGATCAAGTTAGATTACAATACAACCCAACCAAGGAAACATAAACTTAGTTGAAATTAAAATTCAAACTTAAGTCTGGGATTCCCATTGTTGGGGACAACTTTGATCTTGAAGAAGCTATATTTCAACTTGAAGGTGTTACCAAATGCAGCCTTTAAATTGAGAGATAAAGCAGCATCAGTATTAAATTCACCCGTTTTGTAGGAGTAATTAGGATTAACTTTGCCTTCTAATTCTAGAGAACTTTTGAAAAGATAACCCTTGAAATTACCTTGTTCAGGATAATCATACTTATAAAACTCTTGAGAACCAGTAAAACCTAAATCAAATGATTGATTATCTATATCCCAACTTGGGCTAACCGCTAATCCCGGAGCATTGTTAAACTTGAGGGCAAATTTCAGACCTACCTTACCGATGTAAGAGCTGTTTTGCTTGAACCTCTGTGTAAGTGAAAGCTCTATTTCACCTTCTTTTATGCCTGCTCTACCTTTGAACCATTCACTCGGTCTTTTACTTTTACTAGAAATAGATATAGTAGCTTCACCACTGGCTTGATAGTTCCCTGAAATAAGGCCACCTATTGCTAAAGTTGCAATACCCAGTACCACTGGCTGCATAAAGCTGATCCACCAGAAACCACTTTCAATTACATCCATGAATGTAATATATCGGCGATACGTACTAACTGTTTGGTATCGCAGTAATATCTCTTTTATTATCTGAGTTGTTTTCAGTTCAGATAAGCTAAAGTTACCCGACGGATCAGTGTTAATTACAGGGTTAAGGTTGGCATATTGGTAACTATGGCGGCTGATGGGTTGCTGTAATACCCCTTCAAAGGGATCTCGGCTGAGGAATTGACCGTTATCTACATCTAAGTAACGGGCGCGGAGGTATTGCAAGCCAGTCTCAGCATTGTAAGGTTCACCAGCATACTGGTAGCTGTTATCTGTGTCGCCAATGTTCTTAGTGACGCGACCATAGGTATCATACTGATATTCATCTGTGAGATTACCATTACTATCTGTGAGGAAACGCACACTACCTTGGTGATCGCCATGATAATAGTAAGTGATTCCTGATTGGTAAGTAGCGATCGGCCCGGCACTGAGTCCATGAGTATAAACAGTACCAACTGTACCATCAGCTAAATATTCCTCTCGCACCTGGGCATAGGGTTGAGAGTTATCGATTAAGTAACGGGTTTCTATGCCATTACCATCAATGACTGCTGTGCGGATGCCGAAGGGGTTATATTCATAACGCTCGGTGTAAATCACATTGCCAAGGCTATCAATCACCGTCACCCGTTCTAGTTGATTTAAAACATCCCATTGGTAAAGGGTGGTGTCACCGTTGGGGTTAATTTCTGTGAGACGATTGCCGTTATTGTCGTAGGTGTACGTGGTGGTATTGCCGTTCTTGGTGACAGACAGCAAGCGGTTATTAGCATCGTAGGTGTAAGTAGTGACAAAACCATCCTCAGTCCGGCTGAGGCGATTCCCTGCGGCATCATAGGTGTAAGTGGTGGTGAAAGTACCGATGGAGTCAGTAATGGTTTCACTTAACAGACGATAGGTCTGGTCATAAGTGTAATCAATGATGCGCTGGTTAATGGTTCCGGGATTTTCCTCAATTTTCAGGATGTTACCCATTGCATCCCTTGTGTAGACCTGTTGCAATAGGATTTGATTATCAGCGTTTTTGTGGGTCAGACTGGTTAAGCGATCGCTGATATCATAGGTACGCTCCTCTACTGTGCCGTTAGGCAGTTTAGTTTGGATGAGATTATTAGCTGCGTCATAGGTGTATTCAGTGGTGCCTGTGAGGGAGTCAATGATTTTCACCAAGCGCCCAATTGCGTCATATTCATAGCTAGTAGTGGCATTGGGGCTAATCACGCTGGTACGCCGACCGATAACATCATATTCGTATTGGATTGTCCGTCCTTCGTTGTTGGTTTCGGCAATCAGTAATCCTCTAGCATCGTAGGTGTAGGTCGTAGTATCGCCATAGCGACCAATGACATTTAATATCTCACCTGTGGGTGCAAAGGTAATTACTTCCTGAGTGCCATCAGTATAGTTAGCAATTTGCTGATTGTCTGTGTAGGTGTAGGTTGTGACTTGATTGTTGAAGTCAGTATAGGTGAGCAGTCGGCCAGCAATGTCATAAGTATAGGTAGCGCGTTGTCCCTCTGGCAGAATCATTGCTGTGCGGCGACCTGCTAAATCATACTCATACTTGGTTAATTGACCGTTAGCATCTCGCTGTTCAATTAAGTTACCCAATTCATCGTAGCGGTAAGTGGTGCGACGACCTAGAGCGTCGGTGACAGCCGTGATTTGTCCGGCTAGGTTATATTCTTGTCGGGTAATATTGCCGTTTAAGTCAGTAACGCTACGGTTAAGTCCGGTATCATTTGACTGATTTGCTACCAAACGATTACCATCCGCAAACACCGTTTCCCTGAGTACCCCGTTGGCATCGTAGATATATCTGGTATCACGGTTAGCTGCATCTGTAATCTTAATCAGGCGACCGTTGGCATCGTAGGTATAGGTAGTCACCTGACCCAAGGCGTTTGTTTCAGTGAGTTTACGGCCGTTAGCATCGTAGGTGTATTCTGTGCGGTTGCCGAGGGGGTCAATCTCTGCGGTAACTCGACCTGCGAGGTCATACTCCATCCGCAAGCGGGGATTGTCGCTGTCATCATCAGGAGTACCATCGGGCAGAATCATTTCTCTGACTCGTCCCATGTTGTCGTACACCATCTTGGTGACTCTGCCGGAACGGTCTGTTTGAGCCGTCACTCGACCCAGTTCATCGTAGACGAAGGTTTCACGGGTGCCATCGGGGTAGATAATTGCTGTGTTGTTACCAGCTATATCGTAAACGTATTCCAGTCGGCGATTTAGAGGATCGATGATTGCTGTTAACTGCCCATTTGCATTGTATTCATACTGGGTGACGGCATTAACGGGGTCAATTATCTTGGTGACTTGCCCTAAGCTATCGTATTCGTAGGCTATTACTGCATCTACTGGCCCGTTGGGTGTGTTGACGATGACTTTTTCTGTCAGCACTTGCCCGGCTGCATTGTAGGTGAAGTAAGTAGTTGTGCCTTGGGCTGATACTTGGGTGGGGCGATCACTTGGCCCTACTGTTTCTACAATAGTTACGCCACCAAATTTAATCGAGGCACTGTTACTACCCGCGACAATTTCATTCACACTACCATCGGGATTAGTCACACTCCTGACGTTGCCGTTGCTGTCATAGGTGTAGCGAGTGACATTCCCCAGGGGATCGATTGTGCTGGTTAATAATCCTCTCTGGTTATAGGTATAGTTGGTAGTATTACCAAGGGCATCGGTTTCGCTGGTAATGCGATCGCCGTTGTCGTAGGTGTAAGTAAAAGTATGACCCAAGGGGTCAATTTCCGTAACTATGCGATTACGGCTGTCATAGGTACGCTGAATAATCCCCCCATCTGGGTTAATCTGCTGGACAATGTTACCGGCAGGGTCGTAAATGTAGGTTGTGGTGTTACCTAATGGGTCAGTAACATTCTGTAACTGATTAGCTGGATCATAGGTGAAGGTAATAGCTTGACCATTAGCATCCCTTGTACCAATGACACGCCCCTGCGGATCATATTGATTACGCATCACTGGACGATTTAGCGGGTCAATAATGCCTTCCAAATAATGGGGGCGATTCTGGTCTGGGAGATATTCAAATTGGGTGAGATTGTTACCGACATCTGTGACACCCACTAGATTACCAATCGCATCGTAGGTATATCGTAACTGCTGCCCATCAGGACTAAATATCTGCACAATCCGTCCTTGAGTATCACGGGCAAAGGTGACTTCTGCACCTGTAGAACTCCTCACTCCGCCACGGGTGAAGGTAACGGACTCGCCATCTGCGGTGATTCTTTCAATTAAGCCTGTCGTGCCATTAATTTCGTAGGTTTCTCTCTGGGTGGTACGCAGGAAATAGCGATTACCGAAGGAATCATCACTGGGGTTATATCGTATCCCTGATAGGCTGACATACTGCCCATCATCCAAGCGCAGCAACCGGGTATCTTGTACTGTCAGGGTGTTGCCAGTACCACTGACTGAGCGGAAGGCCGGACGATACAGATGGGCAGAGGGATTGGGGAAATAGGCGTTGATAGGATCAGGAGTGGGAGCAAATTCAAAGACTTCTCGCTTGCCACCGGGTAAGGTAATATACACCTTTTCCCCATCCCGGAAGCCGATGGTAGCGACACCCGTTAAATCAAATAAAGGATCTTCCTGGAGAGAGGTTTGCAAGTTGGTGTAGCGGTAATTCATCGACCAACCCACCCCAAAATCACCCCTTTCATTTAAACGCAAGGTGTCATAGGTGCGTTCAATAGTGACTGGCACATTTCCCAAGATGACAGTCATATCGGTGAAGGAGATGCGGAAATCACCTAGTTTCAAACCACCTACTGATACTTCTGTTTCTAAAGCAACTTCCAAGCCTGTCATATCTTTAGCTCGGAGACGCATCCGGTAAACACCATCGGCAAGGAAGGAGGGGTCAAAAGTACCCAGCTTGTCTGTAGTGGTGACTGGTGCTTTTCCCCGGAACATCTCTACCCAAGCTTCTGTGCCTTTGGGTGCCACTTCCAACACATAGAACTCAAGATCACCGTCGGGATCATCAACTCGACCGAAGATATCAGTGAGTCCGGTGATGATATCTGTGGGTAAGCGGTCTAGATCCAGGTCTACATCTGGGGCATTGGGGGGATTGAGGGGGTCAATGACGGTAATTACAAAAGTGTCTTCACCGATGTTACCAGCAGCATCAGTAGCTCTGGCGATCGCTGTAATTTGTCCTGCCTTAGTGAGCCTTACCGATGCCTGTCCTCTGGAATCCAGGGCGACAGGTGTCCCGTCAATAATCAATTCTAGATTTGTCACCCGGACGTTATCTGTAGCTTGTACCCAGAATCCAGAGACTGCACCTACATCCGCCGGGCTAAAGCCGCTATAGTACAAATTAACTTGTGGAGCAATTATGTCGGCGGTGACGTTGATTTCAACGGTTTGCTCTACAGAACTACCTGCGGCATCGGTAACAGTAACGGTGAAGGTATGGGAACCAATTTGCTCAAGGGTAGGAGTCCAGCGCAGACGACCCCGTTGATCGAGGGTGATACCGAGATTTTGGGCAGTTTGATCCAAGGTAAAGGTGAGGGCATCACCATCAGGATCTCTCACCTGTACATCGTAAGTATATAAAGTCTGAGCGATCGCTGTATTTGGTGCTGTGGAGGTGATAATCGGTGCTTGGTTGGCGCGAGCTGTCAAGGTGTAACCTTGAATTGCCCCCAGTCCTGCCTCATCTTTGGCAGCTACTACTATTTGATACACACCAAGTACGGGATTATCCCAGGTCAGCAGTCCCGTATTGGGGTTGATTGTCATCCCTGCTGCTCCTTGAAGTAATTCATAGCGCAGGACATTCCCCGCATCGGGGTCAGTGGCAATAATTTGATAGGTATAGCTGCGGTTAGTATCTGCTACTAGGGCAGGGGCAGAGGTAATACTTGGTGGTCGGTTAATAGCTGTAGTGCCTACCTCAATTTGGAAAGCTTGAATAGCTGTACCGCCTTGGGTATCTTTCGCCTGGACTTCTATCTCGTAAGTACCAGGTACTGTAGGAGTCCACTGAATCACACCATTTTGATTAATTGTCATACCTTCAGGACGGCGCACCAAACTGTAGGTAATCGGGTCGTTTTCTATATCTCTCGCTACTACAGTGTAGGTGTATTGCTGATTTCTACCAGCTTGGGTGACGGGGGTAGAAAGGAAGACAGGGGGAGTGTTGACACCAGCAACAGTCAAGGTGTAGGACTGCTCAGTAGAGAGTCCGTAGTTATCCGTCAACTGAACAATAATCTGGTGTTGTCCTAGTTGGTTACTTTGGGGTTGCCAACGTAACGCCCCGGTAATGGCATCTATTACCATGCCTTTTGGTGCTTGCAGTAAACTCCACAACAAGCGATCGCCATCCGGGTCACGACCTGTGAGATTATAGCTATACTCTCGCTCTAGGTTGGTGAATAAGTTAGGCGCAGAAGTGATGACTGGGGCAGAATTGGGCGCTTGGTGAGCTACTTGCAAGGTGTAGGACTGGTTCACACTGCTACCTTGGCTATCTGTCACCCTGAGAGCGATCGTATTGTTACCTAGTTGTGCTGCATTAGGTATCCAAGTAATTAGATTATCTTGGATGGTCATCCCTGCGGGTGCTGTAATCAAGCTGTAGGTGAGGGCATCTCCATCAGGATCTGTGGTAAATACTTCATAAACGTAGGCATTACCTACACGGGTGGTGGTGCGGGGGTTGGAGGTAATTACAGGAGCTTGATTCGGTTGAGCTTGGATAACAAATAAATCCAGATTTTGAATGCTTTCTCCGCCTCTACCATCTGAAACTTTAATGGAGAATCTCTGAGAACCAAGTTGAAAAGCTGTCGGTGTCCAGGTAATTAATCCAGTTGTAGCGTCTACCTGTAAACCAATCGTTGTGCTTTGTAAGAGTTCGTAAGTTAATGTATCGCCATCTGGATCTATGGCTTGTGCTTGATACCTAAAAGTTTTACCTACCTGGGGCTGTACATTTACGGGCAATTCTGAGACGAAGATAGGTGAATTATTATCTGGTACTACTATGGCTTCAAAAGCTTGTAAGGCTAAACCTCCCCGACCATCTTGTACCCGCAAAATGATATTAAATGTTCCTGTCTGATCTGCTTGGGGAGTCCAAACTAAAACTCCCGTTTTGGGATCAACACTCATCCCTTCGGGTGCTAAGGGTAGGTTATAGGTCAGCTCATCGGCATCAGGATCTTGAACCAGAGGTTTATAAATTAGGACTTCGCCAATTCCTAAAGTTGGTGTAGGTGATGTGCTGATGAAAACCGGATTTTGGTTGGGGGGTTCAGCAACTTTGTGTAAGCCAAACAAATGTCTAAAAGTTGACTCACCTTCTGTCAGGGTGATTGTGTCAACAAACCCGTCTGTACTCGGAGCAGTTTGAATATAACCACTGGGAATAATCTGTTGGACTGAATAGGTACCGGGCAATAAATCTTCAAAGATGAAATAATAAGTCTCATCTATACCACTACTATTTTTCTGAGTTAATTGCCAGGGTTCATCTTCATCTAAGACACTGTTGTTATTTAAGTCTAGATAAACAGTAATATTCTCTAAAAACGGTTCATTGGCGTATCGAGTATCCCAGCCACTAAAAATATCCAACAGATCCCCGACATTATTGATTTGGATGGCATTAGGGTCTACCTTACGTATTTGTCTCATATTAGAACCTGTCCCAATACCAAAAGCAGTAATGTTTACATTATCGGCACGTATATTAGCTACTAATGTTTCATCTACGTATCCATTTCCATCAGACATGAAGATTAAGTTAGGCTGACTGTCAGTTAAACTATCGAGAACACCCTTAGCACCCAGTAACCCAGGATTAAAGTCTGTAAAACCAAAAGGGCTAACAATATTGAGAACTTCTCTAATGTCGGGAATGCCGTTGTTATTGTTATCTGCTATTGGAGTGGTATAGAGCTGAATACCTGGTTGAGCCGGGTTCATATCTAGTAGATAGGCTGAAGTATCCCATAAAACAACACCTATTTGAGTATCACCTCTTCCTTGGCGAATTAACTGCTCACTTAAAGCAATAACACTGGCCAATTCCATGTCCAGAATTGTGTAGTAACTGCCGCCAAAGGCTTGATTAAAATCAGTGGTTGTCCAATCAACGGTCCGTTGCCCTGCACTACCAGAGACATCAATGGCAAAGACAATATGCGGGTTTTCTCCTTGAATCAGAGTTATATCTCGGTAAGTATTACGATTAACGTCTTCAAAAACTGCTCCTTGGATTGTGCCTAAATTACTGTACACATCTACTGTAAATTTCTGGATATCTGTACCACCCCGGCGATCGCTCACTTCTACGGTAAATTCTACTTGGCTACCTGGTTGTACTGTAGTATCAGGGAGCCAGAATAATTCTCCTGTGTCACCGTTGATTAATGCCCCAAATGGTGAATCCAGCAAGCGGTATGCCAAACTGTCGCCATCGGCATCAAAGGCTTCGACTTGATAGTAATAACCGTTGGTATTTAAGGCATATCTGGTTTTAGGATCACTGATAATTACAGGGCTGGTATTATCAAAGTCAGGCCAGAGGCGTATCTGGTAGGATTGGATAGATTGGCCTCCCTTGCCGTCTTCAGCACCTATCTGGACTGAGAACCTACCCAAAGATTCGTCGGTATTATTGATTAATTCTCCTTCACCAGGGATGACAATATCATTTGGAGAAGATTTATAGTTAAATATACGGAATCTGTAGTTAATAGCTCCTGGATTGCCACCTCCCTGGATATACAGGTAGTAAGTGCCATTGGCTGTGATTGTTACTTCTTGATCACTGTTTAACGGAAAACCTGTGCTAAAGAAGGAATCACCACCAGGACTATAGAATTGCCAGTTAGTCCCACTGATGTAGTCAAAGAAGATGCGATCGCCTGCTTGTGCTTCTAGTTTGTAGAAGACGGATGTCTGTCCTGGTGATAAAGTTCCACTCACAGGAACACCATAGGCAATTTCCCTAGCAGAGTTCAATTTCAGTAACTGGAAGGTGTAGCTATTATTTAATGCTGCACCTCCACGGATTACCAGATGATAAAATCCACTTTGCAGGATGTGGGGACCGCTATCAAGGGAGGGAAAATTAGTGGTGTTTTCGCTAAAAATCTGGTTGCCACTGCCATCGTAAAGCTCTACCTGGATGTTCCCAGTACGAGTCATCATGTTGAACATCACCTGCAACCCGTCTAGGCTCTCAAAGGTGTAAACTTTCGTTTCATTATTGCCTAAATTACTAGAAACAATGCTGCCAAATTCCAGGTAGTTAGCAGCAGGCGATCGCAGGTTAGCAGGTAATTCCAATAAATTGAAGTTGTAGTTACCTGTGCTACTGGTTGTTTGACCGTAAATCTGCCAAGTATATTCTCCGGTTTGCGGTAGGAAAAACGGATTGCGATCTACACTACTTCCTTGAGCAGTAAACAGGAACGAGCCATCTGGATTGCGTAGGCGGTATAAAACTCCTTGATTGCCTACCAAGCTATCTAAGTAAATCGCTGTTCCTGCGTTGGCTGTGAATTTATAATCTATAACCTGACCTGCACTCAAGGTACCACTTTGCGGTGTGTTGAGGCCACTGGCGGTGATTGGTGCTACAGATAAATCTGTGACTTGGAAACTGTAACTAACAGGTGTACTGCTATTGCCTCGAATTGCTAAGGTGTAAAGTCCATCGGCGGGGAGAGTTGCTTGAAAATCTGGGTTAGAAGCTGATGGGGTAGCCATCGCTTTTCCGCCTGGTTCGTACAGTACCCAATTGGCTCCACTCCAGGTGGCTGCATTCAAGTCAAATTTGAGGATTTGTCCTTTTTTACCCTGAATTTGGTAAAGTTTGGTACTTCTTCCCAATTCCAAGGTGTCAGTGATGGGGGTGTCGAAAGATAAGACAGGGGCAGTAGAACGATCGCTTAAGATAAACCCATAAGCACCTGTAGTTTCTCCCTGTCCTTCAATTTCTAAGCGATAAGTTCCTGTCTCCTGCAACCAGAAGGGTTCCCAATCACCGCTAGTATCTTTGTCAGCTAATAGTTTTCCAGTAGGACTGTAGAGACGAGCTTTCAGATTGGCATTACCACTGAGGGCATCAAAGTAAAGCAGTTGACCGATATTTTCGGTAAAGGTGTAAGTATGCTGCTCTCCTTTCTTGTCAATACTGCTATTAACGGAATATCCCAAAGTGTAGGGAGTTGTTAGCCTTGGTGCAGCAATCAAGCTGAAGCTGTAATCTCTGGTTGTAGAACCACTGTTTCTCACCTCTAAGGTGTATTCACCAGTCCTATTTAGGAGAATTTTCCCATTTCCTTGGTTGTCACTATTTAATGGGTTATCACTACTAATACTACTGATTAATCGTTGACCATTAGGCGCGTATAAATACCAATTATTTAAGTTGTTAGCTGTCCCACTGATCCCTGTAATTGCATCAATGAAGATGGTTTGACCTGCTTGAGCAGTGAAGCGATAAAAATCAGACTCTAACCCTACAGAACCAGTAATTTCAGCACCTAAATTCACAGGTGTTGCTTGGGAAACTGCCTGAGCAAAAGCTTTGCCATACTCTAATAATCGGAAGCTGTAATTACCAGTGTTTGCCTCTACTCCATCTACAATCAGGCTATAGGTTCCTGTTTCTTCAAGGACAATTGCAGGACGATTATTATTGCTTGTCAATCCACTGAATACTATCTTCCCACTCGGTGCGATTAACGACACTTGGATATTTGGGCTATTTGAGAGATTATCGTAAAACAGGCGTTGTCCAGTAGTGCCATTGAAGGTATAGGTATTCTGCCCACCCAGGGTATCAATCACACGATTAATGATTTCTTCTCCCAAGGTGTAGGGAGTTGTCGTTAATTTAGGAGTGACAATCTGGAAACTATAGCTGGCATTGTTGAGATTGCCATTCCCTTGCAAAACGAGGAAATACTCACCAGCATCTAACCAAAATTCTTCATCACTATTCGGTAGTAAATCCCCTAACTCAACTTGCTGTCCATTAACTCGATAAATGCTCCAGTTACCATTGCTGCCTTGAGCATCAAAGTATAGATACTGGCGTTCAGTCAGAATTAAGCGGTAAGCAGTGCTACCTCTGACATCACTATCAAAAGAGCTAGATATATCCTGATTTAAAGGAAGAATCGGGGCATTTGTTAAGTCTAGGAAACGGAAAACATAGTTACCAATGTTCTCTTTATCTCCGTCAATGACAACTCGGTAAGTGCCGTTGTGCCGTAAAACTAGACTGTTATTGGAGACATTAGGCCCTTGATCATTACGACTGTCGGCATTTCTATAAACTAAATCACCTGCGGGGTCATATAATTCGACAATTAAAGCTGCTCCACCGAGACTGTCATAAAACAATGTTTGTCCGGCTGTCCCTGTAAAAGTATAAGTGTTCTGCTGCCCTTTGCTTGTTAAACTGCCACTGATGATCTCGTCTAATTCCAACGGTAAAGTTGTCAGGGATGGTGTAATTAGACGCAAATTATACAGGGTGTCACTAGGGCTATTATTACCTTGAATTGCCAGATAATACTGTCCTGCATCTAGCCAAAATTCCTTGTCATCATTGAGCAAACCACCATCATTAATTTTGCTGCCATTAGCACTGTAAATAATCCAGTTACCATTGCCGATGATAGTGTCAATGTAAACATAGGTACGCTCAGTCACCTGGAACTGATACAAAAATGTTTCTGGCAGATTTGCTTCTAAGTTGCCAGAAATATCTGTATTCAAAACATTTAAATCTACTACAGTGGCTGTTGCCCAATCTAAAAACTGGAACTTATAATCTCCTGTAAGAACTCTGCCAGAGTCACTGCTGCCACGCACCACTGCTCGGTAAGTACCATTAGTGGTGAGGAGCAAAGCATTATTGCTATAGTCTAGACCTCGATCTGTGTTGGCAATGGTACTCAATACTAATCTGCCGGCTGGATCATAAAGATCAATAGTTAAGGCATTACTACCCAAATTGTCATAGAACAATCTTTGTCCGGCATTACCTGTAAAGGTATAGGTATCAATTTCGCCGTTTTCGGCAATTCTGCCATTAATGATTGTCCCCAAAGTCATGGGTGTGACAGTTTGCTGCGGGGTGATCAGCTGGATTTGGTAATTAGCATTACTCGCATTGTTGCCACCTTGCAACACGAGGAAATACTCACCAGCACTCAGGGTTATGGTCTTATCACCATTAGGCAAGCTATCATTACTGACAATTTTGTTATTAGCACCATAAGCACTATAACTAGCATTGAAGATATACCAATTTCCTACACCGGATATAGCATCAATGTAGAGATATTTGTCATGAGTTAGGGATAGGCGGTAGACAACAGTGCCTCGTCCGTTGTTATCCCAAATTCCTGAAATATTAGTGTTTAATGATGCTGTTGGGATTGCCGGATCATGGAAATTAAAGAGACGGAAACTGTAACTACCGGTTCCACTGCCACCAATGAAGATCCTATAGGTGCCACTCATCGCTAAAGTCAGTCCCTGATCTGGACGGCGATCGTTCAGGTTATTCTGATTGAATAGTTCTCGTCCTGTAGGATCATAAACTTGGAAGGGAAGATTGGTGTCGCCCAGATTATCAAAGAATAGTTGCTGTCCGATCTCCCCTATAAAGGTGTAATTATTGCGACTTTCAGCAGTGATTATATTACCGTTGACAATGCTACCAAAATTGATAGGTTCACCTGTAGGGGGATTGGGAGTTCCGGCAACCAGTTCATCTATCTGGAATCTATAACTTATCAGGTTATTACTACTACCTCTGACTGCCAGGAAGTAAGTGCCATCGTAGGTCAAGGTATAATCGTTATCCCGTGATAGTGATTGATTCCATAAAATCTCGCCAGTAGCATCATAGAGAGTCCAAAAGTCATTGATATTAGTAGATGTTGTCAGGAGCGAATCAAAACGGAGTTGCTGACCTGTTGTGCCTGTGAACTGATAGAACTGGACTGCTCGCCCTGAATTCAATTGTCCAGAAATTTCTGTGCCTAGTGATATTGGCGTGGCTAAAGCTAGGTCAAGCAGAATAAACCTGTAGTTAATATTTGTATTTTCTCCTGTGGCATCCACTACCAAACGGTAAGACCCGTTTTCCATCAAGGTGAAGGGTCGAGCTAAGTTACTATCCTGTAGTCCCCGCGACAGCATCTCTAATCCTGTAGGCGTATAAAGTTTAACTGTTAATCCGCTACTGTTCTGGGTGAGGTCATCGAGATAAATTTGCTGTCCAATAGTGCCTGTAAAAACGTAGGTATTTTGTTGACCCTTATCGGTAATACTACCTGGAATTTCATCACCTACGTTGATGGAAGTTGTGGTAAATGGTGGAGTATTGAAACTTAAACCATAGTTGGAGCTAGAACCATTACCTTGTACTACCAAGAAGTAATCCCCAGAGTCTAGGTAAAATTCTATGTCGCCCTGGTTTAAAGACTCGGAAATAACTTGTTGACCATTGCCACGATAGAGTGTCCAAGTGCCATTTCCTACCAAGTAGTCAACGTAAAGGTAAGTGCGATCGCTCAGGCTGAAGCTATACCCGATACTGCCCAAACCTCCCTCATCAAAGGTATCTTCGATGTTTTCATTCAAATTAACAGGTGTAGCCGCAGCCCGATCTAATAATCGGAAATTGTAGCTACCGTTTACGATGTAAAGAGCTTGATTATCCTGATCTGTACCGCCATCGATGACGAGGCTATAGGTACCATCGATTGCTAGGACTAATCCCAAGTTTGGACCTCGGTTTGCTTGGATGTCATGTCCTCTTTGACCAGTCCAGAGTAGTTTGCCAAGTGGGTCATACAGGTAAGCCCGCAGCTTATCAGCCCCCAAGGAATCAAAGAAAAATTGCTGACCTGCTGTACCTGTAAAGGTGTAGGTGTGTTGTTCTCCCTTCTGAGTCAGAGAACTTCTAACTATATCTCCCACAGTCATGGGAGTAGTGGTTAATGGTGGAGTTACTAAGCGCAGGCGGTAGTCGGAATTAGTGCCAGCCCCTTGTAATACCAGGAAATAGTCACCAGCATCTAGGTAGAATTCTGAATCATTGTTGTTGAGATTGTCACTCTGGACTAACTTGCCAGTGGAATTGTAGAGTTTCCATTGTCCACCGTTATTGATTTGGTTATCAAAATAAAAGTAAGTGCGATCGCTCAGGCTAAAGCTGTACCCAACACTACCCAAAGCACCCTCAACAAAGGTACCTTCGATGTCTTCATTCAAATTAACAGGCGTAGCCGCAGCCCGATCTAATAGCCGGAATTTATAATCACCCGTAACACTATAACTATCTTGATCCCTGCCACCACTAATTAGTAGACGATAGGTGCCATCCACAGGTAGTATTAAGCCCTGGTTCGTACCTCTGTCCAGTCGTGTTTCGTGACCCTGGTTCTCCCAGATGAGTCTGCCATTGGGATCATACAAATAAGCTCGTAGATTTGTACTACTTAGGGAATCAAAGAAAAGTTGCTGACCTGCTGTACCCGTAAAAGTGTAATTATCTAATTCACCTTTATTCTCAATACTGCTACTGATAATAGTATTCAAATCTAAAGGTGTAGTGACTACATCACCAGTAATAATACTGAAGCTATAGTCAATATTAATACCAAAATTAGCCTTTCCTCTGATAGCTAAAATGTACTCTCCTGTGATAGGCAAATCAACTACAAAGTCTGCAAAACTCTGGAGGTTAGAAATGAGCTGATTATTCGGTGCATAGAGCGCCCAATCTAAACTAGTTGAACTGGAACTCAGACGGTCAAAATACAGTCGCTGACTAGCATTAGCCCGGAAGGTGTATACATCATCTTCGGTTCCAGGAGTGAGGTTGCCTGTAATCAGGGTATTAAAGAGGGCTACTGGGGCTAAGTTTGTATCAATAACGCTGAAGCCATAAGTACCGAGGCGATCGCCAGCTAAACTGACAACAATCTGGTAATTGCCATCTTCGGTGAGGATGAACAGATTAGGATTCTTAAATGAGCCGAGTGAGTTACCACTGGGGGTATATACGTCAAAGTTCCAAGAGTCAGATTGATTACCACTGGCTTGTAGGGGGTCAAAGTAAACCTTTTGTCCGGCTTTGCCACTAAAAGTAAATTCTTTGACTTGACCAGGGGTGGTAATGCGTCCCAGGACAGTATCACCTAAAATCAAGGCTGGTGGTGGCAACCACTCCACTACCCCGGTATCAGGATGTACGGTCATGCCTTCTGGGCCAAGAATCAGGGTGTAGTTTACCGCGTCTTTGTCAGGGTCTACTGCGTCGGCATCGTAGAGATATTGTTGATTAATGAAAGCATCAACTAAGGGATTGGTAATGAAGCGTGGTGGACGATTAGGAGGAGCCGCAGTGACAGCGATGCTGTAGGATTGCTCGGCAAGACCACCCCGGCCATCACTGACTGCAACTGTGATGGCATAATTTCCTTGGTCTGTGGAGGTAGTTGCCCATGTAATGATACCTGTTTCCGGGTCAATAGTCATTCCGGGTGGGGCGCTTAATAGTTGATAGGTAGGGATATCACCATCGGCATCTGTGGCTGCTACAACATATTGGTAATTCTGCCCAGCGATCGCTTCTGGTTCTGGTTCGCTAGTAATTACCGGGTTGCGGTTTAATGCCACCAGCACCACTAAATCATAGGTAAATTGCACCTGATTGGGATTGAAGAAGACCAGCGTTCCCCCTGCACTAATCTCTCCTACATTGAGCTTGCCGTCCGCTACCAAACGGGTAAGGTTGTAGTAAGGTAGTCCCTCTGGGGTCAGACCGTTGGGTTGCCATAATTGCACTGTGGGGTCACTAATGGCTCGTACAGCTACGATGAGCGGTGTGTTGACGGCGTAATTGCCAATATTCTCTAGGTTGAAATCGGCGTACAGTAGTCCTAGATCCTGATTAAAGGTGGTGCGTTGATATTGGGCAAGCAAGCTAGAACTAACATCTTCTAACCCAGCGAAATCGATTGCTGTCGAGGGAACTGTTGCTGTGGGTGCAAACTGAGTTTGTACGGGGGACAAAGTATTGGGCGGTGCATCCACAATGATTAGATCCTGAATCCGCACTTGACTGGTGGTGTCACTGTCATTGTTCACCATGCGGAAAACTAAAGTAGCAGTTTCCCCTGCTGGTAGACCTGTCAAGTTGAGGCTAACCGTTTGAGTGGCAGGGTTGTAGGTAGTTCCCGCACCTGTGGCGGCTGATAAACCTTCGGTTAAGTTAAAGAAGCTGTCTTGTCCAGGAGAGATGGGATGCACCAGCGAGTTACCCTGAACATCTAGCAGAGCAACTTCAAAAGCATCATTGATGGACTCGGAATCTGTGATATCAAAGACAATTTCAGTGATTTTGAACTGAAGAATGGAAGGGCGAGCAGGAATGACTAAATCTACAGAACGGTTGGGACTGAAATCAGTTTGTTCCTGTAGCAGAGAATCTACAGAAATCAACACATTCTGAATCGCCTGTAACGGTTCTGGAGTGTTTGTTTCTGTTACTGCTAACTGAACGTTGATAATTCCAGCATCTGCAAAATCAGGAGTACCTTCTAAGACGGCAGTGCCGTCGCCGTTATCGATCAAGGTTAACCAGTCTGGTAGATTATTGGCAGTAATAGTCCGAGAGTTTCCTTCTGGGTCGCTGGTAGTAATGAAATAGCGGTAAAGATTGCCAGCGTTAGCTGTACCAATGGGGGTGCTGGTAAAGCTAGGCACTTCATTGACGTTGGTGATGTTAATCAGGAAATCTCGCTCAAAACTGCGGGTGGGAGTACCACTATCTGTGACGCGTACTCGGATGGTATGGGTAGTTGTTGTCTCAAAGTCCAGCAGGTTGCCATTCTTGACAATTAGCTGGTTACTACCTCCCACAATGGCAAAGCGTCCATCGGCATCATTGAGCAGGGTATAAGCAAAACTCTGAGCCGGAATATCGGGATCGCTACTGGCGAATGTGCCGACCAAAGTACCGGATGCTGCATTTTCTATGACTTGGTTTTGACTCAACTGCAAGTCAGTGGGGGCTTCATTAACATCCAAAACGGTAACTGTAATTGGGCGCTCCACGAATAAACCACCCTGGTCGGTAGCTCTGACGAGGATGGTGTAGGTTGACTTGGTTTCAAAGTCAGGTGAAGTTTGAATGAATAACTGATTGTCGATAATGCTGAAAACGGCATTATCTGTATCGCCTTCACCAGCTACTAGGCTGTAGGTATGGGTATCTCTACTATTGGGGTCAGTGGTACTAAAACTACCAATCTGGGTACCATTGGGAACATTCTCTAGGGTAACTGTGGGACTGATAGTGAGGTCTGTGGGCGCAGCATTAGAACGAACTACAGTGAGCCGAATAGTTTCGCTATCGCTCAGGGAGGGAGTACCGTTATCTGTTACCCGTAAGGTGATATCAAAGGTGCCTGCTTCTGTAGGAGTCCAACTAAATTCGCCAGTGGTTGTATCTAAGGTGGCATTGATCGCTGTTTCTGTATCCAGGGAGAAACTGAGGAGATTTGCCGGGACATCTGGATCGGTAGCTGTGGCGGTAAAGGTGAGGGTTTCTCCTAGCTTTATTTGGCGATCGCCAATGGCATTCAATACGGGAGGAGCATTGACTTCCGTAACTGTTACGGTAAAGGTGGCGGTACTTTCCTGGCTCCCATCACTAGCTTGAACGGTAATCCTATAATCACCCGGCCCCTGAGTTTCATCAGGTGTCCAGGTAAATTCTCCCGTGGCGGAATCGATAGTAACTCCTGTAGGTGCTTCACTATCTACGCTAAAGACAAGGGAGTTGTGATCAGGGTCGGCGGCTGTGACGGTAAAGCGGAGTTTGTTGCCTTCGGCGACTGTCTGGTTTTCAATTGGGGCAAGAACAGGAGCATCATTGACTGGAGAAATGGCAATTGTGACTAATGCACCCGTGTTGGCATAGGTGCTGCCATCAGAGGCGTTCCAGTTGAAGCTGACTGTGCCATTGAAGTTCGGTGCAGGGGTAAAGATGAGGCTGTTTAATTCACTGGTGGGGATTTCTTGACCTGTAACAACTGCCTGTCCATTCAATTGCAATACACCATTGCTGGGTAAGGTGTTAATGCGAATTTGGTTGAGACTATCACCATCAACATCACTAAAGGCACTGATGAAGTCGGCAGACGTGAAGGTAATGACTGCATCTTCATTGCCCGATTTGTTGATGTTGCTGAGGACAGGGGCATCATTGACTGGGGCAATGGCAATTGTGACTAATGCACTCGTGTTGGCATAGGTGCTGCCATCAGAGGCATTCCAGTTGAAGCTGACTGTGCCATTAAAGTTAGGTGCGGGTGTAAAAGTGAGGCTGTCTAATTCATTAGCGGGGATTTCTTGACCTGTAGCAACTGCCTGCCCATTCAATTGCAATACACCATTGTTGGGTAAGGTGTTAATGCGAATTTGGCTAGGACTATCGCCGTCAACATCACTAAAGGCACTGGTGAAGTCGGCAGATGTGAAGGTAATGACTGTATCTTCATTGCCCGATTTGTTGATGTTGCTAATAACTGGAGCATCGTTGACTGGGGCAATGGCAATTGTGACTAATGCGCCTGTGTTGGCATAGGTGCTGCCATCAGCAGCATTCCAATTAAAGCTGACTGTGCCATTGAAGTTCGGTGCAGGGGTAAAGGTGAGGCTGTCTAATTCACTGACGGGGATTTCTTGACCTGTAACGACTTCTAACCCGTTGAGTTGTAATACACCATTGCTGGGTAAGGTGGTAATGCGAATTTGGCTAAGACTATCACCATCAACATCACTAAAGGCACTGATGAAGTCGGCAGATGTGAAGGTAATGACTGCATCTTCATTGCCCGATTTGTTGATGTTGCTAATAACTGGAGCATCGTTGAAGCCACCAATCGTGAGGCTGACCACTGCATCTGCGTTGGCATAAGTGCTGCTATCAGAAGCATTCCAATTAAAGCTGACTGTGCCATTGAAGTCAGGCGCAGGAGCAAATGTGAGGTTGTTTAATTCACTGACGGGGATTTCTTGACCTGTAACAACTGCCTGCCCATTCAATTGCAATACACCATTGCTGGGTAAGGTGTTAATGCGAATTTGGTTGAGACTATCGCCATCAATGTCACTAAAGGCACTGATGAAGTCGGTAGATGTGAAGGTAATGACTGCATCTTCATTGCCCGATTTGCTGATGTTGCTAATAACTGGAGCATCATTGACTGGAGTAATGGCAATTGTGACTAATGCACCCGTGTTGGCATAGGTGCTGCCATCAGAAGCATTCCAGTTGAAGCTGACTGTGCCATTGAAGTTCGGTGCAGGGGTAAAGATGAGGCTGTTTAATTCACTGGTGGGGATTTCTTGACCTGTAACAACTGCCTGTCCATTCAATTGCAATACACCATTGCTGGGTAAGGTGTTAATGCGAATTTGGTTGAGACTATCACCATCAACATCACTAAAGGCACTGATGAAGTCGGCAGACGTGAAGGTAATGACTGCATCTTCATTGCCCGATTTGTTGATGTTGCTGAGGACAGGGGCATCATTGACTGGGGCAATGGCAATTGTGACTAATGCACTCGTGTTGGCATAGGTGCTGCCATCAGAGGCATTCCAGTTGAAGCTGACTGTGCCATTAAAGTTAGGTGCGGGTGTAAAAGTGAGGCTGTCTAATTCATTAGCGGGGATTTCTTGACCTGTAGCAACTGCCTGCCCATTCAATTGCAATACACCATTGTTGGGTAAGGTGTTAATGCGAATTTGGCTAGGACTATCGCCGTCAACATCACTAAAGGCACTGGTGAAGTCGGCAGATGTGAAGGTAATGACTGTATCTTCATTGCCCGATTTGCTGATGTTGCTGAGGACAGGGGCATCATTGATTGGGGAAATGGCAATTGAGACTAATGCACCCGTGTTGGCATAGGTGCTGCCATCAGAGGCATTCCAGTTGAAGCTGACTGTGCCATTGAAGTCAGGCGCAGGGGTAAAGGTGAGACTGTCTAATTCATTAGCGGGGATTTCTTGACCTGTAACAACTGCTACGCCATTGAGTTGCAATACACCATTGCTTGGTAAGGTGTTAATGCGAATTTGGTTGAGACTATCGCCATCAACATCACTAAAGGCACTTGTGAAGTCGGCAGATGTGAAGGTAATGACTGCATCTTCATTGCCCGATTTGCTGATGTTGCTGAGGACAGGGGCATCATTGATTGGGGAAATGGCAATTGAGACTAATGCACCCGTGTTGGCATAGGTGCTGCCATCAGAGGCATTCCAGTTGAAGCTGACTGTGCCATTGAAGTCAGGCGCAGGGGTAAAGGTGAGACTGTCTAATTCATTAGCGGGGATTTCTTGACCTGTAACAACTGCTACGCCATTGAGTTGCAATACACCATTGCTGGGTAAGCTGGTAATTTGAATGCGAGTCAGAGGATCTCTATCTACATCACTGAAGGCATTGATAAAGTCAGTGTTGTTGAAGATAATTACTGTATCCTCAGATCCTAACTTACTAATGTTGCTCACTATAGGAGCATCATTGACTGCGGTAATGGCGATCACTACAATAGCTGCATTGCTGGCATAAGCTACACCATCAGAAGCATTCCAGTTGAAGCTGACTGTGCCATTGAAGTTCGGTGCAGGGGTAAAGGTGAGGCTGTCTAACTCATTGGTGGGGATTTCTTGCTCTGCAATAACTGCTACGCCATTGAGTTGTAATACACCATTGCTGGGTAAGCTAGTAATCTTAACCTGACTCAAACTATTGCTATCAACATCAATAAAAGCATCAATAAAGTCATTCGCACTCAATGTCAGAATGCTGTCTTCGCTAATCGTTTTTGTAATATCTGCGATTGTAGGTGGTTGGTTAGGAGGTGGTAGACGTTTGATGGTGAGTTCAGTTGTGGTTTGATTACCTGCAACATCAACCCCTTGTACTTGCAGGACATTATCTCCTAACACCAAATCCACATTTTCAAAGACAAATTCGCCGACAGCATCGGATGTGATTGTTGCACCTGTAGATAAAGTTAAACTTACCCCTGGTTCAGTTTGTCCGGCGATCGCTACAGTGGATAATGTTGTTTGACTGTCTCCTACGGGTGCTGTATCTGAGGCAGGGTCTAGGCTCAGTGATACATTCAACGTTGTATCTAGGGTAAAAGTGAAATCCAACGTGGATAGATTACCGTATTCATCTTTGGCGTGTAAGTGCAACGTATAGCTGCCATCCAGTAGTGTTCCATCGTGGATTTGCTCCAGACGATTGCGATTGAAGGTGAAACTACCATCAGCAGCTAAATTTGGCTGTACATCCACATAGCTAGTGCTGGGGGTATCATCCAATCCGGCTTTGAATTCGACAATGACACTGTTGTCGGTAACTTTACCAGTAATTGTGGGGTCAAAAGTGATGCGATCGCTGTTGGTCGTGCCACCAGGGGCAGTATCTCTAGCTAAATTGGCAGTAATAATTGGTGGAGCGGTATCTGGAGAGGAAATAGCAGCATAGACAACAGATCCTGTGCCGTTGAAGGTAAGATTGCCCTTAGCCTCGATCTTCCCATATAAAGTTGCTCCCCCATTAAAGATGATATTCCTGCCGCTTTGTAAAGCTCCACGCGTGTCAGACGCACCATTAAACTGGATATCACCCTGAGAAATTACCCACAGATTACTATTGTTTTGAGTATTGGTTGTTGCACCATTGAAGTTAATGCTGCTGTTAGTGCTGCCTGCTGCTAGCAAGGTAAAGTCACTAAAGCGAGCCTGACTATTCATATTGATCGAGCCAGAGGCAAATATAGCCAGATTACTGGCTTGCACATTACCCAGATTGATGTTGCCGTTATTGGCAATCAACATGACATTCGTGAAATCATGTCCATTGCCATTAAAATTAATATCCCCCTGTTCCACAATAATGACGTAGTTACTCAGATCAATTCCGTTGGGAATTGTCAAACCTCCGTTGGTAATTCGCACCACTTGCGGCTGAGTGACAGTAACAGGTGGAGGAAATTTGCGGTTCCAATCTCTAGCATTGTTAATTGGGTTACTGCCCACATTAAAGACCAGTGTTGGTGTACCTGTTGGCACTCGGCGATTCAGTTCTTGCTGCTGCAAGCTGGCATAAGCAGGAATATTCACCAATGGGGTTTCTACTACCTGGGGTGGTAACAGATTGTCATAGGGGTTGTTGGTGGCATTACTGAACTGATACCCCGCAGCCACAGTCAAAGCCTGATCCACCAGTAAAGGCTTGGCGGAGTCTCCAAGAATGGGATTGCCGTTGCTATCTCGTTGTATGGGTAGAACAGGAGTATTATTAAGAATGAAGCCTTGAGCCGTGTGGATGAGGGCATCATCACTGGGATCTAAAGGTAAACCATCAAAATCTCCACCGCCGTTAATTGTCAAAGTTCCTTCCGCCACGATCGCAAAGGTTGGTTGACGATCAGCTTGCACCTGAAACACTATTTCATCATTACTATTCGGGGTCTGATCCCAAGCCAGTTGTACATTCCCATTGTCAAGGTTCTGCACTTGTAGATGATCAAAGTCAGGTTGAACAATAGCTGTAGAAAACAACATAGACTTAGCAGGGAGCGTGGGATCACTACTAACGACAGTATCTGTACTCGTATTGGTAGTTATATAAAAGACCAAGAATTCACCAGCTTTAACCGGAAAATTTTCGTATATACTACCAATACTCGGAGAACCACTCATCAAGATGTAGCGTTCTGAATCTGTAAAAGCCACCTGAAAATATTCAGAATTGTCTGGAGTAATTCCCTGAATACTTCCTAAAGCATCACCGACCTTAATCACTCCAAACTCATGAATAGATTGAGTATTGGCATTACTGATATGGAAGTCTAATAGGTCATATTCTCCTAATATTCCTGGTACCGAAAACACCCCTGTCAACATTCCATTAGAGTCAACAACGGGATTTAGTATAGGGTCTAGCATAAGGAAGCTCTTGGTTTCAGGTTAAATTTTTAATTGTGGAACAAATCAGATTTATACAGGAAATCAGAATTAGTATAATATTTTCTTGTAAATTCAAGAAAATTTTAGTTTTTCCTTAAATCTCAAGATAGTATTTTTTAAATTTGAATTTTTCTGTTTTGTAGAGGATTCAATTATTAATATAGGTAACGCTTTTAGAGGTATGAGTATCATCAGATTAGCGGTTGGGTCTGTATTAGCTTCTACTTCTAGTGTTTGACCATCAATTGTAATGTTAATAACATCGTCTGCTGATTTCAGTTGTTGCAGTTGTTGCTCAGAGAGGGTACGCCCTTGAACTAAGTTGGCAAAGATTTTGCCTTCGTCTCCTAGCGAATCTTCTTGATTAATCTGGGTATCAACAAAGTGACCTAGTTCTTCAAGTAAAACATCCTGGATTAAACCAGAATCTTCACTCAACAAATCTGCTGATATATAGACTGTGTTGGTACTGCGAGAAAAAGCAGCCCTTGCACCTCCAAGGTCTGCGGCTGAACGAACTTCAAATTTTGGCAACCCAGAAAAATCACTGGCAGCCCACTGTTGACGCAGGGTTTCTAACTTATCGGGATTGAAGTCGCTACCAAAGGACGGTGTTACTGCT
>NZ_JACJRG010000057.1 GCF_014697125.1 Anabaena minutissima FACHB-250 | reverse complement strand
CTTAGTTCTTTTTATAACAAAATCTAGTTAGTAAATTCTAGCCACGTGTTGTTACACTTGAACACTAGTTTATTTGGCTTGTACGTATGAATACGGTTGGTGCAAGAAATGAGACAAGATAAAAGTAAAGTTTTAAGCAAGGAAAATGCTAATAAGAGTCAACCTTTATTGACTCTTATTAGCATTGATAGCAAAGTTATTCAAATAATTTTAGATGGGTTAAAGCAGGAGATTAAATCGGAATTAGATACAATTGCACCTACGGATTTCATTTGTCCAACTGCATCAGAACCAGGATTGATTAGTCAATTATTTGCCAAGCAAATCCAGCGACAAGATGAAATCAATCGGCAAATTAGAACTGAACGAATTTCTAAGTTAAAAGAAAAAAATCAAACCTTACACAAGAAAGAACGCCTGAAAGATGAATATTTAAGTAACGTCTGTCAAGAGTTGCGGACACCCCTAACCCAGATTAAAACAGCCCTCTCGTTGTTGAATTCACCCAATATTAAACCCAACCAACGACAACGTTATTTACAAATGCTCAATAGTCAGTGCGATCGCCAGAGTATTTTGATTACAAGTCTACTGGATCTCGTCCAACTAGAGCATAACTTAGAAAATACAACCCTAGAACTGGTCAAACTTGCAGATATTGTCCCTGGGGTAGTCAGCACTTACCAACCTCTAGCCCAAGAAAAAGGAATCATGTTAGCCTACACTGTACCCACTGATCTACCAGCTGTTTGGTGCGTCACTGGTGGACTTAAACAGATAGTGATTAATCTACTACATAACAGCATCAATTTTACTGCCAACGGTGGTCAAGTCTGGGTTAGAGCCAAATTTCATGGCGAATATGTCCAACTAGAAGTACGCGACACAGGTATTGGTATTGCTGAAAGTGAAATTCCCAAAATCTTTGAGTGCTTTTATCGCGTGCGTTCAGGAGTCAGCGACGAAATCAATGGTGCTGGGTTAGGTTTAACAATTGTGCAGCGATTATTGTGGCATTGCGGTGGTTCAATTAATGTCAAAAGTAAGCTAGATGAGGGATCTCTTTTTACTGTGCAGTTAGCAACAGAAAATAATAAAGCTATCAATGCAGGCAAAGCAAATATCTGAATCATGATGTAACAAGGAAGAGAAAAGTATTGATAACTGATAACTGTTGAAAACTATAGACCAACTACCCTACTGCCCTAAGTTATTATCATCAAGTAGTTTTTATTCCTCTCAATGATCTCTAAAAAACTTAATCTTAGTTTAGTTTTACTGTTGGTTAGTACACATATTTGTGTAACTCAGCAACTCGTTCAAGCTCAAGCCCCATCTGCACCATCAAATACCACTAAATCAATTTGTTCGGCTCAAATCGGCACAGCTATAGATGCAATAGTTAATCGTCCCCTATTTAATCGAGTCCGATGGGGAATTTTAGTCAAACCACTGTCATCTGTACAAACTCTCTATAGTCGAGATAGCCAAAAATATTTTATTCCTGCTTCCAACACCAAACTGCTGACTACTGCTGCTGCACTGCAACATTTGGGTGCAAACTTTCGCTTCCGTACCTCGATTTATCAAAATGAGAATAGTATTTTTAGCATTGTGGGTAGAGGCGATCCCAGCCTTAATGATACCCAATTAAAAGCACTCGCCCAACAGCTAAAACAGAAGGGGATCACTCAAATTCAGCAGTTAATTGCCGACGATAGTTATATTCAAGGTGATATTGTAAACTCTACTTGGCAATGGGAAGATGTACAGTCAGATTATGGTGCGCCAGTTAATAGTTTTATTTTAAATCAAAATGTTTTCGGCTTAGAAATAAGACCCCAAAGTGTCGGTCAAACTTCGCAGTTAGGGTGGACAGATAATAATGAAGCAAGACAGTGGTTATTAGTTAATCGGTCTGTGACAGTTGCAGAAAATCAACCGAGTTACATCAGTGTTAGCCGTGATTTAACTGGTAAAATACTGCGAATAGAAGGACAAGTAGCAGCTAATTCCAAACCATATTTAGTAAGTTTACCTGTCGTTGACCCCAATTATTACTTCTTAAGGCGTTTCCGTACAGTTTTAGCAACAGAACAAATTGCTTTGGGACAAACATTAGTTGCTAATAGGAGTAATAATCAACAGGAATTAGCATTTGTGCAGTCACCGCCTTTATCGGAGTTAGTTATGGAAACTAACCAAAATAGTAATAATCTCTATGCAGAAGCAATTTTGCGAGCTTTAGCTTTTCAACAATCCAAACAAGCAAATCAAAACACTGCGGATATAGGGTTGGAAGTTCTCAAAAAAAGTTTAACTCAGTTGGGAGTTGACCCCACAGGTTATAGATTGGTAGATGCTTCCGGTTTATCACGACGGAATTTAATTACCCCTGAAGCATTGGTACAAACTTTGCAGGGAGTAGCGAAAACCCCAGTTGCTAATTTGTATCGTGCATCTTTACCTATAGCTGGAAAAAGTGGCACTTTACGTAATCGTTTTCGTAATACTCCGGCGGAGGGAATTTTTCAAGCCAAAACAGGTACATTAAGTGGTGCAATTTCCCTCTCAGGATATATGAATCCGCCTGAATATGAGCCTATAATTCTCAGTATTATGGTAAATCAATCTGAACAACCTGCAAGTGTTTTGCGGCAAGCAATGGATGAGATAGTGGTGTTGTTGGCACAGTTACAGCGTTGTTAAAATTGAGAATTCTACAAACCACGCCTGCATTTCTCGCAAGACTGTTCAATGAACATAAATTGTGTAACCCCGGTTTTTGCAAAAACCGGGGTTATGTATGCCTGTAATAACATTTTTTCCTACCTTACTTGCTATCAAGTCAAATCCAGCTAGGAGATTAAACTGGGACTAAAACCAATTCAAATACTGTTTGGGATTTACAATCAATACTGAATTGTAGGTCTTTTTAGCTTACCAAATCAACCAAAGCATCATCACGGAAGCGAACTACACTTGAGACTAGGCAGCCACGATAATGTTCCGAGGTAAATACTGAAAGTGTGATGTTCATCTGCTCAGTGTTTGAAATGCTTTTAACTTTACAGATTTGCATTTTGTTATTGCAGTAGGCAACTATGCGATCGCCAGCTTTGACATCTAATGCTCTGATTTTCAATTGAGCCTCAAAATAATTAAGAAATTTACCTTCTGCAAGTAAAATATATTGCTATATCTAACTTGCTCAATAGCTTATATCCTTATTATATAGGAATGTGTAACCAAAATAAACACAAAAATAA
The DNA here is from genome assembly GCF_014697125.1 of Anabaena minutissima FACHB-250. Lineage (GTDB taxonomy): Bacteria > Cyanobacteriota > Cyanobacteriia > Cyanobacteriales > Nostocaceae > Trichormus > Trichormus minutissimus. The sequence goes on along the minus strand of NZ_JACJRG010000057.1, from coordinate 24,251 downwards.
AAACGCGCTTAAATATTAACTCTGCACGAAAGAAACAGCCCAAAGCTTGATGTGATGCAAAAAAGGTTCAGGCGAATACACCTGAACCCCTACTAACTCAAATTAATTTTTCAACTAAGCGGTTAGCTTCCAATGGCTGAGTTGTTGACCTTAGTAGCGGTTGCTTTTACCATAGCTACCACGATTACCACCACCACCGCCACCGCCAAATGAACCTCTCTCTTCTCTGGGTTTAGCCTTATTCACTTTCAGGTCACGCCCCATCCATTCTGCACCATTTAGTGCATCAATTGCTGCTGTTTCTTCAGCTTCTGTACCCATTTCTACAAAACCGAAGCCGCGTAAACGGCCTGTTTCACGATCAGTGGGTAACTGAACGCGTTTCACAGAACCGTATTCTGCAAAAACAGCATTTAGATTTTCTTCTGTAACGTCGTAAGAAAGATTTCCTACATAAACTGACATAGATTGTCTCCGAAATCGTAAGTGTGTAGAGATTTATATTTCGGAGAAAAGTTTGTCAATACCAAAAGCCAAAAGCCTGTCAATACTAAAAACAAATGCTGTTAACCGAATTAATTCTCAACTCCCATCATGACATAGGAGACAACTTTTGGAGAGCAACTTAGAAAAAACGTTATATAAAGTTATATAAGCAATTAATCTAAGTAAGTAGCCAGCACAAATTTTGTACACCAAGACGGCTACTTATCGCGAGAATATGTTGAGGGGGCAGTCGCATAGGCGATCGCAAAATCAATCATAAATCATTAAACCTATCATTTTGGATGAAATTGATAATTCATAGAGACGTAGCCACGTCTCTACATTATTTTCCTGATATCTTGGATGACTTTAAGCGGGAATGAACTTGAGGGATACACCATTCATGCAATAACGCTGGCCTGTGGGTGCAGGCCCATCTTCAAAAACATGGCCTAGATGCCCACCACAACGGCTACAATGTACTTCCACTCTCGTCATGAAAAACGACCGATCTACAGTAGTAGCAATTCCACCTTCGATGGGGTCAAAAAAGCTAGGCCAGCCAGTACCACTGTTAAATTTAGTGTCAGATTTAAACAAAGGCTGTTCACAAGCGGCACAGATATAAGTACCCGCACCATATTGCTTATCGAGTGGGCTAGTAAAAGCGCGTTCCGTACCATGTTGACGTAGAACGCGAAACTGTTCTGGCGATAAAATCGAACGCCATTCAGCATCAGTTTTAGTAATTTCAAACTTAGTATTAGAAGTTGCCATGATGTTTGACCTCTGTAAAAGAATCGGTGGTAATAAAGCTGTGCCAACTAATGCAGCACCAGTTTTGAGAAAATAGCGTTTGTGCATATATCTATATATTATGGACATTGGACAATTCAATTTTGAATGGAAATTGAATTTAAAATCCCATCTTCGTGACAATTCGGTTTTCTCATAAACTATCAAAAAGGTAAGACCAAAACTAGGGCGTTCGCGTAGCGTGCTGTTAGGCAAAGTCCAAGTTGCTGCACTCCCCCGTGAGTACAGAAGCCAACACTGTACTTGGTATTCCAAGTCAATGTGAGTGGTTCACAATACTAAATTTATATGTAAAATATCGAATGTATAATTTAAAACTATAGATTAATCTATTATACAAATTATTTTATAGTCGGTATTTATATTCCCTATGAACCCAGCAAACGAAGAGGATGATCAAAGTAGTGTTGAGGAACAATCAGTAAATCTGACGCAGCAGTTAATGCTACATCGCATCAGCAACCGTATTCGACAATCATTAGAACTGCAAGAAATCCTGTCTGCAACAGTTGCGGAAGTTCGGTTATTTTTGGGAACAGATCGAGTCAAGATTTACCAGTTTCAACTAGATGGTCACGGTTTAGTCATTGCAGAATCAATTTGCGAAGATCGCCTCCCCTCACTATTAGACCTGCATTTTCCAGCCGATGACATTCCACCTTATGCCCGCGAACTTTATTTACGCGCACGTCAACGCACAATTATTGATTTTGACTCACATCAAATTGGCATCAGCCCATTAGACTGTATAGAAACAGGTAATTCTCTAGAGTTTCCAGATATTCGCTATCGTCCTATAGATCCTTGTCATCGAGAGTACATGAACGCTATGGGAGTAAAATCTTCTGTGGTAGTGCCGATTGTCATCGAAGCCACAAATTCCAGTAAAACTCTACTACCATCTTTGCCTAGCAATAACTACCTTTGGGGTTTGCTGGTATCCCATCATTCAGAACCACGAATCGTTACCCAAGAAGAATTATTGTTTATTCAGTCGGTTGTCGATCAGGTGTCGATCGCGATCGCCCAATCAATTCTGCTCGAACGTGTGCGCGAACAAGCCAAACAGGAAGCCCATATCAACCATGTCACCACATTACTCCACACCACACCCACAGTCCAACTCCAAGCAGCACTTGAGGAAGTTGTTCAGGTCTTTCAGGGATCTGGTGGTCGCTTGTATCTATCAAGTGAAAATTCTACTCAGAAGGCTGAAATCTATGTCTGCGGTACACAACCAGAACCCCTGGATCGGGCAAGTGGTAGACCAATTGAGGAGAATATCCTGTGGCAGAAGTATCTCAGCTCAGTATTAGTGAAAAATGATGACCAACCTGGTGCAAATAGAGCTAGCAAACCCTGGTCAGTGCAATGGATGCGGGCAATGTATGCTCTCAAGGAAGTGCCGCAAACATTAGAAACTGAAACTGATATTTGGGCGATCTCTGACATCTACAAAGAACCTCTGTTTCGTACCCTGATTGCTGCATTTGAAGCAACGCAGATCCGGGGTGTACTGATCATGCCTCTTTATTTTGGTCAGGAAGTGCTGGGTAGCCTCAGTATTTTTCGAGATGAGGTTGACCAAACACTACTGTGGGCAGGTTATCATCAACCCGACACACGCCAATTGTCGCCCCGCAAATCCTTTGAGGCCTGGCAGGAAATTAAAAAAGGTCAAGCACAAGCATGGATAGAGGCTGACATCCGCCTCGCTCAAGCCATGAGTGAACGGTTTTCCTCTGCTGTCAAACAGTACCAACTATACAATCAAGTGCAAATGCTCAATGCCAATTTAGAGCAACAGGTACAAATTCGCACAGTAGAGTTGCAGCAATCAACTATCATCGCCGACCAAAAGCGAACTTTGGCGGAGAAACTTGCCAAGGATTTATCAATTTTTGCCGAGCAACAGCAGACATTGATGGGTGTAATTACCAAAATTCGGGAATCTTTGGACTTAAGCAAGATATTTAAAGCCACTACTCAAGAAGTCCGCCAACTGCTGAATGCTGATCGTGTAGCGGTGTTTCGTTTTGCTCCTGACTCTGATTTTACATTAGGCGAAATTATCTCCGAGGATGTACGTACAGGCTATGTTTTGGGAATAAATATCCCCATCAAAGATGGTTGTTTTCGTAACTATGTCACGCATCACTCTGACAAAAAATCTTACGCTCTTGATGACATCGACCAAGGAGAAATACATCCTTGCTATGTGGCAACTCTGACTAAATTTCAGATTAAAGCCTATCTAATAGCCCCTCTGTTTATCGGAGAAACACTTTGGGGTTTACTGTGTATTCACCAGTGTTCAGGTGCGCGTCATTGGCGGAAAAAAGAAAAAGAATTTATCACTCAAATTGCTACACAGTTAGGTGTGGCAGTAAAACAGGCAAAACTGCTAGAGCAAGCAGAGAATATGAAAACAGCAGCAGATGCCGCTAACCAAGCCAAGAGCGAATTCCTGGCTAGCATGAGTCATGAACTACGGACACCCCTCAATGCCATCTTGGGAATGTCTGAAGGTCTACAGGAAAACATTTTTGGGGAATTAAATTCACGACAAAAAAAGGCGATCGCCACAATTGAAAGTAGCGGTGAACATCTACTGGCTTTGATTAATGACATCTTGGATCTGACAAAAATTGAGTCTGGCAAAGTGGAATTGCAGATTGAGCCAGTCTCTATTAAAAACTTGTGCAATTCTAGTATGAGTTTTGTCAAGCAAATAGCTGATAGCAAAAATATTGAACTAAATATAGACATTCCCTGCGATCCTGATGAAATTGCCTTAGACGAACTGCGGACTCGCCAAATACTCATTAACCTGTTGAGTAATGCTGTCAAATTCACTCCATCAGGAGGCTCGGTGACACTCAAGGTTTGGCTGGAGGAGACAGAGAAGACAGGGGGGAATGACTCATGCCAAATCCCCATTACCCCAAGATCCCAAGTTCCCGAACCCCTAATCCCTAATCCCCAGTCCCCTAAGATCAAATTCTCTGTCAACGATACCGGTATTGGCATTGCTCAAGCAGATATACCCAAGTTGTTCCAATCTTTTGTGCAAATGGATAGCAGCCTGAATCGTCAGTATGCTGGCACAGGTTTAGGATTGGCATTGGTTAGCCGCTTGGTAGAACTGCAAAATGGCAGTATTGATCTGGTAAGTAAGGAGAGAGAGGGAAGTTGTTTCACTGTCACCTTACCTTATTTTGAAATACCAGATAGGAAAAAGCTCCAAGCATTACCGCCAAAAACAACTTCTGAGGAGAGACAATCTACCCTATTAACTAGTTGTGTACCAAAACAATTGCAGATTCTGCTAGCAGAAGATAATCAAGCCAACATCGATACCTTTTCTGCCTACCTAACTGTGCGGGGGTATCAGGTAATTGTGGCCAAAAATGGCGAGGAGGCAATTAACCTTGCACAAGAGTACAAACCCGATGTAATTTTGATGGATATCCAGATGCCCGGAATTGACGGACTAGAAGCCATAGGACTGATCCGCAATGTATTAGAACTAGCCCAAGTCCCCATTATTGCCCTGACAGCCTTAGCCATGCCTGGCGATCGCGAGAAATGTTTGGCAGCAGGGGCTAATGAGTATCTAGCTAAACCAGTGCATTTAAAAGAACTCCAATCAACAATCGACCGATGTTGTGAGTTGTGAGTGCTGTAAAGCCCTGCGGGCATAGCTGCGCTTAGAGCGGTAGCGCGGCGTTTAGCTGGTGCTGAATGCTGAGTAGAGATAAAAAAACCCTCATAATTTTTTATGAGGGTTTTTTGATATTTATATCACTGCTTAAGAGCGGAAACGTCTTTTACTCTGCTTGTGCAAGGCAATTTTCTTGCGCTTGGACTTTTCAATAGGCGTTTCAAAGTGACGGTGCTTCCTCATATCTTGAAAAATCCCCGCCTTGGAAACTTCTCGCTTAAATCGACGTAAGGCTGATTCAATGTGTTCATTATCGCCTACCACTATTTGGGTCATTATCCCTCCTCCTAAATTGGCTTAATTAATGGCTTATCATGGTAAGCCGTCCAGTTGGCTAAAGTGCAAAACAATTCAGACTTTTGATATAACCTGAAAATTCGCTAGAAAAATTTCAGCTTTCAAAACTTAGTAGCGGTTACGTCCACCACCACCTCCACCATATCCTCCCCCACGATTTCCACCACCAAATGAACCTCTGTCTTCTTTGGGCTTGGCTTTGTTGACTTTGAGGTCACGACCCATCCATTCAGCACCATCAAGGGCTTCAATGGCGGCTGTTTCTTCAGCTTCAGTTCCCATTTCCACAAAAGCAAAACCGCGTGGACGGCCTGTTTCACGGTCAGTGGGTACTTGAACCCGCTTTACAGTACCATATTCTGCAAAAACAGCACTCAAGGTATCTTGGGTAACTTCGTAAGAGAGGTTGCCTACATAAATTGACATCGATGATCTCCAAAATTATTACTGTGTAGAGATTTAAATTTCGGAGAAAAACCTGTCAAGACCAAAAGGGAAAAACCTGTCAATACTAAAAACAAAGATGCTCACCGAATTAACTCTCCTTTTATAGGATGACATAGAAGCCGATTGTCTGCATCCAGTAGATGGTTAATAAGTGATGTAATGAAAGTTAAGATTAGCTACTACCAAGAGTTTCCCCATCTCCAGCCATTAATTATGCCAAATCTTTAATGCGGGTTCTCCGTTCGACAATCTCCTGGAGTAAGCATTGAGGCCGCAGGGGGGCAGGGAGCAAGGGCGAGGGTTTGCAGCTTTGATGATTATGAAAATGGTGCAATTTAAATGACGATTAGCTTATCAAGGTTATGTAGCGCAAAAGCCCGGAATACAATTCTTTTGACTTTTGACCAAAGAAAATAAGGATACAAGCCCCTAAATTTATTTATGGACACGAAAAAGTGCAAAGCAACATTAATTCAAGCCCCTGGATTTATCCGAGGGGTCTTCAATTTTTAATTTTTAATTCCCCGCAGGGGTTGACTTCCGCCTGGCGGTACTAGCGGCTTCTTCTTAGTCTTGACTAATGCTAGAAATGTGGTAATGGCAATCCATCTTGAAATACTAACAATTCTCCCGGTTTGATTGGTGTCCAAACCTCGTTATCTGTGAGGGGGGTAGTAGCGATGACGGCAACGCGATCGCTGAATGTGGTCAATTCCCTAAAATCTACAGTCATATCTTGGTCTATTAAGTGAGCCGCCGCAAAGGGTGCTTGACGGACTATGTAGCTAAGTTTAGTTGAACAGTGCGTAAAAAAATGTTCTCCATCAGAGAGTAAGTAATTAAAAATACCTATATTAGCTAATTTTTCTGTAACTTTTTGCAGTACAGAATATATTTGCTCTAAAGGAGGTTTACCTTGAGGAAAGCTTTGTCTCAGGGTTTCTAGAATTAAGCAAAAGGCTTTTTCACTATCAGTATTACCCACAGCCTGATAAAAACCTTGATGTTCTGGATCAAAATCTGGCAAATTGCCGTTATGAGCAAATACCCAATACCGTCCCCAGAGTTCCCGGCGAAACGGATGACAATTTTGTAAGGCGACTTCCCCTTGGGTAGCCTTACGAATATGAGCGATCACATGGGTAGAGTGGATGGGATAACGCCTCACCAATTCTGCGATCGCAGAATTAATAGAGGGTTTAGCATCTAAAAATATTCGACATCCTTTACCTTCAAAGAAGGCAATCCCCCAACCATCACTATGATGATCTGTTCTTCCTCCCCGTGCGGAAAACCCTTCAAAGGAAAAGCAGATATCGGTTGGCACATTGCAATTCATTCCCAGCAGTTGACACATTGATATTGCAGTTTCTGAATTTTTGACTCATGCCTCAGAATTAAGATACTTCAGAATGCGATCCATATTTTGGTGCGATCGCTGCATTTTAGCGAATGGGGAGTCAGAAGAAGCCGGGGTGCAAGGGGTGCAGGGGAAGCTAAGGAAACAACAAAGAATCTTTTGATTTGTTTCTGCCCAATACCTATGTTCATATTTGGCTGCGCAATTTTTTCAGATAAACTGCCTGATTAGACTGTAACAAACTACGCAATACTACTCATGCAAAATATTTATCTTCTAGGGTTCTCAATTGAATACTTGAGGTTTTTTCTGATCTCAATGCTCTAAATATTGATCCCCAAATTCAATTAAGCGGTATTCATGTAAGCGAGTCTACTTATAAATGATTTCTTTAATATAACTTAATACCAATTTTAGGTGTTTTTACTGAAGATATTATTTATGAAAAACTTAATTATTAAAACAGTTAAGTAACTAATAAATTTGTTACATAACTATAGATTTTGTTTTGAAATTACATTTTTATAAACTTAAAAAATAATGAATACTTGTCCCTGTTGCTCTCACAGACTTTTACGGCATATCCGTAGTCATGAAGTCTATTTTTTCTGCCGACAATGCTGGCAAGAAATGCCAGTTTTAAAGAAGACACATAATCACCAATTTCAATCAATGTTTATCGATACCAAGGAGGGATCTTACATCAATACAATCTAATCACACTCACGATGAATGCTAGACATCTCCGAAGAAGAATTTAGAGGCGTAGCAATGCTACGTCTCTCTGATGTTTCCGGATAACATATATTTCATTTCTGGATATGCCTAATGTTGAATTTTATTTTTAAATGTAGAAATTTAATGAAAGCTTTGTGTTTCGTGTTTGAAAAGGCGATAACTTATATACTCGCTTAGTTACGTTATAATTCGCTACAGATAATTTATACCGAATCTCTAAAATTTACCTGAAGTAAAAACATCTATCTTTAGTTCAATAAAGTATCTACCTGAAGAAGTAAATATTGCTAAATATTGAATTTTATTTTATAAATTAAAAATCACGGAATAGCTATCGATTTTGTCCTCAACAAGAGAATCGCTTCAGGCAGAAAACTAAAGAATGAAATACTGGATAACTAAAGTAGTAATCTTGGCTTTTTTATTGTATAACTTATTACTAAATACCAATTATGCCAGAGCCGACCAGCTTGCAAATCCTGATGTTCAGCAATTAACCGCAGTCTCGATAGGGGAAAAATTAGCAATTGCTGACAATAATCTTGGGGAGAGTAGAAAAGAAGATTTTTGGCAATTTCGAGAGCTATTTAAAGGAAAAAACAAATTAGAGGGACTTTTCACACTTTATAGTCGGGAGAATTCTGGGGAAATTTACTTAGAAATTCAGCCAGAACAACTAAATAAGAATTATTTAGCTACAGTGACATTAGAATCGGGTATTGGTGAGGCGGGGATTTATAGCGGATTACCGCTTGCTGATTACCTGTTTTATTTTTGCCGAGTTAACAATAATTTGCACTTTGTTGTGCGTAATGTTAAATTCCGTACAGAATCAAGTGAAGCAGAAAAGCGATCGCTAGCTCGTTCATTTAGCGACTCAGTTCTTTATTCACTGGAAATAGCAAGTATTGATCCGCGCAGTAAAAATATTCTGATTAATCTGGACGAGCTGCTGATGCAGGATTTTCCTGGATTAACTCCCCTCTTAAAATACTCTTTACGGGCTGATTATCGGCTAGAAAGAAGCAAATCTTATTTTGGTGATGTTAAAAGCTTCCCAGAAAACGTAGAAATTGATGGAATTTATGGTTTTTCATCGCCAGAAGGAGCAGATTTAGTCACTTTACCCGATAGTCGCTCCCTTACCTTGAAGGTACACTACAGTTTTTCTCAACTTCAAGAACACAACGGTTATATTCCCCGGTTAGCTGATGACCGAGTGGGATATTTTATTACTGCCTTCCAAGACTTCTCGAACAATCACAGCCAAGAACCCTTTGTACGTTATGTCAACCGTTGGCATCTCGAACCATCCGACTCGAACGTACCCTTATCACCACCCAAACAGCAAATTGTGTTTTGGATTGAGAATGCTGTACCGCCGCAGTATCGTGAGGCGATTCGTGAAGGTGTGCTGATGTGGAATAAAGCATTTACCAAAGCAGGATTTGAAAATGCGATCGCAGTGCAACAAATGCCAGATGATGCTGACTGGCAACCAGGGGATGTCCGCTACAACACCATTCGCTGGTTTAATTCTCTAGATGCAGGTTTTGCCAAAGGGCCAGTACGAATTAACCCCCTCACCGGCGAAATCTTAGATGCAGATATTATCATCGATGCCAACATGGTGCGATCGGTTCAGCAAGAATATCGCTCACTGATGGAAGACAATAACCTATGTCAAGGGACTTTCACCTATCACTCTGTAGGCAAGGGGGCAGGGAGCAGGGGGCAGGGGAGATACAGAAAATATGAATCGAGTAAATTGAATAATTTATTTTCTGAAAGTCCCCAAGAGACAGGATATACAAGCCAGAAGCATAAAATTAATCACATTTCTTCCCCTATACCCCTACACCCCTACACCCCTAGACCCTTTGAATCTTGCTATAGCCAACATACTTCAGAGCAAGCTGCTATGGGAGCATTGGCGTTATCGCTGTTGCAAAATACTCAACCCAGTAGTGAGGCGATGCAGGAGTATGTACATCAATATTTGCGTTATCTCGTTGCCCACGAAGTCGGACACACTCTCGGTTTGCGTCACAACTTTCACGGTAGCACCATGTTAACGCCGGAAGAATTAAATAACATTGAAATCACTCACACTAAAGGTTTAGTGGGTTCGGTGATGGACTATCTACCGGTGAATATCGCACCCCAGGGAGTCAAGCAAGGTGAATATTTCCCCAGTGTGATTGGCCCTTACGATGAATGGGCAATTGAGTACGGTTATAAAAACAGTCCTCACGCCGTCGGTGAGATGATCAATCCAGAAGCAGAAAAGAGTTTTTTGCAGCAGATTGCCTTGGCATCACCGCAACCAGAGTTATCTTATGCAACTGATGAAGATATCTGGGATATCAATCCTCTAGCTAATGTTTGGGATATGAGCAGTGATGTACTAGTTTATTCCCAGTGGCAAATGGATAATGCCCGTGTGATGTGGCAACGCCTGGATGAGCATGATTTACCACGGGGAGAAAGCTATAGTAATCTGCGCGTCTTATTTAATCGAGTCTTGAAATATTATTTTCGTAACGCCAACTTACTTTCTCAATATATTGGTGGAGAATCGTTTCGCCGTGTTCATGCTAGTGATGATAGTTCTTGGGCATTTGTACCAGTTCCACGGCTGAAACAACGGCAAGCATTGGCGAAGTTACAGGAGTATGTGTTTGCTGAGGATGCTTTTAGTTTCTCGCCACAATTGCTGAATCAGCTAGCACCATCGCGCTGGCAACACTGGGGAAGCTTTGCGCCCAATAACCGCCTTGACTATCCCATTCATGAAAGTATTTTAAGTTATCAAAGGGGAATATTGCGATCGCTATTTGACGGTGAACGTCTGCATCGTTTACGGGATCTAGAACTCAAAACTTTAGTTGGGCAAGCACTTTCCATCCCGGAATTATTCGACACCTTGCAACAAGGCATTTGGACAGAAGTTTTAGCTTCTGGGAAACCACAGGCAATTTCGAGCATTCGGCGTTCCTTGCAACAAGAACATCTGAATATTTTGCTAGAAATGGTCTTACATCAATATGATGTACCTGAAGATGGCAGAACACTGGCTTGGTATGAATTACGCCAACTGCAAAACGCTATTAATACTCAGGTAAAACAATTTGGGGAAAAACTGGATACTTATACTTTAGCTCACTTAGAATTTTCTAGCGATCGCATCACGAAAGCATTAAACGCACAGCTATTTTCACAGTAAAAAGTGCTGCGTGCTGAGTAATAAGAGTATTCAGCACTATTAACAATGATGAAATTTTCTTTGCTTCTGCCTTCGTTTTCGCTTGCGAGGCAATTTATCGGCTGCACAGAGAATGCCAGTTTGAGGATGAATATAGAAGCGATCGTAATGGCTGGCATTTAACTGAATACGGTAGCCCCGATAAGGCTGGCTGTAAAGATTAGTATCAATTATTTCTACATGACGTTCAACATAGTCCCACACATGAGCCAGAACGTGCTGTCCTGTCATTGTGTTGGGATCTAATTTTTTACACAGTTCGCTGTAAACATCATTCCACGGTTGTCCGACTTGCGATCGCAAAAACCGACGTAGAGGGCCGAGATGGTCTGAAAGATACTTCGTTCTGTTTGTTGCTTTAATCAGGTAGGGATTTAACAATCCATCTTGACTCGCTTCCTCAGTCAGTTTGTGTAATTGCTTTTTGAACCCTGTCAGCTTTTTGAGGCTAATTCTCATCCCATGTCGAGGACGTTCAATCACAATTTTGCTCAAACGATGTTCACTCATTCTCAGATTATTTAAATATATTTGTATTAAATTTCGCAGCCTTTTTTCCTGTGTTATTTGAAGACTTGGGATTATTCACATTTTAAAAAAGAAAACCATCTCTCATTGGATATAAAAATACCTAGGTATTTGCTGATTATCTATTTTTACGATATTTGACTAGTTAAATCTATTAATCAATAATAACAAAGTTGCTGGAATCGTAGTGAAACACTCCACATAAAATGGAATTATTAATATTTTTTTGGCATAGAACAAGGGAAACGAAGACAGCATTAACCTTGGTGGTGAGAACAATTAAACATTTTATAGGATGCAGGCTAAAATAGTTGATGTTTGCGCTTTTATCTGTAAGTGGATAACAGCAACTCAAAAATCCACAACTACAGACTCAACTCTAGTAGGGGATTTTGTAAAACAGCACCAAGAGTAAACACACTATTAACATTTCACCAACTAGTATGTCTAGTTGGGAGGAATATTACAACCTAGTTATGAGTCATCCCTCCTGCCTAACCATTCTGTTGATTGATAATTGCATCGAAGAGCGGGTAATATTTCGTCAGTTTTTGCAGGAGGATAGCCTATATAACTATCGTATTTTGGAATTTGAAACGGCAACACAGGCAATGGCATGGTGTCAGCAGGGGATATCAGATATTATTTTGCTAAATTTTAGGTTGCCCGATGGAAATGGACTGGAGTTTTTGGAAGAATTTAGGAAACTTGTGAGTCATACACAAACTGCGATTATCCTGTTGACAGAAGAGGATAATGCAGCGATCGCAGTTCGGGCGATGAAAAGCGGCGCACAAGACTATTTAGTCAAAAGCAAACTGACACCGGCAACTCTACAAAAGGCAATTCATGATGCAGTGGAACAGAGGCATCTGCATTGGCAATTAGAACAAAGTCGGGAACAAAAACAACTTATTAGTGCGATCGCTTTACGGATTCTTCAATCACGGAATTTAAAAGAGATTTTAGCTGTTACAGCAAAAGAAGTGCGCCAGTTTTTACAGACAGATAGGGTAGTTGTCTATCAATTTGACTCAGATATGAGCGGTACTGTAGTGGCGGAGTCAGTGCTGCCAGGTTGGACAGTAAGTTTAGGGAAACAGATTCAGGATACCTATTTTCAACAGGGAACGAGAGCAGAATATCGCCTAGGAAAAACACGGGCAATCAATCATATTGATCAAGCTGACTTAACAGACTGTCATGTGCATCTGTTGGCACAATTTGAAGTCAAAGCTAATTTAGTCGTGCCAATTGTGGTGAGAAATCGCTTATGGGGGTTATTAATTGCTCACCAATGTACTGCACCACGTCAGTGGCAATCAGTAGAACTAGAATTATTAGATCAACTAGCATTACAAATAGCGATCGCCATTCAACAAGCAAGTGCTTACGAGATAGCGCATACACAACTGAGAGAACGCAAACGCACCGAGAAAAATCTCCGGGAAAGTCAAGAACGCTGGCATTTAGCACTACGCGGCAGCAATGATGGGATTTGGGACTGGAATGTCAAAACTAATCAGGTGTTCTTCTCGGCACGCTGGAAACAAATGCGGGGCTTCCTGGAGGATGAAATTAGCTCCGGCTTAGAAGAATGGTTCAGCCGCATACATCCCGACGATCGCGATCGCGTCATGATGGCAGTGGCTGACTATTTTGCCCACAAAACTCTATTCTTCCAAGAAGAATATCGAGCGCAATGCAAAGATGGTTCTTACCTGTGGGTATTAGACCGGGGTCAAGCACTGTGGGATGAAGCAGGCAACGTCACACGTATGAGTGGTTCAGAAACAGATATTACCACTCTTAAACAGGCAGAAGCTCAGTTTTTTGACCTGATCAATCTGCAACAAGCCATCCTAGAATGCACCGATTATGCAATCATTTCTACCAACTCTCAAGGTATAATTCAAACCTTTAACACTGCTGCCCAGAAAATGTTGGGTTATACAGCCGAGGAAGTGGTGGGTCAAGTAACTCCACTCATCTTTCACGACCCGGAGGAACTCAAGGCACAAGCACAAGCACTCTCACAAGAACTGGGCAGGGAAATTGCCCCTAGTGGAGAATTAATCCTCAAAAATCAGTTAGGTAGCAGTCAGGATGAGTGGACGTTTATTCGTAAAGACGGCTCACGTTTTCCCGTATCTCTATCGGTTAAGCCCTTATGCAATTCAGCAGGAGAGATAATTGGCGGTGTCGGTATTACCCAAGATATCACCCACCAAAAACAGATTGAAGCCCAACTCAGCAAAAATGCAGCTAACCTCGCTGCTGCCCAAAGGATTGCTCATTTAGGTAGTTGGGAGATGAATTTACAAACCCAAGAAGTAATCTGGTCAGAAGAAGTCTTTTACATTTTTGGGCGTAATCCTGAGTCTGGTATGCCCAGCTATGATGAGATGCTCCAGGGTATACATCCAGATGATCGCAAGCAACGCGACCTTGTGGTAGAAGAAGCGATCGCCTTGGGCCTATGTTATGAGCTAGAGTATCGTTTTTATCGCCCAGATCAAAGTTTACGTTATTTATTTTCACGAGGCGAAGTCATACTTGATACCGATGGTCAGCCATTACAGTTAATCGGCATTATCTTAGATATTACCGAGCGCAAACAAGCTGAACAAGAACTGATCCGTAACAGGGATTTGCGGGAGGTAATTTTCAACGAATCTGCCGATGCTTTGTTTCTGGTTGATCCAGTATCACTAATCACTCAGGATTGTAATCGACGAGCAGTAGAATTATTTGAAGCTGATAACAAAGCAGAACTACTGGGGATTGAAGGGCATTCACTCCAGCGTCGTCAATTCTCTCCAGATGAAATGCTTGCCATCGTTGCACAAATTGAGACTGAGGGGTTTTGGAGTCAAGAAATTGAATATGTGACTTGTCAAGGCAATTTTTTTTGGGGAAACATTGCTGCCAAGCCCATTTCTATCGCTGGTCATACCATGAATTTAGTGCGGGTAACTGACATCAGTAATCGCAAGAAAGCTGAACAAGAATTGCATGAATCACGCACAATGCTGCAATTGGTACTAGATACCATTCCCCAACGTGTCTTTTGGAAAGATTGCCAGTTAACTTATGTAGGTTGTAATCCCGCATTTGCCAGCGATGCCCAACTATCACATCCCGATGCGGTTATCGGCAAGACAGACTTTGACTTACCTTGGAAAAAACAAGCAGATAATTATCGTGCAGACGATAAAACTGTGATCGCTACGGGAACTTCCAAACTCGGTTACGAAGAACCAATGGGACACCAGGATGGTTCGTATATATGGGTCAGGACAAGCAAAGTTCCCCTGACTAACAGCACAGGTGAGGTGATTGGCGTCTTAGGGTCTTACGAAGATATCACCGAGCGCAAACACGCAGAAGCACAATTGAGGCAGACGAATGAGCAATTAGCCAATGCCAACACCGAACTGGCCCGCGCCACTCGCCTCAAAGATGAATTTTTAGCTAATATGAGCCATGAATTGCGAACACCACTCAATGCAATTTTAGGTATGTCTGAGGGGTTTCAAGAAAATGTGTTCGGTGCGATTAATGAACAGCAAGCAAAAGCGATCGCCACCATCGAACGCAGTGGTAGACACCTCCTAGAACTAATCAATGACATCCTCGACTTATCCAAAATTGAATCAGGCAAACTGGAACTACAACTGAGTGACGTGGCGATTAAAAACCTTTGTCATGACAGTTTGGCCTTGATCAAACAGATGGCATGGAAAAAAAATATTCGCCTCATAACTGAGATTCCTGATCATCTTGGCAGTATCCAAGCAGACAATCTCCGTTTGCGTCAGGGACTCATTAACCTACTGAGCAACGCCGTCAAGTTCACCCCAAATGGAGGAACGGTGACGCTTAAGGTTTGGCTCGAAGGGGTAGAGGGGCAGGGGGGCAGTACCGCTTCACCGTTTCCAAAGGGTAGGTTTTCCTTATCTCCCTCTGTCCCCAATCCCCAATCCCCTCACATCTGCTTCTCAATCACTGACACCGGCATCGGTATCCTCCCTCAAGACATCAGCAAGCTATTTCAACCTTTTATGCAACTGGACAGCAACCTTAATCGCCAATACAACGGTACAGGTCTAGGTTTGGCACTGGTAAAACGAATTGCTGCCTTACATCGCGGAACGGTCTGTGTCACCAGTCAAGTCAGACAAGGAAGTTGTTTTACTCTCCGTATTCCCTATATAACCAGCGATCATATTCCTATAAACCAGGTAATAGCTTCATTGCCCAAGCACGTCTGTAGTGATTTGCTCGTGATGGATATAGTAGCGAAACCAACTTTGGAGCATCCTGTGATTTTGCTAGCAGAAGATCATCAAGCCAACATCGACACAATGTCCGGCTATCTTGAAAGTCGAGGATATCGTCTGGCGATCGCTAACAATGGCCAACAAGCCATTGACCAGGTTCATCTCCAACATCCCGACTTAATTGTGATGGACATTCAAATGCCTATAATGGATGGATTGGAAGCTATACGGCGTATCCGTGAGCAGCCACAATTTCAGCATATTCCTATAATTGCATTAACAGCACTAGCCATGCCTGGCGATCGCGAAACTTGTCTAGCTGCCGGTGCTAACGAATATTTGACCAAACCTGTAAAACTCAAACAGCTGATAGTGACCATTCAACAACTTTTAACGAGGTAGTGGAAATTTTCAATGACTAATCAACCCTCTATTTTGGTAATTGATGATGAACCGGATAACTTTGATGTTGTTGAAGCGTTATTAGATAGTGAAAACTACCAACTACATTATGCTTCTACTGGTCAACAAGCCATTGATCGCCTGCATACTTTTCAGCCTGATGTAATTTTGTTAGATGTGATGATGCCTGATCTAGATGGCATGGAAGTATGCCGACGGATCAAATCTGATCCGCAATGGCAAACACTACCTATTATTATGGTGACAGCATTAACCGCTAAAGAAGACCTGGCAAGGTGTGTAGCCGCAGGGGCTGATGACTTTATTACTAAGCCGGTAAACGGTGTGGAGTTAAGAGCTAGAGTTCATTCCATGTTGCGGATCAAGCAGCAGTACGATAAATTACAGACCTTGCTATGTCTACGAGAAGATATGGTCAATATGATTGTCCATGACCTGCGAAACCCGCTTACCAGCATTGTACTCTCCAATGAGATTCTCCGGTTGCCAGATTTGTCGTTTTTACAGCAACAACGAAAGTTAGATCAAATAAGCATCGCATCCCAACAAATGGAATCATTGATTGATAGCTTGCTCATCATGGCCAAGTTAGAATCTGGCAAAATGGTTCTTAACTATACAGAATTAGACCTGCGTGCGCTTTGCATTTCCGCCTTAGCAGATGTTGAGGCGATCGCTCTCCAAAAAAACCTTCGCCTCGTCAATGAATTACCCCATCCTGGTGGCATTATCAAAGCCGATGCACCCATCTTTCGCCGCATCCTGGATAATTTACTCTCCAATGCGATTAAGTTTTCCCCGTCACACTCTCAAGTTACCCTGAAAGCAGAGTATTTAACAGCAGGAGCTAAATTGCAAGTCCTTGATTCCGGTTCGGGAGTTGCTCATAACTTACGACAAAGCATTTTTGAGAAATATGAGATTGGCACGCGGATGCAAGAAACTTCACAAATTGGTTTAGGATTAGCTTTTTGCAAAATGGCAATTGAGGCACATTGCGGTACTATTACTGTTGAAGATAATCATCCCAAGGGTACTATTTTTACAATCTTATTGCGGTCTGTTTGAGGCAGGGGGCAGGGGGCAGGGAGCAGGGGGAGAAAAAAAAATATTATTAGGTCTACTAGTTCATCAAGTTTGAATTGATGGATAAGCAAGTTTGTAGTAAAGACTTTAGTCCTTAGAAAAATCATGACTAAAGTCCTTACTACAAACCATCAAAACTAACTTGACACAGCACTACCACTTCTTCTAGGATACAAGGCGATCGCTTGACCCTACCAATTTTAGATTTTGCGGAAAGTTCTGTAGGCGGGTTTCCCGCCGTAGGAAACTTTTCAAGACGGATTTTGGATTTTAGACTGGTTTTTCGACTGAAGCCCCCTCTCTTTGTGGGCAAAATAAATCTAAAAGACGCTCTCTACGTTTGCGGAGCGTGTCTTAGACAGACGCTGCGCTATGCAAATTTAAAATCTAAAATTGTTTGACTTTGAAGACAGTCGCGACTCAGTTCTATTTTTTAATAGGACGAGCATCAGACTTTTGGCCACCTGTTATGGTGCGCTGTGACGATTTTTTAGCTGTAGAGCGAACCGGACGTTTACTACCTTGAGGTCTGTGCTTGCGTTCATCTAGAATTGGTTCGGTCTTGGTGTGGGAATTTGCTCCCAAGCCAGCAACCACTCCAACAGGTAATCGCTGTTCAATTAGTTTCTCGATATCTGCCAACAACTGGTATTCATCGACACATACCAGCGATACAGCTTCACCTGATGCACCAGCACGACCAGTGCGACCAATGCGATGAACATAATCTTCTGGTACATTGGGCAGATCGAAATTGACCACATGGGGTAGTTCGCTGATGTCCAGACCTCGCGCGGCAATGTCCGTTGCGACCAATACCTGTAAAGTGCCGTTTTTGAACTTCGCCAGAGCGTGGGTACGCGCCGACTGGCTCTTATTACCGTGAATGGCTAGTGCTTGAATACGCTCTTGGCCTAACTCCTTAACCAGACGGTCAGCACCATATTTAGTACGAGTGAACACCAACACTTGATACCAGTTGTCTTGCCGAATCAGGTGCGCTAGTAATTGACGTTTCCTGTCACGCTCTACTTTGTAGATTTTCTGTGCCACTGTGTCGGCGGTAACGTTGCGGCGTGCTACCTCAATCATCTTCGGTTGATTAAGTAGCCCGGTGGCGAGCGCCTTGATTTTTTCCGAGAAAGTGGCGAAGAATAGCAAGTTTTGTCGCTGTTTGGGCAGCAGCGAGAGAATGCGCCGGATATCACGAATAAAACCCATGTCCAACATCCGGTCTGCTTCATCCAGCACCAATATCTCAATATGTGACAGATTTATCGTACCTTGCTGCACATGATCTAGTAGTCGTCCTGGTGTAGAAACGAGAATATCCACACGACCCTTCAAAAGCCGTTTTTGCGGATTAATGCTGACCCCGCCAAACATTGCCATCGTCTGCAAATTTAGGTACTTGCCGTACTCACGCACGCTTAACTCTACCTGTGCGGCAAGTTCACGCGTCGGGGTGAGAATCAACGCCCGGATCGGTGAGTGTGCATTAGATATATGATTGACGCTACTGTCGGCAGACAATCGATGCAGAAGCGGCAGCGTGAAGCTGGCAGTCTTTCCAGTCCCCGTTTGTGCGCCAGCTAGCAAATCATGCCCCGACAAGACGGCAGGAATCGCCTGTATCTGGATTGGCGTGGGTTTAGTGTAACCCCGTTCGGTGACGGCACGGATAATTTCTTTGGACAAGCCGAGATGAGAAAAAGACATAAAACTCCAGAATTAACATCGGCCTGTCGCCAGTGGCGGCATCAGTTTGAGGCGGACGGATGATTTGCAAGGCTAGATGGGCAGTAAACGCCAAGACTGAAAGCGAATGCCGCAATTCTGCATTTTAACAGAGTATAGTTCGTTGTGTCGTGATGTTTTGAGACTTTAATATTTACCAAAAAACATTTAAAATTTTCTGTTCTGGGGAGGTTTTTGAGTATTTGCGCGATGGCGTAACCGCCCAGCGTAGCTGATCGCCTATACTAAAAGACGGTGCAGTGAAAGTGATTGGTGCAAGAAATTGGTCTTGGGAGACGCGATGAATCGCTGCTCTAAAATATACTTATAATTCAAAATGGACTTCTGGGACGATGAACGGGCATGAGAATAATCTCTCGCATGAGCATGGTTTGATTCAGGCAATACATACATCTGTCAAAGGTAGAGCCAGATTCAAGGTAACAGGACTGCATCTTTCAGAATTTATGGGAAGATACATTGAGTCTCGGCTATTAGAAGAGAAAAACATTGACCAAGTACGTGCTAACCATTTAACAGGCAATGTACTGGTGATTTTTAGCCCTGATTTTAGGCATAGCGCGATCGCTTCCCGACTCCAAGATATTGTTTTAGATTATAGAAAATTCCCTAAAAATCTATCGATAACGACAGTTGCAGCACCAATACAGTTGGCAACTATGCCGATGCAGCCACGATTAGACAACCTCAACAGTCAACTGATTATCGGATCTGCGGCTGCTACCACCCTAGTTTTAAGCAGTGGAATCTTATACAAAAACGGTTTAGATGAAAGCATTTTGCTAGGGCTGCAAAACCTGCATAATCCCCTGCTGGATAACATCATGAAGGGGATAACTATGTTGGGTGAGCCAGTAATTTTTCTGTCAATTTGTTCAGCATTAGGAATTAATCTCTGGCAGAATCAACGCCGCCGGGAAGCAACTACTTTGGCTATAGCAACAGTAGGTGCAGTGGGTTTAAATGTGCTATTTAAAGAAATTTTTAGAAGGGCGCGTCCGACACTTTGGAATTATATTGTCAATGCAGTTCACTATAGTTTTCCTAGTGGTCATGCAATGGTTTCGACAGCAATTTATGGCTGCATTGGCTATATTTTGGCGAAGCAATTTCCGCAATGGCGCAAGCAAATTTTAGGTTCAACCACAGCGATAATTTTGGCAGTAGGTTTTAGTAGACTCTATTTGGGAGTACATTGGCCTACTGATGTTTTAGCTGGATATGCCGCAGGTTTATTGTGGTTAATTTTCTGTATTCTTTATTTAGAATGGCAGCCAAATTATCGCTTTTCAAGTAGTTTTTAATTTTGATTAGCTGTGTAGGGGTATAAGCGGATGTTTGAAAAGTTTTAGAAGGTATAGACCAACGTCTTCGGGACGTAAAAAATCTGACTTTTCACGTCATGTGGAAAAGTCAACGCCAAACCTAACCCCCCAGCCCCCTTCCCTGGTAGGGAAGGGGGAGCAATCAAAGCCTCTCTCCTTGCAGGGGCTACGGTGTACACACATCTTTGTGCTGAGTGCAAAATGTGGTTTGATCCCCCTAAATCCCCCTTAAAAAGGGGGACTTTGATTCTTGTTCCCCCCTTTTTAAGGGGGGTTAGGGGGGATCAAAACGATGTGGGACAAGGTGATCAGACTTGTGTGTACACGGTAGCCTTGCAGGGGAGAGGTTTGGAGAGGGGTTTTCCAGATACCGTGAAAAGTCAGGTAAAAAATCTACGAAGGTCGAGGTAATCCCTGATGAATTGGGAAGCCTATACTGTACCGAAAGGTCAGTGTAGGTAGTTCACTCCTGCTAAACTTTTGAATACAGGTAACTGATATTAGCAACAAAGGCACGAGGAAAGGTTCGATGAATACTGTTGTGCTTAATCTAGAACCGATTGCTCATTTAACTGATGAGCAATTTTATCAATTGTGTATTGCCAATAGCGATTTAAGCCTGGAAATGAATGCAGCCGGAGAATTAATAATTATGCCACCAGTCGGAGGAGAAAGCGGAAATCGAGAAGCAGACCTAATTACAGACTTGAACAATTGGAATCGTCAAGCTAAATTAGGTAAAGTTTTTAGTTCTTCAACTATCTTTATACTTCCGAATGGTGCAAAACGTTCCCCTGATGCGGCTTGGGTAAAGTTAGAACGCTGGGAAGCTTTAACACTAGAACAGCGAAAAAAATTTCCACCACTTGTACCTGATTTTGCAATTGAACTGCGTTCCGAGACAGACCGGCTTGCACCTATCCAAGCGAAAATGCAGGAATACATAGAAAATGGTTTGCGTTTGGGTTGGCTAATTAATCCTCAAGATAAGCAAGTGGAAATTTACCGACATTTGAAAGCTGTAGAAGTTATTCAAATGCCAGCGATTATTTTTGGAGAAGATATATTACCTGGATTTGAATTGCAAGTATAGGTAGGCGATAAGTGTGACGGTATGGCTTTTACGAATTAGGAATTTTCCCCGCCAAAGTAGCAACCACAGATAACAACTGAGGGGGTTCAACAGGTTTAGCAAGGTGGATTTGGAATCCTGCTGCTACAGCTTTTTCATACTCTTCACTTCCAGCATAGGCGGTGAGGGCGGCGGCAGGAATTTTTCTGGTGGCTTCGTCACTCAACTGTCTCACCTGACGAATTAGTACATAACCGTCCTCCTGTGGTAGCCCGATATCAGATAGAAGTACGTCGTAACTACCAGGGTTATCTGTCAGTTTTGATAGTGCCTCCCTTGTTGATGCAGCTTCTGTCACTTGTGCGCCGTAATCCTCAAGCACTATTTTAAACAACAGGCGTATATCTGCTTCGTCGTCTACCACCAGTACCCGCACACCTTCCAGGGATGGAATGTCATCAGTAGAGGGCTGGGATGGCAAACTTTCTAAATTATCTGTAGGGACGTTGCGTTGTAACGTCTCTACTTGTGACATTGGCAGAAATATCTCTGGCTCGGTAAGTTGCAGAGGTAGCTTGACTGTAAAAGTTGCCCCTTGACCTTCACCTGGACTTGCAACTTCAATTATACCGCCGTGGAGTTCTACTAAATGGCGGACAATGGACAGCCCCAAACCCAATCCAGGATTTGAACGGGTTCTGCTACCATCTGCTTGACGGAATCGTTCAAAAACATAGGGGAGAAAGTCAGCACTGATGCCTTTACCTGTATCACGAACTTGAATCTCGGCATAAGTATCAGTGTAATCTAGGGTGATGTCAATTCTGCCGCCTTGGGGGGTGAACTTAATAGCATTAGAGAGTAAATTCCACATCACCTGCTGTAAGCGAGTCGGATCTCCTACTATATTTCTGGGTGTAGAATCTAGCCTGGAGACAATTTGAATGTTTTTAGCTTCGGCGGAGAGACGGACAACCTCGATCGCAGATTCAATGATTGGTACAATTTGAATCGACTCGGCATCTAGACGCAGCCTACCGGAACTAATGCGGGAGATGTCTAGTAGATCCGTAATCAGATGGGCTTGAGCCTGTGCGCTGCGCTCAATGGCTTCCAACCCTTGGTTAATGGTAGCTTCGTCAAGCTGATGCTTTTGCAATAACTGCGCCCAACCCAGCAAAGAATTGAGTGGGTTTCGCAGTTCGTGGGAGAGAATGGACAAAAACTCATCTTTGGCGCGGTTTGCTGCTTCAGCTACATTGCGGGCTGATTGTTCTTGAATCAACAGTTGAGTGCGTTCTGCCTCCAATTCCTTGCGCTTGGTGATATCCTCAATCACAAGGAGTATCATTTCTCTATTGTCTTCTGTGGTCATCTTCCGGGCATTAAACCGCATGATTTTTTGTCCGATATGCTCAAAGTTACACTCAACTTCAAGACCTTGAGCCTGGGTTTGCTGGGGGAGAATATCTTCTAGGAGCGATCGCAACAAGGGAATATTCCACTGTCCATTCCCAAGCTCATATATTAAGCTATTTTCTGTCTCTTCTGGTAGAATTTGGAATGTTTCGTAGAAAAACTGATTGGCACTGATCACCCGTAAGTCTACATCCAACACCACTAGAGACTCCCGCATTGTATCCACAATTGCTTGGGCATAATCTATGGATACTCTGAGCTGCTTGGCACTGTCTTTAATAGCATCAATGTCT
This sequence comes from Anabaena minutissima FACHB-250, assembly GCF_014697125.1. GTDB lineage: Bacteria > Cyanobacteriota > Cyanobacteriia > Cyanobacteriales > Nostocaceae > Trichormus > Trichormus minutissimus. The sequence continues at coordinate 931 of NZ_JACJRG010000057.1, read as the reverse complement.
ACTAAAATGACAACAGCACCGTCAATTTTGTTGTCAATTGTCCGATATGGCCTAATTCTTAGGTCATACCAATGCCCTTCTTGGTCTTGTACTTCTTGCGTTTTATAGTGAAGAGTGCTAATTACCTCTAAAATTTTTGGCTCTAAGTCAGAGATATTTAAATTGTGCTTAATATCACTCAATGGTCTTCCTATATCCGTAGGAATCAAGTTAAATATTCTCTCTGCTCCGGGAGTAAACCGCCGAATCCCCAGATCACTGCCCAACATGAGGATAGGAATACTGATACAACTAAGGAGATTTTGCAAATCGTTACTAACTTGAGTTGACTCAACGTTTCGTCGTTGCAGTTCGGCGTTAATTGTGAAGAGTTCTTCATTAGTGGCTTGAATCTCTTCCTTGGCCGTTTCTAGTTCCTCATTAGTGCTTTGCAGTTCTTCATTACTGGAGAGAATTTCTTCGTTGGCTGCTCTCAGGTCTTGATTAGTAGCTTGCTGCTCTTCAATGATAGATTGCAAATATTCTTTAGTATTTGCTAATTCCTGTTTCAGCCGAGAATTTTCTTGCTCGTAACTAGCTTGTTTTCCTCGTCTAGGTTTGACTTGGCCGCTAGTAGTAGTGTTTTCTGTAGGAGGATCACTACCTACCTCCGGGCGCATATCTTGAAACAACACTAAAAAGTAATGTTCTGTGGTCGCAGCAGATTGAAACGGAATTACATCAATCTTCACCAGCTTCACTTGATCATCTTCTCTGATTTGTAAGCCTTCCTTACTCACGGGTAGCTTTTGCTTTTTAGCCTGGTGGACGGCGGTGCGGATACCGTTGGCGAAATATTACTTAACATAAAAACGCCGATTTTACCGTGTATTACACGGAAGGGTGGTTCTACCTTTCCATGTAATACATGGGAGAGAAAAAAGTTAAGTTA
>NZ_JACJRG010000056.1 GCF_014697125.1 Anabaena minutissima FACHB-250 | reverse complement strand
ACTAGAGCCAAATTCCCCTCCAAAAAACCTATGCATAGAACGCAAGGAGCTAAATTAGACACACTCACTTTTTCTATTCTTAATACCGCTTAGAGCTTAACCGAACCGTATTGGGGGATAGGGAGCATTTCACTTTTTGAAGTGACTCAAACCGATAATAATTCAATAAGATTTTTTGAAAGTCGAATTGCAGAAAATTAATATCAATATCTTTTGTATAAGTTTTAATTTCTGCGATGGGATCAGGATATGCGTAGAGAAAAAACACTTAATGTAGTAATTCTTCTACTTGATGCTGACTCCACAGTTTTCTGTACAAACCCTCTTGTTGCAATAATTTCAAGTGATTGCCTACTTGTACAATCGTGCCTTTATCCATGACAAAAATACGGTCAGCCGCAGCAGCAGCAGAAAGTTGGTGTGTGATAAAAACTACCGTTTTGCGTGTAGTACCACTAGCAAGATTATTGAGGATTTGGGTAGCAGTTTGATTATCCACACTAGAGAGAGCATCATCTAAGATTAAAACGGGTGCATTGACTAGCATCGCTCTAGCTAAAGCGGTACGTTGTCTTTGCCCACCAGAAAGAGTAATGCCACGTTCCCCGACGATGGTTTCATACTGCTGGGGGAAATTCATGATTTCTGGGTGAATTTGTGATGATTTAGCCACCGACTCAACATATAGTTGATCGCTGCTGGGGTCGCCGTAGCGGATGTTATTTCTGATGGTAGTGCTGAATAAAAAGCTATCTTGAGGAACGTAGGCGATCGCATGACGCAAATCTGCTAATGCTATTTGGGTAATATCCACCCCATCTAAAAATAACTGTCCTGGTGCAATATCTAACAATCTAGGCAAGGCATTGGCTAAAGTTGACTTACCTGAACCGATCGCACCAACAATTGCTACTGTCTCTCCAGAGGTAATTGTAAAATTGACATGATCTAACGCTGGTTTAGCCGCACCAGGATAAGTAAATCTAAGATTTTTGGCGGTTAATTCCCCTTTAACTTCCGTTACAGCCATATGCACAGCATCGCTAGTATCTCTAATTTTTGGTTTAACGCTGAGTATCGCTTCCAAACGGTCTATACTGACTTCCCCCCGTTGGTAGGCGGTAATAGTGAAGCCCAACAATGCCGTCGGGAATACTAAACGCTCAACATAGATTAGTAATGCTAAAAAGTCACCAACAGCGAGGTTTCCAGTCGAAATCTGCGTTGTCCCCAACCAAATAATTACGAGTGAACTCAAGCCAGCTAAACCACCGATTAGGGGAAACAAGGTATTGCGGCTTTTCGCCAGTTCCAAGTTAGCCCCCAATAGCTGGTGGTTTTTTTGGGCAAAAGCTCGACGTTCGTTGTTTTCCTGGGCATAGATTTTAATTAAAGCTATGCCACTCATATCTTCTTGAATTAGCTCACTGATCTCAGAGATATTTTCCTGGACTTTAGCTTGTTGCTGACGTAAGCGATTACTAAATAAATGCACTAACACAAACATCAAAGGATAAACTGCGATCGCAGCCAGGGTGAGATTGACGTTAATGGCTAGCATGACTGGTAGTGTTAAGGCGTAAGCAAACACCGTATTGGCTAAACTTAACACTGCAAAACCTAACAACCGCCGCACATTATCCACATCACTGGTAGCCCTACTAATTAAGTCGCCAATCGTATTAGTCGCAAAATAAGCAGGCTCTAGATTGAGTAAATGCTCAAAAATCCTTTGCTTGAGATCAAATTCTACTTGCCGCCCTACACCAAATATCCACAGCCGCGAAGCCATGCGGATCAGCCACATGGCAGCACTGAGTAAAATAATCACAACTACATAACGTAGTATTTCTTGCCAGATCACATTATTGGCAAGTTGGTCAACACAACCACGAATCAACCAAGGAATATAAACACCTAGTCCATTGACAGACAACAAAGCCAAAATACCCAACGTGGCATCTCGCCAGTGGGGACGTAGGTAAGCACCAAGTTTAGCAATTCGTCGAGATTGTTGCATGGAAGGGGACAGGTGACAGGTGATAGGTGACAGGGGACAGGTGACAGGGCTAAGTATATAAGTATCTTTTGATTTCTAACTTTATACCCGACGACCACGTAAGAAAGTGTAAACCTGAGTGAGATAACTTTCCCAGACTTGGGTTGTAAGTTGCAGTGTTTCTGAACTGGGTACAAAGTCTTCTAGCCGCAAGCCTCGTTCTCTAATTTGTTGAGGATTCTGCAACAGGTAAGAGGGGATTTTGGTTTCCCAGTAGTTGAAGGCTAAGGTTGTCTGATTGATTCCAGTGTTAGGCAAGATAGCATTCCCAAGTACATCTGTAACTTGTGTGGGGTTGGTTGGTGTCCCCAAGGCTACGAGTGTTTCTGGTTGAGATGATGGTAGCTGATAGGTGGGAATCATTGCCTCTTGGGTGGCTAAGGGCGCTCTGATTAAAAAGTAGGCGATCGCTGGTGTACTGGATAAAAGTAAAATTGTCAGTGACCAACCAATTAAATATCCTCCTGGTTTCTCAATTCCACCCCCCTTGATTTTCTGCGCTGCCACAATTAGCATCAAAACTGAAGCTCCCAAGGGTTTCAGGGGAAATGATACTAGTCTCCACAAAGATGCTACAGCTGGTTCATTAGGATTGACAAATGACAAGGCGATCACAATCATCAAGATTACAAAAACTAATCGCCCAACAAAAGTTCCTGAAGGATAAAATTTCTGAAACACAGTGTAAGCGATAGTACCAATTAGTAACCACAGCAGTACCCGGCTTAAAAGTTCAAACATAGATTTACACTCAAATCTCCTTTTGCGGTGAGCCTAGAGGTTTCATAAAGTGGATTCATTTTATTGTCAACTGTAATTTGACTTAAAATATCCTAACCCTCACACCAAAGACTACCGTCGTAGTGATTTTAGTGCAATTTTTTGACACTGCGTCTAATATTTATAATTTTCCTGATTAGTTATCTGATACACCAGTGAATTAGTTAAATTAATTGAGTAGTTGTGACTCAAAAGGAAAAGCTATGCCACCTGGAAAGCCCAGCATTTTAGTAACGGGGGGAGCAGGGTATATCGGTTCACATACCGTCTTAGCTCTCAAGCAAGCCGGTTATGACGTGGTAATACTCGATAACTTGGTTTATGGGCATCGTGACTTGGTGGAGAAGGTTTTGCAGGTCAAGTTGATTGTCGGTGATACGAGCGATCGCGCCTTGTTAGATGATTTATTTAAAACCCATAATTTTGCTGCCGTCATGCACTTTTCTGCCTATGCTTATGTCGGCGAATCAGTGACAGACCCCGCTAAATACTACCGTAACAACGTTTTGGGAACGCTGGTTCTTTTAGAAGCGATGCTGGCGGCATCTATTAAGAATTTTGTCTTTTCTTCTACTTGTGCCACCTATGGCGTACCGGATGTTGTGCCGATTCCCGAAAATCACCCCCAAAATCCCATCAATCCCTATGGTGCTACTAAATTAATGGTAGAGCGGATTTTATCAGATTTTGATGGGGCTTACGGTTTAAAATCAGTCCGTTTTCGTTATTTTAATGCTGCTGGCGCACATCCTGATGGATTATTAGGTGAAGATCACAACCCCGAAACCCATTTAATTCCTTTGGTACTGCTGACAGCTTTAGGTAAACGCGAATCTATCTCAATTTTTGGCACAGATTACCCCACTCCCGATGGGACTTGTATTCGGGACTATATTCACGTCAGCGATTTGGCAGATGCTCACATTTTGGGATTGGAATATTTATTAGAAGGTGGAGATAGCGAATTTTTTAATTTAGGTAATGGTCAAGGTTTTTCAGTCCGAGAGGTTATAGCCGCCGCCGCCCAGGTGACAGGATTAAATATCCCAGTTGCAGAATGCGATCGCCGCCCCGGTGATCCCCCCAGTTTAATTGGTAGCGGCGAAAAAGCCAGAAAAATTCTCGGCTGGCAACCCCAATATCCAGATATTCAAGATATTGTCACCCACGCTTGGCAATGGCATTTGAAAAGACATAAGTAGTCATCTTGAAGCGATCGCATTCTTATATTTTTCCGGGATGAACACGGCAACTTTAGTTGCCCGTGTCGTTTTTATCCACTACCTAGAAAGGTACTAGAATTTTTGGGTAGCAATAACCTTGTGCCTAACAGGCGGAAATTTTACGAGCGCGAATTAGAGCGATTTTTGGGCTTAGTTGTTAAATGACTATTAAACTAAAGAAAATTTTACGTTGGGTAATTTTAGGGGCGACGGTAGTTTTTGTAGGTAATGCCTTAAAAAATCATTGGTTAGAGGTGACAGCTATTCGCATTGATGAAGCAGGATGGTCAATTTTGGCGATCGCTACTGGGGTCACTTTACTAGCGCATATCTGGGCTGGTTGGATTTGGACTTGGGTTCTCCAAGAGTTAAAACAACCGGTATCATCTATAAAATTTATTCGGGTTTATCTTAAAACTAACCTTGCCAAGTATTTGCCGGGTAATGTATGGCATCATTACGGGCGAATTGTAGCGGCGAAAAATGCCAATGTTGCGCCTGGTGCAGCCACCCTCAGCATTTTGCTAGAACCCTTGCTTATGGCGGCGGCGGCTTTAATTTTTGTTGTCCTATTTGGCAATCAATTTGCAGCGAATAACACTACCTTGACGCTACAAGGGTTAAAAATACTAAGTTTGGTAATTATACTTTGTGCCGTGCATCCCCGATTTTTAAACCCAGTAATTGGCTTATTGTACAAATTAAAAGCGAAGAAATCTAACACTCAGCCAACCCCTAATTTTCGGATTCGACGCTATCCCCTCAGACCATTGTTAGGAGAGATGGGATTTTTAGGACTGCGGGGTATGGGATTTGTCTTAACTGTATTTGCGATTATGCCCTTGAATCTAAGTCATATTCCTTTATTGTTGGGTGCTTTTAGTTTTGCTTGGTTGTTGGGGTTTGTAGTTCCCGGCGCACCTGGGGGGTTAGGAGTCTTTGAAGCTACAGCGATCGCACTTTTACAACATCGCTTTCCCTCGGCGGCGGTAATTAGTGCGATCGCCTTGTATCGTCTCATCAGTATTGTAGCTGAAACTGTTGGTGCAGGCTTGTCCCATTTCGATGAACGCCTTGCTAAGTAGCCATTATTCTGGGCGTGGGGCATTGAGAACATAATCTATCTTGTCTCCTCTGCCCCTCTTGCCCCTTTTAAAGGCTAGCAGAATCCTCTCCAGACAATATTTGATTGATGCCAATGACCCAAGGCATACCTTGATTCACTGGAGAACTAATACTAATTTTGGCGTGATTCGCAAACAATTTTAATTTGCTCGCCAAATACGAAACATTCATCATAACGTTCTGATAACTTTCAATATCATGGCACACCATAATTAACATCAGAATGCCACTATTAACTTTAAAATACCAGTGACAACTGGATAACAAAATACGTACCGAATGCCTACAAGTTAAATAAAACCTTGTTTTTGTTACTTCTTCTAGTTGACTGAGTAATATTTCACTTATGAGTGTAGTTTTATGTGTGGGCAAATCGTCGGGAGATAGATATGGTTGCTTCATAGATTTTCGCCCTAATTGCAAAGGATTAATAGACTGACGTAAACTCAAAAAATTTAATTAATTTGTGCAGTTACATCAGGTAGAAACATAATCTCTATTGATATCCGTTCACTCCCTTACAACTGGTTATATAGTTGAGTTTCCCTGCTGTCTCATTTTCCTTAGATTTCTTTAGCAATTAGTCTACAAAAGTCAATATTCGTTAGTGTTTCGTGATTTTTGTCTGAATCTTCATTGGGCATAATCCAATCTATTTAAATCTTAAAGCCTTATCCTGACTCACTTTAGACGATTTACTAATCCCATTTTTTTATTAAGCTTCACTAAAATAAGGCTTCAACGATAAAGTAGGTAGAGTAAATAAATTCTTCAGAAGGAGATTCAAGCAGAGCCGAATTACAACTTAAAAGCTCGCTTAAGAACAAAAAAGAAAGGTTGAGGTAGCATTTTATAATCCATAATTCCTAAAACAGTATTTTCATCTACTTTTCTAAAGGAATCATGGATAGGTAAATAATCATAAATCATTGTAGCAGAGACTGTTCCTCTATACTCCATCATTCGCAGTCTCGCTTGACTTTTATCGGTTTTAAGTAAAGAATTAATGGACACCAATAACGGTTTTAGAGAATTATTTTTGGGTATCGGTAATTTTAAAACCCAGTTCATTAAAGTAGGATTGGGTGCAACCTGAAAAATTTTCCCTTGATTATCTAAAAATAATAAAGGATGAACATTCTCAGGGTCTATAAATTCCTTCCCATACCAATTAGAAATTTCTAATAAACCATCCATTGGATGATCTGTATGCAGTCTAGAACCTTGCCAACGACCCAGCATAAAGTCTAAATTGACGGGTTCAAGAGCGTCAAACAATTCCAAAGCTTTTTCTGTCGTAGCTTTACCCGTTTTCAAAATCAACTGATAATTTTCTGAGGTTTCCATTCTTTTTGTCAACTCTCAAAAGAAGCGTTCCACTAAATTAGCCGCATATTCCATACCATAAGGTACGCTCACCCCAGCAGTCATTTCATTAGCAAAGTAGGTGTTTTGACTACCTTGCAAAATTTCCAATCGTTCATAAATACCATCCTTGAGGTCTTCGGCTGAAAAATGAGAGAACCACTTCCAAATTAGGGGCGGCCCCATAGGTGTCACTTGAGTACCTCCAAGCTTTTTGACACAATCGGCTACGTTGTTTTCCAATTCTTCAACAGTTGTTGTTTCATCCATGAATGGATAAAAATTGTAGATTTTACTGCCAGGATCAACCTCATAGATAGCTAATGGATAACTAGTTGGTAAAGGCTGATTTAAAGTATTTCTGATGATGTAGAAAATGTTTGCAGGTAAACCCTCTACTTTACAGGTAATAACTGCTCTTTTAATTGTACGTACCCTAGAAAAAATATCTGCTTCTTCCGGGGAAGCATCAGCTACGCCAAGAAAGTCATCTACAGGAGCAGTCCAAATTAAACGCTCGAATTCCCACTGATTTGAGGCAGTTTTTACCAGAATTGTTTGACCGCGAGAAACACGCTCAATAGTTTGTCCTAGAAACAAATTATGGGTTGCTGCTAAACGATTCCATAATTCTTGATTCCCTTCTTGCAATTGAGGCATATTCAGAACCAATTTTTTCAGGAAACTGCAACGGTTCAATAATGCTAATAGCCGAATCACATAAGCGGTAGAAGCTTCTTGTTCCAGATGTCCAAATTGTGCCGCATTAGCAATAGGCATTAAAGCATCTCGAATAAAATCCAAACCCTGTTTGTTAAACCATTCAGGTGAGGATTCATTCATAGCTCGGTAAGCAGGATTGATATAGCCTGGCTCGTTGTACCAAGTATACTTGTCTAATTCTAGAAAAAATTTCCTCATCTGCCAGAGTCGGCTGAATAAAGAATATTTGGACTCTATTAAAAAGGGGCTAGAAACTTTGCCAGTCGCTAAGTCAAATAGTTGCACCCGTGGCATTACATGAAGCGATGGAGAAATTCCATACCTTTTTCTGTATTTTTTGTACAGGGGACTAGGTAAAATCCAAACAGTTCCACCCTCGTAAACACCACGGGATTGAAGACTTGCGTCTGCGTATCTCATTGAATATGTTTTACCACCTACGCGATTTTTGGCATCAATGATGGTGATATTTTTATATCCAATATCATGTAATTCTTCGGCAGCAGTTAAACCAGCACATCCAGCACCAACGATACCAATACGGATTGAAGGTTCATAGGTTAAACGATTAATTCGCATGGTAATTGTTAGTGAGAAGCGGGTTCATATTTTCCGAAAAGTATAGGTACAATAGTTAGATGCTTTAGTGAAATAGTCTGTTATTTTGACCGAAATAAATAAGTATACAAACCCCTAAATTTATTTATGGTGAATTGCGATACTTATGCAGACAATTCAGATATTAGATAAGAAATACTAAAAGCAAACATTGCCAAAATCACTGGAATTATAGTGCTAGGTTCTAGTTTACGTGTCTGAAAAACCTCTATCAAAGACATAGGAACAATCACAGGCCAAAAAATAGTTGTGATTAAGAACATTATAAAAGATAAAAATTTATCTTCAGGGGAAGAATTAGCTTGGCGTAAAGCAAACTGTAGCCAGTTAGTGAAAAAGTAACAACTCATCAATAGATAACTAATTAATAATGTTAATTGTATTTGGTTCATTGTAATTACTCCTGAGGCTTCTTGATGTTTATAACAATAACCGGGATGAAGTTTTTAGACAATGTATTTAATAGAAAAAAATAGGGGATTTAGAAGCAGTCTTGAGATGCGTTTGTAGACAATTATACTGATGAAAATATGCTACTTTTCAGTCAGATAAATACTATGCGAATTCCGAAAAATCCTGAAACTGTAATTATACTTAAATTCACTTCAACCTAAAAATTAAAGTAATACTTCTTGTGCAATTGAGTTACTGAGATTTAATTAAAAATTACACCGTTCTGCAAGTAAATGAGGTATACCTCTCTCCAACCCACCCCTTAGAGGTTGTTTGAAAAGTCGGAAAGGGTATAAAGATGAAAGATGTCCGTGATTGGATTTGTCCTCACTGCGGTACTCATCATGACAGAGATGGAAACGCAGCGATAAATATTAGAGCAGAAGGTGTCAGAATGCTAAAGGCGGAAGGTTCAGCCGTCTCTGCTGTAGGAGGGGAGATAAGACCAAAACTAGGGCGTTCGCGTAGCGTGCTATTAAGCAAAGTCCAAGTTGCGGCACTCCCCCGTGATTACAGAAGCCGACACTGTACTTGGTACTCCAAGTCAGTGTGGGTAGTTCACTCTGCATTCCCATTTTTGATTACATACGTTTTATGTTAAAATATTGTTTCTAGGCTTGGTTCATCAGCAAATTTTCTTTCTGCAATATGGTTCAGTATACTCTCGCTCAAAGCCCAGAAATTATCCTCACTGTTGCAGGGAAAGATTCTGCCAAAGCCCGTGACAAAGCAATGGATCAGTTAATGGAACTGATGAATGCTGGTCAACTCCCTACAGAACTGGAAGAAGGATTTGGCCCGCAACAATTAATAGAAGTGAAAGAGCCTACAACTGATTCTACAGGTGGTGAAGATGCCATCACCCAAGCAGTCCAAGTTCTCAGCAACTTGGCTACACTGAAATTAAAAGTGCAAGAATCACGCACTGAAGCATTAGAAATTCGTAAAGCTCTTGATGTTCTTTTTTCAGACGAATCAGTAGCAGAAGAAGAAATTGCTCGCCTCAAAGATGGTTTTAAGGCTCTCAAGAATTTTGCTCAAGCTAATTTACGTTACCAAGACGCACGCACCAAAGCAGAACACGCGAGGAAAGTATTAGATCAGGCTTTAGAGTCACCAGATAACCCTGATTCCTCACAAAAACTCAAAAAATAGGTTATTAAGTCTAATTTATCACCGTGAAATTTGTAAGTAGGGGCATAAGCCCCGCTATGCTAACAAGACTTCTAATTCTTGCCTAGTAAAGATTCAAACTCAGCTTGCAAAGCCGTAATATCTGCTAGCCTAGCAACGAGAATATTGTCATTACCAGCATCAGTTAAACGTACTTTCCAATAATTTATAGTTTCTGAGTTATTTATCCAGAATTGCACGACAGTATCTATCACTTGCTCAGTATTCCAACCCCATTTTATGGGAACTGGTTCGACGCATTCTAGCAATGCGTCGAGGGTACATTTATGGGTAGATAAATATTCTATAGCTTGAGGTTGTGGTTTTTGCAGGCTTTGCTGTTGGTGATGGAAAAATTGCCAAACTGGAGACACGCCGACAAGATCAAAAGTAAATTTCATCCATTTCTCCCAATAGTTAATTAGTTGTATGGAAGACATAGCTTATGCAAACAAAACTACCTAACTATCACCTGGGAAAATTAGACTATTTACCTATTTATTAGGTATTAAGGTTTCTTGAGAAATTAGCACTTGTTAGGTTTGAGTGCTAATTTTTTATGTAATTATTTGATGTATTATTAAATAGTTTCGGTCATAAATTTGGGGTGACATTGAATTTTTAATAATTCTTTAATTTTTATAATTACTAATGCCAAAGGGGAATTAGCTGCTTTATTGGCTGCTTGTTTATGGGCTATAGCTTCAGTGGTATATGGGATTGTGGGGCAACGAATTCCGCCGCTAAAGCTGAATTTGATTAAAGGGATAGTAGCGATCGCCTTTTTAGTGCTGACTATCCTATTTACTAGAGAATCCTTACCCCTTTCTGACCCATTGCCAATTTTTCTGCTGTGTTTGAGTGGGGTTGTCGGTATTAGCTGGGGTGATACAGCTTTTTTGGCAGCGATAAATTATTTAGGGGCGCGGCGTGTTTTACTCATAGGAACGCTTGCACCGCCCATGACAGCGATCGCCGCTAATATTATTCTACAAGAACAGCTTAATATCAGGGCGTGGTGCGGGATTATACTAACTATCCTGGGAGTAGCTTGGGTCGTTACAGAAAGAGTTCCGGGTAATGGTGACGATTCCCCGGCGCACCTGTGGACAGGTATTGGCTTTGGTTTATTGTCAGCAATGACAAATGCTATTGCTACAGTTATCTCTCGCGGTGCTTTTGCTACGGGGAATGTGACACCTTTATGGGCTGCTTTGTTGCGATTAAGTGCAGCCGAGTTAATTCTTTTGCTGTGGGTGTGTTTTAGTAGGAAAAATCAAGGACTGTCCTATCCCTACTGGCAATCAGGAAGAGTGATTTTTGTTACTTGCTTTGCGGCTTTTTGTGGCACATATTTAGGAATTTGGCTACAACAGACAGCCATTAAATTCACGGCTGCGGGAATTGCTTCAACCTTATTACAGACAAGTCCATTATTTGTTATCCCCATAGGTATGTGTATGGGTGAAAAAGTGAGTTGGAGAGCGATCGCCGGCGTGATTATTGCGATCGTCGGTATTGGATTGTTATTTTACCTTAAATGAGTTGGGAATCCCAACGACATAATCAGTTTTTTGTGCTGATAACTACTTGAATAGCAGAACAACCGAAAAAACTTAACCAACCTGAAATATAAATTAGCTTATCTATAGTGCCTTTTTCGCCCGTTTTAACTCTTTCCAAAGTACATGAATTTGTTGGTAAGCTTCTTCTGGAGAAATCTTCCCCCCAGTTTGTAGGCTACAAATGTAGTTGACTCTTTGCGAAAATTCTTGAAGACTTGCATTGAAAACCAAATATTCTGGTTTAAATTGACCATAATACGGACTACGAGGATAGAGGAAATCACATAAATCAGACAGGAAATCAGAGTTAGTATTCATAGGAATTTAAGAGAAATTAGATTGAAAATTTCAGCTTTCAAGCATCTGATAATTACGCAATTCCAAATATATTGATATGTTTTAACGGTTTTCCATCATATTGTAATCATCCCCTTTCAATTTTCCAGGTTCTCCCCTTCTGACAAGCATTACAAGCAGCAGTTTTAGGTTCAAAATCAAGACAACCAATAGCCTGCTCGGAACAAGCTCTAGTTGGATTAACAGTACATTTCAGGCGGTAGTCATTAGTGAAATACTCACAATTATGACAAGGCACTTGATGTAACTTCCACAAGAAACTTATCCCTGTTTTGAGAGTTGTCCAAATACTCCAAAGCAATACAATCATTATTGCCCAAGCAGATAAGGCACAAATAATTGTAGTCATTACGATTTATACTCCACAGTAAATTTTAAGAAATTGCCTACAGTTAACTGCTTTTAACCGCAGGCAATAAGGAACTTGAGATGATTGATATTAGGAAGAAATATTACGCGCCCTCCAGGCGTGCCAAACATAACCTAGGAATGCTAATATTCCTAGAAAAAATTGAACGTTTGCCATACCTAAACGTTCTGTACCGTAAAATTCAGGGGGAAAAACAGTCGTGTTATATCCTACAAAACTCGCAGATATCCAAGCCATCAAAGCTAAACCAAGCAAGCTGTAAGACAGAATTTCTTCACCATTTTCTATTGGTAAAATTTGCTTGACCCAAGCAAAGGGTTGTACGATAATATGCCATACACCCCCCACAATTAGAATGCAACCAATCCAAATATGACCACCGATGACATCTTCTAGATTGTCGACACTGGCTATTCCTAAAGGAGTCCAGTGGTTATCTTTAAACCCAACTAAGTAGCTAAAAATTGTCATTGGGTTGAGAGTGGGGTTAGTTATTAGGCGCACATTTCCTAAATGAGTGTCATAAATGCCGCCGAAAAACATAGCTTTTAGCACTAGTAAGAATGCACCTAAACCCAGAATAATTAAGTGATGTCCTAAAATTAAACTCAATTGTTTAGGGTCATTCCATTCATAGTGAAATTTAGCTACTTTACCACCGGCATTATATAAAATTGCCGGAGCGCGAAAAACATGAAACAACCCACCAGCAACCAACACAGCAGATGCAATTAAATGCAAAACACCAATAACAAAATAGGGATAAGTATCAACTACTTGACCACCTGCACCGACACCAAAACCTAAATTTGCTAAGTGCGGTAATAAAATCAAGCTCTGTTGATAAATTGGTACATCAGGAACAAAGCGAATAACTTCTGATATGGTAGTTGTCCCTACCCAAAACATAATCAAGCCTGCATGGGCAATATGTGCGCCTAATAATTGGCCTGACAAATCAGTTAAACGAGCATTACCAACCAACCAAGGTAATTTTGTATTGGCTGCAAAAGTTCTATCAGTAGAAATTGCCACAGTTATACAATTTGAGATTTTAGATTTTCAAGTCAGCCCCAAGGAAAGGCTATGTAATACGAAGTCTCTCTAGAAAAGTGCTGAGTTAGCGAATCAGATAGTGGGCAATACCAACGACTGAAAAACAAGTGCTTGTCCTAATTCTCAGCATTGCCCACCCTACAAAACTCAGCACGGGCTAACGCCCCGCTACCGCTAACATCACTCAACACTCATTACTCATTACTCAGCACTCAACACTCATTACTCAGCACTCAGCACTCATTACTCAGCACCGGCTAAACGCCGCGCTACCGCTAACATCACTCAGCACTGCTAATCGTATTTAATGAACTTTCGATTTGTCTAAAGTCAACACCAATAGCTCGTAGCGCGTGCCAGAGATGACCTTGGAGGAAGAAGAAAGCTAAGAAGAAGTGGGTATTAGCTAACCATGCTCTAGCACTGTAGCCGCCATTAGCTAACTTGACTGTATCGGCAAAATAGGGAGTTACACCTAATTTGAGTTCCAAGGGCGCACCATAGAATTCCACGGGATAAGCTAAGGTATTGACCGCACAGAAATAAGCTGCAACAAACCCAGCTAAGGCAATACCACCCAAAGAGTAGGAAAGAATCGCTTCACCTGAAAAGATTAAGAGCTTTTTCGCCCAAGGTAAAGGCTCTTTGACGATGTGCCAAATACCGCCACCAATCAGGATTAAACCCACATAGATATGACCACCAATCAAATCCTCTAGATTGTTAACAGTGGCAAAGTGAGTTTGATAGCCATAGATAACAAAGGGGTTGAGGGTAGGGTTTGTGACTAGTCTGACATCGTGAATTGTCGAGTCGTATAGTCCTCCCCAAAACATAGCTTTTCCTACTAGCAATAAGGCAGCTATGCCTAGAAAAAGGAGGTGATGTCCTAAAATTAAACCTAGTTGTTTGGAATCATCCCATTCAAAGTGAAATTTACGAGCAAAACCAGCACTGTTTTTTAAGTTGCGTGGCCCTTTAAAGGTATGAAAGAGCGCACCTGCTCCTAGGACGGCAGAAGAGATTAAATGCAAAGCTCCAATCACGAAGTAAGGGTAAGTATCTACTACTTGACCACCTGCACCGACACCAAAACCTAAAGTAGCTAAATGGGGTAACAAGATGAGTCCTTGGTCGCCCATCGGGATATCAGGGTTATAGCGAGAGATTTCAAACCATGTAAACGCACCCGCCCAAAGAGTTGTCAGTGCGGCTTGTGCTACGTGTGCGCCGATAAATAAGCCAGAGAGGTCGGCGAAGCGGGCATTACCAACCCACCAATCAAATTTGACGTTGGGATTATCGTATGTCTGCATTGGTTAGCTCGTTTTTATTTGTTGCTAGAAATACTCAAGTAATGGCTAATTAACTTCAACGGGTAAAAGTTGTGAACAAAAGCCAATAGTTCAAATAATTGAAGTTAACTTGCCAACGTTGGTGATTACACATCTACTCTATTGAAAATTATTCTTAATTACACCTACTTTTAACAAAACTTAATAATTATAAATAAGGCTGAATTTTGCAGCAGAAAATAGACGACGATAACTAATTTTGTCGCTGTTTAAAAGTTACATAAAAAATTAATAGGGGTGTAGATGCGCCCCTAAAAAATACTTGTTAATTTGTCGAATTTTGGTGAACTAATTGAGCTTTGGGTATTGATTTTAGATGATATGGTTGCCAAAAACTCAACATTTCCTCGCCGACTTGTTGAGGATAGAAGTAGTGAAAAAAATGATGACCTTTAGGACACTCCCAGAGATTATCTTCAGCCTTAAACCCTTTCAACCAGTCTTTTAATACTTGTGAATTTACAATGGGATCATTCTTGCTACCACATACCATCATCGGCATAGAAACCCCGCCTTGAGGCAACTCAGTTAACTTGAAAAGAGAGTGTAATAGGGGAGATTGTTCTAAATCTCTATCTAAGACTGCCATTAACTTTTTAGTAGTATTATGTGGTTGCTCACCAAAAAGATAACGAACACTACTGGCTAACACCTGCTCACGACTCATAGTAAATGCCTGTCTTTGCAGATAATAGTGGACGTGCCAGGTATTTGCAGGTTGAGAGGCCACAGCCAATAGAGACAGCGATCGCACTTTTTCAGGATATCGCCGCGCATAAGTTAAAGCGATCGCACCACCCGCACCATGACCAGCTAAATGCACCGGCTGAGAATACTGTGATAAATATTCCTCTAGCAAATCCACAGCCTCATCAATCGAACCACCTTCATCCTTACCGTGACGATATTCCCACTGAGCCACATTCACATATTGCGATATATATTGCAGCAATGGTTTATCAAAACGCTGTAATACAGAACTAGAACTTATCCAAAGAACATCAATATCATCAGACATAAAACCTCTAAAACCTCAGAAATTAAGCAGATTTAAAACCCACAAATACATACAGATTGCTTTCAAACTTAGCATTACTCCGCGTAAACCTCAGCGACACTTTGCGTTTAAAAACAAAATTATCTGTGTGTATCTGTGGTTAATCATCAGGTACAAAAAACGTTAATGGAGCAAACTACAAACCAAACTCTCTTTTCAACTGAGACACCCAAGCCTTTATCCGTTCATCAGTCAAATCAGATTGATTATCCTCATCAATCGCCAAGCCGACAAACTTGCCATTTCTTAAAGCCTTAGAATCGTTAAAATCATACCCCTCAGTAGGCCAATAGCCGACAGTTTTACCACCGCGTTGGGAAATCTTTTCTTCCAGAATGCCAATGGCATCTTGAAAATTATCTGCATAGCCCATCTGGTCGCCAGTACCAAAATAGGCAACCATCTTACCATTAAAATCTATGTCATCTAGTTCTGGAAAAAAGCCTTCCCAATCACTTTGGAGTTCACCCATATTCCAAGTAGGACAGCCAACAATCACATATTGATACTCCTCAAAATCAGCAGCTTCCGCTTGGGACATATCGTGTAATGTCACACCATCACCAAACTCATCCCGAATAATTTCTGCCACAGATTCAGTTTTACCAGTTTGAGTACCGTAGAATAAACCAATTTTTTTCGCCATTTTTACACCTTATATTGAGAAAAACAAACTGCTATTAGTTAATAGCAAATAAGCAAACAATGCTCCACCACAACTTCCTACAGTCCAGCCAGCATTGAACTCGCTCCAAGACTTAGCTGTTTTCAGATTCTCTGGTAGCTCCCCTTGCGGAGATTGGCCTTTTTTGAACCATGCACCGCCATAAAGCCACAGACAAATCGATAAAATCAACAACAGACCAATAGTTGCAAGTAGTCCGGCTGGGTTTGCCAACTCTGTATTCCGCAGGGGGCCTAATTTCACGAAGGGGCCGAGTAGAAAGTAACCATGAGCCATCCCAATTTCTAACCCTCGTGAAAAAGCAGACAAACCTGGACGGTAAATAGGAAGACTACCCAAAAACTTCAGCGTCAAATCAGAAGTATTGATTGGGGTTTGGAGATTCCCCAGTTCTGGTGCATCCAGATAGTTGACTACTCCCTCCTGAAAATTCAATCCAGCCGCTAGGACACGCACTCTTACAGCGTGCCAGATATGTCCAGAGAGCAACACAATTGCCAAAGCAAAGTGACTAGTTGCTAACCAAGTACGAACTGAAATCACTCCTGAAGCAGTAACACTCAATCCCAAAGGCCCGTAGAACTCCGTGGGATAAACGGTATCGTTGACTGTCACAAAATATGCTGCCAACAAACCCATGTATCCCAAAGCAGCGAGACTGTAAGATAAGTAAGCCTCACCTGACCAAAACAGTACATTTTTCGCCCAAGCAAAAGGTTGGGTGAAGATATGCGTCTCCATCTTGGAAGTAGGGGAAGCGGTCAAACCCAATACTCAAAGCTGGCCCAAAAAACTCTACAGGGTAAACCAGAGTATTAATAGAAACAAAATAAGCTGCTATCAAACTCATGAAGCTTAATGCTCCCAAGCTGTAAGAAAGGTAGGCTTCTCCTGACCAGACAAAGAGGCTTTTGACAAACGCTGAAGGCTCAGTTGTAATGTGCCAGATACCCCCTGCTATGCAAAGAATACTCACCCAAATATGGCCACCTACTAAGTCTTCTAGATTATTGACTCCGGCAATCCAATACTTGTTACCACCAACTAAATAACTAAAAATAGCTGCAAAGTTCCAAGTAGGATGAGAAATAACTCGCACTTCCCCAATATTAGAATCGTATAAACCACCGAAGAAGACAGCCTTGACAACCAGTAAGCCAGCACCTAGACCTAATAAAACTAGGTGAATACCTAAGATAGTCGTCATTTTATTGGCATCTTGCCAACGGTAGCTAAAGAAAGCAAATCGCTCTTCTAAGATGGCGGGGCCGCGTAGAGCATGAAATATCCCTCCCAAACCAAGGAATGCAGAGCTAATCAAGTGTATTACCCCAATGACAAAGTAGGGATAAGTATCTATCACTTGACCCCTACTACCCACACCCAAACCCAGGGTTGCTAAGTGGGGTAACAGAATTAAGCCTTGCTCATACATTGGTTGCGAGGTTTGAAAACGGGCGAGTTCAAACAAGGTGGTTGCACCTGCCCACAGTACAATTAAGCCCGCATGAGCCACATGAGCGCCTAACAGTCGCCCTGAAAGATTAGTTAGCCGGGCGTTCCCTGACCACCAGGGAATCGACTCCGGAGTTTGCACAGCCATGCTCGTCATGTTGTCATTTCCTGGAAATGTTAGGAATATTTGTGATCTTTCTTCAGCTTATTGAGATACTTATTCAATAAGTGCTGGAAACATCCTACCAGATTTATTGAGACAAATTTTCACTTATTTATGATTAATTTTTGTAAAAGCTAAGATAAGGTCATACAAAATATTGATTTTAATGGTTTTTGAGGGATTTTATATTTAAATTAATGTTGTATTCCTAGCTAAAACTTTGAAAATTACTTATAATTATTATTAATAAGCTACGGTAGTACTTCTAAAGCATCGTTATCATGACCGGAGCGTAATGAGTCAATGCTGTGATTGCTGACAAAGAAGCGCAGGGTTGGCAAGTTGAAAGTGTAGAGTTGGAAAATTGAGGTTTTGACTTGGTTTTGAGCAAACCTCACTGAATATCCCAAGACAGCGATCGCAGTGCGGTAAAGTTTAAAAAATGCTTGATCGCGTCTCTAAAGCAGTTGTCATGTCTGCAAAAGCGTAGGATAAGTAGAGACGTTGCACTGCATATTGTCCTGATAAATAGAGAGTTAATTTTTTTTATTATCTGAATTAGAAGCTTTTATCTGCCGAAGTTTACCCGATTGGGTAGGATTCATCCAGGTTTCTAGACGACTAAAAGCTTGAGAAGACAGCAGCGTTAAACATAAGTAAACGATCGCAACTGCTGCGTAAATTTCAAAGGCGCGATAATTTCCAGATACAATCAGTTGTCCTTTGCGAAATAACTCTTCAAACCCAATCACCGCAACTAAGCTGGTATCTTTCAATAAACTAATGAACTCATTTCCTAGAGCTGGTAACATCCGCCGGAATGCTTGGGGGAAAATCACTAAGCGCATTGTTAATAAAGGATTTAAGCCTAATGATTTGGCTGCTTCTGCTTGTCCTGGTTCAATGGATTGAATACCAGCACGGACAATTTCGGCAATGTAAGCTGCACAATTTAAACTTAAGGCAATGACCCCAGCTACTAAACGATCAAAAGAGAAAGTAAAGTTAAGTTCTTGAGCAACGGCTGGGATGCCAAAATAAATCATAAAAATCTGTACTAGTAAAGGTGTACCGCGAAAGAAATCAACATATGCTCTCGCTAACCAGCGCACAGGAGTAATTTTTGAGAGGCGGATAATACCAACTAATGACCCCCCAATTAACCCCAAAACCACAGAAATTATTGTTAATTGGAGGGTAACTAATGCACCTTGCAATAAAGTGGGTAAAGCCTGCAAAATCAAACTAATTGAGGCTAATATTCCACCTTTAGCAGTGTTATTTTGATTTTCAAATGGTGATTTATCTGGTAATTGTGGCGGAGTGGCTTTAAACCATTTTTGATAAATTTGGGCATAAGTGCCATTTTTTAATACTGTATCAAGTCCGTTGTTGATGAGTAATAAATCGGGTGAATTTTGGGCTGTGGCAATGCCGTAATATTCTTCTGTTAGTAATTGCTCTACAACTTTAATACCTTTGAGATTGCCTGTATTTATAGCATATAAAGTTACTGGTGCATCATTAATAACTGCATCTACATTACCATTGAGTAATTCTTGCAGTGCTAGAGGTGCAGAATCAAAACTGCGAATTTCTGCACCTGGAATACTTTTAGCTTTTTCTGCGCCAGTCGTACCGATTTGGACAGCGATTTTTTTATTGTTGAGACTATCAAAACCTGTAATATCTGGATTGTTACCACGAATTGCGATCGCTAACCCAGCTTTAAAATAAGGACGAGAGAAAGCCACAGTCTTGGCTCGTTCTGCTGTAATGGTAATCGAACTAATCGCCGCATCTACGGTTCTACCTTGCAAGGCTGGGATAATGCCATCAAACGGTAGACTTTGAAAGTTGACTTTAAAGTTAGCAGATGAAGCGATCGCATTCATTAAATCCAGGGAAAAACCCTGCAATTCTCCACCTTTTCCTTGAAACTCAAAAGGCGGAAATGCGGGTTCAGTTGCGACTCGCAAAGTTTTATCAGCACTCAGATTTGCACTACAGCTAGAGAGTAAAACACAACTAACACAAATCACTAGACACCAGCACAGCCAACGCTTAACATCCAATCTAGCCATGTGATTTTTACCCCCTGAGTGAGTTTTGAGTGCTGAGTAATGAGTTTTGAGTAATGAGTTTTGAGTAATGAGTGTATGCTGAATCTGCACAGGTTACAACCTGCTATTTAAAAAATTCAGCCCTTTGAAAAACTAGCATAGAAGCGAATACGTGCAGTTACTGCACGGGCTAACGCCCCGCTCCGCTAACAGCAACAGCTAAACGCCGCGCTACCACTAACACAACTCAGCACACTGCTCACGCCCCGATACCGCTCACATCACTCATGACTCATCACTCAGCACTCAGCACTCAGCACCGGCTAAACGCCGCGCTACCGCTAACAGCACTCAGCACTCAGCACTCATGACTCAGCACTCATAACTCCTAAAGATATTCGCGCAAGAAATCAAAGGGATCGTCTTCCCAACAGGGTTCGGGCATCATCAACAGTAAATTACTATTGATGTCGGCTTCAATATCTTCGCCGTCTTGTCTATCAAATAGTTCTATGAGAACTTTCCAGTCTCTTTCTCTCAGAGAAGTAAACACTGGGGCGTAAGTCTGTGGATTGATTGGATAAGTCACAGGCGAAATTTGAATCAAATGATACAAAAATTTAGTTTTGAGACTGGCAAACAATCTTATTTTAACTCGCACAAGTGAAATCACAAATAAGGAGCAATCAGCTTTTAATTACCGAATATTCTTATTTATAAGGAAATTGCACCTATTACATAATTACTGCTAAATCTACTCATATCAGTATAATTATTTAACCATTGGCAATTTGCTCAATGAATTCTATACCAAAAACTTCGGTAAAAGCTTGAGAAATATGTCCGCGTACTTCTTCACAGGTAATTCCGGGAATCCATTCGGCTAAACTGCCTACAGGTTTATCTGCAATACCGCAGGGAACAATGCGCCCAAAGCCTGTCATGTCGGGACACACATTTAAAGCAAAACCGTGCATGGTAATCCAACGGCTGACTTTAATCCCGATCGCAGCAACTTTACGCCCTTCTAACCATACCCCAGTGAAAGAGGGAATGCGATCGCCTTGTAAGCCATAAACTGCTAAGACGCGAATAATCACTTCTTCTAATTGCCGCAAGTACCAATGTAAATCTTTACAATAACGTTGCAAATTTAAAATTGGATACCCTACCAATTGGCCGGGACAGTGGTAAGTGACTTCGCCGCCACGTTCAGTTCTATGTACCTCAAACTGATTTTGGGCTATGTCAAATTTGAGAAATTCGGAATTGCTGCCTTGTCCTAATGTGTAGACAGGGGGGTGTTCCAGCAAGATTAACACATCATCTAGATGAGGATTGTGAATACGCTCTGTGAGGAGGGATTTTTGCCACTCATGCGCTTCTAAGTAGGGTGTTAACCCTTTGTTGTACAAAAAACAATAGTTTTTAGCTGCTTTACTACAATTCATGCCGAAAATCAACTGAGTTAACAACTAAATATATTTCAACTTTCGAGAATTTGATCAACAATTGTCAAGCTATGCAAAGGATTTTAAAGGAACATCAAGGGAATCATCTCTTAGAAAAACAAAGTGCTAGTTTGAATATATAAACACAAAGGTGTTGGGAGGAATTCTCTACAATAAGCATCACGCCAAGGAAAGAAGAACGAATACACTGGCTGATGAGTCTCATAATTGTTTACATCTGAAAGACTTGTATACCCAAACAACAGCGACCAAATCTCCGTTAACAAATCAGAAGTAACTACTATTAGTTATGTAAAGTTTGTTTTGATGAGCAAGGTAGTCAAAACCGTTATTAATTAGGCTACCTTAATTGAGAAAATAGCGCGACTGTCTAATTGTCTAGCAATCAGTTAGAGCGATCGCTCCAAATCAAACATAAAACCAAGGGTATACAGAGGAATAACTATAATAGATGCAAAGGACTGAGACAAAACAGCTAAAAGTACATTAAAAAAGTCCAAAACAGGTGTTGGTGTAAGTAACATAACTTACCGCAATCTCTTTGCATACTAAAGACAACATCACATTAAATATTGCGCTATCGAGCGGGAGAGTTTACATGAAGCTTGTCATCCACGGCAAAAATATTGAAATTACCGATGCGATTCGAGAATATGTGCATCAAAAAATTGAAAAAGCAGTTAGTCACTTTCAGAACATCACCAACGAAGTGGATGTCCACCTTAGCGTAGCTCGCAATCCCCGAATTAATACTAGACAAGCGGCTGAAGTCACTATTTACGCAAATGGTAGTGTCATCCGCGCCGAGGAAAGCAGCGAGAACTTATACGCAAGTATTGATTTAGTAGCAGATAAAATTGCCAGACAACTCCGTAAATATAAAGAAAGAAAACAAGACAAGAAAACTCAAGCTCTACCCACTAACGAAGTAGTTGTACCACAACCAGTAGTTGCAGATTTAATCGGCGATCGCACCCCCGAACTCCCAGAAGAAGTTGTCCGTACTAAATATTTTGCCATGCCACCGATGACGGTTACAGAGGCTTTAGAGCATCTGCAATTGGTAGGACATGATTTTTATATGTTCCACAATGCCGAAACTGGCGAGATTAACGTCATTTATGAACGCAATCATGGCGGTTATGGCGTAATTCAACCCCGTAATAACAACGGCCATGCCCATACTAACGGCAAAAATGGTAAGACAGCCAGTAATGTAGGAATGCCAGAAAAATCTCACAGTAGATAATTGAATCAGTGAAGAGTTAACAGTAAACAGTTATCAGTGGAAAACAACTGATAACTGTTTACTGTTATTTGTTTGAAGAACAAGAGGATGCTACCTGTGCTACTTTAATGTACTCAACCAAGTGTCTAAATCCGCCATTGTCTGAAAATCTAATAATGCTTCGCCCAGATTTTCTAACTGTTCTAAAGAAAGATTTTCTACTCGTTCTCGCACTGGTTGAGATAATTCTCCTACACGACGAGTAAGTTGACGGAGAATAAGCGATCGTTCCCGTTGTTCACCACGTTGTTCACCTTCGGCGAGAATTTCCTGATAAATGACTGATTCGCGCATCATACCCTCCCGAAATAATTGTTTGATCAAGTCCTTTTTATATTTTAAACCCGCTAAAATTTGGGTGTAAGCGGAGATTTGCGATCGCTCTCCTAGCTCAAGCTGATTTACTCTTCCCACAACTTGTTGCAACAAAGCTTGAGGCTCGGTAGTAGCTGCTAGTGTTGCTAATGGCAACAACGCTGGCTCATTAAGGAATATTTGGGGCTTTTCCTCCCACATAGAAATTACACGATATTCATGACGGGTGGACTCGACACTAAAAACGGTTTCAATTACTGTGTCTGGCGCGGGGGGAAGTAATAGTACAACAACTTGCGTGATGGGTAGACGATACAACCGATACAGGCGTACCCAATAATCTAGCATCCGCAGGGGTAGGGGTGGTGTAGATTCAAGTTTGGTTTGAAATTCTAAATGGAGAATGCGTTCTTGTAGTTGCAGGAATGTGACGTAATCAGCGCGAATCGGTTCGATACTCAATTCAGTTTTGAGGACTGTGACATCAGTTTGCGGTTTACCTAACACCCAACTGGCAAAAGTAACAGGATGTTTTTCAGACAGGAGTTTGCACAGATTATCAAATGACATTTACAAAAATAAAAGGTAAAAAAAAGATGAATTAAATATTTATTAATTTAAAATATTGACCGAGTGCCATAGTATTGAGCAATTTTTATTTTACTCAAAACTCAGCACTCAAAACTCAGCACTCCTAAGACACCGCCGCAGTAGCCTTGAGAGCAAAAATCTTCTCAATGATATCTTCCACAACCTTATCAGGTGTAGAAGCCCCAGACGTAACTCCTACAACAATTTCTCCTTCTGGTAGCCAGTTTTCTGCAATGACTAAATCGCCAGTTAATTGCCGATGTTCAATAGATGTTCTAGATTTAATTCGCTCCACACAATCAATATGATAAGAAGGCAAATTACGTTCCTTGGCAATTTGTTGTAATTGAGTCGTGTTTGATGAATTAAACCCACCAATCACTACCATTAAATCTAATTTGTGTTCTACTAATTCCAACATGGCATCTTGCCGTTCTTGGGTAGCATCACAAATAGTATTGAAGTTTTGGAAATGTTGGTTTAATTCAGCAGGACTATACTTCTGCATCATAGTATGCTCAAACAGTTTACCAATCTGCTCGGTTTCACCTTTCAGCATCGTGGTTTGGTTAGCAATACCAACACGTTCTAAGTCTTGATCTGGGTCAAACCCGGCGGAACAAGCTTTGGCAAATTTTTGTAAAAATTCCTCGCGATCGCCACCATGTAAAATGTAGTCAGCTACATAATGGGCTTCTTTTAAATTCAGCACAATTAAATACTTACCAGCAAAGGAACTAGTAGCGACAGTTTCTTCATGCTTGTATTTACCGTGAATAATTGAGGTGTAATCACCTTTTTTGTGCTTTTCCACGGTATTCCAAACTTTAGATACCCAAGGGCAGGTAGTATCAACAATTTTACAGCCTTTATCGTTGAGTATCTGCATTTCTTGAACGCTAGCCCCAAAGGCAGGTAATATCACCACATCGTTATTACCCACAATAGAGAAGTCTTTTTTAGTCCCATCAACAGGGATAAATGCGACTTGCATTTCTTGCATTCGCTGATTCACAGAAGGATTGTGGATAATTTCGTTAGTAATCCAAATCTGTTCTGTCGGGAAGTGCTTGCGAGTTTCATAAGCCATAGCCACAGCACGTTCCACACCCCAGCAAAAGCCAAAAGCTTGCGCCAAACGGATAGTGACATCGCCGCGTTTAAGGATGTAATTGCGATCGCGGATTTCTTGAATTAAGTTACTTTGATACTCAGATTGCAATTGGGTAGCAACTTCGGCTTGATGACCAAACCCCTTACGGTTGTAATTCTCTGAATGTTGCAGTGAACGCTTAAAAGCTTTTGTATCCATATGTTTTATTTTTTATTATCTCCTCTTTCTGATTTTCTCGTGCCATGACACGATTTAGTTAACCAGATAGAGATTTTCTCAAGTCAGAGGTGACAGGGGACAGCTGACACAAGTTATTAGACCTCTTGCGTCAATGCTTAACCTGTCATGTTGAGCGAAGCGAAACGTCTCAAAGATTCTACATTTCCTTCAGAATGACACATCTCATTTTCGGACTTTTGCAAGAAGTCTATTCAATTTTGAATTAATTAGTCCCACCAATTCCCTTTTGATAAATCTGCAAGGCTGTGCGCCACACTAGATAGCCGGCGGGATTGATATGTAAGCCATCGGTAGTCAATTCTGGACGGAGATTTCCTTGCTGGTTGGCAAATAAGGAATATAAGTCTAGATATTCAACGCCTTCTTTGGCTGCTATGCTTTTTAACTGCTGGTTTAATTGCTGAATGCGACTATTGGGAATAGTCAGTAATTTTTCTCGTCCTTCCCAGGTGGCAGATTCTGCCCCATGAGGCAAAATTGATTGGATGAAAATTTTGGATTTGGGATGGGTTTTTCGGAGATAAATCATTATTTGCCGTTGATTATCTAAAATAACCTGATCATTCACCCCCCGAATGAGGTCATTAATCCCAATCATCACAAAAATTGTTTCTGGCTGCGTTTTGTCAAATAAATTTAATCTTTTGAATAATCCATTGCTGGTTTCACCAGAAATTGCTTGATTAAGCCAATTTCTGTCTTTAGGTAATAATTCCGCAGGAAACCATAGACTCAGAGAATCCCCCGCTAAGATGCTTAATTGTGGCGGACGCTGTTCAGCCGCTACTTGGGCTTCTTGTTTGAGGATATCTACCCACTGTTGGTAACTCAGTTGGTGGCGGGGGCCTAACTCTGGGGTAGCAGACGGGGCTTGATTAGCTGGAACTGGGGTAGCATTACTGGAAAAAGCGGTCAAACCCTGCTGTCGCAAAATCAGCAGAATGACCGCCAACATCAGGATGCCGTTGGTTGCCAGTAAGAAAAAAGCCCAGATAGGAAATTGTTTTGCAGTGGTGGACACGACTAGCGAAATTTTCCAATGATTTGACTCAGATTTTAAATCGCTACTAAGATAATCGCACTATTTTCCGCAATTATTCGGAGACATTGATGCGATGACCTCAGGTCTGTCGTAGACTATCACTCAACTAGGAGTTAGATGATTAAATATTTAAATATATTGAAAAATCTGCCCTATACTTAAATTGAATGACACGCTTTATACATGACGAATTTGCTAAAGACTATCTGCAAGAACTCCTAAAAGATTACGGAGAAGTAAATCAAAAATTAGCAGCAGAAGATCGGGAGTTAATTATGCGACTAGAACCAATTTATCAAAGAAATAGAGAACAAGCCAAGCAAGAGGGATGGCAAGAGGGACTACAAGAGGGACGGCAAGAGGGAAAACAGAACTTAATATTGCGTCAACTCAATCGCCGTATTGGTGAAATTGATGCTTCATTAATTGATCGCATTCAAAGATTATCTATTGAACAATTAGAGAATCTAGGAGAAGCATTACTAGATTTTACTACTCCTGCTGATTTAGAAAGTTGGTTTAACCAATAATAAAGTCAAGGGGCAGGGGCAAGGGTTTATCGACACATGAAATGATGCAACTTATAGGTTTAAGACTAGCATCTGGGACATTAAAGAAACCTAACCCCCAACCCCTTCCCTCGCAGGGAAGGGGAGCAAGAATCAAAGCCTCTCCCCGCGTCGGGGAGAGGTTTGGAGAGGGGTTTAAAGCATAATTGCACACCGTGTAAATTACGAATTATTATCTCAAGCACCGCCCTCACCTGTTCAGCATCGGGTAATTTTAACTTCTCTCATTCTTCATCCACTTCATCAGATGTTAAGAGTGCTTGTGAACTATGACGCACGTACAAAATATAAACAGTATCATCACGAATTGTAAAAAGAATGCGGTAGATTTTTTTTAACTTGCCATAAAGAAGTTGACGCACTTCTTCAGAAAATACTTCATGTTCTACAGCTAAAGCGCACCGACGAGGTTTTTCTTGAAGAGTTGCTATTGCATTCATCAACCCCCGAAACCACTGATCTGCATAAGCTGGGTTATATTCTTTGAGCCATAAATATGCTGATTCAATTTGAGCGTCCGCAGTCTTGGTGGTTCTAACTTGAAATACCATATTTCTGCTGCATTTCTTGCTCAAATACACTTAGTGGACGCGTATTTCCTGCTTCTATGTCTTCTAGTCCCTGTTTAATTCCTGCTATTGTTTCTAACTGTTCTACAAGTTCTAAAAGCTTTTGGTATGATTGAGCATCTTGAACAACTAATTCGGCTTTGCCATTGACAGTTAAAACTACGGGTTTTCCAGTCTGCTTCATTTGCTTAATCAAGTCAGATGTGTTGCGCTTGAAGTTTGAGAGAGAGTGAATATCTCGAATAATATTGAGCATTGCTGTAATTACGCGCTTAATTTGCACTCAATTTAATGCTAGCATCTGGAACACGAAACCTAACCCCCAACCCCTTCCCTACCAGGGAAGGGGAGCAAGAATCAAAGCCTCTCCCCGCGTCGCGGAGAGGTTTGGAGAGGGGTTTAAAGCATAATTGCACACCGTATAAATTACGAATTACGTTAGCGTAGCGGGGCGCAGCCCATTACGAATTACGAATTACCCTCTCCAGCATCGCCCTCACCTGTTCAGCAGATGGTGATTTTATCTTCTGCAAAATCTCTAAAGCTGGTTGCAAATAGGATATAGCTTGGGCGTATTCACCCTGTTGTTCTGCTAAACCTCCTAACCACCATAAAGTCATGGCTTTGCCGTGAACATTACCAATGCGTTCATTAATTTCTAAAGATTGCTGAAATAATTTAATCGCTTGTTCTACTTCCCCTTGGTCGGCGTAGATTCCGGCTAATTGGTGCAACGTCGCCGCTTCACCTTGGACATTGCCAATGCGTTTAGTGATATCCAAAGACTGATTGTAGAGTGCGATCGCTTGTTCTACTTCCCCTTTGTTGGCGTAGATTAGTGCTAATTGGTGCAACGTCGCCGCTTCACCTTGGACATTGCCAATGCGTTTATTGATATCCAAAGACTGATTGTAGAGTGCGATCGCTTGTTCTACTTCCCCTTTGTTGGCGTAGATTAGTGCTAATTGGTGCAACGTCGCCGCTTCACCTTGGACATTGCCAATGCGTTTAGTGATATCCAAAGACTGATTGTAGAGTGCGATCGCTTGTTCTACTTCCCCTTTGTTGGCGTAGATTAGTGCTAATTGGTGCAACGTCGCCGCTTCACCTTGGACATTGCCAATGCGTTTATCGATATCCAAAGACTGATTGTAGAGTGCGATCGCTTGTTCTACTTCTCCTTGGGTGGCGTAGATTCCGGCTAATTGGTGCAAAGTGGTAGCTTCAGTTTGGACATTGCCAATGCGTTTATTGATATCCAAAGACTGATTGTAGAGTGCGATCGCTTGTTCTACTTCCCCTTTGTTGGCGTAGATTCCGGCTAATTGGTGCAAAGTGGTAGCTTCACCTTGGACATTGCCAATGCGTTTAGTGATATCCAAAGACTGATTGTAGAGTGCGATCGCTTGTTCTACTTCCCCTTTGTTGGCGTAGATTAGTGCTAATTGGTGCAA
>NZ_JACJRG010000055.1 GCF_014697125.1 Anabaena minutissima FACHB-250 | reverse complement strand
TTCAAAGAAGAGGTGAAAAGAGAAACTACAGTACACAACGTGTAAAATTTAACTCTCATTCTTCTGCTTAATTTTTTGTTACATACTTGTAAAATTTCACCACGACTTACTTATCCGTGCTGCAAACTGTTCCCAGTTACGATTGTTGGTGCAAACAACAATGCCAAAGTGCTTAGAATGACGACGATGTAAGCGGATGAAATCATCTCTGTTAATAGTTAATAGTGTTAGCAATGCGAGCTTCTCCACCACAGACTTTAGGGGTTTTCTCGATTCCTTGCCAATTACTACTAAGACTTTGAGCAAGTAATTGTATCGCCTGCACTTTTTCACTAGGACTGAGGGTTAGAAGTTGTTGCTCTAAGTCTTTGAGTTTCACGAATGTCAATCCTTTGATGTTGCGGAAGGCAGTATCTACAATTTTAACAAAGGTGCTAATACAAGCTATATCCGATATTGCTGCGCTTGAGTTTCAAACAAATAGGCGTAAGTCCCATTCATCTGCATGAGTTGATCATGAGTTCCGCTTTCCACAATAGTGCCATTATCCATGACGTAAATGCGATCGCTCATTTTCACGGTAGATAGGCGATGACTAATCAAAATAGCAGATTGGTCTTTGATTAATTGACGGAATTTTTCAAATACTTCATACTCAGCTTTGGGATCCATTGCACTGGTAGGTTCATCCAGGACAATTAACTGGGAATTTCTTAAAAATGCCCTGGCTAAAGCAACTTTTTGCCACTGACCAATACTCAGTTCTTCTCCTTGTGAAAATAATTGGCCGAGGGTAGTATCATAACCTTGGGGTAATTTGGAAATCACATCATCAGCACCGGAACGTCGCGCCGCAGCAATAATATTTTCTGGTTCTGGTGGTAAGTCAATGTTGCCGAACCAAATATTTTCCTGAGCTGTGAAATTATATTTGGCATAATCTTGGAAAATCACGCTGATTTCGCGGCGTAATTCTGCTATTTTAAATTCTCTTAAGTCTATCCCATCAACAGTGATTGAACCTGTTGTGGGGTCATACAACCTGCATAAAAGTTTAATTAATGTAGTTTTACCTGACCCATTTTCACCAACTAAAGCCACAACTTCCCCTGGTCGAATGGTCAAGTTGACATCTCTAATTGCTTGACGGGTACTGTTGGCATATTTAAACCCAACATTCTGCACAACAATGCCAGTCTGGATAACTTCTGGAAAAGGAATGGGATGCAAAGGGTCAGCCAACTTAGGTTTTAGTTCCAGAAATTCGTAAAGATTAGCTAAAAATAGATTGTCTTCATAGAGAGCCGATAGACTACTCAACAAGTTTTTAATATCGCTTTCCCCGCGCTGTAATGCTTGGGAATATAACACTAAATCTCCCATACGTAGGACACCTTGAATAGTCTGAAAAATAATAAATGCAAATACCCCTAAAACTACAATTCCTGATATTGTTTGGGCGATAAAGTTACCAAAAGCGCGTCTAGTGTCAATAGCTATGCTTTCTTTGTAGATTTGCCTTCTAATACGGAGATACCATTTACCAAAGTAATCTCCTAGACTAAACAGGCGAATTTCTTTAGCAAATTGCTCTGATGTCAGTATCCAACCCAAATACTCTGATAGGCGTTCCATTCCGGTTTTCTTGCGTCGCCAATCATACATCACACGAGCATATTTAACTCGCACTAGCATAGCTGGAAGAGATATCACAATCAACACCCCAGCAATAGACCAATGTAACGACAGCAATAAACCAATCATTCCTAATAAGGAAATACTACTTTGCCCTAGTTGTGCTAGACGATTAATAATTAAGGGTGGACGATAACGAGCTTCTTGTTGCGCTCGTTGCATCGTGTCGTAATAGTGGGAATTTTCGTAGTATTCCAGGTCAGCCTCTATAGACTTAGCATGGAGAATGTCTTGGATATAGTCTGTCACCTTCTGGGAATGGGCATTATTAACCAACTCAGCCAAAGCATTACAGATCACAGTTGTAATAGTAACTGCACCAGCGAGAACAATTAAGAAGATAACTTGATTAACAGTTGCAGTTTTATCGGCAATTGTAAAACTAGCAGCTACCGTATCTATAATCAGTTTGGCTATATATATAGATATCAGAGGTAATATACCCTGAATCACCAACAATACTGTACGCGCGATCGCCCACCGAGGACTACTTTGCCATACCAAACGCAATGCAGGCAAAAGACGCAGCGTCCCCAGAAGCTTCCCTAACTTTCTCACCATAGCCTCTAACAAACCTCCGCGCCACTTTGCGTAAACCTCCGCGCCACTTTGCGTTTAAAATTCCCCATCTGACACTGCACATGATCCTCCACATACTTAGCCACCTCAGATAACAGAGGTAAAGACCGGGGTCTTTTGAGCTTATAGATAGGTATACTCCTCAACAGTTCCACACATTGACTTAGATGCTGTTCACGGTTGAAAGCTTGCTGCAAAGAACAAATACCATAAGAGTTAGTAATTAATTCTAATATCGCTCCTTGCGATCGCACTTCCTCAATTGCTAACTCATCACTATCCACAAGTACATACAGACTATGCAATTGTTGCGGCTTACAAGCAAAATCTTGCTCACGGCGATAACCATACTCTCCCAACAAAGGATGCAGATAAATCAACGATTCCAAATCATATCCACAAGTAGTAGCAACTTCTGGACTCATCTTCATTTGTGGATAGCCAGGAACTACCTTAACTGGAGATTCTAAAATTACAGGTACTACATCATCAGAAACAATCTTGTGACCACGAGCCAGCATCGCGGCTGCGGCTGAAGATTTCCCAGCACCAGAATGTCCCAGAAAACAGATAGCTTGCTGATCAACTGCTACTGCACTAGCGTGTAGTATGAGTGAAAATCCTCTTTGATAGAGCGAAATACCCATCGCACTACCAGAAAGGCACAATTGCATCAGTCGTTGATCTGCATTGGGTGCGGGAGTGACAATCACTTCTGCACCGTTGATGATGTGGAATATACCCACACCCTTCATTGCAACCATCGTTTCTTGTGGCGACACTTTGAGATATTCCCTAGGCTGAGAAGGCTCAACATATCCCTGGCTACTGCTTTTAACGGTGACAGTAATATCACACTCCGTATCCAATTCCAGTAACTCTGGTAAAACTAGATTGGAATGTATACCTAAACCATACGCAAAGTATTTATACATTTCGCAATCTCATCATATTTAAAGTATTTTGATATGTGCAATGCAGCTCCAAGCAGCATGAGTTGCTCTTGGAGCTTGTGATAGCTATGATTGAAACACGGTTATGCCAAATCTTCCAAAATTAAGGCACAGATGGAAGTCTGGAGAACTAACTACATCTGAGTTTCTTAATTTTGGATTGGGAATTGGTATCAGTCCAGGAAGTTTGTCTGGGGATTTGATTAGCCGCTCATCCTCAGACAGATTCCTCTAAGCGTCACTTACACCAGAAACGCCAAAGTCATCAGACGCGCCTAGTTTTTTGGGCTTAACTTGTTCTGTGATCGCTTCAACGTTACCGTAGACTGTGACGGTAGGTACTGTCCAAACTTTTTTACTCATGAACTCTACTCCTGTTTGTGAATTAAGTGAGTCTGCGCGCTAATTAGGGAAACACGCTCATCATCATAGGGATCTGCGATCGCTAAGTCAAGGTATTGAAGGGGACAGGTGACAGGTGACAGGGGACAGGTGACGGGGTTCAACGTCTTCTGCTGTCTAAGTTTTATCATCTGTTCATGTCCTAACCACCTTGGCTGTTGCTCTAACTAAGCGTCACTTACACCAGAAACGCCAAAGTCGTCAGATGCACCTAATTTTTTGGGCTTAACTTGTTCTGTGATCGCTTCAACGTTACCGTAGACGGTGACAGCAGGTGCTGTCCAAAGTTTTTTAGTTGTATTCATTGCTTAACTTCCTTTTTTTGGATGTACTAAAAGCTAGTACCTGTTTTCATGACTAGAGGTTTTAAACAAAACCCCTAGTAGCTAACTCATAATTTTTCATGCTCCTCCTCCAATAAATCCACTAACTACACCAACTTCTTTCCTGTCACCTGTCACCTGTCACCTATCACCTATCTCCACCAATGAATTTATTAAGTATTAGCGGTTGCTGTCACACCTGATTGCTTAATCCATAAAGCGAGATTGACAGCAACGAAAATATCTACTGATTCTGGATCTGCGGCATTAGGATTAGCCGCATAGCGGGAGTATGCGGCTTGTAATTTGGGTATATTTACATAGTTTTCTATCAAGTGTGGCTCTTGGAAAATTACCTGCTCCAGAGTTACTCGTTCGTCTCCCAGGAGTCTGAGGCGGAAGTTAGCCCCTAGATTACCCTTACCCAGTCGCCACTGTACTTCCGTAGGTAAAATTCCCTCCATCGCTCTCCGTAAAATTGAGCGTGTCCAGCCCTTGTGTAATTTTTGGCTAGAGGGGAGAGCTAAACAAAATTCTACCAAACGGCGATCGCAAAATGGATGACGGGCTTCCAAAGAAAAGGCGGCGGCGGTTTTATCTAACCATTGCAAAGCGTACCTCACCGAACCGTTATTTAGTGCTAGCCAGTGCGCTTCCCTAGCCGACATGGAAGACCTTTGATCCATTAAAGATTTTACTGTCTCTGTTTGCATCCGTTCCGCCATACCCAGGCGTTGAGCAAATTCTGGATTGAGTAGTGTTAAAGATTCTTCTAGAGATTCATCTGTTTGGTAACTACCGCGCAGTCTTTGCAAAACTTCTACAATTGGTTCTGGTACAACTGACTTCAAACCATAGTTCCAAATCACATGACGCGCCGATTTCTTCCAGACCTTGGCTAAAGCCGTTCCTTCTTCCATCAACTTCAGCCATCTAAAAGAAGCCGCTAACTCTGATAAATATTGGAATCCATAGGTAATTGTCGTATCACCATCAATCCCAGTGAACAAAACCCGTAAATTCTGCTCAGATGCAGCCTTAAAAACAGCCCAATCCATATAGAAATTTGGGGCGGGGATTGGTTCTTCACCATGCAAATAAACTTGTTTCAAATCCATCAAAGGACTTAATTTATCTGCATGGACATCGTGAGCCTGATAGTCACCTTGAGCTAACACAGCCGCCATGTAAGGACGCTCATCAATTTTGGGTGATATCTCTGCCAAACTCGGAAAAATTGCTGAGAACGTATGTAATTTTTGTCTACCTTCTTTGGCTAACAGTTGCCTAGCAGTACACGCAATTGAAGAAGAATCTAAACCACCACTGAGGGTAGAACCAATCGGAAAAGCAGTCCGCAAACGACAACGGACTGCTTCCATAAAAATTTCTCGAAAAGCTTCTACATATTGCTCATCTGAGGATAAATTCAATTCATAGGTAAGATCGGGACACCAATAAGACTTAATTTCAGTCCGATTGGGACTAATAGTTAGACTTTCCGCCGCCCGTAGTTCACGAATATCAGTATAAAATGAATCTTCTTTGCGTCCGCAAAACAGAATTTTTGCCAGATAATCTGCAACCATTGCTTCGTTAATCTGGCAAGGAACACCAGGGAATGTCAACAGGGATTTAATCTCAGAGGCAAAGATAAATGTTTGCTCAAACCGGTAGTAATAGAAGGGTTTAACTCCCATCGCATCCCTAGCACAAAAAAGCTGGTGTTTGCGCTCATCCCAAATCACAAAAGCAAAATCACCAATGAGATGTTTGGGACACTGCTCACCCCATTTTTCATAAGCAGCTAGAACCAAATAACTATCTGTGATTTTTTCGGCTGGATAATGCTTGATTTGCAATGCAGAGATTAGTTCATCGCGATTATCTACCCTGACATCGGCTGTCAGCACTAAATTCCCGGCTTGATTGAGCATGGGTAACTTCTCCTGCAAAGACTCAGGAGTAGTCCACAGCATTCGATGACCCAAACCTACAGATCCAGAACACCATACATCCGCCCCGTCTGGCCCCCTATGAGCGATCGCATCTACCATTCGGGTGAGTTGCTCATGGTCTACTGGTTGTCCATTCAGTTGGTAGATCCCGACAATACCGCTCATCGTAAATTCCTCGGCAAAGTTGGTAGGGGTGTATAGGATGAAAGATTAGGGAGATAGCCAATCACAACTTTTCCCTGATTCTCTATCCAAGCATGAGCTTTTAGTTTTCCTTCCTCATTCTTAGCAACTCCAATGCGGAGTTCAGGAGAGTAACCGTGTTGAACCATGAAAACTTGGCAGGTCAAAGCACGAGCTAAACACTTTGCTCCTGGTATAAAATTAGTGCTGACATCAACAGCCCAGATAATTTTATGCACAGAAGGTTGTGATACTCTAGAGTTTGGTTGACTTATCCTATTTAGAAGTCGTCGTAAGGTGCTAAAGGGTAGTAACCACAATCCTAAGTTGATCAACCCTAATAAAATCAAAGTATTGAGCAACAAATAGCGTTCGCCTACGGCGAGGCGTAGCCTATCGCTATGATTGAGGCGCAAAAACTTAAGCAGACGCTTCATTATTAATATCTATCAATCCCTTAGCTGCTAAATCTTGCAGTAGAACAAAAACTTCATGCTTGCAAGTTTCCGGTTCAACATCATATTCTGCTAGCAATGCGGCTTGAATTTCATCCACAGTTTTGGGAACTTGAATAAAATTCCAGATGCTAGCCCCTACTTGATTCAATCCGTAGTAAACTCCCGACTTGATATCAAGAATGACGGCTTCTCCCTGTAGCTCTGAGTAAACCTGTTCTTTACTCACTACTATCCTGGAATGCTCAGATATTATTAGCTGTGCTGACATTTTTGTTCCAGTTAGATTACTTAAAGCTGGTCTTGATTAACCTCTCGATAATATATAACACCTCATAAAAAACACAGCTACGGCAAAGTAGTATCTTTACTTATTGTTCTAAATTCACCCTAACTTTATGAAGTAGTTGTAAAGAAAACAGCACAATCATGTGTTTTTTGTTGATAAATACTACGGTATTTGCGGTAAACCCAGAAAATACTTAACACAAATGCAAATACTACTGAAACAAAGCTTGATTTATAGGCTTTTCACCTCTTTTAGATGGTAGCTTGATTTTTGCTGTCTTGTCCAGTTAGTTATAAATTACACCAGATGTAACAACAGTGATTTTTTAGGCTAAGTAAAAACACGATGTAAATATAGAAATTTAGGGTGACCCATAAACCCTTACACCCCTATACCCCTTCCCCAATGGCAGATATAATCGAGTTTTACAAAAAAATTTATGGTTGCTGCTAAACGAGTTTATCTATTATTACTTTTGGGTTTAGCGATCGCTCTCCTATTATCTTTTTTCATTACCATTTCCGCTAGCGTCACTATCACCCTCATCTTTGATATCGCTGTCTTAGCTTTAATGGTTATCGATGGTTTGCGTGTGAAGCCTCTGCGGGTGCAAATCACTCGCCAGTTACCATCCCGCTTTTCTATCGGGCGAGATAATCCGGTGGTGCTGACAATTACATCGGAGAAAACTAACGCCATCATTCAAATCCGCGACTATTACCCCGCCGATTTTGGCGTATCCATACCTACATTAAATACCACTGTTGTTGCCAACACTACCCAAGAATTAACCTACACCGTCTACCCCAAACAGCGCGGCGAATTTAATTGGGGGAATATTCAAGTCAGACAATTAAGTCCTTGGGGTTTAGCTTGGGATGATTGGCAGATTCGCCACGCTACCACAGCTAAAGTTTATCCTGATTTAATCGGATTGCGATCGCTCTCCATCCGCCTGACATTACAATCATCTGGTGCTATCCGCCAATCAAAGCGATTAGGTATTGGTACAGAATTCGCCGAATTGCGGAACTATCGCACTGGTGATGATTTGCGCTTGATTGATTGGAAGGCTACAGCTAGGCGCGTGGGGACACATGGAAATACACCGCCTTTGGTGCGGGTACTAGAACCAGAACAGGAACAAACCTTATTGATTTTACTAGACCGGGGGCGATTGATGACGGCTCAGGTACAGGGTTTGCAACGCTTCGACTGGGGTTTGAATGCAACCTTATCTCTCGCCTTAGCGGGATTACACCGAGGCGATCGCGTGGGAGTGGGTGTATTTGATCACCAAATGCACACATGGATGCCACCAGAACGGGGACAACATCATTTAAATCAACTCATCGACCGTTTAACCCCCATTCAACCAGTTTTATTAGAATCAGACTACTTGGGGGCTGTAACTCATGTAGTGCAGAAACAAACTAGGCGATCGTTGGTGGTAATTATTACAGACTTAGTAGATGTCACCGCTTCTACTGAACTGCTGGCGGCGTTGTCTCGGTTAGCACCCCGCTATCTACCATTTTGCGTCACCCTGAGAGATCCCAAAGTGGATAATCTAGCTCACACTTTTACTGATGATGTGACGCAAGCTTACACTCGTGCAGTGGCTTTAGATTTATTAGCACAGCGTCAGGTGGCTTTTGCTAAGTTAAAACAAAAAGGTGTATTGGTACTAGATGCGCCAGCTAATCAAATTAGTGATCAGTTAGTGGAAAGATATCTGCAACTCAAAGCCCGGAATCAACTTTAATAGTCTGCTATTGAACGCCGTGTGCAACTTTCTCTCAAACCTAACCCCCAACCCCTTCCCTTGTAGGGAAGGGGAGCAAGATTTAAAGCCTCTCTCCTTGCAGGGGAGAGGTACTCTACGAGAAGAGCTTCGCTCTATGGAGAGGGGTTTCAAAAATAAGTTGCACATCGCGTTATTTAGAAATATTTCAACCGGATTTGAATACTAGTATTTGGCCCAGCTAAGAAAAAGGCTGCATCACCAAATTTGGGTGGACTAGTGCGAATTTCGGGGTTTCTGGAAAAGCCAAAGCCTTCGGTGGGCATACCTATAAGATTTCTATTAAGAGTGCGATCGCTATTTTGATCGTGAATTGCAGCGACAGCATAACTACCTGCTTGCAAGTTATCAAAGGTAATTGTTAAGGGAGTTTCGCTAATTTTACTACATTGATTGCTGACAACACGTTGGCGATCGTTGGGAAATCCTTGACTGCTGGCAAAGACACTGACGCAGACTAGCCCTTTTTGGTTTTTCAAGCCATCAATTTCTACGGTTAGTTTACCGTTGAAGTTAGCCTTAACACTCGATGTCCATAGTAGGTTTCCTACTACCGTCAGCAGCATCATGCTAACTGTCATTTTTTTCAGCATAAGATTTTTGGTTAAAATAAATACTATCGGCTAGTGCAGATTCATCCTGACACGAATCTGTAAATATATGCAAGGTAACTAGTACCGCAGGGTAAGTCAAAAGTCAAAATGAAGACAGCGTAAGGGTTTTGTTGATTTGGAATGGGTGGTTTATTTACGCCGTGCTGTACTAAGGATTGGGGATAGGACTTACGCACAAATTACGGAATAACTAACCACAGAGACGCAGAGAACACAGAGAAATAAGGGTTTGAGAGAGTTTTTGGGTAAATCCTGGGGGAATCAGGTAGCTAATGACTATTGACTGGAATATTGATGATGAACTCAGCCCCTTTTCCCACAGTTGATACACAATTCATCTGTCCGTCGTGTTTTTCTACAATGATTTGATAGCAGATAGATAGCCCCAATCCAGTGCCTTTACCCACAGGTTTGGTCGTAAAAAATGGGTCAAATAATCGTTTTTTGACATCTTCTGGAATGCCTAAACCATTATCAGCTATGCGAATCATGACGTGCTGATTGTTAATGTTTTCAGTGCAAATACGAATTTCTGGTTTAGTTAGTCCTAACTGTTGACTATTCACCATTGACTCTTCCAACGCATCAATAGCATTAGTAAGAATATTCATAAATACCTGATTGAGTAATCCAGCATAACAATCTACTAGAGGAAGATTGCCATATTTTTTAATAATGCTAATATTTTGGTCATTTTTATGATGATTGAGCCGACTTCGTAAGATTAACAGCGCACTATCAATACCTTCATGAATATCAACTATTTTTCTGTCAGATTCATCTAATCGCGAAAAATTTCTCAGGGAGTGAACAATCTGAGTAATGCGTTTGCAACCAGTTTGCATAGAAGTTAAAAGATCAGGTAAATCTTTGACGATAAAATCTAATTCATTTTCAAGGATTGCAGTTTTAATCTCGTCTACTGGCTGTGGATAATATTTGTGATATAAATTGATCAGATGAAGTAAATTGTGACTGTAGTCAATCGCGTGGGCAATATTACCAGCAATAAAGTTGATCGGATTATTGACTTCATGGGCAATACCTGCTACCAACTGACCTAAAGCAGCCATTTTCTCATTTTGTAATAGTCGGCTATAGTTTTTCTTTAAGTCACGAAATCCAGCCTTGGCTAGCTGAGATTGTTCTTCTACACGTTGTAGTTTATTGAGAGTAAGAGAGTGAATGTGAGAATTAGCTAAGAGTAACTGATGAAAATCAACTATGCCATAATTACCAGATTGAGTTTTAATGATAATTGGTTCATAGACAAGTTCAGGCGATCGCTGCAATACTAGCTGAGTGGCTTCCACAATCAGCATATCTTGATCGAGTATGAACACATCAGGTTGCAGGAAGTTATAAAGAGTTTCGATAGGACGCATTGAAAACAGTCCAAAACTATAGGGGCGACTCATATGCTCAAAAAATCTCTGCCGCGACATCATCCCCACAAAAGTCTCATTCTGAGTTAAGATAATCCCTGGCAACAATGGCTCTTGCTCAAAATGTTTAATTAATTTATTTCCGGGAAGATTTAGCTCAATTTGAATTTCCCACATGGGTAATTCTTTTAAGGTCGAATCTAATTGCAGGTTCAAATCATTAGCACTAGTCATGCTATGAATAGCAAGCATAATCTCCATCCTTTTCTCTTGAGGTGGTATGGCAGGTTTTTGCAATGAAAAAATTAATTTATAGTTCCAGCACAAATCACTAGAACTAGCATTATGACCATACCTAGTCTTCCCAAAATTGCGTTACAAATCTTAATTAAAGTGATAGTTTAGCCAAGATTCATTGAATCTTCATTTTTTGTACTAGTTCTCAGTCCTTTTTTCCTGAAGGAGCGATCGCCAATCGGCTAAAGTTGCTTCTGTCCACAACCAATTATTGCTTAATTTATTAATTTGGAAGTTCAACGGATCGTTCTCTAGAACCGTTTGCCGTAATTTTATAGCCTCGTTAATATATTGAGTTCGTCTATTCCCTGAAAAACTCTGTGCAGATTTATATAGTCCTAGGGCTAAACCAGCATAGGAAGTTAATAAATCATCAGGTACTTTTGTCTGAGAACCTGACTTTTGCGCTTCAAGTGCTAAACTCGAAGCCCTAAACCATGAATTATTAGCCCGATTTACGTTACTTTCAGCATAGTAGGCAAATCCTAAAGCGTTCTTATATAAAACTGAGTCTGGATTAGCTTTAACAGCATTTTCCCAGTAACGCCGGGCATCATCAATACCGTATTTTGTGTTTCCTGTTTGCAGAAACTGCCAAACTAATCGCCCCCTGAGAAAGTTAACAGATGCCTTTTGGGCTTGCTTGGAGGGAATCAAATTCAAGGCGGTTTCCGCAGGAGGTAACACGTTGCGATTTAATAGTTCTTCCACAGCTTTTAAACCTGCGTCCAAGTCACCTTGATTTAATTTTTCCGTAGCAATGGTTGTTACCATCTGCGTAGGCATTTGCCCGATATCAGTGGGAATTTGAACTGGGCTGGATAAAGGCTGGGTAGGGATGAGGGGAATGTCACGTAAGAGTGATTGTCTATTTTGCCACCACCAAATAAAACCTAACACAGTAGCGATCGCACCCGCACCAATTATCGCTAAAATCGTCCACTGTTGACGACGTTGTCGTGTCCTTGATGATAACAAACGTAAATTCTGCAAATTTGTTGGCGAGTTTTGGGCAGTTCCATTGCTGGTTACAGGTAATATTCTTGGTGACTCTGTTTCTCTTGGTACAGCAGCCATTTGACTTGCCGAGAGACGATGATCTGGCATCTGCTGTCTAACTTCTTCTATGAGATCAGGTACTTCGTTCTCAGGGGTTTGCTGATCTAGTTGGCGAAATATATCAGATACAAAAGCACAATCTTCAGCATAGCTGGGATCATCGTACTCAATTTCATCGACTAAATCACCCCAAGTATCTTCTCCTAGCCAGTCTAAACCAGAATTATCACGGGCTAACCCAGAGGGAATCATCCCCTCAATAGGTACAGACATTTCCGCATCATCCACTACAGCAGAATAAGCTGCTGTAGTAGTTGAAGTTGCTGTCAGAGGTGGGCTATACTCCGCCAAGGAATCTGCACTGCTATGAGAAGCGGTTTTTGGATATAGAAAGCCTTTAAATCCTGGCTGGAGATATAAAATTGGTAATGCCCAGTACAGCTGATGTGAACCATAGGCGGAAATTAATCCCTGACGGACTCGACTCACACATAAATCTACGGGATACCCTTGACTGAGGTTGCGGTAAAATAGTTGGGTGAGTGTCAATGCCACTTCATCAGGAATCCTTTCTGACATTGCTAAAACGCTCTGAATGCCGCGCTTGACTAAGCTTTCTGTCAAGTTACGTTCCCATGAGTCTTGAGGAATATCGGTGGTAGCGGTGTATGTTCCCCAGCAGGAGTTAAATACCGCCATTTTGATGTTGTTATTAACTAGCAAACCCGCTAAATCATCACCACTGAGGGTTTCTGTCAAACCGGTTCTATTGCTGACAAGGTAAATTTCCCCGCCGCTTGGCCCTATGTTACTGTGACCAGAGTAGTGGAGAACATGAAATTTTCCTTGTTCTAAAGCTTGGGTTAATTCCTCCCTACCAGGTTGTTCTAGCAAGGTGAGTTCAATGTCTGGCAGATAATGACCATCCTCTAAGGATATAGGGAGTTGACGGTGCAATTCAGCCCGTAGTTTGATGGCTTCTTGTTTAAGTAAATCCAAACTACTTTGATCCGTGGGGGATGCCAGTACCATCAAAACCCTAATTCCACCATCATCCGGGAGTTTAGTTCTATTGCTAGAGGGGAAGCGGGAGGCTGGGGAAATACCACTTTGGTAGCGAGAGAAAGCTATGTAAGGGCCTGTTGCCAAGGGGCGATCGCCTGCGTGCATGACTTCCCACGGCAGACGTGCTAACTTATTATCCTTAAGCCCCAAACGCAGACGCAGTACCTGTTGTTGATTCTGGGCAATACCTTGGGCTGTAATCCAACTATCTCTGAGAGTACCTTGAAACAGTGCATTATAAAGTTTCTGACCCAATGCCACTAAATTAACAGAGTTCTTGGCGATCGCACTAGAGGCGATCGTCTCTCCCTGTAATATTATCTTCAATGGGTCATTCATCAGATGCCCAGCAGATGCCAACCATTCAGCCACAGGCCAAGTCACTAGTTCTTCTGCCAATGGGACCCCAGGCGCGACTTGTTCCGTCCGCACCAAGTAGTCATTTTGCCCTACTGGAGTCACGGAAATGTGAAATTCCTGGGTCACAACTTCTCCTGTCCGCCTCCTAAATCTAATTTGAAACGCGAAAGTTTCAATTCGATTTTTCGCTCCTTTTGATACTGTAGATGGATTCGACCACTGATTGTTTCTAAAATAAGTGGCTTTGCTTTCTCTACATTTACAACTTTATCCGGATTAGTTGACATCTGCCCAGAAAAATGTATCGGTAGATGCACCTTGATCTTCAAATCCCCTCGTTAGCTAACACCTGACTAGGGGTTTTTTCTATTAATAATACAAGGTAAATAGGGCAAAATCTCTTATCATCAACGGATATTAATGGAGCCTGGAGAGTTAAAACGGTATCTTATAATACTTGATATATGTTAATCTTAATGAATACACCCTGATAACTAACTCCCCTGGCTTGGCTAACACCTGACTGGGGGCTTTTTTTATGCCTAGCCATCAATAATTAGCGAATTGGCGAAATTTGTCCTGAAACTACTCAATAGAGGTAGAACAATTAATTGGTAGATGCACCCTGATAACTAACTCCCCTGGCTTGGCTAACACCTGACTGGGGGCTTTTTTTATGTCTAGCCATCAATAATTAGCGAATTTGAGAAATTTGTCCTGAAACTACTCAATAGAGGTAGAACAATTAATTGGTAGATGCACCCTGATAACTAACTCCCCTGGCTTGGCTAACACCTGACTGGGGGCTTTTTTTATGTCTAGCCATCAATAATTAGCGAATTTGAGAAATTTGTCCTGAAACTACTCAATAGAGGTAGAACAATTAATTGGTAGATGCACCCTGATAACTAACTCCCCGGTTTGGCTAACACCTGACTGGGGGCTTTTTTTATGTCTAGCAATCAGTAACTCCATCAATAACAAGTTTATTTAGGAGATACTGATTACTTCTGAAAAACGTTAACTACTTTGATGAACGTACCCTAATCAATAACTCCCCTAATTGACTGCCACCGACGAGAGCTTTTTTTTCGTATGCAAAAAAGCAACTCCATTTGTGACAATTCCTCCGGAATTTATTGTTGAATCATAGAACAACTAATTGGTAGATGCACCCTGATAATTGACTCCCCTGGCTGGCTGCCACCACTAGGGGCTTTTTTTTGGAAAAACTACAGTCAACCATCACATAAATTTATCCGGAAGACAGAAATTTATCCTAGAAAAATTAATTGATAGATACACCTTAATAACTAACTTCCCTGTTTCTTTGGTAATCGCTAGAGCCTTTAAGGGTAGATGTTTGATTGGTCTGCTCTGGTGATTGGTAGTTGCTTGGGGCTACACTTTAGCTCAAGATTGGAGTTTTATTCTAGCCCAGATGATGTGTTATTGGTGTGAATGTCACAGTCTGTTAACTAGATTTTCTTGAGTCTCAGGAATTATAACTTATTTTCCACAGAGTAGGTGTAAATTTATCGCAGAGTCATTACCTATCATATTTTGAATAAGTAATCAGAAAAATGTTCCCATTGAGTGATTATGATTACTTAATTTTGGCTGACTCTTTTCTCGCCCTGATTTGTAGTGTTTGCATATACTTAAGTAAGTATATGTTGGGAAAAGAATGGGTTTGCGATGACCTGTGGTCGGTTGTAGACTGTCGCCTACTGTGGGTGAGTACACCATCGCCTTATCATGGAGCAAAAAAATACCTGATTTACAGGATAATTTACTGCTTCAAGATAGTATGATTCCAGGCGATGGCTTTATATTAGTAGAGAACTACTTATGATTTTTGTGCTGAGAGAGCATATCTTAATGCTTATGTCTCGGTTTTCTCACAGTTAGAATTTTTCTCTAGAATCTTTACCCCGTGATAGATTAATACGGCTATGTCTAGAGATATACTTAAGTATATCGGCTACATCTAAAAGAGATACAAAGCTACATGAGTTTAGCTGTTATTAAATTTTCTTCCGAAGAATGCGGTATCTGCCACAAAATGTCTTTTTATGACCAAAAGGTGGCTGAAGAACTAGGCTTGCAATTTATTGACGTAAAAATGCAGGATACAGCGACCTATCGCAAATATCGCCAGATTTTGCTCAC
Organism: Anabaena minutissima FACHB-250; assembly: GCF_014697125.1. Lineage (GTDB taxonomy): Bacteria > Cyanobacteriota > Cyanobacteriia > Cyanobacteriales > Nostocaceae > Trichormus > Trichormus minutissimus. Next base: position 14,438 of record NZ_JACJRG010000055.1, on the reverse strand, counting down.
CCAGTATCCTGATAAATCTGAAATGGGATGGCCTACCTACATTATTTGTGATTCTCCAGAAGGTGAATTCCAAATCATCGGTGAAGTGAAAGGAGGACATCCCAAAGGAGAATTTAGAACTCGTCTACAGCAGGTTATCAATTCCACTGCTAATCAGAACTAATCACCTCAAAGGATTTTACCTCTAGGACAGGGCCAATCATGGCAATGGTCATGATATCCTCGCGCACCTGTCCTTTGACTTGAGCTGTTTGCCCAGCTTTGAGTAATTCTTTATCTGCACCCTTGAGAATTTCATAGGTAGCACCCTCATCGGTGACTAATGCCCATGTACCCATGCCAAGTTCACGGCGTTCAATTTTACCTGTAACTGTGATGCTCATAATAAGTGCTGAGTAGGGAGTGCTGAGTAGGGAGTGGGGAGTGGGGAGAGTAGGGATACAAGTAAAAATTCTACCTTGTCTACCTTGCCCCTACTCCCCTCTACGCTGTTTGTCCTTCGTTATTCAATGCTAAACGTGCTAGTGCATAACACAGTAAGGCGTTGGCTATGAGGAATATCCTGGCTAAGTTGTCACTACCTAAGCCCCAAACGGCTGGGTCTAAAACTGCGCTGACTGTTAAGCAAGCGGCTACACCTAGGGTAGAACCAATGGCGAACCATTTCCAGTTGGGATGACCTAGTAGTAATGCCATCAACACAATTGGAATTAATACACTGGCAAATATGGGATTTAAAGCACCAGTCCCTTGGATGGTGTTGCCTAATTCGGGTAAGGAACTACCTAAAACGCGGAAAGGCCACTGGGGTAGGTCAAAGATATAGATACCTTTGAGGAAGAATAACCCAGAACTACCAAAAATCAGTCCGCTAGATAATGACCAACTCCAAGCAAAGGGGAAGTAAACCCGCAAAAACCACGCTAGGAGATAAGAACCAACTACCATCAATATCTTTGGTAATAATGCTACCGCACCGCCATCTATCCAAAAACCAGGGTTGAGATAGCCGTTATCCCGCAACCACCGGAAGAAATCTTGAAAGCTGATTTTCCCTTCGATGGCGAGTTTCACTGCTGCTTCGGCGTTGAGTTGTCCAGCACCGTAGTAGTTGAGTCCATCATCTTGAATGACTCTTGCTGACTGCTTAAGGACTTTTAAAATTTCCTCTGGTTCTTCGATGCCTTTCGCTTTGATTAAAGCTGCTACACCGGCAACGTGAGGAGAAGCCATGCTTGTACCTTGGAGTCCCAGAAACACGCCTTCGCCTTGTTCGTTGATGGTTTCTTGCAGAATTGACCCTGCATCAGTTCCACCAGGTGCGGAAATATCAACGCCAGCACCAAAGTTAGAATAAGGGGCTTTTTCTCCATCGGGGCCAAATGCTGAAACACCAATCACGTAGGGGTAACGGGCGGGATAGGAAGCAGAATTTTCGTTTTCGTTACCGGCGGCGGCAATGATGACTACACCTTTTCTGTGGGCATAGTCAATGGCTTGCTTGAGAAGTTGACTTTCACCGCCACCCCCTAAGCTCATATTAATCACATCTGCGCCTTTGTCAGCTGCAAATTTAATGGCTTCGGCAATATCGGCAACAGTTCCGCCACCATAGGAACTCAACACTTTTAAGGGCATGAGTTTGGCTTCGTAGGCAATACCCGCTACACCATATTTATTATTGGTGGCTTGGGCGATAGTCCCGGCGACGTGTGTACCATGTCCGTTGTCATCGCTGGCTTCTTCTTTGTCGTTGACAAAATCGTAACCTTTGACGAATTTTGTTTCTTGCAAATCCCGGACTTTGGTAACGCCTGTGTCAATGACTGCGACAGTTACGCCACTGCCTTTAGTTTGACTCCATGCACCTTCAACACCGATTTTGTGGAGATTCCACTGTTTGCTGTAATATTCGTCGTTGGGTGCAGTTAATGAGGGTTGTACATCTTCGCCGTTCTGGGGTCTTAATATTTCGCCTAGCCAAGTAGGTTTGGCTGCTGGCTCAATTAGGTTATAGATGTAGTTCGGCTCGATAATTTCTGTAGCTTTAGCAAAGGAAGATTTCTTTAGTTCTTTGAGTCTTTTGCGATCGCCTTTGATAATATAAACATTGTCTCGTGCTGAGAATTTATTATCTAGTTGAGGAGTAACGTTGTATTTTTGAGCAATCGCTTGTAAATCTTGCTTGATCACCTCGGCTGGAATATCTTCCCGAAAATCTAACAAAATTGTCTGAAATTCGCCTTTAGCTGCTAGTCCCTGAAAATTCAGAAACCCAAATACAGCCGATACCAACCCGATGACAAACAAGCACAATATTATAAGTTTTCTCATACCAACTCATCACCGCTTTTTGCCAGTTTGCTCACTACGATAACTTATCTGTGTCCCTAATTGGTGGACTTGGCAATTTAGTTAACCTTTTTTAGTTAAATTTTTGACTTAGGACTATTTAAACGATGGAACGTGGACTTTTATGGTTGCCTTTATTAATAATATTTTTCTGGTTGGCTTGGCAAGGGTCAAAGGAGTATCAAAAAGTTGAAGCCTATCGTACTTGGGCAGAGCAATTTGATCGCGCTAAGTATGATATCTATGCGGTCTTGGGTCAAAAAGATAACGATATCACTTGGGGTAAACCCACAGCCAAAGGGATAATTCAACTGCAAACTTTTTCTTTAGTTGATGTCCAACAAATCCAACTTTTGATAGATAAAAAAGTAATAGATATTCATTCTTTACCTAATAAGGGTCGTTCTATTGAGCTAGAATTTATCTTTACCGACACAACTAAATCGGTGAAAGTTCCGTTTACAGAAATTCCCTTAGCAGCAGAATGGGGTAAGTTTTTGCAAGCGGCATTGCAAAACTTACATCAGGAACAAAATCAGTAATTATTAGTCTCGTTAGTCAGAATTTAATTAATTGACATTTAAATTTGAGATGGTATTCATTGTAGTTTATTAAGTAACTTGTCAAAAATATCTCTAAATTTGTCCTTAGCTTGATAAAACTGGGATATGTTCCAATCAGGCAGCTGTGGCTGATCTAGCTGACTTTTATCTAAATAGACATGATATCTCACCTCAATTTGTAATGCTTCAACCCCTGTTATTTGGCTGTAATATCGAGTGATATAACCGCCAGTAAATATTTTATTTATCACCACTTGGTAGCCCTGAAATACAAAACTGTCTTCGACTGTTGATATCAAGAAGTTGCCACAGCTTTTCCCATTAAGATTCCCCAAACATATTTGGTCATCAATTAATCCGCCAAAACTGTGTAAGTCGAGTAGATAAACTTTACCAAATTCTTTAACTTTCTCTTTTAGGAGGGTTTCTAATTTTTGGTGATAAGGAAGATAATAGTTTTGGATGCGGTTTTGTATATCTTCTACTCTGGGATTATTTTTATAAATTGGTTGACCAAATCCTGTTTGTAGCGGTACAACAGATGACCAGAAATTTCCTGCTAGGGGTTCTTTTTTTTCTCGGTTTAAGTCAACTACATATCGACTGTAATTAGCTTGCATGACTGTTACTCCCAATTGCGGGAGAAAATCATATAGTTTATCTAAATGCCAATCTTGGTTGGGGAGATATGCCTGAAACAATAGCGTAGTTATCTCTTGGGGAATTGCTAGCCCACTATGAGGGAGATTAGCAACTACTGGGACTGGTTTAGATATCGGTGTCTTAATAGTAAATAAATCCATTTGATTAATATGAATGCTGAAATAATACCCAAAATACCTGTTGCTTTAACCATTGCCGGTTCAGATAGTGGAGGCGGTGCGGGAATTCAAGCTGATTTACGCACCTTTGCCTTTCATTGTGTCCACGGTACTAGTGCTATAACCTGCATTACGGCTCAAAATACTCTAGGGGTGGTGCGAGTTGATGCCATGCCACCAGAAGCTGTTATAGCCCAAATGCAAGCAGTAGTTGAGGATATTGGCGTACAAGCAGCGAAAACTGGAATGTTGCTGAACCAAGAAATTATTGCGGCTGTTTCCCAGCAAGTAGAGGCTTTACAAATTGATAACTTAGTTGTTGACCCAGTGATGGTATCACGCACTGGGGCGCAATTAATTGATGATGATGCTATTAAGACACTCCGCGAGCAACTTATTCCCCAGGCAGCTATTATTACACCAAATCGCTACGAAGCTCAGATTCTCAGCAGTTTAACGGTAAATACCTTAGATGATATGAGGGCAGCAGCCCAAGTAATTCATCGCAATTTAAAGGCGAAAGTTGTTTTAGTTAAGGGTGGAGGAATGCTAGGAAATGCCCGTGGCGTTGATATTTGGTTTGATGGGCAAACGTTAGAAACCTTAACTGCACAGCAAGTAGATACTCAGAACACTCATGGTACTGGTTGTACTTTATCAGCTGCGATCGCGGCCAATCTAGCCAAAAACAAAGATTTATGGCAATCTGTACAACAAGCTAAAAAATATGTTACCAATGCACTCACTTACGCCTTAGATATCGGCAAAGGTCAAGGCCCTGTAGGACACTTCTTTCCTTTGTTATCCAACGAGGATTTACACAGTGTAGCCATTAATCAACGCTAGGCATTTGTCAAATTTCTATTCCCCATGCCCATTAACTAATGTGTAAATCCTGACAATATAACTTGAGATATTTGAGCAATAGGAGTATTTTTTCATATACTCTTGCGCTACTAGTTTTATGGCTGACTATCTTTTGATAGGATGGCGCATACTTTAATTAACCTCATTTTGATACCAAGCAAGCGATGCGAACAACCACCGGTTCTGTTCAAGGCAATCCATCAAAACCAACATCTCCGACTCATCCAACCTCCGTACCATTATACGTATATCGGGAATTATCAGCAGAATTAAAAGCAACACAGTCACAGTTGGATATGCTGACTGCTAAAAATCAACAATTAGTGCAAGAAAATCAACTCCTGCGCCATGAAATTACTCAAGTTGTTAAATCTTTTATACATTTGCAAAAACTAGTAGATTACCGTATTACTCCAAATTCTCACCCTGAAGTGAGTAATATCCCCAGTAATCATCAGTCTTCAGAAGCTAAAACACGCTCACAGGTTACTCGTTCACGCCAGCCTGTTGTACCTGAAGCGTCCAGCAGCAAAAGCCGTCAGACTAATTTTGCTGTCCCTATAGTAGAAATCAATCCTCTTGTGCCAGAAACAGTCTTGATTGAAGAACAAGAAGTAGGTTACTATCCTACCTCTAAGTCAGAGGCTAAGGAAGTTAATGGTTGGTGGTTAGCAATCAGTATTGTGTTCATTATGTTGACAGCTTTTGGGGCTGGATATTTAATTGTGCGTCCCCTATTTGAACAACAAAATCGCTAGTACAAGAAGATAGAAATCCATCCATATTGGTTATCTTGATTCATCAATTGCAGTGAATCGAACTGACTAGCATCACCTGGTAAAACTGGCTGTTTTTCTATCTGCGTCAACTCAGAATTAATCCTCAAAATAGTAGTTCGCAATTGGCGATTTCTCTGAAGTAATAGTTGAATTTCTTGTGCAAATTTATCTTTACCGTGCCTGAAGAAGTTTGTCTATCTGGGGTTAATTAAGCCTGTAGAAATCGGCTGATTTTCATTAGCTGCTATTGGAGAAGATAAAGTAGCTAATGCAAATGTTAAAACTACAGCTAGGCTTTGATGTGATGGAAATTCGCTCTGTCAAATGCGTGGCATCGCCATAAGTCTTAACCGCGTATAAAGCAAGAATCCCCGAATTAGAAATTTGGGGATTGTCACAGTTCCTATATGTTGAGTCAGTTTTCCACAGAGTACGAAACCTTCTGCCTTCTTCAATCGGACACTGAAAATTTATAACGATCTTGAACAACATATGCTCCTTGCGACCAATTGAAGTACACTCGTACTTCATAATTGCCTGCTGGCAATCCCTTAAAAGACATATAGCCGCTTTGCTTACCATCTGTGTAATACCACTCATCATAGGTGTTATCAGGAACGGCAGCACCGACAATGGTGATCCAATCTGTTTTGTGTCCTGGTAAGCCTGCAAACTCAACTGTAATAGGTTCGCTAGGCTTGTAAATTCGTTTTTGGGTTTTTACAAGTTGACTAGTTGCTTGAGCTAACTCATAGTTTGTTGGGATTTCTTTGATATTCGACAATACTATAGAGGTACTGGCAAATTCCATCAACACTAAACAAGATAGTGTTGCTATTGAGAGTTGTTTGATTTCTTTGATTAACTTGTGTCTGATGGTAGGCATTTTACGGTTGAATTACATTAAATATTGTTAATTAAGTGACATTGCTTTCATCTCTACAGCCCACAACTTACACTGTAAACAAATGAGTGAATTGATTGAGGCTAATTAAATGATGAAAGTTTCGTGGTCAATTATATTACTTGTTTCCTAAAAAGTAACCGTTATATTACTTTGTATATATAATCACTAATCATAAAAGGAGGTAGCTGATGAGTTAAATTCTCTTCTGCTACCTCTAATACTTCTAACTATTCAATGCCTTAATAAACCGTTGCAAACTCTTAAACACATTGGGCTTTTTCCCTGGTGCAGCAGTGCTATCTATAGATGTTTGTGGTTGTCCTTTGGCGAGAATTAAATCTATTTCATCACCGGATGGTTTATTGGGCAATTCAGCAATTTTTGACCATGTGTTGCTATTTTCTACCCAAATTTCCCACAATCCAGGGTAGCAACGGAATACAGCCGTTTCATCATCTACGGGACGCAGGTAATAGCAGGATTCAATGGTACTGATGAAACGTTTGCGGGTTTGTCTGGCGGCGTAACCAATGCCCACAACGCCGGAATCTTCTAGGCGGGGGTTTAACATGACGAAGGGGCGATCGCCTATTATTTCACAAATTTTTTCCAGTTGCGGCACTTCTACAGATGTAGGGGCGATAAATAAGAAAATTTCATCCTCTGGCTGAATTTTGGATTGGATAGAAGCAACCCTACCTGTACCAATATCCAAAATTTTAAATGGGGTATCTGCCCAATCCCGCCGGGCTAAACCCGCCGCGCCAGCATCAGCAAAAAAGATTTTCAAACGAGATTCATATTCTGTAAAGACAGGTAAAAATTGTTCCGCCACGGGCATAAACTTGAGTTCTGGAAACAGTAACTCAACTTGGATGCGGCTATAACCGTCTGCTAAAGCGGCTTTGGTGGCTTCACGCGCTTGGGCGATCGCATCTTCTAAGGTATTTGGCAATTCCGGCATAATCTGTATATGGCTATTTCGTATTTACTCCTATTGTTTCAGGATTGGCTCTGATTTTCACCCCTCAGTTTCAGAGAAAATTATGTTTGAGTGTTCTATAACTGGGTCAAAATCAGCCATATACCTGTCGGTAGTTAACACTTTTGGGATGACTTAGAAAACAGATTGCGAATTAAGATTCGCATATGTTATGAATAGAAGTAAACATTGAAGTGTCTAAAGAAGCACAACCAAAACAGATTATTATCTATGCCAATCAAGGCGGTTATGAACCGTTTACAGAGTGGATAGATAATTTACTAGATAAACAGGGAAAGCGACGCATCCTGCAACGTTTACGCCGACTGGAACAAGGAAATTATGGTGATGTTGCTCCCATAGGAGATGGTTTAAGTGAATTGCGAATGTTCTTTGGCTCAGGCTACCGTGTTTATTTTGGCGAAGACCAGGAAAATATTGTTATCGTCTTATGTGGAGGTGACAAAGATACTCAACAAAAAGATATTGATTCTGCAAAAGCTTATTGGAAGGAGTATCTAAGTCGTGAGAAAATTTAGAACACTTGATGAATTTGAGGAAGAATACTTCCGCAAGCACCCTGAAGAAATTGATGATTATTTGACCGAGATATTTCAAGAATACGCACAAGACAATGACGCTGGGGCATTACTGGCCTCCTTGCGCGTGATTGCCCGTTTACGGGGAATTAGTGAAATAGCCTCACAAGCAGGTATGACGCGCCGAGGGCTACAAAAAGCTTTATCTAGCAATGGCAATCCACGTCTTGAAAACGTTAATTCTATTATGAAAGCAATGGGATATTGCCTCACACCACAAAAAATCATGCAGTCTGGGGCAGAGTAAATCCCCTAATTGCACGCTTTTATTTATTGAAATATAAATGTAATAAGCGACTAAGGTTTTGCTGCTAAATTTTTCACCATCGGCGGATTCTAGACAGAAACTAAGGTGGTGCATCGATGGGGATTCAAGTTGGGAGATGGGCTAACAAAGAAAAAAAGCCATTGCCTAAGGCGGGGCGTAGCCCATCGTATTACCTAGACCGATAACATGATTGGAGTAAAATTGAGATCGTAAATCCCCATCTAGATAGGGTTTGGATGATTCTCGGCAGCTTAAAATTAGCTCCATAGCTATATGGAGGTTGCGATGGAAAAGCTCAAATTTAAACCGGGTAGTGTTTACGAATTTGTTGACAGCGACAAAATTCCCGTTTTCTCAAAATTGAGCTACTTGGAAACAGTTTTTAACCCAGAGAGTAAAGAAATCACACTTCATTTTGAGATATCGGACGATAATACAGGAAATCCAAAAGATATTTACTTTAGCCAAAGCAGTATCAACCAACAAATAGGTAATATAGTTGAAGCTAGTGAGTATCAGGTTAGATATGAATACTGAGTTAATTAAGTTAACCCGTTGCTAAAGATAACTTCGGGACGAGTCTTTCTAAAACTTGCTTTAATACCATCGCTGTCCAATCGATATCAGCTTGGGTGGTATCACGTCCTAGGGTGAGGCGGATTCCTCCGAAAGCAGCTTTTTCGGGATAACCCATTGCTAAGAGTATGGGACTGGGGCTAAGTTTACCACTGTGACAAGCTGAACCTGCACTAATACCAATACCTGCTAAGTTAAGTTGGCGGACTAGGGTTTTACCGCTAAGTTTTTCACCGTCGGCGGATTCTAGACAGAAACTAACGTGGTGGGGTAAACGATGTTCTAAATCGCCGGTGGGTATTAAACCGGGAACATCGGCTAGCAAAGAAAATAGGCGATCGCGTAATTTAATTAAACGTGGTGTTTCTGTGGCTAGTTCTTGCGCTGCAAGTTCGGCGGCGATTCCAAAACCGGCGATCGCGGGTAATGCTTGTGTCCCAGAACGCCAACCCCTCTCTTGTCCACCGCCACCGAGTAAGGGTATCAATTCCACACCAGGACGGATATATAAAGCCCCTGCACCTTGTGACCCATATAATTTATGACTAGATAAGCTCAGTAAATCTACAGGTAACTGCTGTACATTGATAGGTAAACGTCCTGCGGCTTGCACTGCATCGGTATGGAATAAAGCCCCATGTTGTTGGGTTATCTGGCTTAATTCTGCAATTGGTTGGACTGTACCAATTTCACTTTGTCCGTAAATCACCGAAACTAAAACCGTGTTATGTCGCAAGGCGGCTTTCAAGTCTTGGGGGTTGACTCTACCTTTTTTATCTACTCCCAAACGGGTGACTTCCCAACCCCACTTTTCTAGTAAATTGGCTGGTTCAGTAATTGCTGAGTGTTCCACGCTGGAAATAATCATGTGTTGTGGAACTGCGGACAGCCTAGCCACACCCATAATTGCTAGATTATCAGCTTCCGTACCCCCAGAAGTAAACGCGATAGCATCGGGATTGGCGGCATTAATTAAACCCGCTACTTGTACCCTAGCTTGTTCTACAATAGTTGCTGCCCGTTGTCCCCACTCATGCAGGCTAGAAGGATTCCCCCATTGTTGGGTGAGTGCGGCTTGCATCGCTGCGATCGCTTCTGGGCGCGTGGGGGTAGTAGCACTGTAATCTAGATATATTTGCATATTAATAATTAATAAAGGGTGCTGAGTAATGAGTAATGAGTAATGAGTAATGAGTAATGAGTAATGAGTAATGAGTTGAAAAACCGATGGACTAACACCCCACCACTACGCTAACAGCACTCAGTAGAGTTTAGTATATTGCTGAAACCTTAAAAAATTGATTGATTACGCGTCGCTGGATAGATTTTTATGGGATAGGTAATTTGGGGAATGATAAATATGTTCACTCCCAATCCACTTTTAGCAGATTACCGTGCAGATTTTACTTACACTGAGAAAATTTTCGGTCTTGTGTTTGTTGTTGGCGATCGCTGCTTGTGAAAGAGTCCAGTCTCAGAATACGCGGCTGCCTGCTCTCCCACAAGACCCATTGGTGAAAGTTTACTTTAATCAATCTGAGTCTTCCGAATATCGAGAACCTTACCGTCAACAAACTCGATTGGGAGATAACTTAGAACAGCAGATTATTGATGCCATTTCCCAAGCTAAATCTACCATAGATGTAGCAGTACAAGAATTACGTTTACCGGGAATTGCCCAGGCTTTAAGTGATAAACACAAGGCTGGGGTTAAAGTCAGGGTAATTTTAGAAAATAACTATAGCCGTCCCTGGAGTAGTTTCACTGCTGAGGAAATCAAGAAATTACCCCTCAGAGAAAAAGACAGATATTTAGAATATTTTAAATTTGTAGACCAAAATCAAGATAATCAACTCAGCCAAGAAGAAATTAATCAAAGAGATGCTTTGATAGTTTTACAAAATGCCAAAATTCCGTTGATAGATGATCAAGCGGATGGTTCAGCAGGTAGTAGCTTGATGCACCATAAATTTGTCATTGTAGATAATCGAATTGTCATTATTACTTCAGCTAATTTTACCTTGAGTGATATTCATGGAGATTTCACTAATCCTACCAGCTTAGGTAATCCTAATAATTTCTTAGAAATTGATAGCCCAGAGATAGCCACTTTATTGACAGAAGAATTTAATCTCATGTGGGGTGATGGCGTAGGAGGTAAACCAGATAGTAAATTTGGGTTAAAAAAATCTGCCCGTTCTCCCAAAACAATTACATTAGGTGACAACAAAATTACCATACATTTCTCGCCTACTTCACCTACCCAACCTTGGAGTAATACCAGTAATGGCCTAATTGGTAAAACTTTAAATTCATCTACTCAATCTGTTGATATGGCATTGTTTGTCTTTTCTGAACAACGCCTTGCCAATATTTTAGAAACTCGTCATCAACAAAATGTATCAATTCGGGCTTTAATTGACAGACAATTTGCCTATCGTCCTTACAGCGAAGCTTTAGATATGATGGGGGTGGCTTTAAGTAATAAATGTAAATATGAATTAGATAATAAACCTTGGAAAAATCCTATTACTACTGTTGGCGTACCTACTTTACCTAAAGGAGATTTATTACATCACAAATTTGCTGTAGTTGATCAACAAACAGTAATTACAGGTTCTCATAACTGGTCAGATGCAGCTAATAATGCTAATGATGAGACGTTAATATTAATTGAAAATCCTACTATTGCTGCTCATTATGTGCGCGAATTTGCAAGTCTTTACACTAAAGCTAAAGTTGGTGTACCAGAAAATATTCAAGCCAAAATTCAATTAGAACAGAAACAATGTCCTCAGATTTTAACTCCAACTTCTAGTACAGATAAAATAAGTAAAATCGTAAATCTCAATACAGATAATTGGGAAAAATTAGCAACTTTACCAGGAGTTGGTAAAAAATTGGCAGACAAAATTATCATTGCCCGTCAAGAAAAGAAATTTACCTCATTACAAGATTTAGAAAAAATTCCAGGTATAAGTAATAGAATGATAGACAATTGGCAAGGTTATATTGAATTATAAAAATTTTATTTCGTAGTCAAAAATTCAATTAATGATTGAGCAGAGGGAATGAAATTCATACCACTACTGATAGGATTAATAGTTTTCAATTCTCTGGTGACTTCCAGCGTAACTGGGGCGCAAGATGAAACTCTGAATCTGGCTGAATCATCTGTAATCTCCCACAGACAAAACAGGCCTTTATCTGGACTCAAAATTGTACTTAACGCTGGACATGGTGGTACAGAATTGGGTGCAGCCGGCGCAACTGGTTATTTAGCAAAAGACTTGAATTTGCAAGTGACAAAGTTATTGCGGGATGAGTTAGTGCAGCGAGGTGCAACTGTAGTGATGACTAGGGACTCGGATCAAGACTTGTCCCTTGCAGAACGTCAGAAAATTATAGATCAAGAATCACCTGCGATCGCTCTTACCTTTCACTATCGATCCCTCCCAGATGATGGTGATGCGGAAAATACCAGAGGTGTGAGTAGCTATTGGTATCATCCCCAAGCCCATAGTCTAGCTGTCTTACTACACAACCGCTTAGTTGATGATTTGGGTAGGCCTTCTTACGGTTTATATTGGCAGAATTTGGCACTTACACGTCCCCATAGTGCGCCATCAGTATTATTAGAGTTAGGTTTTATGAGCAATCCTGACGACTTTGAACAGGCGACGAATCCCCAGGAACAGAAGAAGTTAGCCCAGGCTTTAGCAGAGGGTATTACTGAGTGGTTTAGAAGCCTGTAATAGTTGCGACTGAAATGACACTACCGCAATGACACTGTTAAAACTAATATAGCTAATCCGTCTACTTTAGCCCAACGTCACTTATCTTTTTACAGATGGATAAAATTAGAATTCTATTTCTGTCATCTGATCCCAGCGATGCTGGTCGTTTACGTTTAGGACAAGAGTTACGAGAGATACGTGAGAAACTACAACTCTCGAAGCAAAGAGATACGTTCCAACTGGAGTCTCGCGAAGCCGTGCGTCCAGGAGATATAACTCAAGCAATTTTTGATGTCGATCCGCAAATTGTTCACTTTTCAGGGCATGGAATGAGTACAGGTGAACTATGCTTTGAAAATATTACAGGAACTGTTCAACCTGTTGCTCCTTCAGCACTTAGCAGTTTGTTCAAGCTGGTATCAAAACAGGTTAAATGTGTAGTTTTGAATGCTTGTCACTCAGAGAGCCAAGCAAAAGCTATTGTCGATCATATTCCCTGCGTTATCGGCATGAATCAAGCTATTGGAGATAGTGCTGCAATAGCATTTTCAGTTGGCTTCTATAGAGCATTAGGATCTGGTCGTTCTGTTGAAGACTCTTATAAGTTTGCTTGTGTAGAAATTGAATTAGAAGGTATTTCTGAACACTTAACTCCAGTTTTCTATTCTAAAGAATTAGAATTTAGCAAAGCTAATAATGTGTTATCTTCTGAAATAAAAGAAAGATTTGAGTATACAGCTATTACTTTAAAGCAAGACAGAAAACTGTTTATTGAATTGCTAAAAAGTTTCCCTCCAAATGGACGAGGTGCAATATTTTTGAAAGAACATGATGTAGGAAACACTATTCATAATAAAGATTTAGAAAGTATTGATAATTTTATTGATAGTTGGGCAGATGTAATGCACGAGTTTTTAAATCCTGAAATTGAGGAGAAAAGAAAAAATTTTATGAGTATTTTAAGCGATTTTCAATCTGAATTAAACGTGAACATTTGGTCAATTGCAGGAGGACATTTATTTTCTATGCATATTGATGAATTGGCAGTGCCAAAGCATCGCCTTGAGGCAAGAGATAGACTTAATAAGATGGGTACACAAGCTTTTAAATTTTACGAAGATTTGCTGCGCTGTTGCAGAATAATGCTTGGTGCTGTTGATGATGAATAATACTAGCATTTTTAATATTTTTATTAAGCACCGTTATATTGTAATGCGTTAGGCTAAAACCATAACACACCTTAGTGGCGTGATACTTAACTCCTGGATGTATCTAAGTTTTTTCCTACAATATTTCTCAAGTTCCAAACTCAGTAAATTGGCGCACATAAGGTTCGTGAAACGCCAAAATAATATCTTGTTTAGGTACTCCCATTTCTACCAATCGATTGGCAATTCCTTCTTCAGTACCATCATGCTGAATCCAAATTTTCCCATCTTTAATATCAAGATGTAGAATACAGCCAAAATCGCGTTTATTTCCCCGCCAGCCGACATAAAGTAATTGATAGTGGTCTTGTTGTTCGTCGAAAATTGTCTGTACTTCATATTCTTCGGCGTTTCGTTGCCTTGCGGCTCGTTTTTGCCGTTCTGAAAGAAGATGTCGAATATATTGCCGATATTGTTCTACAGCCATTGACGAATCACCTCTTCTTGTACATCGTAAATCATCAATCGCAATTGATATTTGATAACTGCTGAGGCAATAAATCTCCGTTGAAAAAAACTTTGGCTCTCCCAGACTAAATATGTTAAATTAAGAACAGAAATACCAATTGAGTAAAATCCTTCTTCTAAAATTATTGAAGTTAGTTAAGCCATAAGCCCTTCTTTTAATAAGCTTAATCTTCTGATTAATTCCCTCAACAATACCTTGAGTAGTTCGGTGATCAAAATAAGCAAGAATCTCATCTATCCATCTACTGATGGTGCGACAACTTTTGGGGAAAAATTTATAAGCTGATTGAGTCCATTCCAGGAATTTATAT
>NZ_JACJRG010000054.1 GCF_014697125.1 Anabaena minutissima FACHB-250 | reverse complement strand
TTTAGGATTAAGTTCAATAGCACGGTCGAAATCTGCCAGTGCTTCTTGATAAAGCTTCATTAAGCGATAGGTTTCACCACGACTGGCGATCGCCCAGTCATCTTTAGGATTAATTTCAATGGCGCGGTTGTAATCTGCCAGTGCTTCTTGATAACGCTCCATTAAGCGGTAAGTCCAACCTCTATTAACTAAATATTCAGCTTCTTCTGGGACTAACTGAATAGCTTCAGTCAAATCATCTAAAGCTTTTGAGTATTGCTTGGATTGAGTGTAAACATGACCACGCCAGTCTAAAGCTACTGCACGCCACTTGACTTCAAGAAAGGTATTACTCAACAACGCTGTGAACATTTCATCAGCAATTTCATACTGTTTTTCCTCATAGGCTTTTAACCCATTAGCTAACTGTTCACCCCAATGCTGAATTTCAGCTATATCTGTATCTTTACCTGCCTGTATCATTCTTTCTGCCCAGCGTTTGGCAAAAGAGCGTTGATTTTTCAGCGCAGCCAGAAATTCATTTAAAGCAGCAGGTAAGCTTCTCTGTGGTGACTGACATAAACCGTGATACAAAACATTAAGGGTGTAATTTTGCCAAACTGGATCGCGGTGTTTTTTGTCTTCCTCCAGGTGTAAATCATTTCGCAATGTGTCGTAGTAGTCTGCTAACTTGCCATGCACATCAGCCCAGCTTTGGGGAGATGAAAGACGCTTTTGGCGTAGCATTTGAGTTTTGACGACATCATGATAAGCCCAGCCATCAGTTCGTTCGTCAATAAATGGCATCTCTTTCAGCCAGCTAAATAAACTATCCGCCTCCTCTTCTCCTCGCAATTTAGCTAAGACATCCCGATTTAAACACAGAGGAAGTGCAGCATCTACGGCTAATTGTCGCCGCTTGGGGTCATCAATCCATTTTAAGAAGCGTTCTACTGCTGTACCGCTAGGATCACCTACTTGGCTGGGGTCGTTGGGAGTTTCCGCCGCCAAGGTTGCGACTAACAAAGGTAAATATCCAGAAAGACGTAAAATTACTTCTATAACTCGACTGTTAGTAATGCCTTTGCGTGAGAGATATTGTTGGGCTTCTGCTTCTGTAAATGGTTCTAAAGGAAAACGAACTATTAACCCCTCATAAATTGCCCAATGGTTTTTATCTAATTCTTGCCGACCAGCAATAATAATCAATATATTGAGAGGGACTTCACCGTGGCGACCATCCAGAATTTCCCTTAGCCAGTTATCTAGAAATTCCTCACTGCGTTCATAGGTATCGAATAACAACCCAAGCCCAGACTTTTGAGCAATTTTAGAAATATCTTCTAAAAATAGCGGAGTCAGCACTTCCACAGGTTCTTGGACTAAGAGAACTTCATCTTTATTCGCTAATTTTTTCGCCACATAAGCCGCCCATTCCCCGGCTTGAGTAGCAAAAGCATCTTCATTGATTAAGCCAAATACAGCACCAGCACCCGGAACTTGTTTAGCCATACCCATTCCAGCTTTCGCTACAGTTTTACCCACAAAAGCCGAAAAGCCTTGCGGTGCTTCGGGATCGGTTTCTAATTCCTGACGCTTCTGACGATAAACTTTGTAGCGTTCCGTAAACTGTCCCAGCTTATGACCTTGCTGTTCTAACTGTTCCGCCAACCGTCCCATGACTTCCGGGACACTTTTTTCACCCTCATCTGTGTAAGCCGTAATAATTTTTGCCCCGTCCGCAATTTGGCGAAACTGACGCAGCAGTGTACTTTTACCCACTCCCCCTTGACCCCAAACATTGAATAAAAAATGCCGCCGGGGGTCTTCCAAAGGTAATTCTAGATTGCGGCGAAATGTGTTGACTTGTTCCTCACGACCAACAAAACCTGATTGCTGACGTTGTTTGAGAATATCCTGTAAACTTTTGGGCTTATTTTGCGGGTTCATTACAAAATGCAGTTGCAAGCTCTAATACACATAAAATAACTACTAACTACGCGTTAATGGTTTCGGATTTAGAAAGATTTATAGCACTTCTCGTTTGTATGCAATACACTCTAACCTCTCTCCTTGTAGGCTACGGTGTACACACATCTCTATGCTGAGTGCAAAATGTGGCTTGATCCCCCTAAATCCCCCTTAAAAAGGGGGACTTTGATTCTAGTTCCCCCCTTAAAAAAGGGGGGTTAGGGGGGATCAAAACGATGTGGAATAAGGTTATTAGACTTGTGTATACACCGTAGCTCCTACAAGGAGAGAGGCTTTGAGCTTTACTCCCCTTCCCTACAAGCGAAGGGGTTGGGGGTTAGGTCTGTATTAGACTCAACTGCAAACCGCTATAATTCTAAGTCTTTACTAAAATGAAAGACTTAGAAACTCGACTGTTGAGAAAATTCAAGTTTGCTTTTGTTCCTCAGCTACGTAATAACCGATATTATCTCCAGCGATCGCTTTTTCACCCACAACTATGTAGTTCTGAACACGACATTTTTCACTTGAAACAAAAACATTTTCGTATGAAATAGAAACATCCTCACTTAAAACGAAAACGTTCTCGTTTGAAATAGAAACATTCTCACTGAAAACACCAAAATTGAAGCTCTGAACTCGGAGTTTTTCACTTGAAACAGAAATACCCAAGCTCAGAAGCTCAAATTTTTAAGTTTTTGGTAAAAACTTCCAGTTAATTTCTCGACTTATGAGGCTTGCGGTTGCACTTTTTTAGATTTACGGGCAAATCTCCGCCCTAAATCATCAACCATTGACTCTAAACCAGCACCTTTACCACTGGCTTTAGCATAGTTATAAACCATCAACCCCGCCGCATACGCTTCGCTACCCACAGCCACAGATGTATCATCAACCAATTCTTGCAGTTGGCTCAAAGACAGCAAAATCGGATATAAGTCTTCAAATAATTCAATATCTCGCCGCATTTCATCCAAGTCAAAAGAACGAGGTAAGAAGTCTGGGTTTTGTGTGGCTATTTCCAACGCCTTACTCACAAAGGCTCGACTCTTATCACCCAACTTAGGTAATGATTTACGCTCTTCTGTTGTCAAATCAATCAAAAACGGTAGTTTTTCTTTAATGGTGTTAATTGCATCCATTACGGCTTTTCTATCTACTGAAGAAAGCTTTGCACTGACTTTACTATCTGCCATTTTTCATACATCTCCGAATGGGGTTGCTTTCAGTATTACCCAGTTCAGCAAGGCATTCATGGTGATTTATAAGTAATTAATATAAGCTTTTTTATACAATCTTGGCTCATTTCTCAGACTCACAGGCTTTTTGGAATCTTTCGAGTTTGATAGTATGGGGCGAATATAATTCGTTACTACACAAACATTCCAGTAGCGTCCCCTAGAGAAGTCCGCCTGCGCGGACTAATGAAAAATTAAAGTTTTTGAACCCACGCAGGTGGGTTTTGTCTGTGTAGCCGCGACTTCCAGTCGCCAAGGCTATTTTTGGGGTATGACTGCGATACAATCAATTTCCACCAACACATCTTTTGGTAAACGCGAAACTTCCACACAAGCGCGGGCTGGGGCTGTAGCTTCATCAAAATACTGGGCGTAAACTGCATTAACAGCCGCGAAATCATTCATATCAGCTAAGAATACCGATGTCTTGACAACATCAGCAAAGCTTGCGCCACCAGCCGTTAAAATGGCTTGCAGATTTGCCATTACTTGTTGTGTTTGTTGTTTAACATCCCCTGCACCCACAATTTCCCCATTGCTAGGATTGAGGGGGATTTGTCCAGCCACAAATAGCATTTGACCAGAAACTGCGATCGCTTGATTATAAGGCCCTACTGGTGCAGGTGCTTGCTCAGTACGAATAACTTGTTTACTCATATTTCCTCTGCGGTGCGTTACTCAAAACTAAATCGGGGACGAATCCCATGATGTCGATAACGCCAATAATCCCGCAAAATGCGATCATGGTCAAAACATAAATTACTCGGTACACGCCAAGGCTCAAAAATCCCCACATTCTTAGCATCATCCCCAGCCTTGGGTTCTCCTGTGGCGGTTGCTAAAAATACAATGCTAATCGTATGCTGACGCGGGTCACGCTTGGGGTCAGAGTACACCAAAAATTGCTCAATTAATTCTGTCTGTAACCCTATTTCTTCCTCAGCTTCCCGCCGCGCCGCCACTTCCACAGGTTCGCCATAATCCACAAAACCCCCAGGAATCGCCCAACCCAAAGGCTCATTGTGTCGCTCAATTAAAATAATTGGTCGATGAGGTCTGTCTATTAATTCAATAATGATATCTACTGTAGGTGCAGGATTTTTGTAAGTCATAGTTAATAGTCATTAGTCATTAGTTTTTATCTTCGGCTTCCTTATTTCCCTTCTGCAATCAACAATCAACAATCAACAATCAACAATCAACCGTTAACAGTCACGAATTCCCACCAACAGATAGCTTTGCAAGCTGACCTCAGCGTGATAAATTCGATGGGATCGCTTCCTCCTATATTTCACGTTAAGTATGCCTTTTCCTAGATCCAGTGGCATTTTGCTGCATCCTACCTGTTTCCCTAGTCGCTTTGGTATGGGAGATTTGGGCTTAGAAGCCTATAAGTTTATTGATTTTCTTAGAGAAAGTTACCAGCAATACTGGCAAGTTTTACCATTAGGGCCTACTGGGTATGGTAATTCTCCTTATGCTTCTTATTCGGCAATGGCAGGTAATCATTTACTGATTAACCCAGAGCAATTACAAGAGCAGGGTTTGTTAGCTGAGGAGGACTTTGCTAATCTACCAGAATTTGATCCTAATCAAGTAGATTACGACCGAGTTATCCCAATTAAAGTTAGGTTATTAAAAACAGCCTGCAACAATTTTCAAGCCAAAGCCACGCCTTTACAAAAAAAAGAATTTGCCGGGTTCTGCGATAGCAAGGCTTATTGGTTAGATGATTATGCTCTCTTCATGTCCCTCAAGGATGCCCACAACGGCACAAGTTGGCATACTTGGAAGCCGGAACTGGTGAAGCGTGAACCAGCAATGATGGAGATGGCTAGACAACAGCTACAATCTGAGATTTTCTATTATAAGTTTGTCCAATTTGAATTTTTCCGCCAGTGGTCAGAACTAAAAAATTACGCCAATATGAGTGGGATTCAAATTATTGGCGATATTCCCATCTATGTAGCTCAAGATAGTGCTGATGTGTGGGCGCATCCCGATATCTTTTGTTTGGATGAGGAAACTATGCAACCTGCACTAATGGCGGGAGTTCCACCAGATTACTTTAGTGCAACTGGTCAATTATGGGGCAACCCGGTTTATAACTGGGAGGAGTTGCAAAAACAAAACTTTCAATGGTGGTTGGGTCGCTTTGAGGCGATGCTGGATTATATAGATGTGATTCGCATTGACCACTTCCGAGGCTTTGAAGCTTTTTGGGCTGTCCCGCAAGGGGAAGAAACAGCTATGAATGGTGAGTGGATGAAAGCACCAGGTGAAGAGTTGTTTGATGTGATTAAACAGAACTTGGGTAAATTACCTGTGTTAGCTGAAGATTTGGGTGTCATTACACCAGAAGTTGAAGCTTTGCGAGATAAATATGAGTTTCCCGGTATGAAGGTGTTACATTTTGCCTTTGGTTCTGATCCCGGCAATCCGTTTTTACCTTTTAATTATGGGCGTAATTTCGTCGTTTATACCGGCACTCACGACAATGACACAACTGTCGGCTGGTTTAATGCGGCCAATGACTACGAAAAAGAAAACTTGCTGCTTTATTTAGGTTGTGTCAGCCCTGAAGGGATTCACTGGGATTTCATTAGATTGGCTTTAAGTTCGATCGCCAATCAAGCCATTATGCCGTTGCAGGATATTTTGGGTTTGGGAACTGAAGCGCGAATGAATTTTCCTAGCACGGCTGAGGGTAATTGGCAGTGGCGTTATCAATCGGCAGCTTTAAGATCAGAATTAGGCGATCGCCTCAAAAATCTTACTAAACTCTACGGACGCGCCCCGCAAGGGAAATAAAGGAAAAGAGGAAGTCAGGGAAATTTTCCCCCTGTCTTCCTCTGGGTTTCATGATTCAGGTTTAGCCGCAGCAATTTTAACTTCTTCCTCCTTGCCAAATTCCCCCATTTGCTTGGCTGCTTGCTGATTTACACTCATCAGCACACCACCAGCATTATCAGTTTTGACTGTCAACTGTTCTTGTGCTTTCCAAACGCGATGTGCGCCCTCTGGTAACACTCCTTCAAACTCGGTTTTACCATCAGCTATTACCCGAATCCAAGAAGAAGCTTGTAAGGTTACGCCAATCTGAACTGATTGACTATCTTTGTTAATTGTTAGGCGATCGCTGATTGGTAGAGTTTTTGACTGTTGGGATTGAGTTGGTTGGTTTTTAACAACGGTGTTTTGATTTTTTTGTTTAGGATCACTACCATTTGCTCTTAAGGCAGCATTATTTAATACATGAGACAAGCTGCTAACAGAGGAGATAATCAGGAATATATAGAGCAAATAAAGATGTATGGGGCGCAATAAACCCATCGATATTGATTGGTTTGGATTCACCTGCGGAGTATTCACGGTTTGAAAATTCACAGGAAATTGACTGGCGAATTCTCCGCCTTTAAAACCTAGTGCATCCGCAAATTGTCTAATTAAGCCTTGAATATAGATGGGTTCTGGCAAATCATCTATATTACCTTCTTCAATCGCCTGTAAGAGTCGCCGAGGAATTTTAGTTAATCCCACCATTTCCTCTAAAGATAGACCCTTTTCTTGACGCGAAGCCCACAACTGCGCCCCCATTTCTGTGAGTTTTTCGACTCTTTGTTGTTCTATAGAGAGTTGTGGTTGCTCATTATTTTTTCTCTTTAGCCATTTCATGTCTTTTTACGCTCCTTACCTCAGCTGAATCTTTAATAGGTATGTGCTTTATCTGATTTTGCAGACAGCGAATTTCGTCATCTTGGAGAACACGATATTGACCCTCTTTTAACAGGGGTGCCGTTGACGTTTGTAATTGAATACGGCCGATCGCAGTTCGATGTAGTTTCACTACTGGATATCCCAACTGTTCTGCTACACGGCGAATTTGGCGGTTTCTCCCCTCCTTGAGAACAACTTCCAAACGACTGTTATCACCAAACTTTCCTAGGAAACTTACCTGGGCTGGGCGGGTAATTTTCCCGTCTAACAGCACACCCCTACGCCACTTGTCCAGTACCGCTTCCGAGGGATGACCTTTAACTACAACTTGATAAGTCTTAGGAATACTGTGACGGGGATGGGTTAGCTTAAATGTCAATTCTCCATCATTAGTGAGTATTAATGCTCCTGAAGAATATACATCTAGGCGACCAACGGGATGAATACCAGTACCCTGTCGTAATTTTTCAGGTAATAAATCGATGACTGTCTTTCTACCTTGGGGATCGTCACAGGTGGAAACTACTCCTAGGGGTTTGTTCAGTAGCACATAAACTAGCGGTGGACGATACTGCGCCGATATTAGCTGACCGTCAACTGTAATCCTATCCTTTTGGGGGTCAACTTTTTGTCCTATTTGTGCAAATACACCATTGATCCGCACCCGCGATCGCCGAATCATTTCTTCGGCTTCTCGGCGTGAGGCTACACCCAATTCAGCAAGAACCTTTTGTAACCTGGTTTCCATGTAGAAATTACGGATAACAATTTAATGTTTTAGATAATAAATAATCATCATATTGGCATTTTGTATGATGTAGCCATAAATGGTACAGTTAATGCTTGTTTCAGTTGAGTTGATACTAAGCAAATACCCATTTATGAGAGTGGTTAAATGCCAGAACCAAATCCCCAAACCAGACACTTCCACAAAATCCACATTATTACGAACGTCCTCAAGACAGCACTGAAGCTATGGTTAAGGGCGCAAGTTAGCCAAGTCTCTCAGCTAGAAGTGGAAATCAAAGCGAGCGATCGCCAGCTGCTTTCCGGCTGCATCCCTTGGGTTTCCATATTGGCCAATCATGCTGTATATCAAGGTCTCCATATTACCCACATTAAACTAGCAGCAGAGAATATTCAAATCAACATAGGCCAAATACTGAAAGGCCAGCCTTTGCAACTGCTACACGTAGTACCAGTAGTTGGCGAATTGATCATAGAGGAGAAGGATCTAAATGCTTCCCTCTCATCTGAACTATTATCAACTGCTTTAAATGATTTACTGGTTAAACTTTTACCAGAATTTTGTCCAAAATCCAAGTCTATTGTGTGGCAAAAGATTATTCTAGACAATCAACAACTCACACTCAATGCAATCCTAGCATCTACAGGTGAACCTATACCCCTCAAAATTAGCTTCTCCTTAAAATTGCTGAGTGGACAAGAATTGCAACTAGCTCACATTCAAGTCACACAAAACGCGATGGACTACGACCGACCGTCGGTCATCACTCTCTTAGAAAGTAGCGATAATTACAATTTTCATCTTGGCTCAGATGTCAATCTTCAAGAACTTACTCTGATCCCCGGTAAATTGGTTTGTCACGGACAAGTTAACGTTAATCCGTGACAGGTGATAGGTGACAGGTGACAGAGGACAAGAGAGCAGGGGGTTAGGTAACAAAAAGATACAAATAAGTAGACATTTTCCGTATATCTTAATTACGAATTACCCAGCAGTGGCAAAATGAGAGTGACAAAATAGTAGACCAAAGGAGCTGTGAAGATATAGCTATCAGTACGGTCTAAAATCCCCCCATGTCCGGGGATTAATTGGCCTGAATCTTTTACGCCAGCGTCACGCTTGAGCATGGATTCCGTAAGATCGCCTAAAAGACTAGCAAGACCAATCAGTAAACCTAGGGTAATACCTGTGACGAAAAATTGCGGTAATTGTAAATAATAAGACCCAGTGAGGGCTACACCCAGACTAGCACTGATCCCAAAGACAGCACCTTCAACGGTTTTCTTGGGACTGATATCAGACAGACGAGTTTTACCAAAAAATCTACCGATAGTGTATGCGCCAATATCCGCAGCCCAAATACACAAGAAAGTTAACACCGTGATTGTTAGCCCTTTTGGTAGAGAAGCAAAATTGTTCTCTCCGAAAATATCTGTCCATGTTCCTGGCCAATAACCATCTAGAGGTAAATTACTGATAGCTGCGCTGTCAAGTGTACGTAAACGCACCCAATAGCTAGGTAAATACCCTACATAAAATAGCCCCATAATCGAGGCAGAAACATCTGCAATTGTCGCCATTTTCGGCTGAAACAGCAAGTAAAAACAAATAAATGTGCCAGCGATGGGCATGACAGCATCAGCTAAAGTACCATCAATTTTAGAAACTACTAGCAAAACTAGACTCAGAAATAGGGTAGTTTTAGCAGCTGGTAAAATACCTCTGGTTCGCACTAAATCAAAATATTCCTGTTGTCCCAAAAAAACCACAACAGCGAGCATGATAGTAAAGTACCAACCCCCCAACAGGACAGCACCCAAAGCAAGAGCGATCGCAACAATTCCACTAATAATCCGAGACCAAGGCATAGAAGTATTTAATATTGGGATTGGGGGACAGGGGACAGAGGACAGGGGACAGGTGACAGAGGACAGAGTACAAGAAAGCAGGGGAAGTAGGGGGAGAAAAATACAATCCCCAACCCAATCCCCGATCCCCAATCTCTAGTCTAGTTTCTCACCACTGAGGATAAAAATGGGATCAACTGCGGCAAAGGTTTGAGAAAAGCCTCGCCGCTCTAAACGGTTAACCGCAGACTGCACAACTTCAATGTTTCTGGCTTGTAACTGCGAGAAACTCTGAGAAATCGCATATAAACTTTCCAGATTAGCAGCTGTGGCTATCACTCTTCCGGATGATGGTAAATAATTCCACACAGCTTGCAAAATATCTTGGATTGCTCGCCCTCCCTCAATACAAACACGGTGGGGAGTAACTTTGATCTCATGTAAACATTCTGGCGCACTACCTTCAATCACTTCTACATTTTTGACCCCAAAGCGATCGCAGTTACGCTTAATTAAGTTGGCAACTTCTTCATCCCGTTCTACAGCAATAATCTGCCCCTTTGGACACAATAGTCCCACTTCTACGGGAATTGTTCCTGTACCCGCACCAATATCCCACAATATAGAATCAGGTTCTAGCCGCAACTGCGAAATTAACAACAACCTAATTTCTCGCTGACTAAAGGGGATTCCTGGTAAATGCTCGAACAGTTCATCAGGAATGCCAGGAGTAACATAAGGCCAAAGTTGGGAGGGCATAGGAATACACAATTATACTAGGACAAGGAAGACAAGGGACACAAGGGACACAAGGGAAAAGTTTTTACCTAATGTCCAACCCCCGATTCCCACTCATTACTCAGCATTCATTAATCATTACTCATTACTCATTACTCAGCACTCAGCACTCACCACTCAGCACTCACCACTCATATGATTGGGGAAACATTCAACGCTCGCTACGAGATTCAACAACAGCTAGGCAAAAAAGCCGGGCGACGGACGCTACTAGCTAGGGATTTAGTTACTAGTGAATTAGTAGTTGTCAAATTGCTAGCTTTTAGCAGTGATTTTGAATGGGATGATCTCAAACTCTTTGAGCGTGAGGCGGAAACTCTCAAATCTTTGTCACATCCCTTGATTCCAAGATATGTTGACTATTTTGAGGTTAATTCGCCAAACATCAAAGGTTTTGCCCTAGTACAGAGTTATATCCCAGCCCTCACTTTAGAGCAATACTTACAAAGTGGCAGAACGTTTAACGAAACAGAAGTTAAACAAGTAGCTAAGTCAGTTTTAGAAATACTTATATATCTACATCGATTGCATCCCCCAGTCATCCATCGTGATATTAAGCCTAGCAATATTTTATTAGGGGAGCGTTCTGGTAATAGTGTTGGTCAGGTTTATCTGGTAGATTTTGGCTCAGTACAGACTGTCTTAGCTACAGAAGGCGGTACAAGGACTGTAGTTGGCACTTACGGATATATGCCACCTGAGCAATTTGGCGGACGCACTGTCACTTCCTCTGACCTTTATAGCTTAGGTGCAACGTTAATTTACCTAGTCACAGGTAGTCATCCTGCTGATTTACCCCAAAAGGATTTTCGGATTCAGTTTGAATCAGTGACTCATCTTAGTTCAGGTTTAACACGCTGGTTGAAGTTGATGACTGAACCTAACTTAGAACGGCGGTTCAGTTCGGCGAGTTTAGCCCTGCAAGCTTTAGACGAGCCACAATCACCAAAATATATTAGTGGTTTAGTGACTACTAAACCATCTGGTAGTAAGATTCAGCTGACTAAGAATTGGGAGACGTTAGAAATTCTCATTCCTCCCTTGGGTTTTCAGCCATCAATGGTGTTTACAGGATTATTTGCGATCGCCTGGAATTCTTTTATTCTATTTTGGACAATTGGCGCACTCTCAGCCCCTTTTCCCATCAATCTCCCCTTTGCCTTATTTTCATTGCCTTTTTGGGGTGCTGGCGGCTTTATGGTTTATATTTTTCTCTTCACTTTATTTGGCAATATTCAACTACGTTTAAATAGTAAACAAATTAACTTGACCTATGAATTATTTGGCTTTAAATTCCATCGTCCCCGACCTTCACCAAGAGAAAGTATTACCAAGCTAGTTTACATACCAAAGCATTTAACTAGAGATTCTAGCGGCGATAAAACTCAAGTATCTCCACAATTAGAGATTTGGGCTGGAGTCCAAAAATATCAACTTGGTGATACTACCGTCATTGAATCAGAAGCAGAACTAGAATGGTTAGCCAATGAATTAAGTGATTGGCTTGGTATCCCTATTCAGCGAGACTAAACAAGAACCAATTTTTGCTCATGCAATTAAACTTTTGTCTATTTCAAATATTTATTTCAATTTAGGTGATATATTTACCATTAAATAAGTAGGAAATCAAAAATATTATATAGGTATAAAAATGGAAACCACAACCACAAGGCAAGCCCTAATTAATTTAATTCAAAAGCATCTAAATATCACATCTGAAAGCACACTAGAAAAAGTTTTAGAACTGCTAGAGGATGAAGAAGATATTAGAGATGCTCGTGTTGAAATAGCAGATGCAAGAATTCACGGTACTATATCTTGGGATGAATACAAAAAAGAAATAGCGTGACTTACCAAATTGAATTTACCAAGGGTGCTAATAAACAATTAAAGAAATTACCCAGCGATATTAAAGAACGCATCGACTTAAGAATTCAAGAATTAGCCATAGACCCACGTTCCAACGGGGTTAAAAAATTGGCGGATGAAGACTATTTATATCGTATTAGAGTGGGTGATTATAGAGTAATTTATCAAATACTTGATACTATCTTATTAGTGACTGTGATTAAAGTAAAACATCGTAGTGATGTTTATAAAGATTAGTCTTGATACAAATTAGTTAATTAAACATAGTTTAGAGGTACTATATATGTTTGGACTAGGATGGCCGGAAGTAGTTATCATTGCTGTTGTAGCTATTGTAATTTTTGGCCCCAAGAAAATTCCCGAATTGGGGAACGCACTCGGTAAAACCCTACGAGGTTTTAAGGAGGAGCTAAAAACTCCTAACGAAGATACCAACCCAGAATACGAAGAAAAATAGAAATTTCAAATTGGCAACTCAGCAACAGTCAATAGTGGAGATGCGACTGTTCACATCTCTACTATTAACTACAGCAAAGTATTAATAACAGAATTTGATGCTATCCCATTTTGGTTATCGATCATGGTGGTGTGAGTATTTTGTTGTTGAATCTCTTCTGTAACTACACCGCGTAGCTTGATGAGTTTAATAGCACGGGTGACACTCTCTGGCAGAATTACTACTAAACCTTTTTCCGGGGCCATATCCAAGCCTTTGTTAATTGCTTGGGTTTCATCCAAAATTGATTCATAACGGGCATCTGGTTTAACTTGGGTAATGCCTTTGGTAATCAAATCGGAGGCTGATCCCCTTGCTCTTCCCCTGGTATCGTCGTCTTCTTTAACAATGATGTAGTCAAAAATCTCGGCTGCTAGTTTGCCTAATGTGACAAAATCTTCGTCGCGGCGATCGCCTGGCCCACCGACTATGCCAATCCGTTGTCCTGTAGTCCAGTTGCGGACAAAAGAACCCAAGGCTTCATAACTGGCTGGGTTATGGGCATAGTCTATCAAGGCGTGATAGTTGCCCAAATTAAATAAATTCATTCGTCCTGGTGTTTGACTCACCGAAGCACGAAAGGTTTTTAACCCGGCGCGAATTTGTTCAATAGATACGTTCTGCACAAAGGCTGCCAAACTTGCAGCTAAGGCATTGGCAATCATAAACGGCGCACGTCCTCCCATTGTTAAGGGGATATTTTCTGCCCTTTCGATGCGATGTGTCCAGTCGCCTTTAACAATCGACAGGTAGCTATTTTCATAAACTGCGGCTACTCCTCCCTTTTGGATGTGCTGGCGCACTAGTTCTGAGTCGGGATTCATGGTGAAGTAGGCAATATTGGCTTTGGTTTTTTCTGCCATTGCAGCCACACGGCGATCGTCGGCGTTGAGTACCACGTAACCATCAGGAAATACCGCTTCTGCCACTACACTCTTGAGGTTGGCTAGCTGGTCAATGGTGTCTATGTCGCCTATACCTAAATGATCGGCCGCAACATTTAACACGACACCCACATTGCTTGATTCAAATCCCAAGCCAGAACGGAGAAGACCTCCGCGAGCTGTTTCTAATACTGCTACTTCTACTGTGGGATCTTGCAGGATCACGTGTGCGCTTTGGGGGCCTGTGTTATCACCGGATTCTACCAAGTAATCCCCGATATAAGTGCCATCAGTAGTTGTATAACCTACTACTTTACCTGTCTGCTTATAGATATGAGCTAGCAGGCGGGTAGTTGTAGTTTTGCCGTTAGTGCCTGTAACGCTGAGGATGGGAATGCGGCTGGATTGTTCATTGGGGAACAGCATATCCATAACTGCGCCGGCAACATTGCGGGGAATGCCTTGACTGGGGGCTACGTGCATCCTAAAACCAGGAGCAGCGTTAACTTCCACAATCACGCCATCTAGTTCTCTTAAGGGGCGGCTAATGTCAGAGGTGACGATATCTAGTCCACCGATATCTAAACCAATAATTTTGACTACCCTTTGCGCTAACCAAACGTTTTCCGGGTGAATTTCGTCTGTACGGTCTACTGCAACACCACCTGTACTTAAATTGGCGGTTGCCTTTAAATAACAAATCGTGCCTTTGGGTGGCACGCTGTTGAGGGTGTAACCTTGCCTTTCAAGTAGCTGGTAACTGGTGCGGTCTAGTTCTATTTTGGTGAGGACGTTATCATGTCCATCGCCACGGTTGGGGTCTTGGTTGGTTTCTTCGATTAGTTGGGCAATTGTGGATCTGCCATTACCAATTACATGAGCTGGCACACGTTCGGCGACTGCTACGACCTTACCATCTACCACTAGTACCCTGTGGTCGCGCCCAACATAATACCTCTCTACAATGATTGATCTGGAAACTTGTCTGGCTGCTTCGTAGGCTGCCTCCGCTTCTTCCCAGGTTCTAATATCAATGGTGATACCACGCCCATGATTGCCATCTAGGGGCTTAATCACAATGGGATAACTACCAACTTGTTCAATGGCTTCTTCTAAATCATCCAAGAAATTAATGACTGTACCCCTAGGTACTGGTACACCACACGCAGCTAAGATGCGTTTGGTGGCTTCTTTATCGCAGGCTAATTCTACGCCTAAGATGCCAGTTCTTTGGGTCATTGTAGCTTGCATCCGCTTTTGATTCACGCCGTAGCCAAGTTGAATCAAAAAGCGTGCGCTGAGTTGCATCCAGGGGATACCGCGTTTTTCCGCTTCTTTGACAATGGCTTCGGTTGAAGGGCCTAGGGAAGCATCACGCCATAGGTCTTTGAGGTCTTGGATATCTTGCTCTAGTTCTGCCTTGGGGTATCGACCGCGATCAACAATACTTTGGCACAGCCTGACGGCTGCTCTGCCAGCATAGCGTCCCGCTTCCTCGTTTAAATACTCAATTACTACCTGGTAGATTCCAGGTGTGGCGGTTTCACGGGTGCGGCCGAAGCCAACGTGCATTCCTGCTAATTCCTGGAGTTCTAGGGCTACGTGTTCGACAATGTGACCCATCATCGTGCCTTCTCGCACTCTCATTAGAAAGCCACCACGACAGCCAGGTGAGCAGTAGTGACCCTCTAGACTTGGCAGCGCCTCTACCAATCCTTCGTAAAAACCGGGGATTTCATTTGAGGGTGTCTCGGCAAGGTTCTCTAAGTCGAGGCGCATGACGATCAGCTTGTGGCGTCGAATGCTCCAGTAATTTGGGCCGCGTAAGGTCTGGATCTTGAGGATTCTCATGGGAATAGGTAGATGGAGATTCGGAACCAAAATTCTAGTTTCTTACTGGAATTGACCGCTAAACTGTTCGTTATAAACAGTATTTTCTTCTTACATAGTATTTCAATGATTTTTCTACGACAAAGAATAATAGGCGATCAATTCAGTCTAACCTCAGGTACTCTATTCCGTCAGCTGGAGATGCGATGTACCGCAGGCAATACAGTCCTTTGGTACAGGTGAAAGCGATCGCCATAGCTGAGGATATGCAGACGTAAGTTATGCACTGTTAACGGTTCATTAGCACCAACGTGTGGTTCGTTGGTGTGGGTAAGTTCTGTGGGATCGACAATAGTGACACTGCCTTTGCCCATTACCTGTAGCCAACCATCACGTTCAAATACAGCACAAGTATCTTCATCGATGCCAATTCCTAGTCTATCGGGATGAGCCGCCACCGCGCTAATTAGGCGACCCATGCGATTGCGATTGTGAAAGTGTTGGTCAACAATGACTTCAGGAATTAATCCCAAACCGGTCGCCATATCAACTAGGGAACGATTTGGTGTTTCACCACTCCCACCACCAGCAATCATGTGATGCCCCATGACGGCTGCTCCAGCACTTGTGCCTGCTAGAGTCAGTTGTCCGCCTCGCACCCGCTTACGGATAATTTCCATAGCTGGTGTATCTGACAATACACCACACAGTCGCAGTTGGTCGCCCCCTGTCAAAAATACCCCGCTACAGGCTTCTAGGGATTCTTTCACATGGGAAGATTCGCACTGTTCCCGTTCACGAATGTCTAAAATCTCGACCTTTTCAGCCCCCATTTCTTCAAAAATGCGGATATACCGACCACCGATAATCGCGGGTTCGCGGGAAGCGGATGGAATAATTGTAATATAGGCCTTACTTGCACCAGAACGTCCAAAAAAAGTTCTCAGGATGTCTCGTCCATGAACTTTATCTTCTGCGCCTCCGATTACCAGAACGGCGGTTTTTGTAGCTTGGGGTGTCCTCATTTCCAGCGATTTAGCTTTTAATTCCGGCATTGTGTTTCTCCTGTCAACAACTTCAGAAGCCATCGCCTTGGACAGGTTTCCCGGCTTGTGGCGAATGGCGTGTGAATTTAACAAGGTTGATGAGCCTGATAGTTCCTGCACTTTGTTTTTTACTAAGGACACTGCATTCGACCCACAAGAAGCCTTATTATTCTGGTGTTCTTTGCCGTTCCTCAAAGCCAGTGCCTTGTTTTTCACCTGTCCACTTTTTCCAGACTGGCTTAATTGTGCTTCAGGGCTGTGTTCACCCCTGGCGTTAGGGATTAGGTTTCTCCTCTGGGTTTGGGGTGAGCAGGTCTTTACACACATTTTCTGAGGCTGGCCTGATGCATCCTGGAAGTTGTTAACTTAGTCAGATTATTTATTTAAATCTAGTTGTGACAACATTTAAACATAAATTAAGTAACTAGAAAAACTTTTGAGTCTAGCAAAAACCAAGAGTTCTAAGACTTTTAGATACTATTGATAAAGCCTATATGTAGTTTTACCCTACAATTGCAGCTTGTGTTTGATAGACATTCAAATTTAAGATTAGTGTTCTTGAATACGAATTACTGTGCGTTTTGATATAGTTACACTTTTTCCTGACTGTTTTACCTCAGTGCTAAATTCTGGTCTGCTAGGTAAAGCCCTCGCCAAACAAATTGCCCTGGTGAATTTAGCTAATCCTAGGGACTTCACTACTGACAAGCACCGGAAGGTAGATGACGAACCCTATGGTGGTGGTGTAGGGATGCTGATGAAGCCAGACCCAATTTTTAGGGCGGTAGAATCTTTACCAGTTCTACCGCGCCGCGAGATTATTTTAATGAGTCCGCAAGGTCAAACCATCAATCAACCTCTGTTGCGAGAATTGTCAAGCAATTATGACCAATTAGTAGTAATCTGCGGGCATTACGAAGGAGTAGATGAGCGGGTACTGCATCTTGTCACCCGTGAGGTGTCCTTGGGGGATTTCATCCTTACCGGGGGCGAAATCCCGGCGATGGCATTGATTAATGGCGTGGTGCGTCTCCTACCGGGGACTGTGGCGAAAACAGAGTCTTTAACAGCCGAAAGTTTTGAAGAAGGATTGTTAGATTATCCCCAGTACACGCGTCCTGCCAACTTTCGCGGCTGGAAAGTCCCTGATGTCTTATTATCTGGCAATCACGCCGCGATCGCAAAATGGCGTTATGAACAACAAATTAAAAAAACCAGCGATCGCCGTCCCGATTTGCTCTCAAAATGGCAACAAGAGAAAAGGCAAGGGGGCAGGGGAGCAGAGGGGCAGGGAGAGTAGGAAAACACAACCAATGCCCAATCATCATTCACCATTGACTACTAACTATGAACATCCGAATTGGTAACGGCTACGACATACATCAACTGGTGAGCGATCGCGCTTTAATTTTGGGAGGAGTCCAAATTCCCCATGAACTCGGTTTATTAGGACATAGTGATGCAGATGTACTAACTCACGCCATTATGGACGCTATGCTGGGGGCATTATCTTTAGGGGATATTGGCCATTATTTCCCCCCCACTGATCCCCAATGGGCAGGGGCAGATAGTTTAGTTTTGTTAAGTCAAGTCCATCAGTTAATTCGGGATCAAGGTTGGCAAATAGGCAATATTGACTCGGTGGTAGTTGCTGAACGTCCTAAATTGAAGCCCCATATTAAAACAATGCGTGACAAAATAGCAGATGTTTTAAAATTACAACCTAATCAAGTAGGTATTAAAGCTACCACCAACGAAAAATTAGGCCCCGTAGGACGAGAAGAAGGGATATGCGCTTATGCTGTAGTTCTGCTATTAGCTGCGGATTAACTTAATTTCAGTCAATGATTTTGCATCCCTAGCAAAATAATTAAATTAACAATCTAAGATTATGGCATTTACTAGTAATATCATTACTCTAATTAAACGTTTTTGGATACTGATAATTCTGGCTGCATTCACAGCAGTTACAGTTGCAGCTTGTAACCCAGCAAATTTTAAAAGTTCAGCAGCACAAATACCACAATTAGTAACCAGTATTCTTAGTGATCCTAAGACTTTTAATTTTGCCCTAAGTTCTGAATCTCCTAATGTTTTTGGATATATCTATGAAGGCTTAATTACCGAAAACTATGAAACCGGTGAAGTTGAGCCAGCATTAGCAGAATCCTGGCAAGTTTCTGATGATAAATTGAAAATAGTATTTACTCTACGTGATGGCTTGAAATGGTCTGATGGACAACCACTCACAGTAGACGATGTGATATTTACTTACAATGAAATTTACTTTAATGAAGCCATTCCCACAGATATTAGAGACGTAATGAGAATTGGTGAAAGTCGTAAGCTTCCAACTGTAAGTAAAGTCGATAGTCGTCGAGTAGAATTTACTGTTCCCGAACCATTTGCACCATTTTTGCGGAGTTCCACAAGCGCACCTATTTTACCAGCCCATGCCCTGAGGGAATCAATACAGAAAAAAGATGCAGAAGGTAAGCCGACATTTCTCCAAAAATGGGGAGTTGATACACCGCCTAATCAAGTGATTGGGAATGGCCTTTACACATTAGAACGCTATGACACCAGTGAACGTGTAGTTTTTCGCCGCAATCCTTACTACTGGCGCAAAGGGGCTAAAGGTGAACAACAGCCATATATAGAACGGATAGTATGGCAAATTGTAGAATCCACAGATACTTCTTTATTGCAATTTCGCTCTGGTGGTTTAGATAGTGTGGGTGTATCACCAGATTATTTTTCCTTGCTCAAGCGACAAGAGAAACAAGGTAAATTCAAAATTTATAATGGTGGACCAGCGACGGGTACTAGCTTTGTCCTGTTCAATTTGAATAAAGGGAAAAGAAACGGGAAACCATTAATTGATCCTATTAAATCTCGTTGGTTTAATACTGTTGAATTTCGTCAAGCAGTAGCTTATGCAATTGACCGTCAAACCATGATTAATAATACTTTTCGTGGGTTGGGTCAAACACAAGATTCCCCAATTTCTGTGCAGAGTCCCTATTATCTTTCACCAAAAGAGGGATTAAAAGTCTACGATTACAATTTAGAAAAAGCAAAACAACTGTTATTAAAAGCTGGGTTTAAATACAATACCCAAGGTCAATTATTAGATGCTCAAGGTAATCGGGTGCGCTTTACATTGCTCACAAATGCTGGGAACAAAATTCGTGAAGCAATGGGATCACAAATTCAACAAGACTTGAGCAAAATTGGTATCCAAGTCGATTTCACTCCCTTGGCATGGAATACTTATACAGATAAGCTGGCTAACACATTAGATTGGGAAGCTTCTTTATTGGGTTTGACTGGTGGTTTAGAACCGAATGATGGGGCTAATGTTTGGTCTCCTGAAGGTGGATTACATATGTTTAATCAAAAACCCCAAGTTGGACAAAAACCGATTGAAGGTTGGGAAGTATCACCTTGGGAAACGAAAATTGGTCAATTATATATTCAAGCCGCAAGAGAGTTAGACGAAGCCAAGCGCAAAGAAATTTATGCGGAAACACAAAGAATAACTCAGGAAAATTTACCATTTATTTATTTGGTAAATCCCTATGCCTTATCAGCTGTACGCGATCGCTTTTCTGGCATTAAATTCTCAGCTCTAGGTGGTGCTTTCTGGAATCTCTATGAAATAAAAATTGTTGAGTAAGGCTGTCACCTATCACCTATCACCTAATACCCTAAATTTACTGTGACTCAAACTGAAACTTTGCGATCGCTCTTAGAGGCGGTTGCCAATGGTAAAGTTACCCCAGAGATGGCTTTAGAGTCTCTCAAAGACTTAGCCTATGAACCTGTGGGCGAGTTTGCCAAAATAGACCATCACCGTCATCTCAGAACTGGTTTTCCGGAAGTAATTTGGGGGCCTGGTAAAACCCCAGAACAAATTACCCAAATTATGGAGGTCATGCGCCAACGCAATCCTGTAGTCATGGCTACCCGTATTGAACCCAAAGTTTATACGCTATTGCAACCAAAAATTCGGGGTTTACGCTACTACGAAGTAGCACGAATTTGTGCAATTGTGCGATCTCACATCGAACCAAAGTTTGAGGGAGTTATTGGTATTCTCTCTGCGGGTACTGCTGACTTACCCGTTGCAGAAGAAGCCGCAGTTACGGCTGAACTTTCTGGTTTTCGTGTACAGCGTCTTTGGGATGTGGGCGTGGCGGGGATTCACCGTTTGTTAAGTAATCGCCATCTGCTGGAGTCAGCATCAGTATTAGTTGTAGTCGCAGGGATGGAAGGTGCTTTACCCAGTGTAGTTGCGGGTTTAGCTAATTGTCCTGTGATTGCTGTGCCTACCAGTGTGGGTTATGGTGCTAGTTTTGGCGGGTTAGCACCACTATTAACAATGCTCAATTCCTGTGCGGCTGGGGTGGGGGTAGTCAATATTGATAACGGTTTTGGTGCAGCAGTGTTGGCGGGGCAGATTTTGCGAACAGCCGAGAAATTACGGATGGCATCAGCTACATCTTGAGTTATGACAGCGAGTGATTAGAGACAAATCAATTCAAAATTCAAAATTGAATAATGAGGATTGAGGATTGGAGATGAGGTAAGTATGTATACCCTCATCTTTAACATCTAAACCCTGGGTTCTAGTTTCTAATCCCTAACTTTGATTGATAATTCAAGATGAACTACTTAAGTGATCTAATATCTCAAAATTTTTGGGATCTACCTATTAATTTAACTGTGTTGGCACAAAATGTTACTGATCCTAATGTTGTAGGTCAGATGCAGAAAGTTTGGACTCACTTTGTCAAGTCAGGTCAAATTTGGGCATTGTTAATTGGCTTGGTAATTGGCTATATCTTTAGAAACCTAACTAAGTACGGTTGACATGGGTAGGGAGTAGGAAGTAGGGGTGTAATACTAATTTAAAATTCAAAATTCAAAATTAAGGAATTTTTGACTTTTGAGTTTTTTATGCCCCAATCCCCAATTCCCAATATTTCTATGACCGAAAAACAAACGTGGAGTCAGAGGTTTGAATCAGCGTTGCATCCAGCGATCGCTCTTTTTAATGCCAGTATAGGTTTTGACATACAATTAATAGAATACGACCTCACAGGCTCTCAAGCTCATGCCCAAATGTTGGCGCATACGGGGATTATTTCCTTGCAAGAAGGGGAGCAACTGGTGGCAGGTTTAGAACAAATCCGCCAAGAATACCGCCAAGGGCAATTTCAACCGGGAATTGATGCGGAAGATGTCCACTTTGCGGTGGAACGGCGGTTAACAGAAATTGTCGGTGATGTGGGGAAAAAACTACACACTGCGCGATCGCGTAATGACCAAGTAGGCACGGATACTAGGCTATATTTACGTGACCAAATTCAACAAATTCAGCAGTATTTACGGGACTTTCAACGTGTCTTATTAGAAATCGCTGAACAGAATGTAGAAACCCTTATCCCTGGTTATACCCACCTCCAACGCGCCCAACCCCTGAGTTTAGCTCATCACTTGTTGGCATACTTTCAGATGGCACAACGAGATTGGGAACGCCTAGGAGATGTTTATCGCCGCGTGAATATTTCACCTTTGGGGTGTGGGGCTTTAGCGGGGACGACATTTCCCATTGACCGTCATTACACAGCCGAATTATTGCATTTTGATGGTATTTATGCTAACAGCTTAGATGGAGTGAGCGATCGCGATTTTGCTGTTGAATTCTTGTGTGCTGCTAGCCTGATTATGGTTCACCTCAGTCGGCTATCTGAGGAAATGATTCTTTGGGCATCTGAAGAATTTCGTTTTGTCACCCTTAAAGATAGCTGTGCTACAGGTTCTAGTATCATGCCGCAAAAGAAAAACCCCGATGTACCAGAATTAGTCCGGGGCAAAACTGGCAGGGTATTTGGTCATCTTCAAGCAATGTTGGTAATTATGAAAGGATTACCCCTGGCATATAACAAAGACTTGCAAGAAGACAAAGAAGGTTTATTTGATAGCGTTAATACTGTTAAAGCTTGCCTGGAAGCCATGACTATTTTGCTGCGAGAAGGCTTAGAATTTCGTACTCAACGCCTAGCTGAAGCTGTAACAGAAGACTTTTCTAATGCAACCGATGTCGCAGATTATTTGGCAGCAAGAGGAGTTCCCTTCCGAGAAGCCTATAATCTTGTCGGTAAAGTCGTCAAAACCAGCATTGCCGCAGGTAAACTCTTAAAAGATTTAACCCTAGAAGAGTGGCAACAACTGCACCCAGCCTTTGCATCTGATATTTATACAGCCATATCTCCTCATACCGTTGTAGCAGCTCGCAACAGCTACGGCGGTACTGGTTTTGATCAGGTAAATAAAGCACTTTTAGCTGCTCGTAGTCAAATATCTGAGTAAAGGGACTGGGGATTGGGGATTGGGGATTGGGGATTGGGGATTGGGGATTGGGGATTGGGGATTGGGGATTGGGGATTGGGGTTCAATCCAAAATCCATTCATTGAATTGCCCCATGCCCACAAAAAATTAAGGACGTACTAAAAGTACGCCCCCACAACTAAAACACTCACAGAAGTTCAGGTTCAGAAGGTAGCTTATTCAGCATCAATTGTTGCTGCGCCCTCATCTTCCTCACTCTTAGGTGGTCTTTGTTGGAATCTTCTCTGCATTTTTCCGGTTGTAGTCCGTTTACGAAACTTTCTGGCGTATGCCTGGTTCCGTAGCGCCTTTTCTTTTTTCGGGTTACGGCGCTTTGCCATGTTCACCTCATGAATAAACAACAAAAAGAGCGGCTAGGCATCTGGTACACAATTGGTACACAATATCAGCTACTGGTGTTATTGATACGATTTTAGCCTAGCTTACAACTGTATATACTTTAAACAGCATACTATGCTACCGTATTTAATTGAATAATGTCAATATTTCCCAATGCAAGGGAATTTTCACACTAAAAAATTAAAATAAACTCTCAAAATTCATCAAAAATCAATATATTGTGTGTGGTAAGACTATATATACTTTGTGAAGATACTAATCCCCAGTCATTCTTAATAATCAAAAAAAAGGGTTTTTGAATTATCATGGTTTCCAAAAACTATAGTGAATTAATACAGTGTAGCTATAGATATTATCCATGTCAGGTATTTTTAATTACATAAAACTCATATTTTATTTTTGTGAGGCTAGTACCGCAAGGCGAAATTCAAAATTCAATGATTTGGAATGGTTTGTTTACACTGCCCTGTCCTAAATACAATCTCAATAAGCTAGCTGCTTTAAAGTTACCTATACTTCTCACTTCTGCCCTAACTATACAAGTAATTTTAGTTATTAAATTAGATACCTATAGAATATTTTCCTGATTTAAATATGTACTTTTAAATTTTATTAACCAGAATTTAACAAATGCTATTAATCCAGCATTATAAAATATTCATTGATAATTAATTTCCAAAAAGACGAGATAAAAATAATTTTGGCTCGGAAAGATACATACAAGGAAAACGTTTGCAAATCAATAGTGAAGTTGATATTGTAGGAAAATATGGTTAAAATATACCCTTAAACAACAATCATATTTGTTTACAGCAAAATTCAACTCTTTAAATAGTTGAAGTTATGCAGGTGACAGGTGATTAAAGAACACAATATAAACATTTTCAGATTGAACGTTCTTGCTCTTTTTGCGGCACCCATCCAATCCGCACGTAGTCTGTGGCGTATTGGACAAACTGTACTAGGTATTATTTTCCGTCATCCGATTACAGGAACTAGTATCATCCCGATATTACCTGACGGACGAATTGTATTAATCCGGCGGCGCGATGATGGTCTTTGGGCATTGCCTGGGGGCATGGTGGACTGGGGAGAAGATATCCCCAGTACAGTCCACCGGGAATTAATGGAAGAAACTGGACTGGAAGTAGCACAAATTAAGCGATTAGTGGGGGTTTACTCTTCTCCAGACCGTGATCCCAGAATCCATTCAATTTGCGTGGTAGTGGAAGCGGAGGTCGAGGGGAAAATGGTAATTCAGGATGAATTGGAAGTCATGGAAATCCAAGCTTTCCCTCCTGATGCCCTACCTTCAGAACCGATGTCTCATGACCACTCGCGCCAGCTACGAGACTATTTGCATGGCTTAACAACGCTAGCTTGAAAAGAGTTATGAGTGTTGAGTTCTGAGTCATTGCGAATACAATTCCCAGTGGGTTGCATAAAAATATGTAGCATTTTAGGTTAAAATTAGCAACTTAGATTTATGCGAAAAAATCTAATTTCAAACCTAAAACTCGCTATATTGGGTTGTTAAATCAAGATGGATACGCTGTTACGTAACGCCCGGAGAAAGCTATCTCAAGGGCTATTATTCTGGCGTGAAGCTGGGGAAGGGATTCCTATCGTTTTGTTACATGGCAATTGGTATGAAAGTAGCCAATGGGTATCTGTAATGGAGTTACTTGCTAAAGATTTCCATTGCTTTGCCCCAGATTTATTAGGGTTTGGGGAGTCTGAACATCCCAGCATTCATCACTCAATTGATTTACAAGTGGAATGTATTGCTGAGTTTCTGGAAGCATTGAAATTAGAAAAAGTATACTTAGTAGGGCATTCCCTTGGGGGTTGGATTGCGGCTAGTTACGCCCTAAAATATCCAGAGCAAGTTGATAAGTTAGTCTTGATAGCACCGGAGGGTGTGAAAATTCCAGGACAGGAGGCTTATTGGCAAAAGATGCAGAAGTTAGTTAAACGATCGCCACTATTTTTTAAGATACTGCGATCGCTGCGTTTTATCACTAAGATTTTTGGACTACACGAGAAAATCGAACAGGATTGGCAAACACGCCAAAAGATAATAAAACACCCTACAGCTTGCCAATTATTATTTCAACGACAAGCACCAGAAATTACGGCGGAATTATTACAAAGTCTATTACATAAAATAGAAGCTCCGGTGTCGATTTTACAAGGAAGTAAAGATTCACCTGATGCTTTAGTTCGCAGTGAGGTTTACAGTAAACTTATTCCTCAAGTGGAGTTGAAAATGATTTCTCATGCGAGTGATGATTTACCAAAATCTTGTGCTGGTGTTGTGGCTGGAGATATTCGAGAGTTTGTTTTTGGGAATCGCAAATAGGCAATATGCGGATTTCAACGCATTCGCTTTTAAGCGTTCCCGCAGGGTAGGTTCACAGAGGTAAGCGTAGGCTCACAGAGGTAAGCGTAGGCTCACGCAGAGAATTAATTTATCATTCAACTTGTTGCATGAATATTTAATAGATTGAAAGTATATTTTTGTTCTTCTCTCTGCACCTTTGTGTGAACCTATAAAAGTATTTATTCACTTAGGTTATTACTATTTTTTGCATTCCCCAAAAGATTAAATTTGGTTCTACTATTAAACGTGCGGCTATTTCAGGATATAAGGCTTGTAGATAGTTTAATAGTAAAGTGCGATCGCCTCCTTTAATTGCCACTTTTCCCTCAGGAAATAATCGCCACCAATCTACAATAAAATCTTTGATCCCAGCCAATAAAGTATAAATTACACCGCTTTGAATTGCCTCTGGTGTATTTAGCGCAAAACGTTGAGGTAAAGATTGAATTGCTTCTATATTTAATTGGGGTAATTGCCCAGTTTTTTGACCTAAACTCGCCAATTGTAAACCCACCCCCGGCAAAATTGCGCCACCAACTAAACACT
The DNA here is from genome assembly GCF_014697125.1 of Anabaena minutissima FACHB-250. Taxonomy (GTDB): domain Bacteria; phylum Cyanobacteriota; class Cyanobacteriia; order Cyanobacteriales; family Nostocaceae; genus Trichormus; species Trichormus minutissimus. The sequence goes on along the minus strand of NZ_JACJRG010000054.1, from coordinate 4,964 downwards.
GATTAGCATCTGCACCCGTAAAAGTCAGTGCTGTTCCAGCATCCATTACCAACATCGGAAAACCCCAAGTCATCCCCGCACCCCACAAAGCCAAAGCGCGGTCAATTCCCAGTGTGGGATATGTATTATTGAGGGGTATTTGGTCTAAAGTAATTACGTGAACATTTGGGTAAGTTTGCCAAAGTGCAGTTTGCGTCGGTACTACAGAAGCGATGACAATAGGGAGTGCTGTTAGCGGTAGCGCGGCGTTTAGCCGGTGCTGAGTGCTGTTAGCGGTAGCGCAGCGTTTAGCCGGTTGTGTTAGCGGTAGCGCGGCGTTTAGCTGGTGCTGAGTTGTAAGTTGTGAGTTGTGAGTGCTGAGTTGTGTTAGCGGTAGCGCGGCGTTTAGTCGGTGCTGAGTAGGGAGATGGGGAAGTGAAGTTACTCCTTTGTCCCCTTGTCCCCTTGTCCCCATTCCCCACCATTCCCCATTCTGCAAATCATTTAGTGTTTCTAATGTTTCACAGCAAGCCAACAGCTGTATAACTGACTCAGGTAAATAATCAGTATCCCACGTACAATCAAGGGTTTGACCTTTGAATAAAGCCCAATGCAGCCGGGAATTGCCAATTTCCAAGGCTAGCCATATATTTTCTATGTGTCTTGGGTGTTGTTCAGGTTTCACACTTTTAATTTTTTAAACTGAACTATAGATTTTTTAATAAAAGTTAACAAACAACCCGTGTCACAATAGGACTAGAGGAATAAATACTCATTGTGTTAAGGAGATAGTTATGGTAGCAGTAACCGATAAAACTGAAAAACGGCTGACCATACAGACTGGAGAAATTGCTGAAAATACTACAGCAATTCGTTCTCTAGATTGGGATCGCGATCGCTTTGATATTGAGTTTGGTTTACAAAATGGTACTACCTATAACTCATTTCTGATACGCGGTGAGCAAACAGCCTTAGTTGATACCTCTCATGAAAAGTTCCGTAAATTATATTTTGATACTCTCACAGGCTTAATCAATCCTACAGATATCGATTATTTGATTATTAGCCACACCGAGCCAGACCATAGTGGCTTAGTCAAAGATTTGTTACAGATGTCTCCAGATATTACAGTTGTGGGTTCTAAAGTGGCAATCCAATTTCTGGAAGATTTGGTACATCGGCCATTTAAGCGGAAGATTGTCAAGAATGGCGATCGCTTAGATTTAGGCAACGGTCACGAGATGGAATTTGTGATTGCTCCCAATTTACACTGGCCTGACACCATATTTAGCTTCGACCACAAAACCCAAATTCTTTACACTTGCGATGCTTTCGGAATGCACTACTGCTCTGATAGCACCTTTGACGAAGACTTGAAAACCATTGAAGCTGATTTTCACTACTATTATGAATGCTTGATGGGGCCAAATGCGCGGTCAGTGTTATCTGCCCTCAAACGCATGGGAGAATTACCAAGTGTGAAAATGGTCGCCACCGGTCATGGGCCATTACTCTCCCATCACGTTGAAGAACTAATTGGACGTTACCGTAAATGGAGTCAAACCCAAAGCAAAGCAGAAACTACCGTTGGCGTATTTTACGTTTCCGAATATGGCTATAGCGATCGCCTCGCCCAAACTATAGTCAACGGTATCAGCAAAACAGGTGTAGCTGTAGAAATAGTAGATTTGGGTTCAGCCGTAGACTTACAAGAACTACGCGAACTAGTCGGACGCTGCGCTGGGCTAGTCATTGGGATGCCTCCTGCTTCCGGTGCTGCTAGCATTCAAGCCGCACTGAGTACAGTTTTAGGTTCTGCCAAAGAGAAACAGGCCATAGGCATATTTGAAACAGGCGGCGGCGATGATGAACCTATCGATCCTTTGCTAAGTAAATTCCGCAATTTGGGTTTAACAACGGTTTTTCCTGAGATTCGGATTAAACAGACACCCACAGAAAACACCTATAAACAGTGTGAAGAAGCGGGGACAGACTTAGGACAGTGGGTAACACGCGATCGCAGCATTAAAGCCATGAAGTCCCTAGGTGCTGATTTAGACAAAGCCCTGGGAAGAATTAGCGGTGGACTATATATTATTACCGCCAAAAAAGGCGAAGTCTCTAGCGCGATGCTAGCTTCGTGGGTGAGTCAAGCCAGCTTCAAACCATTAGGATTATCCATTGCAGTAGCTAAAGATAGAGCAATTGAATCACTAATGCAAGTAGGCGATCGCTTCGTCCTCAATGTCTTAGAAGAAGGTAACTATCAAGTCCTCATGCGGCACTTCTTAAAACGATTTGCCCCCGGTGCAGACCGATTTGAAGGAGTCAGAACCCAAAGAGCCGAAAACGGTACACCCATCCTCACCGATGCCTTAGCTTACATGGAGTGCGAAGTGCAAAGCAGAATGGACTGCGGCGACCATTGGGTAGTATACAGCACAGTTTACACCGGACGAGTTTCTAAACCCGAATCACTAACAGCCGTTCACCACCGCAAAGTCGGAAACCATTACTAAAAAACAAGTTTGTAGTAAGGACTTTAGTCCTTAGAAAAATTAGGACTGTACCGCAAGCCGAGCCCGTTCGCGATAGCGTTGTGTAGCAAAGGGTAGTCCTTACTACGAACCTTCAATGAATCAATTCAAAATCAACATCTTTTTATATTTTCGTGAAACGTGACTCTATTTATTACCAAATTTTCAAACGCTTTCCAGCCTTAATATTTGAAATCATTGATAACCGCCCTGCACAGGCGCAAAATTATCGATTTGAATCAGTGGAAGTTAAAGAAACCGCCTTTCGCATTGATGGTGTTTTTTTACCACCAGAAGACGCGACATCTAGAGTTATCTTTTTTGCTGAAGTTCAATTTCAGAAAGATGAAAGTCTTTATCATCGCTTTTTTACCGAATCGCTAACCTATTTGTACCGCAATCAATCTCAATACGATGATTGGCACTGTGTAGTAATATTTCCATCACGGAGTTTAGAGCCAAGCGACACAAGAACTCATCGCATATTTTTAAACAGCGACCAAGTGCAACGCATTTATTTAGATGAGTTAAGTAATTCTGATACCCTGCCAATCAGCATCAACTTAATCCAGTTAACAATTGCATCCTCTGAAACAATGGCAGAGCAAGCCAAGCAACTAATTCAACGGGTAAAATTAGAAGAAACAGGCACACTACCGAAAACCGAAATCATCGAAATTATTACGACAATTGCTGTTTACAAGTTTTCGTCTTTGAGTAGAGAGGAAGTAGAAGCTATGCTAGGAATAACTTTAGAGCAAACAAGAGTATACCAGGAAGCCAAAGCTGAAGGTCGAGAAGAAGGTCGAGAAGAAGGTCGAGAAGAAGGTCGAGAAGAAGGTCGAGAAGAAGGTCGAGAAGAACTGTTGAAAGTTGCTGTCCCACTGTTACTAAAAACTGGGATGAGTGTAGAACAGATTGCTCAACAATTTAATATTGCTGTGGAATCTGTGGATAAATACAGGTAAAACGTTCTACCACAGACGCGAAAGTTTTGCTCACTATGACAAAATGTGTACTGTTTAAAAGTTTTCGTCTTTGAGTAGAGAGAGTGGAAGCTATGCTAGGAATAACTTTAGAACAAACAAGAGTATATCAGGAAGCCAAAGCTGAGGGTCGAAAACAGGGTCTAGAAGAAGGTCGAAAAGAACAGGAAGCTGAACTGTTGCCAGTTATCGTTCCACTGTTACTGAAAATTGGGATGAGTGTAGAAGATATTGCTCAACAACTCAATGTTGCTGTGGAATCCGTGGAGAAATACACATAAGATACACCCTTGATGAGTTATGGCGATCGCACCCCATCTTACCCGCATTAGCAAAGATTCGTTCTCTACAATTGACTAAACAGCCGCCAAGAGCGATCGCCATCACATTTGGCGTATAAGTAATATCACCACTAGAATATATACATAAAATTTTGAGTGTTGCTGAATCACAGTATGAATTGATAGTGGTGCGTTTACGGAATGAGATGCTGTGAATTTGAATGAAGAACAATTAGACAACACTGTATAGTTTTAACTAAACTGCGAATCTTCATAGTTATGACTGATCCTGTAACTTTAGCTGCTGCCTTAGCGATCGCTAAACTCGCCTGTCGTAAATTCTTTGAATCTAGCGTTGGTAAATTAGGGGAAAAATTTACCGAAGTCGGATTGAAGAAGATTGATGAACTTTATCAAAAGATTCGCACAAAACTTGGTGGTAATCCCAGTGCGACTAATGCCTTAAAAGCTGTATAAAACGGGAAAGAAGAAGAGTTACAGGCATTAGCTACATATTTACGCGATGTGATGAACAATGACAAGGATTTTGCGGCAGATGTTCAGAAAATCGCTGACGAGATAGAGATTCACAAGGTTGAAGATAATAGCCAAATGACTCAGATTAACCGAGATAACAGCACTGGTTATCAAACAAAGACTGGCTCCGATAATACTAACTTTTTTGGCGGTACTCACTATCACGGCAAGCCTTGACTACAGTCGTCTCCAGGGGAGGAGGGGACAAAGTTAACTCCCGATGACTGGCGTGAAGTTTGCATCACCATGCTAAAAAGTCAGCAGGAAGCTGCAAGACTCAGACGCAAAGCGACAGAACAAGGTTTTGAAGTTAACGTTTACGTTCCTTTGGGGTTGGTGGAACGCAAACAGCAGCAACGCCGACAACTAGATGAACAGCGAGACAGAGCAAATGTCTATGAATTGACGCAAGAAGTAATAGTCAAAACCTATGAACATGACGCATTTCTACGAGAAGTAATTACACAACAGCCAAGCGGAAATAATAAACATATTGCCGTCATTGGTGAACCAGGAGCAGGTAAGACTACTGGTTCTTCGGTTACTTTTATGGAGAATTAATAGTAAAATGCCAGTTTAATAAACTGCGTAATCTAAAATTACTAAAGTTACGAAAGCCATATCCAAGCCTTTTAATTAACTTG
>NZ_JACJRG010000053.1 GCF_014697125.1 Anabaena minutissima FACHB-250 | reverse complement strand
GGTGGTAGGCGATCATTACCTAGCCCTTGAAAATTTAGTTCTTCAGCCATAAGCAATTTGAGATTTTCAATTTTATTGGACAAAGCTTTTGCAACAAGCGATCGCTTACTCTACCTCTTGCTTCTGGATTTGATATTAGGCCACTCAAGCTGTTTTTCTAGGTTGAATTTTGTGGGTTAGTTACTGATTTATGTTTGTTTGCCGTAATTTTCCATAGCTTGCTGTCTCTGTTGCTCAATTTCTTCCTGAAACTTTTTCATCATTTGCTTACCTCGGCCTACAGGAGATTTTTGCTCTTGCTCTTTTTGAGTGGCCGCCACAAATTTTTCATAATAAACCTCCCAACGGTTTTTCCTGGCTTTAGTGGTGTGTGCTAACCAAGCTTCCATGTCGTTTACTGGCTGGCTAAGATTCTTGGTTTTTTCCTCACAAAATTCCAAAAAATTCGCTCGCTCCTGTTCTGAGAGAGAGTCTATAAATTCTAAATAATTCTTATATATCTTAGGAGTGCCGGACTCCTTATTTGGTGAGACTTCTGGCTCGTACTTGTTGCGTAGCGATCGCGCTTGTTGCGTCATGATCACGCTTGTTGCGTCATGATCACCTAAGTTGCCTGTAGGCAACACTGTTGTCTCAGGACAACTTGTTGCCTCAGCGCAACTTGTTGCCTCAGCGCAACAGTGCAAGCCTTTGGGTAGAATGTTAACCTTGACTGTAAGCAGCTCCATATCAATAAACCCTTTCTCGTCTAAAACTTTGAGGGCGCGTCCTATAGTGCTGCGGTGAACTACCTTTTCTGGGGTAGATAAATCCTTGGCAATCTGGGCGGGCGAGACTTCCAGTCCACTGCTGTATGGGTCGAGAGTACGGAGATAGTAAAGTACGTCTCTTTGTGCTGGGGTTAATTCCCGGCAGGCTCTCAACCATTCTTCATGTTGGAGCGGGTAGAATGTTCCTTGAATTTTCAGCTGTGTCATAGTATGTTTATTGGTAAAAGATGCGATATCCCTGCTTTGCTTGATTGGACTGAATTTTCATAAATTCATCATTCGGCTTAGGGTTTATTGGTTGTCAACTAACCAAATCTGATCCTCTGTAATAACTTTTGAAAACTCTGAACTTGTTTCTCAGTTTTCTGTAATATTGGCAGTGCTACCTAAATCAAATTTGCTTTTGGGAAGCTTTTTGTGTATTTGTGATTAATCCCAAGCTTGTTTTGGATCACAAATCTTAAATTATTGAAATTTATTTGTTGATGTTGGTTTAACATTGACTTAGTACATTCAAAATTTTTATATTTAGCCTATCGCTGTACAAGTTATCAGTTGATTAGCCAATAAGCTAATTTCGTAATGAAACTTAACAATTGTGTACCGTCTGTTTCTTCTTCTGTATCCCCACTTTCCCAATCGTTTGATGCCACGATAAAAAAATATAGGATTAGTGCTAAAAAGCTTTCTAGCGAAACCAGAGTTTCTGAAAATCACATTTCAGAGTTCCGTCGGGGCAAATGCGATGTCAGCACCACTGTTCTGTCAAAACTGCTAGATGGCATGGAAACTCTTGCCCCAGGTGCCAAACAGTATTTTTGCTATCTAATGTCAGGTCACCAACAATCATCATCCTTAAAGCAATCGTTAGTTGAAATAATTCAAGTTGCTGATGAGGATGAGCTTTTGGATGCAATGGGTGCGATCGCGAATCGCTTCCGTCATCTTCGGGCTTTTGGTGTTGCTGAATCTGAATATGAATCAAGTGCTCACCTTAAACTGCTGAAAGCTAAACACTTGTAGTCGCACTGAACCGTAATGAAGATAATGTATTACTAACCAAATCAAACAAAAGCTTAAGCATTTTTCGGTTCGTGCAAGCAACTTGAAACAAGATCATTGACCAAGGGACTGAAGACCTAATTGACAATCTGCTGTGAAGCATGGATTTGGCAGTGGATATTATTATGTGGAGTTTTGAGTAGTTTCGGAAGATAATTTCAGGCTCTGTAAATCCTGAAAGCTCAAACAACGTAATTTATCCACCTTTTGCTTAACAATGCCCAAAAACTCCTGAAATTGGGGACAAGATTGACACCTTAACTCTTTTCCAGGAATCAAGCAATTACAGGTAATCAGAGGTCTTGCTCTAAAGACGCGGGAGCAATTCTTACAGATATACCGTTGTACACCATCTGGTTCTCGACCATGTTTCCCAAGGAGATGAGAATTGCATTTTGGACATTCCATGCCAGAAACTTGTGGTTTTGGTTGCCATGACTGCAACGCTTGTTGCATTGCCACCTCACATCTGAGCTTGTTTAAATTAAAACTTTCTTGCGTATTCATAGATCCAAGTTAGCTACAGACTTAAATTTTCAAAATCACTTCTTCAACTTCCGCGTTGCGAATAGTAATTTGATGCACAATTTGGTGATAAATTTTGACCTTTTCATCCGGAGATAGGGTGTGCCAGATTGCTAAATTATTACCAGCACGGATAATTTCCTCTGTGCTTTTATTGAAAATTGAATCAGAGAGGAATGGATTAACTTCCTCGGCAATTTGTAGACGAATCTTCTCTTTAAGCTTTTCCAAGTCTGGGTCAAACCCTGGAATTTTTTCTAGAGCCTCTAGGCGAGATTCTAACTGTTTTAATTTCTCTGATTTTTCCTGTTCTCTAGTTTGCTGTTGGTCTAAATCATTGGCTAAAGATTGAGAACGCTGCACTAAAGTATGGATAAGAGCATTCTCAATATTGGATTTGCGGGTAGATTTTTTATTTCCACAACCCATGTCTACATATCGACAGGCAAAATAGTAATACATCCCTTGCTTATGCTTGGCACTTTTAGTAATACACTTTGAACCGCACTCAGCACAAAAAACTAGACCTGTTTGATAAGCATATTCTCGGTAACAAACAGGCTGATTGGGGTCTTGATTAAAGCTAAAATGCCCAGTTTTCGAGTTGAATTTGAGAATTTGTTGAATTTCTACTGCTTCGGCATCGGTAATCAGCCTATGCTCTGGATGAGTATCATGGATTAAAAGCCAGTCTTCAGGTTTATTTTTCTTTCTTTTTCCTTTGCTAATAGTAATGCGTTGAAAATAGGCAGTGTGACCACAAAGGACTGGGTTAGTTAGCCAGTTATTAAAACCTGCATTTGTCCAATGTAATATACTATCTCGACTATTTCTATTGTTATGTATCCTGGCTATTCCATATTTTGGGAATATAACTTTCAAAGCTCGGCTAACTCCTTTAACCTGTAAAAATATATCAACACAATCTCTAGCTATCTGTTTGATAGTCAGACCAGGTAGTTTTGTCAGATCCTCTTCGTTACAGAGTTCGAGGTAATTGTCTGGTCTGTCTGAGATTAGACAAAGAAATAAACGAGTATCTAGTTGATATTTATCCTTAATTACTTGGTAGCCCCAGGGATAGGATTCACAAGCAGCTCGTTGATTTCGGCGGTGTTGTTTACCATGTCTTATTCGCTCTAATAAAAGGTCAGTTTCCCATTCAGCAAGAGAGCCTAAGACATTTACCATTAACTTACCATGAGATGTATTTAAATCAATTTGCTGGTCTAAAATTCTTAGATTGACACCAGCTTTTTGATAAATATCAATACATTCTCGTAATTTGACTAAGGACCGAGCTTTCCTATCAATTCTTGTGATAATAACTTCATTTACTTGTCGGAATTCGACTAAGTTCATGAGTTTTTTCAAAGCTGGTCGATTATCGTTACTACCGGATTCAATATCTATAAAAATCTCTGTTGCTCCGGCGGCTTTTAGTCTTGCTGTCTGTTGTTCCAAAGCATGAGAGTCAACAGCTTGTTCACGAGAAGAAACTCTGGCATAGCCTACAATTATTTTCATTTTCTCAGTCATAACCTCAGTTTTTTCAAATAATGTCTATTTTTAAAACGTGGTCTATCGTCCTTACTACCGGATTCAATATCTATAAAAATCTCTGTTGCTCCGGCGGATTTTAGTCTTGTTGTCTGTTGTTTCAAAGCATGAGAGTCAACAGCTTGTTCACGAGAAGAAACTCTGATATAGCCTACAATTATTTTCATTTTTTACCTCCTTAAAAAAATCAATGTATCTAAGAATATAACCCATTATTTGTGCATATCCACTACCTGCCGGATATGCACAAAAGCAAGCAGAATCAATGGATTTTTTGCGCGAAAAATAATTTTGATACTTCTTATAATCAATCAATCAATCAATCAATTAATTAATTAATTAAGAATAAGAAATATAGAAGACAATATATTGTTTATTGTCTGCTAAAAATTTTCCGCTCTGGAACTAGCATCTCAGATCGGAAATTAAATTTCATCTTTTGTGCAGCTTTTTGGTTTTTTCCGCGATTTCTTTACTTTTCTTTACAAAAGCCATTTTTTGGCTTGGAGCGATTTTGACTTTTGCCTCGCCTACCCTTTCCACCGACAAATAGGAAGCCGTCTTTTTCTAAAGCAGCAAACTGTAGATTGGGATTATTGCGAATGGTTCTGATGGTGCGTTTTTGAATCTGAATATAGTTGTTGTAGATCCTACTAAACTCAATGTCCTGCGGCTGCTGCTGTGCAATTTTTTCAGCGTGTACCCTAATAGCGTCCTCTGTGGAATCCCAAGTTGGAATCTGATTTGGCTGAAATTTAGAAGCTCTTTCAAATCGTCGTGAAGGCAGAGAATCAAAGTCTTTGTTGATTCGTTTTGACATTGCATCACAGGAAGAGTGTTTTCCTTTTCGAGAACTTGGTCCTAATATTCCGGTTGTTTTAAAAGTATTTTCTAATTGCTCACACTCATAACTAAACCAAAGTAGACCAGATGAAAGAGATTTCATTCCTTCTTCTTTTTTCCACTCGAATAAATCTCGCTTTAAAATTTCTTCGCAGAAATTTAGCAAAGCCCAAGACTTTTGTGCATGGGGTTTGTAGTCAAATTCCCAGCTAAAACGTAGCTCTGGCGGATCTGTGGGATGGCTATCATTGGCAGTTTTATCAAAGTGAGTCATCCACTTTTTGATCGCCTTAAAAGCATCTCGATGAGACCTGAGTAATTCACCTAAAGTCCCTTCGTTTAGTTCAGAGCTTAAAATTCCATTAGCCTTGAGAATAAAATCTGGTAGAAGTCCAAAAGCTTGAATATAGTCGTTGCGGTCTGGCTTTTCTTTACCCTGAAGATTCAACTCATAGACTTTTAGTCTATAAATACATGGTTTAAGCTCTTCTGCCGATGGGAAAATTGTTTGTTGGTTCATTGAATTAATGTTCTAAATATCTGGTTATGTTGTATGAGATATTTTCAGAAAATGGAAGGGCAAATAATTTTGGTAGGACTGACTCGCACAGCATGGCGGAAGTAAAGATACCATTCTGAATCGTTCAAAGCCTGGAAATACAGGTTTTTTGAATTTTGTAGCAAAATCTTTTACAGTATGAGCGAGCGAATTTCGCGTAACGCTACTAGTTGTATTGCCCCCTACCCAACGCTACAATCTGCCATATTAGAGGCTATCAATACTTATGATCGTAATTAACACTCGTGAGCAAAACCCGCATTATTGCCCTATTTAACCAAAGTGGTGGCGTTGCCAAAACAACACTGACTCAAAACTTGGGCTACCACCTGGCACTCAAAAAACGTCGGGTTCTGCTTGTGGATATGGACCCGCAGGCCAGCTTGACCACTTTCATGGGATTTGAACCCGACGAATTAGACCAAACTATCCAGCTAGCAATTGTTGACAATCAGCCATTGCCCATCCATCCTGAATTAATTCATGGTATGGCACTTGTCCCGGCTGATATTAATCTCGCTGCCAGCGAAATGCAACTAGCAAGTGCCATAGCCAGAGAATATCGTCTCAAAAATGCGCTTGCTACAGTGGAAGACAAATATGACTTTATTCTGATTGACTGTCCCCCTTCCTTGGGGTTACTCAGTATTATCAGTTTGACGGCTGCGACTCACATTCTCGTCCCTATCCAGTGCCAATTTAAATCATTTAAGGGGACAGAACTTTTACTCAGTACCGTTGCCCAAGTCCGCAGTCACACCAACCCCGGTTTACAATTTGCTGGGTTTGTTCCCACAATGTTCGATAGCCGCACCGCTCAAGAATCACGCACGGTCAAAGCTGTACAAGAACAACTATCAGATATTGGCACTGTCTACCCACCCATTCCCAAAACTATTGCCTTTGCCGATGCGTCAGAACGTAGAGTACCCTTAACATTATTTGATAAAAATCATCCCGCCGTCAGCGTACTCAAAAAAATTGCGAACAGTTTAGATAAACTGGAACTTCTACCGTGAGCAGCAAACGCAACGAACCCTACGCCGCCATTAAAAAACCCGTCGAACTGCTGTTTGGTAGCAGTACAACTGCTACGCAGCCTGATAGTCAAATCAACGCTACCAACACGGTTGCCATTAATAAAATCCATCTGCCTCCTTCACAACCCCGCCGCTACTTTGACGAACATAAACTGGAAGAACTATCCCGCTCAATCAAAGAACTGGGTATTCTTGAACCCCTGTTAGTACGTCCGCTTCCTGGAGGCGATTATGAATTGGTAGCGGGGGAACGACGCTACAGAGCAGCAACGATGGCTGGATTAACCGAAGTCCCGGTTGTGTCCAGGGAAATGGACGATAAAACTACATATCAAGTGCGCCTCGTTGAAAACCTCCAGCGCGAAGACCTTAATACCTTGGAAGAAACCGAAGGTATCCTCGAACTGTTGGCGTTGCGGTTGGCAATCAGCGTTGACGAAACTGTCAAACTACTGCAAAAAATGGAAAACGAAGCTAAAGGGAAAATTACCCGTAACGTTACGGGTAACTCTCAAACGCTGCTGATTGAGGAAGTATTTACAGCATTAGGAAGCATGAGGTGGGATTCGTTCGTTCGCAACCGCCTACCTTTGCTCAATCTTCCTCCTGATGTTTTAGAAGTAGTGCGTTCAGGGAGGCTTGAGTACACCAAGGCACGAGCGATCGCACGGGTCAAAGACCAGGAAACCAGAATTGAACTTTTGGAAACAGCCATTGACTATAACCTGTCACTCAGCGAAATTAAACGGAAAGTCAAAGAAATTGAGCAACAGTCTGAATCACAGTCATCCTCTCAAACTGAGTCAACATCACTAAAAGAACGTGTAGATGATACTTGGCGACGGTTCAAAAAAGCTAAAGTGTGGGACGACCCCAAGAAAAAAGCACGAATAGAAAAGGTACTGGCGCAATTGGAAGCTTTGATGAAAGAGGATTAATTAAAACAAAACAACAATACAATTCACAACGCTGATGTGCAGTCAATGGCTTAACATTTTATATGTAAGCTGGAATTAGATTAAATTTTTAGACTTAGGTATCGTCGCCAGAGATAGAGGACACACCAGGACTGTGGGTTTCTCCCATAAATCTACCAATAATAACCTTAAGATTCCCACAGATTGCCAGCAGTGAAGACAGAGGAAGCAGAGTAACAAGAGCAAATTATTTGTAGCTCTCATTCAGAGAATTGGGATAAATGTCAACTAGGTTCAAATAAATTCCAGTTATTGCCATAGGAAAACTAATGAACATTGAGCAGACTGTTTTAAAAGTTTCAGGAGTAGAAATTACCCAGGCTCTCTTGGTAGATTTACAAAAACTCTACTCTTACTCTGGAGAACCAATAGCAGCAGTCTACGCAGATAATCTACTGCGTACCATGCGGAAGATGCGCGATAAATTGCCTTTTGACCCCTACACAGAAGTAGTCATGGCCTTGCATGATGCACTCTTCTTTCAAAATCGATGGATTGACTACAAGACCAGTCAGTACAAGGGAGTTTGTGAATTATTGACATCCCTAGTGAATCAAGAAACCATCAGCAATTCGTCAGTCGAGGACTCTATTTTAGCTTTAGAAGACTTAGGTTTTGATACCCTACCGTTCGGGATAAAAATTGATGATGGACTGGATAGGGATGAAGACGAGGAATAACAAATAACTTTACTCAATTTGAGTAGATTCAGAATCTTGTTGTGAACTTTGGCCGGAGCGCAAATATTCTAGAATCAGCAAGCGTAAGTAATCTAGCATTCTAATATAAGCTTTTATTTGGCCGTAGTCTCCATTCGTTAAAAAATAAAATTGAGCAATAGCTGGAACATCAAAGACATACATAGTTTGCAATCGCTCAATTGCTTGCTGTTCATTTTCAATCCTACCCCTTGCCTGAATTTGACTGCCATAGCCTCGGATATCAACTGTTAACAGTTCGATTTCCTCTAAAACAGTAAATTCTTCATTAGAAGCGGGTGATAGAGAAGCTAATTTTTTTCGTTCTTCTTTGGTGTTTTTATAATCTTCAGTTAACTGCTGTAATAGATGAGTGATGTAGTTTCTCGTAATTTCAGGGTTTTGAGTATTGAGCGTTGCTTTAGTAATCATTTACTCCATAAGTGACTATTTTTTCAACACCAAAATTATCGGGTCGTACAATTAAATATTCATTTCCTTTTATTACAAGTTTTCGAGTTTGTTCGGACACCATTTACTTTTGGCTGCTAGTTGAGCGTTAATTAAGGTAAAGATTCGCTGTAATTCGGAAATGCCTACATATTCGGCTTCTTCTTCAGGCGTGAGCGCATCAGCTTTTTTCTTCTCTAACAGTTCTTCAAAGCGAGACTGTAGCTCATCGGTAAATTTAAAAAGATAAATATCACCAAATTCGCTCATCTTGATACCAGAAGGTATTAAGGATGAGGGTTGAATCATCAATTGAGTAGTCATCGCGTGTTCATATTGCCTTTGATTCTATTGTGCCTCAATTAATCAATGATCATAGTTTATTCGATGAAGGTATCCTCGAACTGTTGGCGTTGCGCCTCGCAATTAGCGTTGACGAAACTATCAAGCTGCTGCAAAAAATGGAAAACGAAGCTAAAGGGAAAATTACCCGTAACGTTACGGGTAACTCTCAAACGCTGCTGATTGAGGAAGTATTTACAGCATTAGGGAGCATGAAGTGGGATTCCTTCGTTCGCAATCGCCTACCCCTGCTGAATCTTCCTGCTGATGTTTTAGAAGTATTGCGTTTAGGGAAACTTGAGTACACCAAGGCACGAGCGATCGCATAGTTTTATTGTGCATGGATTAATAGTTGACATCCTCCTCAGCCTGAAGGCGTGAGGATTCCAATCTAATCAAACAGACTTAACTGTATGAATTCTTGGCGGGTTGACGCTTCACAGGATGCTGCTACCTTTGCGGCAGTCTGACGCTTTCCTCCACGCCCGTTTTGAGTTTCCGAATGTCCTCCGGCAACTTTAATATTAACTGCGGCGTTCACGTCCCTATCGTGTGTAGATTCGCAATTTAAGCAAATCCATTCACGGATAGAAAGGTCGAGTTTACCACCTCTAAATCCACAGCATGAGCAGGTTTGGCTTGTTGGTTCCCACCTGCTAATGACAGTGAAGGTACGCCCGTATTTTTCGGCTTTTCCGAACATGAACGTTCTAAACTGTCTCCACCCTAAATCGCTAATAGCTCTAGAGAGTTTACGGTTTTTGAGCATTCCTGAGACGTTCAAATCTTCCAAGATAATCGTTTGGTTTTCACGGATTAGCTTAGTTGATAGTTTGTGTAGGAAGTCTGTTCTGGTGTCCTTAAGTTTGGCTTGTAGTTTAGCTTTGCGCTTACGAGCTACTTCGTATCGTTTTGAATATCTTGTTTTACGAGATAAGTTTTTACTAAGCCGTCGTAGTCGCCCAATACGCTTTTTGAGAGGTTTGGGTGCGTCTACTTTCTCTCCAGTGCTGAGAGTTGCAAAAGTGGTTATGCCCAAGTCTACACCAACAGCATTATCTATTTTTGGTAGATGTGACGGCTGAATCTCTACCACAAAGCTTACAAAATATCGTCCTGCTGCATCCTTAAGAACGGTTACAGACGATGGCTCGGCAGGTAATGCCCTTGACCAAACGATTTCTACTTGCCCAATTTTGGCAAGGTAGACCGAGGTTTGGCACACCTTAAATCCACCCTTACGAAAACGAGCAGACTGAGCAGCCCGACGCTTTTTAAACTTGGGAGGTCGAACAGGCTTACCTTTGCGTTCCTTTTTGCATGATTTAAAAAAATTTTGGTATGCCTGCTCTAAGTCGTTTAAAGACTGCTGTAAGGGGATGTTTGAAACTTCAGATAACCACTCCCTTTCAACTGTTTTCTTGGCTTGAGTGATGAACAGTTTTTGCAAGTCTGCACCACTCGGTTTCTTGTTGTCTGTTTGATATTCAGTCTTGCAATGAGCGAGTGCATCGTTCCACACCACACGAACGCACCCAAACAACTTACTTAATAGTCGTTGCTGGATATCAGTCGGATAAATTCGGTAACGATAACGTGCTTTCATATTATAATTATATCATTTGGTCTACCCCTATGAATAAAGAATATAGGCGCGGTAAACACAGTGTTACATCGCTCAAGTCTCATTTGGTCTTCGTTACCAAGTACCGTAAAAAGATATTTGAGCAAGAGCGACTAGAGGTGTTGATTCAATCATTCTTTGAAGTAGCAAAGAAGATGGATTTTAGTATCCTTGAAGTAAATGGGGAAGGCGACCACGTTCACTTACTAGTTGAATATCCGCCAAGATACTCTGTATCCCAACTGGTGAACCATCTCAAGGGTGTATCTTCGAGGATTTACCGCAAGCAGTTCACAGATTCACCCCACGCAGAACATCTTTGGAGTCCTTCGTATTTTGCTTGTTCTGTGGGAGGAGCGCCGATTGAAGTTTTGAAAGAGTATATTAAGAATCAAAAGCCGTCCTAGAAGGACGGGGCTTGTATCCCATTCTTTTGGTCAAAGTGATCTAGGCATAAAATCAAGTCAACTTGGAACTATATTTTCCAGACGCAACAACCACTGGTGAAAATGCTGACATTCCTGACGTATTGTATCCAGCCCGATATCGATCGCCAGCAGTGAACCATGTAGTGCTTTGTCATAGCCATTGCAACAATTACGAATTCGTTTTGATGGTGCTTTCTGTGGATGATCATTAATATGCTCAGGAGAAGGAAAGGCGTTACGCTCGGCTTGCAAAATACTCACCACACTTTCATCGAACCACAGGGCAAACGCTTGTGGCTGACTATACAGCAACCCTTCAAATTCATGTACCAGCAAATTCGGGATAAAATTCTTGTGACCAATATCCTTGGCCATCTCCCGTTCCAAATGTTCAGCCTTCTGGAATGGGTCGCTAGTTTTGGGCATGGAATTACGTCCTGGGAAATCATTAGGCAAGGCGTACATATCAAACATGGTAGTGACGATCGCAGTTTTGTCTTCCAAACACTTACGATTTAATTGCGGCTTGATTTTGGCATAACTTACCACCCCGCCCTTACCTGTGGAACTGGTTTTGACGAGAATTGGATTGAGGTAGATATTTTTCTCTAAAAAATACTCGTAAAGCAGTTCCCTGACAAAAGTTTCCTCAGTTTGCCCTTCCACGAAAACATTAATCCGCATCATCGTGCTGGTCTCCCGCCCAGGATGTTCTTCCGCCAAAGCTCACCCAAGCTATAATCCAGTAACCATGCTTCCAACTCCTGCTGATTCAGCCTGTGCAGGTAAGACTTTCCTTCATCGCGGTCTACAACAATCACATCGCTGGCCTCAAATTCGTTGAGCAATTCTACAGACTGAGTAGAAACAATCACCTGTTTAGAGGTGGTACGGATCAACGAAGCCAGTACCGTAATAGCATAGGGATGAAGACCTAATTCTGGCTCATCAACTAGAATTGTTTGGGGCTTGAGGTCTTCAGGTTGTAAAAAAACCGTGGCTAGACACATAAAACGCAGTGTGCCATCCGAAAGCAGGTGTGCCTTAAATGGAATGTCCTGGCCCCGCTCGAACCATTCCAACTCAATAACCTCCTTGTTTTTTGGAGACGGACGCAGGTAAAAATCTCCAAAAAACGGAGCAACAAGTCGAATAGTTTTGACAATTCTTTGATAGGAAGCGGGGTAGCTGTCACGCAATAAATACAGAAAGGATGCAAGGTTGCGGGCATCAGGACGCAGGTAAGCGTTGTCATTGATACCCTGCGGCTGTTTTATGTAAGCAGTATCACTCGTGTCATGAAAATGATAAACTCGCCACTGCTGCATGGTAGACAAAACGTACTCATTAATTGCAGTTCCTGTGCCGGTGAAAGCCTTGGTCTCGAAATGACCCTTACCTATTTCATGCTCACCATTCACGTTCCACCAGAAAGATTCCTTGGCGAACATCAAGCGATTATCCTGGGTTGGTTCAAGGGTAGCGAAGTATCCATTATTGCCGAAATATAACTGAAACTCTAATTTTTCAGTTGTTTTGCGTCCAAAATGCAGTATGGCATCAGGACTACCCTGGCGACTTACAAAAACTTGCAGGTTTTCCTCCAGTAATTGCCCAACCATGCGGAAGAAGCCGATAAAATTGGATTTTCCCGCCCCATTAGCACCAATCAAAATGTTCACTCTGGAGAGTTCAAGGTCACACTTGGCGATAGACTTGAAGCCTTTTAAAACTATTCTCGACAGTTGTTTATCACGGTTCGTTTCTGTCATCAGAACAGTCTCCCAATATACAGGCTTTTTATCTGCTGGTTTCATTTTATTTGCTTGGAGTTATCGTATCGCCCTAATAAGGAAATTATGAAGTCAAAGATAGCTTTTTGCCCCCGCAGTAAGCTTTAAGGATGAGGGTTGAACCATCAATTGAGTAGTCATTGTCTGTTCATGGCACCTTTGATTCTATTGTGCTAAAACCACAATAAAATTTTTGAATTATGGGTGTACTAACATCTTACCTTCAGCAAGAGTTTGTCCGACGCGCTTACCCTGGATGGGTCTGTCGTCATGAGAGTGCCATATTACCCAAGGATCTGAAAAATTTCTTAGGCTATGATCCTCGTGTAGATGTCCTGCTAGAACGTCAAGATGGTTCGAGGCGGCTATGGATTGAGTTCGAGATTAGCAGAGCAGATCCGGTGGCCAACCATGCCAAATTTGCTACTGCTCACTTATTCAAGCCACAGCAAGAAACTGACAGCTTCATTAGCATGGTTAGTTCTCATGTGGCTCGTGGGCGGCGGAATTTGGCAGCAAATACTATTTTATTGATGCGGCACATAGGTATGAGTGCCTTTCAAACGGTACTGTTTCCACAGATAGCTAGAGAAGAAATTCAGCGTCTCAATCATTTGTCCCTGCAAAGCCTAAAAAATCTGGGTCTGGCAGTAGAACCTGAAATTGAACGTGCTATGTCTGTTTCAGCAACCATTTTGACTGCCTTATCTCGCCGCATTCATTTCTCCGGTGACATGATGGATGTGATGCTCAACCTTCGACAATGGAATCATGATGTAGATACCCCACAAGGACAAAAATTATGGGGGAAGCGCACAATTACTTACTTTGTTTTTGATCCATACTCAAAAAGTTTTGCTCCGTCAAAATTCTGCGCTTATATAGCTATTCCATCTGTGTTTAACCCTAATGTTACTAACCTTGGTTATATCAACAGAGTGGAAATGACAGTAGAGCTTTACGTAACTTTAGATGGTACAGATAGTCGTTTTGATGGTCACAACGCTCACAAGCATCTTACTCAAAGTTTAGCTATGACTCCTTGCAAATATAATGAATCTCCAGAGATAGCATTTATATTTAATGAGTGGCTTAATCATCACTCAAATAATATTAACGTTCACCCTAATGGTGCTGTGTTTTTATTACCACCCTCATGGTTTAAATAGTCAAACATAATAGAAGAAAAACGAGTTTCTGCCCTTGCCTGCATATGCAAGTAGAGCTAGTCTTTTGATGTAAAAGTCGCTATAATGCCCCTGGCGTAAGCGTGGAGTTATCAAAACCTCGGCAGCACTGTACCCGTGCCCGCGTCTTTCTTCGTGCGGACATAAGCCTTTGTTGTATCGCTCTTACTATGCCCCAACTGGTCTTGCACCTCAAAAAGTGGTTTACTATCCACAGCCCTCGTTGCGTGGGAATGGCGTAACCAGTGACATGAAAACTTCACCTTCGCCACCTCAGAGATATCCTGAATCAATCTTTTAATCGCCCGATCGCTCAACGGCAACCCCCGCTTTTTCGGGTCAGGCGACATATTGGGAAACACTGGCATCTTGTCACTAGCCATCCCCCGGTACTTTTTGAGCAACTTTGAAGTTTCGTGGTCTAACCCTATCTCGCGGTACTTCCCACCCTTACCCCGAAACTTAATTGTGTAATACCCTCGCTCCCTATCTTCTGGTGTTGGGTCAAATTGCCATTGAAAATCGCGCCAATATAAACCCGGATAATCTTCCTTGGGTAACCCAGGTTCATCACCTGGAACTGTTACTCTACCAACTTCACCAACTCGCATTCCACTATAAAAAAGCAAACTAAAAACTAGCCAGTGCTTACCCCCCAACTGTTTGGCAGCTGAAGCAAGTTTCTTCATTTCCCAATCTTCTAGATAACGTTCAGCTTTAGGTAAATTACTGAAATTGTCGTAGCTTATGGTACTGGCTATATTCCGCAAAAAATAACCAACATTTTCTCCGCTCCCGTAACTCCAGAGAGATCGCAACATCAGCACTTGGTTAGATTTAGTATAAGGGGAAACCTCACCCCAGGAAGCAACAAATTCGAGTAACTTTGGCTGCTGGATTAATCTTAAATCGGGTATGCCTTCACTTCGTACCCATAAGAGTAATTTTTGACCAAAACGATAGTATTTTCGCTTGGTTTGTTCGCGGTTTTGACTGCCAGCCCAAGCCAAAATTAACTCATCATCATTATCTACCGCAGGTGTGCGGTAATAATATTGCCTGATTACCTCCTCTACCAGTTCCGGGGTTACTTGAGCATTCGTGTTTTTAATGACACGTTGTTGTGCAGTAGTAGACAGAATTTCGACAGAGCTAACCTCAATATTAGTCACATCCATTGGGGAAACAAGAATTACGCGACCATAAATATATAACTTCCTGGAAGTGTCGTTTCAGGAAGCTATTATTTTATTCTAAAGCTTAAGTGGATGTGCCGGTATGAAGAGAACGGTTAAACCTTCGCTTTGGCTTTGGGTCTGGTTGTGATTCAGGTGTAGCATTTGGACGCTAGAAGGAAGTTATTTCACTGGATGGTACAGCCCGTCATTGGGGTGATATTCCCAAGCTGTACTCATGGGGTCGCGGTTACGTGACCAACTTTCTAATTCTTTAGGGGTGAGTTTTTCCTTTTCAGCAATCAGGCTTTGAGGAGTAACACCAAGTCTTTGGGCTAAATTTTCATTTGTTCTGGGTAGCAGTTCAACTTGGGGTTGTTGGTGTGAGTACACTTGTCTACGAGGTCTGGTGTTGTTGTTGTATCGAAGAGAAGTAATCGCCCTCTCCATCTGCTCCAGCTTCTTGGTAATTGTATCTAGCTTGGTTTCTAGCTTCTCCTCTAGCTGCTTAACTGCAAAACTACTAGGGGTAATATCGCTATCAATTTTGCTATCAAACTGGGTGATTAAATCCTCTAAGGCTTGCATTAAGGCGATTGTATGACCTTGACGATGTAGTTTGGATAGTTTTTTTACTGCTGGAATCAGGGCAGTAGGCACACGAATCATTTCACTTGGTGGGGTTTTTTGGTCAGTCATTTGATATCAAATTTGATAGCAATTAACTGATGATAGATGAAAAGGGAACACCTGGGCGTGGGGCAGGAGACTTTACAATTTGAAGCCTAGCTGAGTGAAAGTCAGGAAATACAATCAGAAATGCTGAAGTGAAATAAATCTCTAAGAGTGCGTCAATTTATGGGAATTTGTCGAAATTGGGGTGTATCTGTAGCGGCGTTGGTGGCGTTGATTGTCGGTTGTTCGCCAGCCCAGTCCCAAGTGCCACCATTAACTGAACTTTCCCCATCAATCAGCGTGCATTTACTGCTGGGAAATCCCAGTGGTGCAACGCCAACAAAGCTTACCCCTGATAATTACCTGATGGTCAAAAATCAATATGCACTCTCCTACAACAACAGCAAGGGAACTGCCAACTGGGTAGCTTGGCAGCTTAACTCCTCATGGTTCGGAGATGCAGAGCGTCAAGATAACTTCCGCCCAGACAAAACATTGCCTGCGGGTTGGGTGCGAGTGACTCCTTCTATGTACTCTGGAAGTGGTTATGACAGAGGTCATATTGCACCTTCAGCAGACCGCACTCGGACAGTAGAGGATAATGCGGCTACTTTCCTGATGACAAACATGATGCCCCAGACACCCGATAACAATAGAAATACATGGGGTAATTTAGAAGATTATTGTCGAGAATTAGTCAGCCAGGGCAAAGAACTTTATATTGTCGCTGGGCCTAGTGGTAGTCTTGGCGAACCCCTCAAAGGTAAAGTGACAGTTCCCAAATCCACTTGGAAGATAGTTGTCGTACTAGATAGCCCAGGCTCAGGGCTTAAAGGTATTACAGCTAATACTCGCGTTATTGCAGTGAATATTCCCAACGAGCCAGAATTAAATAACGATTGGAGGGCTTATAAAGTCAGTGTTGACGAATTAGAAAAACTCACAGGCTATGATTTTATTTCTAATGTTTCCCCAAATATTCAGTCAGTGATTGAATCTAAAGTTGATAATGTGACCGTTAATTGACCTGAACAACAATTAATCTAGGTTTCCACAACTTTAGTAGAAAGCCCTGCTAAATCGCCTGTGGGCGTTTCACCAATTATATAAACATCAATTTCAATTTCCCCTAAGCGATACACAATAGGGTTAGCTAAGTTTAATTTAATTGTCTGCACCAGGGCTTTAAATTTGGCTACTAGCTCTTTTTCTTCGTCGCTGTGCCAATCTGACTCGGTTGTGGCTGCACTAAAAAAGTTATCTACACTAATGGTTTGGGTTGGGGAGTCTGGAGAATGACCCATTCGCCGCACAACTTCTTGAGGTGTTATGTGTGCAGCATCTTCCCATAAAAAAACCTCAAACGGATAATCTGACTCGCTCATAAATAACAAGCCATCGGATGCAAGTTTGAGTTGTTTGAGGATGTCTGAATTGGTATAAGTCATATAAGACAAGAATCAAGCGATTCGATCAATCAAACAGTATCATTCATCCCGCCGCACTGCTAAAATCAAATGGCGGTATTTTCTACATAGTATCGATTTAATACCCTACTTAAGCGAAGTAGGCAATCGCCTGGACTAATCATTAATATTAATGCACACTCTAAAAAGTGTTTAAATTTAGGATTTATATATGGTCTAAAATAATAATATTGAACGGGATTTGATCCCTAATTAGCTAACATTAGATAATAGTAAACACTCTTGATTATTATCATACGTAATCGGGCAACTCCAGAACAAATAGAACAGATGCTTGAGGAGCAGAAATTTTATATTAAACTGGCAGTTGACATAGAACGCCGTATCCTTGCTGGGGGCGGTGAAATGCACTACTTTTGTGAACAAGCTTTGCTGGAGAATGGCAGTTCTCAAAAAAATATCTGGGGAGCAGGCTTTATGCCTATTACTCAAAAAATCAGCTATGATTCACTAATCAATATTCGCCCCAGTCAGAGTAATCGTTCAATGGAGATACTTGACGCTACCATGAGAGAACAAGTTGCCCAAATTATTACCGAGTTACTAGGTAACGTATGACTGACTGGAATCAAAAACAAGAACGCTTCCTGCAATATAATATCCCCACTCGCTTGGGTCACTTAGCTACAAATTTAGCCCGAATTAAATCTTTTTGTGACGATGTAACACCTCAAGATGTAGTAGCCAGTCTTTTAAAAGAAAGCTTATATTTTATCGAGTGGACTGTGCCTAACATGGTGCAGACAGACATTGAGCAAGCAGCCCAGATAGTGGACTTGGGACGGACTCTAACACGTTGGCTATGTAACTGGGAGAAAATTAAATCTGATGCTACAGCTTTAACTCAGGTTCAATCTGAAGTTAGTTTGTGGTCACAACGTGTTTTGGATATGTCGGGATTATTGTCAGAATCAACGGCGATTGCACAGGGATTGTAGCAGAATTTGTGACACCTCCCCATTATCAAGTTTCCTCTAAGAATTTTATGGGGCGATGGCGTTCCGCCCACCGTAGGTGATCGCAAGAAGGCTTTCTTGTGATGCAGATGTTCTATAATCCAAGCAAAGCTTCAATTGTGGGAATTTTTCCTTCCTCCCCCCTTCAAATGATTATCATTATTATCTATGGCATATTTTATTTTCTGGAAGTCCCTAATAATCACTTGACATCAACGTAAATTTCTCTAGCAAACTGCCTAAATTCATCATCAAGATGGTATAGAGAATTACGAATTGCTTGTCTAAGTTTTAGGGCAGGTTCCAAGCAATCACGCTGGTAATCCATTAATGTTAACTTCAAATGCGGATATAGAATTTTTAGAAACCCTGAAGCTGCCTTCAAAATAGCATTTTGGTCACGAATAGTCGTATTTTTATCAAATTGTGTATGCTGTTGTGCATAAGTCATAAAGCGACCTTCTTGGCGCAAAGATAGTAAAGCTTCACCAAAGAAATCCATTTTTAAACCAACTTGAGAAGCTGCCATTTCTCTTTTAAACTTAGGAATTTCCCAACCAGGAATGATGCCAGTAAAACGGTCTAGTAATGCGGTTTCTGCAAAAAAATTAGGTAGGTTAATGATTAAATTATCTTCATTACGTGGTTGTAATTGTCCGTCTATTTCTACTAATTCTATATTTGCCAACATAACCAGAGAGCAGTCACTAGCAATATCAGCAAAACCAGAGCGATTATAACGACCACTGGCGAGATAATTTTTTAGTGGTCCAATAACTTCATCAGGATTATCGAAAGTTAAGCTTTGGACTTCATCTAAAACCACAACATCATGACGACCAAGTAATCCAACTTCTTTAGTTCTACCGTTAATAAAAAGTTGGGATGGAGTAACCTTACCCCCGCTAACTAATGCAATTTTACTACTAATATTTTCAAAGACGAAACTTTTACCTGTACCTTTAGGAGCTAGTTCCATAATGTGAAAATTAGATTCCACTAATGGTAGTAGTCTTGCTAGTATCCATGTTTTTGCTTGTTGGTTATAATTTGGATGTTCTGGGTTGAAACCCATCGAGCAAAATATTAGGTTGCGCCATTGTTGCGTGTTGAATTCATCTCGACAATCAGCATAAGCCTGTAAATCTACCTGAGAACATTGAAATGGTTCAAAACCGATGACTTCTACCTTGCCATCAGAAAGCATGGATAAACTAATTTTGCCCCAAATTCCTTGTCGCAACAGCATTTTGTAGCGTTCGACAAGCTGTGCAGCAATTTTACACTCTGTTAAATTTAGTGCAGGAATTTGGGCAGAAGGTTCAGGAATTAATTTTGGTTTTGATTTTGTTTGTTCTTCTAATTTGACACGTACTAACATTAAGGCAATGAGTTTTTGTACTTCTCCCTGAGTCAGATTGAAAATAATTTCATTGCGGTCATCTTTACGGGGAAATGCTTTTTTGATAAAGCTATTAACTTTTTCTAATTCTGTGGCAGTAAGTGTTCCCTCGCCAGGCACAATTTTATCAAGTAACCACTCGGCAACAAAACTTGGTATACCAATAGAACTTAATCCACTTGATGGCAGTCTTGTTTTATCAATACAAAGATTGCCAAAAACATGACGGACTAAGTCATTATTGTAAGCTAGTGCTTCACAAGAATTCATCTATATCAATCCCACCGCTACTAAAAATTTGATTGATGCTAATTGTAGAGTCAGGGGTAAGGTTAGCACTTCCAGTTTCAGCACTGGCAAATCGGAAGGTTAATTTTCCGGAGAGAGATAAATGATTACCTTCATAAGTAGTTGGTAATTCAGGTACATCAGAAATTACGATTTTAAAGCTTATCCGGTCATTTGCTGGTATTTTTCTATCTATGGGTTGTCCGGTACGAAAAACAGGTAATTCTTCAATATATAAGCAAAGTTCTGTAAGGGGCAACGAGTTAGGATTATCAATGGTAATTTCCAATTCTCCAGATTGTCTGGGTTTACCCTCACCATAGCAAGAAATTATCACTGGAAGTCGTTGTTTCGATTTCCGCAGGACGGATACCCCAACAACAACTTCTTCAGGAAAAAGTCCACCGTGACAACCGATGACTTGTTTATCTTGTTTGTAGCTAAAAGCACTTAAAGTCGCATAACCTCGCACAATACTGATATCGTGGGGTATACCATAGCGATCGCGTTCCAAAACCACAAAGCGAGGGTCGTCAGTTTTACCAATCGCCATTCTCCCCTTGGGTTCCAACTCTGGGGGACAGTGGGTGATTTTTTCTGATGTACCCATTATCTGACCGTGATCGCTGGCAATTACGATTCTCAGGTTTTCTGAGTCTGGGTATTGCTGCAAACAGTAATTAATTTTTTTAGCAATGCCTTCCAAAGCGTGGGGACGTTCTATTTGATAAAGACTTTGCCAGTCTCTTTGGCTATGATAAAGGCTATCGAATACGTCAGTATCCCAGCAATACAGTTTATGCGTATTTTTCTTCAAAGCTGCGTAAAGTTTATCAAGTTGTCCGTCCGTGTAACGTTTGCCTATCTTCATTTTGGGAAAAGCTTTACTGGCATCAGCAACCCAAGAAGAATCACTGGGTAAAAGTTGAGCGTACAAGCTCCATTTGGCATACTCTGTTTTAGTGGGTAAAATGCTAAATCTTGGCTCAATTTCAGTTTCTAGTCCTAGTTTATAATCCTCAATCAGCAAGGAGATCAATTTTTGATGGTCTAACCATCCTAATCCATCAACTACTACCCACAGCACAGGACTTTCTTGGCAAAGATTTTGCACCAGAGATGCCACATTGTAGTTAAGGCAAGAATTTGCTACTGAGTCTACCATCATTGCTGGGTAGTTTCTTATTACCCATTCGACAAAACTATCCGCCAGTCTGTCACTAATTCTTTGGGCTGAGGGGGTTTGCTCAATAACTGTTTCCCAACGACGGAAGGGAAGATAATTTTCAATTGTCCAGTTAAGAGCTGCTGTAGGAGTAGCATCTAACGCCAGAGGTTGAGGTTGGGGTGGAGATTGGCGTTGACTTAACTCTAATTTTTGCTGATAGCTGAGATATGTATTCAGCGTTGTTTCCTTTACCTGATTAAGCCAGTTTGGTCGATTCTTAAAGAGATTATAGGCAAGGGTTTTAATCCGCTCGATGCCTGGTTGTTCATTGAGGATGAGATTATCTAATATTTTGCCTTGAGTATGGAGTAACTCTTGCTGCCAATACCTATCAAATTCTCCAGTAATAAAATTGGGAATTGGTAAAGGATACTTACCAAGTTCTTTAACTACAGGTTCGGTAATATGAAGCCAACGGCAGAGTAGCGATAATTTATTTTCTGTTTTGTAGTAAATTGCTAAGTCATGTTCTGCAAATTTTTGCTGCCAAACTCGCTCTAAAGGTTCGCATTCTTCCGGTACTGAAATTGCCAACCAAGTAGCTAAATTTTCAATAGAAGGTTCTGCTAACCATATTTGTTGGTCACTATTTGTAATGTCTGCTAAAAGATAGGCAATTGGGTTGTCTTGGGGATAAGAATCTAACTTGGTAGCTAAAATCAATAATTGCTCATCAGTCCAATTGCTGGGTAAAGGTAAAGGCTGTAATAAAGCTGCTAATTTTGGGCGTGGGTGTATTTTTATCTCTGCGATTTGGTCAGTTCTATTTCTTACCCTCAACCAAGCTTCTGCCCATTCACACAACCGCTTACCTTGAACCCAGTAGGGAGAGTTACTCACACCAAAAAACTTGAACCACTCTACGTCTGTTGTAATCTGAATATAACCAGGGGGAATATCATATAATTCGGTGGGGTCAAGTACGATAGGTTTTTCTGGATTTTTTTGAGTGTTACAGGTTACGATTGGAGGAGTAAACAGACTAACACTGATATTTTTAATCACGTCAATCCTCCGTTTCATCTGAGAGATATTTCCCTAATCTTTCATACAAATTTTGTTGCTGTAGACGGGTAAGTTGTCGGAATAGTAGCAAAATTTGATTAGCTTTATTTTTACTTTGCTCCTCAAGACACTGATTTTCTATCAACTCCAATGATTGTTGATCTACAGGCTCTAATAGGTCAAAATAAAGATGTTTTTGATTTTGAATTTGTTGCAAAATATTGTTAGCTGTGAGTAACTTTTCTTCATCATCCAGTAAGATATTGATTTGAGCCAACTGATGAGCTAGTTGTTGTAGCCAGTTCTGAGCAGCAATTTTTTGTTGTTGTCTAATCTCTGCTTTTCTTGCTGTGATTTCCGCACACAATGATTCCATGCGATCGCGTAGGTTGACTGACAAACCTTCAGTAATATTTTGCCACTCTCTTAGTCTGTTTAATTTTTCTTGACAAGAATCCAAAGTGTTGGTGTGTATTGATTCTGCTATTTGCAAAAGCTCTATCAGCCGTTTTAGTTCTAACTTAATTGCTTCGTACTGTTCTTCGACATCAGAATTTATGTACTGTGAGGATTTTCTCAGTAACTCTTCCTGAAATCGTTGCGCGTCTCGTACTGTTGTTAAATACTCCAAGTTATACTCAAATTCTTGCAGTTCAGAGATAAATTCTTGGATTTTTTTACGTACAGTTTCTTCTAAATTAAGAATTCGTCCTCGGAAACGGTCTAAATCATGGAAAATTAATTGCTCGTTGCTAATTACCCTACTTGTTATTTCTAATACATCTTTGCAACTACTAATGTCATCACATTGTTGAAAACGAGCTTCTAAATTTTGTATTTGCGTTATATCATCGCTTAAAAGTTGAATTTGTTGCTGTAAATCTTGATAAGCAGGATAATCAGCAGAACCTTTAAAAACAAGTTCTAGTTTAGCATATTCTGTGCTAATACGAGATAAATCCGTGAGACTATCTACTATAGATAAACGATTATTTATACTTGATAAACTCTGCCTATGAACAGTTAATTTATCTCTAATAGACTTGAGTATTTGTTCAATTTCAACAGTCAATTCTTCTGGATTATTCAAGCTATTTATTAAATTCTCAATTTCACTAATAGCTTGCTCACCAAGATGGATAGTGTTAATTTTGTTAGCAGGCTGATACTTATAAATTTCTAGCATTATTTGCTTATCTTCAGCCTGCTTTTGTTGTTCCTCTAAATGTCTTTGCAGTTCTTGGTGCTGTAATTCCAAATTTTGAAGAGCCTGTTCAATATTTGTCCTAATTTCAGCAAAATCTTCAGCATCAGTCAGAATTTTTTGACTTCTTTGCAACTGCTCTTGCAAGGACTCACAATCCTCTAAGCGATGAGGTATTCTGTTATAAATGCGAACAAACTTTTCAGTAATAACAGTGCGTCCCTGAGCCTTAAATCCATCTAATTTTTTATGATATTCCTCTAAGGCAACAGCTTGTTCTGCCGATGGCAAACTACTATTAATTAATTCTTGATAAACCTGAAAAGCTTCGCTTAACTTGTCCAAAGACAAGTCACGAATACGCTGTAATTTATATTGAGCGCTTGATAGTTCAGCCCTAACTAGCTTTTCTGTATCATCCCTACTTTGTATTTTAAGTAGTTCTTGTTTAAGTTGTTCTTGCAGTGCTGTTAACCTTTGCTTACTAGCTTCTTCTGTAAAACGACGGTCTTGTCTGCTGATTTCTTCAAACAAATCAAGGATTTGACTTTTAGAAGTTACCCCAGAAGAACGTTCTTCCCAAATTTCTATTTGTTGGGATAATTCTCGATAGCGCTGGTCTAAATTTTGTAAGATTTGTTTAACCTCTACAGCGTCTTGTGAGCTATTAGGAATACTCCGAGCAAGAGTTTCAATTCCAGCACGGATGCTAATGTAATCCTGTTGAGTTGCATCGTCATTTAGGCTTTTATTGAGACTTTGAATTTGAGACAGACAATTCTTAACTTGAGCCTGTTCCCTAATTTCTATTAATTTCAAGTCTGCAACTCGGATGGCATTTCGTAAAATGTCAAGTAAATAGGAAGGTAAATTTGTAATCGGGTTTAGTTGGTTAATAGTTCCCTGAATTTCGAGTTTATAAGCATTACAAGCTTCTTCTGTTGATAGGAACTCAGAACGTTTACTTATAGTTTCTATAAATTCTGTAATTTTTTGACTGACATTTTGCAGTGCTTGAGTTTGGCGATCGCGCTGTTGTTGTGTTGGCTGGACTGAGATAGCATCAGGTATAAGGTTGATAGCTGGAGGACGTTCCATCAGTCGAGGATAAAGTTGCAGCAGTACTTCCAACGGAATCTCGGCAGCTAGTGTCTCTACTTCTACAACTGGCTGCAACCAATTGTCAATTTGCTCAACGCCAGCACTTACAGATTCTCTATTTTTATTGATTTCTGCCACTTCCACTGCTTCTGGCTCATTTGTTTCTAAAAATACTGCGACTGCTGCTAAATAATGCTGTGCTTCCTCATAGTTAATTCGTGTTCCAGGAAGCATCGGCATTTCTGCTTTTTGACGGCGAATGAGTTTAGCTTTTCCTTTAATAATCCAGTCGCTAACAAATGCTACTGGTTTTTGTAGAATATCAGTATCAGGATTTGCCCAATTTTGCAGGGGTTGGGTTTTTCTAATACTAGATTTAGTACCTTTAGGAATCCTCTCAGATCCTTCTACAACAACCTCTTTGCGGTGATAAACTAGCCATCCTGCTAACAAAATTGTAAAGTTATATTCACTATAACCATATGGAGAAGCTGATAAAAGTTTCCAAATATTCTCTAGCTTAATTTCTTTTTGTAGAATTCCATCTAGTTCAGTTATTTCAGAGATTTTATCCCAAGCTGCCCGTATTTTTTCATTGGTAGGTACTTGAATAATATATTTTTGAGATGTTTTTTTAAGCAAACCCCAACGATTTACGTAAATAGTGTCAATAACAGTTCTATAGGATTGGTCTGGTAAACTTTGAGGTGCAAGACTATCCGTGAAAAGTTGTTTGGCGACAAGACTAACAATATTAGAACCTGTTTTATGGTCAGAACGCAATTTATCAATTTCATCTACAGGAGGAACAAAAAGAAATTTTTCTTGCAAAAGAACACTAACTACCCGTTGTGCTTTACCTTGTTCGCTTGCTGGTATTTTCTCTAAACCTACACAGTGGTAAGTACAAGATTTTAATAATCTTTCTAACTGTTTATTTACTTGGTCTTGCCAACGCTGAAGAAGCTGTTTGTATGCTGATCCAAAAAACTGTTTTTCCGCAGCATCTTTTTGTTCAAGAGTTTTTATTTTCAAAATTACACGAGCTAAATCTCCGGTTTCCTCCGAAGGAATAGCAATAGCAATTTGATTTTTAATTGCGGATTTAGATAAGTAACTATCTACATTACGACGAAACTCTTGTAAATCTTCTTGAGTTTCTGCCAGCACATATGCTAAGACACCTCTTTCTTTTATATTTTTGAGTGTTTGCTCACTTTCTAGTGCCTTAATTAATCTATCAATACTGTAGATTTTGTACTCAAATTGCCAATCTTCGCCAACCAACTTATTATCTTTAACAAATTGAGTTGCAGTAATTGTTTGATTTCCTAAATATAGGTTAATTTTTGACTGACAGTGGACAACTACATCATAAATTGATGTAGATTGATTTTTTATTTTATCCTCTATTTCTTCTTCAATGCCTGTAGGGCTAATGCCTTCCCAAAATCGGTAAAGTTTAGTTTCGGGTCGATAATAGATGATATCTCGGTTTTTTTCTAGTTTATCAAGTGACACCTTGAGCCTAGATTTTGGTAAACCTGTTAAAGCAGCTAAAATTTCTTGATGTTCTTCTCTATCTGATTTTGTCAGCTTCTCACCACAAGCATAGAATAGAAATAAAGCTTTGAGAACAGTTAATTCGTCTGTATCATCGGAACCAGCTACTAAACCTAAAGCTTTTTTGTAGTGGGTATATACCGATTCGTTCGAGAAGTTTTCAACAAAAGTATCGACTAATGCAATAGGATAAATATAGTTGAGTTGGCCTACTTTTTCAACAGGTTCATCTTGAATAAATTTTTTCACATAACCCTTGATAAACTGAATTGCAGTTCTATCTTGGGTAAAATCGAGATTACATAAAAGATATGCTGTCAGTGGGTGGAGAGGAAAACAACCTTTACCAAGACGACGATAAAATTCTTCTTGAGTCCAGCCTTGTTCTCGATAAATTTTAATTCTTTGTTCGTAAGCTGTTCTAGCTTCACGAACTAAAGAGTCAAACCAACGGGAATAAAATTCTCCGCAATGAGGAGAATCTTCTTTTTGAATTAGTAGATTACCCAGCACTAATTCTAAACTGGAAGCTGGGTTATCATATGTACTATCTTTAGGTGCAAGACGAGTGGCAATCTTTTGATAGCTTTGGATTGTATTAGCAGAAATTCCGATAGCTCTGGAGGGATGAAATTGTGCAAAACTAATCAGGGCAATTTTACCCTTGTAATTGTCACAGATATTAGTAATATTTTGTAGTGCTGTTCCACCAGCACCAATTTGGTCAACTGACCAAGATTGCAGGTAATAGTTAAGTTCATCAAAAAGAATTAAAACACCTTGGAATTGCTTATTTTCTCCAGTGCAGTAATTCGTCAGTATGTCTTGGAGAATTGCTTCTACATCTATATTTGCAGAAAAATCAGGGGTAAATCCTGTAATGTGATAAGCGAGTTCTTTTACAGTAGGAATAATACTAGGGTTATTATCTTGGAGTTGGCGGATGATGCTATTTACATCTCCATGAGAGTAGTCGATACTTCGCAAATATTTTTCAGCTTTTGCTCTATCATCTTCATCCAAAGTCTCCAAGTAGTGTAGTGGTTCACTACAAGTGTTTTGCGCCAGAGAGTCGGTGATACCTTCTGCTACCAAACTTTTAACAAGTGACTGAAGAAACTGCTTTCTTATATCACCACCCCTATCACCACTCAAACAAATAACTAAATGATTGTGCTGTTGGTTTTGTTTATATAGTTTTAATCCTTCTGTAATCCCTTTATTTTTATTAACCGTTGCTATTTCTACTTGGTATAAAATACCTTGTACTTCAGGACTGTTAAAAGAATTTTTGAAATAGTTAGCTATGACAACAGCAAAATGTGACTTACCCTTGCCGTAATCCTGAATCATCAGGTGAATATTTGGTTGATTGGGGCTATGGTAGCTACGGCGTAGCGCATCTAAAATACCAACTGTCGATAAATCAGGTTTCCTGTGGTCGTAGTTAAAAATAAATTGTTCACAGAGATGCAAATTTATCTCTGGATTGTCTATCATACCAAAGTTCACGGAACTGGCGATGCTACCTTTTTCATTGATTTCGACAAGTTGACTGAGAAGCATAGAATTTTAATTTGAATTAAAATTGATATAGAGTACAAATTATTTTGATTAAATACGTTTAATTCGCTCTTCAGGCCAGTTTTTAGGTGCTAGTTGGTGTGGAAGTAGTATCCATAAAATTTTTTCCAGCTTGCGAGTTTTTTCGAGGTTGTTCCAGAACAACGTGATCTGACTGCCAGATTGTACTTGCAAGTAAGTAATCAGACAGTCTAAGTTTTCCAATAAAACAGCCTGCTGACTAATCCCACAACACATAAACTTAATAGCTGCCAGCTCCCTATCCAATTCATGGTGGAGAGCAAGAAAGCGTTCATCTGGATATATCCTTTGTAGCAAATTTTCTCGGTAGTTGACTCTAAGAACATGATCACGCAAAGCTATGCGTACAAGTTCGTTTTCGTCGGGTGTATCCCAAAGCAGTAAATGAATTTTGTCGTCAGGTCTTGCATTTCGTAAGGAGAGATTAGCGTTCGCACTCATATGCTTTCTCCAACAATGCAAGCGGGTCATCCCAGCGTGGGATAATCTGGAAGGGGGGTACTGTTCGCCGTTGTTCGATAATTCCGTAGGCTTCTAGAGAATTTAGTTGTTCCTGTAATGCTTCTGCTTTTATTCCCAGCACGGGAACAAGTCCCATTTTTTGTTTGAGGATGGAATCAGTAAGGGCAGAACCTTCACTTTTGAAGTCACGTTCC
Source organism: Anabaena minutissima FACHB-250 (assembly GCF_014697125.1). Taxonomy (GTDB): domain Bacteria; phylum Cyanobacteriota; class Cyanobacteriia; order Cyanobacteriales; family Nostocaceae; genus Trichormus; species Trichormus minutissimus. Next base: position 3,119 of record NZ_JACJRG010000053.1, on the reverse strand, counting down.
CATAATTTTGCCAGGAAATATCCCACCAAGTAAGGATTTGGTAAACGGCTATATCCAGCACTATATTTGTTTTCCTCTAAAACTATAAACTTGCAGGATGCTAAAGCTTGGGATTCAGTATATGCTCGCAAAATAAATTTTATTCTACTAGCAATAATTTTACTATCCTCCTCAAATACTGAGTCAGTATGATAAATAAACTCTTCATATGTAAATGCCTGATACCGAGGCAAAAATACATGGACAAAGTAAGACCACCCACCCCATTCTGCGGGATTATCTGCTGGTTGTTGTAGTCCTTTATCTCCAAAACTGAGATAAAAGTGCATTAGCCAATCTGTGATATTTGATTCTAAGTAATGATCTATTTGCCAGATAATTTTTCCTTCTAGACTTGGACGATTATTATGTATTAAACCTGCACGGATTGCCCAACTTTTTATCCGTCCAACTTTAGCATTACCTAAACTGGTTCTTTTTATTAAGTTCTCTAAAGAATCATTTAAACCCTTTTCTTCAGTAGCAGCTTTAAGGATTCTACTAAGTTCTTCTTTTTTAAGAGAAAAATTGCCATTAAAATGTAATTGCAAATTAGCCATAAACTTATCTCTCCTCAATAATTAATTTGGTCAATCATACTGTCTGATATGACCAGTCTGCCATAAAGCCCTGCGTAGTAGCCAAAGATACTATAGGAAGAACTGTATTGGTGTACGCAGAACTAATAGCATTTAAATCAAGTAACTTATTTTTATCTGATATTTTTAAGTCAGTTAAATATGATTCAATATATTTATTCCACAGTTTTTCAGGAAGATTTTCATAAGAAATAGTCAAGCCGATATACTGAAGCTCAATAAATTTAGTAAAATATTTATCTATTGAAGGAATATTATTAGACTTGCTAGAATTAACTGATGGAATAGTTGGAATTAAATTCCAAAGCTGGTCATGAGCTACAAAAGACCAAGGTAAATAGTGGTCAATAGATAAATTATCTGTAGTTAAAACCAAGTTAGAGTAAATACAATGAACCTCAGTATGTTCTAAAACAAGCTTCCAGAATTTAGTCTGATTGCTAAGTGAATCTCTTTGTTGTGGGGGAAATAGTTTATTAGCAACAGCTGGCACAATTGGATTACATTTTTGCATATAATAAAGCCATTCCCAAGATACCCACCCTCTAACAATTGAATAGTTTTCAGCAATATATTCTACCCAATCTTGATGTAACGTAAGTGCTGTACAGTCTTTTAAATATTCTGAATCAAAGCAATAGATAGGCTTTGTTAATTCAAATTGATGATTGGCAATATTAATGATAGTTTGATTAATTTTAGCATCGACTAAACCCTTAGTTTCTTGAGCAAAAAAAGGACGAATCAGACGAAATGGAACGTACCTGCTAATAAAACTAATAATGTCATCAAGATTTTGAGACTGAATTAGTTTCCTTAATAGTTTTTTATCTGTGTCTCTAAATTTTAAGATTGGCTCAGTGATTTCTAAATCCAGAGAATCTAATTTATTAGCAATCTGGTCTTGTATTCCAAAAGACAGTTTAAAGTAATTGTGAGGATACCAAGCATTTGCCAGCATTTCTACAATAATTTCTTCAAAACTAATAGGCGACAAAGTATCAAAATGTCTTCTTTTAAGAATGTCTAACAGTGACAAAAAAAACAGGTATTTGTAAGAGTTAGTAGTGTTGTTAAAAATTTGAGATAAAACCGAAACATTAACCCGTTCTGATTGGGGTAGTTCGTGAGTTGAGGTTGTCTGAAGAGTATGTGTCAGACTGCCCAAGTATGCTTGTACAAAGTCTCTTGCAGCAGATGGATTGATATTATGTAAAGCCTGGACAATCTCAGCTACAGTTTCGGCAGTGGGGTCTGTGTGTTCGTGAAACCAACGGAAGACAATCGGACGTTCAACACCCAATCCTGTAGCTAGTAGGCTTTGGCTGATGTTGTAAGAAGCTAATACTTGTCTGAGTGCTTGACCTGCTTTTCCCATAATTTCAATTATGACAGAGCAGGAAGCATCTTGGTTAACTTAGAGATTAACACTTGCAAAGAGTTTTTGTTATCATATATGATAACAAAATAAATATTGATAATAAATAGATAGATAGCGAAATCATGCGGTAACCATTCCATTGTGTAGTTTGCGGAAAAAAGGTAGAGCTTGGTTTAGCTCATCAAACTTGTCGTCATACTTGCGGTAGTGCCGAATGTCAGGCTGTTTATCAAAAGGGATATTCTGCCCAAGTAGATCAATATCGTCAACGCAATCGAATTAAACAACTCCGGTTACAAGGCGTTGATATGGTGACTTGTGCTTTGTGCCATCAACAATTTGAAATGATTCATCACAGCCATTTGAAAAAACACGGGCTTACTGTTAAACAATATAAAAGTCTTTATCCTAATTTACCTACTCTTAATTCTCGAACAAAGCAGACAAGAGAACAAGGAGCATTAACACAGGGACAAACTACTACTCATGTGTCGTCAGTAAACGCATATTTAACCAGGCTGATACAACATTATTCAGTCAGCTAAAAGCATGGGCAGAACATCGTCACCCTAATAGACTTGTCCGAAAACATGGACATTGCCATGATGCTAAAACGGCAGCAGATAAATTTGCTGTTACAGTTCCAGAGATAGATGAGGATTATCTCAACTTCCATCCCTTTTAGCTCTGAATTTAGAGGTGTGCGTGACAAGCACTAATTCACTGAGGAGCCATGTGAAATTAACGTTGGCATAAAGTAACTGCAAACCTACAGGGCAACCTGTGATTGACATTTATTTTTCGGACTCTAAATTCCCTATAATTCCATAGGTCTTATCAAAAAACACCGCGGCTGTACCCGTCTCACCATGCCGTGCCTTAGCCATAATCAGTTCTAAAATTCCCTGGTCTGGAGTATCTGGGTTATAGTACTCGTCCCGGTAAGCCAAGATAATATTATCTGCAACCATTTCTAAGATCCCTGATTGGCTCAGGTCACTCATCATGGGACGTTTATTCTGCCTACTTTCTACTCCTCTGGAAATTTGAGACAGTGCTAATACAGGAACGTTTAATTCCCCTGCCATTTTATAAAGTCC
>NZ_JACJRG010000052.1 GCF_014697125.1 Anabaena minutissima FACHB-250 | reverse complement strand
CATCTGGTAGGAGTGTGTTGGTATTGAAGACTGCCAGTCCTCCATTGTTGCCTGTAATTCCTAAGCTACTGACAAAGGTCTGAGTACCATTGGTGGCTATGGCTGTGGGTGTCCGCAATCCTGCTGCACCACCGACGTTATTCCTTAATATTTGCACGAATTGTAATTTGCCTGTGGCTGTGTCACGCTGGAAAACTGCCACTGCGTTGCTGTCTGTGCCGCTCACCAGGATGTATCTACCATCTGGGGTGGTGGTGACATCGCTCGCTCCATTGAGACCACTAACTCCGTTGACTTCATTGTTGATGGTCTGGATGTTGCTGAGAGTTTGACTGTTGGTTTCTCTGCGGAAGACGGAGAGTGTATTGCCGTCTGCACCTGTGATGTAAATGAAATTATCATCTGGGCTGACTGCTATGCCTTTAGCTCCATCTAATCCGTTGGCTGCTCCTGTGATTTTCTGTACTCCGCTCAGGTCGTTGGTATTGAACACTAGTAGGGTGTCACTGCTGTTGCTGACTGCATATAATAGTAAACCATCTTGGCTGAGTGCTAGGTTGCTGAAGCCACTGACGCGGTCTGGGTAGAATTCAATCTGAATTGGTGTTAATTTGCCTGTATTGCTGTCACGAGAGGCAACTGCTATGCCATCATTACCAGCAGTATAAATGCGACTGTTATCATTGTTGATGGCTACTGATTCAAATACTTGTATGCTGTATCCTATAGTTTCAATGAAACCGAGATTACCAGTTACTAAATCTCGCTGGAATATTGATATTTTCTGATCTCTTGAGCTGGCAACGTAGACATGATTGCCGTCGCTACTCATCACAACATCGCTTGCCCCTGCCAGCCCATCGATATTTTCTAAACCGTCTTTGAATAATTGACGTTGGGTGAGTCCGTCAGAATTTACCACCACTAGGGCGTTTTGTGTGGGGTTGACTCCGTAAACTTGCTGACCATCTGGACTGACGGCGATGGATTTTAATCCGGGGATATCTGGTGTGACGTTTAGTACTGGTCGTGTCGCGCTAATGTATCTGACTTGTCCATCGATGAGGGTTTGTCCCTGAATTGACGTGGTTGGCCCATCTATGGAAGCGTTGACTTTGACGGCATCTTCTGGAATCAGCGTTGCCCAGACTGCACCTGGATTTAATGATGTCAATGCCTGAGCAAAGTTTGATGTCGAAGTTGTCGGCAAGATACCGAGTGTTGGGTTTGTCAACACGGAGTCTGTGAGGTTGATAAATAACAGCATATCGAAGTCGCCCCCAGAGGTCTTTGTACCGTTGGGGTTGAAGATGCCGTAGTCCTGATTGAAGCCTGATGGACCTACATCTAGTCGATACACTGCCACTAAGGCATCGGGATTATTTGAGGTGTTAATCCCTAAGGTTCTGCCGTCGATTCCTGCTAGTAAACCGTAGGTGTTCGCTCCCTCTGCTAAACCAGCAATAAAAGGTGTAATTTGTTTACTACTGATAAACAAATCTGAAAGGAAGGGATTGTCTGCACTCGGACCTCTGAAGAAGGAAGTATTTGCCCCAGTTATAGTGCCTGGTTGACTACTTATGTAAGTATTGCTACCAATTATCAGTCGTCCATTACCTCCGATTTGAGCACCGCTTCCACCTGAAGTATTCACTGTTCCATTACTTGCATTTACCGTTGTACCGTAGATTTTGACTGTACCGCCAGCACCGCCAGCACCATTACCGCCAGCACCGCCAGCACCGCCAGCACCGCCAGCACCGCCATTGCCACCCTCACCACCTTGGCCACCGCCAGCACCACCACTGCCACCAGGGCCATTCTTACCGTTGCCATTAGTTCCGGTGGCACCATTTCTTGGGGGGTTTATACTATTTATGCTAAGACCTCCTGGTACTCCTGGGTTACGAGGAGTACCAGGAGTACCGTTACTGCCTTCGCCTCCTTTAGCCCATAAATTAGCACTGGTACTCAAGTGGATTTTGCCATTGGCAATGATTTCGAAAGCACCGCCGCCACCGCCGCCATTACCGCCACCGCCGCCATTACCGCCGCTTCTACCATTTCCTCCGGCGCCACCAGCACCGCCATCACCGCCACGGCCTCCTGATTTCGTCACACCGCCACCACCACCGCCGCCGCCGCCAGCACCACCAGCACCGCCACCAGCACCGCCGCCGCCAGATCCTCCATCACCACCAGCACCGCCACCACTGCCACCTGAAATTATGCCCTGATTACTGATGACTAAGTTCAAGCCAGAAGACCCATCAAATCCGCTTGTACCGGGGAGGCCGTCTTGTCCGTTTGTGCCAACTTTACCGCCTTTACCACCATCACCGTTGCCAAACTTGCCATCACCACCGTCACCGCCAGCACCTCCAACTCCACCTGCGGCACCACTTTCGATATTTCTTCGAATGATTTGTCCTGTTATCGGATTGATGCTAAAGCTTGGGTATAGATATTTTCCACCAGCACCGCCAGCACCACCAGCACCACCACTGTGTAAGCTATTGATTCCTGGGCTACCATTGCCACCTTTTCGCCCATCATCGCCCATACTGGCATTACCACCTCTGGCTCCGTCATTTCCATCACTACCATTGTTACCAGCCCTAGTGTTGCGCCCATTTCCGCCTTTTCCATTATCATAATTCATGTCTGCACCCAAGCCCAAGCTACCACCAATAGTGCCATAATTAGCAGCACCACCAGTACCACCGCCTGCACCTGGGTTAATTCCATTACCAGAGAAATCGAAGGTGACATTAGTACCAACGTTGACATCATTACCAGCAAGTAGAGAGAGTCCGCGACTACCTACAGCCTTGACACGACTGTTATCAGCAAATTTGATATCACCTCCGAAGCTGAACTGGGCAATATTACCATTGATCACTGATGTAACGAGGTTGCTATTGCTGATTAAACGACCGGCGGCTAAAATTTGAAGAGTATTGGTATAAAAAGTGATATTGCCACCAAGATTGAGTACAGGTACAGGGTCAAGAGGAATTGCAGTTGCTTTGGGGAACCACTCTTTAGCGACTATATTATCTACTAAGGTTGTACCTGGTTTCCAAGAAAGAGACTTCAGCGCACCAAAACTAGCGGGGGAATTGAAGGTCTGAAAACCAGTATTACCTTCCACTGAAACTAAGTGTGTAACTGTTGCACCATTCATCGTGATACCAGTGAAGGTTATATTCTGTGTACCTGGTGTAGTTACAGCTATAGATAAAGAGTAAAGTGCGAAACCACCACCTGTGGACGAGATTAACGTAAAGGTATCGTTACTAGAGCCAGCCTTGGCTGCTGGACTGATACTATTGTCAATTACAATTGTTCCACTGCTTACCAATTGGAATCCTGCTTGCTCAAATTTATTAGGCGCAATCAGTGGTTTGTCAAAGTTGATGACAACATCATAATTCTGGAAAGTTTCAAAGTCCGCAGGCTCTAACACTGTCAAACCGGAGCGCAATTCGACGAGATCGCCATCAATTAATCCTTCAATATTGTTAGTAGTCTCAGTCACCACATCTAAGCTATCAGCTTGAGTCCCGCCAATAATTCGGGTTAGTTCCGCACCATCGGTATTAATCACGGAAATTGTTGGGGTGTCAGGGGCAATCTCCGCCTCTAACACAGCTCCATTCCTCAGCGTCCAGTTTATTGATTGACTGTCATTACTGCTATTATCTACGACTAAGGTTTCCACATCTAGGTTGAGAGTCGCGAATTGCTTATCTGTAGGTACACCATCAATAATTATGGTGACTGTATCTTCACCCAATTCACCGGAGACATTAGTTTCGGGACGACCGATGCTGCGGATGGTAATCGAATCATCGCCATCACCACCTTTAACTGTGAGGGCGGTATTTGCCAGGGTTGTGTTAATGGTGAAGTCATCGTTACCTTTGCCAAGCTTAAGTTCTACTTGCTCAATGGCACTAAAGATGACATCACCTGTTGTTAAGTTTTCAACTACACTTGTGTTTGTTTGAGCATCATCTTGGAGTAAGCCACCAATGACTGCTGCGGTTTGGCTGGAACGGTCTACAGTTATTTTGTTGAAGCCGCTACCTTCCCCATTAATCGTGATAGGTGTATTTGTATTCGTGACAATAACTTGATTATCTCCATCACCAAGATTGATATTTACTGGTGCAGAAGCATTCTCTACTTTTACTAAGTCATTACCGCCTCTGGTGTTCACAGTGAGCGGTGTTGTGGTGTCGAGAATGGTGAAGTTGTCATTAGTCTCGCTTTGAGTGACGAGCAGGGAGGCTATTTGCTCGAACTCAATACGACCAGATACATCTGGAGATGTAATGATGCCATTGTTCAGGGTCAAATCACTGGCAATGTTGGAGTTGACAGATAGGATATCTTCACCCAATCCTCCTTCTACCATTAGCCGTGCCGCAATCCGTGGCAGTTCATCTCCTACTATAATGCGATCGCTACCTCCACCAGCGTTGATGATTGTCTCAGTGTTAATACTACTGATCATAAATTCATCGTTACTAGAGCCGAGGGAAATATTTAATCGCTCCAGACTACCATAGATGATGCCGCGCTCTTCATTGATGGCTTTTTGGTCTGCCGCACCCATACCCAACCCTGTCAAGCGATTGGTATTTAAAATTCCTGCATTGGCGGTGGTATCACCTTGATCACTAATGTTTAAGGTGTCATAATCTGTACCGCCTCTGATTTCTAGTAAACCGGCAATTTCGTTGACTTGGTTGTTAATATTGCCGATGTTGATGATGTTATTGCCTGTGCCTGTATCAATCTGTGTTAATGTGCCATTCTGGGTGCTGTGAATGGCGAATGTATCACTACCTGCTCCTAGGGTGATATTGAGATTCTCGACGTTGGCATATTGAATACCTTGCTTCATGCCTAAGCCTGTCACTTGGTTTTTGGTGAGTGTGCCAGTATTAGCTTTGATATCACCTATGTCATCTAGTTCTAGCTTGTCTGTATTTGCACCACCACGGACAATGACTTGTCCACGAATGGTGTCCAGGATTCCACCAGTGTTTGATGTTGGGGTGGCTTTGCTACCAATGTGGATTTTGTTATTACCATCGCCTGTTTCTATGGTGGTTGTCACTCCATCTTCGACGTTGGTTAGGCTAATGGTGTCACCGTCTGTTTCGCCTTGAATGAGTACGGTATTAGCTTTGATTTTTCCATTCAGTTCTATAGTTGTACCCACACCGATGTCTGCGTTACCCCAATCGCCATTGATGGTGACTGACGTTGCAGATGCGATGACGTTCCGTCCGCCGTAGGCGATCGCACTCCCTGTTGCTAGGTGTATGTTGTCACCCACTAATAGGCTAATTGCACCTGCATCGGCTCTGATACTAGAACTATCACCCAACACTAAGTCTTGTCCTAGATTAATTAAATCTGGCAGCATCAATTTGATATCACCTTTCAAGGATAAGACCTGATTGATGCTCAAGCCACCGTCAATATCAGTAATAATGATGTCTGCTAAGGCTGTGGCTGTCAAACCATTAGTATCTGTGGCATTAATTTCTAAGGAGTCGGTTTTGCTACCAATGCTACCTTTGAGGGCGTTGAGGTTGATTTTTCGGGCGATAATGTTGGCTGCGGTGGTATGATTGCCATCTAGGATTGAGCGATTGGCAGTGATATCTACATTACCTAGTGTAGATATGATTTCATCAATGAGTAAGTCGTCTGCCAACTCGTTGATGAAGATGTCGTTGCGGGCGATCGCTCTCAGTAAATTAGACTTGGTGCGGATACGGTTGCTATTGCTGCCAATGCTGCCGTTATTGGCTAAGAGAGTTAGGGTTGTGGTGGCGATTTCGGTGCTGGCTCTGGTAGAAAGGATGTTTCCGCCTTGGTTGATAATTTGTGTGTTACCAAAGGGGTTGTTAATTGCTCCATTGAGGCGAATGTCTGCGTTGCTGGTATTCTCAATATTGATTTTTGTATTGCCAGGGCTTTGATTATAAATAGGTTTAAAGTTGGCTCTGTTTTCTTTACTGATTTCGACGATTTGGTTTTTATAGATTCCGATTAATTTCACCCTTGAGTCGAATTTGCCAGATGGATTGAGTACATCAATAGCATTTATTTTCAGATTCTTGTTCGATCTATTGATGATATCAACCCCGCCAAATCCAGTGATAAATGTAAAGTTTGGGTTGCCTTCTAGGGTAGATTGAAGATTTGTTTTGTTTGTTTCTTCTTTTTTCCAACCATCAACTCTTTCTCTCATTGAGAATGTGATATTTCCTGATAAATCATCTGTGTTTTGAATATCGGCAACGTTAATCTCTGTCTGTGTTTGTTGGAAATCAACGTTAACCTGCTTCACCACTTTACCATCGGCATCAATCTCTAAAATCGGATTGGGTGAACCGAGCATGATCACTGTAGAGTTGAAGTTAATGTTCCTGATTAAAGACAATTCACCTGACTTTTTACTGCTTCCGCCAGTTGTTATTGTGTTTCCTGCTCGCTCAGTTTTGTAATCAAATTTGATGGATTCTGGCAGATTGGCTTCCACATACAAGTTTCTGGTTGTAATTTCCGAGCTTTTTTCTGCATTTATACGGGTGTCTGTATTGAGGATAGTTTTAGCTGAAGGACTCGCTTCTCCAGTACCCGCATCAAGTCTTGTTCTACCTTCCGAGATTATTTCTAGTTTTTCTTGTAGTGCCTTGATGTCAACTCGCTCTCTTCCTTCAATATCAGCTTTTTGTTTAATCTCAACTCTCACATTTGATTCGGTGTAGACATCAGCATCTGCTTTCAAGCCTGCTCCCACTGCACCAGTTCTGGACTCGGCCTTAGCTCTCTTAATATCTATTTCTGCGACGCGAGCTAACAATTCAATCTCATCTGCTTTTAGAGTGGCACTACCGACAGTTGTGATTGTTGAGTTTTGAATAGTTACATCTGTGTCTGTAGTTGCACCTGTTCCTACTCCCCCGTTATTGACATCAGCATAAGCATCTACAGTAGTTTTTGACAGAGAATCCACTTTGAGGGAGTCTAAGGCCGTGATACTGCTTTGGTTTCCTACTTCAGTGGTAGTTATGTCATCAATGAAGACGGTGGTTTTAGCCTCAGAGATATCCACTACTCCACCACTACCGCCTGTAGATTCTGTGACAACTTTGTTATTGGATTGTGATAAGAGTTTAAAGTCTTTTTCACCCTTAATCTGAACATTATTCCCGATATCAGCCTTGTTAATGTTGGTGAGGTCTGCTTCTGTTTCAACTTTACCAACTCCGATGAAACCCCCTGATCTGCCAGTGCCAGTTGCATTTGCATCCGTTGTAGAACGGGAATCGATGGTGATATCGCCTGTTATCCCATTCATCGTTGCGTTGTCTCCCACCGATGCAGAGGTATTTGCATCAATATGAGTGTTAACTACAGTTCCTCTGCCAGACAGTAGCCCACCACTGGAAGCAATGGCATCAGCATCGGCAAGATTTCTGGCATCCGTCAAGATGACAATATTGCTTGCGCCTGTGATCGAACCGTTCATGCTGGTTGTTGTTTTACCGCTAGCTGCCGCATCAGCAAAACTTGTTCCTACACCTGCAACACCACCAATTGTTAACCCATTGGCATCAGAGATAGCATTGTTATAAGCACGGGATACTATGCTAATGTTTCCACCAGCATGAATTGTTGCTCCACTTTCAACTGTGGTATTTACATCTGCACTAGATGTGGCTTTTGCATCTGCACCTGTTCCTGCCCCAAGTGTACCCAATGTTATTGGTGCTGTGGCATTAGCTGACGCATTTCTATAAAAGAATGGCTCTGTTTGATCAAAGTTGTGTTTTGATTGGAGCGTAATGTTATCACCTGCTCTGACATCAGATCCTTGGTTGATAAAAGTGTAAATATTAGGATCAATTTTGGTATCAGCTAAAGTTACACCTACCGATAAACCGAGGCCGGTGTTCACAGTGATACCAATTACGTCTGTAGCTGCATCTATCTGCGAATCTGCTGTGAGTGATATATTCTTGTCAACTTGTATTTCTGCATTATTGCTAATGTAGGCTTGAATTGTGGGATTGATCGTGACTTTTGCTGTTGTACCCGTCCCAGAAGCACCAAAAGCTCCCAAACCACCTGCGATCGCTTCTGATTTGGCAAACACACCTTCTACTCCACTTGGTTTAGCTACAGGTGTAAGGAGCGTAGCATTAATATTGAGATTCTCTTTTACTGTGACTGAAGCACCACTAATGTAAGCACTTACACTACCACCAACATCAACAGTGGCTAGACTGATACCAATGGCGAAATTGATACCGCCCAGGCTACCACTTGCTCCATAGGTCTTAGCAAAATTATTTTCAATATTTCGTGTGGCTGTTAAGTCAATATTCAAGGCATTGAGTGTGGAAAGATTGCTAACGTAACTTTCCACGATAGAATTTTCGCTAGCTCTGGCTTCAGCCCCGGCACCTGCAACAGCCCCAGCACCCAATGCCACGGAAGTTGCCACTGCTAATACCTGACTGTCAGAGTTTGATGTTGCATTGATGTCAATATCACCATCTGCTGTTACAGTTGCACGGTCAATGTAAGCCCGGACTTGATTTTCAATAATATTATCAGCTATCGAAATACCAATAGAAGCACCAACTGCTCCACCTGATAACCCACCAATTCCGACTTCTGACTTCACTTTAGAGTTATCTGTTGCTCCCAGTTTCACTCCACCATTAGTCGTATTGACTGTACTCAGATTGTTGATGAATGCTTCAATTGTCTTTGCTGTATGATTTTTTGCATCTGCTCCACCACCTGATATAGATGCACCATATTGGCTGATTCCTACCGTTAGTAAAGTGGCAGTAGACTTGGCATCAATATTAGATTTGGATTCTGATAGCAGATTCACACTGCCGTCTGCTGTGGCAATTGTTGCTCTATCAAGATAAGACCTAACAGTGTTGCTCACATCATTATCAGCTTTGACTACCCCAATAGTAATTGCAGGCCCAATACTGACAGAAAACGCCAGATTCCCACCTGTAGAATTGGCCGTAATGGTGGCATCATCAATTGCTTTCAGGTTAATATTTCCACTGCTACTGGTTTTAACTGTACTACCATTACTAATAAGTGCCTCAATAGTATTTTTGATTGTGTTGGTAGAACTCGTAGCCGTTAAAGCACCAGCCAATGCTCCTACAGATAAAGCACCTGTTTCGGCATAAGCAGCAATTTCTGTTGTGGAGTCTGCTGTTACATTGACTTGGCTAGTAGTTAAAACAATAGAATTATCAATATAGGCTTTGACTGTGTTGCTAATTTCATTTTCAACAACTGAAACTCCTACGGATAATGCACCCGCTTTGTCACCCACGACGATCGCAAAGGCAATAGCACCTGCACCTGCGGTGATTTCAGTGTCATCTTTAGCAAGTAGTGTGACATCTTGAGCATTCACCTCAGCACTATTTTTAATCGCTGCTTCAATGGTATTCTTAATGGTGTTACCAGAGCCAGCACCCGCACCTGCAAAAGCACCGGAATTAGTACTCACACTCACACCCCCTGCGCCACCGACTGTGAAAGCCTGGATTTCGGCTGTTGATTTAGCGGTTAACTCCACATCACCTGGTGTAGAGATAGTAGAGTTATCAATATGGGCGTAAACATGATTACTAATTTCATTAACTGCGATTGCAACTCCTATGGAAACTGCTCCACCGCTCGTACCAACAAAAAGTGCAAAGGCTATATCGCCTGCACCTGCCGTGATTTTAGTATCATCATCAGCAACTAAACTTACATTCCTAGCCTTGACCTGGGCATGATTTTTAATTACTGCCTTAATAGTATTGTCGGTGATATTACCAGAACCAGCACCCGCGCCTGCAAAAGCACCACCAGAATTAGAACTCACGGTAGCAGATACAGTTCCACCAACAGAGACTGCCAGGATTTCGGCTGTTGATTTAGCAGTTAGTTCAATTTTGCCATTGCTTGCATTTGCTGTAGCTTGATCAATCGTTGCGTTGATATTGTTGGTGATTTTATTGTTGGATATGGCTACGCCAATAGAACCAGAACCACCTGATGAACCACGGGAAATAGCAACGGCAACTGCACCAGCACCAGCTACAATCTTGCTATTGTCGATAGCACTCAAGCTAATATTGCCAACACTGGTGACAATCGAGTTGTTATCAATCCGTGCAGCCATCTCATTGTCAATCGTGTTACCTGTTCCTACCCCAGCACCGGTAAATGCTAGTCCTGTGGATGAGCCAGATGAGCCGACGGCTACCGCACCTGTCCAGGCTATGGCGGTAATGTCCGTGGTTGAATCAGCCTTGAGGGTAATATTCCCCGCAGATGTCACTTGAGAATTATCAATTTCGGCACGAGTTTCTGATGAAAATTTATTGATAGCAGCTGAAATTCCTACAGAAACAGATGTGCCACTGGTTTGCCCCAAAGCTACTGCAACGGCAACACCACCAGCATCAGTTCTAATTTCACTATCGTTAATGGCAATTACATCAATGCCGAAACCAGTATTAGTAGTTCTCACCTCACTAGCATTGAGGATTAGAGACTCAATGGTTTGGTCAACTTCGTTGTTTGAACCTGCACCAGCCCCAGCAAAACTAAGAGCGTTAGAGATTGTAGATGAACTACCAGAACCAGCAGCAGATATACTCACAGCCTGAATTTTGGCCGTTGATTTACTGTTGAGGCTGACATTACCACCAGCCGTGACCTTAGATTTGTCAATCTTAGCCTTTGTCTTGGTGGTGATGGTGTTATTAGAGATCGCAGCACCAACACCGATAGCTGTAGCTGATTTGCTGCCACGAGCAGATGCGATCGCAATTCCGCCAGCGATCGCTAAAATATAACTATCATCAACTGCATTCAGAGCAACTACACCTGTACTAATTACTTTACTATTTTCTGCAATTAATGCTTCAATAGTGCTATCTATGTTGTTTTCCGAACCTGTACCAGCCCCACTAATACTAAAGGCACTACGAGTCATCGAAGAGGCATCAGAAGCTGTACCACCGATACTCACAGCATAAATCTCTGAGGTTGAGGTAGCAAATAAACTCACCTGTGCTGCCTGAACTGTTGAATTAGTCAGATAAGTGCGAACTTTGTTATCAATTTCATTGAGTGCAAAGGACACCCCTAAAGCACCAGAACGAGCATTACTAAAAGTTCCTCTGACTAGGGAAAGATTAATTGCCCCAGCTACTCCTACAATCTCAGAATTATCCTCAGCATTCAAAGACAAGTTGCTATCGGTCAAGGTAATTGTGGCACTTTTAGCAAAAGTTTCTACAATGTTATCCAACTTATTCCAAGTTATGGAGCCTTGACCAGAGAAGGTATTGAAACCACCACTACTAACAAAAAATATCTCTTCTTGTACTCTCGCGCCAGCAAGACCAACTGCCACACCAATAATTCGGCTTTTTTCTTCTGCATTCAAGCTGACATTGCCAATACTGGTGACAGTCGCACCAGTAATAAAGGAGCGAGTGTTATGTTCGATATTATGCGTACTTACAGCCCCAGATAATCCTGCTTTGGTATTCTGAGCCTGATACTTAATCAGCGAAGTTGCACCAGATCCCGCACCAAAGTCTGTGTCATTTTCGCTGTTAAGAGTAATACCTAGGACAATACTAGGTGCTGCAACTCGAACATTGCCAGTGCTATTGATATAGGATTGAGCTTTTTCATCTACATCCGTTACAGATACACTCCCTGAAACTCCTACTCCAAAGGAGGTACTAGGATTAGTAACGGCAGTTGGATTTGTCTCTACGAAACTACTATTAGCGTCGGCTCTCCTTGCCACAAAACCAGCCAAGGTAGCTGATACTAAATATCCACTATTACGAGCATTTAGATCAAGAACATCACGGTCTTTTTTTAGTGAAGTGTTGCCAGTTACATCTATATCCAAGCCAGAACCAGTATTAAAGTCTTCAATCTTTCCCTTTTCGCTGAAAATGTTTAGAGCATCAGCAACCTGTAGATAGGATAGTATATCGCCGATGTTTTCAATCTTGGTATCATCTTCGAGTTTAACTTCATCACCAATTACTGCACGGGTATTGCGAATAATTTTGGTGACAGCAACAGTTGCTCCTATCCCAAAACCGCCTGCTGATGCTTGTTGAGCGCCTAAGTAATTAATGCGTTTGACTACGCTATCTGCATCCAGATAGACTGGCCCACCTTTAATGGTTGTATTACTGCCGATTTGAGCTAAAGTACTACTAGCGTGTACAATTCCTGCCCCTGTACCAGTTACACCAAAACTGTCAGATTGTCCTCCAGATTGGACTAAGTTTAGTACAAAAACCTTTTCCTTGGCTGTTACTTCCAGCCCATCACCCAATGTTCCTGTATGTACCATTGCACCATTTGATATTTTGGCAATGGTTGTATTGGTCATTCCCTCTAGCAATGCAGATACGCCAATACCCCTACCAGCACGATTACCGTAGATGCTGAAGAAATCTTCCAGAGCGTTATCTTTAAATGCTGCATATATGACTTCAGCAGATATATTCAGCGTAATGACTCCTACTACATTGGTCAAGATAATGTCAGTGACAGCATCTACTTTGACAAATTGGGTAGAGTTTTGACGCTTCTGATTAATTTTTGCACCATAACCAATAATGGCTATGGAATCATTATCAAATAAAGTTACTGATACAGTCAGCGCAAAAGCGAATTTTACTAACTGTTTATTTGCCTTTAGATCAACTTTACCTTTATTTTTTGTGACCGTAAAGTTATTAATAAAAGCATTATCTTTCCCCAACTTACCACCAAAAGGAAATTCAAAAGCCTGACTAAACCATTGCCCAATACTCAATCCTTTCGTGTAGTCGATGAGGACGGGATATTTCAAAATAGAGGTTACATCAAGTCTACCTGCTGCATCAATCACCGCATAATCTTTAATAGATGCTTTAACATTATTGGTATAAATTCCCAATGTAAAAGCCATTGCGAAAGCACCCTTAGACCCACTAGATGCACCGTTACCACCCAGGGCAACATATTGAACTACTCCTGCATTAACTGCTATATCGGCATCAGAGTATAAAGTACCACCGACTGTTGCATTAACGTGATGATTGACATAATTAGCTGCAATAGACAAGCCAAGGCTATATGTAGGAAATCCTTCAACTCCCTGTGTTGCCTGTATTGCGTCTTTGATAGTTCTAGGGTTGAGGAGAGATCCACGCGTACTAGCGGCTAATAGTACACCCAAAGGCACATTAGTAAACAAATCTCTATATCTGGGATTAGAACCTGAAGTACCTCTAGCAGTAGCAACATCTCTAGCTTCGGTGAGTTCAGCGTTCACAAATATTCCAGTACCAGCAGAACTTAAGAGGGGAGTTAAAGCATGATTGCCAGTAATTGGTTCTGCTAGTAAAGCCTCTTCTCTAGTCGCTGCTAGTTGGAATATATTTTTATCAATTGTGACTACATAGTAGTATTGTCCACTAATGAGACCATTAATTGATTCATTGAAGACTGTATTGCCTTGGTAAAGGAGGCGATCGCCCGTTTCAAAACCATGATTGGTAAAGGTAAAAGTTTCCTTGTTATCATCAACGATTGCAGTGTTAATTGGATCAAAGAGAAGGGAACTAATACCGTAGGTAAAGGATTGTTCACCCGTTCCTGGAGTATTTAAATTAATCGCAGATTGATTAATTGCACCAATATAAGTCTCTGCTAGTTTGATGGTATTTAAACCAGTCACAATCGCAAAGTAGCTATTACCATCAACTAGGTTGCCAGTATCTAAACCCGTAAAAATTCCACTAGTAGAACCATCGTTTATACCTATAACTCTACCATCATTAGAGTTATAGGTGATTAAATCCCCTGTAGTTAGTCCATGATTAGTAGTGAAGGTAATTGTTTCGTTACCCGTATTCACTGCATTAGCACTATTAAATGAAAGTGTTGCCTTTGTCAATTTGTCATAACTGAGTTGATTGCCATTTGTAGCAGAAGTAGTTAGGTCAAGATAATTGCCAATTGCTGCATCATCAACAGATGAGGCTAATTGAATACTATTGACATCCACTACAATTACATAATATTGTCGGTCATGAATCAATTCATTCTCATTACTGGCTAACCGATCTGGATCACCGAGATAGGTGACAACTTGACCATTAAATAACCCGTGGTTGTTGATGTTAATAATGCTATCTGTCGTTGCGTTAAAGTTGACAAACTCTTGATTACTAAAACCATGATTGTAGCCACGGGTGAGCCTAGAAACATCAATATCAATTGGATCAGCTTTGAGAACAATCGGTTCGGCGAAGAAGGCTGCACTAGCCGTTTCTGCGAGCATGAAGCGGTTGGCATCGATCACAATTGCATAATAATATCCACCACCTTCCAGGTTTTGAATGGCAATATCTCCTGCTAAAAAACTAGGAGTAGTAGTAGTGAAACTGTGGAGTGCATCGGCCGAACCAAGGGTTAAGTCGATGTAATTACCTGCGGCTGCGTCACTTGCACTCAGTGCGATTTTTACCCAGTCAGCATCTTCGACAATCACATAATACTTTTGACCTGCACTCAAAATCGTATCACTGTTTTTTTGCCTGTACTGAATGGAAGTACCTTTTCTACCTAGAAAGTCTACGTCATAAGTAAATTCGTTTCCTGTACGCAATCCATGACCAGGGAGATAAATTCGATCATTGTCTAAATCTAAGTCTGAGGCGATCGTTAAGTTAATTGCTTGACCCTTAGCTGCATCTTCGATGGTGTAAGCTAGTTTGATTGTGTTATCGTCATTTTTGATGATATGGTAGCTGGCGTTTTTGTGTAGTGGTGTATTAACATCGACAATCACACCGTAACTGGTCGTAGTATTCGCATCCAGAAGAGCTTTTAACTGAGCCAAGGTGAGTAAAGTTCCGGTTGTATAGCTTTGACCTATCACCTTAATTGTGTCAGCATCAACATCAACATTATTAGATCCTGAAGTGTTCAGGTCAATCGCAATACCGTTAGTCGCATCTGCTGCTGTGAATGCCAGTTTAATTACAGTACTGTCGTTGGGGTCAGCGATAATATAGTAATTTTCATTATCTTCTAGTGGGGTGTCCAGGAGTGTTTGCTCTGAATACAAGGTATTACCAGAAATCCCTAACCGTTCCAATTCGGTGTAAGTAATCTCATCTCCAGTTTTGTATTCGTGAGCAACAATTTTGATTGTGTCATTCTCGATATTTATAAAGTTATTTTTATCTTGGGGTTCAAAAGTAATATGAAGAGGAGTTTCTTCTTTGGTTAGTACAGTTTCATCAATTTCATAAAAAACTTCATCACCTGTTTTAAAACCATGATTCGCTATAGTGAAAATGTTGTTATCTTGATCAACGTTATTACTAGCGTGAGGATCAAATCGAATGGCACTGGTTTCATAAATAAAGAAATGTTCGCCTGAGCCAACATTGGTAATATCAATATTAGTTCCTGTATCAGTATCAATTTTATATTCAATCGCATCTAGATAAGTCTGAGCAAGTTTAATGGTATTCTCATCTTTCACTACTACGAAGTAACTAGCATCTATTTTTAAAGGAGTCCCATCAACACTTATAGGAGTACCAAGGTTATTTTTGTAGGTGACAAGTTGACCAGTATACAACCCATGATTAGTAATGGTAATAACATTGTTGTTGATATTAGTATTATCAAACTTTGGTGTAGTCCCTACTGTACGCCTATAAGCTGACAGTACATGAGCTTTTCCTACGCTGACGGTTAAGTCAACCGGAATATTGAGTGCAACAAAATCTCGTGACTCAGCCAGTTGAATCGTATTGGTGTCAACCACAATTACAAAGTACGTACCTTCCGTTTGCAAGGCACCAATTTCTTGTTCCTCTGTAGTTTTAGAATCGGCATAATAGTTAACTGCTTGTCCATGTACTAAACCGTGGTTGTAAATTGTGATGGTATTTTTTTCCGTATTGATAACATTGGCATCAGAACCATCAAAAATTAGAGACTTAAAATGGCTAAAACCATGTTGAACACCTGTGTTGACTTGGCTATTATCGATATCTATTACTCCATTCAAACCTCCTTTAGTAGTTAAAGCAATAGTTAGATCATCTATTACCAAAACTTCATAAACATTGTTATTATTGAGTAGCCCGATGGGATCTGTATCGGCATCATAGACATCGGCATTATAGACGAACAAATCTCCTGTTTTAAAGTCATGCTTTTTGGCAAAGGTAATTGTATGAGTGTTAATTCTATCTTTGTCGATGGTAGTAATTTTTTTCGGAGATATAACAATACCACCCGCAGCGATATTGCCGTCTACATTCGCTTCGATTGTAGTTTCATCAATATTAATACTAATTCCTGCTGTTACGTCGCCATTAATCCAAATCGTTGCTCTTGCTTTAGCTTGGCTGTTCACTTTACCGGTTGCATTAACCTCGACGTTTCCTCCAGCAGTGATATTTGCATTTGTTTCAATAATTGTTTTAGATGTAGTTTCAGTAACTGCAACTGCTGCTGCAAATGCTAGTTTTGTAACATCTGTTGTACGAGCTAGTGGTTTGATCAAAGTCCCTAGTAATTTGTTAAAAGCCGCATTGACATTTGCCAGAACACTGGCTGTAATCACGGCTTTTGTCTTCACATCTGACAGTACATCAACACTACCAGTGGCAATAATTGTGGTGTTACCTTCAATACTGGTTTCAGCAACACCTTTAGCATATCCGCCAGCCCCAGCCACTTTTAATCGTTGTGGTGTCAGAAATCTCCCTGGTAAACTACCCAAGATATTAATCGCTTCAACAGAACTATCAACAATCGCCTTTGATGAAATAGTGACATCTCCACTGCTGTTGATAGTTGAATTCTTAATAGTCACGTAAGACTCTGACCAGCGAGCCTGCATAGACAGAGGTATACCTAGACTTTGAATATTATAGAGAACTGAGTCAGCTAAACCAAAGAATGCAGCACCTTCTGTTATTTGACTAGGAATGTCTTTATTGTAAGCAACATCTTCAGTCGTAGATGTAATTATAATGTCTTTCGCTATTAAAGTCGCTTGATCTAGGGTAATTGTTGCCTTGTTGCTACTAAATCCAAAAATCAGTGGAGCGCGAATATTTTTCTCACTAGCTTCTAGCTTAATGTTACCCGCTTGATATCCACTGCCATCTTCTACATGGGTTAAAAGTTTGGCATTATTACTTACTTTGATTGTTGGTGCATTCAGATTGATGAAACCAGAGTCACCAATTGAAATACCGTCGAGAAAATCGCTGCTATCAATGTTACGGGTTGAAATCGTGGCAAAATCAAAAATGTTGATAGTCTCAGCTTCAATTGTCAGATTTTGAAATCCGCCACCACCAATCAGTCCCGCCGCAATGTTAACAGTTTTTGCCCCTTTGATGGTCAAACTGTCGCGATCGCCTTGATAATCACCCCGAATGTTTAAATCACTACCACTTAATGTAAAGTCATTAGAATTGAGATCAAAAACAACATTATTGCTGAGAATAACATCCCCATTTACGAAGACATCATCAGAAAAGTTATGAGTTCCGCTAAATCCAGCCGAAATTCTAGTAAACAGAACCCCATTATAGTTAGCGATCGCACTAGTTGAGAAAACGGTTGTTGCTTCAATTGTCCCAGTCTTAACTTCTAGATCCCAATCACCAGCAAGAGAAACATTTCCAGTCAAGTCATCAGAAGCCGCCACATCAGCTTGTGTTAAAACACTCAATTGCTGTATGAAAGCTAATCCCTGCTCACCCGCAGCCACATTACAACCATAGAGCAAGATATCTGCATCTGGTGTTAAGAAGTTAGCCCATTTATGGAGATCACTACTGTAATTGCTAAGTGTTACGAGATTTAAAAATGAACCACCAAGCTCTAGACTTCCCACTTCACCATGCGAGACTATATGCAAAGCAGATATTGCTTGGCGTTGTGTCAAGGCTTCAGTGATTTGATGAACTCCATCTTGTTCTGAATTGAGGATAATAACTTCTATATTAGGAGCTAATCCCTCTATTAAGCTCTGATAATCACCAATATTGGCATCGATAAAAATTAATTCGTTAGGCAACACCAATGAACTACTAATGGTTTGGCCTGTTAACAAGTCAAGACCATTATTTTTTGTACTTTCTATACTTGAATTTAAGTTACCATACTCAAAAGATGCAGGAAATATATCCCTCACAGAGCTTCTATCTATATTTGTAAAATCTATTTCATCTGCATAAATTGGATATAAAGGAGCAAGCAGATTATTAGAATTTCCTGAAGCTCCAAAATTAGCTATTTCTAACTCAGATTTAGAATTTAGAAGCTTAAGTTCATTTACACCTAATATCCGTGGTTGTGTTGAGCTATCTTCTGTAAAATTCATAATTTCTCTTTACATTTTTTTTAAACAAAGCTTCAGGTTATTCACAATAGACATACGCAAAAAAGAAGTTAACAATTCATTTTTGAAGATGTCTAATATCCAAATCTTTCTCTTTTATTTCCAATCAATTTTGGCAATACAACCTTTGCTTCTGGTTAGCTACTGATCAAAACTTCAGATGTCGATTCTATAGGGGCATCTCTCAAAATGATCTCTGATTTTAAGAAATGACTATTGATGATTTCCTGATAAGTTGTTATATCTATTACCCAATTACCTAATAGTTCATGCAGAGATTGCAACCGCTTCTCGTTAGTACCACCTTCAATACCATAGCTAAAATTACCAGAAAATAAGATAATAAGAAGAGTCTCTTGTTCAGTTAGATAGAGATTACCCTCATTAATCCCTAAACTAAATTGACACCTATCCAAAGCAAAGACTAACTGCATTGATGCCTTGACTGGTATATTACCAATTTCTTGCCATGAAGCAGGAGCTAATAGAGTGTGCATATAATCGTGAACTGTTGTGTTTAGTCCTAGCTTAGATTGAGTAATATAGCCTTTTAAATTTATACCCATCGCCTGGTATTCTACTTTTGGTAATGCGTTTATATAATTGTGAACAATTTCTGGGACTTGTATTTCTTGGATGTGTTTAGTCGATATTAGCTCAATAAAATTTAGCCCTTGCGGTTGAGCAACTATGCTGAAACCGTTATCAAAAATCAATTGAGACCCTTGATTGCTAACAATAGGTTGCTGTGCTAGCTTCCAGTCTAGAGGGATAATGCCACTGTATTTGAGAAAGTCAAAAGTAAGAATACTAGGACTGTGATTCTGTGTGGCAACAGCAATATTTAATTCCTGAAGTACAAGGCTATCTTTACTCATAATTTATACCTGATTTTAATGCTAGAAATTGACTTGTATTTATAAACCACACCAACCGCTAAAGCTGCTTGACATCACGGAAATCAAATAGATTTCTACATAATTTTCTATAGAAATTTGTATTCTATATATAGACTTCCTATTAGATTACACGTTTAACCTGGAAGTTTTATGCACTCTTATAGAAATAAAATCGAGAATAATCTCTAAAAATTTAATTATGTTAACTTTGGCTTGACTGCTCTAGTTTTCGCCTTATGTCTAATCATTAAATTAGCTAAGATAATCATATCTTAAATTAAGGATTACCAATTCTTAATAATGAATTGATATGTTTCTCAGGGGTGAGGTTAAACACAAATTCTAACAACACCAAAGATATTAGGTTCGATACTGCCACAGTAAATTTCAGCTAACTCCAAAGACTAAGCTTTTAGATGAATTTATCTGGTAATAAAAGGGTAAGAAATATCTTGGTACTTGTTTTTTAAAGCTTATGTCTGTTATTGCGTTTACAGCATATCAACATTACTTAGCAAGTAATCATTGAAGATTGAAATTTTTACTAGTTTACTTAGCAAAGTAAATAGAGCAACTAATCGCGTGGGTGATTCAATAAATATGCTACCAAATTTTGAAACTGTAGTGGATCTACTAAGTTACAGAGCTGTTCATCAAAGTAACCAAACAGCATATACTTTTTTGGTTGATGGAGAAACTGAAGAAATTAGCATAACCTATGGAGAATTAGACCAAAAAGCCAAATCTCTGGCTACATATCTCCAATACTTAGATATTCATGGTGAAAGGGTATTACTTCTTTATCCATCCGGGCTGGAATATATTGTTGCTTTTTTTGCGTGCTTATATGCTGGTGCAGTAGCTGTCCCAGCGTATCCACCTCGTTTCAATAAGCCTACACCTCGTTTAGATGCAATTGTGGCAGACTCACAGGCAAAAATTGCACTTACGACTAAATCCATCTTGACCAATGTTGAAGAGAAATTTAACCATAATTCAGACTTAGCAGGTTTGCATTGGATAGCTACTGATGCTCTGATTGGTGATTTAACAGAAGAATGGCAAAGACCACAGATTTCTCACAGAACTCTGGCTTTTCTCCAGTACACTTCTGGCTCTACAGGAACACCTAAAGGTGTGATGGTGAGTCATGGCAACTTGTTACACAATTCAGCACTGATTTATCAATGTTTTGAGCATAATTCCCAAAGCCGTGGCGTAATTTGGTTACCGCCTTACCACGATATGGGATTGATTGGGGGAATCTTACAACCAGTTTACTATGGTAACTCGGTTGTAATTATGTCTCCGATCGCCTTTGTGAAAAAGCCTTTCCGTTGGCTACAGGCAATTTCCCGCTACCAGGCGACAACCAGTGGCGGGCCAGATTTTG
The DNA here is from genome assembly GCF_014697125.1 of Anabaena minutissima FACHB-250. Taxonomy (GTDB): domain Bacteria; phylum Cyanobacteriota; class Cyanobacteriia; order Cyanobacteriales; family Nostocaceae; genus Trichormus; species Trichormus minutissimus. The sequence continues at coordinate 10,781 of NZ_JACJRG010000052.1, read as the reverse complement.
CCTATGATCTTTGCGTCCGCCAGATTACTCCCGAACAACGTGCGACTCTTGATTTGAGTAGCTGGGATGTAGCTTTTACCGGAGCTGAACCAATCAGAGCCAAAACGCTAGAGTCTTTTGCTAATACTTTTGAGCCTTGCGGTTTCCGCAAAGAAGCTTTTTACCCTTGCTACGGGATGGCTGAAACAACTTTAATCGTGACTGGTGGTTTAAAAACAGAAGCACCAATTATTCATCAAGTTAAGAAAGCAGAACTTGAGCAAAATCGAGTAGTTCACAAAACTCATCATCGGGAGAGTCAAATAATTGTTGGCTGTGGAAGAACTTGGCTAGATCAAAAAATTGCGATCGTCAATCCAGAATCTTTGACTCTTTGTCCTTCAGATCAAGTAGGGGAGATATGGGTATCTGGTCAGAGTGTCGCTCAAGGCTATTGGAATCGGCCAGAGAAGACACAAGAAACTTTTCATGCTTATTTGAAAGATACAGGCGAAGGCCCTTTTTTACGCACAGGAGACTTAGGATTCTTGCAAGATGGTGAGCTTTTCGTTACCGGTCGCCTCAAGGATCTGATGATTATTTGTGGTCGTAACCATTACCCCCAGGATATTGAGTTAACTGTAGAACAAAGTCATTTAGCACTTACTCCAGGCTGTGGAGCAGCGTTTTCTGTTGAAATTGCCAATCAAGAAAAATTAGTAATTGCCCAAGAAGTAGAACGACATTACCTCCGGAAATTAAATCCTGATGAAATCATTAGGGCAATTTTACAAGCCGTTTCAGAGCAGCATGATCTACAAATTTATGCGGTGTTACTACTCAAAACTGGAAGCCTTCCAAAAACTTCTAGCGGTAAAGTTCGACGCAGTGCTTGTCGAGATGAATTTCTAGCTGGAAGCCTTGAGATAGTAGCAGATTGGAGTATCAATCCTCAATACAAAATTGAATTTCGATCACTGGAAGTAGAAGTAGAATCATTGTTGCAGCAACTGCAAAAACACGAGCAGAAAGAAGACTTGCTTATAAGTGGTAAAAATCATTTACAAAGTAAATCTTGAGATCACATTGTGCTTTGTAGAGTCAATTAATACCAATAGTTAGCCAAAATTTTCTGTAAAAGAGTTAAAAAGATGACAAACGATGAAATTCTAACTTTACTTAAAGAAGCTTTTCAGTTTGCTGCTCCTGAGCAAGCGACAGCAGCAGAAGCTTTAAAGATTGATAGTACATTTGGTGATTTCGGTGTCAGTTCAATTATAGCCCTAGAAATGGCAGGATATGTTGAAGAAAAATTAGGAATTACATTTCCAGATGATGAACTGGATAAAATTTCTACTATCAAAACCTTTGTTAGCTTAATTCAAAAATACAGAAAAGCACTTGTATAGTTGAGTTCAATATGAGTCTCTCCTACACAGGAAAAAGGGTGGATTTTTATCGGAATACTTTCCCTCTATTAAAATAAATTCTCAAGCATCTGCACAAGATAATGGAATTATGACTATTCCATAAAGAAATCAAAAATACAAGGAGTTAAAAATGGGAGCATCTCTTACACAAAAAGAGAAAATCTACCGTGCCTATATGGAATTCTTCGATATAGCAGAGCGCAAACGACGCTGGCATCCTTTTAATGATATTCCCTGGGAAAACCTTGATCCCTCAAAGAATACTGAAGAGAAAGCTATCAGTATTGAGCTATTTTGTGGAATCGAGTTATATGTTCCAGACTACACTGCTAGTGGATTGAATCTCGTGCGGCCATTTTTTGGATATGCTTGGTTTCAGACAAATTGGGGTTATGAAGAGTCCAAGCATGGACTTACTTTTCGTGAATACTTGATTCGTTCAGGAATGCGTACAAAAGAGCAATATGCAGAGTTCGAGAAGCAGGTTTTTGCTCATGTATGGAAGCCCTCATTCAAAACACCACGTCAGATGACCTGTTACGGTGCTTTGCAAGAATCGGCAACATTTTTGGTTTATAAAGACCGATTAGAGAAAGCAAGGAAAGAGGGAGATGAAGTTTTAGAGAAAATCTACTACTATCTCAGTCGCGATGAAGGCGCTCACATGGGTTTTTATCTCAAGGTTCTTCAATTTGAAATGGAAGAAGACCGGGAAGGAACTTTAGCTGACTTAGCACACATAATTTATCATTTTAAAATGCCTACATTTGAATTTATTCCAGAGCAAGATCAGCGTCTTGGAGTAGTAGGAATTAGCTACAGGCAATTTCTACAAAGAGGACTATTCCCAATCTTAAAGGCTTTGAGAACAAAACGCTCAGAGTTAGTAATGATGATGATGCAAAAGAAAAAAGTAACTGAAGAAATCCAGGTGAATTAAGGTAGATACAGGTATTTTTAATTGAATAAAAAATGCGCTGTAAATGTTAGATTCAACTTTTAGTTACGGACAAAAAAGCGCGATATACGTAAAAATTAGCCATGCGTTTTGCATTTTTTTAGTAGCAGTTATACCAAGCCCAAAGTCGGCCATAGCTACATTATAACTGTTTCTGGCATTGGACATTGAGATAGCAAACAGAATTAAAGTCTTTGAATTAAATGGAGTAAATAGCTATGCCATTCCCAAAAGTGTTAGAAGAAGATATCACTATAATTACAGCAGATAACCGTAAGTTATCCGCCAAGTGGTGGCCCGGAACTAAATCGTCAGAATATAGTGTAGTCTTTCTATCTGGCTTAGGAGCTCCTCAAAAATATCTGCGGTGGTTTGCGAGTTATCTTAATGCACAGGGATGGGGAGTATTGACGTTTGATTATCGAGGGATAGGAGCATCACAAGATGCTCAACTAGACTCGATGGTTACTTTTGATGATTGGGTTAACCTAGATATTCCAGCAGCTATTGCAGAAGTCAAGCGAAGAACTAGAGCCAAGTTTTTAGGGGTGATTGCACATAGCATTGGAGGACAGTTATTAGGGCAGAGTCCAGCTTGTCAATTTGTTGATGGTGCATTGTTTATAGCTTCACAACGAGCTATTCCTAGACTGTTTAAATGGAAAGCACGACTCCGCTTTTATTACAGTCACACCCTTTTTCCAATTTTAATACGTATTTTTGGGTATGTACCAATTTCAAAGTTCACTGTATCACAAAAGTGTCCAGGTAAAGTTTTATTGCAAGTAATAAAATGGGGCAAAAAGGGGGTAATGACAAATGCTAGGGGGGTGAATGTCGAACCAAGATTTGCTGACTATGAAAGACCGTTAATTATGATTACTATTTCAGATGATGATTACTATGCTTCTCCTGCTTCAGTTAAAGCCTTAGCAAAGCTTTACGTGAGAGCAAATATACGTCATGAGATTATTACTCCTCATGAGTATGGATTAAAAAGTATGGGACACTTCGGTTTTTTCCATCCTCGATCTCCTAAAAAACTATGGTTTCAAGTAGAAGAATGGCTAAAACAATTAGTTTTTGAAGCAGATTTGACTAAATCGCGATCTATCTAGTCAAATTTAGATAAATACTTGCCAAACTTACCAATAACTTAACCATTCATTTCATTTATGGCTCTTGTAACATTTTTATATTGATGGGATATAGTTACTTGAGCTTTTTAACTTCTTAAACTAGTAAAAATAAGCAAGGTAAAAATATAATTGAGTAATTATTGCTATAGCTATTTTTGCGAGAAAAATATTTGACAATTATTGCAATAAAATCATAAGTTATGTGAGTGTATTTATGCGACGAATCTGGGCGCAATGTCTCAAAGAATTAGTGCAATTACGACGCGATCGCCTGATCATGGCACTTGCATTTTTATTACCTCTTTCAACTTTCTTAATCTATAGCTTTACTGTCAGATTAGAGACAAAACATATTCCCTTAGCAATCCAAGATTTTGAATTAACCTCAATTAGTCGTGCTTATATAGAACGTATTTTTGCTACTAATCAGTTTCAGCCTGTATTATGGTCTAGTTATGACCAATTGCAGGATATTATTGATCGTGGCACAGCTAGAGCAAAGCTAATCATTCCCCCTGATTTTTCACGGCGCATTAAATCTGATAAAACCAGCAACGTTCAAATTCTTGTTGATGGCACAGATGTGAATAATGCTCGAATCATCAAAAATAACATTGAAGCTACAACTAGCTTTTTTGCACAAAGTATTGGGTTAAACGCAACACCTATCCAGTTAGTTGCTCAAAAACGAATTTTATTTAATCCAGGACGAAAAGAATCTCTCTATGTTGTACCAGGAGCTTTTGCTGTTGTTCTTTGGCTTTATCCAGCATTATTAGCAACTATTTCTATGTCACGCGAAAAAGAACAAGGCACAATTCTCCAAGTTTATGCTTCTGGTATAAATGCAGCAGAATTTTTGTTAGGGAAGAGTCTAGCTTATTTTTTTATAGCCATTACTGAAACACTAATTATCATGTCTTTAGCGGCTCTTTTGTTTCATTTGAAGTTTGTAGGAAATTGGATTCCTTTCATTACTAGTACCCCAATTTTTTTGATGACTAGTATTATATTTGGGTTCTTTATTGGTGTTCGTTCTAGTAATCAAAGTGAAGCTGTTCAGAAAGTTGGTGCTGCTAGTATCCTGTCAAGCCTTCTACTTTCTGGGTTTATTTATCCGTTAAGTAACGTTCCTTTTCCTCTTTCTTTAATTACTTATATTATTCCTGTTCGTTATTACATTGAAATAACCCGTGATGCTTTTGTACGCGGTACAGGATGGACTGTTGTTTGGCCTAGTCTTTTAATACTAGCAATAATATATTTAATACTTTTTATTTTTACTTGCCGTAATTTACGTAATATGCAGTTATCAAATTCATGATAAATATCAACTTAGTTAGTCAATTATTTGAGAGTCGTTTATGGGTACTGATAGTTAAAGAAACTAATCAAACCCTCAAAAATAAACAATTACGTTCTTTGTTAATATTCTTGCCGATAGTGCAAATACTTCTGTTTGGTTTTACTCTCAATCCTGAAGTAAATCATCTCAAATTAGGAATTATTGACTACGCACATACTTCTACAAGTCGTGAACTAATTTCTGCTTTTACTGAAAATCGCATTTTTGTACCTGAGATTTACACTAGTAGTCAGGCTTTCCTGGCTCAAAAAGTTGAAGAAGGGAAAATCAATGCAGGACTGGTAATACCACCTGAATTTCATCGGGATTTATCCAATGGAATTATAGCCCAGGTTCAAGTTTTAATTGATGGTGTTGATGCTAATACTGCTGGAATCGCTAGCGGTTATGTTACTCAGATTATTGATCAATATAGTCGTCAATTAAAATCAAGTCAAAATTCGCGAAAAATTGACACCCAGGTAACGTTTCTCTACAATCCTGGCTTGATTAGTAGCTGGTTTGCCATACCTGGGGTTCTAGGAATAGTCATAGTCTTAACTGGTTCAGTAGTTTCATCTGCTACAGTCCTACGTGAAAAGGAAGCTGGAACACTTGAACAGTTATTGATGACTCCTTCTAATGTACAGGAAATTTTGCTGGCTAAGACCATACCTTTATTTACTCTACTGATGGGTGATGTAATTCTAGGATTATTTTTATCCCACATTATTTTTCAGTTTCCCTTAAGAGGCAATTTTGCCCTGTTCCTTTTTATATCAAGTCTTTACACTTTTGTTGGGTTAGGAATAGGTATTCTATTAGGAACATTTTCTCGAAATCAGCAGCAAGCCCAACTTATGGCACTGTTCATTAATCAACCATTGATTCAACTTTCTGGTGCTGTTGTACCAATTGAAAATATGCCTTCTCTACTTCAAAATATTTCGTTTTTTAATCCTGTGCGTCACTACATTACAAGTACCCGTGCCTTGCTAATTAAAGGTGTCGGTTTGGATGTACTTTGGATAAATATATTAATACTGACGATGATGTCAGTTATTTTATTAGTAATTAGTATAAAGAAGTTTCGTACTCAGTTAAGTTAAATATAGCAGGGAAAAATTATGACTCAGTTACTTTCTCCTCCCAAAGAAAAACTCCATCCTGCCGTACTAGATAAAAGAAAAGGTAGAATTTCTTCTAGATTATTCATCTGTTTAGCCTTATTGCTAACTGGGGTGGGTGTATCAATCTGGTATTTTCTCCCATCACACTCAGAAACTAACACAATACGGTTGAGTGGTCGGATAGAAGGCTATGAAACCGATGTTGGAGTTAAAGTAGCAGGTAGAATCCAGTCTGTAGCAGTGCGGGAAGGTGAAGAAGTTCAGAAAGGTCAAGTGATTGTGAATTTGGATGATGCAGAGATTCAAGCACAACTTAAAGGAGCAGAGGCTCGGTTAGATTTCACCTACAAACAAGAAGAACAGGCACGGTTGCAAATTGATTTCCTCGAAAGTCAGATTTTGGAGAATCGGTTAACCTTGCAGCAAGCACAGGAAAATGCCAACGGTCAAATTTTTCATGCTGAATCCTTAGTTGCTTCCACTCAGGCACAGAAAAACCAAGCGATCGCTCAAGTAGAACAAGCTCATGCACAATTGAAACTAGCCGAGATTAATCGCGATCGCTACACTAACTTAGTAGCCGAAGGAGCAGTAACCCAGCAACAACTTGACCAAGCCCAAACTAGTTATGAAACTGCTCTGGCTACCCTCAAATCGCATCAAGCAGCAGTGGAATCATTTCAGAAATTAGTCAATTCGGCTCAAGGTCAATTAACACAAGCCAAAAGTATGGGGTTAAATCCATCTATCCGCAACACACAACTATTGGGGTTACGCACTCAGTTAGCACAGACACGCTTAAAATTGGCAGCAGCTCAAGCTGATGTTGCCAATGCCAAGGCTTCTCGACAGGAAATGAAAGCCAAAATTTCTGACCTCAATGTGATCAGCCCCATTCAAGGCGTAGTCGTCAGTCGGAATATAGAACCAGGTGCAGTTGTCACCCCAGGTAAAACTCTACTAACAGTTATTAATCCCAAAACCGTCTATCTGCGTGCTTTTATCCCTCAAGGAGAGGTTGGTAAAGTCAGAGTTGGTCAAAAAGCTGCGGTATTTCTAGATTCAGCACCCAAAAAACCCCTCAGTGCCAAAATTTCTGCCATTGATACACAAGCATCTTTTACTCCAGAGAACATTTATTTCCAACAAGACAGGGTTAGGCAAGTTTTTGGCATCAGAATAAGTATTGATAATCCAGATGGACTAGCCAAGCCAGGAATGCCAGCAGATACAGAAATCAGCATTGTCCCAGAGGCAAAAAAATAACCTCCGCGCAACTCCCATCCCAAATGGAAAATTCCATGACTACCATAATACCATCTGTAAAAAATGATTCATTAAGTCATCTTGCTATTGCAGCCAAAATCATCATAAAAGTAGAGGATTTATCCCAAAATTACGGTCAATTAGTTGCAGTTAAGGGCGTAAAATTTCACATCAAGCGTGGGGAAATCTTTGGATTGATTGGCCCTGATGGTGCAGGAAAAACAACTACCTTCCATATTTTGGGCGGAGTCATGGAAGCATCTGCGGGGAGTGTGCAGATTTTAGGCAAACCACCATGCGATGCTCGTCTGGCTATAGGTTATATGACACAGCAATTTTCACTTTATCTGGACTTAAGTGTTGATGAAAATCTGCGTTATAGTGCTGGATTGCGTCAAGTACCAGAGAAGCTTTTTTGGCAGCGTCGTGAGCGATATCTGCAATTAATGAATTTGGAAAAATTTAGCAATCATTTAGCTGGAGAACTTTCTGGTGGGATGAAACAAAAATTAGCTTTGTGCTGTGCGTTGATTTCCCAACCAGAAATTCTGTTGTTGGATGAGCCAACCACAGGAGTTGACCCGATATCACGGCGAGAATTTTGGGATATTCTTGCTGCCATTGCGGCGGAGGGTATGACTGTAGTTGTAGCAACACCTTATTTGGATGAAGCAGAAAGGTGCGATCGCATTGCTTTAATGTATGAAGGAGAGATTCAACAAATCGGCACTCTTGCTCAGTTGCGAAATAGTCTAGGTTTAAAACGGTTGGAAGTTCGGACTAATCACATTGAAGTGGCTGAAAAAGCATTACACGCAGCGACACAAAATCAACAAGCATTAATTATTGATGTGCAAACCTTTGGCGATCGCCTAGACGTCTTGGTTAAAGATACCGTAGCAGGTAGAGTATCCATTAAACAAATTTTTAGTCAACAGCAACTACAACTTGATAGCATTCAAGCTGTTGATGCTACTTTAGAGAACGTTTTTGTTAACCGCCTGCGTAAAAATAGCAATAACCCAACATTTACTCCTTTTCCCTCTGCAAAAGCTCAGAATTTACGAGAGAAGGGAAACAGAAGAAAATCTTCCCCATTACCCATTGCTATTGGTGCCAATAAATTAAAAAAAGTTTTTGGTAACTTCCAAGCAGTTAAAAGTGTAGATTTAGAAATCCGCTATGGTGAAATTTATGGGTTATTAGGAGCAAATGGGGCTGGAAAGACAACTACAATCAAGATGCTCTGCGGTCTTTTAGAACCAACATCAGGGCAAATTGTCTTAGCTGGACAAACTAAAAATTTGCGTAGCAGCACCTTGCGCCAGCGTATCGGTTACATGAGCCAAAAATTTACTCTCTATAATGATTTGACTATTATCCAAAATCTGCAATTTTATTGTGGAATTTACGGTGTGCCAACTCGATTACGCCGCACCAAGATTGATTGGGTACTGGAAACTTGTGGTTTAGTTGGCAGAGAAAATATGCTTACAGGCCAACTACCAGGAGGTTGGAAGCAACGTGTTGCTTTTGGAGCTTCAGTAATGCACGAGCCAGAAATCTTATTTCTAGATGAGCCGACATCAGGAGTAGATCCTTTAGCACGTCGTCAGTTGTGGCGATTGATTAATGAGTTTGCTAGGTCAGGTACAGCCGTACTGGTAACAACTCATTATTTAGAAGAAGCAGAACAATGCAACCGCATGGGGTTTATGGTTGCAGGTGAAGTAGTAGCGCAGGGTTCGCCTAGTGAAATTAAAGCTTCTCAGCCTGGTCAACTAGTTGAGTTAGTAACGGATAGAACTCAGAAAGTGTCTGAGTTACTCAAAACTCAATTTGCATCTTGGAGGGTGTCAATTTTTGGTGATCGCTTACATTTAGTTCTCGATCATCCCGACACAGAAATTCCTTACATTCATTCAATTCTACAAGCTGGAGAGATAAACCTTCAGTCTTTACGACCTATTCCTTTTTCTCTTGAAGATTGTTTTATTGGTATTGTGCAACGTGCGCCAACACTTACTTTGTAAGAGGGTAGTGGTATTGGACTTTGGACAAAATACTACCACCACACAAGGATTAGAAGTTGAGGCTAGATTAGATCCAAATCTCTACAAAACGGGAATCAAGGTTACAGACCAAGAGCTTGATTCTATCGCCATCGAACGAAATTCTTTTCATGGTGAGTGGAACTATATTATCACTTGAGGGGAGACAAAATGGTCTAGAATGCTTATGTTACAAAGAGTGTAGCAAATTGTGGTAAAAGAAAAAGAGTATATATTCTCAACAAGCTCTATTTAATGATAATATTACCAGAATTCTACGAAACAAACCTCAAACGAGAATTGGGACGCGCAGAATATTTATTACTAAAAATCCTGATTAATTTATTACAATCAATAAAAACTGTAAGCCTTGAAGCATTGGCTACTGGTTTACCCATACCAATACTATTTGAAAGTAGAAGAAAGAAAATCCAACGATTTTTATCTTTAAATTATATAGGCTCTCCCAGACTAGATATGTTAAATTAACAACAGAAATACCAATTAAGTAAAATCCTTCTTCTAAAATTATTAAAGTTAGTTAAGCCGTAAGCCCTTCTTTTAATGAGCTTAATTTTCTGATTAATCCCCTCAACAATACCTTGAGTAGTTCTGTGATCAAAATAAGCGAGAATCTCGTCTATCCATCTACTAATGGTGCGACAACTTTTTGGGAAAAATTTATAAGCCGTTTGAGTCCATTCCAGGAATTTATATAAGGCTTCATCACTGGTTATGTGACTTTCAAATATATCTCTAATTGCTTCTTTATTTCGATACATTTCTCCTAATTCTGGAGCGAGTTTTTGCAGTGAATTTATCTTGACTCTTTCCTCATCATTGAGGCTTTCTTTTTTCTTTAATAAAGGGTATTTACTGTGAGTTAACCCGGCTAATTTCTCCTCTCTCTCTTGCCGATTTTTAATTTTGACTGCTGCCCATTTTTCCTGCTTTCTTCTTTCATCTAACTCCTGATTTATTTGTTTCATTACATGGAATCTATCAGCTACTACTTGAGCATTTGGCAGCATTTCTTGGATTAAACTTTTATAAGGTATCCATAAGTCTATACTGACTTCTTCTATTTGATTTAATACCTCTGAACCCAGGCTTGATAAGTATTCTGCTATGACGGCTTTATTTCTTTTCTCCAACAACGTTATTGGTTTTCTTGTTTCTAAATCTACTAATACAGCCGCATAGTTTTTTCCTCCTTTTAGCTGGGTTATTTCATCTATACCTAACTTCTTTAGCTGAAGAGGTTTTTCTTTGAGTAAATCAGCTTCTTGTTCTTTTAATAAGGTTTCTACCTCCGATGCTGTCATTCTATTTCTGATGGCTGCACTCTCTACATTCGTTTCTAATACTTCCTTAATTACTTTCATCGCTAGTCTTTTTGTATAGGTTCTTCTAGTTTTTATAAAATCTAGTGACTCACTGAATACTTGACGACATTTTGTGCATCTCAATTGCCGACGATTTA
>NZ_JACJRG010000051.1 GCF_014697125.1 Anabaena minutissima FACHB-250 | reverse complement strand
ATCTATTTTTCCCCAAATAGTCGTGTCTCTTCTTTTACTTAAGATTGAACGCCTCGCTACCCTTACACGTAGTTGTGGTTTTGACATCTCTATTTCCAGGTGCAAGAAGTGAGGTAATGCAGAAATAACCGCACGCCTTCTTTATGGGGATCTTCATAAATATGGTCAATACGGTCAGTATTGAAGGTAGAAGTCCGGCGAATTATACCATGCACCTCGTAGCCTTGCTCTAGTAAAAATTCACTCAGATATGAACCATCTTGACCAGTAATACCAGTGATTAAGGCGCGTTTGTTTTGCGTCATGCTGTCTTTATTCCTTTTTGTCCCTATTAAATATATGTAGTCCAATTTACACAACGTAGCAGCTAATTGCCAAATTGCCTAATGGGAAACCTACGAGTTTTCAGGATAGGAGGATTCTATCGTAAATAAATATACTGACAAAAAAGTAAATTTTATGCAGAAATCTACCCTTAAGTCGCTTTGATAAAGATATGTAGAGCTTTGATAAAGATATGTAGAGCTTTGATAAAGATTTATCTTTGTGAAAAATTCATACATTTAGGAATGTTTATGAAGAATGAATAAACCGAGTAATTAAAATCTCAGAACTTTACAGATCAAATAAAATTATGTATGTGATTTCTAATCAGATAAAGCAAAGCTTCAAAATCTCAGTATAGCTCAGATACCAAGATTATTTTTGACAACTAATGTTTTAGTAATGTTATATATATTTTAGATGTTGCTAATGCCATGTATGAAATATAACTTTATAAGATAATAAATTTCTATGGCAACAATTATTGAGAACTAACAAAAATAATAAAAAATTTCATATGAACAATCAAACAACAACTAAATTACCCATTCACTTCAATTCTGATAAAGTAGGCAAAATCTGGCGCGTACCTTACCAACAACGCGCAGCCGAAGCAGAATTATGGGCAGAACAACACAGCATCAAACCTGCATCTGTTGATGAAATGCGTATTTGTCTATTATTGATAGATGTACAAAATACTTTTTGTATACCTGAATTTGAATTATTTGTTGGAGGTCAATCGGAAACGGGAGCAGTAGATGATAATCGACGATTGTGTGAGTTTATTTATAAGAACTTAGGCGTAATTACAAAAATTATTCCTACCCTAGATACCCATACAGCCATGCAAATTTTTCATCCTATTTTTTGGGTAAATAAGGCAGGCGAACATCCGACACCAGCAGCTACTAGTATTACTCCAGCAGATATTGAAGATGGTATTTGGCAAGTAAACCCAGATATTGCGAATAGTATTAACAGCAACTATGAATTATTGACAAAACACGCCTATCATTACGTTAAGCAACTCAGTCAAGATGGTAAATATCCTTTGACAGTTTGGCCTTATCATTCTATGTTAGGTGGCATTGGTCATGCTTTAGTTTCTGCGGTGGAAGAGGCAATATTTTTCCACTGTATTGCACGGCGAAGTCAAACACAATTTGAAATTAAAGGTGACAATCCGTTAACAGAAAACTATTCTGTTTTACGTCCAGAAGTCTTGCAAAGTTTTGACCAAATTCCACTAGCTAACAAAAATACACGCTTAATGCAGCAACTTTTAAAATTTGATGCAGTGATTATTGGTGGTCAAGCTAAAAGTCATTGTGTAGCTTGGACAATTGATGATTTATTAACAGAAATTCAACAGATAGATCATACCCTTTCTCAAAAAATCTATCTACTAGAGGATTGTACTTCGCCTGTTGTAGTACCGGGAATTGTAGACTATACAGAACAAGCAGATGCAGCATTTGCTCGATTTGCAGCAGCAGGAATGAATATTGTCAAATCCACTGAATCTATCTGCAACTGGCTAAAAAATTGTAGGTTGGGTTAAGAGGATGTTTGAAAAGTCTGTTTCTTTGTCATTCCTATATAGGACTTACGCACAAATTACGGAATAACGTATCGCTAAAGCGAAAGCTCCGCTAACGCGTAGCGCATACCACAGAAACACAAAGAAATAAGGGTTTGAGAGAGTTTTTGCGTAAGTTCTGCTATAGAAAAAAGGCGATCGCTCCCCAAATAGCGATCGCCTTTTTTCACTCAATCTACAATTTTTAAACCAATAGTGTTTGCAACAGTGGTTTATCTGGTGATAATTTACCTGTCCTTAACCATTCTGATAATTCTTCTGGGGTTTGAGCTTGCTGGAGACGTTCCCGTAATGAAGCACCTTCGAGGATTTCTTTTTGCAACAATTCCTGTGCTGTCTCTTCTAATAAATCACGGTTATATTGCAAAATACTCAAGGCGATATGGTGGGCATTATCGACAATTTGCTTAACTTCGCGGTCAATTTCTTCAGCCACTTTGGGACTGATAGAACGTCGGGGATTACCGTAACCTTCGATAAATTGTTGTTGAGTTTTCTCAAAAGCCACTGGCCCTAGGTGGTCACTCATTCCGTAAAGGGTAACGTAGCGTTCTGCTAAATCGGTGGCTTTTTGAATGTCATCACTCGCACCTGTAGAGACTTTACCAAAGACAACTTCTTCGGCGGAACGTCCACCCAACAAGGTAGCAATGCGACCGCGAATTTCATCTTCGATCATCAAGAAGCGGTCTTCTTCAGGCATTTGAATTGTATAACCTAATGCACCGACACCACGAGGGACAACAGAGATTTTTTCAACTCTACCAGCACCAGGCATCAACGCACCAATGATGGCGTGACCAACTTCGTGATACGCTACAGTTTTCTTCTCGGTTTCGTTCAAAACACGAGAGCGTTTTTCTAATCCAGCCACTAAACGCTCAATGGCTTCATTAAAGTCTGCCATTAGCACAGCTTGGCGATTTTGTCGTGCTGCTAAAAGTGCAGCTTCATTAACGAGGTTGGCTAAATCTGCACCAGCAAAGCCGGGAGTTTTGATCGCGATATTACCCAAGTCAACATCATCAGCCAATTTGACATTTCTGGCGTGGACATTGAGAATTGCTTCTCGACCAATTTTATCAGGACGATCAACCACAACTTGACGGTCGAAGCGACCGGGACGGCGCAAAGCTGGGTCAAGAACTTCGGGACGGTTGGTAGCGGCGATGATAATGACACCGGTATTAGCGTCAAAGCCATCCATTTCGGTGAGTAACTGGTTGAGGGTTTGTTCTCGTTCATCGTTCCCGCCGACAAAACCGCCAGCACCACCGCGAGATTTACCCAGTGCATCTAACTCATCGATGAAGACAATACAGGGAGCTTGTTTTTTGGCTTGTTCAAACAAGTCACGCACCCGCGCCGCACCCACACCCACAAACAACTCAATAAACTCTGAACCAGAGATACTAAAAAAGGGTACGCTAGCTTCTCCTGCGATCGCTTTTGCTAATAGTGTCTTACCAGTTCCCGGCGGCCCCACTAACAGCACACCTTTCGGGATTTTTGCCCCTAGCTTAGTATATTTTCCAGCATTTTTCAAGAAATCAACGATTTCTTCCAATTCAGCTTTAGCTTCGTCTACACCAGCCACATCGAGGAATTTTACCCCGGTGCTACCTTCAGAGTAAATTCTGGCTTTGCTTTTACCTACCGTCAAAGCAGCCGGGCCACCACCTTGACGATTCATTAAAAAGCCCCAAATACCAAAGAAAATTAACGGAGGCGCAACCCAGCTAAGTAAAGTGCCAATCCAACCATTTTGGTTTGGTGGGGGTGCAGCAAACTCGACGTTATTTTCACGGAGAATTTTAGGTAAATCTAAATCAATAGCTACTGGTGTGGTGATGAATACCTGCTCAGTAGGTTGCCCATCTGGAGTTTGGGTTTTGAGAGAATACTCAATGCGATCGCCACCCACAATCGCCCGATTTACATTACCAGCTTGGACTTGAGCAATAAAATCACTATAGGGGACTTGTGGCGATCGCTGTCCAAAGAAACTAGGCACAATAAAATTCAGTAGTAAAAGCAAAGTCAGCAGAATCAGAAAACTGCCGCCAAATTGCCGTAATCTAGGCGGTTTAATTTTTTTATTATTATCAGTTTCCACAGGCATTTTGATATTACCTCAATTTGAATTAGTTCCTGTCACCTGTCACCTAATTTGTAAAGGTTTGTGTAGTTATAGCTTTATTGTAGATACTAGATAATGCAGCCTAAATTAGTGGACACCCCACCGCAAAATGTGTATTGCCGTACTCTTAAGGATAATCAGATGGGTTTTATTGTGAAATTGCTGGTACTCTCAGCATTGTTATCAGCGTTGATTAAATATGCCGCACCGAGTTTACCGATTCCTTCAACGGATGCTATTGCTTTAATTATCGTTTTTTTGCCTACAGTAATGATAGCGATCGCTCTAGCATGGCGATTCCAAACCCAAAAACAAACTTAACTAAAAACCTCTAGGCGATAGCAACAAAAATCAGCTAACCTACTGGAACTGCTAGGAATCCGCATCACGCCAAAAGTTGGGAGTCAGCCTGTGAACCTTGGTCAATGGATCGGCTTAATCGCCATAGTTATCTCTTTATATATATTGTGGCAAATCAAAGAAGTTTTACTACTGATGTTTGCTGCTGTCGTCTTGGCTACCACCTTAAATCGGCTAGCAAGGCGTTTCCAACGAGCCGGACTCAAGCGGGGATTTGCTGTTTTGCTGGCGGTAACTATATTTTTTGCCCTTGTGATCGGCTTTTTCTGGTTGATTGTCCCACCTTTTGCCCATCAGTTCAACGAACTCACCTCTCGCGTACCCCAAGGTTTTAACCGCTTTAATACTTGGTTAAATGAATTAAGACCCCGTATTCCACCGCAGTTAGTTTCCTATATACCGGATATCAATAGTCTGATCCAACAAGCACAACCTATTGTCAATCGTGTGTTAGGTAGTTCTTTCACCTTTGTCTCTGGTTCTTTAGAAGTTGTCTTAAAGGTTTTACTAGTCCTGGTGTTAACGGGAATGTTATTAGTTGACCCCTTGGCTTACCGCAGTGTATTTGTACGCCTGTTTCCCTCATTTTATCGTCGCCGAGTCGAAGGGATTTTAGATCAGTGCGAACTCTCGTTAGAGGGATGGGTAACAGGCGCAATCATCGCTATGGGTGTAGTGGGACTAATGAGTGTTGTTGGCTTATCAATTTTAGGAGTAAAAGCGGCACTTGCTTTAGGAGTTTTAGCCGGATTTTTAAATTTAATTCCCAATATTGGCCCGACACTGAGCGTAGTTCCAGCAATGGCGATCGCACTTCTAGACAATCCTTTAAAAGCTCTTGCTGTCTTAATTTTATACTTTATTATTCAACAGGTAGAAAGTAGTTTAATCACCCCTGTTGTGATGGCAAAACAAGTTTCTTTGCTACCAGCAGTAACATTAATTGCCCAATTATTTTTCGTGACTTTCTTCGGCTTTTTAGGATTATTTTTAGCTTTACCGTTAACTGTTGTCGCTAAAATTTGGGTGCAAGAAGTATTGATTAAAGATGTTTTAGATGAATGGAGAGATAACCATGCTCAAGAAACTGAGTTAGTAATAGTTTCTCATTCTCCTGAAGTTGATGAAAAATGGACAGAGGATAAACCAGCTAATAATTTAAATGATGATGCTTGATCTTAGGAAGATTAGTTAATTTTCCTCTTTCTCTAGTAGGGAAGGGGGTTAGGTTTTGCGTTAACTTTTCCACATAACATAAAAAGCCAGGAAGTTCCTTCGTACTTTCACTTAAATTTATTCGAGCTAAAAAACACCGCCGCCAGCACAATTAAACCCAAAAGGACTAAGGGAACAAAGAGATTAGGTAGATCGGATAAATTCATTACGCAGCTGTTTTCAGGGATAATTCCTGTTATACAGCAAGCAGAGAACACGGGGGAATCATGATGACATCTCCAGACATGGTTATCTGGCTACAGGAGCGGACACATTTAGGTATTCTCTCATCAGAAGTGTTGAATGCGATTGCTCCCCTGATTCAAGTACAAGTTATACCCCAGGGAAGCACTCTGAGTAAAGAAGGTACTCCCCCAACAGCACTTTATATTCTTGTCGATGGTCAACTAGAAAGCGAAATTACTAATAAAAACAACCCTGTTTTCCCCTGTGGCTTCCTTCCAGGTGCAGTCATTCACCTCAAGGAATTACTTTTAGATGAATTAACGCCGTACACGATTAAGGCTGTTACAGAATCTCACGTCTGGGTTATTGCGGCGGCTGAGTTTCGCGCTTTAGTTAGTCAATATCCCCAAATTACTCAGGCTATTTCTCGACAACTGGCGCAGGAATTAGCCCAGGTGACATCTGCGTTAACTTACGAACAAGAACGTTCCGTAGCTTTGCGACCATATTTAGTTACCAAAGCACAACGGGGAATTGTTGGTACAAGTCGCTATGCGGTGCGGTTGCGAGAGCAAATTCGAGAAGCGGCGGCTGACCGAGAACCTGTTGATATTTTCGGTGAACCTGGCTTAGAAAAAGATAATATTGCTGCCCTAATTCACTTTAGTTCTCCCAAACGACGTGAACCAATTGTTAAAATCAATTGTGGAATTTTACAAACAAGCGGTGCAGATTTATTTGGACGTGCTGGGGGAAAGCCGGGGCTGTTGGAATGGTTAGGGGAAGGGACTTTAGTTTTAAACAATATTCAAGAGTTACCCCCAGAGTTATTACCGACTGTGGCAAAGTTACTGAAAACAGGGACATATACCCCCGTGACTCGTCAGGGAGAAACAACTGCTGCATCCCTCACTAGCAAAGCCAGGATTTTGATAGTTTCCGAAAAAGCCCAGTCTCAAATAGAACGCTGTGTGGGTCATATTATTAAAGTGCCACCGCTACGAGTACGAAAGGCGGATATTCAAGCCCAGGTAGAATATTACACCAGTTTGTATGTGCGATCGCGTGGAGTTGCTAAACCCCGCATCACGCCAGAAGCCTTGCGTCGGTTACAGTCCTATGATTTTCCAGGGAATCTCAAGGAACTGAAAAACCTTGTAGAACGGGCAATTGTGCAAGCTGGGAAGGGAAGGGAGTTAACAGAAGAAATTTTCTGGGCGGCTCAAACGAAGAAAAAGCAATTTCGAGTGAATCTGTTAAACCTGTATCCTGGATTACGGCGATTTTTGCGGAGTGATTGGTGGCCGGATAGAATTAACTATGGTTTTACTGTGGTGGGATTTGCGTTTATTGTGGGTGTGTTATTTCTGGGGCCGCAAACACGCGATCGCAATTTTGCTTTAAATTTATTTTGGGCTTGGTGGTGGCCTATCGGGTTATTTATCTTCCCCTTTTTCGGGCGGGTGTGGTGTGCTGTCTGTCCTTTCATGATTTATGGCGAAATCACCCAAAAACTATCTCTGTGGCTATTTCCGCGTCAACTCCAACGCTGGCCGCGAGAGAAGGCTGAAAAATGGGGCGGTTGGTTTTTGTTTGGGTTATTTACTCTCATTTTTCTCTGGGAAGAACTCTGGAATTTAGAAAATACCGCCTATCTTTCCGCCTGCTTACTGTTATTAATTACCTCCGGGGCGATGATTTTCTCAGCCCTGTTTGAAAGGCGGTTTTGGTGTCGTTATCTTTGCCCCATTGGGGGGATGAATGGTTTATTTGCTAAACTCTCGATGACGGAACTCAGGGCGCAACAGGGAATTTGTTCTGCTACTTGTACGACCTATCAATGTTATAAAGGTGGTGCGGAAAAAGGCGAAGGAATGGAAACTGATGGCTGTCCCTTGTATTCCCATCCCGCACAGTTAGAAGATAACCGCGATTGCGTCTTGTGCATGACTTGTTTAAAAGCCTGTCCCCATCGTTCCGTTGAGTTTAACTTGCGTCCCCCAGGGATTGAACTGTGGACAACTCACATACCCCACAACTATGAAGTGGCGTTATTGTTGTTGCTGTTCGGGGGAGTATATCTGCATCGTTTACCAGAGTTGCAAACTTGGCTGGGGTTACAGTTAGATTTAACTCAATTTTGGCTACATTTGGGGATATCACTGTTAGCTTTGTTAATTCCCACGGTGGTTGTATTTGTCGCCTATGGTTGTATGAAAATATTCAATCTTCACCGTAAAGCCCGACCATTTATTGAACTCGCTTATGGTTATTTACCCTTGGTGTTGGGAGGGAACTTAGCCCATTACTTGCGTTTGGGTTTGGGTGAAGGTGGTAAGATTTTGCCTGTAACCTTTGCCACTTTTGGTTTTAGTGGTGAGCAATTGCCAATATTAGTAGCGCATCCTGCCGTGATTGCTTTTTTACAAGGTGCAACCCTGATTTTTTCCGTGCTGTTGACAATTGTATTAACGCAAAAGATTGCGCGACAACCATTGAGAAATATACTTTGGCAACATCTAGCGGCGATCGCTTTAGGTTTGAGTATGTGGATGTTAAATGAGTAATGAGTAATGAGTAATGAGTAATGAGTAATGAGTAAATACCCATTACTTATTACTCAATAATTGTATTTTGATTTAATTGCCCAGTAATTTCGGAATAGAAACCGTAATTTCTGGAAATGCTAAGGGTGTAATACTACCTTGAGTTAGTATTTCTTGGGACTGATAACCTTCTGCGGTAGGTTCTCTAAATATAATCAGTTGCATAGTTCGCAAATTAATCACCCAATACTCTGGAATACCTGCGGCGGCGTAAATTTTGGTTTTTACTTCTAAATCTTTAGTCAGACTTGAATCTGAATATTCAATTAGCCAAAAAATATTTTCTGGATAAGGGTGATGTTCTCTGTAATTTTGACCCAAGCGTTGTGCGATCGCAATATCGGGTTCTGGTTCAGAGTTACTATCAGGTAAGGTGATTGGTTTTGCTTGTCGAACTTTTGCTTTATTTCCTAACAGGTAAATCAGGTATTCTCCCGCTTCATCGCTGCAATAAGCATGGGATTCTCCTTCTGGGGACATTTCTATAATTTCTCCACTTAGCAATTCGACCTGTCGCCCTGCTAAAATTCCAGAGGCAATCATGCGATGATAGTCTTCAATGCTCCACTTCGCAGTTGTTAGGGTCACAGCGATCGCTCCTATTGTTCCTATCCCATCCTCAATTTAACCTACAAGCGACTTAAACCAATTTGCCATCAACGTGATGAGTAAAGATGTATAAAGGAGACAAGCAGATACGGGGATGCTTCGCTTCACTACGTTATAATCGCCATCACAAATTTTAGAGCATTGATCTTGTGAGGTATTTTGAAAACAGTAGTCGCCAATTTGCCTTTGATAAGTTAAAGATTAGAAATAGTGGAAAATTTCGCATCCAGGAATGTGTTCTACCTTATTCTCTAGAAAGCGTCCCACTGTAGGCGCACTAACCCCGATGAATGGAAGGAACGAATTAAATCCTTTTCCCCCAGTCCTCATACATCCTGGAGTTTTGATGAGGATCAAGTTACAGTCAGTGTGATCTTACCTCTTGACATTTCGTTGAAATTACCCCAATTTGACTGTTTAGCTTCATAGCTATTTTTTTATTGAAATTTCCATGTCAACTCTCGTCATCGTCGAATCTCCAACCAAAGCTCGTACCATTCGCAACTACTTACCAAAAGACTATCGGGTAGAAGCGTCGATGGGTCATGTGCGTGACCTACCCCAATCGGCTAGTGAAATTCCTGCTGCTGTCAAAGGGGAAACATGGGCGCAGCTTGGGGTAAATGTGGACGCAGACTTTGAACCTGTATATGTTGTCCCCAAAGACAAAAAGAAAATTGTCACTCAGCTCAAAGAAGCTTTAAAAGAAGCAACTGAACTGATCCTGGCAACTGACGAAGACCGGGAAGGTGAAAGTATTAGTTGGCATTTATACCAGCTACTCAAGCCGAAAATCCCGACTAAGCGGATGGTGTTTCACGAGATCACCCAAGAAGCAATTAAAAAGGCTCTGAAAAACTGCCGTAATATCGATGAGCAGCTAGTACGCGCCCAAGAAACCCGGCGGATTTTAGACCGATTAGTGGGGTATACCCTTTCCCCCTTGTTGTGGAAAAAAATTGCCTGGGGATTATCTGCGGGGCGGGTGCAGTCTGTGGCTGTAAGCCTATTAGTCACCAAAGAACGCCAACGCCGGGCTTTCCGGGAAGGTGCATACTGGGATTTAAAAGCTTCCCTGGAGCAGAATAAATCCCCATTTACCTCCTTGCTAGTCACCCTAGGAGGCACTAAAGTAGCAACCGGGAGTGATTTTGACTCCTCCACTGGACAAATCGCTACTGGACGCAATGTAGTGCTGCTTTCGGAAGAAGATGCGATCGCTCTGAAGGACAGACTGACTGGTAAACCCTGGACAGTCTCAGATGTGGAAGAACGCCCAGTCACCCGCAAACCTTCGCCACCATTTACCACCTCCACATTGCAGCAAGAATCGAACCGCAAACTGCGCCTCTCCGCACGGGACACCATGCGGGTTGCCCAAAGTTTGTACGAGCAAGGGTATATTACCTATATGCGTACAGACTCGGTGCATTTGTCCGATCAGGCGATCGCAGCTGCCCGTGATTCTGTAGAAAAACTATACGGCAAGTCATATCTCAGCCCTCAACCAAGGCAATACACCACCAAATCGAAAGGCGCACAGGAAGCCCACGAAGCCATTCGTCCTGCTGGTAGCAGCTTCCGCACCCCCCAAGAAACCGGATTAAGCGGTCGGGAATTAGCCCTGTATGACTTGATTTGGAAGCGTACCGTCGCCTGTCAAATGGCAGACTCCCGCCAAACCCAAATCACCGTCCAGTTAAAAGTTGAAGATGCTGGTTTCCGTTCTTCCGGTAAACGCATCGATTTTCCTGGCTATTTACGCGCCTACGTCGAAGGTTCTGATGACCCCGAAGCCGCATTAGAAGACCAAGAGGTGATTTTACCTAGCTTAAAAGTTGGTGATCATCCCAACTGTAAAGACTTAGCCGCCGTTGATCACGAAACTCAACCTCCCGCTAGGTACACTGAAGCTACCTTAGTCAAAACCCTAGAAAGTGAAGGCATTGGTCGTCCTAGTACCTACGCCAGCATTATTGGCACAATCATTGATAAGGGTTACACCCAACTGGTGAATAATGCCCTGATTCCTACATTCACCGCTTTCGCCGTCACCACTCTCTTGGAAAAACATTTCCCGGATATTGTCGATCCCAGTTTTACTTCCAAAATGGAGCAAACCCTGGATGATATCGCCGAAGGTGAAGCTAAATGGCTTCCCTATTTGCGGGAATTTTATCTCGGTGATCAAGGTCTAGAAACCCTAGTCAGAGAACAAGAAAGTCAAATTGATGCCACTAAAGCTAGAACCGTAGAACTAGAAAATTTAGTCGCCAAAGTTCGCATTGGTAAATACGGCCCTTACATTGAGGTAGACAATGGTGACGGAGTAATCACCGCCTCAATTCCCAAAGACCTGACTCCAGCTGACCTTGACCCCAAACAAGTCGAAGTTCTGCTAAGGCAAAAAACCGTAGGGCCAGACCAATTAGGCCGTCATCCCGAAACTGGTGAACCAATTTACGTCAAAATTGGTGCTTATGGCCCTTACGTCCAGTTAGGCGACAAGTCAGACGAAAACCCCAAACCCAAGCAAGCATCTTTACCCAAAGGTGTCACACCAGAAACCATCACCCTAGAGACAGCCATTGGTTTGTTGTCACTACCCCGCAATTTGGGAGTACATCCAGCTACCGGCGGCAAAATCCAAACCAGTTTAGGACGTTTTGGCCCTTATGTCGTCCATGACCAAGGTAAAGAAGGCAAAGATTACCGTTCTTTAAAAGCTAGTGATGATGTCTTGACAATTACCCTAGAACGAGCATTGGAATTGTTATCAGAACAGAAAAAGACTCGTGGTTCTGCCAATAGCAAGTCTAAAGCCGCTTTAAAGGAATTGGGTACACATCCAGACGATGATGCACCAGTAAATATCTACGACGGCCCCTATGGCCCTTACATCAAACACAACAAAACTAATGCTGGGCTACCAGAAGGTGTCTCAGTAGAAGATGTCACCCTACCCCAAGCCTTGGAATTGCTAGCGGCTAAAGCCTCGACCAGCAAATCTACCCGCAAAGCAACTAAATCTACCACTACTAAATCAAAGTCAACAACGGCTAAATCAAAAACGGCGACGAAGAAAAAAGCTGTGGAGGGTTAGTGATTGGTCATTAGTCATTAGTCATTAGTCATTAAATAATTAAATGGTGTCATGGCTTTGAACTATTGGCTAATTCCCAATCCCCAATCCTCAATCACTATTACCGTCCGATTAGTTGCGAATGTGATACTCTAAAAAGTAAGGGAGATAACAACACTAAAGTTTTAAAAGTGGCTTATGCCCAAAATACAAAAGTGTGTATCATCCACGGAGTCAGCCAGAGGTGCAAAATTACGCCAGTTTTTAAGTAGCTGTAAACCAAAATTGAGGTAGTATCTCAGGAGCAGTCAGTTTAATGGACTATATAGAAAAGGTACTGGAAAAGCTAAAAGAATTGGCGCGTAAGCTGATTGAGTCCCTACTGGGGCCTGAAGTAGAGCCGGAACCAGAACTGATTCCGATCCCTGTAGATCAGCGATCGCGTCGTCGTTAGTAGACTGAAGGTACAATCATTGACAATACAACCTCTAAATATTTTGGTGCTGCACGGGCCAAACCTAAATTTGCTGGGACAACGAGAACCAGGCGTTTACGGTTCTACTACCTTGTCTGAGATTAACTGCCTATTAGCAGAAGCAGCACTGAATTTACAGGCAAAGGTGTTTCCTATGCAGTCAAATCATGAAGGTGTGTTAGTCGATGCAATTCATGAAGCACTAGGAAAGCACCAAGGAATTTTGATTAATGCCGGGGCTTATACTCACACGAGTGTGGCGTTGAGAGATGCGATCGCTGCTGTAAATATACCGACAGTAGAAGTCCATCTCAGTAATATTTATCGCCGAGAAGAGTTCCGCCATCATTCTTACATAGCTCCGGTAGTTATGGGACAAATTAGTGGTTTTGGTGTACAAAGTTACCTTTTAGGTTTACAAGCTTTAGTGCATCATTTAAATTCGTAATTCAAAAATACTGAATGTGGGTTATTTTTGGATTTTGTCGGCGTCAGCCCAACAGTAGGCTATCTTCAATTTTGAATTTATATGCCCAATGCCCCATGCCCAATTAACAATTAGTTAAACCATGCGCTATTTACTTGGGAGTCGGTTCAGGGGTGTTTTCCTGGGGGGATTAGTAGGGGAAGCTTTAGCTCAAAGTAGTCAGCTAAAACATCCAATTGGTGGTGACTTTGCCCAAAGTGTAGTTCCTGGTGCTACCAGTTTAATTAAATTAGGAAAATTTGATATAAATGATTGGTTAGAAATTTATCAACAAAAATTTACACATTTAGAACCATCAAAAATAATCTTCGCTACAATTCCTATTTCTGTTTTTTTTCACGAAAATCCGGTAAAACTACACCAAAATTTACTACGGCTGTTAAAAAATTGGGATAGTAACTTAGAGATTAGGGATAGCACCCTAGCAATAGGATATGCGATCGCGCAATCACTAACAGAAAAACTCCATCCCCAAACCCTCATTCCCCAAATAATTGCCTTTATTGGCGAGACAAACACCTCATTCCCACAAAATTTATTAAAAGTAAATAATCTGTTAGAACAAAGGGCGGGCTTAGAAAGAGTACAAGCTGAGTTAGATAGCCAAGGAAAGTTCTCCAATGGAATAGCTCTCGCATTTTATTACTTTCTTAGTACCTTAGAAGACTTCCCTTTAGCCGTTTTACGGTCTATTCGCCATGACGAAATATGGCAAAAACACTCTGGTAATTTATACTTTCCGAATGCAAGTGTAATCACGGGTCTGTTATCTGGAGTGTATAACAGTAATACTAGTATTCCGGTAAATTGGAGAGTTGCGCTAACCAGACAATTGAGCCAAATTTCGCAAGTGCTAGAATTAGCTGATGCGCTTGCGACTACCTGGTCGGGAGTGTATGAACCTGGGCTAAATTCCCAAGAGTTTGCACACGAGGAAAGCTTAATGTCTAACGAAAATATACCACCTTGCGTCTATGCTGCTCCTCGCGTCATTCGGGCGCGTTAAGATTAATTCGTAATTGGGCATAGGGCATTGCGTAACGTGTCTGATTTTTCCCTGTCACCGTTCGGCTGACGCCGTGAGCGTCAGCCTGTCCCCTGTACCCTTTTTAACGATTGTCCTATTTTGACATATCGAAACTAAGCAGCCATAGGTAATGAAAACACAGCGATTTTTGCAGTCCTTGAATCGGCAGTTGACCCATTGGCGGCGGCGATATAGACTATTTAGCCGTAAAGGAAAATTACTTGTGGCGGTGAGTCAAAAAGGCAAAAACTCTAATAATGACGCAACAAAAGCTATCTTCAAAAATATTGTCTGGCATTTATTCCCACATAACAACAACGGCGGACAGAAAAAACGCAAAATCGACCTCAGAGCAATGACAAAATTGGTCAAAAATCGGAGTAGGATTGAGGTAATAGGTCTGGGTTGGGTACATGAAAGGCGTTCCTCTTTAGTTTTAGCGATCGCAGTTGTATCACTGACTGGTGTAATGGGTCATAGACTATACAACCAGCCTAAATTAAAAGTAGGAACTCTTGCACCACAGACAATTAAAGCCCCTTACTCTGACAAAATTGAGGATCAGCAAAAAACCGCAGATAAACGCAAAAATGCTAGTAAAAGTTCCACACCAGTATTAATGGTTGATGCTGAAATCACTGAGCAAATCAACCAAAAATTACAAAAATTACTGGATGAGGGGAACGCAATTCGTAACATTGCTGGTTCTTTTCCGTTCTATGATGTTTCCGTTTTGTCTGTATCTACTCAGCATTATCTACGCTCTTGCTCTGACTTGGAATGGCAGGCTTTGTTGACTACTATAAAAAATACTACTCAATTACAACAAAGTAATCGCTTCCGGCAAAATACTGGTAAACAACCTGCTAACAGTAACCCAGTTACCAAAAATCAAGACGGTCGTGTCCAGGGTGATCAACCCATTAATATTTTCGCTAAAAGTGAGCTGACACAAGCCTTAGCAGAGCTATTAGCTTACCGAGTCATGATTGGTGAAAAAAACCTATCCTCTGTCATAGATCACATATCCCAAGCTCGCCAAGCATACTCCCAAGCTAGCAATCAACTACTCAGACTCAATAGTGTGACTCCACAGACAATATATAGTGAAACAGTTCTGCTGGAATTATCAGATGATGAGTGGACAAAAACCCAATCAGGAATTCATCAAAGTGCAGAACGTATTCTGACTCAAGGTATTCCCAGAGGCTTACCAGATAGTATTTTAAATAATGCTGTCAGCTTACACGTACAAGCCTTCGTCCCCAGAAATGCCGAAGCTTTAGCAAAACAAATATTATTAGCCATCTTAGAAGCTAATTTAAAAACAGACGAAGAACAAAGCAAACAACAAGCTCAAAAAGCAGCAGCTGGTGTAACACCCGTGTTCATTGATGTGAAGCGAGACCATATCATTGTGAATAAGGGAGACATCATTACAGAATGGCATTTTAAAATATTAGAGCATTATCAACTGATTCGCCGAGAAAATAACTGGTGGGGATTGCTGAAGTTAGCAACCTTGGTAACTGGCGCAATTGGCGTATTTATTTTGGTAGAAAGACGAATTAAGTACAACTTGCGACAACGCGATCGCCTGTTAGTTTTACTATTAACCTTGAGTACACCGGGAGTTTTAGCATTTGGTGTACCTTATGCTACTTGGGGTGCTGTAGGTTTGCTTCTGGGGAGCTTTTATGGCCCTAGCTTGGGTGTGACAGTGATTGTTTTACTGTTATTTTTGTTACCATTCAGCTTAGAAATTAGTGCCATCACGTTGTTGACTGGAGCAGTTGGGGGAATTTTAGGTAGTTATGCGGCTCAAAGATTGCGATCGCGCGAAGAATTAGCACTTTTGGGTGTGGCGATCGCGGTGGCTCAAGGTGGTGTTTACTTAATTATTAAACTCCTGATTGGTGCAGCCTTTGGTGCAGCTTGGTATATTGTGCTGCAAGAAGCAGGATTATTTGCCTTATCTGGCCTAGCCTGGAGTATTGTAGCTTTAGGTTTAAGTCCTTACCTAGAAAAACTATTTGATTTAGTTACCCCCATTCGGTTAGCAGAGTTAGCCAATCCTAATCGGCCTTTACTCAAGCGACTCGCCACAGAAACACCAGGAACTTTTCAGCACACCTTGTCAGTAGCAACATTAGCCGAAGCGGCTGCTAAACAACTCGGATGCAATGTGGAATTAGTCAGGGCGGGGACTCTGTACCATGATATTGGTAAAATGCACGACCCTTTAGGATTTATTGAAAACCAAATGGGCGGGCCGAACAAACACGAAACAGAGATTAAAGACCCTTGGAAGAGTGCAGATATCATCAAAAAGCACGTCAGCGAAGGGTTAGTTATGGCGAGGAAACACCTGTTACCAACAGCCATTCAAGCGTTTATCCCCGAACATCAAGGGACAATGCTGATTGCCTATTTTTATCATCAAGCAGAACAGATGGCACAAGCAGACCCAAGCGTTATTGTGAATGAAGCCGATTTTCGCTATGCTGGCCCCATTCCCCAATCGCGGGAAACAGGAATTGTCATGTTAGCTGATGCTTGTGAAGCCGCACTGCGATCGCTCAAAGATGTCAATCCTGAACAAGCATTAACCGTATTAAATAATATTCTCCGTGCAAGATGGCAAGATAATCAACTTATTGATTCAGGGTTGACGCGAGAAGAAATGTCACAAATCGCCGAAATATTTGTAGAAGTTTGGCAACAATTCCATCACAAACGCATTGCTTACCCTAAGTTAAAAGCACAGAATAAAGTCAATAGTTAAAACCATTCGTAATAGCCTGCGCCCCGCTACGCTGAAGCAATTACATTTTGTCACGGGTATTTTAATGAAGGATCAAAACGTGATGCTTACAGAAATAGGGGACTTTAACTCACAACTCAGCACTCACAACTCAGCACTCACAACTTACAACTCAGCACTCACAACTCACAACTCAGCACTCACAACTCACAACTCAGCACTCAGCACTCAGCACTCAGCACTCAGCACTCAGCACTCAGCACTCAGCACTCAGCACTCACAACTCAGCACTCTTCAAAAGCTGGTGGATAAACAACCTTACCCCGATAATTTTTTTGGTATTTTTGCAGTGGTTTGACCATAAAAACTTCCTGTGGAACAGGGAAAGGTGATTCAATACCATAATTCACCGATGGCTCAAAACCAAACCGAGTATAAAAATGGGTATGACCTAAAACAATAACTAAAGCTTCTTGCTTTTCTTCAGCTTTTATTAATCCTGCTTTTACTAATTCACTACCAATTCCTTGTCTTTGAAATTGTGGATGCACAGCTAGAGGTGCTAAAGCTAATACTTGTAGTTTATCTTCACCTACTAATTGAATATAACTTAAAAGGATGTGGGCAATTACAAATTGGTCTACTTCAGCAACTAGAGAAAGTTCTGGAATATAAAATTCAGAATTGCGAATGGCTTCTATAATTTTAACCTCTGTTTCTCCACCAAATGCTAATCGATTTACTTCAGCTATGGCATGATAATCTGATAGTATTTCACAACGAATATTCATCATTTTTAAACTAAAAGTAGTTTTGGCTATCTACAATACCCAAGATGTCCCATAATAATACTAATTATTACAAACTGTAATATTGCTTTAACCCCAGGACAAAATCCCTGCTAGGCTAACAGCACTCACTATAAACCTTTAATTATTAAGGCCGTTTTACTTAATTTATGTTCATTTACTAATTGAATATAACTTAAAAGGATGTGGGCAATTACAAATTGATCTACTTCAGCAACTAGAGAAAGTTCTGAAATATAAATCAACTACTTATATTTACTAGTTACATTTTATGCAAATTAAAGCTACAAATATTATGATAAACAGGAAAGAGCTTTTGCAAAAAAAAATCTATGTTTACTAAAATTTGTGCTGAATTATAAAAAATGAGGTTTTTGATATGCTAAGTAAGTTTTGCGTATTAACACTAGGAACTATAGCAACTTCTTTGTCGAGTGCATTTATATTATCTACTCCCTCCGTATCACAATCTACTTTAGATGTAAGACCAACAGCCAGTTCAATGCTGTTAAGCAACGCGAGTATTATTTCACCTTTAGAACAGCAGGTAGTTCAAGAAATGAACAAAGTGCGGACAAACCCCAAGGCATATATTCCTATCATAGAAAATTATAAAAAACGCTTTCAAGGCAATCGCGTGAGAATTTCTAATAATACCTATCTCGTCACCCAAGAAGGAGTTAAACCTGTTAATGAGGCGATCGCGTTTCTCAAGTCAGTCCGTCCTGTGGGAACATTAAGGATATCTAAGGGAATGTCTTTAGGTTCTAGGGATCATATTAAAGATCAGAGTACAAAAGGCACAACTGGCCATAATGGTAGCGATGGTAGCACCCCTTTTACTCGCATTAATCGTTATGGTAGGTGGCAAACCACAGCAGCCGAAAATATCAGTTACGGCCCTAACACTGCTCAAGATATTGTCATGCAATTAATTATTGATGATGGCGTACCATCACGGGGTCATCGCACCAATATTTTTAATGGTAATTTTAAAGTGACCGGTGTTGCCTATGGAACTCACAAGATTTATAGAACAATGTGTGTGATTACTTATGCTGGAGGCTATCTAGAAAAATAGCTGTGGCATAGTCTGAGGATTGCACACAGATGGTATACTTATCACTAAAGATTTTTCAGGGAGTTTAACTACAATGATGCGTTGGTAGTGCAACAAACATAGAAATTAGTGAACCCGCTTCAATCGGATATTTCATCCGATTAGTTCTGATTATCTGTTTGTTGTAACTATTTACGGAGTCTTTGTGAATATTCCTTCTGCTTATTTAGAAAAAATTTGCACTGTTTATCCGGGCATTTCTTTTGAACATCTTGATTTTAACCAAGATGGGATGGTTAATGATGTGGTGGTAGTCAATCATGACCTAGTATGTCGCTTTGTCAAAGCAGACTGGGGAATAGAGACTCTAGCTCATGAGGCGAAGGTGTTGAAAATTGTGCAAGGTTATGTTGATTTACCAGTTCCGCACTTTGAACACCTGGAAGAAACCTTTGTCAGTTATCGATTTATCAAAGGTGAACCTCTTTCTCGCCATACCTTACTGAAATTAGCTCCAGCCGCAAAGGCGCGTGTGATTTCTCAAATTGCCAAATTTCATCAACAGTTACACAGCATTCCCTATGAAGTTTTAGTAAGTTCTGAGATATCTTCATCAGGTGCGGAGCGATCGCGTGCAGATTGGTTAGAGTTATATGAGCAGGTTCAGGACATCTTGTTCCCTCACCTATGGCGTTATCAAAAAACATGGATCAACGAACTGTTTGCACCAGTAGTCTCAGGTGAACTCGACCTCAGCTACACACGCGTACTAATTGATGGCGACTTACCAGTCTATCACATACTATTTGATTCAGGATCAGAGAGTATTACGGGCATGATCGATTTTGGTACTGCCGGCTTGGGTGATCCAGCTTGTGACATTGCAGTGCAATTAAGTAATTACGGTGAGAGCATTGTACGTTGTATGCAAAGTAACTACCCTTTATTAAATAATGTCATCGAACGGGCGCGATTTTGGGCAGGGACATTTGAACTTCAGTGGGCATTAGCCGGAATCAAGTATAACAATATTTCATTATCGTTAGCTCACATCGGTTGAGCCAGAGAGTTTCAACCTATAGGTGTACAGATAGACGTACATTTTGTACACCCCTATGTCCGAAAACTGCTGTCCACACCGTGGAGCTAAATATATCTTGTTGACAACTCCCAGTTATGAAATTACTAAATCAGCAACTGCAATTTCGGCAACTTATACAGGGGATTTCGCCAAAAAGTTCGGAAAGGTTGACACGAACATACAATATCTCCCCATTAGAACAACTAGTAGCAGAGGAGACGAACAAAGTCCGCACCAATCCTCAAGCATATATCCCTCTCTTGGAAAATTATCGCCGGCGGTTTCAGGGCAATAAAGTTAAACTTGGCGATCATGTTTATTTACAAACCCAAGAAGGGGTCAAAGCAGTAGATGAGGCGATCGCTTTTCTCAAGTCGGCTCATCCCGTAAAATCATTAACTATATCTGAAGGTATGTCCTTGGCTGCTAGAGATCACGTCCAAGATCAAGGGAAAAAAGGTGCTGTAGGTCATGATGGTAGCGATGGTAGTAACCCGTTCACTCGCATGAGTCGCTACGGTAATTGGCAAGTGACAGCCGGGGAAAATATTAGTTATGGTTCTCACACTGCCCAAGATATTATCATGCAATTAATTATTGATGATGGAGTGCGATCGCGGGGTCATCGTACCAATATTTTTAACCCAGCTTTTCAGGTGACAGGGGTAGCCTTTGGTATCCACGCTACATATAGGCAAATGTGTGTGATTACCTACGCCGGGGGATTCACATCAAAGTAAGTTTTATTAGAAATTCGTATAATCGTTGTGTCTGTGATCTGCTCAAGATTGAAAATTTTCTAACAGCAGCACCAATATTGCTCAGAACCTAACCACAATGCCTGATAGTTCTACGAAAGCTGTAAACCTCAAAGTTGATATTCAAGGGCAAGGATTCCCGATTTTGTGTTTACACGGTCATCCTGGCTGTGGTCGTAGTCTTTCCGTATTTACCAATCATTTAGCAAAACGCTACCAAACTTTTGCTCCAGATTTACGTGGATACGGCAAAAGTCGCTTTCAGGGCAATTTTGCGATGCAGGATCATTTAACTGACTTAGAAGCCCTGATAGACTCTTTCCAAATCGAAAAATGTTTGGTGTTGGGATGGTCTTTAGGTGGAATTTTGGCGATGGAATTGGCTTTGCGTTTACCACAACGTGTCACAGGGTTAATTTTGATAGCGACAGCCGCTAGACCTCGTGGGAATCATCCCCCCATTACTTGGCAAGATAATCTTTACACAGGTGTTGCTGCGCTTTTGAACTCTGTTAAACCTGGCTGGCAATGGAATATTGAGACTTTTGGTAAGCGATCGCTATTTCGTTACCTCATCCAGCAACATACAAATACAGCATATAATTACATTGCTCAAGAAGCCGTACCAGCTTATTTACAAACTTCCACATCTGCCACTCGCGCCCTTTATAGTGCCTTACGTTTGGGATATAACCGACTAGAAGACCTGAAGCAAATCCATTGTCCCAGTCTGGTACTTGCTGGCTCTCAAGACCGTCACATTACAGCCGAGTCCAGCTTAGAAACGGCTCAAAACCTCAAAAATAGCCAGTGGCAATGCTACCCTAACACGGCTCATCTTTTTCCCTGGGAAATACCCCAGCAGTTACTCGGTGATATTGACAGCTGGTTAGCAAATCATTACCAAGTAATGAGTGCTGAGTAATAAGTAATGAGTGCTGTAAAGCCCTGCGGGCATAGCTGCGCTTAGAGCGGAGCGCGGCGTTAAACAGCGTGCTGATTGTTGAAAGGTGACACTCACTCATTAGTCAGCAATCTCTTGTATATCAGTAAAACATATAAAATATATTGCATTTTATATGTCAACTATTGTTGACCAATTAGTTACAAATTCGTTACATTAGTTTACATAAAGCAATAAATTGACTTGACAAACTAAAAACTCACTCAACGGCTCATCCTTAAGTAAGGCAGTGAAATCAACTCAACTAAGCAGAAAGGGTTATCTACTCAGTTGTCACCAAAATCAGAAATGTTTCTTGTGCAGTTGGTTCATCAAGGCTCAATTTCAGTATTGCTATCTTCCATTAACATTTGGACTTCTCCTAATCACCTCGGTTTAATTACCGAGGTTTTTTGTTGGTTTAGCAGGCTATATATTCTAATAAGTTTTTACATTTTTTTGGCAGTATACATTAAATTATCTACTTGTTATATCAATATAGGAAATATTTTCCCGAATAAAGTAAATATTTGTGATTGGTATTTTTCAAAATCTAGCTAAAGTAAATATTTTAACGCTGAAATTTGATATTTTATAACAGCGATCGCTCGTCAATCAGGAAATGATATTTCTTTCCTTGTAGTATTTTAATGAACACACTTCAAGTAACTGGATCAATCAAATAATCATACCCTTTAAAAATTGGTAAATTTCCCAGTTTTTGTCAGTATTTTTCACATATTCTAAGTTTATCCTGATCAGTTGCAAGTATCAGTGAACCCGTTATTTATAACTCTGTTGATGCGTAAATCTGAGAAATTTTGAATAAAAACCAGGAGTTTTACATATAAATATATGCAAACAGAGACAGTAGCACTAATTTTAATTGTGGATAATAATCTGGAGAATTCGAGATTTTTGTCCACCTTATTAACAGAATCAGGGTTTAGAATTTTGGCCGCTACTAGTGGGCAAGATACCTTCCAAAAACTAGATCATATTATTCCTGACTTAATTCTGCTAGAAGCAATGATGCCTGGAATAGATGTTTTTGATATTTGTCATCGGATTAAAATTGATCCCATATTGCAAAAAATTCCAGTCCTTTTAATGATTGCTAGCAATGAAATACAAAGTAGATTTTTAGACTTGAATTTAGAATCAGTTGATTATATAAATAAATCATTTATGCCAGCAGAGCTTTTAATCCGTATACGTTTGAATTTGAACTTACTTAAATTAACTCGCTCTCTTGATCAAAAAAATAGTCAACTTAATCAAGAGATTGTGGCTCGTCAGATAGCAGAAGCACAATCATATCAACTCAGCCAAGATTTAGAACAAAGAGTAATTGAGCGTACTCAAGAACTTACTTTGGTAATAAATGAGCTACAAGCACGAGAGGAGAAACTAACCTATGCAGCCTTTCATGATTCATTAACAGGCTTATTTAATCGTGCTTGGTTAATGCAATATTTATCAGACATCTTTGCACAGCAGCCACCACAACAGGGATACGCAATTTTATTTTTGGATCTAGATCGTTTTAAGAGTGTTAATGATCATCTAGGACATCTTGTTGGTGATAAATTATTACAACAAGTTGCCCATCGCCTGAGAAATTGCATCTCTCAGAGAGATAAAATTGTTCGGTTAAGCGGGGATGAATTTTTAATTTTTCTTGTCAATCAAGATGGCATTCAATCTGTTGAGGTAGTTGCAAACTTTATTTTGCAACAATTACATATACCTTTTGAGATTGACACGTATAAAATTTCTATTGGCGTTAGTATTGGTATTCTACCTTCTACTCTCAGTTATCAACAACCAACTGATATCCTCAGAGATGCTGATGCAGCAATGTATCAAGCTAAACGAGCCGGAAAAGGTTGCCATATTGTCTTTACTTCAGAAATGCAGCAGCAAACATTGCAGCGCATTCAGCTAGAAAGTGAACTACGTCAAAGCATAGAAAAAAATGAGTTTTGCCTTTACTATCAACCTATATTTTGTTTAGCGTCTCAAAAGCTAGTTGGTTTGGAAGCTTTAATTCAGTGGCAACACCCACAAAAGGGATTAATTTCACCTGATAAATTTATCACAATTGCTGAAGAGATGGGTATCATCTCAACCTTGGACTTACTAGCATTACAGTTAGCTTGTCAGCAACTATATCAGTGGCAACAAGAATTTCCAATTGCGAATTCATTAGTAATACATATCAATATATCTGCTGTACAACTACAACAGTTAGATTTAGTAGAACAAATTAAACAAATTCTCATCGATAATCATATATCACCCTCAGCAATGAGGTTAGAAGTTACAGAAAATGCTTTAATTAAAGCATCTAGTATTGTCAATCAAATTTTAGAAAAAATTCATACTCTTGGTATGAAACTATGTATAGATGATTTTGGCACTGGATATTCTTGTTTTAGCCAATTGCATACATTTCCTGTTGATACAATTAAAATTGATCGTTCATTTACCAATAACTTAAATACTAATTCTAAAGGCACAGCTATTGTGCAGAATATGATTTCCTTTGCTAATGCTCTAGGAATTTCTGTTGTAGCTGAAGGTATTGAAACTCAAACACAGTTAGAAAATTTGCAGGAATTTGGCTGTGAATTTGGACAAGGCTATTTATTTTCTCGACCTTTACCTAGTGAACAAGTAACTAGTTTTTTAAAAGTACAAAATTTTTGAACCCAAAGAAATACTTTTTTCCCTTCTATCTCGTTCCCTATCACCTTTTACCGTTCGGCGTTCTCTTCAGTTCCTTGGCGGACGCTTACGCTTTTTTTACTACGTGTAAGCGTAGCACAGTGAAGCCCGTGACCTATCCCCTAAAAACGTAATTATATCAAAAACTCATCTAATGGTAGATACATAGAAAATTCTTATATGACACAATTATAGCTACACAAGCAATCATCAACCTCAGACATTATGGCTCGGCTAGCTCAAGTTATTCAAAATACATTTATTCGTTTGGTAGCTTTTTTATCGGTTTTTTTCAAAAAAACTTTCGACTTTATTAGTAGTTTATTTAATGGTTTTGCTAATTTGTTTGGATTGAATAAACCTAGTTATTTTTTAGAATCTGAAGAAGTACAAAGTACAAAGAAATATTCAGATCAAGAGTCAATCACAACGCAGCTAGATACTAAGCCTGAAATCTTGACTTCTGGTCGTCGCCGTCCTAATACTAAGATGGACTATTACGTCAAAATGGCGCGTGAAATTCAAAACAAATAGCTGAAGTCAAAGATAGTAATTTGGAAGTGGGGGTAGTGAATGCTGAGTCAACTGATATTCCCTACACCCCTCCTACCCTGGGTCTAATTCCACGACATTGGAGGTAAATTTAACTCACTTGATTCCAATGTGGTGAGGTAGTATTTAAACCATTGACCTGCTAATCGCCCTACCTCTTCAATTGCACCGGGTTCTCCAAACTGGTGAGTTGCACCGGGAATAATGTGTAATTTTTTGTGTTGTGCAGAAATTTGCGCGATCGCATCTTCATTCATGGCTATAATCGGGTAGTCATTTTCACCCACTATTAACAAAGTCGGTGCTTGTACCCAGGGTAAGACTGCACTTACTAAGTCAGTTTGTCCACTACGGGAAACAATTGCTTTCACAATCATTGGACGTGCTGTAGCCGCTAATAATGCTGCTCCACTACCTCTATTTACACCAAAATAGCCAACTTTGAGATTTTGGGTAGCAGGGTTTTCAGATAGCCAATCTGTTACAGCTACTACCCGTGTAGCTAAAAAATTAATATCACAGCGAAAATGCTGGGTACGTTGGTCTATTACTTCCTCTTCTTTAGTCAGTAGGTCAATCAAAAAAGTTGCTAGTCTCCCTTCCTGACGCAAGACATGGGCAAGATAGTGGTTGAAAGTGCTGTATCG
Organism: Anabaena minutissima FACHB-250; assembly: GCF_014697125.1. Taxonomy (GTDB): domain Bacteria; phylum Cyanobacteriota; class Cyanobacteriia; order Cyanobacteriales; family Nostocaceae; genus Trichormus; species Trichormus minutissimus. Next base: position 8,779 of record NZ_JACJRG010000051.1, on the reverse strand, counting down.
ACTACTGCCACTTCCTTGAGTAAATAGTATAATTCCCTCTGCATCTGTCGGTATAACTAGCTCTCCCTTTAAATGAATTGAGCCTAGTTCCAGAAGGACTATTTGTTCTTCAACGTTCAATAGTGTGATTTTATTCATTGCTATATCTTAAAAATGGGTTAAATCAGGGTTTAGAGATAATTTATGAGGAATTCTCACACCAGTTAAAATAATTATTAGATGAGGTCTTTCTCATTTCATTGATGAATCAAAACTGTTGATGCGGAGTTTAATTAACACAATCATCAAGATATATAGAGTTATGATGATAGTTTCAATTTATAACTAAAATTTGAAGAGCTTGTTAGTCCTGATTTAAGATGATCGCTAGCTTAACAAAAATCAAGACGATACCTGTTAATTTTTCACTCTTTTATTTTATCTAGACTTATTTTATATATATTAGCTTTATATAATCAATTAATTCAACTATCAAATTTAAGAATAATCATGAGCAAATATCTAAAAAATATTCATTTATATCTCAATGACTGCCAGATGATTTTAAATTATCATTTTTGTTAGATAAATCTAGTGAATAGTATCTATTCAAAAGCCTTTTAAGTAAAATAGGAGACTATTGATTATGTATCACCGAATTTTAGTTGCTATTGACCAATCAGAAATGGGTGAATATATTTTTGAGCAAGCTGTATTTTTAGCTAAATCGACTGATGCAGAAATCATGTTGCTCCATGTTCTCTCTCCATTGGAAGACCCTTATCTCAGCCCTATATTTATGCAGCCTGATACCATGTATCCCACTGTACCAGCCGAACCAATGGACAGTTATATTCAACAGTGGGAAAAACTTAAACAAGAAAGATTAGAATGGTTGCGATCGCTCATGAATAAAGCTATCGATGTAGGTGTAAAAACTGGGTTTACTCAAAATATGGGTGATGCAGGTCGGATTATTTGTGAAGTAGCTCGTAGTTGGCCAGCTGACTTAATTATGCTTGGTCGTCGTGGTCGCGCTGGACTCAGTGAGTTTTTCTTAGGTAGTGTAAGTAATTATGTGATTCATCATGCTACTTGCTCAGTCATGGTTATCCAAGGCAAAATTCCTAGCACATCTGAGGCTTTTCAGTAAAAATACATAATCAATGTTTAAATTATACCATTAAGGGCAAATTTTTAAAATCAGAATTTGTCCTTGATTTTTTGTACGACCCGATAAAAAATTTACATAATACTTTACAAAAGGGAGCTTTTATCAGTACAAATGATAAGATGAGTTCTAAATTTTACAATGACTAAGCCATGCCTTAGTTACTTTTTCACTATGGAAACACTTGCTTATTTGCATCTAGCCGAGAGTTACGAAGGATTTGCCAATTCAGAAGAGCAAAGTCTTACTGATGCTATGTGCTTTCTGGAACTAGTATGGATCAAAAACCACCGTGGAGTTTTAATACTAGCTCTTTCCTTTGCTATGGGTTCTATAAGTGTATCGAATCCAGCTATGGCTCTCAAAAGAGGTGATAGAAGCCCTCAAGTTATATCTCTTCAGCAAAAACTGCAAGCAGTGGGGTACTTTCAATCCAAACCCACAGGATATTTTGGCTCGGTGACAGAAACCGCAGTGATCAAATTTCAGCAAGCTCATGGCTTGAGGGGTGATGGAATTGTTGGTTCTAAGACACTGGCGGCGTTAGAGTCTAATTCAGGGTTAGGTGAATCAGCCGCATCAAACACCGAACATAGCACCGCGTCTTCTGTTGTTAATGATCCTCAATTACAGGTAACATCAAAGCGATCGCTAAAAAGAGGTGACAACAGTTATCGTGTGATGTCCCTACAACGCAAATTGCAAGCATCTGGATACTTTAATGCACCCATTACAGGTTATTTTGATGAAGCAACGCAAGCATCAGTAATCAAATTTCAACAAGGTAAGAGACTGACTATTGATGGTATTGCCGGGAGACAAACATTATCAGCTCTAGAGTCTAATTCTGGAGATTTCAACGCTGCACCTTTTTTGGCAACTTCTCCAGAACCTAAAATTACAGATAACTCTCCAGAGTCCAAGAATCAAGTCGAAATCGAACAGCCACCAGCGAAAGTTTCCATTCGTCCACAAAAGATGAAACTGGTAAAAACAATTTCTTCTAGTAAAATTTCGCCTAAATCGGTGGTTTATTCGGGTAATGGTCTATTTTTTGCCCAGAACATGATGTATAACCACTCCATTACTGTTTATAACCGGGATTATGAATTAGTCAAAGTGATTCCCGATGAAGTAGATTTATCAAAATATGGTTATACCAAAACCCCAGGTAAATATAGAGGCGCACCAGTTGAGGCTAGTTTTTCCCACAATGGTAAGTATGCTTGGGTGTCTAACTATCAAATGTATGGACCTGGCTTTAACAACCCTGGTAGTGATAAATGTCATCCATCTCAAAAAACTGACAAGAGTTTTTTATATAGAATTAATACAGACACTCTAGATATTGATAGAGTAATTCAAGTTGGTTCAGTTCCCAAATATGTAGCCACGTCAGCTGATGAGCAACTGATATTAGTCAGCAACTGGTGTTCTTGGGATTTAAGTATTGTTGATGCCAATCAAAATCAGGAAATCAAACGGATTAAACTAGGAGCATACCCTCGCGGAATTGCCGTTGATACCAAATCCGAAAAAGCCTATGTTGCTGTCATGGGTTCTCAGAATATTGCTGAAGTTGATCTAAGAGACTATTCTGTCAAATGGCTGAAAAATATAGGCAGTTCACCACGTCATTTGAACATAGATCCTACTGGTAAATATCTCTATGCTTCTTTAAATGGGGAGGGAAAAATTGCCAAGATTAGTTTATCCCAAAGAAAAGTAATAGATAAAGTCATCACAGGAAAAACGCCGCGTAGTATGGTGTTATCTGATAATGGTCAAATACTTTATGTTGTTAACTATAAAGAACACACTGTCAGTAAAGTTCGGACTAGTGACATGAAAGTATTACAAAAAGTAAATGTAGATGCTCATCCCATTGGAATTACTTACGATCCACAAACTAGGGAAGTTTGGGTGGCTTGCTATTCGGGAAACATTATGATTTTTCAAGATTAGAGAAGATTGAATTGATTGGGTAACTCTTAGGACTCCTATTTGATTTTTGGGTGGTGCTACACAAATAATAATGCGTTGTAGTAATGGATGAAATACTAAATGGCACCAATGTGATTCTCTAAAGATTTGGAAAAGGACAAGGTTTTTCGGACTAGGCGAGACGCCTGTTGCCTTAAGGTATTGTTGAATCGTTCAATGTAGCGGGTAAAACCAGTTTCTTTACCAATATCTCGATGCCGTTTGCTGGGTAGAACTGCCCCACTGGAGTTTAGACTAAGCCATGCAAAATGACCCAGCAGGGCTGAGTTAATCAGAGACTTAATGAAATTATCAATAATCTTGAGTATTAAACCGCAACTGATGGTTCTTTACGTGGTCGTGTTACAGTTCAGTTTTTTTTAACGATCGGGCATCGGTTTTTACGGTGATGCTTTTTTCCTGGTTACCAATCACTGCAAAAACTCCGCCCATAGCTTGAGCAACTCTTCCAGGGATTAATTTCTCAAGAGATTTCTGCCTTGGTGCTAGCCTCTCCCTTTGGGAGAAGGTAGAGGATTGTCGGGAACAATATCACGAGCTAACCACAGCCTACACCATTTACACCAATTGATAGTCTAAACTCACGTTAAAATATCCAATATTTTAGGGTCATAAGCTATCAACCAGACTGGGAGAAAGCTTACAACCCTTGTTATGTCCATGTATTTTTTAGTGTTACTAAATGCCAGGAACGAGACTTGAACTCGTGACACGAGGATTTTCAGCCCGACTGGTTCACTCCGTGTTTTTGCGAATAATCACGGGGTTTGGCTTGCAAGCATTGACTAGATTGGGTTTGAAGCATCAGGTACATATAACTTTTGATTATTCGCGATCGGACGGATTAACCACAGGTGGGCGGGGGCGATCAGCGCGTTTGAGGAGCAATTCAAAAGCACGCTGATGCTGCTTCTCGCTTATCCAATGATGATACAACTCACTATGAACTTTTTGGGAATGCCCCATCTGTTGCGATGCCAGGGAAATTTCTAAGCCATATTCAAGGGTACGGATAGCCCAGGCGTGGCGGAGATTGTAAGGGGGAAATTCAATCTCGCTGCGGCGAAACATTTGGCTAACATCACCGCCCAAACCGGCATTAGACCGGGCTAAACTGACGGCGGGTAAATTGACCGTGTGCAAATCAAATTCCTCAACCCATTCAATATGAAATGGCCAAATTCTGCGCCCCCCGGTTTTACCTTCTAAGACAGTACAAATATGGCTATGGGTAAACGCTTCAAAATCCACACGAAATACTTCATGATTACGCAAGCCATAGGTGGCAATCATGCCGTATACCCAACGCCAAGCCGGAGAAGGGATTTTGTAAAACCATTCCACAATTAATTCATCTTCGGGAATTTGGCGGGGTGTCACTCGTTTGGGGTTGTAGTTGCCTTTGAGTGTGGTGGTGTCCAGTTGAATTTGGGCGAATTTGGCTAAAGCTCCTAAACAAATGCAAAACCGCTTGCGGGTTTTAGTATCTGGCGGGGTGGCGAGGATGGTTTGCAGTAATAAGTCACCTGTTAAGCGTGCATCTGGCGGTAAGCGACGAAACACCATTTTGTATTCTGTGCGCCAAGTTGTGAGGGTTTGTTGGTCGGTGCGGCGGCGGCTAAAATAATCAATTTCAAAAGAAGTAACCCACTCCCCCACGGTGTGAGGGGTTGGGAGCGCGTCATTGAGAGGTAGGTGTTGGCGAATATATGGAGACCAATCAAATCGCCCTTCGTCTAAAGATAACCGAAGTTTTAAAGCTAACTTTTCAATTGCCTTGACACCGCTAGGGGTGGCGCGAATGCCAGGACAAATGCGCTGCTGTGATGGCATTTTGTGCTGTGCGTTGGGTCTAGGAGGTAATAAGCCACGCAGTCGCAAAAATAAGCCGTCACAGTCAATCCTGAAACCGATGTTTTGAATTTTTAGGCGAACATTGGCTTCATTGATTAATTGGGTGAGGTGATCATTCTTCTGTTCCAACGACACAGAAGTCACCCTCCTCATCGCGATCAATTTGCACGTAAATTGTGCGGAGGTCAGGGGTTACATTCTCGTCAACTTCCTCGTTCTCGTTGCCAGAGCTAACAGCAACCCAGGCTTCAACCTCAACGCAATACTCACCTGTTTGTTCGTTGCGGTCGCTTACTTCACTGCCCTGGATGTCGCAGGAGATAACTTCCCACCAACAATAACTGTCACAGTCGCTGGGGGGACATTCTCCGCATACAACCTCATCATCTAACTCATCGCTGCGGTAGTCTCCTTCACTCCAGGCGTAACTACGACTGCCAGCGCGATAGTAATCATTGACTACATAGCTTTCTGCGATTTCTTTAAGCTTTTTGTCCACAGCCTGCCTGTAAACTTGCTTTACAATTTCCACTGCTTTTGTTCGCAGTGCTTCATCTTCTGTCATGAGATTAGCTCCATTAAGTAGACCCAGTTCCCTCGCATCTAGGGCAACATATCAGTTCACCTTCAACCTGAATCAATCCACCGCCACTGCACTTGTTGCAGATGTTGCGATCACAGGAGAGGGCAAAATCCTCCTGCCAATTGTCGATAGTCTCCCAGGCTGAATCCGGGAGAAACTCTCTCACATCGGCAACCTGTTCTAGGTCAAACTCGGCATCCCAGCCACAGGTATTGCACTCTACGCTATAAGCTTCACCTGGGTCGCGGGGGAGAAAGTAGAGATTGTCATCACCACATTCAGGACACCGGCGATCTAATGTCACCAGTTCCAGTGCCAAAAATAAATCTGATTCCATCAATGCCCCCTTTCTCGTAACTGATTGGCAGTAAATGGCCCGTAAGGCTTGCTAAAACCTTTAGCTTTTGGCGACTTGAGCCAAAATTCCCCGTCACAAATTGAACTGACAATCAAAACTTTGCCCTTATGCTCTCCTGTCAGGACTTCCACTTCATCGCCAGGGGATGGGGGAATCGGGGAAAGCAGTAAATCGAAAAATGGCAGCCGGGGTTTTTGGGTGGGGTCGCCAGCGATATTCACGTCAGCTTTTTTCACAGATGGGTAAATTTTGGCTACCCTCACCTGTTTTTTAAGGGAACGCGACCAGTAAACCCTACCCACTTCAATGTTGAGATTTGTAACATCCTTAACCTCCTCATAACCTTCTGAGGCAGAAAGGATCACCCCAGGATCACCCCCGTGTTGCACCCCATCATTTAGCTCAGAGTCATTGTCAGGTAAGCTTTTTGGCTCGTTTCCTTGGGTTAGTATATTTTGTACGTTGTTCGTACTAGGATCACCCCAAGGATCACCCCCTAGGGCTATATCTGGTAAGGGTTTCGGCGAAAGGTGATCTTTTTGGGTGGGAGTATTTGCAAAATTTTGTTCGGGGACTGTTTTTTCGGGATTTTCTCCAACAAAAAGATCACCTTTGGCTGTATCGCTTACTGTGTCTAGGTTTAAGGGGTGATCCTTGGGGTGATCCTGGGGTGATCCTATTTTTTTTATACCAAGATTAGATATTGGCTGTATCTCTTGCTTGGTATGGCTTACAGAATGTGAAGCGAGGTGATCCGAGGGGTGATCCTTGGGTGATCCTGGGTCTGACCCCCCACCCCCCTCATAAACGAGGTAATAAGTATTGGGTTTTCCTGGTTTGCGCTGCACGCTCACTAAGCCGTCGGCGGACAACTCGTTCATGTAACGTCTGGCGTAATCTTTGGAATTTCCTAACCGATGGGCTATTTCTTCGCTGGTAAATCGGATATTGCGATGTAGTGCCAAAAAATCCAGGGCTTTAGCTTTGGCATTCCTCATCAAGCCGTCTTCGCTTGCGTCTGCTTCTTCTCCCAGGAAGGTAAAACTTAAGTCTTCTGGGCTGAACATGAGGCGGTACTTTTTACCACTGGAACGCGATCGCGATTTATCGATTTCTAAAATCCGGTCGTAGGGTGTCGCTTGCTGGCTGTTGTCTTTGCTCAGTTGCCAAACTTCACTCACTGCGTTTCTAATGGCGGTCGTGCCTCGCACCTCACCGCCCTTGTTCATGTGGTGGATGATGCAAAAAGTACACTTGTACTGATTAGCTAGTCCGGTCATCTCTAATATGGGTCTGGCATACTCCATCTCAGATTCACGGTAGACAGAGAAGCGGTTGGCCGTCGATAACGAGTCAATGAAAACTAGTTCAGGCTGGAAGTCCTTTAAATCTTGAATGAGGGTGGCCATCGCTTCAGCACTCCAGCCAAAGCGAACGCGTACATATTTATTGATGTCATCTTCCGAGTAGCCGAGGGTTTCCAAAGCCTGGAGCATATCGCCCTCGCTTTCGTCTCCTTGGTAGTAAAGGATACGGCGTTTTTCTCCAGTAGACTGGAATGGGCCAAAGTTCGTGCCTTGGATCAGAATCTTGCCGATGCCGTAGGCTAATTTGGTTTTACCCACCCCACCGTCTGAGGCGAGTAGTATAGTTGTACTCTTGGGTACTAAGCCGTTTAACAACCACTCACGAACGGTAGAGCCGGCTAATTGCTTGAGTTCTTCGTAGGTGAGTAATTTACTACATTGGGCTGTGAGGGATTTGAGGTAAAAATGCTCTAAAAATCCCATTGATACCCTGTGATCATCAGCTAAATCCTTGAGTTTTAAGAATCTTAGTGATGGTTCGGGAACGCCTGTATAAATCTCTGTTAGTTCACTTAGTAAGCGATCATGTTTCCAGCGTTGATGATCATCTTTTGTGGGGGCGGGAATTTCCACAATTGAGCGAACTTTGTTATGGGCTGATGATAAGACCTCTGGCAGTTCTACCTTAGTGTCATAGGCTAAGTGGATGCCTTCATTGAGTGTTCTAATTAACTGCCGCCGCACTGCTTTATCAATAATGATGCTAGCTAAAGCATCGATGTTAACGGCACTTACTGTTCTATCAACTAAGGTAGCTAATTTATTCCTACCACCGATACGAGTTAATAAACTGTTGTCAGTCAACCAGTTAGTAACTGCCATTAAATCGTTAGGACAATCTTTTTTACAAAGCCGTAAGCAAGCTTGGTAAATATCCTTATGGGCAGTGATATAAAAATGTTCTGGTTTGAGTCTATCTTTTATTCGATAAATTGCATTGGGGTCGAGCAGGATACCGCCTAATACAGCCTCTTCAGCTTCAATATTGTGTGGCGGTAATTTGTTGTCAACGGTATCAAAATGATGTTCTGATTGGGGGAATGAGTAAATACCTTGTGTCATGATTCCCCCTCTTGACCGATGTTGCTAATTGCGTCAAAAGTGGTAGAATGACAAACATTAAGGGATGAGTTTATCGTCTTCCCTTTAAGCCTATTTTTCATTATTAAATCCTTTTTTTTTGTTAGCCCTGCCCCCGGTAGGAGCTTTTTTTTTGGTTTAAAAAGGAATGTTGTCAAGTACGTCATAAGAAATCTCTTCACCCTGTTGTTTCATTGCTTGAACGAAGGAATTAAACACTATAAAAGGTATGTCAAAAGTTACCTCCGGTATAGTGAGAACCAAACGAATTAAGTAAGTCGTGGTGAAATTTTACAAGTATGTAACAAAAAATTAAGCAGAAGAATGAGAGTTAAATTTTACACGTTGTGTACTGTAGTTTCTCTTTTCACCTCTTCTTTGAA
>NZ_JACJRG010000050.1 GCF_014697125.1 Anabaena minutissima FACHB-250 | reverse complement strand
ATCACCAAACCGTACACAAAACTAATTAGGGGTTGAAGAAACCCAATAATACTTAACCTTCGTCCCCTGCGTTTACTCTGCTCCAAGCGTTTTTGCTGTCCTCTGAAGTAATAGCTGTAACTCGGTTCGCTCCAAGCACAAAACCCTGATTCATCCATATACTTTAAATCGATTTCTCCGGCAGCCGCAGATAATTCCAGCATTTCTAAGTCAGCCTGTTTAATTTGCTGTACTACCGGGTCTTGTTTTCCCTTATGGCTTTTTCGAGTTCGTTTCCAAATGACCCCCTTTTTTTTAGTACCTGTCTTAACCAGTCAGGACTTAATTTCACCGAGCGTTCTTGTTCTAATTTTTGAGCTAACTGAACACTGTTATATGTACGTGGCTCTTTCTCCAAACATTCTTCTAAGAAAACCATGTCAGCTTCCGCCCACCTTGATTTTCCTCCTCGCCCTGGTTTCTCCCAAAGCCCCTCTAAGCCTAACTTTTCCCATCTATGCAACACTTCTCTCACTGTTTGGGCAGTCCAGTTAAAATGTGCTGCTATCTTCTCTACATACCAACCATGTGCGCTCAATCTAATCACTTCGGCTCTGTCTTTCACCTTCTGAGGCACATCTGCTATTCTCAGGTTCAAAAGAGTTTTATCTTGCTCTCTAGTCAGAAATACCCTTAAACGACTGCCCATATCGCTGTTACCTTTGTAGACACTTTATACGTATTTACTTATCTTCACATAGTTTGGTTTTTTCACCTCGTTCTACTTATATTGAATAACTTTAGCTGATTGAGAATAATCTTTATGAAATACTAAAAATTCATCTAAAAATTATTTACAAAAGACTAATTCTTAAAAATAACTATTAGTCTAAAACCTTATAATTATAAACAAAGCTTATGAACTAATCAATTTATAGTTTTATAAAAATGAGCCATTCAAATATATTTAGAAGACTGTCTCGTATATTCGGGATTACCAGCTATTGCCAAAAATATCATACTTCTACGAGTGAGGGGATTGAACGCATTTATCAATTGGAAAAATTAATATCATTACGTAAGACTAAACGTAGAGAATTTCTGGCTGATTTAGGAAAATTAACAATAGCGGGTGGAACAATTGGTGTAGGGACTGGTTATCTTCATCGTACTTTGGCTGCACCTGTTAGCGTAGATGCAAAGATAGCCATTGTAGGGGCTGGTTTAGCGGGACTGGCTTGTGCTTACGAACTCCAACGTCAAGGAATTAAAGCTACTGTTTATGAGGCTAGTGACCGAGCCGGAGGACGCTGCTACTCACTTAGTAATATCTTTCCTGGACAGGTAGCTGAAAGAGGTGGAGAATTTATAGATAATCTACATAAGACGATGCTAGGTTATATAAGCGAATTTAAGCTTGAATTAGAAGACTTATCAAAACAAGCAGGAGAAGTATTTTATTACTTTAATGGTCAACGTTATGCTGAAGCAGCAGTGGTTGATGAATATCGAGATTTCGTTAGCGCAATGCAAGTGGATTTACGTACACTTAAACAGCCGACTGCGGATAACTTCACGCCAACTGAAAGGCAATTAGATTTGATTAATCTTCAAGAATACCTGGATAATCGTGGAGCAGGAGCATTGCTCAAAAATGTAATTAAATCTGCATATATTGGGGAATATGGTAGAGAAATTGACCAACAAAGCTGTTTAAGCTTTCTACTATTTATTCATGCAGATAGACGCTCGAAATTTCGTCCTTTCGGTGTATTCAGTGACGAAAGGTATCATGTGATAGGCGGTAATCAACAAATTGTTGAAGGCTTAAAGAACCGTTTAATAGGTCAAATTCAATATGGAAGGAAGCTGACTGCTGCTAGAAAAGATAGTGCAGGTAAGATTGAATTAACATTTAGCAACGGTCTGAATACAAAGTTTGATGCTGTTGTGTTCTGTGTGCCTTTCTCGACTTTACGAGAAGTGGATTTAAAAGGGCTTCAACTACCACAGTGGAAATTGGATGTTATCAATAATTTAGTTTATGGAACTAACTCAAAATTGATAGTGGGCTTTAATAGTCGTCCTTGGACTACTCTTGGCAGTAATGGTAGTGCTTATGCAAACCTGCCTAATTTTCAAGGTACTTGGGAAACTAATCCTAGCAAAGCTACATATAACCGAGCAGTGTTAACAGATTACACTGGTGGTAATCTAGGTGCAAGACTTAACCCAAAAAATCTACAACAAGAAACTGCTAAATTCATTAATGACCTTAACTTTGTTTTTCCTGGTGCAAATATTTCAGCTGCACGGATTAAAAATACAGAATATCTAGCGTATTTAGAAAATTGGTCATTAAATTCATTAGCTAAAGGCAGTTATACCTGCAATCAACCTGGCTACTTTACAACAATTGCAGGTAATGAAGGTAAATCGGTGGATAATATTTATTTTGCTGGAGAACATACTAACTCATTCTACGAATGGCAAGGTTTTATGGAAGGTGCTGCCATTTCAGGCGTTAATGTTGCAAAACAAATAGTGAGGCGTAGATAAAAGCTAACGTAGGCATTGCCAAGTGGTCAAACGCTAGATCCTGGCTACGGGAAAATCAGGAAGGGGCAACTAGCTGGAATCTTGAGAGGTGTAGGAAGAGTAGAGGTTGGTAAGGCAGGAGCGATGGCGTAACCGCCCAGCGTAGCTGATCGCTTGGTTCGAGTGGGCAAGACAGAAGCGGATTGTGATTGCGATGTCGGGTGAGGTTGTGTATACACCGGATGGGGAAGCTGTGGACTTGCAGGAGATGATGCGGCGGTATCCGGTGCAGCAGTAACACCACAAGCAAAGGGTGATCATGGTTCTAAATGTTACTATCTACTTGTTGTGCCTCAATAGTATCGGTATCTAAAATTTTTTGATTTTTATACCTTTTTCCTTAGCTAACAGAGAAAATGAATATAGTGTAATTACTGAAGGTTTAGCTAGCAGGTTAAGTTAATTAATACTTAATCTTGTTTAAATCCTAAGTTATTTATGAAACCACTGCATTACTTAATTTTTCATCCAGACTATGCAAGGCAAAGAACTGAAGTGCATGGACAAGTATTGATTAACAATCAAGTCACTGATTGGAAAGGTCATGTTTGGGTAGATAGCCCAGGTGGGAATGAAGATCCATTTGTATTCTCACAAAGATGGCTCTACTCATACTGCCATGCTACACAATTAAAAAGGTCTCCCACCAATACTGCATACGTTACAGGAGGATCATATTTGTTTTTCTGTAGCGGAGATGCTGCTAATCAGGGAGTTATTCAATTAGATACAGTTTTTGTTGTAGATCATGCTGCTATTTGGCCACATAATCAGCAAGGATTACCTGAAGAATTTCAACAGGATTACGAAAATCCTAAATCTGACTTATGGGAAAGACATTTCAAGTACCCTTTTCTTGGACAACACCAGGGAAAATACACTTATGTAAGTAGACATTGGTTTGATAACAAAGATGAGTATTCTTTTTTGCCAATTTCTGAGAACGGTGAAAGAGTAGCCTTTGATATAAATGAACTCAATCCTAACCTCCAATCCCTTATAGAAGGTAGAATAAAGGGTAAATATCCAGTGTTATTAAACGGGGAAGACAAAACAGAATTACTCAACCTAACTTTATCTCTTACTAATGTTCAAGTAATTGGCAATCTGACTCAGAAATACAAAAAAATTAGCTCGATAGATTGTTGCAAAAGCAATTGTAAAGTGAGTTACACCAGTATTGCGAAGGGTTCAAAGCAAACTTGCTGAAACTCAATAAGCGCGAGTATGAGAGGGGATTAGGTGGGATAGGTTGATGATTCCTATACAACAGTTGGCTGATGCGATTAGAAAAATTCAAATCTATCTGAATAATCAACCACAGCAGCGCGGTAAATTATATACTAGAAGCTCATATACTCAAGCTTCTACTCCCCGTATGAAGCCGTTAACCGAACAAGGATTAGCCTCTCGTTTGAGTGTAAGTGTAGAAACTCTGCGCGAACAGACAGCAAAGTTGCCACCACCGCTTTTTGTGGCATGGTGCAAGGGAAAAGATAGTTCGAGCATGGGGTGGGAATTTAATGAAGAAACAGGTTTTTATCATCCAGTTAGTTAAGTCTCACTGGAGTACTTACACTATCAAAAGATGAGGGATAAAGTTATCGACTATTGGCTAATGAATGCTCAATGCTAAACATTTATAAAAAAGCTGAAATTTACTAATACATTTTTTCACGGGTATTCGATTCTTTTTTCAATTTTTATTCAATTATGGGTGATTGCTTGACTCCATAAAACTCCAGAGAATATCAGGAAGTTGATCTGTATTATTATCTGTTTCAAAGATAATGTCAGCGATTTTATCTATGATTGCTGGAGCATCAAAATAATCACCGTGGTCGATAGTTCTATTAGTCAATGCTGTTGCATTGTAGCTGTACATATTGTACGGTGCTAAGGCTGGCAAGGGATTAAGTCCCAAACTGCTTTCCCAACGTTTTTCTAAGTCGCGGCTTGTAAATAACTCTATACCCTTCTGCAATGATTCTTGGATGGCATCTTTTTCAACTACCGAGGCTTTTAAAGCATTATCATAACGAGAGTAGAATACATGAGTTTTTTGAACTAGGTGTTCCAGTCCAGAATAAAATGGGCCGATATATTCTGAACTACCTCCCACAGAACTATTTAAGTCACACTTTGTTACTTCCCGACGTTCCACATCAGGAGCTAGCATTATATAACGGTCAATAAAGTAGGCATTTTTACCGCCCTTATCTAGTCTCTTTAATTGTTGTTCAATTTCATCACTCATGTAAGTGGGTTTAAAGGTTTCATTAATTAAACCACTTAACATCTGACAGACAAGATAATTACCCATGCTATGACCAATGATATGGATTTTAGTGCAGGGTTTTTGGGTACGGATACAGCTAATCAAGTTAGCTAAAGCTGGAGCTGTTTGAACGGATTCAGCCCGATCAGAACTGTAATTTAAAACTTTGCCATTGGAAGGCCAGGAAAATCCTACAAAAGCAGTCAAGTCTTGGTTAGCATCATCAAGGTTTTCGGGAAAATATTTGTCTGGGTCAGTAATGAGAGTAGAATTGTGTTTTTTTAAAACTAGACTCAAGCTGTCTGCAAGGACTGAAAAAGAAGTTAACGCTCCATGAAAAGGGACATTGTAACCATGAGTGCCAATAATAATCCGTTTGATAGCATCTCTGCATAGAAATTGCTTAAATACGGTTTCCTCTGAGTTTTCGATAATCACTTCAGGGGGCATACTAGATGGGTCAGTAGTCGCTAGATAGTGAGACATGTATTTTTTCATGTCTACCCAGTGATAACCACCTTTTTGTAGTTTAATGCGTGTATCACGATCAACATTACGGCCTAGATTCTGGCGATCGCGGTTAGTAGCAAAAAAGCGAATCTGCATATTATGAAGTTAAGTACTATTTTTCAGTGTAAGTGTTATTTTCTGCAATAAATAATAATTTTTACAAGCATTTATTACGGTAATTACATATTCAAGTTATTCTTAAGATAATACTTTAGCTAATTTACAAGGGTTGAAGACTTATAGAACCCATTTGACATCTTATGAGGTTTTGAATTAAGGTACTCCTCAGCATCTAAAATCCAATATTAATGGCGTATTCCAGCAACCTCACTGATGCAGAATGGGAAATTTTTGAACCCTTATTGCAAAAGATATTACCAACCAAGAAGCAGACTCGATGGCTAACTGGACAAAGCGAGATATCTTCAATGGAATTCTCTATCAACTGAAAAACGGGTGTAATTGGCAAGACTTACCTAACCCTGTTTTGTCACTCTCGAAAAACAATAATCTCAGCCTGATTCTGAGACTTTGATTTCATCAAGGTTTGAGGCTTTATTTTCTAACAGAAACTGAAATTTATAGACAAAACGTGGAAATTAAAACCCTGTAAGCATTTGGGCGATTAGATTCTCCCACTCTGACAAAAGAGGGTTAAGCAAATGGTATCTTAAGCTTTTATTTATAAATAATTTTTAAGTTAACAAAATTTTTAGTACAAAAACCTAGTTTTTTGAAAAATCCAGTTTTTCAATTTGTGTGTACTGGTAATCAATTTAATTGCTAGCAAAAATTAATAAATGGAGTTGGTCAAAACTTGATATTTAAAAATAATATTGTTCTTAAAGAACAGATTGCTTTTACTTAAATAGTAATGATAATTACAAAAAATAATATATTAAAAAAATGTTAATCATGTTTAAATATAAAAATTCTGGGTAAGATTTATTTATTGGTAATTTATGTCTAAAAAATATGGAATCCCTTATCATTGCTTTGTTTATGGCGATTTTTCGAGAATTATGGGTAAAAGGTAAAATTGCCATTAAGGACATAAGGCAATTTCTTGAAATCAGAGAATATATACTGTCATCACAATATTTAGTAAATTTTATAACTCGTTGTTGTTATTTTAGAGTATTTGAAAATGATGATACACTCCGTTACCCTATAAATCTTTATTTGATATTTGTAGAAGTGAGATTATTAAGTAATTATCCTATTATGTCTCTGATAGCCTTACCAGTTCCAGCAAATTTAGATGAGCAGATGATTCTACCTGTCAATCCTGTAACTAATCTAGACTTTATCGAAGCTGCTAACCAAATACAATACTTGATAATTAATGGAAAAAAAGGTGCGGGAAAATCTTCAAGCTTGAAATTGATATTTAAAGAATGCCTAATGGGACGAGAAGGAAGTTATATACATGAACTTATCCCAGTTTTGATTAATGCTGATCGTTTTATATCACCTGATATTAATCTTTTAAATTTGATTGAAGCTGAGTTTCTAATTGCCAACTTCCCCTATGCCCATGAATTTACAGAAGAAGCACTAAATAAAGGTAAGCTGTTGATTATTATTGATGGAATTGATCAGATTCCAGAACAAGAAAATAATATAAATATTAAAAGGCAAGCTATTACCCATATTCATGATTTTATACATATGTATAGAAATAATCGATTCATCCTATCATCTTGTACACAAAATAGGCACATTTATAACAATAGATTTAGTCATTTTACTGAGATGCAGCTAGCTGATTGGAATAATTACCAGATATTCTCATTTATTCAAAACTGGTCTGTTATTAACTACTGGCCGGTTGGTGCAGCCGAAAATTTATGGATACTTCTACAAGAAAGTACGAATTCTCAAGCTCAAGAGCTTTTTAGAATTCCGTTGTATCTAACACTTATCTGTATTAAATATCAATCTCTGCACCCACCATTTGCCAACAATCGCAACTTTTTGAATGACCTAGAATTTTCGTAAGGATTCAAGTCTAATATTGTGGAAGTAAAGAAGGACAAAACAGACTATTATTAACCTGAGTTCGGGATAAGCTCAAACCATTATTCTATCGTTGCCTGAAACTCCTATTATTTCGTATAACTAGCAGCGAAATCGTCTTAACCCGAACTGACGTTATAATGGCAAACTGAGTTCTTCTTTTACTGCCCATCCAAAAGTAGACCCCATGACGGATGAAATGCTGTTCTTTGGCTACTCTTTTGTTCCACCATATTTGCAATACAGCATAGTTTCCGCAGCAGGCGAGTTGTTGTGGACAGTCCCAATTGAAATTCCCACACCTGTGATGATGCATGATTTCGCCATCACAGAAAACTATACAATTTTTATGGATTTACCCCTGACTTTCCGCCCGGAACGTATACAGCAGAGAAAACCAATGATCTGCTTTGAGAACGATCGTCCCAGTCGTTTTGGTATTCTTCCTCGTCACGGGAATAACAGTAAT
Source organism: Anabaena minutissima FACHB-250 (assembly GCF_014697125.1). GTDB lineage: Bacteria > Cyanobacteriota > Cyanobacteriia > Cyanobacteriales > Nostocaceae > Trichormus > Trichormus minutissimus. The sequence goes on along the minus strand of NZ_JACJRG010000050.1, from coordinate 27,164 downwards.
ATTCGCTGGTTTGAGAGTCTGCCTTGCTATGTTTTTCACACCCTAAACGCCTTTGAAGAAGGTGATGAAGTGGTGCTGATTGCTTGTCGTATGAGTTCTACTTCTGTGTTGGATGTTAATCCTGTCAATGATCCAGATGCAAATATTCCACGACTGCATCAATGGCGATTTAACCTGGCTACTGGGGCTGTATCTGAGTCAAGTTTAGATGATATGGCTGGTGAATTTCCTCGCGTTAATGAAAACTTTTTAGGGCGGCAAACCCGCTATGGCTACGTTAATCAAAGTGCAGACACTCCTGTGCCTTTATTTTCAGGTATCATTAAATACGACTTTAGCAGGAAAACATCCCAAATCCATGAATTTGGTCAAGGACGTTATGGCGGTGAGTCTATATTTGTACCACGTCCTCACGCCACCTCTGAAGATGATGGTTGGCTGATGACTTTTGTTCACGATGAAGTTGCAAACACTTCAGAATTGTTGGTAGTGAATGCTCAAGATGTTACTGCTGAACCTGTAGCCCGGTTGCTAATTCCTCAACGTGTACCCTATGGATTTCATGCTACTTGGATTAATAAACCCTCGCCATAGTTTTTCGATGTTGTAGACCCAAGAAGATTTAACTTTTTTGTGACAATATTTTCCACTAATCTCTAAAGATTATCACAATATAATTCAGAACTCAGGAGTCAAAATTTAGCATAAATGCTATACGACCAGAAGATGAATAAGTGATGAGACACCACGCTAAATTTAAAATTTAGCGGTTGACAATTATCACCTCTTCTAAATCCCTCACAACGCTTGTTCTGATTCCTGAATTCTGATTTATAAACTCAAAAATGCCGCCAGAAATTCTTGCTGATAGACTTCAGGCTGACGGTTTGTGGTTCAGCTTTATCCATCACGGTAGTCTGCGGAACAGCTACAAGCAACGAACTAAGCAATTCTCTTTGATGCTCCACATCTGCAACGCTCCGGTAAACCCTGTATGGATCTATCTGCATTCCGAGGGGAGTAGGAACGATTTTCAGATAATCGTTGATTAATTGAATGTATCCAGCATTAAAATTGCGATTCGCAACATGAGGGTGCAACAAATTGAGTAGTTGTATCGCTCTTCTGATTTCTACAACATTGCGATTGCTGTCTATCTGAGGCTGGCTCTCTTGGTAGCCTTTAGCTTTCTTTTCAGCAACTAAACTATGGTATTTATTAGCAGCTTGTTGATAGCTATTTAACGAATGTACTTTAGTTTGGGAATTGTACCCAACTCTCCCCCACTCGACAGTCAATCGATTGCCTTCGACTGTGGCACTCCAGAATTTATTGCTGTTGCGAAGTGTGTCAACAAAAACAAGATATATTTCCATTATTTTTGAGGATTTAAATTCTATGGAGGTGAACATCTTAAAATTTCTAGTTCACCTCTTTACTTACTAATTCATAATTTTTTGGGCATTGCCCCAGTGAAGCTGATATTGTAAAGCATCTAAAATTGATTCGGCTTCGTCTACAGTTAGACCCTCTAATTGAATGCAAATATCATTCAAATCTTGTGAATTAGATTCGGGAATTATCAAAGTGCAATCTTCTAATGTTTTTGTAATTGAATATTCAACTAACTCGCACTTAAATACATATGTCGATAAAATTATACGAAGCAACAGTTTTATTTCTGCATTGAGTTTTTCCAGATATGCACCGTATTTTTCAACCAGTTGATCAATCCGTGCAGTTTGTCCGTAGTAGGTCAGTGACATCTCCTACACTGAACCGAAGCGGTTACAGTGTAGGCTTCCAACAGCCCGATGAAGGGTATGAAGGATTTCCTTCGTGGTACTATCATCCATAGTTCCAACTATGTTTATCTTCCCACTACGGCGTTTTATACTAGGGAAAATGCCCAACCCTAGTCTTTTCAAGTTGACTGCTGCATTAATATCACGGTCAACCATCAAAGATTGTGCTTCGTCCCAGTATTCTCTGATACCACAATCCGTAAAAATAATTTCATTGCGATAACTGAGAACCATTGAAGTATATTGTGGGTTCTGTGAAATTGCTACAGCACCAGCTTTTGCGGCTATGCACTCCAGAATTTCAAAGAATTGTCCAAATGCACCATCAGCCCATGACTTATTTAGTCCTGACTTAGCGGATTGTCCGTTAGGAAGATATCTTCCATTGTCGTCCTGTTTCGTTTTATTCCGGCGGGTTAACCCCTTGAGGTTTAAATCCTCGTAAAAGAAAAATCTCTTTCCACTTCTGACAAGCTGATGGGCTGTTTTGTACTGAAAATCTTTTCGACTTCTAGCAATTTTTTGATGCTGTTTAGCTTCACGTTTTGCCAACTTACGACGAGATTTAGACCCGCGCTTGCGTCTATTTCGTTTGATGGAAATACGGTCTAGCTTGGCTTGATTCTTACGTAATGGCTTTAAAGATGGGAGTTTTTCACCTTCTGAAGTTGCAAGATAGTCATCGCCTTGCAAAACAGCATCAATCCCCATTGAGTTGTCCCAATTAGGGATAAAATTGGTCGTTTGATTCGGTACAGATACATCCTCTAATACCATCTGAATATGCCAGCCGTCAGCCTTTTTTGTAACGCTAATTTGTTTAAGGTTAAATCCGTCAGGTATGGGTCGGTGCATCCGAACCTTAAACATCCCCAATTTTGGCAAACGAATATAGAACCAGTTTATCCGTTTTAACTTTATCCATTCATTATTAGCCGTTGCAAACGTCATGGTTTTGAAACTCGCCTCAGTTTTGAAGCGTGGTTTTCCAGAACGTTTACCACTAGAATCACCAATCACAAAACGCTCGAAAGCTTTATCAACTCGCTTACAAACATCCTGTAGAACAGTTGAATCTACACATTTGAAATCAAGTAATTCGCCCGACCATTGCACAATATTCAAGTCTTTTTTGATGACTGGTAACTGAAGCTTCTGACTGTAGTAGTTAGGTCGGTCTAGTAACTCAGGGAGTCTAGTGACAAAGATTGGGCAACTATTTACAGCATGGCGGTTATTTTCCCACCAAGAGAAGCGTTCACCTAATTGGCGGTTATACCAGTACCGACAAATCCTCAACCATTCGTTAAGAATTAGTTTCTGATTTAATTCTGGCTCTAATCGGTACTGGTAGGTTACTTTCATCCTGTTAACTAAATGGGTTTTATGATGTAATGCTACATCAAATTACGTCAAGAATATGCCGAACATCTAGAAAAGTTTTTCTGGAAAGATGCGTTTTGGAATGGCTCTCCTCAATGTAGCTAGCTGCGGTGGAGTGACTATTTCAAAGCTTAAAGAATATATTGAAAATCAAAACAGTCCAGAATGAATATTGGTCATGGCTCGACATAGCAATTAATTGTTTTGGCTACGCCAAAAAGCATTAATTACTATATCTCTCCACTCCCGCGCATTCATCTCACACCCCTAAGAGTGGGTGTGAGGCTTCTGCTGATCTAGCTAAATCTTTCGACATTTGATTGCTCCTTGATTTATTGCTTATTCAAAACTGACCAGACAGCATTTTTCTTGTCTGTTTCACTAAGATTTGAGTCGTTTAAAATTTCTACATTTTTGTTTCCAGCTTCGACTGCTTCTGGGGTGTAATTAACTGGCGGAGTGAATGTATAGTGAGAATGATTTTTATCACATAATTCTCTTCTTGAGTTATTCTAAAAACTATCCGCGAAGCGATCGCTTCTGTATTTATGTAGAAGCGATCGCTTGATTAATCAGTTCAGATTAAATCGAGAAGTTCGCAATGACTTAGCTGCTTTTGTCGGCACAGCACTAGAAGCTGCTCTGGCAGATTTCGCCCAAGCTTGCATTCGCTCAACAGAAGCCGCATCCTGGACAGCAAGTGGCGTGATGGTTTGTTGACAAGTCTCTAAATCTGCAAGTGTTACCTTTTGAGGTCGTCCCTGATCAAATGCCAGTAATGCGGCTTCAGATGCCAGGGTTTCGAGTTCCGCGCCGGAAAACTTCGCGGTATTGGCGGCGATTGCCTCAAGGTACTCGTCCTCAACGCTGATGCCAAATCTCTCCAGATGAATCTTCAGAATTTGCGCTCTTTCAGGCTCAGACGGCAAATCGACAAAGAAATTTTCGTCAAATCTGCCTTTTCTCTTGAGTTCACTTGGTAATGCTGACGGGTCGTTACAGGTTGCTACAACGAATACCCCGGCTGTACACTCACTCATAAATGTGAGGATATTTCCCAGGATTCTTTGACTGACTCCACTGGCATCACCCTGACCTGACAAGGCTTTCTCAATTTCGTCAACCCACAAAACGCACGGTGCAATAGCGGAGGCTGTCTTTAAAGCGCGGCGAACATTCCCCTCAGATTCACCCACCAGAGAACCCAGCATCGAGGCGATGTCAAGCTGAAGTAGTGGTAGATTAAGGATATTGGCGATGTTCTTGGCGCAGTGGGACTTACCCGTTCCTGGTGGGCCAGCTAGTAGCACACCTTTAGGCTGTGGTAACGAGAGCGATCGCGCTTCCTGCGTGAATAATCGTCGCCGCCGTTGCAACCACTCGCGTAGTAAATCGAGTCCTCCAAACGGGATTGTTGCAGGTTTCCCCAACTCGATGCCCATCTGAGACAGCAGCCGGGTTTTGTAATTGACCACCTTGCCAATAATGCTGGCATCAATCGTAATGCCATTGCTACTCAAACTTTCCTTAACAGTCAGCCTTAGAAAATCGCTAATTTCCTCCAGAGTTAGACCTAAAGCTGCCCGTGCTAAAGTTTCTTTATTGTCGTCCGACAGCAAGATTCGGAAACTCACTTCTTGTTCGGAAGCTGATTCCTTCAAATACTGCAAGTACGATTCCAAATGCTCCTGGACTTGCTCAACCGTTGGCAGTGGCACTTCTGCAAAGGGAATCAACCGCACCAAAGACTCGTGCAACTCAATGTTTTGACCCAGAAAGATGATTCGTTTCTCAGTAGGTTTGAGTCGGTGATAGAGGTTCTTGACTCTGGTGAGGATTTCCCAACTCAGTTGAGGCGAGTTCTTGCCTACAAAGGGATGGACATCACCCAGGATGAATACACCATTCCCATCAAAACTGTTAATGTACTCGAAAATGTACAGCAACGGATCTGCGTGGGCTGGTTTTTTATACTCTGGGACTGCTTTAAATACCAACCCACCATCAGAGGCAATCTCACACTGTTCTAATCCCGATACTCCCAGATTCCAGAAGAATACCGCAGATTCCAATTTCTCGTGTGCATTGGCTGTCAACCACTGGATAATTGTGGCTTCTTCTGGCGAGAGAACTTCTAACGCCACTATGGGAATTTGAGAGTCCAGGGTGGCAAAGATATTATTTAGGTTCATTGCTTTGAATCCTTATATGGTAATGGTTCGAGTTTTTTGTGAGTCGAAACCAACTGCACAATCACTTCATAGGCTTCGGCATCGCCGCAAAATACCTCCGCTACACCGTGACAATCTCGGTGTGCGAGTGCCGTTACTATGGCATTGAGCAGCACACACAAGCCCTCAGTATTTGCTTTGATGATCACTGGTTGATGTGCTTTTTGCTGTGCATATATGTGGATAAACGGATATTCTTTCGGTAACTCGTTCATGATCTTATGAGGGGGAATTTCACCCCCTTTCTTCAGTTATTGGCGTAACCGCGTCTGATGATTGGCATTAGTCCGAAGCTGCTGGGTTTGAGCTTCCGGCTTAAATTCTCGTTCGCCTTCCACAATTCCCAATGCTTCCTCAAACGGCTGCGTCGCTTCCAAACACGACAAACCCTCGAAACCTTCCGCTTCTACTCGCACTTCACCAGTTTTGCTGTCAAAATGTATCAGTATTAAGCGTTCCATACTTACCTCCGTGCGTATTGTTTAACTTCTTGATGTCCAGCAAAGGTCAATCGCATGGTTTGTACTGACCCTTTGGTGGTTTCTTCTATGGAACATTCGCCAAATTTTTCGCGTAATTCTTCAGTTTTGGCTAATACCATCCGTCGCCCGTAAGTCTGCATTAACTTGTGGCTGAAGAAATTTTCACCAAGTCGGGGGGAAGTTTCATATTCATCGTGGATTACGTCATACACGCCAGATATAGAGTTCCACTTAAAACCAATATCTGCACGGGCGTTGATTGTGCGACCACTGACTATGATTTCTGCACTCTGTCCTTGAGAATCCCCATAGTAGCCTGTGAGTGGCTGTGCTGTTTCGTGGACTTGGGGTTGGAGTTTTAGATCCTCTAGAGCTTGCACTAAACACTTACTGTTGCTTAGTTTGGTTCTAACTTGTGTAAAATGTGACATAGATTATCTCCTAACTGCTTGAGTTGGTATTGAAACGCGAACAGTAGTTACAAACCCCTTAGTTGTGGTTGCTACGACTTCACCGCCCAATTGCGTAGCAAGTTTTGGCAGATAGAGACTGATGTACTCTTGTTGCAGCTTGGGCAAGAAATTCGCACCAAGTCCTTGTCCTGCTTTTGCTATTCCTGCGCCTTGGTCATATTCGCTGATCAGGCATTCGTACTCAGTCCCATTCCAGAAAAAGCCCAAGTCATTGCTGAGGCTGGAGATTTGGTTTCGGGGTACAACGATGTGAGCTACCTGTTCTCTCTTGTCCCCATGCCATCCGTATAGATTCACCGGCTTGTCGTGAAACATGGGAAAGAAACCGAATCTCTGCAATGCTTCGACCAGACAGGATTGGTCTTTAAATTTGACTGCAATTTTGGAAAAATGTGACATGATGAAACCTGAAATACTAGCTTTGGTGCAATGCTCATGAGTAAGACTCACAAGCACTGCACTTTTTGTCAACGGAACTTGAGAGACTTAACAGTGGCTTGAGTTAACCCAACATCGTTGCTTGCTAACTGTTGCAGATTGCGCTGCTCGTCTACGAGTTTGGAGTAAATGGAATCAATCTTCTGCTGCAACTGAGTGCGCCCATCCACACCCAAATTCTTTAGAGCGATCGCTGGGTCATTAACGATGGAATCCAGATGCTCCATCATTTCTTGCAGACTACCGCCAGCTTCAGGACTAGCATTCGCCAGCAGCACTCGCACCTTCTGAAGATGTTTCTGCATCTTCCGTTTGAACTGCACGGGTTTTCTTCCAGGTTGCCAGTCGGCTAGTTCTTCCAACAACTGTGCGGCTAGTTGTTCACCACCGGCGACTGCTGCTTCCTTGAGTCGTTGTTCTAAGTTTTGGTCGTACTGGTTGATGAACTGGTTGATCTGAGCAAGACACTCGGCTTGTTGCTGGTTGAGTTGCTCGGACAATGCTGGGATAATCACCGGACGACCGATGACTACTTGCAAATAGTCTTCTAACTCAGGCAAAGTCGGGAATGCCTTGATCAGATTCGCCTTCACTTCCTCTTGTTTATCTTGGGGTAGTTCCCAGACATTCAATGAGATGAATTTGTCAATACGTGCTGTATAGTCTGCCAGTCCCTGTTCATAACTATCAGCAAGTCCAGCACGTAAAGTTGGTGCGATCGCATCTCTAATATTGAGTAACTGACTCCAGACCAAGGGAGCGAGGTCTATAGGGCAGACCCAATCACCGTTATCTGCACTCATCCACTCTTGCACCGATGCAATCTCTTGGCGTAATTGACTAGCTGCTTCCTCAAGTGCTTTGAATACTTTGATGCCCTTTAGCCCGACTTCCGAAGATTTTACCTTCAGCAAGTCTGATTCTTCGCCTTCATTCAACACATCAGTCCATTTGGGAGCATTTGATTTTGTGGCTTTCTTCAGCTTAATTGTTAACCTAATCCGAGTTTTATTTAATTTTGAAAAGTCATGTCTTTGAATTACCGCATTCTCCAAAAATGCTTGACTGTTAGCAACTGCTTGTACCATTATTCAGTACCTCACTATTTTCACTTTTTTTTAGCGAAGCTATTCCAGCTTTCTACACAACAACCCAATAAATCCCTTCTTTGCGAACCATTCGAGATTGATTGTTGATTGTTGCTGTTCCTAACTGTTGACTATTTTTTAGGTGTTGAATATTTTTGATGGTTCGGTAGACTATCTTGTGGGAAATACCTCTTTGCCATTTGATAGGATATTTCACAATAGGAGGTTTGGGTTTACTCATTTTTCGCCTCTACTTCCAAATAAAATCCTGTCCCTGTGTTAATAATTTTGGCAAGATTTTGACTTACTAAACTTTGAATCACATAATGGCTGAATGTAATTCTAGATAACTTAACTCGTCCACCCATGTTCTTTACAAACCTCAAACAAGCATGGGTATCATTCACAGAAGTTTTCATTTTTTTCTCCAAAATTTTAAGTTTTCTACTGCATCCCAGTTGCAGTAAGTCACTCGAAATACTGTTGACAAAAATTGCAAATCTCATTTCGCTTAAACGGTTAACTTCACCTGTTTTTAGCGAAGCTTTTGAGATTCATCACCATACAAAAAGCGGTCTGTTATTAACAAACCGCTTGCATTTTTGATGTGTGGTGCTGGTTTAATTATTGTTGATTAATACTCTCCCAAAGCAGCTTCAAAAATTTGATTAGCAGTCAAGCTTAGTTCTGGGAAAGTCGGTGATTTAATTTGATCATTTCCTCTAAACTGAGTTAGCTGATATTCTCCCTCAACTAAAACATAAATTGATATTGTTGGTTGTTTAGGACTGCCAATAAAACGTTTGCCACCAAGAGCTGCATAATCAACAATCCAATATTCGGGAATCCCCATTTCTTCATATTCCCCAAATTTTAGGAAGTAATCGTCACGCCAATTTGTGCTGACTACTTCTATGATTAATGGTATTGATTCCTCTTTAGAAACTGTTGATGATTTCTTCCACAATGGTTCATTAATTAAGTTAGGCAGATTTAATACCAACACATCGGGAATGTAACCAGATTTTTTGTCTACTGCTTTCACTAAAGCTTGAGAAGGTATCGAATATGCAAGTTTTAATCTCCGAATTTCAAAGTTGATTTCCCTAATCAAAAATCCTCTGACTAATTCATGATCCCCTGTTGGTTGCATTTCGACTATCACTCCTTTGTGCAGTTCATATCGACCATTTTCTGGTTTCCATTCCAGAAACTCTTCAAAGGTTATTGGCTCAACTAAAGGTTGAAACATGGCCTACTTCCTTTCAGGGGTAAACATTTTTTTATCTGGTGGGTAGCTCACCATTTTATTGATTTTGCAGCCCCCACCTGTATTTTACGCTGCAATCCCTTCCTCTGGTTCGCTTTGCCCTCCCCTCACAATCCCCGCTACGCGCATGAAGTCCTCCAGACCCACAGCAGCCTCCAATGGTTCACCATATTTGATTCGATCTACTGCATTCGACCAGTGCGTTGAATGCTCAAACAGCAATCCCAGCTACAACCCAATTCGCAATTCGCAATTCGCAATTAGTTAAGATTATTTAATTTATCTTTAATTTTCCTGGTGGAAGCTACGAGAATCTTTCCAATTTCTCTAGTTTCTTGAAGTAAAAGCTCAAACTTACTTTTTTCAATTAGCTCCGATTCTATCAATATTTCTAGCCAATATTCAGTTTCTCTTTCTTCTTTAAGTGCTATTTCCAATTTATTCAGAAAATCTTTGTCGGATTGGGCAGATTGAGCTTCTCTAATATTTGCACCAATGGAAGTACCACTTCTAAGTAATTGCTTCGATAATGTCCGACAAACTCCAGGTTTTTCATCTAAAAACGTACAGGCTTTCACTATTCTTATTGCCAATGATTTGCTTCTATCAGTCAGAGAAATATTTTTATTCATATTTTGCCATTGAGTCACTCATAGTTTTATTTAAACTTAATTGCGAATTGCGAATTGCGAATTGCGAATTGTGAATTGGTATAACACCAGCCTATATCCCGAAATCTGCAATACCTGCTCTGTATCGGACAAGAGAATTGCACTCGATTTATCTGTCAAAGTTTGTGTCATGATTGATACAAAGATTTTTGGAGTGGGGCGATCGCTTCTCTTGATGGAAGTTTTCAAAACCAGTTTTGAGACTTGGTAGGTCATCGGAATCATCTCCGGTGGCTTGAGCGTTACAAGTTTTCTTCCGTCCATCCCGGTTTAGCTCCGGCTACTTTTCCCGGCGGCACTTCAGTTTTCATAAGACCTCACGGTATGCGGGAAACTCAGTCACTTTAGTGCTGAGAGGGAAGCGACGCGAGCGGTTTTAACCGCTTTGATAATTAGACCAGTTGAGCGTCTCAACAACTTGACTTTCTTAACAGAACATTGACCTAACCTTTTCCAGTCAGCATCACTAACAGAAACTTGTTTGTCTGTATCTCCACTTACCCACCCAAAAAAGATTTTGCTTCCTTGAGTAGCTTCAACATAATCACCTTTTCTAAAGCCGTGTCTGGTTACAGTGCCTCCATATTTACGTCTATTTCCACCCTTTGAAGGAATCATTAAATGTAGTTGTCTACGACTAATTGGAGGACGACGTAAAATAGTGAATTGTGACTCAGTAATACTTACAGTTCCTATCCATGATGCACCATGACTTTTCGTACCCTCCCATGTTTGATATTTAATGAACTCTGAGCTAGCTAAAGTTACAGCATCAACTGCATGAGTTTCTGGGACTTGTAAAGACTTATCAGACTTTTCTTTGTGTAAGCCTAAGTGTTTACGAAGGTTCGATGTTTCCCATCCTTTTCTTAATTCCACTTTAGCAAGTTCAGACAGACGCTTAATTTGATATCGCTGACCTACCATTACAGGGCTAAAACTTTTGCTACCTCGCGCTTCTAATTCTTCCACGACAATTGTTTTTACTGGGTAGATTTCAGAAAGAAGTTTAATTGCCCGGTATTCTAAATCTTTGTTTGCTCGTATACTTGGAGGTAGTTTTGAGTTGCGACGATTATCAAATCTTGCTTGACGATGACTGCGTTTTTTAAAAGATATCTTGCGGTTAATCCTTCTCCCACGTCTACCACGACGCATCATAGACCTTTGTTCCATTCTGTCTTTAACTGTTTTGAATGGTAGAACTAGATGCAGCATTTGTAGTGTATATTTTCCAGATTGAACTGCTACACCGGAAAACATTTTTCCTGGGTCTAACCCAATAACTATTTCTTGTGTTTGGGTATCAGATGGGTTAATTGTCAGTTGAACATAAAATATTCCTAATTTGTTGAATTTGCCAATTGCTTTACCTTCTTTTATCCAACGTCTAGCACGACTAGGTTTTGTCGGCATTAAAGGTTTATTGTCGGCTGAAATTACGGGTACTCGCACAAAGAGATAATCCTTGGAGTAAGCGGAAAACGCGGTCTTCTCTACGAGAGGCTGCGCCAAGGGCTTTGCCCAAGTGGAGCGGTTTTCCAAGACAAGTTTAAGTCCCCTCGCCCAACTAATCCAAAATGTCTTGTCTTTAACCAACGACTGAACAAACAGTCTTGCATATAATCCAAACTGGGGAAGCATTTGGAAGTGCGTATCAGGATTAGTCTCAGTGGGCTAGTCAAACACGTAAAGTTTGTTCTTTACAAGCTCAGTGGCTTTAGCCCTGAGTTATTGACTGGTTTAATCCGTCGTGATATTTGCAAACCCTTGATTGCGTTCTGGTGCAGGCGGTTTGCTTTCCTTTGCCCTTGATTACTATCATGCAACTAAAGGTTGCATTTGTCAACCCCTAATTGCACAATTTTGGTTTCTTTCAGACACAGTATTTCAGCTAAACTACAGCCAAATACTTTACATAAGCCAGTGACAATTTCTGGAGAAGCTCCTTTGACATCGGAATATGTCTCCATTTTGTGCAAATATTGCCGTGAAATCTCTACATCATGCTCTGCAAGCCTTTTGGACAAAGTTACCAATGGCATATCGCCACGCAAGGAACGCATTTTCTGTCCTCGCTCCTCTGTCCACTTAATAGATCCCACTTCGCTCAGTGGTAACATTACAACCTCTTGTGTTCCTTCTTGGCTTGCCATATTATGCAATCTTTAGTTGACAAAATCAATAGCTATCTGCAACTATAAGTATCAGAGGAAACGCAAATGATTGCTACTTGTCCGTAATTTTCTTTTGAGGAAGTTGAAGCCAAGATTTTGGACTGTGACCAGGAAAAGGTTTGCCAAACCCTAGAACCAGAGATACCCCAAATCTCCCACTTAGTTAATGAACAAAGGTTAGTTGGGGATATTAGCTGATTTTGTTAAATTCAGTGTAATTGAAAATATTGTAGAGTCAAGAAAAGTCCTAAGTATTGCCCTACGCAACTTACACTATGACAATCGCACCCTTAAGCTGGCAAGAACTAGAAACCCTCACGGATTATCAAATAGATCCCGTTAATGGTCTCACCAACGCTAAAGCCCGGTTGCGCTTGTTTGGTCAGCCCGAATCGGATGTACGGGTAACGCTGTACCGTGATAACCACGCCTGGTGTCCTTACTGTCAAAAAGTTTGGTTATGGCTAGAGGAAAAACAGATTCCCTACCGCATCGAAAAAGTGACAATGTTCTGCTATGGGGAGAAAGAAAGTTGGTACAAACGTAAAGTACCATCAGGAATGCTCCCCGCGATTGAGCTAGATGGACAGATTATTAAGGAAAGTGATGACATTTTGATTGCTTTGGAAAAGGTTTTTGAGCCATTGAGCCAAGGTATGGAAGACCGCAGGGTGCTTCCTCTACGTCAATTAGAACGACTTTTATTTAGAGCCTGGTGCGCTTGGCTGTGCTATCCAACAATTTCCTCTCAACAAGAAAAACGCAACCGAGAACAATTTGTCGGAGTGGTGGCTAAGGTCGAGGAGGCACTGGGTCGCACCCCAAGCCCTTATTTTTTAGATAGCTTTGGCATCGTTGATGTGATTTTTACGCCTTATGTAGAACGAATGAATGCAAGCCTTTACTACTACAAAGGCTATTCACTGCGGGAGGAAAACCCTCGATTGAGGGCATGGTTTACGGCAATGGAAAGCCGACCGACATACTGCGGTACCCAGAGTGACTTTCACACCCATGTACATGATTTGCCGCCCCAAATGGGGGGCTGTTGGGAAAACGGCGAAACTCAGATGCTTCTCAATAAAACGCGAGTAGATAATGGTCCCTGGTTTGGGCTACCAGATGTTACTTATCCAGAACCCGAAAACTCCCGCATGGAAGCTCTTCAACGAACTATCGAACACCGCATCAATATTATCCGAGTCAACCCCTTAGATGATCAATTATTTGATCAAGCCCTACGTTGTGCTTTAACACATATGATGACAGGTGAAGACTGTGTACCTCCATCTGGATCTGATGCAGCTCTAAGATATTTACGCGATCGCATTAATGTACCTAGAGATATGTCTATCTATGCAGCCAAGCGATTGAGGACATCCCTGGAGAAAACCGCAGCTCTTGCAGGTGATGGGCAGCCAGACCCTATTCCCACTAAGCATCGACGAGATCAAGACCCGTCTAACTTTGTCAGAAATTGACACTCCCCGCTCTAAAGAGACGGGGATTCTTGGATCTAAGACATAACTTGCTCATGCAGGTTTTCACCAACAAGAGTAGAGGTTTCATCTCCCCAAGCGTTGCTTGCGTCTAGCGCAAAAGTTCCGGTATGCCCTACCGTACCCAATCCTCGACTAAGGATATTCCTAGCTGCGTTTTCATCTCTATCCATGACACAGCCACAAGAACATAGATGCGTCTATTTTTTGAACCTTTTACTCTTGGATCTTAGATCCGAACACTTCAGGAGATTCGACCTCTACTTGTGCTGGAGAAATCCTGCATAAGCAAGTTGGGTCTATGAATGAAGAATCTTCGCCCTTATAGGGCGGAGAGTGTCAATTTGCAGTTTCCTAGTTTGGGGCAAATCATCTCTATCGCCTTCCCCTGAGAAAAAACAATTTTGTGTTTGTTATCTTCTGTGTCGCTTAAAGTGACTTGTTTGGTTGCGCTCAATTTTTCCATATCCCTGACCGTACTCTCAAAGAAATACGATCCATGTCCACAGTCGCAATGAAAGGATGATGGATACATTTCTATTGCCATCTTAAACGCCACGATAAACACCCTTAAATACTACCATCTTCTATGAAATGAACGATTGCCTGGAGCAGTGGCAAGTGTCATTAACGGGGATTTTCATTAGTTTTGTCGGAAAAAATAAATTTAAACGATGTTATAGTACATTAATACTACATGACTCTTACTAAATTGATTCAAAACATATGAAGCAAGTAGTTAGACAAATTAAAGAGCGAATCAAATTCGAGTTTAAATTGGAAGAAATTAAATATGAATTGTGGAGATTAGATAGCTATGAATATAGAAAACTGCAAAAAAATAGTCTTTCTATTAAAGATAATTCCTCATTTTACAACAATATTTACTTGTTTGAAAATAACAACAAAGATAATTTGAACCTAGCACAGTCGTTTATCACGTTAACTTGGCTATTTGGCAATAGCAGTGATTCATTTGATAGTTCCAAAGGCTCTTTTAGTTTCCCACTCTTACTAACTATTAATAAAACAGTAGGAAAATTTTTCTATCTACTGCATATTTTTGATGCTAAAGGCTGGATATATTATCGAATATATAAAGTATTTGAAGATGAATCAGATATACCTGCTAGAATCCAGAGTGAAGTATTTGGTTCAGAGTTCATACGCCAAGAAATTGATAATTTTCTTAACTATATACATAGATATATTAGTGAGTCTTTTAAAAGTTTAAATTCTGTAACTGCACCCGAACCATTTTTGAAAGCAATTGATGCAAGCTGTTTGATTTATGGTTATCACAATAATCAGTATATTGAGGAAGAATATAATGGTGAACAGTCATATCAAGCGGCACTTGAAAGATTTCGCTCAGTAGGGCTTTGGCCTTGGCAACTACAGAATATAAACGGGTTGATACAAACTATTATCAGTGAACTATCTGAGATTTAAAGCAGCGATCCGCTCGTACTCTTGCTTTACTACTGAAACAGGCAATCGATTTAATCGGCTCTCTAACACCAAGGGAATTCCCTTCGGAAAATTAGTAATCTGAGATAACCACCAAGTATTGTCTGTAATCCGCGAATGTATATCTTGTCGTCCATCATTGTCAGAAATGTGAATTTCTAAAAGTCTCTCTAATGGGAGTCCCAACCATTGATTTAGCATTACTTCGTTTTTGTGATGCCAAATGTTCAGATGCGCCAAATCTATAACTATCTTGATTTGTGGAACATCTTGGCAAAATTGAGCCAACTCGGTAGCATTGTCCAAAAGATTCTCTACAGAACTGATAGGGTGTGTAGGATACATTGTCTCTACACCCAGAACAATATCTCGCTTTATACAAAGCTGATAAAGATAGTCAATGTTTTCTACGAATGTTGTGTATGCTTTGGCACGTTCGGTAGTCTTAGAAAAGTTTCCTCCATGTACTGAATAAGCTGTGATCCCGATACTAGCTAAATAGTCTGTCAGATGCTCAAAATATTTCCAATCTTGAGGTTGAGCTAGGTTGAAAGGATAGTGGCGCTCTCTCCAAACAAAAGCATGATGCGCTCGATAGACCATTCCCATTTGTCTAAAGTCTTCAATTGCTTGTGTGGCATCAGCATCAGGTTTAGGCCCAATTGCCAGTTCAGTATGCCGGATTCCCGCATTCCAAAATATTGTTAAGGCTTCACGGGTTGAGACTCCACCATAAACTGACAAGCTCAAATACAATTCCATCAGCCCTCCGATGTTGATGAATATTCAAAAATTGCAGTTCTAGGTTTAAGAGTAAATATTTTTGTAGAATACCCTATTAATGTGCTGATTTCTGCTGCTAATTGCTGTTTTTGTTCCTCTGTATATTTTATCTCTTCTAACAAATCTTCTACTTCCCCAGAAATATAATAGTCAATCTGTTCTTTAGCAGAAGTTTCCCTAGATTCGTTTACGTTATATATGCGTTTTGATGGTATTTCCACCGAACGCTCGGCGGAGCCTAATCTTAAAGACAAAGTATAGCTATACCCAATAAAGTTGCGTTCGTCATCATAACCATTAAGGTCTTCGTGAGTTTGGTAGTTGCTCAAACCTATCGGTAGTTCAAGCGTCGCCAATAACCAAGTATTTGGATCTTCTGCAATACTAAATTCGGATTTGCGCGTGTACCAATTATTACTTTTACTTTGTTTTAACTCTTGCACAAATGTTTTTAGTTTTGATGTTGACAACAAACAACGAGCATCACTAGCCAAAGCATCAGTAATTCGTTTGAGTTCTATTGCTTGCGCTTCTACTAACGTCTGTTCTGCATTACGAATTGCTTGCATTCTTGTTTCCACTAACTGTTGCAAAGAAGCAATCTGTGGATCAAATTGACTTGCGTGATTTTGTAATAATTCTTCATAACTCAAAAGCAAGGAACTAGAATCTGTCATAACTTTCCTCAATTTTTCCATAACAAACTGTTAATAGCTGTTGCAATTGAAGCTATTACAAAGTCGTTTATAGTTCTTTTGTACTAATATAGCATTAACTCTTTCAATAGATGCTTCGCGCTAAAAATAGTTGTTTAGTAAATCCAAGTATTGTATAAATTGATATTATTAATTGCTCAGTAGGATTAATTACAATTGATTTTAATCATTTGTGAGGCTGCTACCCCTGAACAGATAGAAGAAATGCTGAGAACTTGGGATGTATATGCTTATATTGAGATATATTTTTTACAAGTTGTTGATTTTTTAAAATCTTATTATCAAACTCAAATTTTACCTTGGTAACCGCAGAAAATAAATGCTTTGCTGCAAATTATCATTAGTAAAATATTGAATGTCTGATTATTATTCAAATTGATGCAATGCCTAAAAATAATTCCAATACAACAAAGCCTAAATCTCTAAAACAAAGACACAGATTTTTTTAAATCCTTATAAAGACTGTGCTTTTACTAAATGTCCAAAATGTGAAATGAAGACAAAAGTTCGTAAATTTTCTTTAGTCATTCATATTGAACCACAACAGTTATTTTTGTTGAACAAACAGTGTAAATATTGCCCAAGCTGTGACTTAATTATCGCTAAAAAGCAAGAAATTGAGCCATTGATGGCTGCTGCTTTTATTCAAAACAATCCCAAAACCATCGGTAATAACTACGTAGTTATGGGAACTGTTGACAAGAAAGATTGGAGAGAAGGGGATAAAAATCTACTGTCTCCATCGGAAATGGTAGGTCGTATATATTTATTTAAAGATGTTTGGGATTTTAAAGTCATTCCCGCAGGTTGGTATCCGAGCGAAGAAAAATAAGAAATTATTTAACAATTGATGTATAAGATAATTCCTCAAATCCTAGTGTCACCCTAATGAAGTTCAAAGAAGGACTCTTGCCCCAGATGCTTGACATAATTTTCCACAAGCTCCTGAATACCATCTTGTTTCCCTATATCTATCCAATCATCAATTCTTCCCAAGAAGCAATATCTTTGGGTCATAAATATTCGCTTCTGTTCATCAATTAAAATAAAACGAAGCATTGGTGAATAGGAGATAGAACGCTTCAGTATATTTTGAGCTTCACTTAATTTATCCGATGAAGAAAAATTTATCAATCTTGACAAAAGGTTAACATCTTGATCCGGGGTGTATACAGTAATTATTTCTTTCTTTATATCTATTTGGTAATCTTGTAAATTAGAAAATTCCTTGATTCCTGCTTCTACAATTGCTTTTTCTTCATCAGTGATAACTTTAGGCTGGACTTTTCGTAGAAAAACCTGAGCGTTAGGATTTTCGTAAATCTCATAGCCATCTGGTATAGTTTTTAATAAATTCCCTTCGCTTTTCATTGAAAAGAAATACTTTGGCTTACCAGTTTTAGTAGTACCTTCATGAAGATAGTATAATTGTCTTTTCCGGTTAACGTAATTTATTGTCATTTAATTTCCTAAGTTAATAACGCTTTTAAATTTAAAACTTTTTTTCTCCGAGGCTGTTCCTGCATTTTTCTCTTTTTCTTAGCTTTATTCTAACTCTGGTCACAATTAATTCTGTGCAAGAATTGAGTACCTAGGAGTCAGAAATCAGAATTAATCAGGGTGTAGGAATATTAGCTTACTCATCAAATATGAGAATTTAAACTATTCTGACTCCTGTATTCTGACTCCTGCATTCTTACATTCTGTATTTTCGTTGAATAAGAAATTATGAATCGTCAAAACTTTCAAAATATATTTCTTCAATTCACTCCAGCTTTTTTGATTACTGCTACGCTAATGATGCTTTCTATTGAAGCAACCTTGGCTAAGGACAAAGTTAAAATTAAAGACTCAGAATATGGCGGTAACGGTTGCCCTCAAGGATCTGCTAGTGTCAGCATTAGTCCTGACGGACAAGAGTTAAGTATTTTATTCGATAAATTTGTCGCTTTAGGAAATCAAGCAACAGAATCACGCAAAAGCTGTACCTTTAGTATTCCAATTCAAGTTCCTCAAGGTTTTCAAATTTCTATCTATGATGTTGATTATCGAGGATATGTTGCACCTAAAACAATAGGAAGACTAAGAATAGAGTATTTTTTTGCTGGTCAGCGTGGCTCTGTTTTTTCTAGAACATTTAGAGGCGAAACTGACTACAACGTTCGAGATAAATTAGTAAGTATGCGTGGTGCATGGTCAGCTTGTGGCGATAATGTAAATATGCAGTTGAATGCTGCAATGGTCGCCAGTGGTCAGGGAATAGCAACTGTTGACTCATTTGATCTTGCTTACCGTGGTTTGGTTTATTACATCAAATATCGTCAATGTAAAAAGTAAAATAAGAAAATGAACATCAACCGATTGCAAGAACTCAAGCAAAAATTGACTTCTGAAGCAGACTTGTCCAAAATCTGGTCATTTTATATGGATAATTTTGCGGATCATCTAGAATTTACTGAACTGGGTGAGCCTTCAGATAATGAATATCTACATACTGTTTTGCACAAGACTTCTCAGCAGATTTTTGGTAGGGCAATAAAGATTACTAATTTTCTCCCAATCTACATTGCAGAATATCATTTTTTTCATGCCCCTTTCCAAGTTGAACGGCGTATTGGGGGTGTGATTTATTTCGAGGATATCAAAATTGGATTAATTGCTGTATCTGCGGATTATCCTCCTACCGATGAAGTTAAGTATTCGCGTTTTTCTGAGGTACTTCAATCGCCAACACCTAATCGCAACGACCTCAATTGAAATAATCAAATTTTAGATTGTTTCGGACAATAACCCTGATATATCTAATACTCGTTCTGACCAAGCACTAGCTTGGTCAGACATATTTTTGCGTTCGCTCTCATTAGACCAGAGGCTATTAAATTTTAATTTCCACCTAGCTAGCTGGACTTGAATATTAACCAATTCTTCAGCATATTCCGGTTCAATTTCTGAAGCTGTCCACTCAATAAAACACATGGTTTCATCTGCCACACTTTCAACTGCTTCAGGGTAAGCAGTGTTACAAAAAGTTCTCAGCCTAGCTAAATTGGAAGCTATATGTCCTAAGCGATTTGATGTATTTTCACTTTGAAACCGTGCTTGTTTTTCATCTAATTTCTGGTTCATTCCATGAGTGCATAACTTTAGATTGGACAATTATGCGATCGCATGACAGTAGAGCGCAAGCCCATCGCATATTTTTCTTCTAACCAACAACTGATTGGAGCAGCATAAGTCCATTGCATACCGATAATTAAAAGTAGAAGGAGAAATATCATTATTGACAGCCGAAGTGGAGCAAGAGGTTAGAGCTAGTTTAAACTAAGGGCAGGAAAATTAGTATTTTTGAGCAAATGACAGTTAATAATGGATTGATTTTGACATTGTTTATTTTAATTGCAACAACCTTATCTCTTGGCTATGGGTTTGGAGTGAAAGCTCGACGTTTACCTTTTACTACAGAAATTGGGTTCACTCAGAAGCAATGGCAATTTCTGCGATGGTGGGTCAAGTTAGCCTTGGTTACTGGAGTTTTGTTACCTATTTGCTTATTAGCTTTAGATTGGAGACAAACACCTTCATGGGTATTCTGGGGAAGTTACCTATTGGTAGTAACTGTGCAACTCATATCTGAAAGCGTTTTTAGTAAGTGGTTAGTGCCAAGTGCTGTTGTACCTATTGGTTTTTTCTACACAGCTTTTCGCTTGTGGCAACTGCTAGACGGATTTACGCAATTAACATTTTCCTATTTGACATTATTGGGCTTTGGCATTGTTGTATTGTTTTGGTTTGCTAACTTAATCATGTTGATGGTGATGGCGATTCCAACCATCTTTATGGGTTCGCAGTCATTTTCACAATCTTAACTTTTGTAAATCAGTTAGTGGTTGCTTTTACCGTGCCTATGGTGATATCCAAAAGCTGATTTAGCGAAATGGAGTACATCTTTGTTCATGTACACTATGCTGAAATTAAGCAAGTAGTGAAAATTCCACCATGACCACAAGCATAGCCATTGCAGAAAAAATTACTACCCTCCGTCAAGTCAAAGAAAAACTAGGTTTAACACTTAGTGAAGATAGTCAATTTTTTACCGAATGGATGGTTGATTTACCTGCATTAAGTGAAGCAGAGCAAACAAGATTGGCACAAGTTCGACAAAATTATCTCTACCAAATCTCCTATGGCAATCTTTTAGAAGAAACTGTCAAAATGGTCGTTCTTTCACCATTACTGGAACTTGCGGGTTTTTATCAAGCACCTTACAGATTTCAAACCGAGGTATCCGTTGAGATTGAAGCACAGGGAGATAATCAGGAGATTTTACGAGGAAGAATTGATGTTTTAGTTTTGCAAGGTAGATTGTGGATTGTCCTCATTGAGTCAAAAAAGACGATCTTTGATTTAGAATTAGCAATTCCCCAGACATTAGCTTACATGGCTGTTCATCCTAACCCAGAACAACCCCTGTATGGCATGATCACCAACGGTAGCAGCTTTTTGTTTGTCAAAACCTTGGCTAAACAGTATGGCACTTCTGATCTATTTTCCACGCGATCGCAATATCTCAACAATTTATCTGGAGTTTTAAGAATTCTCAAGCACTTAGGTTGTATTATTACGGAGTCTTAAGTTTTTAACTCCAGCAGTTTAACCCTCTTGTAGCAAATTGAGACAATCCCATCGCTTTCAGTTTCAGAATCAGGCTTGGATAATGGTTTTTCAAAAGTGACACAACAGGGTTAATTACCAACATTTTTAGTTGATTCTACAGCTTGCGGTAAGTTCTACATTTAAGAAAGTTCCTGAGCGGGGTGTAATTGAACGCAACTGCTGAACAAAAGCTTTAAATTTGGCATCAGTTATACCGAAGCCA
This sequence comes from Anabaena minutissima FACHB-250, assembly GCF_014697125.1. Lineage (GTDB taxonomy): Bacteria > Cyanobacteriota > Cyanobacteriia > Cyanobacteriales > Nostocaceae > Trichormus > Trichormus minutissimus. The sequence goes on along the minus strand of NZ_JACJRG010000050.1, from coordinate 5,802 downwards.
GCTTCAGCACAAGCAGACAAACCTCCTTCGATGGCAATAGGAGAACCTGCTTTGGGACTATAGACAATGAATTTATCGACAGTGCCAGTACCAACCGCAAACCCGATAACTTGGCGAACTGTTCGCAAAGCGGCATTATCTAATGCACCACCAATACTGCCGATACTGACATTAACCGCGCGGCTTTCAGCTAATGCCGGCGCACTCATCGACAATATTGCTCCGACAATCATTAAACTGCTAAACTTTTTCATTTTCTCTTCTCTAAAAAATTGCAAAACTAATACAGATATTTCGTTGCCTACTGATTAACATACGGGCATTATCTGAAGATAATCATTTATTAAAGCAGGGTTTAAGAAACAGCTTTTTAAAGAAAAATATAACTGCAAAAGTATTATTCACATACAACAACTATTTTCTATAGGAATCATATTTGATCTCTCAAAAAGACTGCAAAATAGTACAGGCAGAGATATCTGTCTAATAACGACCAATGATAAACCAGCATCTAGAAATGGCGATCACAGGTGGTTAATTACCCTTCCACATCCCATATTGTACCAAAAGCCGCCCTAGATGCTTACTGAGGTTGCCGAATAAGGACGAAGTTTAAAACCCAATTTTTCGATAACATTTCATCAAGCGATCGCGCTGGATGATTGGGAAAATCAACTGACCATTCAACGAGCGCGAGAAATTGATCTAGACATACACTTCACTTGTATGATGCCAATCTTCTCGGTTTAGGCGATAAACAAAGCACTCATCGTCACCGAAACAGCGATGCTCGATGAATTTGAAGCCAAGGCGTTCATAAAAGCGATGAACACGGGTATTGCTGGCTAGCGGATCAACAAGTATAGCTGTCACAAGTGGATCAGCAAAACATCGAGCAAGTGCAAGCCGCATCATTTGCGTTCCATAGCCTTTACCCAAATCAGTCTCTTCACCAATCCAAATATCAATGGCACGAAGATTCTCCCCAACATCACCCCAGTAATGGCTATCCTCATGTGCTGGATCAATAATCTGTATAAATCCGATAGGACGACCATCAATTTCCGCAATCAATTGCTCTCTCCAACTAGGAGAACGAGCAAGTTCTACCTCCCAACCCCAGTCATCATTAGGATCTGAAGCAATCACATGAAGTTGCTCATCCCAATGTCGCAACAAATTCAAATCGGCTAAAGTGGCGGGGCGTAGGTTAATCACGAGTTGTTTGCAGACTGAACTTTTTTTCGCTTAGATCATCGTACAGCGTTGATCAACTTGGCGATCGCCTAAAAATTTCTGCCAAAAGATAGATATTAGCTGCTTGACCTTCAATCGGTTTAATTTGACAGAATATCTCATAGCAGTGTTATCTCACTGCTATGAGATAATGCTATTTTGGATAAAAATTATGGCTGCCGTTTATATTCAAGACGAAACGGAACTAGATACGTTGCTGGAAACCGAGCCGTTACTTGTAGTAGATTGCACTGCTACTTGGTGTGGCCCGTGTAAACTCATTGCGCCGTTGATAGATAAACTAGCAGCAGAATACAGCGATCGCGTCAAAGTCTTTAAGCTAGACCTCGATGCCAACCAACCTGTCGCTAAACGATTTGGCATTCGTAGCATTCCTGCTGTCATGTTCTTTCAGCAAGGCAGCTTGGCAGAAACAATCGTCGGTGTTAAAACCTATGAAGAATTTAGTAACACCCTTAATAAGTATTTGGCTTGATTACTGTCGAAGATAAAGTTAACGATTCAACTGGTGAAGTAGTTTTTGCTGCTGAATTAAAACATAGAGGTTTTGCAATTAGAGATGCTTTAACCTGTAGAAGACAATTAAGGCGTAGTAGAAGAAATCGTAAAACTAGGTATCGTCAACCCAGATTCAACAACAGAACTAGACCATTGGGATGGTTAGCACCAAGTTTAAAAAGTCGTGTTGAGAATATCAAAACCTGGGTTGATAAGTTACGTAAATTTGCACCAGTTAGTGCAATTAGTCAGGAATTAGTTCGCTTTGATATGCAACTAATGCGTAATCCTGACATTCAAGGCAATGAGTACCAACAGGGTACGTTACAAGGCTTTGAGACTCGTGAGTATTTGCTTGAAAAATGGAACAGAGAGTGCGCTTACTGTGGCGTAAAAGAAGTTCCGTTTCAAATAGAACATATTCATTCAAAAGCACAAGGAGGTTCTAATTCAATTACAAACCTGACACTCAGTTGCGAGAAATGTAATATCAAAAAAGGAACTAAGGATATTAAAGACTTCCTCAAACAAGACCCTACTAGGCTAGAGAAAATCTTGAAACAAGCTAAAAAACCATTAGCTGATGCAGCAGCAGTCAATACGACTAGATTTGCGTTACTAGAAGTTTTGAAATCTTCTGGATTGCCAGTAGAAACAGGCTCAGGTGGATTAACTAAATTTAATCGGAGTCAACAGAATCTAGAAAAGTCTCATTGGCTAGATGCTGCGTGTGTTGGTAAATCGACACCAATTCTCAATATTCAAGGCATTAAACCATTGCTCATCCAAGCTAATGGTCATGGTACACGCCAAATGTGCGGGACTGATAAGTTCGGGTTTCCAAATCGACACCGCACAAATAGACAGGTTCATCATGGCTTTAGCACTGGCGATATCATCAAAGCTGTGGTTACTTCTGGTAAGAAAATAGGTCAATATTTTGGGCGTGTTCTTTGTCGTGCAACAGGTAGCTTTGATATTGTCACCAAGTTGGGAAGAGTTTCAGGAATTAGCTACAAATATTGTTTAGCAACTCATAAGAAGGACGGATATAGTTATAGTTTTTGAAGCCATTATGACAGCGAAGAAATTCGCCTGCCCCTTACCCCCACGGATGAATCCGGGGGCTTCCACGGGGCGAGGTGTTTGGTGAATCTTAAATTTTCGGCAACATTTTTATGCAGGTGCAGAACCACCTAACGCATTTCTGTAAGCATCAGCCGCTTCCTCACCAAAACCACCCGCGTGGGCATGACGGAGTAGCGATTGAATTATTGGCATGGCAATACTCATCCCAAACAAAGCATTGAACCCTGCAACAACCACTGGTGCTGACAACACAACCGTAAATTCTGGAAATAACGCCAACACAGCCACTAAAATCAGAAAAACAATTGGTGTAGCAATACCTGCTGCCTTTGCGGTTTCTACAATTAAATTTTTATATTCTTCAACAGTAATGTCGCCTCGATAAAGATCCAATGAGTATGAAATTGCTGTGACTATAACTTGGGTGAGAATAGCTGTTCCTGTAGCAGTAATTCCCAACCTAGCAATAGTACCAGAATTACTGATGATAGAATCTACCGCATTATAAACCCGAATATACAACTGTTCCCCCACAGTCATGACTTCAGCACCGCGACGAAGATTATCAATACCTACTTCCCACACAATGTTGTCAGCACCATTTGAGCCACCTTGGGAACGCGGGATGATATGGCTACCATGTTTATCGCTCAGAAATTCCCGGATAGTTCGTTCGTTAGCTCCTAGCTTTGATGTACCGGGAATTTTATCAAACAGTTGCATCACATCTGCATCAGAGCGAGGCAAATCGTCAACTCTCAAACCAGCACGATACCTTAATCTACTCGCAATCTTGGGCATCTCTAATGCTAGTTCGGCAGCCGTCCTGGGCAAATTTTGTAATGCCTCAGCTATAGCCAAACTCGAAGTCGTCACACCAATAGCAGTTCCTTCCAATGCTTTACTGAAATTTTGTACAGTTTGAAAACCTTGTTGGGCTGTTACCTGTAAATCAGTCACTGCATTAATGCTTGAGGTAGTAATTTCTACAGTAGTATTCTTGATGCCGTCAACTACATTATCAACGCCATTTGCTGCTTCTTGAACTTTTTCTCTGAGCGTATCAGCTAAATTAAGTGCTTGGTTGATGAAATTCATATTCTTGTAAATTATGATTTGTATGGTTTATTATTTAATCCGGCTTGTCTCTGAAAAACAAAGAAATACATCAGCATTAATCAGGAGTTAGCCAAGAAAAATTTAAAGTTATAGTAAGGAATTTATAACATTAGTATGTAGTTGGAGAAAACCTGGGATATAAAGCTAGTTTAACTGTTTTATTTCCAATTTAAGTAAATTTTTGATTAATATGTCAATTAGCATTATTTGAAGCAGTTTCTAGCTGAAATATTCTTGATGTAATCACCGTTCACAACCAATCCCATCCCTATCTCTATCAAACCCATGCGGATCTGGTTGATTCACTCTAAATCTGCGGTAAGAAATATCACGGCAATCCAAATCTGCTGCATTGGGTGGAATACAAAAATCAGGGTAGGAGCGATCGCACTGTTGGACTTGTGTTTGCGTGGTTGCAGGCTGAGTATTTTTCTTCCCTCGCCGGAAATCCCAAGGCATCACGGGCTGCGATTGATTCCAAAAGCCTAAGTTCTGTTGTTTGGCATTAGCCTCAGCCTGGAGGAATTGGTCTTTAGTGCGGTCGCATCCTTTGAGATATTGCCGATAAACTACAGCCTGCCCCTCTTGCACCATCGTCAGGTTCACAGAGCGGTTATTCACGAATACCTCAGCAACAAGCCTTTTGTATCTATCACGCTCAATTGACCGTACTTGTACTGACTGACCCACTGCTAACAATTGCTGGAGACGATTTCTAGACTGTTGTCCCCAGGGAGTTTGCTTGAGTTCGGGTGCATCCACACAGCCCAGGCGAATGGTAATTGCTTGGCCTTGCTGATTGCGGACTCGTAGTGTATCACCATCACCTACACTCACAACTGTCATGCTCGGCAAGTTGCTTTGGGCTACAGTTGGTATTCCAGAGAACAACACTAGGAATGCTGCAATGATGGCTGCTTTGTTCATTGATTTGTGTAGGGTTGGCTATTTCTTGTATCAAAGGTAACTTGTGTTTTTCCTTCCGACTGTGATTTGGATCAGGTTTAAGGTTTTAAGCCATCGCTCTTTGCTCAAAACCTCAATTTGCATTTGATGTTTCTTCAACAGTCAAAGAACGAATTAACTCTCGAATTACATCTGTTGCTGGCCGTCCTGTTGTTAAGCAATATTTATCTAATTTTTCTACTTCGCTTGAGGTGAGATTGATTGTTATTCCTTTAACAGCCCATTTTTTATTCACAAATTTAAATAAGGTTTAAACTTTCTGACGACCAGAATATACAGATATTAAATGATACCTAACTAAATAGTCAATCTGATAGATAAATGCTCCAGCAATTAACCATAAAATTCCAAATATTACTATTATTTGACGTTCAAATTGTGTATAAGTTTCAACAGGTTTTGTAAGACTCAGATGAAAGATAGGTAGAATAAAAGTGCATACTAAAGCAGCCACCAGGGTAGACAGGATAATTACAAGCCAGCCATATAACCCTTCCCACCAACTCATCAATTTTGGAACTAATCCTTGAACAATACCTATCTCTGGTGCTTGAATAGTAGAGATAAAGCGTCCAAGTAGTAAATGCAAATAATGATGCGTAAAAGAAATAATCACAATCGGAGAAAGAAGTCCTATTATTGCAAATATAGCAAGTAACTCTGGGCTACTAGCAATTTGAGCCATGTTATAGCCTAATTTAACTATTACGCCGTAAGTCCCCCACTGAATTTGGTACTCCGAATCAGTGGCGGGATTAATGGTGGTTGATAAGGATTGCATCTAAGGTTAATTCTTTGCACAGCAAAGACAAATATTAGATGTATGACGAATCAACAATTATTTTCTTTTGATTGCTTACCACGAATTATATA
>NZ_JACJRG010000005.1 GCF_014697125.1 Anabaena minutissima FACHB-250 | reverse complement strand
GTATCTGGTTTACCGCGTTGGGTGTCAGCACAATGGCTTTCAACTTGAACGGTTTCAACTTCAACCAATCCATCATTGATTCTCAAGGTCGCGTCATCGCTACTTGGGCTGACGTAATCAACCGCGCTAACCTGGGTATGGAAGTAATGCACGAGCGTAACGCTCACAACTTCCCCTTAGATTTGGCTGCTGGTGAAGTTGCTCCTGTTGCTATCAGCGCACCTGCTATCAACGGTTAATCTTTCAGTCTTCGCTAATTAAAAACACCTCCTGGAAACGGGGGGTGTTTTTGTTTGTGTTGAATTTTTTGTTGATTTTAGCAACTTGCTGTGCAACCTGTTGATATTTTAGAAAATTTGAGAATGTTAATATTTGGATAAACTCAGCAGCTATTTAAACTATGACAGCGACAACACCAAAACGAGAATCTCAACGCAAAGTGCTGTTATATCATGGCGAGGATGGATATTTTGTTGTGGAAGTACCGAGTTTACCAGGTTGCATCAGTCAGGGAAAAACTCGTGAGGAGGCTTTAGCTAATATAGAAGAGGCTATTGCTCTTTACATAGAAGTTCTGGAAGACCGAGGCGAACCTGTGCCAGAAGATACTATTGAGGTTGTGCTGGTGTGAGTAAGTTACCTGTTATCTCAGGTGCAGAGTGTGTCAAAGCACTGGAAAAAATAGGCTTTATTGTTGATCGTCAACGAGGTAGTCACATTATATTGGTGCGTGAAGACCCTAGAACTACAATATCTATACCAGAACACAAGGAACTAGATAGGGGGACTTTGCGTGGAATTATTCGACAGGTGGGCTTGAGCGTAGATGAATTTGTTGAACTATTGTGACGCAGTGATAGAGCGATCGCATTCACATTAGATAATTTACCTCACAGATGCAAAAAGCTGTGTTACGTCTTGGTGATGAGGGCAAGAGTTCAGGTAAAATACATATTCCGAACTGTATCTCCTCAATATCATGGGCAACACCTTTGGGCATTTGTTTCGCATTACTACTTTCGGTGAGTCTCATGGCGGAGGCGTAGGAGTGGTGATTGATGGTTGTCCTCCGCAACTGGAAATTTCTGCTGAAGAAATTCAAGTAGAGTTAGATAGAAGACGGCCGGGACAAAGTAAAATTACTACCCCGCGTAAGGAAGCAGACACTTGTGAGATTTTGTCTGGGGTGTTTGAGGGTAAAACCTTGGGAACGCCAATATCAATTTTGGTGCGGAATAAAGATACTCGTCCCCAAGATTATGACGAGATGGCGCAAAAGTATCGCCCTTCCCATGCGGATGCTACCTATGATGCTAAGTATGGGATTCGTAATTGGCAAGGTGGTGGCAGGTCGTCAGCGCGTGAGACAATAGGAAGAGTAGCAGCTGGTGCGATCGCTAAAAAAATTCTCCGTCAAGTTGCGAATGTAGAAGTTATCGGTTACGTCAAGCGCATCAAGGATTTGGAAGGCGTAGTTGATCCCAATACTGTCACTTTGGATGAAGTCGAAAGCAACATTGTGCGCTGTCCTGATAGTGAATGCGCTCAAAAAATGATTGAATTAATTGAGCAAACTGGTAGGCAAGGTGATTCTATCGGTGGTGTTGTGGAATGTGTGGCGCGTAATGTGCCGAAGGGTTTGGGTGAGCCGGTTTTTGATAAATTAGAGGCTGACATCGCTAAGGGTGTGATGTCTCTTCCGGCTAGCAAAGGTTTTGAAATTGGTTCAGGTTTTGCAGGGACGCTGTTAACTGGGATTGAACATAACGACGAATTTTATATTGATGAAAATGGGGAAGTTCGCACCGTAACTAATCGTTCGGGTGGGATTCAAGGTGGTATTTCAAATGGTGAAAATATTATTTTGCGCGTTGCATTTAAACCCACAGCCACTATTAGAAAAGAGCAAAAAACGGTGACGCATGAGGGTGAAGAAACACTATTAGCAGCGAAGGGAAGACATGATCCTTGTGTTTTACCCCGTGCTGTTCCAATGGTGGAGGCGATGGTGGCTTTGGTATTGTGTGACCATTTGTTACGTCAACATGGTCAGTGTAAGGTGTTGTAATTGTTGAGGCGATCGCCTTGATCCGTTCAACCCTTAAACTGGACTATATTATAGTTGTTGAATGAAAATTGAGTAAGAAGGTACTTTTGAGTATCTTCTTTATTATTTGTGGGTAATTTATCGCTAATATTATATGAATTTTATTACAATTTTAGGATTATCCGCCGCTATATTAACCACAATTGCTTTCTTACCACAAGTGTTTCAAACATGGCGCACAAAATCAGCTAAAGATGTTTCTTACGTGATGCTGATTACGTTCATGAGTGGTCTTTTTTTGTGGTTAATGTATGGCATTTATCTGCAAGCTTGGCCGATTATTTTTGCTAACGGGACAACTTTAGCTTTAAACTTTGTAATTCTATGGCTTAAAATTAAATATAGATAGATATGCCTTTATTAAAAACCTGTGACATCTTCTTTATTTACTGCTGAACGCCTGTTATTTACCCCTGCTACGCCAGAAACCAACGCTATACCACTGATATTCGCTTTCCCTAATGAGTATACAGTGGGTATTACTAGCTTGGGCTATCAGGTAGTCTGGGCAACTTTGGCAATGCGTAGTGATGTGCAGGTAAGTCGTTTATTTACTGATACTTCCGAACCACTTCCAAGACAGCCAGAAATTCTAGGATTTTCAATTTCTTGGGAATTGGATTATGTGAATATTTTAAATCTTTTGGAATCTCTAGAAATTCCCATTAGAGCAATTAATCGTGATGATTCTCACCCCATTGTTTTTGGTGGTGGGACAGTTCTTACAGCTAACCCCGAACCTTTTGCTGATTTTTTTGATGTCATTTTATTAGGGGATGGGGAAGATTTACTGGGTAATTTGATTGAAGCTTACAAAGAAGTGAGAAATGCTTCTAGACAAACTCAACTGCAAGCACTTGCACAAGTACCTGGTATTTATATTCCTAGTTTATATGCAGTGGAGTATCACACAGTAGATGGGGGAATTAGTTCTATTAAACCAATTTCTTCTGATATTCCCGCAGTAGTGCAGAAGCAAACTTATCGGGGAAACACCCTCTCAGCATCAACCGTGGTGACGGAAAAAGCTGCTTGGGAAAATATTTTTATGGTGGAAGTGGTGCGGAGTTGTCCAGAAATGTGCCGCTTTTGTTTAGCTAGTTACCTCACTTTACCTTTTAGAACAGCGAGTTTGGAAGGTTCGTTAATTCCCGCCATTGAAAAAGGCTTACAAGTAACAAATCGCTTGGGTTTATTGGGTGCGTCTGTAACGCAACATCCCGAATTTGAGACTTTATTGGATTATATTAGTCAGCCAAAATATGATGATGTGCGGCTGAGTATTGCTTCGGTGCGGACTAATACGGTGACGGAACAGTTAGCCAAAACTTTGGCGAAACGAGACACGCGATCGCTTACCATAGCTGTAGAGAGTGGTTCGGCAAAAGTACGCCAAATCATTAATAAAAAGCTACATAACGATGAAATTATCCAAGCGGCTATCAACGCTAAAGCTGGCGGCTTGAAAAGCTTAAAACTCTATGGAATGGTAGGTATTCCGGGGGAAGAACCAGAAGATTTAGACGCAACGGTAGCGATGATGCGGAGTATAAAAAAAGCTGCGCCGGGACTACGCCTTACCTTTGGTTGCAGTACCTTTGTACCCAAATCCCATACGCCATTTCAATGGTTTGGGGTAAATCGTCAAGCTGAAAAGCGGTTGCAGTCATTGCAAAAACAACTTAAACCCCAAGGGATAGAGTTTCGCCCGGAAAGTTATAATTGGTCGATTATACAAGCTTTGATATCGAGAGGCGATCGCAGAATTTCCCAACTTCTCGAACTTACCCGCAACTTCGGTGACTCCCTCGGTAGCTATAAACGCGCTTTTAAACAACTCAAAGGACAAATTCCCGATTTAGATTTCTACGTCCACAGTCATTGGTCACATGAGCAGATATTACCCTGGAGTCACTTGCAAGGGCCACTGCCACAGTCTACACTACTAAAGCATTTGGCTGAAGCTACCAGTCATTTTCAAAAGGAACTCCAGCCATTAGATTTATAGTTAATAAGTGAATGCAAAACACAGCTGAATTTTATTGTGCCTACTGCGGTGAACCAAACTTAACTTTTATTGACTTGAGTGCTGGGGGACAGCAATCTTATATTGAAGATTGTCAAGTTTGCTGTCGTCCCAATATCTTATATATCCGAGTGGATGAAGATACCCTAGACATTGAAATTGATACCGAGTATGAAGGCTAGATTTTAGGTTTTTCTTTCCATGCTGCACTTTCAACATTCATCAGTTATTAACGCGCCAGTGGAAGTAGTTTGGAAATTCCACGAAAGACCAGATATCTTACAACTACTGACTCCACCTTGGCAACCTGTACGAGTAATTCGTCGTGAGGGGGGACTAGAAGTAGGCGCAGTTACAGAGTTTCGTCTATTTCTCGGACTTTTACCCTTAACTTGGTTAGCGCGTCACACTGAATGCGAACAATACCATCTATTTACTGATGTCCAAATATCGGGGCCTTTTGAGTCTTGGACACATCGCCATCAATTCGCCGCAGAAGGAGACAAAACCAAGCTGACTGATGATATTTCCTACATTATGCCTGGAGGCGATACAGTAGAATTTGTTAGCGGTTGGTTAGTACAAGCGCAGTTAGAAGCGATGTTTCGCTATCGCCATTTTGTGACTAAGCGCGAGTGTGAATCAAGATAAGTAGTTGGGCAAAATTAGATTCATTGGTAGAGATAGGAAAGAGGTGACAGGTGACAGAAAAAATTGTGTAATTAATTCTGTCTATGTACTTAGCTATTCACAGAAAGAACTAAAATCAGACATTTTCTTTACACCCCTACACCCTGTTTCAATAAGTCACTATCAACGCTAGCAGCGCGAGACAACCAAACTTGACGAAAATATTCTTTCATAGGTAGTTTTTGTAAAAACTCTTGCACAGATTCTAATTGCCATGCTAAAGGTGAAAGTTGTGAAACTTTGGGTGCTGCTATGGCATAATTTAAGAATGCTTCCATCAACGCCGCCGCTTCAATTGCAGGTTGTGGATGTATCCATGTAGGGAAAATACGAGCTTCAAAAGTGTGTTTTTCAGGTATTTGATGAATGAGATTTTTGAGATTAAAATCACAGTATTTTGTCAACTGTAATTTAACAAGATATTCTCTAGCATCAGACCAAGATAATTCACAAAAATCAGTTTCATTGATTAACATCAATAAATCTTCATCCCATGTTCCCAAGTGTCTACATTTGGGGTTAGTACCTACCAAAACTTTTAGATTTTCCCCGTGAGTCCATAAAAGATTAACTAAGTTAGCAAAAACCCTGGTAGAACATAAAGGCGTAGCATCAAAGTGTAGATGAGTTGCACCCTCAGCCGGAATTGTAAACCCTAGAGAACGTGCTGATGCTAGGAGAATTTCTAGACGTTCGAGATGGTTGGTATCGATAGGTGGTGTAATTAGTTCACAAGGACGTTCTCGTTCTCCTGGTAGGGGTGCTGCGATCGCGATCGGATTGCCGATATGATCAGCAATACGTACCATGCCCCCTACTCCTGCTTCTAAATCCGTAGCAAATAAATTAGCAATTGGCTGGAGAACTTCATCCAGAGGTGCAGTCGCATCAGCATTACAGGTGATTAGTTGCAGTAGTCTGGTGTCATCGCTGACAATGCGATACCATCCTGGTTGCGGTGCTTGATTTTTGTCTAAGTCGTCTTGCAGGGTTAAATCATCTACACATCGTGCTATCAAACATCCTTGCTGATCAATCACCTCAAACCCCAAGGTGAGATTATGGAATAAAGGTGTTCCCGGTACATGACTCGGTTCAGACTGGGGGTAAAAGATGCGACGCACTAAGCCATGATGTTGCTTGGCTATTAATTGTGCTAAATCCTTTCGGCTGAGTCCTTTGGGAGCGATTAACTCAATTTCAAAGCCAATTTTCCAGTTTAATTCAGACATGATTTTCTATAAAATCAGGGCGCATTCAGCACCCCATATTGATTTAAAAATATCAAGTAGGATAATTTATCTCTTTTGAGAATGCGCGTATCTTAAGGCTTGGTCAATTACTTCGTCATTGCCTAAAATTAAATTGCGTTCAATGCGAACTTTCGCATCTATCGCTGATTTTTCACCCCAAAATCTCGCCAGTACCTCTGCATCATTATAGTTATATGTGGAATCTTGGTAAAATTTGTAGGGGCTGGAATCGCCAGGACGGGGTGTTTGGACGGCTCGTAGTGCTTGCACCCTAGCATCTACAAGCAACTGTTCTAGAATCGCAATGTTTTCTCCTCCCCAGAGAATTTTTCGACCCATTCTAGCCTTTGCATCTTCTACAGTTTCTCCCCAGAAATCTGCTAAAACACGCGCATCCCAATAGTCATATTTGCTAGTTAAAAATGCTCGAAGTTCGCTATTTTTATAGTTTTTAGTTGCTGATTTTGTAGGGTGCTTCAGCAGTTGAAGATGAGATTGGGTTGAGATGGAATTTATAGTTATCTCTTGAGCAACCACTGTATGAATAACAGTGCTAAAAGAGCCTACTAATACACTTAATAATAATAAGAAAATCCGCAGATTATATTTCATGGAAATTACCTAGCAACGTGAACATTAATAACTATTGAATGGTAAAAATTCCATCTACATAGAAGCTATAAGTAGATTTGTAATTTGGGAATCCTACCTTTTGATGTTATTAATTGATACCCTTTGCAGGTGAACTATTCCTGAAAATCACAGAAATTGTAAGTTGTTTTGATATATCTTGGGAATAAATCAAACTATGTTAATTAATGTAGAAAAATAAAATAAGCTCATAGTAAGGGCTTTAGTCCTTTCTCATGAGTGTAGTGTCTCTGTAAGACAAATTACTTGCTTACGTCTCTTAGGGAAAGTAGACAGGACTAAAGTCCTTACTACAAACCTTTAATTCATCCTATTTAATGGCAGTTCAATTTGAGATTTTTCCTGTGGGACTATTACTGTTTCTTGGAGAGGGGGACGTACACACAAATAAATTAACGCGCCAAACAGGGGAATCACAGCAAATAACCAGAATAACTGCTGATTTTGCCAACCACGACGCGCCATATCATCTCTTAGAAGTGCTGGAAATAATAGAGAAAGTAGGCAAAAATCTAGACTCATGACATGGATGAAGCGGCTAGTTTGCCACTGTTGGACAAAGTTATTCCAATCGCCTGATCTTAAACCATAGATGACTAGAATCGCTGCTGCTACGGTGAGAACTACACCAGTCACACGGGAATCTAGCAGCTTAATCAAGGCGTTCTTTTTGCCTGTAAATTGGGGATTGGGTTCTCGTAAAGCTAAATAAGGCAACAATGCAAACACACCCACACCAAAAGATGCAGTTGCAAATGGCCAAGCGGGTATTTTTTGCCCTCTACCGTCAATAAAGAGCATCGCACTGTAAATCATCGGCCAGATGCCCATGAGGTAAAATAATGCTATTATTAGGGGGTTTGTGCCTTGCCATTCAAAGATAGACAGGTCTTTGATTAGCTCGAAGTTATCGGGACGGTCTGGAGGCGCAAAGACAAAAGCATAAACGACGAATCCTAGCCACAGCACCCCAAAAGCGATTTTTCTGACCATGATTTGATGTGATTAACTGAAGGCTTCTGAGAGATAATCAGCAGCAGCAGTAACAACTGCGATCGCACTTTCGTAATCTAGGCGTGTTGGCCCTAAAACTCCTACACTCCCTAATGGGACTGCACCCCGGCGATAGGTAGAAGAGATTAAGGTACAAGTGCGAATTGGTTCTAGAGGGTTTTCTGCGCCAATCCGCACTGTTACCTTTGATTTGGTGCTTTCTTCTCCCTCTGGTTCTTCAAAGATTAATCGCCATAGTTGTTCTTGTTCTTCTTCCAGCAGGTGGAGAATTGTTTGCACTTGCTGGAGTTCGGAAAATTCCGGCTGACGCAAAACTTCCGCCACACCCCGCACCATAATTTGAGTAGCAGTTGGTGCAAGAGTCCGCCGCGCTAATTCAGCGACAGAATCTTTTAAGAATTCCCCATAAAGTTGAAATTCCCGATCTAACTTACTCCAGTCTAGGTTGCTGATTTCTAGCAGACTTTGCCCCCGCAAGTGGCTATTCAAGAAGTTAGAAACAATCTGCAACTCCCGATCAATTACTTCTGAGTCGGGTTTTGTTTCTGTTCTGGTTGGGGGTAAATCCATCAGCTTGGAATGGGTTTCATAACCATCCGTTACCAAAATCAGCATGATTCGTCCTGCTTCTATCTGCATTAATTGCAGATGTCGCACAACTACTGTGTGGGTTTGGGGCATGGTAATCAAGCTAATACACCCACTCAAGCTAGCTAAAATCTGTGCTGCTCCTTGTAAAAGTATTTCCATACTCCAGTCTTCCCACTGGAGACGCTGTTGTAAAGCTTGTTCTACATCTTTAGTTAAAGTATCCGTTCGCATCGTGTCCCGCAGAGAGGGTGTAATTAGCTGGTCAACATAGATGCGATAACCGGAGTCAGACGGTACTCTCCCAGCCGAGGTATGTGGTTGGTAAAGTAACCCCGATTTTTCTAGGACACCCATCACATTCCGAATTGTGGCTGAACTAACGCCCAGGTCATACTCATCGACCAAAGCTTTTGACCCCACAGGCTCTGCTGTAGCTATGTAATGACGTACCGTTGCCCAAAGTATATGCTGTTGTCGATTTGTCAACTGGACTTGCATAAGAGTATGTTTGACTGAGAGCAAATTTTATTCAAGCTTTAAAAAAGTTTTTGAATTTGAATACTAAAAATTTAAGATTGACTAATTAAATTAGCGAAATAAATATTTAATTCTATTTTAGTAGATAACGTGAAAGTATTCAGTTGCTATTGGTCTAGCACATTTTTATGTCGAAAACTTTTAATTCCAACTATTATTTATCTTTTTCAGTATTATTCTATAGATTCATCAAGTAAATTGTATTTTTAGATACGTATTTTTCCGGGCATGGGGCGATTTAATTCAAAATTCAAAATCTTGCCCTCGAACGAAGTGAAGGGTCAAAATTAAAAAGCATTGAGGGACTACCTGCCTTGTCCCCACTGCTTCCCTGCTCCCCTGCTCAATACTGGGGAATAGAACTGTCAACTAGGATTGAATAAGCATCAATCCCACCCGAAATATTTTTCACATTTGTAAAACCCTGAACAACTAACCACTGGCACATTTGGGCGGAACGGATGCCATGATGACATAGCACTAAGGTTTCAGTATCAGGATTCAATATGATGGGAATTTTCTCTGACCACTGGGTAAATTCACTCAGTGGTAAATTAACAAAACCGTCAATTTTTGCGAGTGCTAATTCTTGTGGTTCACGTACATCTACTAACTGAATACTTGCATCATTATTAGCAAGACGTTGTGCGAGTTCTTCTACACTAACTTGAGTTATGGGTTGACCCGAAATATTCCCTGTCATGTCGTTTTTGTAAACAATCCTATATTATTCATGTTGACAGAAAATGTGATGACTGGGGAGTAGGGAGTGCTGAGTAATGAGTAATGAGTAATGAGTAATGAGTAATGAGTGCTGAGTAGCGAGATAAGGGGGAGAGTGACTCCATTACCCAATACTCCATGCCCAATTATGTAAACCTTTGTGCTAGATATGTCTACTGTAAATACACAACGTTCATTCTCTGGTTTTATTGTAGCTGGTGCGATCGCACTGGTAATTATGGCGATCGCAGCTGGTTACTGGTTTTTTGCTAAAAGTCCGGTAAGCCTGATTGCTTCTACTTCTCAATCTGGTGCTGCTATATTCGTGTCTAAACTTGCACCTGTTACGGTGTCATTACTAGTAAATCCCGACCGATTGCAGGCTTTGGAAAGTGCGGGAGAAATATCTAAGCTCAAAACCAGTTTATTGGCTCAGAGTGGTCTAGATTATCGCCAAGATATTCAACCCTGGCTAGGAAACGAAATTACACTGGCTGTCACCACTCTAGATATTGACCGCGATCCTGAAAATGGCAAGCAACCAGGGTATCTGATGGCTCTAGCTACGGAGAAGCCAGCAAAAAGTAGCGAGTTTGTACAGTTGTTATTCTCCAAGCGAGTGTTAGCGGGAGCAAACCTTACAACGGAGGAATATAACGGTGCAAAGCTCATTTATGACGATGCACAACCAAAGCTAGAACCCTTAGCTAGTGCGGTGGTGGATCAGTTTGTTTTGTTTGCCAATGATGCTAGAGTGCTGCGGGATGCAATTAATAATGTCCAAGCACCTGATTTGAGTTTGACTAGTTCTCCCCAATACCAAAAAGCGATCGAACAACTGCCAAAAGGTTCTGTGGCGG
This sequence comes from Anabaena minutissima FACHB-250, assembly GCF_014697125.1. Lineage (GTDB taxonomy): Bacteria > Cyanobacteriota > Cyanobacteriia > Cyanobacteriales > Nostocaceae > Trichormus > Trichormus minutissimus. The sequence goes on along the minus strand of NZ_JACJRG010000005.1, from coordinate 227,833 downwards.
TGACTTTCTTCAATCTTCCCACCTTGGCGCAATGGCAAGGGTTAGAACTACCAGAACCAATTTACGATAGTCAAATTACATCTCTGGCATTAAACCCCAAAGGACTGTTAGCAGAAACTAGTTTTTTCACTACCTCGGAAGTTACACCTCCATCTACCCCATTGTCTCAACCTGTGGGCGCGTTGCAATACATTCCCACATCCGCAGGCTTGGTAATTTCTGGCTCTCATTTAAATAATTTGGGTGACAGCAATTTAGCCAAACTATGGACACAAGCCAAAACAGCCATCTCTGGTTCAGGAACAGATGTGATTTCTCGGTTAGAGCAACCTTTACTAGCCATCCAAAAAGCTTCGGGTATTAACTTGACACAGGATGTATTTAGCTGGGTACAAGGGGAATATGCGCTAGGACTCATACCCCGTGCTGGCAAAACTGCTCCTGGCTGGATTTTTATAGCGGAAAAACAAGACAGTCTTCCAGAAGGGATTGCGCGGTTAGATGCGATCGCCTCCTCTCAAGGACTCAACACTAATTCGCTGAGTTTGGATCAGCAAAAAGTCGCCGCTTGGACAGAATTAATTGCTGCTACTAAAAAATCTGATGCTCAAGATAGACCCTCATTCACCGTGGAAGCTAACGTTAAAGGTTTACATACAACCTTGGGAAATTATGAAGTCTTCACTTCTGACTTAGAAACCATGAATGAAGTTTTTACGAATAAAGATAATTCTTTCATGAAAAACCGTAATTTCCAAAATAGTGTTGCGGCGATTCCTGAACCAAACCAAGGTTATGTGTATCTTGACTGGAATAAAAGTCACGATTTGTTAGAGCGGCAGTTACCTATTCTTAAGCTCTTAGAAGTCCTTGGTAAACCATTTTTTGACCAACTGCGATCGCTCACCTTCAGCAGTTATGGTAGTGACACAGGAACTCTCAAAGGTGCGGCCTTTCTGGAACTTCGTTCCTAGTAAGTCTATACTTAGATGAAGAAGATAACTGCAAGAGTACCATCTATAAACAATTAATTCTGGAGCATGATTTAATTTTACAATTCTGTCAAAAATAACAATTGTGGCACATAAAAATGTGTCACAATTTTATGCTATTTAACCGAAATTTTTTACTTAGAATATGTATATATCCTTATTCTTATAAAAGCATATTTGGCAGGTTAATATGAAAAATTATCGCCCTTGGTTGAATTTTCGTGGCGGGTGGCTTATAGCTTTGTCTGCTGCTCTGATTGCTTCCCCCGTCATTGCAGAAATGCCAAATTTCGGTAAATTCAACTTATTACCAGGATTTGAAGCTGCAAAGGCAAAATTTACTGGTTTTACTGGCGGTTCTTTCTCTTTGTCAACGATCAGTAACCGCGATCGCAATAGAAATATCTGTATTGGTTTTGCTGATCCTAAACCAGATCACATCATGGTTCTAGAAAAAGATTTTTCCCGTTTGAAAGTCCTGGTCAACAGTAGAGGTAACGATACTACTTTATTAATTAAGGGGCCAGACGATAAGACTATTCGTTGTGGTGATGATACTGGTAAGAGTAAGGATGCTAGTATCGACGATGAGCAATGGAAAACTGGAGTTTATAAGATTTGGGTGGGTGCATTCAAAGCTGGAGTTAAGTACGATTACACTTTGACTGTGCAGGAAAAATAGGTGTTTAGGGACTTGTGTAACGATTCTGTTTAACGAGGTAGGATTTCATCCAGTCGCAGTTGCAGATTTGGCAAGATACTAGAAGCGATCGCTTCACCCAGACGGTACTGCTGCTGGTTATAATCATCACCACTCAACTGGCAAACTGTGAAAGTGGGCTGTTTGGGTCTACCAATGAAAGCAACTCCGCCCAGTCCTCGATAGTCGGCAATCCAGTATTCAAGGATGCCTAAAAGGGCATATTCTTCAACTTTACGAGCATAATCAGTTTCCCAGTTGCTGCTAACAACCTCGACCACTAGTTTAACCGAGCGACCAAGGGTAATTATAGGTTCTTGCTCCCAAAGGGGTTCACTGGGGAGAACAGTTTCATCCAGCACAATAATGTCTGGTCTACGGGCAGTCATACCATCAGCAAAGGGGCGAATCAGGCAAGTCCTAGGAATAAACCAAGGGAGTTGTGCGTTGGTAATGGCAATACCGATTTTGGTCGCTAGTTTACCACTAACGGTTTCGTGGGGGCCTGTGGGTTCCATATCAACTAGTTCTCCGTCAGACAATTCGTAGCGGGGATTGTCGCGGTATTGAGCAAGAAAATCCTCGAAAGTGAGAAGTTTTGATGGTGCATGAGTCACGTCGCTACGCTCCAAATTCAAAATTCAAAATACCCTCCGGGTTCTCTACGAGAGGCTAACGCCAACACGTCGCTTTCCGTAGGAAAGGCAAGCCTACAAAATTCAAAATTAATTACCCCACAGATAAATCCGGGAGGGATGAATTAATTACTAAGCCATACTGACAGCTAATAATTGCTCTGACATATCAAAGTTAGAGGTGACATTTTGGACATCATCGAGACTTTCTAGAGTATCAATTAACTTGAGGAGCGATCGCGCTTGGTCTGGTTCTGTCACTTCTATATTATTGCTGGGAATCCAACGTAATTCCACTTCAGTAACTGTCAAGCCTTGTTCTTTGAGGCTTTGGTTAAGGATTTCTAAATTGGCTACTTCAGTAAATACCTCTGCTGTGTCTTCCTCGGTCATTTCGTAAGATTCAGCACCACCTTCTAGAGATGCTTCTAACAACTGGTCTTCATCCACAACACTTTGGACTATACATACACCCTTTTGGTCAAACATCCAGCTAACACAGCCAGTTTCACCCAAGTTACCGCCATTTTTACTAAAAGCTACCCGCAAATCAGCCGCCGTGCGATTGCGGTTATCGGTGAGAGCTTCGATTAAAATTGCTACACCACCGGGGCCATAACCTTCGTAGCGAATCTCTTCTAAGGTATGATTATCGCCGCTAAATGTACCTGCACCTTTAGCGATCGCTCTTTCAATATTGTCATTAGGAATACCCGCAATTTTAGCTTTGTCAATAGCTGTACGTAGTTGAAAATTCCCTGCTGGGTCTGGGACACCGTTTCTCGCAGCCACAATAATTGCTCTGGATAACTGTGTAAAAGTTTTCCCTTTTTTAGCATCAACTACTGCCTTTTGGCGTTTAATATTTGCCCATTTACTATGACCTGCCATAAGCTGAAATTATTTCTGCACTCTCCAATAGGATATACATAGCTTCTGTCAAGATGCAAAGGCAAATATTAGGGCCTGGGGAAAAAGATTAGCCTTAAGGGTATTGGGATTTGTCCCCATATGGGCGTAGTCTTTTTGTAGAGAATTACGAATTAGTCTCCTATGCGGTTTTTTTCCCCTCCTCGCACATCCAAAGTAAGAAGAAGGTTGCAGTATAAGCTTCATCGTGTGCTGTTGTTAATGCTGATAGGGATACTAGCTGTAAGCGGATGTCAGGCTATACGGTCTGGAGTGGAAGCGAGTCAAGTTACACACATCACTTTTTGGCATGGGGTAAATCCGCCGGCTAACCGAGATGTATTGCAAAGACTGGTAGATAAATTTAACCAAACTCACCCCAATATTCAGGTAGAGTCGCTGTATGTGGGACAGCAAGATCAGCAAATGCCGAAGATTTTGGCGGCTGTTGTCGGTAATGCACCACCTGATTTATTGTGGTTTAACCCGACTATCACAGGTCAATTAGTAGAACTGGGTGCATTGATTTCTGTAGATGAGATGTTGTCCAAATCACCAATCAAAGACGAAATTGACCCAACTCTATATTCATCAATGGAATACCAAGGCAAACTTTGGTCAGTTCCCTTTGCTACGAATAATGTGGGCATTTTTTACCGTCCGAGTTTATTTAAAGCCGCAGGTATCAAAGCCATACCCCGCACTTGGGATGAGTTTCGCCAAGTTGCCAAGCAATTAACTCGTGATATTGATGGTGATGGACAAATAGACCAGTATGGAATGTTTCTGCCTTTGGGGAAGGGAGAATTTACGGTGTTTACTTGGCTACCATTTATGTGGAGTGGTGGCGGCGAATTGGTGAGTGGGGATGGACACAGTGCAGCAGGTGTGATGTTACCGGAAAATCCAGGCGCGATCGCAGCGTTGCAATTTTGGCGTAATCTAGTCGAAGATGGTTCGACAATGCTATCTGGCCCGGAACGGGGTTATGAGACAGATCCCTTACTGTCGGGAAAAGTCGCAATGCAAATCAATGGCCCTTGGAATTTAGGACAATTGCAAACAACTGATATTGACTTTGGTGTATTTCCGCTACCTGTGAATCAAAATCCAGCTACTAGTATTGGCGGCGAAAATCTCTTCTTTTTTAAGACAACACCAGAACGCCAAAAAGCTGCATTTAAGTTTGCTGAATATACGATGAGTGAAGAGTTTCAAACAGAAATCGCATTGGCAGCAGGTTATTTACCTATTAATTTAAAGTCCCGTGAAAGTGCAAAATATCAAGAATTTGTGCAGAGATTACCACAAGTTAAGGTATTTTTAGAACAGGCAAAATACGGGCGTAGTCGTCCTATTTTCCCTGGTTATAATCGCATCTCAGATAGCATAGGTAGAGCAGTTGAAGCTGTTGTGCTGGGTCAAAGTTCCCCTAAAGAAGCATTGCAAGCTAGTCAGCAACGTTTGGATTTAATTTTCAAATGATTATTTTGGGAAATAGAAAAGCTGGCAACAGTATTTCCAGAACCAATAAAATTTAGCTGTGTAATAGCTCACTACCCGCGAATACCATTTACATAGGCAGCCGTCAAATCTTGCTGCGGTGCTGTAAAAATCTGCTCTACTGTACCATACTCGATTAATCTTCCAACTTCTGCTTGTACCCAAAACAAGGCAGCGTAATCGCCAATGCGTCTAGCTTGAGCGAGGTTGTGGGTGACGATTACCACTGTGTAACGTCCTTGCAGACTAGCAATTAAATCCTCAACTACCCCACTAGAAATTGGATCGAGCGCACTACAGGGTTCATCAAATAGTAATACTTCTGGTTGCAGAACTAAAGCACGGGCAATACACAAACGCTGCTTTTGTCCGCCAGACAGAGATAAGGCAGAGGTATGAAGTCTATCCTTGACTTCTGTCCACAGTCCGACATCTTGCAGTGTATTTTCAATTAGCCAATCAAGTTTTTCGCGGTTTTTGATCCCGTGTTCTTGTAGTGGAAATGCTAGATTCTTCCAAATTGAGAAGGGGAAAGGATTGGGCTTTTGGAAGATTGTACCCACACGCCGACGTAGTGCGATCGCATCCACACTCTGATTGAGAATTTCTAAATCATTCAAGCAAATGCTTCCAGTAACTTTGGTATTAGGTATTAAATCAGTTAAGCGATTGAGACAACTCAAAAAACTGGTTTTGCCACAGCCAGAAGGCCCTACCAGTGCAGTAATCTGACCTGCCTGAATTGGTATGGTTACATCTGTAAAAGCAGCTTTTTTCCCGTAATACAAACTCAGCCGTTCGGTTTGCATTGCAGGCAGAGATAATCGAGAATTTTGTGTAAGTTGAGATTTTTTCATCAAGATGTAATTCTCCTAGCTAACCAAAATTGGGCTGTCCAAGTTGCCATACCATTGACCAGCAATAATAAAGTCAACAAGACCAAGGCAGAGGCGTAGGCGTTACCATCCCCGCCAGCTACATTCATTGATAAATCGAAAATGTGAATTGATAGCGATCGCCCAGAATCCAGTAATGACTCTGGCATTCGATCTACATAACCACTGGTAAAAATCAGTGCGGCTGTCTCGGCGATCGCTCTACCAATTCCCAGCACTAAACCCACAACGAACCCCGGTGTCGCTGCTGGTAATAGGAGTTTCCCTAATGTGGTGGTGCGTGATAATCCCAAAGCCGCAGCCCCTAATCGATAATCAGCTGGAACAGCCCGAAGTCCTGCTTCTGTGGAACGAATCAATATAGGCAATACCATACAAGCTAAAGTCAAACCACCGGACAAAATCGAAAAGCCCAATCCCAACTTAATGGAGAAAAAGGCATTGCCAAATAAGCCAAAAACAATAGATGGTACTCCTGCCAACACATCCAAACTACGACGAACTAAACGCCCAAACAAACTTTCCGTGGTGGTAAATTCAGCTAATAGCACGGCAGTCCCAACACCAAGGGGAAGAGAAACCGCTATGCAAACTCCCAAAATCAGACAAGTAGAAATCAGAATTGGCGCAATTCCCCCCTCGCGCCCTGCATTTCGCGGTGCAGTTGTCAGAAATTCCCAGTCAAGCTGCCCTACACCATGCCAGAGGATATCACCTAAAATCCAACAGAAAAAGGTGGTGACAAATAGAGCGATCGCCCAAACGATCAGGGTTGGTAATGGAAGCTTCATGTATAAACGTTTCTCCTGCTCATAGCTTCGGCAATAGCTACTAAGATGGCGATCGCTACCATCAGCAACAAGCCACTGAAAAACAATGCTGAACGGTGATTTCCTGTGGCGTAAGCCATCTCTAAAGCGATATTGGCAGTGAGGGTGCGAACGGGGTCAAATAAGCTGGTGGGTGTTTGTACTACATTGCCACAAACCATCAATACTGCCATTGTTTCCCCAATGGCGCGTCCTGTTCCTAGAATCAAACCAGTAAGTAAACCAGATTTAGCCGCAGGTAAAACAACTCTGCTGATTGTTGCCCAACGAGAAATCCCCAAGGCGGCTGCACCCTGTAGATACTCAGTTGGGACTTCAGAAAAACTTGCCTCTGCGGTTAAAGCGATCGTCGGCAGAATCATTAATGTCAAAATGGCTATTCCTGCGAGGAGGCTAGTTCCTGGTGGTTGGAATTTACCAATCAGTGGTACAAGGACAACCAAACCCCAGAACCCGTAAACTACAGAAGGAATGCCTGCAAGTAGCTCAATTAACTGCCGATACAATCCCCCAATCAAAGGAGGTGCATAATACTGACAAAATATTGCCGAGCCAATGCCTAGAGGTGCAGCAAACAGTACAGCACCGATTGTCACTGAAAGACTCCCCCACAGCATTGGCATTAGGTTATAAAATTCTTGAACTGGATGCCACGACGGATCGCTGGCAAAACGCAACCATCCTACCTGTCGCAGTATCGGCAATGCTTCGAGTAATAAGAATGTGGTAATTAAGACAACAATAATACCTGTAATTAAACCTAATAACCGTAATATCCACAAGAGAACGATATCACTTTGAGACGGGGACAAAATCCTGTTTTTTAACAATGTCATGGACTTGTGGCGACTGTGCAAACTCGATAAATGCTTTATCTAAACCTTGTGGCTTGGTTTTAGTCACCAAATTCAGAGGGCGGGAAAGGGGAAATGTCTCATTCTGGACATTCTCTGTGGTGGCTGTGACTCCATTCAAGGGCAATAATTTGATAGGAACGCCGTTGTTGAGACTAAATTCGGCCGTACCAATCGATACATAACCAATGGAATTGGGATTACCTGCTACTGTCTTAATACCTTGCTGATTGTCCCCAATCACAACCGATGGTTTGATATCGCTATTCTTGAGTTTGAAGTAGCCAAGAAACAATTCGAGGGTAGAACGTCCTTCAGCTTTATTGACAACTGTAATTGTTGCATTTTCACCATTAAACTGTTGCCAGTTGTTAATTTTACCAGCGTAAATATTGACAATTTGTTGATTTGACAGGGCTTTTACTGGATTATCTTTGTGTAAAATTATGCCAATCCCATCGCGGGCGATCGTAAAAGCTTGTAAATCTTGTTCCTCATCTTTGAGGCTACGAGACACCATACCAATATTAGCAACGCCTGTGCGAGCATCGGCAATACCGCGAGATGAACCCCCCGTTTGCACATCCACGCGCACATCAGGGTACTCTGATTCAAATCGCTTACCAATTTCTGCCGCCAACGGTGCTACTGTACTAGAACCTGTTAAAACTAGCTTTCCCTGTAATTTATCGTTTTCTTGGGCGGCTATTTTGGATGGTTGCGTACAAGATTGTAGTCCTAAGCAAATTATGAAACCAACAGTAATAAATACTAGGGTTTTGAGTTTTGTCATTGAAAAATTGCTGCTAAATTTTATTCAAAGGAGAGGAGACAACAGCCTAAATCAATGGCCTTACCACTGTTGTCTTGTCGCATGGTAGGAGCAAAGTGGTAAAGTACCGCTTTCCCATCTCGTGTCGCCTCCACAAAGCCTGCTTCCCGCAAGATTTTTAAATGGTGAGATAACAAACTCTGCTCTAGCTTCAAGACAGCATTCAGTTCTCCGACGTGTTTAGGGCCTTCCATGAGAATTTTTAGAACAGATAGACGTGTCGTATCTGCTAAAACTTTGAGTTGACGGGCGCAAAAGTCTGGAGATGATACAGTTTTTGGGTTCATCATTCACCCTTGGTATGGCTTGAATAATTATTCATATGAAAAAATTTTCAAGTTTTCCAGAGTGTATCATACTTCTTTTTCCAGATTAATAGAAATTGCATGCTAAAGTTACTAACTACTCAGGGTGCGCTTATTTTTGATGACTTAGCGATCGCACAGCTAACGCACCTTATTATTGATTTGGTGCGAAACAACTACCACAATGACAGAAGATAAAGAACAAATTTCAGCACAAACTCAAAAATCTCAGAATTTTCCGTTGAGCCTAGGTCTAGTTTCTGTCATCTCATTAGCAGTGCTTAACTTAAATCACACTGAGCCGACAGTGCCTATTTTGGGATTTCATGGCCTTGTAGACATGAAAAATACTACCCTAGCTCTCAACACTAATGAAATGCAGTATTCTAAACAAGAGCTAGAGAAACTGTTAGACTATTTAGTTGTTAATGATTATTGGTTTTTATCAACTCAAGATTTATATGATTTTTTCTTAACTAAATCCCAAGAAATCCCAGCTAAAAATCGCCAACAAAAGCCCATCATGATTTCTTTTGATGATGGTTATAAATCAGTACATACAAAATTATTGCCTATCTTATCGAAGCTAGAAAAAAAATATAATAAAAAAATAAAAGTTGTCTTATTTATCAATCCCGGCAATTTAGCTAAACCTGGAATTAATAGTAAAACTCACTTGGGATGTCAGGAGTTAAGAGCAGGGTTACAAAAGGGTTTTTATGATATTCAATCTCACGGACTGAAGCATAAAGATTTAACTAAACTATCACGTCGAGAGTTACTCAGGGAACTTGTACAAGCCAGGACAATATTAAGGCAGTGTACACAAGATTTAGACCCAGAACAAAAGGTTGCATCTCATTTTGCCTATCCCTATGGAACTACTAATCAACAGGTAGCATTATATGTTTCTAGATATTATCTCACAGGATATTTATATAACAATGAAGTGTTAAATCACACTTGCATCAACAATTATTATCAAATTCCCCGTCTGATGGTTAATCGGCGAAAATCGCCTCAAGAACTTATACAAATGGCTGAAAAACAACATCCAATTAACAAGCAAGAGAGTGCTGTTAGCGGTAGCGGGGCGTTTAGCCCGTGCTGAGTGGGGAGTAGTAGATCATCAAATTTGAATTGAGGGATAAGCTTTTTTTGTAGTAAGGACTAAAGTCCTTACTACGAACCTTCAAAACTAACGTGTAAAAATTTTCCATGTATATACACTTTACAAGGCATAGAAGGTATCTACTTGAAGTTTTACATTTTCCCATGTATATACATATATTCGGCAACTATAACCCTGAAATGTCTGGCTCATGATTCTCTACAAAGCCTTGACTAGCAAAGATTTCAATGGCTTCAGTACGAGTCAAGTTATGTTTAGCTGCTAGTTCTGCTAACTTTTCCCAAGCTGCATCTGTCAATCTAATAGACCTCAATTGCTTAGGCTCATTACCGTAGTCCATCTCAAACTTACCCGAAGCATTGCGTTTGCGTCTAGGTGATTTCTGCTTAGTCCCAGAATACTGATTAGTAGACGTACTATTTGAGAGATTTATCGTCATCAATTTGACTAGGTTGTCAATGAGGCGATCGCACTCCATTGGTAGAATATCTTGACCATGCAGCATACTGTTAATAATCGTGAAATGTATCAATGTCCCCAGAAAAATACGTGCTGCTACTTGCGGGTCAGGTAATTGCAGTTCTGGATGATCAGTAAAATACTGACTCACCAAATCCAAGCCAGGCTTATCTATATTGCTGACAAAGACCCTTGCTAGAGAGGGAAAGCGTCCAGACTCCCCAATAATCAATCTCACCAAGTTTAACAACTCTTGTTCTTGATGGACTTGAGCCAAAATATGGTTTGCTAGGCGGCGTAGAACTAGCTGTGGTTCTCCTTGTAAAAATTCTGGGTCTTGGACTGCAAGATATTTTTCTTTTGCAAGTCGTTCAATTAAAGCGGTGAATAATCCCTCTTTATCTTGAAAATAGCTGTAGACAGTTGTTTTAGAAACACCTGCGGCGGCTGTCACCCTATCCATTGATGTAGCAGCATAACCGTGTATCAAAAACTCTTGCATCGCACCAGCAAGGATAGCGTCTACTTTATCTTCTGTTTGTATCTTCTTTTTTCGCATCTTTTGGACATCGGGAGTGGAGAGTGAGGAACAAATACTGGCATCTAGTCTTTTATTTTCCCAGAAGACCCTTGACATTATTGTAATGGACAGTTTAGTTTAGTTTTAGATAACTAAACTAAATAGTTTATTTAGCATACGAAGAAAAGAGGGCTTATGGTGCGCGATATAGCAGCTAAAAGTTCCGCATTTTTCAAACCTAGCTCTCGCCCATTCATCATACTGGCAGCAGCTACAGGTTTTGCGATCGCCGGACTTAATGGTTATAGATTTTGGCAAAGTCAAGCACAATCTTCTAGTGCTAGCGAAATTACCCAAGTCAGCCTACCGCCAGTCACAACGGTGACAGCTTTGGGTAGACTAGAGCCAAAAGGAACGGCAATTAAAGTTTCTGCACCCTCATCTAGTCAAGGGAGTCGGGTAGAGACACTATTAGTTAAAGAAGGGGATAGAGTAAAAGCTGGACAAGTAATTGCAATTTTAGATAATCGCGATCGCCTACAAGCAGCATATCAAGAAGCCCAAGCGGCGGTGAAATTTGCCCAGATAAACTTAGAAAAAGTGCAATTGGGGGCTAAAGATGGCGAAATACTTGCCCAAAAAGCCGAAATCGCCCGCTTACAGGCACAGACAGTAGGGAGTAACGGAGAACAACAGCAAACGGTTGCTAGGTTAGAAGCCCAGTTGCAAGGTGAAACTACAGCCCAACAAGCTACTATTAAAAGATTAGACGCAGAATTAAAAAACGCCCAAGTAGAATTTCAACGCTACCAGCAACTTTATACTGACGGGGCAATTTCCCAATCTGCATTTGACAGCAAAAGGTTAAGTGTAGATACCATTATCCAGCAGTGGAATGAAGCCAAAGCTAATCTGCAAAGAATTGATAGCACTGGACGCAGGCAAATCAGCGAAGCCAAAACCGCCTTAGCTAGAATGAACGCCACTGGCGACCAGCAAGTGAGTGCAGCAGCAGCCACCTTAGACAAAATAGCTGAAGTGCGTCCCGTAGATATAGCCGCAGCTAAAGCCGAAGTTAACCGGGCGATCGCATCTGCCAAACAAGCCCAAGCAAATCTAGCCCAAACCTATGTTAAATCTCCCCAAGATGGTGTGATATTTGATATTCATACCCGTGCAGGTGAAATAGTATCTAACGACGGCATCGTGGAAATTGGGCAAACTAACCAAATGTATGCAGTGGTGGAAGTTTACCAAAGCGATGTCAACAAAGTCCTACCCGGACAACAGGTACAGATATCAAGTAATTCTCTCCAAGGCAAATTACAAGGAACAGTAGATTGGATTGGCTGGAAAGTTCAACGACAAAACATTATCAACACTGACCCCAGTGAAAATATTGATTCCAGAGTTGTAGAAGTTCATGTACAACTAGATGAAACTTCCAGCGATAAAGCCGCAAAATTTACCAATTTGCAAATCAAGGCGGTAATTGAACTGTGATGGGATTAATTCTAGAACTCCAACGGCGTACACCCCTCGGATGGTTACAACTCAGCCATCACAAAAGTCGCTTACTTGTTGCATTAGCAGGTATTGCCTTTGCTGATGTCCTAATTTTTATGCAGCTTGGCTTTCAAAATGCCTTGTATGACAGCAACACCCGCCTTAATCGTACCTTCCTGGCAGACATTATATTAATCAGTCCCCAAAGCCGGAATATGCAAAATTTGGCGACCTTCTCCCGGCGACGACTCTTACAAGCTGCGGATGTACCGGGTGTAAAGTCAGCAGAAGCCATGTATGTCGGTTTAGTGACTTGGAAAAACCCCCAAACTCGCCAGAAAACTACAGTACAAGCAATTGGGTTTAATCCTGAGCAAGTAGCCCTGAATATACCAGAAGTTAACAGTCAGCTAGATAAAATTAAGCTACCAGAAACCTTTGTTTTTGACCGCGCTGCCAGAGGAGAATATGCACAAGTTTTTCAGCAAATTGATGCAGGTAAACTTGTCACCACAGAAGTAGATAAACGTACTATTACTATTGGGGGATTATTCAAGTTAGGGGCATCCTTTGGCACGGATGGTACTTTGGTTTCTAGTGATGAAAACTTTTTGCGGTTATTCCCCAGAAGAAAAGCAGGAAGTATTAGTTTAGGCTTGATTAATATTCAACCAGGATATGACACCCAGCAGGTAGCAACAGCTTTAAAAGCGTACTTAAAAAGTGAAGATATCAAAGTATTAACTCGTGCAGAATATATCAAATTTGAAGAAGACTATTGGAAAAAAGAAAGCCCTATTGGTTTTATTTTTAGTTTAGGTGTATCAATGGGTTTCATGGTGGGTGTCATTATTGTCTATCAAGTCCTCTCAACAGATGTTAATGCCCACATGAAAGAATACGCCACCTTCAAAGCAATGGGCTATCCTAATTCTTATCTATTGGGTGTGATTTTTGAAGAGGCAATTATATTAGCAGCATTGGGTTTCATTCCCGGATTTATATTGCCTTTGGGACTATATCAGTTGGCTGCAAATGCGACAAATTTACCAATATATATGACCGCAATGAGAGCCATAATAGTTTTCTTTTTAACAATAATTATGTGTGCTTTTTCTGGAGCGATCGCCACTCGGAGATTGCAAGCGGCTGACCCGGCGGATATGTTTTGAGGAAGGGGACAGGTGACAGGTGACAGGGTAGAGAAGCTAATCACTAATGACTAATAACTAAATACAAATTAGTATCATGCAGACTTTTAATAATTCTGAACCTGTGATTTTTATTGAAAATTTAGATCATTACTTTGGTAGTGGTTCACTCCAAAAGCAGGTTTTATTTAATATCAACCTGGAAATTAATGCCGGGGAAATTGTGATTATGACAGGGCCTTCTGGTTCTGGGAAAACTACCTTGCTGACTTTAGTCGGTGGTTTGCGTTCTGCCCAGTCGGGTAGCTTGCGAATATTAGGTAAAGAACTTTGTGACGCTAGTAGTAAACAGTTAACTCAAGCGCGACGCAATAACGGTTATATTTTCCAAGCGCATAACCTGCATGGTAGCTTGACTGCAATTCAAAATGTCCGTATGGGTTTGGAAGTGCAAGCGAAAATTTCACCTCAAGAAATGCTGAAGCGATCGCAACATATCCTAGAAGAAGTCGGATTAGGAGAGAGACTACATTACTACCCAGATAATTTATCAGGAGGACAAAAACAACGAGTGGCGATCGCTCGTGCTTTAGTCAGTCAGCCTAAAATTGTCTTAGCAGATGAACCAACAGCAGCCCTTGACAAACAATCCGGTCGCGATGTCGTGGAACTAATGCAGAAACTAGCCAAAGAGCAAAGCTGTACCATCTTACTAGTTACCCACGACAACCGCATTTTAGATATCGCCGACCGTATTATTTACATGGAAGATGGTCATCTGGTTAGAAATGGAGTCACTGTAGGGGAGAAGGTGACAGGGGACAGGTGACAGGGGACAGGGGGAGCATCGTTACGAATTACGAATTATGTGTTCTCGAATTATGCTCGCTGTAGCTGGTGCAAGCAAAACCCCATTACGATAATGTCCAGTGGCTAACAGAACATTACTAAACCCTGGCAATTCACCAATAACTGGTGCTGGACGACCTTCGGGACGGGGACGTAAACCTGACCAAGTGCGGATGATTTTGGCTGTAGCTAACTCTGGACAACAGGCGATCGCTTTTTGTTTTACTGACTCCAATAATTCTTGATTGGCTAAAATCTCATCACTATCTACAGAAAACTCCACTGTTGCACCTATCCAGTAGTCGCCGCCACCAATCGGGACGATATGCACATCACTACCGTTGATGGCTGGTTGAAAGTCAGAGTTGCCTAACGGATGCCCTAGGGATACTTGCAAGGCTTGCCCCAGTACAGGACGAATATCTATTTTTTGATTTAATTGGGCTGTTAATGCAGTAGAACCTAACCCAGCCGAGATAATTATCCAATCGGCGGTGAAATTACCTGCTGTTGTTTCCACAGAGGTACATTTGCTATTCTCTGGACTGGATATACCTAAAACATTGACACCAAACTGAAAATTTACGCCTTTTTGCTGGGCTGCCTCAACTAAAGCCAAAGTCAACGCAGTGGGGTCAAGTTGGCGGTCTTGGGGAGAGTAGACAGCACCAGTAACTTGGGGGTGATTAACTTGCGGACAAATATCTTTGAGTTTAGCCTTATCCCAAATTTCCAACTTCCAGCCTTGGGAGTGACGCACTTCTGCTAACTTTTCCCAGCCTTCTAAGTTTTCGTCTTCTAGACAAAGGTTGAGAATACCTTGACGGTTAAAAGGGATGGTACGCCCTGTTAATGCTTCCAGTTCAGGAATTAAAGTTTCATAACGTTGGATGCTGGTTTGTCGTAATTGCCAAGCTTTGCCCTTGATTTTATGGCTAATTATCCCCACCAAAACACCCAGTGCTGCACCTGTAGAAGCTTGTGCTGGGGGCTGTTTGTCAAATACTGTAATTTTGATTCCTGGAATTTGACTGAGTTCATAGGCGATCGCTGCCCCAACTACGCCACAACCGATAATCGCTACATCCATGATTTTTGCTTATGAGAGAGGGAATAGGGAATGGGTCATTGAGAACTGAGAAAAAATTCTCCCTTGTCTCCCCTGTCCCCTATCCCCTATCCTAGCTAGCCTCTGATTCGCTGCTGGTTTCAGGCAGCAGTTGAATGAATTTATCAATATCTGCAAAAGCAGCTTGATAATTACTTAAGGCCAGTTGAGTATTACCAGCACTAGCCGCCTGATCGATTTTAACCAAGTGACTGAGCAAATCTTTGTTAATTTGCCGGGCTGCGGATTGTTCTTTAGGGAGTAGGTTGGGTGTGATATAAGTTATGCTCAACCTAGCTTCTGTAATAGGGCCGTGGATAAAATTACCCACATTGATCCAGTCACCTTTTTGAATCAGGGTTTTCAGTTCACCTGCGCGATCGCGCACAGCTTTAATCTCAGGTGAGTGTACCTGAATTTTCTCAAGTTGAGCAGTTGTGTAAGTTGGAGGTGCAACTGCGGTAGTGGGACTGCCGCAACTAACTAGAAACGTTGCTACCAGTACGAGAAGTAATGAAATAATTGAGCGTTGACGCGCCATACACTGAAATTGGTTGGTTTCTTTTTGCTGATTCACAGTGTAATTCTATATCGCTAAGGTAATTTATCGTTCCTACTAGCAAATGATTTTGAAAAAAATTTTTGATATGTCTGTTTATATCTTCCACAAAAAGCTCATTATGAGCTATTTTGGTAAAAATTTTAAGTACAATTACTTAATTAAAGGCTAAAGACTAGAAGCTAGAGGCTAAAGACTGGATAATTGACTTAATCCCCAGTCCCCACTCCCCACCTTTAATTCAGTCCACATCAAGGAGTGTTTTTTTCGTGAATGCAGCTGAACAGGCAACCAACCTTGAACTCGCCAGCAAGATTGCTACAGCAGTTAACTTGTTCAAATTCGAGTTTCCTGATGCCAAATCAGATTTAAACCCCTGGAAAAATGACCCAGACACCAGAGAATTAGTTGATCCAGATTCTATAGATATAGGTTTTCATTTTCCAGGTGTTAGTAAATCTTGGCGCAGTCGCAGTGTCTTAATTCAAATCCGCTTTCACCAAGACCCCATCACGAAATCACGACGAGCAATTGGCTTAGAGGTAGCAGGGTTTGACCATCGCGGTGAGGTGTGGCGACTTTCTACAGTAGAAACTTGGAGTTTTGTCGGGGAGTCTATCCCTTCTATCGAGGTTACAGAGAGACTGAAACAAGTTTGCCGCCAGATTTTAGAAGTGTTTAATAAACCGAGTGATTAGGAATTAGCAATTGGGAATTGGATTTTCTCCCCCTGCTTCCCCTGTGTCCTGTCTCCTGTCCCCTAACTTCTGCAATTATCATCAATACAATAAGCTGATTGATACGTACTAGTGCGTTTACCAAACAGGGTGTAACGATTATCGCGGATTTGTTCGTAGAAGCGATCGCCTGCCCATTTTGCCCCAGGTAAAGCTCGATATGCGTCTACAAAAATGCTCCCAAGGGGCAACAATCGACCAATTTCTTCAGCTGCATTACTACCCTGCCAACGTCTATCAGGCATATTGGCATCAATTAACATCATCCCTTGTTGACAATCTTCAGATGTAATACGCCATTGGGCAAGGGTTTGCTCATCCTGCATGGGGATATAACGAAATATTTTGCCTTGGTCTAGAGTTTCTAGTAACTGCACTAAAGTCACGCAGAGATTACAGTTGCCATCGTAAATAAAATAGTAATTCATCATTAATAACCCATCTTTTTGGTAACAATATTACGCAAAATATCTTAATATATATTAAAGCAGTAAATTTCCAGTCGATTAAGTATTATTTTATTGATAAATTCCCATAAATACTTGATTTAACAAAGTATCATCAAGCTGATTGAGAGATTGAATAAATTTTACACTGAAACCTAAAAACTTGTGGGTGAGAATGATGCCGGAAGAGAAAATCCTGAGTGTTGATCTAGCTCAAGAAGATTCCTATGGGGAAATTCTACCGCGATCGCCCCTGATTTCTAGTTACCATGCTCAATGGGAAGGGTTACGTTTTGATGTTCATCAACAGCCTATCCATGAAACTCCTGAACATATTATTCAACAACACGTTATTAGTATTAGCTTAAGGCCGCAAGTTATCCAAGCAGAGCGAATATTTAACGGACATTTTCAACAAGAGAATATAGTCAACGGAGACGTAGCAATTATTCCTGCTCATATCAATCACATATCACGCTGGCAATCGGCAGCAGAGTTTATCATCATTAGCCTAGAACCAGCTTTTTTGAGACGAATTGCTATAGAAATAGGTGATTGGCAAGAATTTGAAATCAAACCACGCTTTGCAGCACCAGATCCATTAATTCATCACATTGGGTTAGCACTCAAATCAGAACTAGAATCTCACGGTCATGGTAGCCGTATTTATATTGAATCTCTAACAAATATGCTTAGTGTTCACCTGCTCAAACATTATTGTGCAGCTAATAAAACAAGTCTTCATTACTCTAGGGATAAAGGTCTTTCTGGCTGGAAACTCAGACAAGCAATTGCCTACATTAATGATAACCTCGACCAAGATTTAACTTTGGCAGAGATTGCGGCGGTAGTAGATATGAGTATGTACCATTTTTCGCGGCTGTTCAAACAATCAACAGGCTTTGCACCACATCAGTATGTGATGAATTGCCGAATTGAGCGATCAAAAAAACTCTTGGCTCAAAGCAATCAATCTATAGAAAAAATCTGCCAACAAGTTGGCTTTCAAAGCCAAAGTCACTTCACCAATGTCTTTCGTAGGCTAATAGGTATTACACCCAGAACATACAGAGAACAAGTGAAAATTTAAGGGGACTGGGGAGAAAAGTCCTACCTTTTAGGCACGGAGAGTCTCAATGATTGTAAAATGATACCATTCGCGATCGCCTGTTTAGTGGTACATTTAGTTTCATAAATAACCATCAAAGCTAAATTTATGGCTAAAATGACCATTACATAGCACATTCAGCTATTTTAGCCATCCATCATTAGCATCCTTCCTGTCATAATCGCTATCTATCGCCAGGAAGTTTCGCACAACACGCTATTCGCAATAGTATCTATAGAGTGAATTCTGACAAGCCATTAGGTAGAATCATGAGTGAAAATACTCTATCAACACGTCTGTACCCCACCCGTATAGACATTCCGGCTGAAGTGCGAGTGCAAATCGTCGCTATCCTCAACCAAACTTTAGCAGCTACTTTGGACTTAAAAACTCAAAGCAAACAAGCTCATTGGAATGTCAAAGGGACTGATTTCTATCAATTACACGAATTGTTTGATGAACTAGCAGGCGAATTGGAAGAGTTTGTTGATATGGTGGCAGAAAGAGTCACAGCTTTAGGTGGATATGCTGTTGGTACAGCGCGTTCAGCTGCTCAAAATTCTATCTTGCCAGAATATCCCTTTGATATTTTGGATGGTCAAGAACACGTAGCAGCCTTAGCAGACCGCTTTGCAGTCTATGCCAAGCATATCCGAGGAGCGATCGCTAAAACTGATGATTTAGACGATGCTGATACTGCTGACCTATACACTGAAATTTCCCGCACCATTGACAAGCGGCTGTGGTTCTTAGAGGCGCATCTACAAGCATCAGCAGTTAAGGAAGGAAATGGTGTATCTGGCGTGAAAACTCAACAAAAAGCTGCGCTGAGATAAATATTTTTGGGGAATTTTTGCTTTTGTAGAGATGTTGCATTGCAACATCTCTATAGGCGTTGTTATTTCGGTAAATTATCGGAATCGTATTGAATAGTATCCTTTTGGTAAGTACGCCACTTTTCAGTGCGTACTTTTCATTTTGTATGGATGTATCTTACTATTTAGATAGTTTAAATTCAGACAACAAACTTTAGTAATTTAAAAGATAAAAGTTACATAAATTTCTCATAAAAATAAAATTTTTCATTGCCTAGTCTCTAATTTAAAAGTGAGGTAAATTCATGTCTCCAAATACAATTAACTATCTAGTTCATGGTCGCAGCGATCGGGGTCATAGTCAAACTGGTTGGCTTGATAGTTACCATACATTTTCCTTCAGCAGTTTTTACGATCCCAATCGGATGGGATTCCGTACCTTACGAGTGATTAATGATGACCGCATTGCACCGGGTGCGGGATTTCCTACCCACGGTCATCGTGACATGGAAATTCTCACCTATGTGCTATCAGGTGCGGTAGAGCATAAAGATAGTTTAGGTACAGGTTCAGTCATTCGTCCCGGTGATGTGCAAATAATGAGTGCTGGTACTGGAATTCAGCATAGTGAATTTAATCACTCCCAAACTGAGCCACTACACCTGCTGCAAATCTGGATTTTACCTGATCAGCAAGGACTCTCACCAAGATATGAGCAAAAAGCTTTTTCCGCAGCAGAAAAACGCGGTCAACTCCGCTTAGTTGCGGCTAAAGATGGACGTGATGGTGCTGTAACTATTCACCAAAATGTGGATATCTACTCATCTGTTTTAGAGCCTGGTGATGTGGTCAATTATCACGTCAAACCAAATCGTTATGTTTGGTTACAAATTGCTCAAGGTGTCGCTACTTTGCATGGGGAAGAATTGAGAGCCGGGGATGGCGTACAAATCAATGGCGAAGAACAGTTAGAGATTGGTACTAACATTAGTACAGAATTGTTACTGTTCGATTTAGCTTGAAATCGATGTAATAATACGCAGATCAATGAAGTACAGCATCTAAAAGTGATTAGATAACGACAGTAACTGTAATCTATTTTCTGCGCCTTCCCTGTGGGACGCTCCGCGAATGCGCCTCCCCAAGTTTCGAGCCTAGGCTTCCTCGGCTCGAACTTCTCTGTGAGTAATCTTTCCACCCACCATTCAGCATCGCACTGGAACTTGTAAAAACTCCCGCACGCGCCGCAGGTAAGTCGCTGTATCCTCCAACATCGGAAAATGCGCCGTATCAGGAATCATGACAAACTCCACTTTTTCATTTAATGCTGCTGCTTGTCGCCCCATTTGAGCCGGAATAATCTTGTCATACTCCCCGGAAATTAGTAGAGTTGGCACTTGTAACTTAGCAAACTCCTGCGGCATTAATTCCGCCTGCGCCTTGCTCACCGAAGTAAAAATAGTACCTAAAGCAGTATCATAATCAGCGTCGAGAAAATCTTGTAAAAAAGCCTGACGCTCATATTTTGGGATGGGACGATGCAAAAACCTCGCCATAAACATCCTGTCAACAAATGGTATTTTTCCTAACCAATTGGGACGGAATTTAACTACATAACCCCCAAATTTATGGAAGGATGTAAAGGCTTTTTCGTCATACTCAAAAATCCCACTACAAGTTAAAATGCCTTTTTCGACTCGTTGGGGATAAAGATTAAAAAACAAGGCCGCAACAGAAGCACCCATTGAGTGAGCATTAATATAAACACGCTGGAGGTGCAATTCATCTAATAAAACTGCCAAATCTTCAGCATATTCTTCTAACTCATAACTTAACTCTTGAATTGCCTGAGATTTTTCTTGGCTTGACTGTGACTCAGCAACAGACTCACTGGCTTGAACAACCGTTGGTTTACCCTGAGAACGCCCAAATCCACGCATATCATAGAGTAGACAATCAAACTGGTCTACTAAAGCATTCGCTGTACTTTTCCAGTACCTAGCAGAACCAGCCCAACCATGAATGAATACCATCACAGGCTTTGCCAAATTATCAGATGGCTGTTTCACCCACTCGTAATAATGCTCAACGCCACGAACATTTACATAAGGCATTTTTCAAGAGTCCATAGTCAAAATAATTCGTAATACTCGCCAGAGGCGAGGATTATCAATTACGAATTACGAATTAGTAATTATGCTGATTCTGGTTTGGGTAATGAAGATGGATGTACTATGAGTTCGGCTGTTGAACGCTTCTCAACCATCTCTCGTGTGACGGTGCAGCGAGTTACATCTTTACGGGATGGTAACTCGTACATCACATCTAGCATGAGTTCCTCTACAATACCCCGTAAAGCTCTCGCACCAGTTTTCCGCCGATAGGCTTCTTGGGCGATCGCTCTTAAGGCATCTTGTTTAAAATCAAGTTGGACGTTATCCATCTTCAGCAGTTTTTGGTACTGCTTGACTAAGGCACTGCGTGGTTGTGTGAGAATTGCCATTAAAGCTTCTTCATCTAGGGGATCTACCACCGCTACCATTGGTACTCGTCCGATAAATTCGGGAATCATGCCAAATTTGACTAAATCATCTGGTTCGAGATGACGAAGTACATCTGCTGCCCGCTTTTCTTTTGTTTGCACCTCTCCAGGTTGCACAAAGCCTATTGACTTTTTACCGCCTCTCTGCTCTACAACCTTTTCTAAGCCTACGAAAGCTCCGCCACAAACAAATAGAATATTACTGGTATCGATTTGGATACAGTCTTGATAAGGGTGCTTGCGTCCGCCTTGGGGTGGAACATTGGCAATTGTGCCTTCCAACATCTTGAGTAAGGCTTGCTGCACACCTTCGCCGGAAACGTCGCGGGTAATTGAGGGGTTTTCACTCTTACGAGCG
Source organism: Anabaena minutissima FACHB-250 (assembly GCF_014697125.1). Taxonomy (GTDB): domain Bacteria; phylum Cyanobacteriota; class Cyanobacteriia; order Cyanobacteriales; family Nostocaceae; genus Trichormus; species Trichormus minutissimus. The sequence continues at coordinate 206,087 of NZ_JACJRG010000005.1, read as the reverse complement.
ATTTTATCGATTTCGTCGATGTAGATAATGCCTCGCTGCGCTTCTTCAACATCCAAATCAGCTACTTGCAGTAGTCGTAGTAGGATATTTTCGACATCTTCCCCTACATACCCTGCTTCTGTCAGAGTGGTGGCATCAGCAACTGCAAAGGGGACATCTAAAATTTTGGCGAGGCTTTGGGCTAAGAGAGTTTTGCCACAACCAGTCGGGCCAATTAAGAGAATATTGGATTTTTGCAGTTCTACAGCATCATCAGCACCATTTTTGCCACTGCCTTTAGCTTGTAATATCGCCAGCCGCTTGTAGTGATTGTAAACGGCAACTGATAAAACTTTCTTGGCTTCATCTTGACCTATGACGTGTTCGTCTAGGTATTTTTTTATCTCTGTAGGTTTGGGTATTTGGCTCAAGGAGAGACTAGAAGAACGGGTGCGACGTTTTTGAGGTGGTTCTGATTTTGGTGCTGGTTGCGCCGCCGCCCCATTGGTATCTAGTAACTCTTCATCTAGTATTTCATTACACAAGTCAACGCATTCATCGCAGATGTAGACTCCCGGGCCTGCGATCAACTTACGCACCTGCTCTTGAGACTTGCCACAAAACGAACATTTTAAATGGGAGTCGTACTTAGACATACCAGCCTCTTATTTGACAATGGTGACATTTTCCCCTGCGGTGGGAAGATTTTGTCTGGAGATGACTTGATCGATCAAACCGTAGTTTTTTGCTTCTTCTGCCGACATAAAGAAGTCGCGGTCAGTGTCTGTTTCAATTCTTTCTAAGGGTTGACCAGTGTGTTGAGCCAATAACTGATTCAACATACCCTTAATATAAAGAATTTCTCTGGCTTGGATTTCTATGTCAATTGCTTGACCTTGCGCGCCACCTAGGGGTTGGTGAATCATGATGCGGGAATCAGGTAGAGACATACGTTTACCCTGAGTTCCTGCTGTTAGCAAAAATGCCCCCATGCTTGCGGCTAATCCAAAACATATGGTAACAACATCGGGACGGATTTGCTGAATTGTATCATAGATTGCCATGCCTGCGTAGACAGCACCGCCAGGAGAGTTAATGTAAAGTTGTATGTCTTTTTCTGAATCTTCAGCATCTAAGAACAACAACTGGGCAACAATTGTGTTAGCTACGGCATCATCGATGGGTGTTCCCAGAAATATAATTCGCTCTCGCAGTAGACGGGAGTAGATGTCAAAAGCCCTTTCTCCCATGCCCGATTGTTCCACGACCATAGGCACAATATTGCTAATGCCATGCAAATTGGAGTAAATTCCTCCGATTTGACTTAAACTGCTGATTGGGTAGTTTGCCGACTGCGATACAAGCATAGGAGAACTTTTAAAGATAGGTTGATTACAGATATTGTGCTAGCGATCGCTGCTAGATATGAAATCGCTGCTAGATATGAAATAGAGTAAATTTTGATTTTACCTATGTGTATTATGCCTCATCTATATTCTTCTCGTGTAGCAGGGTATCAGGCAAGTAAGATCACAAATCTTGTTATTTATTGGGAATGGGGCATAGGGCAGAGAAAAATAGGTCTATTTACTCAATTCCTCATTTAGCATTTATAACCCAGTCTTTGTCGGTTGTGCGAAGGGTTGTCACCCCTGACAAGTCGAGGTTTTTCATTAATAAATGAGTGATGTGTGTAAAACCAAGCTACAAATCATCATTTTCCTAACTCTTATACCCCTACACCCCTACACCCCTACACTCCTGATTCTGTTGTAGATTCTGATGTTTCTGCCTCAGTCTCAGGTTCAGTTGTTTCTGTAGCTTCCTCTGCGTTGGACAATGAACCTTCCGGTACAAGTTCCACTGTAGAATGGTCTAACAGCCAATCCATAATTTTTTCGGTTAACATTTCGTTTTCTACTACAGAGCGCAGTCTGTCTTCGTCAATCTCTTCTTCTGCATACTGCTCTAACAGTTCTGTAACTCTGGCTTCGATTTCTTCGGGAGTTAGTGAAATTGACTCGCGTTTAGAGACTTCTTGTAAAGCCACAGACCGCTTGAGGCGTTCTATGGCTTCATCGCGCGATCGCTCCCGTAACTGCGGAATGATATCTTCGGTAAATAACTTCCTCACATCTAAACCCTGCTGCGACAGCTTAATTGCTGTTTGTGTCAGCATTGTGTCAATTTCTTGGTCGATCAGGGTTTCTGGCAAATCGACTTCTACGTGCTTGACTAATTCGTTTACCAGGGCTTCTTGCTTATTTGCTTTGGTTTTTTCCTCTGCTTCTTTTTGATATCGCTCATCTAAAGACGCACGCAAGGCTTCTAAGGTGTCGAAGTCGCTGACTTCTTGGGCGAAGTCATCATCTAGTTGTGGGAGTTCTTTTTCTTTGAGTTCTTTGAGTGTGATCGTAAAAATTGCTGGTTTCCCGGCTAATTCTTGGTTGACATAGGGGTCTGGGAATTGCGCCGACACTTCTCTGGTTTCTCCAGGATTCATCCCCATCATGCCAGAAACAAAACCAGGAATAAATTTATCTTCTTCTAACTCAACTTGAAAATCACTAGCTTCGCCGCCAGGAATTGGTTCTGGTTCGACTTCTGGGTCTGCGTCTTCGGCTTTGGCGATGACACCTTGAAAATCTACTACAGCTACGTCACCCATTTGGGCTGCACGGCCTTCTACGGGAATTAATGTGGCCATTTGCTGACGTTCTTTTTCTAGAACCTCGTCTACCCGATTGGAGTCATGCTTGATTTCTTCAGCTTTAGCTTCCAGCCCTGTGTACTGCGCTATGTTAACTTCTGGTTTGACATCAACTGCCGCCGTAAAGATCAGGGGTTTTCCTGGTTCGTAGTTATTGATTAAATCATCAAAAGAAGAGCGCAAACGGGGTTGACCAATTGCTTCGATGGATTCTTGTTTTACCGCTTTTTCAATCCCATCTTGGATTAATTCTTCTAGTGCGGCAGCTTTGATGCGAGTATTGCCCAATTGCTGTAACAATATGTGCCTAGGTACTTTGCCTTTACGAAACCCAGGAATATTGATGGTTTTGGCTAAGTTTCTTATAACCTGTTCGTAAGTTTGCTGAGTGCTTTCTGGTGTAATCTCTATTTCCAGCCCAATTTGGCTAGCGGGAAGTTTTTCCTGGGTAACTTTCATGCTTCGTCTCTAATTTTCTGGTGTTTGTGACTCCAAGTACACACAAGATGCGATTTACCGCTTCTGGATTTGATGTCTCTTGGGTAGAATGGGAGGTATCTACAAGGCATATTTCCTGCCTTTCAGTAGAGATCCAGTGTACTGCCAATGGCAAAAGACTGGACACTTTACCGCTATAACTTTACTGGAGGAAATTACCCACAGACTTTGTTTAAGCTACTATAGATTTTCTGCTTTAGAGCAGGTCATTGTACAATGTACTTAATTTTTTGATTTTAGTGGGAAATTTCAGCCAGAAATACAGTAAACTTTACTATTAACTTATGTCATGTAATTGAAACAATATTTTTATCTGTCAAAAATATTCAGTGAGATAAAAAAATAATTTAACCTCTGTTACTGCTATTTAATCCTCGATCTTACCAAAAGATAGATTATCCATAACCTCTTAGAAGGAGGCAATCAGTTTGTCAAAGTTGTATCGTGTAGCTATTTTGGGAGCAACTGGTGCTGTAGGCACAGAATTGCTGGAATTGCTGGCAAGCCGGAATTTTCCAGTAGCGGATTTAAAATTATTGGCATCAGCTAGAAGTGTGGGGCGATCACTCCCATTTAAAGGTGAAAATATCCCAGTAGAGCTAGTGAGCGATCGCGCTTTTGAAAATGTTGATATAGTCCTAGCTAGTGCTGGTGGTTCGACATCCAAAGCTTGGGCAAAAGTCGCAGTGGAAAAAGGCGCAGTTGTCATCGATAACTCTAGTGCTTTCCGTATGCACCCGGAAGTTCCCCTAGTAGTCCCAGAAGTCAACCCCCAAGCCGCCGCCAACCACAAAGGGATTATTGCCAACCCTAACTGCACCACGATTTTGATGACCTTGGCAGTTTGGCCTTTACATCAAATCAAACCCGTGCAGCGCATCATCGCCGCTACCTATCAATCTGCTAGCGGTGCAGGCGCGAAAGCAATGGAAGAAGTCAAAATTCAAAGTAGTGCCATTCTCCAAGGAGAGTCACCAGTTGCGGAAGTTTTACCCTACCCACTAGCATTTAACTTATTTCCCCATAACTCCCCTATGACAGATTCGGGATATTGTGAGGAAGAAATGAAAATGGTCAACGAAACCCGCAAAATTTTTGACGCACAACAAATAAGAATTTCTGCCACGTGTGTACGGGTTCCCGTATTGCGGGCGCATTCGGAAGCAATTAACCTAGAGTTCGCTGAACCATTTCCCCCAGAAGCAGCCAGGGAAATCTTAAGTCACGCTCCTGGAGTAAAATTAGTAGAAGACTGGGGCAAAAATTACTTTCCCATGCCCATAGAAGCCAGTGGTCGAGATGAAGTGTTAGTCGGGAGAATTCGTCAAGACATTTCTCATCCCTGTGGCTTGGAACTGTGGCTGTGTGGCGACCAAATTCGCAAAGGTGCGGCATTGAATGCAGTCCAAATTGCTGAGTTGTTAGTAGAGAAAAACTTACTCCAACCAGCTAAGGCATATGTATCTTAGGGGTGTAAGGGAGTAGGGGTTTAGGAGAAAAAAACTAGTACCCATTACTCAGCACCGACTAAACGCCGCGCTACGGCTAACAGCACTATAAATCTTGTAAACAACTCATAAATAGGTTATTACAATAAAAACCACCAAGACACAAAAATATAAAAAGGTAGTTAGGAGTAAAAAAGGGTGGGAGATTTTGGTAGAGTTTTAACCGCTATGATTACACCGTTCAAAGCGGACGGTAGTGTAAACTATGCTGTAGCGGCAGAACTAGCAGCGCATTTAGCTGATAACGGTACAGATACATTGGTGGTGTGTGGTACAACTGGGGAATCTCCTACTTTGAGTTGGGATGAAGAATACCAGTTGTTTGTGGAAGTTTTGCAAGCAGTAGCAGGCAAAGCTAAAGTAATCGCTGGCTGTGGATCTAATTCCACCAAAGAAGCGATCGCAGCGACACAAAAAGCAGCTAAAATAGGTGTACATGGTACTTTACAAGTTGTACCTTACTACAACAAACCGCCACAGGCAGGACTGTACCAGCATTTTCAGGCGATCGCCCAAGCGTGTCCCGATTCACCGATATTGTTGTACAATATCCCCGGCCGTACTGGTCAAAATCTCTCTCCAGAGACAGTTGTACAGTTAGCTGAAATTGAGAATATAGTAGGCATTAAAGAAGCTAGTGGCAATCTCGACCAAGCCAGTGAAATCCGCAGGTTGACACCAAGAGAGTTTCGGATTTACGCTGGAGATGATTCGTTAACCCTGCCCTTGTTAGCGATCGGGGCTAAGGGTGTTGTAAGTGTAGCCTCTCATCTGGTAGGCAACCAAATCCAACAGATGATTCAAGCTTTTGATGCAGGTCAAGTGGAAATTGCTAGTAAAATTCATCTACGATGTTTCCCATTGTTTAAAGCATTATTTCTCTCTACAAATCCTATCCCTATTAAACAGGCACTAAAACTTCAAGGTTGGGAGGTTGGCACGACTCGTCTGCCATTATGCGACACTGACCCTAGTGTTAGTGAAAAATTAGCAGTAGTCATGAAAAAACTCGAATTAATGTAATCATAATTATCATTATTGCGGTCTTTGCTAATTATTACTATTTGTCAAAACTGTATATCGATTAAATCGGCATAATTGTGACTAAATTTCTATGGCAACGCCTGTTGAAAAATTTAATAAATATAGAATGAATTATTCAATGTAAATTCCTTTTTATTGAATCAAAAATTACATATTTAATGAAAATTTGGCTGCTGACAAACAGCAGGCTCATTGTTGTCATTCATACAAGATTAATAAGTTTGAATTTATTAACCCTAAAACAACAAACAACCTCAGGAGAAAATGGTTAAAAACGAATCTACCCCTACCCTAAAAATTATTCCTTTGGGCGGTTTACATGAAATTGGTAAAAATACCTGCGTTTTTGAATACGATGATGAAATCGTCTTATTAGATGCAGGACTGGCTTTCCCCACCGAGGCGATGCACGGAGTCAATATAGTTCTCCCAGATACTACCTATCTGCGGGAAAATCGCCACAAAATCAAAGGCATGATCGTGACTCATGGTCATGAAGACCATATTGGGGGGATTGCTTTCCACCTCAAACAATTTGACATTCCTGTAATTCATGGGCCAAGACTCGCCATGGCCATGTTAGAGGGGAAATTAGAAGAAGCTGGTGTGCGCGATCGCACAGAATTAAGAACAGTCCTTCCCCGTGATGTGGTAAGAATTGGCAAACACTTCTTTGCAGAATACATCCGCAACACCCACTCCATTGCTGATAGCTTCACCGTCGCTATTCACACTCCCTTGGGTGTCGTGATTCACACCGGGGATTTTAAAATTGACCACACCCCTGTTGATGGTGAGAAATTTGACTTGCAACGCCTGGCAGAACACGGCGAAAAAGGTGTACTTTGTCTGTTAAGCGATTCGACTAACTCCGAAGTACCGGGATTCACCCCTTCGGAAGCGGCGGTTTTCCCCAACCTGGATCGAGTCTTCGGTCAAGCAACTGGTCGATTATTTGTCACTACCTTCGCTTCCAGCGTGCATCGCATCAACATGATTTTGCAACTGGCTAGAAAGCATAATCGTGTGGTGACAGTGGTCGGGCGTTCCATGCTGAATTTAATTGCCCATGCCCGTAATCTGGGTTATATCAAGTGTGAAGATAAACTGTTTCAACCCTTACATACAGTTCGCGGTCTTCCCGATGAAAATGTGCTGATTCTCACTACAGGTTCTCAAGGTGAGACAATGGCAGCCATGACCAGGATTGCTAACAAAGAACACCCCCACATTAAAATTCGTCAGGGAGACACAGTTGTTTTCTCTGCCAACCCCATTCCTGGCAATACCATTGCTGTTGTCAACACCATCGATAAGTTGATGATTCAAGGGGCAAAAGTTGTCTATGGAAGAGATCAAGGTATTCACGTTTCTGGCCACGGTTGTCAGGAAGAACAAAAGCTGATGATTGCCTTAACTCGACCCAAATTCTTTGTGCCATTTCACGGTGAACATCGGATGCTGGTGAAACACTCCCAAACAGCGCAGAAGATGGGTATACCAGAAGAGAACATGGTGATTATTCAGAATGGGGATGTGATCGAACTAACAGAAGACTCCATTCGTGTAGCCGGGAAAGTACCATCGGGTATCGAATTGGTGGATACTACAAGCTCTGGTATGGTCAGTGCTAAAGTTCTCCAAGAAAGGCAACGCATGGCAGAAGAAGGAATTGTGACTATTGCCGCCGCTATTGATTGGCAGGGTAAACTGATGGCCAAGCCAGAAGTTCACCTACGAGGTGTGGTGACAAGTGTAGACCGATCCCTCGTGCAGAAATGGGTACAACAGCGCATTGAAGAAATTCTTTCCGTGCGTTGGTCAGAGTTTGTCACTGGAGATGGCGAGAAACCGGATGTAGACTGGGGTGGATTGCAAGGTACTTTGGAGCGTGAATTGCACCGTTCTATTCGACGGGAATTACAATGTCAGCCTTCTGTAACTTTGTTGATGCAAATCCCAGATGAGCCACCCGTGAAGGTTGCTGACGGTAGAAGACGACGGACTCGGACTGCGGCTCAAGTAGCTTCTTAGAGAGTGCTGAGTGCTGAGTGCTGAGTGCTGAGTAATGAGTAATGAGTAGTGAGTAGTGAGTGCTGCGTTGGTAAACAAGTAAAAGCTTACGCAAAGGCGGACACTTGCATGGGTGGGTTTCCCTACTTGTACGCGGAGCGTGTCATAGACAGACGCTCCGCGTACCCTTCGGGGTGAATCCTACGGATACGCTACGCGTTCACGCAGAGAGTATCTGAGGGTCTTGGCACTTTTTTGTGAAGTTTCTGCGATTGAGTATCTCAAATTACTGCCAAGAGAAAGAAGTCGAAATTTTGTAGAAATGGTAATTTTAGGATCTATGCTTTTAGCAACTAAATAATCTGTCATTTTTATGAGTCGTTCCGCTTGCCTTATTTTTAACCCGGTGGCTGGACAGGGTAATCCAGAGTTGGAATTGGCACAAATTCGGGCAATATTAGAACCGGAAATTACTTTAGATATTTACTTGACAACAGAAGAGATTGGCGGCGATGAGTTAGCAAAGGCGGCAATCCAGCAGGGAGTAGATTTAATTATTGCTTCTGGAGGGGATGGGACTTTATCGGCGGCGGCTTTGGCTGTGGCGGGTACTAATATTCCCTTTGGGATTATTTCACGGGGAACGGCTAACGCTTTTGCAGCAGCTTTAGGAATACCTGATGCTATTGATGCGGCTTGTCGGATAATTTTACAGGGAATCACCCGTGATGTAGACATCGCCTATTGTAATGATCTGCCGATGATTCTATTAGCAGGGATTGGTTTCGAGGCGGAAACTGTAGACATGGCAGATAGGGACTCTAAAAAACGCTTCGGGATGATGGCGTATGTCCTCGCCGGTATTCAACAGCTAAGAGAGTTAGAAATCTTTGATGTCGAGATTGAAACTGAAGACAAAATTATTAAAACTAGTGCTTCGGCGGTAACGGTGGCTAATGCAGCACCCCCAACTTCAGTGTTAGCACAGGGGCCGGCGGGGATTATTTATGATGATGGGTTGCTAGATTTGACAATTGTAGCTCCTAATAGCAAAGCAGGAGCGATCGCCGCTACTTATCATTTGTTTCAAACCGCCTCTTCTGGGAATGCAGCCGAACGAGATGATATTGGCTATTTGCGAGCAAAACAATTTAAAATCACAACTGATCCGCCACAAAAGGTAGTAATTGACGGCGAAGTAGTGGCGACAACGCCAATTGAAATTAAATGTGTTCCCGCAGCTTTAAAGGTATTTGTCCCATCAGTACCCGAAGAAGAACTACTAGAGAAACTGGAAGGACTACCAAATTTGCAGATTGAAATGAAAGAGTGAGAGAGTGGGAAGTGGAAAATGAAGATTAGAGGTTCAAACTTTAGTTTAAAAACGTGAGATTGATCATCTTAAACATAAATATTTGCGTTCTGAACTAAAATATCTTCATTTAGAACCGAAATATTCTCACGGAGAACTAGAGTATTTTCATTTCAAACAGGAATATTCTTATCTAGGCCTAGAACATTTTCATATTAAACAAGAATATTCTCGCTTAGAACTAGGATATTCTCATTTAGAACTAAAATATTCTCGTTCAAACCTCTCTGATTCCCACTCCCCATCACTAAAAAGGAGTAAATTCAATTGAAACTCGTCCACGATCCTCCAATAGCCAAGAAAATCCGTAAGATGCAGCAACGGGTACGTTGGCAAGAATCGTTAATTTTAGAACGGAATATTGATCAAACTCGTCTATGTCTGGAGAATGGACAAGCTGATGAGAGGGAATTCTCTTTTTTAGTCGTGGGTGATAGTGGTTCTGGTAAACATAAGGGACACAACCCCCAACGAGAGGTAGCAGAATTGATGTTACCCCATCATCAGGAATGTCGCTTTTTGCTACACACAGGAGATGTAATTTATTTGGTAGGGTCGAGTGAATATTATCGCCAAAATTTTATTCAACCTTACCGAGAATTACTTGTGGGTGGGGAGCATCCTAAAAAGGTTGCTTACGACGATATGGTGTTTAAGTTACCAGTTCTCCCCGTTCCTGGGAATCATGATTACTATGAATTACCGCTATTGTTGAGTTTGCTATCGGTGTCAACTTTACCGATGCGATACATATTGCGATCGCGCTTAGATATAGATATTGGTTTGCATGGTTCAGGGGTGGGGAATGCTTACGCTAAGGCATTTCTCGACTATCTCCAAAGGTTTCACTTACCAGGAGAATTACCCCACCATTTAGATCAACACTACACCGCTACCACCGACACAGGCCGCGCTCTTGCCTATAAACCAGGATATTTCACCCGGTTACCTAATCGATATTACACTTTTCGCTATGGTGGGATTGATTTTTTTGCGCTTGACTCCAACACATTTAATCAGCCGCAGCCTTTACCAAAAACCAAAAAAGGTGATAGCGATCGTCAAATCTTAGCCAGTCGTCAGCAAGATTTAGAACGGGAGAAGATGCAAATTATTGAATCTTCCACGAAATTAAACGCCGATAACCCTAACGAAGCGGAACAATTAGATGATTTCCACTATAAATTATCCCAAATTGAGGAAATTATTGTTGATATCGACAAGCAGCTAAACACTGATCAAGCACCGCAGACTGACACCGAACAATTAGACTGGCTCAAACAGAGATTAATTGCATCTTGGCATCACCCCGAAGTGCGAGGAAGGGTAATTTACTTTCATCACCCACCGTATGTGACAGAGGCGACAAAATGGCAACAGGCGCAGACTTTGGTAATTCGCAGCCATCTGCGTGGGGTACTAGATGCAGTAGCTAAAGAAATAGGTACACTCAATCAAGGGCGACCTTTGGTAGATTTAGTCTTAAATGGTCATGCCCATTGCTTAGAATACCTAAAAACTCTAGATACTGGACACGCTGATGCTAATATCAACTGGCTCGTTTGTGGCGGTAGTGGTTATAGTTTGCGTCGCCAGCGTACTGAGGGAGCAGACTTAAGTGAAACTTGGGGAAATGAAGAAAGATTAATAGCGCGATCGCATCTTTTTCTTGGTCGGAATGGACAAGGTTCACAGAAACGCCGTCCTTATTCTTGTGTGCGAATTGATGTCAAAGGCGATGAGCGACCCCAGTTTATTGTTCGTCCTTTAGTAGCAGAATGGTATCAGCGTCAATGGCATAATTATGAGCTAAAACCATTAATCATTTAATATTTTCTCAGGAAATTCCCTCAAAAAAACAGCAAAGCTCGGCAACAAGTCCAAGCATATCTGCAAATGATTAATCAAGCCTGTAGAGACGTTGCGATGCAGCGTCTCTACTTTGTTTTACACCAGCGATAAGGAATAGACCTGACCATCAATTAATAGTCTGGTAATACCCTTGGCTTGTAAATGGGTGCGAGCCTTATGCAGCATCTTACTATCAGGGACTTTAATCACGCGATCGCGTTTGGTAGAAAAACGCTTGGCAACTCGGTGATTATCAAACACAGGTAGAGTTCTTTGCTGGTTTTCTAAGCTGGGAATTTGTCCTAAATCACCAAAATCCTTGAGTGGTCTGGTAATTAATTCCGAGGAGCGGTCAATTACCAAATAGCAAGTTTTGGGTAAAGCTGCTACCGATAATGGTAAGACTTGAACGGGTATTTCTCCCAATCTACGTCTGCTTACAAGAGGTCTTGGCTGTTCAAAATACTCTTCGTCCTCCTCGTAATCGTCGTCATCTTCTAAATCGTCTTCTAAATCCTCCTCATCATCCAAATCCTCAGACTCGTCTAATAAATCTTCTCCCAGCATTCTGGCAATAGCAGTTACGTCAGATTTGTCATCCTCTAATAAAGGAATGGGAATACTGGTTATTTCCTGCGGCTGTTCTACTGGAATTTCTAATTGCTTGACGATTGGTTGCTTCGGCTTTGGTTTGACCTCTGCTTCTGTGACAGCGCGTTTCCGTACTCTTCTGACAGGGTGGATTTGCTTGTCTTCCTCTTCTTGCTCTGGTGACGCTACTGGCTGTTCTACCTGCCTTGGTTGCTCAACTTCAGGAGATTTTAAACGTGGTTTCTCCTGACTTTTAGCTGGTACTTCTGGCTCTGGTTGAACAAAAGCAGGTACTTGTTCATAACTGACTTGCGCTCTACCTTCAGGAGTCCTCGCTGCACGTTTTAATGAAACGAGGTATTCGTACTCATCTTCTGGCAAGGTACTTTTTAGCAGACGGCTAATTGTGGAGTTACTCACGTCATAGCGTTCTGCTAAAGTTGAGGTTGTTTCCGCAGTCTCTCGATATAGTTTGAGAATTTCTTGTTTGTCAGGATTTGTTAATTTTCTCACGGTAGACACCAATGTTTTCTATGCTCGTTTTCTTGTGCGCTCCCGCCTAGTCCGGCTTAATGATGCGTCATATTCTAGGGCTGCGCCCATACCAAATAACACTCCACTAAACACCCAAAACACTTCTAAGATTTCTCCACTTTGATAATTTGGACCCTGGGCGTATTTAAACCACATATCTGCAATGTAGAGCGAAAACGCGGCCGCTGCAATCATTCTCCAGGATTGGGCAACTCGCCCCCCCCAAAAAGCTAATAGCAGAATGGTAGCGATAATTAATAGCAGTACATCGCTAACTATGTAAAACCAGTTCAAAACGACTACTAGCAATTCTTCTGAGCTGGTTGCTTGCTGCATAGAAATCCACCATGCCAACAAACTACCAAAGACTCCAATTGCTAACACAATGAGCCATTGCCATTTTTCTAGATTAATTCGCCTAGCAGCTACTGCTAAAATCATGCCTACGCCTAGGGATATATAACTTAATACAAAAAACACGTCGCCAATAGACGCATCCGGTTCATCTTTTAAAACTATTTCTGTGTATCCAAAAAATATCCCTCCTAGGACATAAGAAATCATACCTATGGCGATGGCTAGCCAGACATTTCGACTACTAACAATCTGCTGACTACGCCAATTCCTTAAGCATAAAATCCCAGCACCCAGATAAGCTAACGCTTCAAAAATATTTGTACCAATTACGTACCACTCGGCACGGGTTTCTACACCATCAGATCCAGGAACTTTGGCACTGAATAATAAAAAGTATAGCAGTGCCAGCACACCCCAGCCAATGCTAGCCAAAACTATTTTCTGGGTAGTAAACAGGGATTTGCTCAGGGGCGGTGAATTTTTGTAAGAACTATTCATAGGATTTAACTAAATGCACTCTGGTAAAATTTTGATCTGCAAGAACTTCTAAGGTGACAATTTTAAGCAAATAGCAACTATCCATAGTTACTTGTTTTGCAACAAGTTCTATGCTAGTGCCACAGTTTACTTAGTGAAGATTGATTTAGCCAGGATATAAATAGCGATCGCTCTCCTTCTGGCATATCCTGTAAGTGATTGGCTACTTGATGGGCAAAATTGGCATTACCAAAATAAGTTTTCCCTAGTTTATGTAGTTCTTGTAAGAAAAGCACTACATGATTTTCTTTCCAGGGAGGAAGTTTCGCAGATTCTAGGGGGTTATTAGCTACCAAGTATTTCACAGCCTCAATAGAACAAGTCTCAGGAAACTGCTGCTGTTTCAGGACTTCCGCAATATCTTTTTCAAATAATGAAGCTTGCTTTGTCCCCAAGAAGTCTTCAATATCCATGTGAACGGCTTGCAACAGCAAAATACTAGCCTGGATAAAAGTGCCGTTTTTGCTATGTCCGCCAGTATCATTATCTATTTGGTCTAAGCGTACCTTACCCCAAACGCTAAAGCGTTCCGGTTCTTCCAACAAGACGCAAGCCTTACCCCGATGATCGGTTAATTCTCTCCACAAAGTTCTTGCTTCTTCTTCTTGTCCAGCTTTGAACACACTAATCAAGCGAAAAGTCTGCCCCTGGTAATGGAGAATCGGCACTTGCTGATCCTTTTTTGGGTGCTGAATGCTTGATATTTCAACATCCTGCCGTTTCAAAATAAACATGGCACTAGCAAATAACTCCTCACAGGGGCTTTGTAGATATGCGATTTATAATCTGATTTGGCAACATCGCCAATAGTGCGATTACTTACGTGGTGTAGGTGATCGCCATCAACACGCAAATAACTTCTAGCTAATTAATAGCCGCTTCGTTGCGTTTTTAGTCTAAATTGACTAACTTGCGCCTAGAATCTTAGCCCTACCAGCCGTAAATCTGCAATTTTTTAATTGCTTATTAGTAGAGGTAACGATATAATCGTCTATATGGCTCTCAAAAAAGCCTGAGTATTCACTTGGGCGCGTAACTCAGTTGGATAGAGTATCCGCCTTCTAAGCGGACTGTCGCAGGTTCGAGCCCTGCCGCGCCTGTTGCCACTAAATATGAACCTTCAAACACAGTAAAGTAGTTTCGTAGTCCTGTATCAAAAGGGTTCATTGTGAAAAAGTAAGAATATGTTGAGCAGTGATTTTTGGCTGTTCTAAATGGGGAATATGACCACAATTCGCAATCCAAATTAATTGACTGTGAGGAATGGCACGTTTAAATCTTTTCGCATCCTCAGTTCCTAAAATTTTGTCACTATCACCCCACAAAATCAAAGTTGGTTGATGAATTTCTGCCAGTTTTTTAAATCGAAAAGCAGTGTAACCGCCACTTTTTGTAAAATTAATTAAAGCCGACGACCAATTTGTCATTTCTAGATGTAATGCACCGCAGCATAGAGCATCAACTGAAGCTAAAGTGATATCTTTATAAGCAGCACGAGAAACGCGATCGCGTACTTTCAGACTCCGCAAAAAATCAGTAGCCAAGGCATCCAAGGGCGGAAACATCAATTTAGTTAACGGTGAACCCCCCTTCAACCCAGCACTGTCAATTAACACTAACTTTTGGACAACTTCTGGGTAAGTGAGAGTAAAATCAATCGCCGCCGCGCCTCCCATCGATGCACCCACTAAAATCACTGGTTGGTTAATCAGGGTTTTCCAGAAATAATACAGGTGGGTTTTAATAGCAATAGGGTTAAATAATATTCCTGAAAGTCTGTCTGTAAATCCAAACCCTAATAAATCCACTGCCCAAGTTTCATTTTCTTGCGCTAGCAATGGTAAAAGCCGCCGAAATTCTAAAACAGAACTATCGAAGCCATGAATTAATAATATTGGTGTACCACCACTACCTTGACGTACATAAGTTGTGTTTATGGGTAGATTAATTAAGGGCGTGGCGATCGCGTGAGTTTGAATACTTTGGGCAAGAGCGATCGAGCTAGGTTCTGTCAGTTGTTCAACGGTAGTAGGTAAGAAACTAGGAAACATCGTCAATAGTTAAGAATAAAGAGTATCTTAAGCAGATTACCTGAACTTTGGTAGCGATCGCACAGGTGAAAATTTAGCCCGTTCATGAGATTATAGTCAAGCAGAAATCAAACCTCCTCAGACCTTTGACATTTAAATTCTGCAACGCTAGAAAAATATCTCCTTTGTCAAAAAAGGGACAAAGACTCGTAAAATTAATATTACTTATTACTGATTAGGAGCTAATGCCATGCCAATGGCTGTTGGCGTTATTGAGACTTTGGGTTTTCCGGCTGTGCTGGCAGCAGCAGATGCAATGGTTAAATCTGCCGCAGTTACCCTGGTGTATTATGGTCAAGCGGAAAGCGCACGCTTGTTAGTTGCTGTTAGGGGTCATGTTTCTGAAGTCCAAACAGCAGTTGCAGCTGGAATTGAAGCTGGTGAACAAGCTTACGGTGGTGAAGTCATCACCCATTACATCATTCCCAATCCCCCGGAAAACGTGGAAACTATTTTACCCATCCACTTCACCCAAGAATCTGAGCCTTTCCAAATGTTCTAAGGAATTTCATCAGCATAATTTGTAGCAAAACTGCGTACAATTCACTGATAAACCCACGACCTCATACTTTTATTCATACAGGAGATTACTAATGTCATTACAGGCAGTTGGAGCGTTAGAAACTAAGGGTTTTCCTGCTGTATTAGCCGCAGCAGACGCAATGGTCAAAGCTGGCCGAGTTACCCTAGTTGGGTATATCAGAGTAGGTAGCGCGCGTTTTACCGTCAATATTCGGGGAGATGTTTCTGAAGTTAAAACTGCGATGGCGGCTGGGGTGGAAGCTGTAGAAAAAGTTCATGGTGGAACTCTAGAATCTTGGGTAATTATTCCCCGTCCCCATGAAAACGTTGAAGCCGTGCTGCCAATTGGCTACACCGAAGCAGTTCAACAATATCGGGATTCTGTAGAAAACCCTATCGTCCGAGCATCTAACAGACGTTAGAGCAACTTTACAGGATGAGTATAGAGTAGCAGGGGAGCAGGGGAGACTCAAATCAGTCAACAGTTATCAAGTGACTGATAACTGATAACTAATAACTGTTGATGCCCAATGCCCCGCACAGCAATTTAAAACCTGAGTTAAAGATTTTATTGCCTTAACTGGGCAAAAGATTTCTACATTAAAATGAGCCTGATAGTCTACGCACAAGAAATATTACAAAATTTTCTAATTTTCAAAGGAAAGTTCGTCAGATGAAACTTTTACGGTGCAAACAGCGTCTTTGGGGAGGTAAATTCCAGTAAATCCTCCAAATAATCGTAAAAATGTCATTTTTTACCCCCCCCCTTTTTCCAGAAAGGCGCATCTTCTACTTTTTATGTCTTTTTAGAGAAAGTATACAAAACTTTAACTTGGATTAAATACAGGGAAATGCTTGATGTACCGTAATTTCCGGTACTTACCAACTAACGATCAAGATAGTTCTGAGTAAATTCCTGCATAAAGTTAGTGAATTTAGACGTAATAACAATGGAATCGCTGAAAAGTCTTCATCAAGATGAAGGACTCACAAGCAAGTGCTAGCTAATCATTTGAGTGGGATGAAAGGGGGTTGTGATGCAAACTTTAAAACAGGGTTTCGAGGAGCGCAATCTCGCTATGGTAACGGAAGCAGAAAAACTAGCGCAATTTTGGCGCAAGCGGCTAGCTGCGGAGTGTCCAGAACAAAGTGTCGCTGCTAGAGAAAGCATTGTTCTCTGGCTGTTAGGTCGTGATTTACAACGGTTTGATCTGCTCAACCCCAAGGAACTTGGCATTGCTAAACAAGCGATGGAATATCGCTGGAAGATTTTAATTCAACGCTACTTAGGCATAGGACGAGAACGCGCCTATCGCAACCTGATCACTCGCTTAGGGAGTGTAGCGACATTACGGAATAAAATTCAAGTCTGGATTTCCCTCAGTCGCGATCGCCAGCGTAGTGTGATGGATGTCTTGCAAGAAGTGTTGCAAGAACTGCTGCAAAACGATAATTATATGCAGCAACAAATGGCCTACATTGCCGAAATTACCCTAGATAAACGCCTTAAAGATACTTTATTATTTGCCACAACAGAAGAATATTGTTTACGACCAGTACGTAATCAACCATTGTTGGTGTATCGTTTTGTCAACTATCTCCGCCGTTCTCAACGTGGTGGTTTAACCCAAGTGCCTGGTAGTGACTTAGTACGGCTAGTTTCTGAAGAAGTATTAACCGATGACAGCGATAATCGAGTTAACTTGGTAGATAATCAGGCGATCGCAGAATATCAAGAAGCACAGCAAATAGAAGAACAACAGGCACTCCGGCAAACAGTCCAACAAGAATTTGCCAATTATTTACAAGAAAACTTAGGTAACGAAGCAGTAGACTGGCTAAAACTCTACCTCCAAGGCAAATCCCAAGATGAAATAGCCAAGAGACTAAACAAGCCCATCAAAGAAATCTACCGACTGCGCGAAAAAATTAGCTATCACGCTGTCCGTGTTTTTGCCCTCAAAGATAAACCAGAACTCGTAAATAATTGGTTATCAATTTCCTTACAAGAAAATAATTTAGGTTTAACCACAAGCCAATGGCAGCAACTTGATCAAAAGTTAACTCCCATAGGTAAGCAAATCTTAGATTTAAGGAAAGCTGGGAACTCTATAGAAACCGTAGCCGAACAATTGCAACTCAAACCCCATCAAGTTATGGGTGAATGGACAAAAGTCTATCTAGCGGCGCAAGCTATCAGAACTCAAGAGTGAGTGGTGAGTGGTGAGTGCTGTTAGCGGTAGCGGTAGCGGGGCGTTGAGCAGCGTGCTGAGTAGTGTTAGCGGTAACGCGGCGTTTAGCCGATGCTGAGTGGTGTTAGCGGTAGCGCGGCGTTTAGCCGGTGGTGAGTGGTGAGTGGTGACTGCTGAATGCTTAAAAAATTCTACCTTGTCTACCTTGTCTCTCCTACCCTCTTCCCCCACTTGGTAGTTAATTTTACTTTAAACAATTTAACAAGTATATTTATTTACTGCTAACTAGCTAAGAGCAACATAGAATATTAAAAAAACACCAAACCAGCAAACCTATGTGGTCTCCAGAGGGTAAAGCAGCTGATACCGGAGTAAGTAGACAGGAAATGCTACACACAACTCCCAGTATTTGGGAGCAAGAACCAGAACGTGAACAAATATTTGAACTGATTGATAGCCTATTATCCTTTGAAGCTTGTCTATACCACCAAATACTGCCTTTAAGGTTAGAAAAAAAGCAACTATTGCTAGGTATGGTTCATCCACAGGATAGCGGGGCTTTAGATTATGTGAATCGCATTGTGTCCTATGTCAATTACACAATGATGACCCAGGACATTCCCATCGAAACTCACCGCAGCATCCTCTCAGTCTATCTCAGCTACAAAAATACATTTACCCCGGACAACCAACCGACAGAAGAAGCAAACACCAACACTAATTTAGAACAGCATCCCCATCACAAAACTGCGGGAATTGATATTACACCCCCATCCTTAGAAAACAAATATTCCGCAAATACTCATCAACCTTCTGAAAAAAACATAAATAGTTCTGCTCAAACTCCCAGCGTTACGCCTTCTGTTAAAAATCAGCCAGAAGAAAATGTGAGTTTCAACGATGTGACTGTTTTGCAGTTGCACCCTCCAGAAGTATTCACCTCTATAGAATCACTGGCAAGTTTACCACCTAAGAAATTACTAGAAGAATTACTAGCGCGAGTCTTAAGCGGAGGGATTGGCCGCCTGTATTTAGAAAGACAACCCTATCAAGGAAGAATTATCTGGAGCGATAACGGTATCTTGCAATCAGTCTTAGAAGATATACCTTTATCTATTTTTCAAGGGGTACTGAATGAATTGAAGCGTTTTGTGGCTTTGCCTGTAACCAGACACGCAGAACCAAGGCAAATAGAAAAAGAATGCTTATATCAACAAACGCGTGTGTTATTACGCATTCGAGTAATGCCAGGAAGCTATGGCGAAGAAGCTACATTACAAGTTCTACGAGGAGCGGCTTTAAAATTCTATCAACAGCAACAGTTAGTTTATCTTAGCCAAGATGTTATAGGAATTTCTCAACAACTCAGCCATAAATTACACGAATTAAACCAACGACTCTTGCTCAATCCAATCCTCAAACCAGAAGAATCAGAAGCCATTGCAGCTCTGACCCGATTAATGGAAAATTTAGACCAACAAATCAAAATACTGACAGCAAATAAACATCTGCCAATTTGAAACTCCTCGCTCAGAAGGAGTCAATCTGCAACTATGTTGTTGTTTATCAGGGGTTTTCAGCCAGAGTCCCCCATAAAGTGTCAGTGAAACCTCTGATTGCGATTTTCTATCCAATTGTTATGTTGTAATGACAATACAGACTATCTTTTTAAGAAGTTCTAGTTACAATTATTACAAACTTTCTGTCTTCATCTGTAGCCAGATTGTGGCTTTAAGACTTAAAAATAGCTAGCTTTATTTTCCATTCCCAAATTTATTTTTAGTAGATATTTCATGCAGACCGAGGTTTTTAGTGAAATCTTCCCTTTGTTGAGTACAGCCAACCCACAAACCCTAGAGTGGCTGCTCAATGTTGCCATTGAACACGAATACCCAGTCGGAAGAGCGGTTTTAATGGAAGATGCTTGGGGTAACGCAGTTTACTTTGTAGTTTCTGGCTGGGTGAAAGTCAGGCGTACCTGTGGAGAAGATTCTGTAGCTTTAGCGATTTTGGGTAAGGGCGATTTTTTTGGAGAAATGGCAATTTTGGATGAATCTCCCCGTTCAACAGATGTTATTGCCCTTTCTACCGTAAAATTGCTCAGTATTTCTAGAGAACGCTTTATTCAAATACTGTTTAAAGATCCCCAGTTACATCATCGGATGTTGCAATTAATGGTGCGGCGATTGCGACAAATTAACCAACGGTTACAAATTAGGTCTTCACCACCTGCGGTCAAACTGGCTCATACGTTGGTAAGTTTAGGGGAAAGCTATGGCTATGAATCCGAAACTGGTAAGGAAATTTTGAATATTCCTTTTAAGGATTTAGCTGAAGTGACAGAAATTGGTGTGGAAGAAACGACTAAAATTATGGAAAAACTACACGAAAAAGGTTGGATAGAAATTGACCATACTAACAATATTGTGTATCTTATCAACTTCAAACAGTTGGTGAATTTAGCTGGTAAAGTCTAATAATTGCTATTTCTTAAGCATTGATTCATCAAGTAAATATAAAATTTTTATTAATTATTAATGCAAATAACCCACAAAGAATTTAATGTTTACTTTATAAATAACCTCTGAAGAAGCAGTGTTTTGTTAAGCTAAGTCAGGTGGGCGAGTCCTTAGTTCCGATATGGCAAGCATTAGTGAGCTTAATCTGGGTTAATTTTCGCCAGGTTGGCTCTATTGTAGTAAATGGCGTTGCTGCATACTTAAGTGCTGAGTCTAACGTTGTTAACTATTGACTATTGACCATGAACTATTAACTATTAACTATGGACTGACTTTTGACTGAGAACTTATCACTCTTAACTACAGATGACTGAAGCAACAGCACCTCGTATCGATATTGACGTCCAGGAAACCGTGCCGACGATTTATTATCAGGTGGCAATGCCACAACCAGAAACGCATCTATTTGAGGTTAGTTTACAAATTGTAAACAATACATCATCAATTCTTGACTTAAAAATGCCGGTATGGACACCAGGATCATACTTGGTGCGGGAGTATGCCAAAAATCTACAAGATTTTGCAGTTTTTGCAGGAGACAAGCCTTTAAGTTGGCGTAAGATTAGCAAAAATCACTGGCAGATCAACACAAATAATGTATCAGAAGCAACTATAAGTTACCGTATTTTTGCAAATGAGCTATCGGTAAGAACCAATCATTTAGATGCTACCCACGGCTATTTTAATGGTGCAGCCCTGTTTTTGAGACTGCTGGGATGCGATGATCGACCAATCCGTATTACTGTCATACCACCGTATCCCCAATGGCAAGTAACTACTGCTTTACCAACAATCGGTGAGCAGTCTAATACTTTCTATGCTGCCGATTTTGATACCTTGGTGGATAGCCCTTTTGAAGTAGGTGAGCATCAGCTGTATCACTTTGATGTGTTAGGAAAACCTCACGAACTAGCAATTTGGGGACAGGGCAATTTTCAAGTACAGCCACTAATTAGCGATATTCAAAAAATTATCCAAGTGGAAGCCCAGATGTTTGGCGGCTTGCCTTACGATCGCTACATCTTTTTGCTGCATTTATTTGCTCAAGCCTATGGAGGTTTGGAGCATAAAAATTGTTGCTCTTTGATTTATCAACGGTTTGGATTTCGCACTCAGGATAAATATGAACGCTTTATCCAATTACTAGCACACGAGTTCTTCCACTTATGGAACGTCAAGCGGATTCGCCCCAAAGCCTTAGAGGTGTTTAATTACGACCAGGAAAGCTATACACCGTCTTTGTGGTTTTGTGAGGGGACGACTAGTTACTATGACTTGTTAATTCCTTTAAGGGCAGGAATTTATGATGCTAAATCGTATCTAAATTATTGGAGTAAGGAGATTACTAGGTTTTTGACGACACCAGGGCGGAAAGTACAATCCCTGGCTGAGTCGAGTTTTGATGCTTGGATTAAACTCTATCGTCCAGATGCTAATAGTGGCAATTCTCAAATCTCCTACTATTTGAAGGGAGAAATGGTGTCTTTGTTACTAGATTTGTTAATTAGAGCGCGGCATCGCAATCAGCATTCTCTGGATGATGTGATGCGACGAATGTGGCATGAATTTGGGCAACCAGAAATTGGCTACACACCACAACAGTTGCAGGCAGTTATTGAGTCTGTAGCAGAAGTAAATTTGGCGGAGTTCTTTGAGTGCTACATTGATGGTACGGAAGAATTACCATTTAATCAATACCTAGAACCTTTCGGATTATATTTGGTGACAGAGAAGGAGGAAGAGCCTTATTTGGGAATCAAAGTACATACCGACAATGGTAGAGAAATGATTAAATTTGTGGAAGCTGGTTCTCCTGCCCAATTAGCAGGAATTGATGCAGGTGATGAGTTGCTAGCGATCGCAGGTATCAAAGTGACATCTCATCAACTTAGCGATCGCCTCAAAGATTATCAGCCACATGATCCCATTCAGATCACAATTTTTCATCAAGATGAACTGCGGACTTTATCTGTCACTCTTGGACAACCACGTCCTATGAAGTATCAGGTACTAGCAATAAAAGACCCCAACTCTATACAGCAAGAAAATTTTGCTGGTTGGTTAGGTATGTCGCTATCTACAATTGGTTAATCGAGATTTTAATTCAGTCAGTCTCTTATTAACTCAGAGGCTGACTGGAAATTATTTTCTATACTCAGTTCTGGCAAACCAATTATGATTTTCAGTAGTAGAATTATTTAATTAGTATATTTATTAATTTGTACTATATTTGTACCCAATCAATTAGTATATTCACTTAACTATCTAACTAATACGAGTTACAACATAGTCACGAGTACGGGAATCAAGAGGCTTGGTAAAAATTTTTTTAGTGATACCAAATTCAACCAAATGTCCAACCCGATATTCATTCAGGTGAAAGAAGGCTGTAAAATCAGATATCCGGGTGACTTGTGATAAATTGTGGCTAATAACCACTATTGTTAGTTCAGAGCGTAAACGTAAACTTTGGATCAAGCTCTCCACCTTCATACTAGCGATGGGATCAAGACCAAAACACGGCTCATCCATTAAAATAACTTTTGGCTTAACAGCTAAAGCACGGGCAATACAAAGTCTTTGTTGTTGACCTCCAGAAAGGTCTAAAGCAGACTTATGTAGTTTATTTTTTAACTCATCCCACAAATCAGCATCTTTGAGTGCTGATTCGACAATACCATCTATCTCTAATTTGGGACGCCATCCCACTATTTTAATCCCATAGGCAACATTATCATAAACACTCATGGGAAATAGATTCGGTTTGGAAAAAACTATACTCACTTGTCGGCGTAATCGATTTAAATTGACTCGACGTTCATAAATATTTTGATTAAAAAATTCCACTCTACCTTCAACTCTTACTTCTTTTTCTGATTCGTTCATCCGATTGAGAGATTTCAAGAAGGTAGATTTGCCACAACCGCTAGGGCCAATAATTGCAGTGACTTTACTCTGGTAAATATCCATTGACACACTTTCTAGTATTTTTTGGGTGTCGTAATAAAAACTGAAGTTTTTGACTCTGATGGCTGGAATTAATTTATTCATGCTGGTAAACCCGGTGTAATAAAGAATGATTCAACACAGCAAAAAACTAAAAGTGATGCTGTTTCACTATTTATGTAGCTAATATTAATTTTGCATAGCTCTGTAACAAGGAAATTAGCATTTACGCTGGGTTGAATGTAGTTTTTAACATACAGATATGTATATTAAAATCCTGTTCTTTAATCTAGAAAACCTGCTATTACTTCAGTATGCTAAAATCAAGCAAGTAACAAACTAATTAAATTTTTAGACTCATTCATCAGTTGAATTGACAATCACATTGTATTCATTATTTTCAATCATTATCTGAATTATCTTATACTTAGAGACAGTTATGAGGAAATATATTAATGTTATTGCCTGCAACCCATTTTCTTAAGCAAAATTACTGAATAATTTTAAAGCTGGTATCTGAAAAGCATGAAAATTACTTAAATGGGGTCAATCTGATAGTATCAACTCACTCCATAACCTACTACCGACGTGAAGTCAAAATTCACAAAGCTTATAGAATAGGCTTTTTACTTATTTAGTAGCTTGCTTCCTACCAGGGCTATAGTAGCTCTATTTATGCCGTACTGTACTACATACAACTATCTGGAGATTTATCTCAGTATTAATATTACAAAATATATAATTGCTCTACGAGAATATAAATTAAAAACATTGATAAACTGTTACCTAAATATATGCAGAAATTCATCAAAACTTTGTAATTTAGTATTGACAGAATAAATATGAAAAATGAGATTTATCATCATCAAGTTATCCAGAGATATCTGCATTAACAAGATGCTAAAAGCTAATAAACTCTTAAATTTAAAGTTTTTAAGCTCATTAAACCTTAATTAACCCATTGAGTATGTAATTTCTAATAGTCTGACAAATCCACTTTGATGGTTGAAGAGACGTGATAAATCGCCGTCTTCTAAGAAACGCCTTCTTGTTAAAAAATTGCCATGATTAAATGTCAAAGCCTGTTTCACTTCTCTAGCCCTAAGCTCAGGCTTGCCTAATTTTTGCTGTGTCAATGAAATAGCCTTTTAGCCAAAACGCCCGGAAACGTAGTCACGGGTACGAGAATCGAGGGGGTTACTAAAAATTTGAGTTGTAACACCAAATTCGACCATTTGACCAATACGACTTTCATCTGTACTAAAGAAAGCAGTAAAATCAGAGACGCGAGTTGCTTGCTGCATATTGTGGGTGACAATAGCAATTGTTAGTTCAGAACGCAAGCTGTGAATTAATTCTTCAACTTTCATCGTAGCGATGGGGTCAAGAGCAGAACAAGGCTCATCCATCAAGAGAACTTTTGGCTTGATGGCTAAAGCACGAGCAATACAAAGTCGTTGTTGTTGACCTCCAGAAAGCCCTAAAGCTGATTGGTCTAGCTTATCTTTAACTTCGCTCCAGAGTGCAGCCCCTTTGAGGGCAGATTCCACAATTTCATCTAATTCTGCTTGCGGTAGCCTGCCTGATATTCTCACACCATAAGCAACATTTTCATAAATGCTCATCGGAAAAGGATTTGGTCTTTGAAACACCATCCCAATTTGGCGGCGGAGTCTATTAATATTGATGCGAGGGTCATAAATATTTTGACCGAAAAATTCTACTCTTCCTTCTACTTTGACTGGCCCTTCTAATTCACTAATTCGATTTAGGGTTTTGATAAAGGTAGATTTACCACAACCACTAGGGCCAATAATTGCAGTTACTTGATTCTGGTAAATATCCATTGACACACCTTCAATTGCCTTTGAGGTGTTGTAGTAAAAGCTGAGACTTTTAACTTTAATGGCTGGACTTAATTGATTCATCATGTTAAGGGATGTCACGTCGCTTCGCTCCGAATTCAAAATTAACAATACCCATAAATAAATTTAGGGGCTTGTATTCTTCTTTTTTTAGGTCAGATTTTACGTCATGCTTGAAGTATTAGAGCTAGGATATCTGTATCCTAATGTGAAAATTTTTAGCTTTCTACTTCATCTTTTGCTTACTGGTAACTAAGCGAGAAATGAGGCTAACACACACAACTAAGCTGAGTAAGATGATAGAAGTTGTCCAGACTAGTTGATTTCTTTCGGGATCGGGATCGTTGTAGAGGTTAAAGATTAATACTGGTAGGGAAGCTGTAGGGCTAAGTAATCCGGCTGACCAATCTAGACTAAATAAGGCGGTAAAAATTAGGGGTGCTGTTTCTCCAGCTGCGCGAGCTACAGCGAGTAGAATACCTGTAGTGATGGCGGGTATGGCAGCTGTTATAACTATGCGAAAAGTAGTTTGGAAGCGTGTTCCTCCTAACGCAGCAGAGGCCAGACGTTGATCTATGGGAATAAGTTTTAAGGCTTCTTCTGTGGTGAGGACGATGATAGGCAGCATGATTGTTGCTAAGGCAAAACCACCTGCGATCGCACTAAATTTTTTAGTCAATAACACTATAACCCCATAAGCGAATATACCCACCACAATAGAAGGAACGCCAGTGAGAATACTAGTAATAAAGCGCACAAATTTAGCAGTAGCATTCGTTTGACCAAATTCTGCTAGAAATATGCCCGTTAATAAGCCTATGGGAATACTTAATAAAGAACCAATCATTACAACTGTGATTGTGCCTAAAATGGCATTACCAAATCCATTATCAATTACTGATTTGATAAATAATTCTGTTTTTATGCCGCCGATTCCTCTAGTAATAATTTCCCACAAAATCGAGATTAAAGGAATTAGTGCCAACCCTGATAAGGCAAAGGCCATCACATTCATTGAATAGGTGAAAAATAGCCTTCTTGTTGGTAGTGGGTTATATAATTCTGCTGCTAAAAATTTATCTACTTCAGACTGTTGATAATCATTCATCTTTGCTAATTCGCCCAATATATTATTTATTTTTTATTACCAACCCACTGCACTAGTAACCTAGCACCAATATTTACAGTTAAAGTCAAACCAAATAAAATTAAACCCAAATAACTTAAAACTCCAATGTGTAATCCTGGATTGGCTTCAGCAAATTCATTGGCTAAGACAGAAGGAATTGTATAAGCTGGATCGAGTAAAGATAAACTTATTTGGGCAGAATTACCAATTACCATAGTTACAGCCATTGTTTCACCCAAGGCTCGTCCTAAAGCCAGCATAGATGCACTGACAATTCCAGAAAATCCAGCAGGTAAAAGCACTCGAAATATAGTTTCCCAACGGGTGCTACCCAAAGCCATAGATGCAGTGCGTAATTCTTTTGGTATGGCTATTAATACGTCACGAGTAATTGCTGCCATTGTAGGCAAAATCATAATAGCTAAAATAATCCCTGCTGTGAGCATATTTGTGCCTACAGGGAAATCTGATTTAAATATTGGTATCCAACCCAAGTTATTGGCTAACCACTGTTGTAGGGGTTCAATCACAGGAATGAACGTAAAAATGCCCCACAAACCAATGATGACACTAGGGATAGCAGCGATTAATTCTACAATAAATGCTAATGTTGTTTGGGCGGATGGTGGTAAGAATTTCTCGCTGGTGACTAGAGCAATTGCTATGCCTACAGGAAAAGCTAAAAAAATAGCGATCGCACTACTTGCTAAAGTTCCATAAATATAAGGTAAAGCTCCAAAATTTTCATTACTTACATCCCAATCTTGACCCCATAAAAACCCTATACCGAATTCCCCAATAGCAGGTTTAGCTTCTTGGAAAATAATCCAAGTCATCACAAAAAATACTGCAACTGTGATGGCAGAAAATATATATACTAGCCAAGTGAAGCTTTGGTTAAACCAAGAATTTGCCCCATTATTAGCCGTTAATTCAAAATTTACTTTGTCTGATGTTAATTGTATTGGAGAATTATTTTCTTTATCAGAAAAATTGGACATATAAATAATAAATTTGGAAAATGATTGAGGATATTTTATATTCATGATGGTGGACAAATAGCCCAACATCATGAAATAACCAGAGTCAAGAGATAAATTATGGTTTAACAGTGCTATTGACTGTTTGTAATACTCGGTTTGCTATCTCAGCAGGAATTCTGGTGTAGTTGAGGTCATCATTAAGTTGTTGACCATCTCTCAATACCCAATTAATCCATTTTTTAACAGCCTCTGATTTAGCAGCATTAGGATACTGTTTGTAAACCATCATCCAGGTGAGACCAACAATGGGATAACCTTGTCCTGGATCTCCTACAAATACACGATAATTGTCTGGAAAACTTACCGATGATAAAGCGGCGTTTGCAGTTTGTAAAGAAGGTGAGACAAACTCCCCTTTCTTGTTTTGTAGTTGTGCTGATTTTAGTTTGTTGGCAACAGCATAAGAATATTCAACATAACCAATAGAGCCGGGAGTACGAGATACCAAAGCCGCTACACCTGGATTACCTTTACCCTTAAGAACATTTTGCAAAGTCCATTTGGGAGCAGTATTAGCTCCAATTCTGCCTCGAAAATAACCATTAATGCTGCTTAAATGGTTAGTAAAAATGAAAGTTGTACCACTACTATCAGCACGAACTACAAATCTGATTGGTTGATTTGGTAAGTTGACACCAGGATTATCAGCTTTGATTTTTGCGTCACTCCAATTGGTGATTTGACCAGAAAAAATGGCGGGTAGTGTAGTGCGGGACAATCTCAGATTGTTAACGCCAGGAACATTATAAACAACAGAAACTGCACCCCCAGCTGTGGGAACTAGGATGACACCATTCTTGACTTTAGCCATTTCACTATCTTTCATGGCAGCATCACTACCACCAAAGTCAACAGTTCCAGCAATGGTTTGACGAATACCGCCACCACTACCAATCCCTTGGTAATTAATTTTCAACTCTGGATGCTTCTTTCTGACTTCACGAGCATACCTTTCATATAGTGGAGCAGGAAAAGTTGCGCCTGCACCATTGAGAGTCTGAGCTTGAGCGGTGGCTGTGAAAATAGGAGTAACTGCAACAGCAGATGCTAAGACTGTGGTGCTAAATATACGTTGAAAAACGGTGGTTAAAAAAACCATATTACCTCTTGATTTAAGGAATATTTGCTGCTTGAATCAAAGCCTTTATAAAGGTACATTTTTTGCTTTTAATCCAGGTTAAGAAAAGCTAAACTAGTGTTTAAAATGTGTTTAAAACCAGCTTATAGACAATATATTCTATTGGCGATTAATGGAAATTTTTATGTAATATCCGAATAATCTGCAATCAATATATTTTGTGATTTATTTTCATGAGAATAAATCACAACTTATCGTCAGTCTATTAGATGGGTGAAAACGATGAAGCGTAAAAACCCCAATTTCTTAAATAAACTGGGGTTTCTATGCTCTAAATAATGATTGAAGATTGCTATATATTGTCAGGAAAAATTCTTTTTTGTGTTACTAAGCACTGGATATGATTAATGGAGATAAAGACAGCATAAAACTGCACGAATAATATGATTTTTTGTAACTATAAAGAAATATTTAGTAAATTTTTGATGAATTAAATATAATGATTTCCTAATAATTATAGTAGCAATTGATAAAACGAATAGTTATGCTTTCAAGCATCAAGTTAAGGGTTAATATCAATTTGATAAACCTTAACTCTTGACGCGCACAGCAAGGGCGCATAGCTATGCACATCTAAGAGGATGTTTGAAAAGTCTTCTCCTCGGTAACAAAATCTTTTAGATCCCCCTAAATCCCCATTTTTAAGTGGGACTTTTAGAGGTTTCCCCCTTTTTTTACAGGGAGCTAGAGGAGATCACAGCAAAATATTTTTCAAACACGCTCTAACAATGTATGGGTATTAGTTAAAATGAAAGTATTAGTCGCAATTAAATGAATTTGTAATTAAGTCTTGGAACGGAGATTGAGACTCGGAAACGCTAGTATAAAGTAAAACTGGCAGTGTCTATATCACCAGACTAACTGCCAGGAATACACGGTATGTTCTTGCCATGTTTGATCGGGGTAGTGCTTATTTATAGGAAATAATGCCTATCCGCCACTAAGGATAACTGAATTACTGCTACTAAGGGTTAAGGAAAGTTAACCAGAGAATTAATTTATAGTTAAAGGTTTCTGGGTCTTCTTTGTCTCTATGTCAGAGTACAGTAGCCGATGCTCTACCTTGACGCGACCAAACCAAAGGCACTCGTACCGCGACTGAAAAACGCCATGACCCTTATAAACCTGAGAAAGTAGCAACTACTGTAACTAAAGAACGTAAATCACAAGGTTACAAAGGTCAAAGTGATGCAGATGAACAATTACCAAAAGCAGAACGCAAACAAGTTATCAAAGAAACTTTAAAAGAAGACGGAGTAACTGAAACCAAAGCCGAATTATTAGCCGCTACAACAGTAGATGACGGTTTAAAATATACCTTTGTCGAATCTCCACTGGATACTCCGGCTTTCTTCTCCGTTAAACCCAGAGGCGGAGCAATTATTGTTACTCTAAATACTAATCATCCAGCTTATAAAAACTTAGTAGAAATCTTAGAAGAAGATGTAGATAAAGCCGATATAGATACTTTACGTTCTCGCTTAGTTAACTCTTTAGATGGTTTAAAATTACTCCTAATGGCATGGGCAAGATATGAAGATGAACAGCCAGACGGTAAATTTAAAGATAATGCTCAAGATACCCGTATTGATTGGGGAAGAGTCGCTAGGAGGTTTTTAGAAAATGAGTAAGATTAAAGCTCACGCAGAGGCGCAGAGGCGCAGAGACGCAGAGAGTTGAGAGAGTTATTATGATTATTCTCTGCGTTCCTCCGCGTGTCCTTAGCGTTACTCTGCGTTAAAAAAATGACTAAAATAATCTACCTCGATTACCACTCAACTACTCCCGTTGACCCCAGAGTAGCCGATAAAGTCATGTAATATATGACTACCGCCTTTGGTAATGCGAATAGTGTAGATCATGGTTATGGAGACGAAGCAGCAAAAGCAGTTAAACAAGCAAGTCAACAAATAGCAGAATTAATCAACGCTTCCCCCAAAGAAATTATCTTTACATCTGGCGCAACAGAAAGCATTAATTTAGCAATTCAAGGACAAATCTCGACTTGTTTCGACTTCGCTCAACACAAGTCGCTCGATTGCCATATTTCTCAACAAAATACCCCCGCCAAAATCATTGTTTCCCCAGTGGAACACAAAGCCGTTTTAGATACCTGCAAAGCCTTAGCTAAAAAAGGACTAGCGGAAATTATTTGGTTAAAAGTCAATCAACAAGCGCAGATTGATTTAGAACATCTAGAAAAAGTTTGCTGTGATGGTGCTTCCTTTCTTTGTCTGATGGCAGCTAACAATGAATTAGGGACAATTTACCCCATAGAAAAAATTGGTGCGATGGCGTAACCGCCCAGTGTAGCTGATCGCATCCTCTTACAATATCCCTTTTTTATGCGACGCATCTCAAGCAGCCTAGAAAATTCCCCTCAACTTCCAAGACTGGGGGATTACTTATCTAGCGATTTCTGGACATAAACTCTATGCACCCAAAGGCGTTGGTGTGTTAGTAGTCAGAAAAAATCATCATCTCCCACCGATGATTTACGGCGGGGGACATGAACAGGGACTCAGATCAGGTACACTCAACATCTCCGGAATTGCTGGTTTGGGGGAAGCTTGCAGATTGAGAGGTTTGGAGATGGAAACAGATGAAAGTAAAATTGCAGTTTTGCGATCGCAACTACAAAACGTCCTACAATCAAACATTCCTAACCTAGTGGTGAATGGAGACATCAACCACCGTTTATCAGGTAACTTACATATTTCTGTCCCTGACATTCCGAATAGTGCCATCATTGCTAGAGTGCGCCACCAGTTAGCGATTTCTACAGGTGCGGCTTGTTCATCGGGTGTTGTTGCACCCTCTCACGTTCTACAAGCGATGAATCTGTCAGAGAATATAATTGAAGGTGCGTTAAGAATTGGTATTGGTAAATTTACAACTAAAGCAGAAATCAACAAAGCATCCTCTGTGATCATCAATGCAGTCAATGCAATTTATCAAATTCCATAAAAAGTATTGCATAAAAATACAGTGGCAAACCTAGCAAATGAATGAATATTAGAATTGACTTGTCCTCAGTCCCTAACTAAAAATGCCCCGCGCCGTTGCTACCAGTAGTTCCAATCAAACTAAAACCACAATCACCTCCAAACTGTGGTTACTACTGGTGGGAGTTAACCAATACCAGGATGCACAACTGCCATGTCTGCGTTACTCCGCAGTTGATTGTCAGGTATTAGCAGAAGCTTTAACAGGTGCAACTCAAGAACAATTCCCTCAAAAAGAAATTAATATTTACCATGACTTTGCTACCGAATCACCATTGTTAGTTAATATTCGCGATCGCTTGCAGCAAGTTACGACATCGGCGCAACCTACCGATACAATATTATTTTATTTTTCTGGACACGGAATATTACACCCCAATACACAACAAGCATTTTTATGTTTGGCAGATACACAAAAAGATAACTTAGAAAATACAGGTTTAGCTGTTAAAGAATTACTAGAGTTTTTAAGTAATAGCGGTGTTCAAAATCAGATAGTTTGGCTCGATGCTTGTCATAGTGGAGGCATGACTTTACGAGGGCTAAATCCTACACCGCAATTAGTGGCAGTTTTACAACAACGTGCTGCTAAAAGTAAAGGGTTTTACGCCTTACTTTCTTGCGACACAGACCAACAATCATGGGAGTTTCCTGAACTGGGACATGGGGTATTTACCTATTATTTAATGCGGGGATTACGGGGGGATGCGGCTGATCATCAAGGAATGATTTCGGCTGATGGCTTATATCGCTACGTTTATCACCAAACACTGCAATATATAGATAAAACCAACCAACAATTAAGATTAATTAACCAACAGAAACGCGGTAAAGGCGATACAGAACTTTATAGTGAATATCCCTTACAAACACCCAAGCGGATTGTCGAAGGAGTTGGGGAGTTAATTATAGGAAAAATTCCGGCGATCGCGGAATCAATTCCCCCTAGAAAAGCATTAGTAATTGAAGGTATTATCGGCTCACAAATAGCCATAGATTTTAGTAAAGTATTGGGGAGTGCGGGAGCTTTTGAATTAGAATATTTACCTCGCACTGCTAATACAACGGCTCAAAATATCCGCGAAAGCATCAAAGAATGTTTGCGTTCTAGCAATCAAATACAGAAATATCAGACTGAAGAATGCATTACAATACTACTATATCTGCGGGGACGACTAGAAGAAACCCCCACAGGAGAAGCAGCATTAGTTTTATTAGATGATATTTGGTTGAGTCGTGCTTGGCTTAGACAACAGTTACGCCGTTCTGCGGTGACACAACAAATTATTATCTTAGATTGTCCAGTCGGGACGCATAGTGTATCGTTGCCAGACTGGATAGAAGACTTACAATTAAACTCGACTACAGGACAATGTATTATTGCGGCGACTAGTCCCAAAACCAACCCAGAATTATTTGCTCAAGCACTGATAGAGACAATAAAAGCTGCTTCTGTCTCTAATGGTTTATCAGTAGCAACTTGGATTACCCAATTACAAATTCATCTAGCAGAACAGCCGCAAATAAACGGATCTTTACCCTTGCATATTTGGCTATCAGGTACACAAGGCGTTATCGAAATTATCCCCGCAACCACTGGTACACAAAACCGTCAAAAATTAGCAGCTTTAGATTTAAAAATTTGTCCTTATCGTGGCTTGAAAGCCTTTGGCGAAGAAGATGCTCAATATTTTTACGGGAGAGAATCTTTAACTCAGCAGTTAATTGCTCATATTGCACACAAATCATTTTTAGCCTTAGTTGGTGCGTCTGGTAGCGGTAAATCCTCCGTTGTCCAAGCAGGATTAATTTCTCAACTACGTTTAGGAAAACAATTACCTGATAGTGATTCCTGGTTAGTTAAAACCATCCGTCCCGGCGCACGTCCTTTGGAGGCTTTGGCGCGACGGTTGGAAGCAGGGGAGCAGGAGAGCAGAGGGGACAAGGGGTACAAGGTAGAAAATTCTTCTTGGTCTTTACCTTCTATTTCCTCCTCCCCAATCCTCAACCCCCAATCCCCCCACCTCCTCCTAGAAGCCATGCTTTACCAAGGGGTAGAAAGCTTTGTTTACTGGTTGCGTAGTCGTCCAGAACCGATGGTTGTTTTGGTGGTTGACCAGTTTGAAGAATTATTCACTCTTGCACCGGCTGAAGATAGACAGCGATTTTTAGAATTGGTGTTGGGGGCGATAGAATACGCCTCTGATAAGTTTAAGTTGGTGGTGACTGTTAGAGCAGACTTTATCGCTGCTTGTTTGGAAGTACCCCCACTGGCTAATTTATTGCAGCAGTCTAGTGTATTAGTTCCACCGAATTTGAGTGATGATGACTACCGCCGTGTCATTATCAACCCAGCCGAACAGGTGGGGTTAAAAGTTGAGTCGGGACTGGTAGAAATTTTACTCCAGGAGTTAAACCACTCGGCGGGAGATTTACCCCTGTTGGAATTTGTCTTAGAACAGTTATGGGAATATCGCCAAGCAGGAGAATTAACCCTGACAGTCTATCAGCAACAAATTGGCGGTATTAAAGGCGCATTGGAACGCAAAGCACAGGAAGTTTACGAAAATTTAGATTCAGAAGCGAAAGAATGCGCTAGATGGATTTTTCTTTCACTGACACAGTTAGGGGAAGGGACAGAAGACACTAGACGCAGAGTAATGAAATCTGAGTTAGTGGTGAGGAAATATCCTGATGAACTAGTAGAAAGAACACTTTCGGCGTTAACTGCGGCGAAGTTGGTAGTGGTGAATTTGGAGGAAGAGGGACTGGGGATTGGGGACAAGAAGTCAAAGGGAGCAGGGGAAGCAGGGGGAGAAAAATACAATGCTCACTCACTACTCAATACTCCCAACTCTCAACGCTCTACTCCCTTAGTCACCATTGAAGTAGCGCACGAAATTCTCATTCGTCACTGGTCAACGTTGCGCTGGTGGTTGGAAGAAAATCGTAGTAGACTGCGATCGCAACGTCAAATTGAACAAGCAGCAGCTCTGTGGAAACAAAATCATCAACAATCAGATTTTTTATTACACGGTGTTCGTCTAGCTGAAGCTGAAGAAATTTACGTTAAATATACAGATGAATTATCTGTTGATGTGCAAAATTTTATTGCTGCTTGTTTAGATGCTCGCCAACAACAACAATTAGAACAAAAAAAGCGACTCCGAGAAGCTCAAAAAGCTATAGCTATCATTAGTGTTTTGGGAATAGCTGCTAGTGGTTTTGGCGGTTTAGCCTATGTCCAAAAACGCTCGGCGCAGTTACGAGAAATTGCCGCTTTAAATGCTTCTTCTGAGGCGTTTTTGTTATCTCATCAACAATTAGAAAG
This sequence comes from Anabaena minutissima FACHB-250, assembly GCF_014697125.1. Classification (GTDB taxonomy): domain Bacteria; phylum Cyanobacteriota; class Cyanobacteriia; order Cyanobacteriales; family Nostocaceae; genus Trichormus; species Trichormus minutissimus. Next base: position 171,313 of record NZ_JACJRG010000005.1, on the reverse strand, counting down.
TGTCATTGCTAGCGTCAAAGCTGGACGAGAACTTAAACAAGTTTTTGCCCCAACTAAAGATATACAAATCACAACAGCCGCAACTTTTCAGCAAGCTATTAATAACACTCAAGAAATTAATCGTTTCCCCGGACATAATCAACAGGTCAACAGTATAGTTTTTCATCCCAGGGGTAAAATTTTAGCTTCTGCTAGCGATGACCGCACAATCAAAATTTGGTCTACAGATGGGCGATTAATTGAAACTATCGTACATCAACAAAGATTAACTGCGATCGCTTTTAGTGTAGATGGTAAATATCTAGCTGCTGCTGGTGCGGATCATCAGATTAAAATCTATAATTTTGATACTGCTTGTTTAAACTTAAATAGCTTAAAAGACTGTATTAAACTCATCAAAAATATTAGCGGACATACAGATATTGTTACCGATGTTAATTTTAGTCCAGATGGTAAAATTATTGCTACTGCCAGTTTAGATAAAACAATAAAGTTATGGCGTACAGATAACGGTAAATTAATTAATAGTTGGAATGCTCATAATGGCTGGGTAAACTCTGTTGCTTTTAGTCCAGATGGTAAAGTAATTGCCTCTGGTGGTGAAGATAATTTATTAAAAATTTGGCGCACAGATAACGGTGCATTAATTCAAACTGTGCCAGGACACACTGCTCGGATTACCTGTGTTAAATTTAGCCATAATGGTAAATTTATCGCGTCTGCTAGCGGTGACAAAACTATTAAACTGTGGAATTACGAGGGGAAACTATTACAAACTCTAGCAGCACACAATGACCAAGTTAATCACATTAATTTTAGTCCAGATAATCAAATTTTAGCTTCTGCAAGTGCTGACCGGACTATTAAACTCTGGCAATTAGATGGTAAATTACTAAAAACTATTCAAGGACATGGCGAACAAGTTAAAGATGTAAGTTTTAGTCCAGATGGTAAATATATTGCTTCTGGTAGTAGTGATAAAACCATTAAATTTTGGCAAGTCAAAGCTGATAAAACAGATGAACTAAACCATGTTCAAGAGGTAAAATTTACGCCCGATGGTAAAACTTTTATCTCTGGTGGTTGGGATGGTAAAGTAACTATTTGGCAAAGAACGGAAATTTTGAATGCCTCACCACTAATTAAATTTACCGCCCATCAAGATATGATTCAAGCTGTAGGTATTAGTTCTGATGGTAAAATTTTAGCCACAGCCAGTGCTGATAAAACTATTAAAATTTGGCATATTCAAAATCAGCAATTACTCCAAACATTAACGGGACATCAAGACAGAGTTACTAGTATTAGCTTTAGCCCAGATAACCAGATGATAGCTTCTGCCAGTGCTGATAAAACTATCAAAATTTGGCAACTATTAGAGGGTCAATTATTAAGCACTATCACAGGACATAATGATGAAGTAACTAGTATTGATATTAGCCCTGATGGAAAACTTTTAGCTTCCGGTAGTGCTGACAATACAGTGAAAATTTGGCAACTTACTGACGGTAAGCGACTTAAAGATTTACAGGGACATGGTTTAGCGATCGCATCTGTAAAATTCAGCCCCGATGGTAAAATATTAGCCTCTGCCAGTTGGGACAATACTATCAAACTGTGGCAAATACCAGACGGGAAGTTAATCCAAACTCTCACCGGACATACAGACGGCGTAACTAGCCTCAGTTTCACACCAGATAGTCAAATCCTCACGTCGGGTAGTGCCGACAATACAATCAAATTCTGGGATATTATCAACGGTAAATTACTCACAACTCTTTTAGGACATCCAGGGAAAGTGAATAGTGTTAGTTTTAGCCCCGATGCTAAAGTCTTGGTGAGTGGTGGTGAAGACGCTGGGGTGATGCTGTGGAACTTGGATTTAGATAATTTGATGCAGCAGGGATGCTCCCGCATCAGCAATTATCTTCAGCATAACGGGAATATTAGCTCAAGCGATCGCGCTATTTGCCAATAAACCACTCATGGTTCAGCCTAGATGATTGGATTGATTCTCTACCAGAACCTAAAAAGTCAAATGTCACTGAGGGCTAATAGTCTATCAAGTTAGTTTTGACGGTTCGTAGTCAAGACTTTAGTCCTGATTTTTCTAATTTTCAACCTACCCTTCATAATTCGTAGTTCATAATTACGAATTACGAATTACAAACTACGAATTATTTAAGGTGTTCCCACTGCACCAGAGTAAATTAAACCCCGTTGCAAATCCATAGTGAGAATCGCCCCATCACGAATTACCTGTGTAGCTTTCTTCACACCCACAATCACAGGCACACCCAAGCGTAAACCAATCACGGCTGCGTGACTAGTAAGACTTTCATCCTCAGTAATAATCCCGCCAGCTTTGCGAATGGCATCCACATAATCAGCACCGGTGCGCGATGCCACCAAAATATCACCAGGGTTAAAGTTACTAGAATCCATACCTGTGTGAGCAACCCTAGCACGACCACTGATTGAACCTTGTCCCAGTCCAATACCTTGGCCGAGTATGGCTGTCACCACCTCAACTTTAATCAAATCCGTTGAGCCGGAAACCCCTTGGAGTGTACCAGCCGTCATCACTACCAAATCACCCTCAAACAGCAACTTATGCTCCTGAGCCACATTAATCGCGGCTTGGAATGTTTGACCAGCAGAAGGTAATTCTAATACCAGTAAAGGCTTAACTCCCCATACCATCTGTAACTGTCGTGCCACATTGACGTGGGGTGTCACTGCCAAAATCGGCGTATGAGGACGAAACTTCGATACATTGCGAGCGGTCGCCCCAGTTTGGGTTAAGGTCATAATTGCTGCTGCTCCCAATTGTTCAGCAATTTGCCCTACAGCTTGGCTAATAGCATTGGGGATAGAACGGCGATTATCTCGCAGTTGCCGTAATTTTGCACTATTATCTTCTTCCTGCTCGATGCGTTCCGCAATGCGTGCCATTGTCGCCACTGCTTCTACAGCGTAACTACCCACAGCCGTTTCATTGGAAAGCATGACGGCATCTGTACCATCTAAAATCGCATTGGCTACGTCTGACACTTCCGCGCGAGTGGGACGAGGGTTACTCACCATGCTGTCTAACATTTGCGTAGCAGTGATGATAGGAATCCCCAAACGGTTAGCTGTGGCAATTAACCGCTTTTGCAGTATCGGTACATCTTCGGCTGGTAGTTCTACACCTAAGTCACCTCTAGCCACCATGACACCATCACATAAAGCTAGAACTGCTTCCATTTGTTCGATAGCTTCATGCTTTTCAATCTTGGCAACAACAGGTACTTGCTTACCGGTGCTGGAAATTAGCTCTTTAATTTCAATGATGTCCTGGGGGTTGCGAACAAATGACAATGCTACCCAATCGACACCCTGGTCTAGACCGAACATCAGATCCTCTCGGTCTTTGTCGGTCATGGCTTTAATCGAAAGGTAAACACCAGGGAAGTTTACACCTTTATTGTTAGATAACTTACCAGCAACGGTGATACGACAATGTAAATCACCTTTATCGCGGTTGATATCCTCCACTACCATTTCTACTCGACCATCATCGAGGAGAATTTTTGCACCCACAGGGACTTCATCCGCCAAATAATCGTAGGTAACACAGCTAATTTCTTGGCAACCAACAACTGGGCGATTTGTTAAGGTGAAGCGATCGCCTTTAGCTAAAACTATAGACCCGTGCTCAAACTTTCCTAAGCGAATTTTTGGCCCTTGCAAGTCTTGGAGAATTGCCACTGGCTGATTTAGTTCAAAAGCGGTTTGCCGAATTAGGCGAATACTACGCTGATGGTCGGCATGAGAGCCGTGGGAGAAGTTGAGCCGCAGCGTTGTTGCACCCGCTTCAATAATGGCTTTCAGCATTTCTGGGCTGCTAGTGGCGGGGCCAATTGTAGCAACAATTTTTGTCCGGCGTACAGAATCTCTTAATTGCATAGGGGCTGATTCTAGGGAGCTATTTAGTGAGTCATAGTAAGGTGAGGGGCATTTTGCAGTCACTGTATATATCTGTGACTCCAACATCGCCAGAGGTAGTAAAACTGTGGGACAGAGTAGATATCGTACACCAATCTGTGTTCCCTCTCCCTCACTGAGAGATTTTTACATCAAGCTTATTCGTTATGCGGATAGCACACCCTCATCAGCAAAGACTGGAGTCTTGTCTGGAATGATAGCGTTATTCATCCACTAATCGGTAACGATGTAGATAAATCTTGCTATACAAAACCTTATAAAAGTTTATTATTCACTAATCTTTGTCGTATATTCGTAATGATTCGATCAAAAAGGAGATAGTAATGCTCACATTGGAGGCACAGCAACCACTAAAAATCCCACCCAAGGAATTTTTAACGCCTCCTGGTGATTTTAATCCCACGATGCTGTTATTTATGTCAGCTGTGGCCATGTTGGTAGTATCTAACTTTGGTTATTGGCTTTGGCAATGGCCACATTGGCTGTGCTTTGTCATTAATACCCTAGCTTTACATTGTGCAGGTACAGTGATTCACGATGCTTGTCATCAATCTGCTCACCGCAACCGGGTAATTAATGCCATGTTAGGTCATGGTAGCGCGTTGATATTAGCTTTTGCGTTTCCTGTATTTACGCGAGTACATTTACAGCATCATGCCCATGTCAATCATCCCAAAGATGACCCCGATCATTACGTCTCTACAGGTGGGCCACTATGGTTAATTGCTGTGCGGTTTTTGTATCACGAAGTATTTTTCTTTCAACGTAAGTTGTGGCGGAAGAATGAACTACTAGAGTGGTTTATTAGCCGCTTGATTGTGGTGGCAATTGTTTATATTTCTGTTCAGTATGACTTTTTAGGATATATTCTCAATTTTTGGTTCATTCCCGCTTTTATCGTGGGGATAGCACTGGGGTTATTTTTTGATTATCTACCCCATCGTCCCTTTGCAGAGCGCGATCGCTGGAAAAATGCCCGCGTCTACCCAGGGAAGCTGCTCAACATCTTGATTATGGGTCAAAATTACCATCTAATTCATCATTTGTGGCCTTCTATTCCCTGGTATAATTACCAACCTGCTTACTATGTAATGAAGCCGCTTTTAGATGAGAAAGGCTGTTATCAAACTTCAGGATTGTTGCAGAAAAAAGACTTTTTTGAGTTTGTTTATGACATCTTCTTAGGGATTAGATTTCATCATCACCAAGAAGAAAAAGTTCCCAGCAAAAATATAGAGGCATAGCGATCACTACATTTTATGTTCACCTCTGCCTATCTCCAACTCAGCCAAGTTCTGCAATCATTGGCAGAGATTCCAGCAAATGAAATTCAAAAGTTAACCCGGACTTTTTACCCACTACCACTAATCGCTGGAAACTTTTTCATTCAGGCGGGTGATATTCCCTGTCAAATTGGATTTGTTGCTTCTGGTCTCTTACGTCTCTACTACGTAAATCCAACAGGTACAGACTTAACAAAATCATTTTGCCCAGAAAACCATTTTGTAGCTGCCTACAGTGCTTTGATTTTAAAAAGTCCTGCCCAATTTTCTATTGAAGCTTTAGAAGACTCATTATTATTAGTCGCGGACTATAGCCAGTTCACCCAATTATGTGCAGAACATCCATGCTGGCAGACAATTAATCATAAATTTGTTGAGGCATTGTTTATCAAAAAAGAAAAACGCGAGGCAGAGTTACTTATAGATAATGCCACGACCAGATACCAAAAGTTTTTGGCGGAATATCCCAATTTAGATAAAAGAATCAAGCAATATCACATTGCTTCTTATCTAGGGATTTCACCTGTGTCTCTCAGCCGAATTCGGAAAAATTTTCAGCCTGATTAACATAGGTTAATGACTTCACCAGCACTCCAGATTACATCTAAAGAAGATGTTCTGAAATGCGCATACTGAACTGGCAATGGTGAAGACAACATTACATTCGGCTAATAGAAAGAAATCCACAATCTCAACCAAGGGCAACACAGTTTTAATTACTGGAGGTGCATCGGGAATCGGCTTGGCACTGGCGCAAAAATTTCTGCAAGCGCAAAATACAGTAATAATTACTGGCCGCAATGCAGATAAATTAGCTGAAGTAAAGAGATTATGGCCTGAGATTATCACTGAAGTTGCTGATTTAAGAGATTTGAATGCTCTGCAACAGCTAGTCAATCGCTACCCAAATGTGAATATTCTAATTAACAATGCTGGCATTCAATACAACTATGAATTTGTGAATCCAGAGATAGCAATAGAGTTAATTGAGACAGAATTACATACCAATTTGATTGCGCCATTGCAATTGATTAAACTGATGTTGCCCCATCTCCAGAAAAAGCCTGCTGCGGCTATTATCAATGTTTCCTCTGGCTTGGGATTAGTTCCTAAAGAAACTGCGCCTGTCTACTGCGCCAGTAAAGCTGGTCTACATATTGCTACCAAAGCCTTGCGGTGGCAACTGGAAATTACATCTATTAAAGTGTTTGAAATTATTGCGCCTTTAGTTGATACACCCATGACTCAAGGTCGGGGTAAAGGAAAAATATCACCTGAGACCCTAGTGGATGAATTTTGGCATGATTTTACACGCGATGGCTACGCCTGCCGCAGGCATCGCTATGAAATGCGAATCGGTAAAACTAAACTGCTGTTTTTCCTCCAGCGCTGGTTTCCCCAAGTAGCTGAGAAAATTCTCCGCCCTGGAATTTAGTTAAATTGGACAGAAGCCCCTTTTTCCAATAACCGAGTTAAACTTTTGACTCTACTACTTGCTGTGGGGCTTGTAACGCCTGGGGTAAACTCCAATCAGGACGCAATTTCTTAGCTTCCCGTAAATAAATATGATGAATGGGGGTGGTGGTGGGTATATAGGCGTGGATTAAAAAGCGAATGCAACGCTGTAAACTACCCTCGACGTGCATTTGCTGCACATCTAGCATAGCTACATTATCCCAACCAGGCCGAGGTCTTGCGATCGCAGCTGGAAAAATTGCATCTAAGTCCCGCGTCACAGAAAAAGTCACGCTAATCATGTCTTGTGGCTGGACTTGATTTCGTCTTTCCAGTTCGTCTAGTAGTTCTGTCACCGCGCCTCGCATGGCTTCCACTGTATTGTCTGAAACGGTTGTCGCTCCACGAATAGCTTGCATTCGCCACTCCACGCCAAAATCCTCCTGAATTAGTCAATAGTCATTGGTCATTGGTCATTAGCATTGGGCATAAAAATGTCAAAAGTCAAAAAGCAAAAGGCAAAAATTCTTTAATTTTGAATTTTGAATTTTGAATTAGTTTGTCACCTGTCACCTGTCACCTGATTACGGTCTATATAACCACAATGGCAAACCACTAGTAGACATTTCAAATTCTAGCCAATCAACACCTGCACCTAGTCTTGAAGAAACTTGACGACTTCCAGGTAAAATCCGACTTAACAGGGGTTTTCGTTCCTCTAGGGTATGGCAGGGTGTTTTCTCTGGATCAAGTCCAACTAACTCGGCTGTCCAACGACGGGCTTCTTCTTCTGTTCCTAGACGGTCTACTACACCCAATTCTAAGGCTTGCTGCCCGGTGAAAATCCGTCCATCAGCAAAACTTTTAACTTTTTCTACCGCTAAAGACCTTCCCTCAGCTACTGTCTGGACAAACTGCTGATAGCTGGTGTCAATCAACTCTTGTAATATGTCTTGTTCTGGGTCGGTTAGTTGCCTGTCAAATGCCAAAATATCTTTGTAAGGGCCGGACTTAATTACCTTGAAGGAAACACCAATTTTTTCTAGTAGGCGTTCTAAGTTATTGCCACGCAAAATTACACCAATGCTACCCGTGATAGTTCCAGGGTTAGCCATGATGTGTTCTGCACCCATACCAATGTACACACCACCCGAAGCAGAAATATTACCAAAACTGGCGACAATCTTGATTTTTTCACGTAACCGCTTCAGTGCGCTGTAAATTTCTTGAGAATCCCCAACTGTACCTCCAGGGCTGTCGATGCGTAGCAGTAAAGCTGGAAATTTCTTTTCTTCGACAGTTTTTAATGCTTCTAGTACCCGTTTGCGTGTAGCACTAGCGATCGCACCTGTAATTTCAATTCGAGCAATTTGTTTACGAAACTTGGACTTAAACGGCCAAACCATGAGCAAATAATTAACCTAGTAATAATTTCAATATAAGTTGTCTGGCGGACAGATGACCCGACTTGATAAGTTATTTGAGTGCTGAGTAGTGTTGCGCGGCGTTTAGCCTGTGCTAGAGTAGTGAGTGCTAGACTAGTAAGTATAAATACTAGTACAGCAGGGCGGAAATAAAGATACCATTCTCAATCTTTCAAAGCCTTAAAATACAGAATTTATGACTTTTGACTTTTGACTTCCGCGTAGCGGTGCTAGCCCATATTACAGCAAGGCTAAAATAGTGCAGAAAATTTATTAACTGGTAACTTATTGACCTGGTTAATTAATAATTATTAATAAATATAGCTAAAAACAACTTATCCATTCCTATACCAAATTAGGTCAGGACTAACAGAATCTTTAGTTGTGGCAACAATATTTTTGTGCCTTGCTCTTAGTCCATCAACATCTAAAACTAGCGATTTCATCACTAAGAGTCTATACGCAAAATTTGATAACGGTAGTAAACGTAAGTATCGAATAGCCCTCCGACAAAACCACAAGTCAGGCTAATCGCCAAAATCCCGTTCATAATAGACCCGTTACCAAAAATAGTCAGGAAATTTAATATTCCAGTAGCACTGATCGTAGCTAGCTCTTGCAATAGGGGAATATAGCCCCCAACCGCTAAAAATAGTAATACGCCGCCGATGACAACAAAAGGAGTCACGAAACTAAAAATAATCGTGAGCATCAAAGAGCGAAGATAGTTAGTAAAAGTAGTCATTTCAGACCAACTCCTAGAATCAAGTCAACAATAGCTAATTAGCCATACGTCCTTTTCTACAATACGTGCGATCGCTCCTCATCGCTCAATCTGTCAAAAATCTTAAGTTTTAATTAAAAAACATAGTCTCCTGCTACACTCAGCAAATCACTCTAAAACAGCGTAACAATCTCTCAAACCCCTATTAAACAAAGGTTATATTTCAAGTGATTGGGATGTTACAACTTTTAACGTGTTCATGAAAAGCTATGTTTCCTGAGAAAATCATTACAATAAGTTAATATTTTTTGGGAATTCTAGGTGGCAGGGGACAGGGGACAGGGGACACACTAATTCAAAATTCAAAATTCAAAATTAAAGAATTTTTGCCTTTTGCTTTTTGACTTTTTTATGCCCCATGCTCATTGACTAAATGACTAATGACTAATGACTAATGACTATTGACTAATGACTATTCTCTTTCGCTATTCTTAAGGCAGTCACTGAGTTAGCTATAGAACATTGAGTGAAACTACATCCAAATCCGGGTTAGGAACGTGGAGTCAGCGATTGCTGGCGGCGATTTTTTTGGGTGGACAAGCTATGGTTCACCTGCTGAGGGGTAAAATCCACTGGCGCAATACTAAAGAGCAAATGGCAGCCGTCGGGCCAGATTCTTTATTTATTGCCCTGTTAACTGCTATTTTTGTGGGTGCAGTATTTACCATTCAGGTAGCACGAGAGTTTATTAATTTCGGTGCGGGGAATCTTGTCGGTGGCGTGTTAGCAGTAGCATTGACACGAGAATTATCACCCGTGCTGACAGCAGTTATATTAGCAGGGCGTGTTGGTTCAGCATTCGCCGCAGAAATTGGCACTATGCGCGTCACAGAACAAATCGATGCCATGTTAATGCTCAGAACTGACCCCATTGATTATTTAGTTATCCCTCGCCTGCTAGCTTGCTGCTTAATGCTGCCAATTTTAACTCTTTTATCTTTGGTGACAGGAATGTTGGGAGGGTTACTGATTGCGTCGAGTATGTATGGCATCTCTGACACAATGTTTTTAGACTCAGCCCGTAACCTTTTAGGTAGTTGGGATATTTTGAGTGCCATGATTAAAGCCTGTTGCTTTGGGATGTTCATCGCAGTGATTGGTTGTAGCTGGGGTTTGACTACCACAGGAGGAGCGAAAGGTGTGGGACAATCAACCACAACTGCTGTTGTCACCGCTTTGCTAATTATCTTTGTGAGCAACTTTTTCCTCTCCTGGATCATGTTTCAAGGAACAGGTGGTGCTTTGTTGCAAGGATTTTAAAAGTACTGTAAAGCCCTGCGGGCATAGCTGCGCTTAGAGCGGAGCGGGGGGTGAGCAGCGTTTTGAGTAAGTTAACTGAACTCAGAGCTTTTACAATGGGAAAGTGTTTAGTAATAAAACAGGATGAGAAACTGTGACCAGTTCAATTGCTCCCAACTTTACATCAACGGTGGAACTTAAGCCTAGTTACAATATCCCTGTAGTTCTGGTAATTACTGCTGTGCCAGTTATATTTGTGCAACCCTTGCTAGGAGCAGTTTTTGCAATGTTGGGTTTATTTCTTTTATTTCAAACAGTGACACTGCGGTTGCAATTTACCGCCACAGACTTAGATATTAAAAGAGGTGAAAAGCTGATTCGGCGTTTTCCTTATGGGGAATGGCAAAACTGGCGGATTTTTTGGAATCCAATTCCTATATTGTTTTATTTCAAAGAAATTAACAGTATTCACTTTCTGCCGATTTTGTTTGACCCTCATACCCTCAGAACTTGCTTGGAAGAGCGTTGTCCACGGATTTAGAAGGAATGTCCTACAGTGCAAGCTACGCCAAGTGTCTCTTATCCCGTGTTGATTGGTTTCGAGTTAGACTGATGAATCAGGAATTTTCAGGCAAGTCAATAGTATATTTCTAAAAGTTATTTATTCGTCTTACAGGGATTGCATTATAGTTTATGAACCCAGAGGAATCTCAAACCCCAGAACCGATTGATGAGTGGTTGGAACAAATCGAAGTAGAAACCCCTAAGCCAGAAAATCCAGAAAACCCATCTGAAGAACCTGTTCTGGAAATAGTAGCCCAAACACCGACGGTTGAGCCACAATCAGATGATACAAGTCCTGAACCTGTCTCTGATGTAAAAGCACCAAATGCGTTGGTTGAGCAGTTCGCAGGAGAAAATACAGCATTGGGTTCAGTTACAGAATCAGAACAACTCATTGCTGAACTCCAACGCACCGAAGCAGCCCTCAAAGCTGAAATAGCAACCCTGCAAACGACATACGACACCCTTCAAGGACAAATCAGAGAAACTCAAACCGCATTGGGAAAAGTAGTACAAGAGTCGTTAGCACAACTAGAACAACGCAAACAAACCCTACTCATTTCTATAGAACAACTAGAACGCCGCCAAGAACGCATCCGCAATGAGATGCGAACTACTTTTGCTGGTACATCTCAAGACTTAGCAATTCGGGTACAAGGTTTTAAAGACTATCTCACGGGTAGTTTACAAGATTTGGCAGCCGCAGCAGAGCAATTACAACTATTACCCCCTGTTAGAGAAAGAGAAAAACCAGTCGCAGTTATCAAGGAAGCTAAACCTGCTGAACCCCAAGCAGGAAGTCCTCAGTTTGCTCAACAGCAGTTTCAAGAAACAACCAAGCAGATTCGTCGCCTAATTGATCAATACCGCAACAAACCTGATTATTATGGGCCAGCTTGGCAATTACGCCGCACCTTTGAACCAGTCCACGCGGAACGAGTCGCTAATTGGTTTTTTAGCCAAGGGGGACGGGGTGCGTTGCGGACAATGGGTAGTCGCTTGCAGAATGTTTTGATTGCATCGGCGGCAATTTCGATATTACATAAACTGTATGGCGATCGCCTCCGTACCCTAGTTTTGGCTAACACTCCAGAACGTCTAGGTGAATGGCGGCGGGGTTTACAAGATTGCCTGGGCATAGGTCGCCCAGATTTTGGGCCAGACAGGGGAGTAGTATTATTTGAAACAGCAGATGCCCTAGCTCAAAAAGCAGACCGCCTAACCAAAACCAATCAATTACCCTTAATTCTCATTGATGATTCAGAGGAGCAAATCAGTCTGGGACTTCTACAATTCCCTCTGTGGTTAGCTTTTGCCCCTGACCCCAAAACCATGAGAAATTATGATGATGATTTTTAGGTATTGGTAATAGATTGAACAAAAGTGTGGAACTAACCCCGAACAGTGAACGGTACGGAGGATAAAATGGTTGTTACACTGCAACTGCGTCAAATTGACGTTCAACCGGGGCAGTGCTTGACATTGCGGGATATTAGTTGGGCAGAGTTTGAAGCAATCTTAGATGAAATCGGAGAACATCGCGCTGCACGAGTCGCTTATTATCAAGGGGTGCTAGAGATTCGGATGCCGTTACCGGAACATGAAGTTACGAAGGAACTCATCGGTGACATGGTTAAGCTTTTACTGGATGAGTTAAAACTTGACTGGGAAGCTTACGGCTCAACTAGATTTAAACGTTCAGAAATGTCAGCAGGTGTAGAACCAGATACCTGTTTCTATATCCAAAACGCTAGTAAAATGATTGGCAAGCGGCGGCTAGATTTGTCAGTTGATCCACCACCGCATTTAGCAATTGAAATCGATTTCACTTCCAAAACTCAGCTTTCAGCTTATGTAGCCTTGAGAGTACCTGAACTTTGGTGTTATGCAGATGGCAAGTTACAGGTTTTTGTCTTGCATCAAGAAAAGTATATTGAGGTAGACACTAGTCCCATATTTGGGCAATTACCTGTAATTGAGGGAATATTGCAGTTTTTACCATTAAGTCTGACACAGGGGTATAGTACAGCGCGACGAGCATTTCGTCAGTGGTTGCGTGGAATGTTAACGGAATCAAGAGACTGACTTAGTTGACTAATTAAGAATAGTCTGTTTGTTTATGCCACGCTGTACTAGTGCGATAAGCTATTCACGCTTAGTTAAAAACTCTGGAGCGACTCAATATAGACTATTAACTATAAACTCTTTTAAATTTCCTATGGCTGTTTGGTTAAGTTTGTCTGGTGCAGTCGTACTTGTAGCTTACCTGTTGGGTTCTTTCCCTACAGGGTATATTGCTGTCAAACAACTTAAGGGTATTGATATCCGGGAAGTAGGTTCAGGCTCAACAGGCGCAACCAATGTTCTGAGAACTTTAGGTAAAGGTGCGGGAGCAATTGTTTTATTAATTGATTGCTTCAAGGGAATATTAGCGATCGCTCTAGTCTACTATTTATTCAACTTCGCCTCTAGTCAAAATCTTATCCCCACCCCAGTAGACGTAAAAATTTGGCAACCTTGGCTAGTTACCTTAGTAGGTTTAGCCGCCATCTTGGGACACAGCAAGTCTATCTTTTTAGGGTTTACTGGTGGTAAATCTGTCGCTACCAGCTTGGGGATTTTGTTGGCGATGAGTTGGCAAGTGGGTTTGGCTACACTGGGTGTGTTTGCGATTGTCGTAGCCATATCGCGGATTGTATCATTGAGTTCAATTATTGGCGCGATCGCAGTCTCTATCCTCATGGCCATTTTCCACCAACCCTTACCCTATGTTTTGTTTGGTGTGGCGGGTGGGTTGTATGTCATTTTGCGCCACCGAGGTAATATTGAGCGGTTATTAGCTGGTACAGAACCTAAAATTGGTCAGAAGCTAGCCACTGAAACAGAAAATAACGCATAAGGCGTGAAATGAAAGAATCTAGTTTTCGGATGTGGTGAGAACGTTTAAGAAAGCGGGATTCTCAGTTTGTGAAATTAATTGTCAATTTATTTTTCAGTCTTTGGTAATTGACCTTTAGAACAACGGTCAAACCACTCTTGGTATTTTTGCTGGTGTTCTTCGTTGTCTACAGAAATGGATACTAATACCTGCTGACAACCGTGGTTGCGTTCTAGAGCGATCGCATTCAATAATAAACTAGCTATCTTAGGAGACATAAAACAGCCACTAACAGTTAAACCACTAACTTGACTAGTAAATTCTGGTCTTGTGGTTTGTGTTAGCTCAACCCCAGTTATTTCACCACAGCTTAAATCAATTTCTGCTAATTGCTTTTGGTCTGGTGTAACTTGTTCTACGATTAGTTTTTCCCGTCGAACAGGAACTTGCACCATCGTTGTTTCGATGACTTTCCGAACAATGACTTCACCAATTTTTTGCTTACTGCTACCAACTACTAACTGTTCTTCAAGTAAGCGAATCAGTTTCTCTTCATCGTTTGTATGCTCTGATATTGTCTGATGATCAGATGTTTCTGATGTTAAATATTCAGTCATATAAATAATATCTGTAAATTTATTATACAAGTGTAGGTAAAGTTTAAAAACTATACCTGCACTTGTACTGACTTGACCGAAGCTAATCAAAAATTAACGCTCTTCAACAGGAAGACCAGAAGTATTCACGTCTAACTCTTCACGGCGGATAGTATCTTCAGCTTGAACTGTGTCTTGCTCTACGACTTTTTTCACTCTGACTTCTTCCCGCACAACAGCTTCTTTGCGAATATCAGGGGTTTCTTCATGAAGTTCTACACGGGCTACTTCACCTTCACGGAAATTCGCTTCACCGGGAGAAACGGCTCTACCAGCATTTTCTGGTGTGACACGCTCAACTATAACTCGTTCTCTTTCTACAGGGACTGCAACCCGTGCAGTTTCCGTCTCAACGTGCTTACCAACGGTGACATCTCCGGTTTTTTGACGGCGTTTACTCGCAATTAACCGCTCTTCATATAATTTCATGGTTTCATGATGCGGTTCATGCAGTCCATACAAACTAGGTTCTTGTTCGTATCTATAAGTATCGCGGGTATAAGCAGGTGTAGTTCCTAATGGCGCTTCTACAGGTGTTCTTGTTTCTAAAGGTGTTGATGTATCTAAAGGTTGGGTGCTGTAACTGGGATTGCGATATACTCCACGCACTCGCTCTTCATAATCTTGGTCTAGACTTAAACGTTCATCAAATTCTGGTAAGTTTTCTGCTTGTTCTCTGGTCATACCAACTGCATAAACACGGTCTGTACCGTGGTCAATGCGAGTGCGACCAACTGGTAATAAAACCTTCTTACCAAAGATCCAAAAACCTAGGTCAACAATTAGATAACGGAAATGTCCGTCATCATCAACTAAAACATCGTTAACAGTGCCAATCTTTTCATTATTTCTTTCGGTGTAGACACCAAGACCTTTAATATCTTCTCCTTGCAATGTATCACGGTAGTTGGGATCAAAATCTTCTAGTTTGTAAAGTACCATCTGCTTGAACCTCAAAATTTTATAACTTCTCTCATAGTTACTAACTTAAACTTTCATGTGAGAGATTGCATCTTTCGTTTGAATGAATTACTCGGATGTACCAATATCAAAAGTGATATTTATTTAGTTTATAGTAATAGCTTTTCTTCTCAACCCTAAAGCCATTACTACAAACTTTGGATTATTTATCCTGAGTTACTTGCCTCATCCTTGTTTCAATGTGGTATTCCCTGCTGTATCAATATCTAATTCTTCCCGACGAATGGTATCTTGTGCTTCTACGGTTTCTTGTTCAATGACTTTTTTTACTCTGACTTCTTCACGTACAAAAGCTTGCTTACGAATTTCAGGTGTTTCTTCGTAAAGTTCTATCCGTGCTACTTCTCCGCCTTGGAATTGAACTTCTTTTGGATCTACTATGGTATCTCCGGCTGTTTGTGGAACGCGTTCAATCACAACACGTTCTCTTTTAACAGGAACTGTAACTCTTTTCGTTTCGGTTTCAATATGTTTACCAACTGCTACTTCTCCTGTTTTCACTCGTTGTTTATTAGCAATCAAGCGTTCTTCATACAATCTGAAAGTTTGATGATATTGATCGTTTAAATTGTATAAAGCAGGTTCTTGTTGGTAGCTATATTTTTCGCGGTCATAGCTTACATCACCAGTTTGCGGACGAAAAACATTACGAACTCTCTCTTCATAATCTTCATCTACTGCCAAGTGTTCGTGGTATTCCGGTAAATGTTCTACTTGTTGTTTGCTCAATCCGTCTACATAGACACGTTTGGCAGGATAATTGATGCGAGAAAGTCCAATTGGTAGTAATATTTTTTTATTAACTGAATCTAGATTGGTAGAAACAACTAGATAACGAAAGCGTCCATCATGGTCAACTAAAGCATCAGCAATTGAGCCAACTAACACTCCACCTTCAGTATATAGTTCTAAAGATTTCACATCAGCACCAGCAAAAGTTTCTCGATAGTTGGGGTCAAATTCTTCTAGTTTATAAAGAGGCATATACTATTCCTAAATTGTTAAAACAATATCTAATGCCATGCTATTTGATGGGTGAGAATGGCAAGATTTCAGCACACCGCTTTCTTGCGAAAAAGGGGTTCTCAGCTTTCACGAAATCATTGAGTAGGGTATATTCACCAGGATAAAAATCTTTTGTCTGGATTCCCTCTGGCTAGCGACTGAATTAGTTATGAGGAGTAGGGAGTAAGTTGGAAAATAAAGGACTGAAGTCCTTACTACAAACTGGAGGGAGTGGCGATCGCCGCAGCAGTTCCTAAAGGTTGTCTAATTAGGGCTTTTATCGCCTCTACAATGGCATCAGCGTCAATTTTGGCAGCATGAAGTAATTCTTCCGGCGTACCGGAACTGGGCATATCGCGCACCGCTAACTTGATTACTTGCAGTTGTGGCCCGTCATAACTAGAAATATCACCACTACCCGCAAAGGCATCCAGCACGGCTGCACCTAATCCCCCTTCACTCCAATGATCTTCCACTACTACTAAGTTACCTTCGGTATCATGGGCGGCTTGATGCAGAGTTTGCAAATCAATGGGTTTAACAGAGTAAGCATCAATCACCCGGACTGTAATCCCTTCATTTTTCAGGCGGTCATAGGCTTTGAGTGCTTCATGTAAAGTCACGCCTGCACCAATCACCGTGGCTTGGTCTTGGTCGGAACTACGAATAACTTTGCTTCCACCAATGGGGAACTGTTCATCTGCGCCATAGATAACTGGCGTGCTTTCTCGTGTAGTGCGGAGGTAGACTACACCATTGCGATCGCTCATTTGCTCTACTAACTTCGCTGTCTGATTGGCATCGCAGGGATATAAGACTGTGCTACCCCAAACAGCCCGAAACGCTGCTAAATCTTCCAATCCCATCTGGGAAGCACCATCTTGACCAATAGATACACCCGCATGAGAACCGACTAATCTAATGTTGGCGCGGGAGACAGCCGCCATTCTCACAAAGTCATAAGCACGAGTTAAAAACGCTGCAAAGCTAGAAGCAAAAGGCTTGTAATTGCGGATTTGCAAACCGACAGCCGCCGCCACCATTTGCTGTTCGGCAATGTACATCTCAAAGTATCGTTCTGGGTAAGCTTCGGCGAAATCTTCAGCGTAAGTAGAATTGCTCACCTCTGCGTCGAGGGCTACTACTTGCGGTTGTGCAGCACCTAAAGCTTTCAGCGCATCACCATAGGCGCGGCGAGTCGCTACCTTTGCACCTTTGTTGTAATTAGGAAGTTGCAAAGGTTGGGGTGTAGCGATGGTTGCGGGCTGTGCTTGGGTTTCTGGCTTGCTAACTGTGATTGTAATTTGGTGTTCACCACCTAATTGGGCGATCGCTTGTTTTTCTGCGTCGGGTTTTAAGGCTTTACCGTGCCAACCCCCCAAATCTTCCAGAGAACTTACGCCCTTACCCTTCTTGGTGCGGGCAATAATTACCGTGGGGCGATCGTTAATACTCACAGCCGCACTAAAAGCTTGATCAATCTCCGTCAAATCATGACCATCAATCTCAATTGCTTGCCAACCAAAAGCCCTAGCCCGATTAGCATAGGCTTGAGTGTTCCAGCCTAATTCTGTCTGACCCCGTTGACCAAGGCGATTAACATCAATGATGGCAATGAGATTATCTAGGGTATAGTGAGCTGCATGATCAAAAGCTTCCCAAACCGAACCTTCGGAGGTTTCACTATCACCTAATAATATCCAGACATTATAAGGTAGCTGATCTAAATACTTCCCAGCTAGAGCTAACCCCACCCCAACGGGTAATCCCTGTCCTAAAGAGCCAGTGGCGACATCAACCCAAGGTAAAACCGGCGTGGGATGGCCTTCTAGACGACTTCCCTTTTGTCGCAATGACAGCAATTCTGCATCAGTAATTACCCCAGCAGCTTTATACATAGAGTAAAGCAACGGTGCAGCGTGTCCTTTAGAGAGAATAAAGCGATCGTTATTGGGGTTGTGGGGATTATCAAAATCGTAGTGGAGATAATTAGATAATAAAACCGCCATCAAATCTGCCGGCGACATTGAAGACGTAGGATGACCTGAACCAGCAATAGTTGTGGAGCGAATACTATCAATTCGCAATTGTTGCGCTAATTCATGCCATTGGTGTAGCTGCTCCTGTGTGGTCATGGTTATTTACCTGGGTGAAAAGGAATAAGCTAAAGCTATAACAGTCAGCTTTGATTTCTGTATCCCTTACGGGAGCGTAGTCATAATTACTTGCGTAGCTAGGTGATAGGGAAGAAAGGATATGAGGTGTACTGAAGTTTTAAGCGCAAGTGCAGGCTACGCTAACAAAAATCAATAGAAGTGCTATAAATTGTCTTTGAATATGCTAATAAAATGCCAAAAGCTGCAAAATTACAGCATAATTTGGTATAGAAACATCCAACATTATTTAGCTAATATTAACTGCTAAACTTTGCTATAGGACTCATATTTGATTTCTGAAAAACCAAATTGGCTAGAAGCTTGCTATACAAAGGTTTGTTTCTCAGTATACTTAGCAAGATTCAAGTACGATTCCTATATTTAAAAAATCAAATTTTGATTATTAATCAATGATTCATGCAAGTTCAGTTCAGACATATAGACTGAGCCTTGATAAACAAATCGAAATTACCAGAGCATTATTTAAGTTTTTTCAAAAAAATACTTAAATAATGGCTTTCAAAATTAAACCAATATTTATTATTGATGATTTGATAGCCAAGGGTTATCTTTCTCTTCTTTAGTTAAATCTAAATAGTTGGAATGATAATTACTTCTTTCTAATGGAATAATCATTTTTTCCATCTATAGGAAGACAAATATTCAGCGAGAAATAATTATTTCATCATAATTTTTCGCTGTAGGGTTGAAATTTATTCACCGTCAGACTAAAGCCACTAGTACCGCCATGTAATCAAAAGTTAAAAAGCTCATACATAGAATAGGCTTTCAACTTATTTTGGGTATAAAGATTGTTTTTCAATGTCAAATTTTATTTCCGTATAACTTTTAAAGTGTCATGAAAAAATGTACTGAAAGTAGATTGAGATTAAATAGAAAAATATTTAATCTCAATCTTTAGGAAGATTTTTTTGGAAAACGTTTATCATAATTTCTTAATAGATAATTGCTGCAAAAGAATTGCTGAAAAAGTATGTACGCCTAATTATTGATTAAAAATCAGTATGCGAGATAGTGGGCAGCAGTAAACACTGTTAGGTATTGCTGGTGGTATGAGTGTGAGCAGCAACAAGGAGAAAGCGATGCCTATTTTGTCTCTGAATGAGCAGAATTTACCATACCCCGATCCCATCCATCCGATCATTGTTCATTTTGTGATTGCGATGGTGTTCTTTTCCTTTACTTGTGATTTGATTGGCTATCTTACCCACAAACACCATTTATTTGAGGTGAGTTGGTGGAATATGTTTGTGGCTGCTGTCGCTATTTTTCTCGCCGTAATTTTTGGACAGTTAGAAGCTGGGCTAGCACAACCATACGCAGCTGCACAACCGACATTAGATTTACACACAATTACTGGTTGGTCTTTATCGGTGTTAGTGGTGGGAATTGCCGCCTGGCGTTTTGTGATTCGCGCCCGTGATCCCCTGCGTATCCCACCAGCATATTTGGGTGTAGCTACATTTTTATTAATCTTGGTGTCTTTTCAGGTATACCTTGGGACTCGGTTAGTTTGGGTATATGGGTTGCACGTCGAGCCAGTTGTCGAGGCGACTAAGAGGGGGATATTGCAATGAACTCGCAACTAATTGAGCAGTTGGGGTTCAAGCTGGGAGCGAATGGACTGCCCTATGATGTGCCAATTCATCCGAATTTGGTGCATTTTACCTTGGGCTTGTTCATTACGGCGATCGCTTTTGATTTAGCAGGGATGCTTTTCCCTGTAGAACAGCCCATACTGAAATTTTTCGCTTTGACAGCAATTCGTTCTGGCTTCTTTGATGTGGGTTGGTATAACATCCTAGCTGCGGCAATTGTCACATTTTTTACGGTATTAGCGGGTTTTTTTGAACTCATGTTAGCCAACCCGCCCATTGACATGAAAAGTGGTTGGGGTTTGGGTGCAGCCCCAACCATGCTTTTACATGGCGTGGGGGGAATTTTATTGTTAACTGCGATCGTTGCCATGACTGTTTGGAGAGGCTTGCAGCGATACCGTTGGCGCAGAGATTCATCTAGACAGGTGCAATGGAGCTACTTAGTGGTAGGTATTGTCCTTCTAGGTATCCTTTACCTCCACGGCACATTAGGGGCGCAAATGGGAGACGAGTTTGGCATTCACAATACAGCTGTCAATTTGCTGCGAGAGGGCGCAAACCCTAACTTACTGCTCAAATAACTCAATCAGAAACAATTATGTTGTTATGAAAAAAATCGTCAACACTCTGCTATTGGCTGTTGTTGTGGCAGTAATGATCGTTATTAGTTATTGGGTAGGCAAGCAAGCTTACTCTTGGATGCCACCTGAAGCAACAGCAGAAGCACAACGGGTTGATGAGCTATTTAGCTTTTTAGTTTCAGTAGCAGCATTTATCTTCCTAGGGGTAGTTGGCACGATTATATATTCGATAATTTTTTATCGATCGCCAAGAGGGGACTATAGCGAAGGTCATCCGGCTAGAAGTGATTGGAAGATTGAAACTTTGTGGATAGTAGTACCAACAATACTAGTTTTGTGGATTGCTTTCCAAAGCTACAACATTTATGAGCAATTAAATATCCAAGGTTTAACACCGATAGTTTTGCATATCCCAGCAGTTGCACCCGCTTTTGCCACAACCAAACCCAGCGTCAGCAACGATAATATGCAACCCGTGGCGGCTGAGATTGAGGTGCTAGCTAGACAATGGGCTTGGTCTTTTCGCTATCCCAACAATCTCACTAGTACAGAACTGCATCTGCCAGTGAACCAGAGAGTGCGCCTAGTCTTGAACTCAAAAGACGTTCTTCATGGTTTCTATGTCCCTGAGTTCCGTATTAAACAAGATATTATTCCTAACCGCGCCATTACCTTTATCTTTACACCGCTTCGCACAGGCAAATATCAACTGCGGGATTCTCAATTTAGTGGTAGAGACTTCGCCTTGATGACAGCAGATGTCTACGTTGAATCTCTCGAAGCTTACAACCAATGGTTAACCCTGCGGGGAATTCAAAATTCAACATTCAAAATGGATTATGACAGATAACCCGATCGCTAACGCATCTGACACACAAACAAGATGGCAGAGTTACTTCAGTTTCAACACCAACCATAAAGTCATCGGCATCCAATACATTATCACTTCCTTTTTCTTCTTCCTAATTGCTGGCTTATTGGCCATGCTCATCCGTGCTGAACTGTTCACCCCAGAATTAAATCTATTGGGTCGCAACCTGTATAACAGCCTGTTCACCATGCACGGCACAATGATGATTTTTCTGTGGATTATTCCCTGTCTAGTGGGACTTTCTAACTACTTAATCCCGTTGATGATTGGAGCAAGGGATATGGCTTTTCCCCTGCTGAATGCTATCTCTTTTTGGATTTTACCCCCCGCAGGTATGCTCTTGTTGTCCAGCTTCTCACTACCTAGTGGCGCGGCTCAGTCTGGTTGGTGGTCTTACCCACCGCTTAGTGTGCAGAATCCTTCCGGGCAACTGATCAACGGACAATTTATTTGGATTATCAGTGTGGTGTTGCTGGGTATCTCATCAATTATGGGAGCGGTAAACTTTGTGACCACCATTGTCTGGATGCGATCGCCTGGAATGACTTTCTTCCGTATGCCTCTGTTTGTCTGGACTGTACTCAGCGCCCAATTGCTGCAACTATTGTTCCTCCCCGCCTTGACTGGCGGCTTGATCCTGCTATGTTTCGACCTCACACTAGGGACTAATTTCTTCAATCCCTTTGAACAAGGCAGCCCTATTCTTTATCAACATATGTTCTGGTTCTACTCCCATCCCACTGTGTATGTCTGGGCTTTGCCTGCCTTCGGCATATTTTCGGAAATCATCCCCGCCTTTTCCCGAAATCCCCTGTTTGGCTATCGTACCGTAGCCCTTGCTTCCTTTGGCATCGCTATAGTTAGTTCCTTAGTTTGGGCGCACCATATGTTTGCTAGTGGTACACCCGCCTGGATGCGGATATTTTTTATGATGACTTCTATGTTAGTTGCTGTTCCTACTGGTATCAAAGTTCTCGCCTGGACAGCCACTGTTTGGAAAGGCAAACTCCATCTAGAGACACCAATGTTATTTGCCTTGGGCGGTGTAGTGATGTTTCTGTTTGGAGGGATAACTGGTGTCATGCTTGGTGCAGTACCTTTTGACCTGCACGTTAATAACACTTACTTTATTGTGGGTCACTTCCACTATCTTGTATTCAACACCATCACGATCGCAATTTATGGTGCGATTTACTTTTGGTTTCCTAAAATCACCGGCAAAATGTACGCCGAAGGTTGGGGTAAGGTTCATTTTTGGCTGACATTTATCGGTGCTAATCTCACCTTCTTTCCCATGCACCCATTAGGTTTACAAGGCATGGTGCGCCGAGTTGCCTCCTACAACTCCCAGTATGTCGGCTGGAATATTGTCTCTAGCCTCGGTGCTTTTTTACTAGGCGTGTCAACATTACCATTCATTGTCAACGTTGTGGCTTCCTGGTTACAGGGAAGAAATGCATCGGCTAATCCCTGGTATGCCACGGGTCTAGAGTGGACAGTCCCCTCACCACCACCACCAGACAACTTTGAAGAAATTCCTGTTGTGACTAGACCACCCTATGACTACGGCAATTCCAGCATCTCCGTCAATACCGTTCAAGAATAACTACCATTTCGTCCTTATTTGAAACTCCCACTAAATCTAACTTTCTTAATTTTGAATTGTGATTATGTCTAGTCCTGTCCATATAGATGAAAGTCCTATTCGTTTTGAACGCTGGCGACAAGGACTACCGCATTGGTTACAACGCTTTTTGCCCATTGGTGGCGGACTAGCTCATGACGAACATGGCAAGGCCATATTTGGCTTTGTTGTGTTCTTACTATCAGAAAGCATGATCTTCGCCAGTTTTTTTGTTGCATATCTGGCTTTACGGTTATCAACTCCCAACTGGCTACCTGCTGGAGTTCCTAGGTTGGAATTAACTAAACCGACAATTAATACAGTAGTTTTAGTTGCTAGTAGCTTTGTTATTTACTTTGCAGACCAAGCCATAGAACGGCGCAAAATGAATAAATTTCGTTTGTTATGGTTGACGACCTCTGCAATGGGAATTTCTTTCTTGGTAGGTCAAATTAGGGAGTGGAATAGTTTATCTTTTGGACTGAAAACGGGGCTATTTGGGACGACTTTCTACTTACTAACCGGCTTCCACGGTTTGCACGTCTTGGCAGGTATTATTTTACAAATGCTGATGCTTTTCCGTTCTTTTATTCCGGGTAACTACAATCATGGTTACTTTGGGGTGAGAGCAACTTCCCTTTTTTGGCACTTCGTTGACATTATCTGGATTATGCTGTTTTCCCTGCTTTATCTTTGGCAACCATAAGCAGTATGTAAAATGTTTTGCCGTGATTATCTGAATGATAAAATAAATTATTGAATAATATGAAATTACAAATACAACAATTACCAAAATTACAGCGATCGCCTGGGACTATTCAAGAAAATCCCTTACCGGAAAACCAACCCCAAGATGCGTTAATTTCTAAAGGTTGGCAGCGTGAACAATATATTGGCATTACTATTTTATTTATCGCTTTGATTTCTGCTATCGGCTTTTTTAGTCGTCGTTTTGAATATGCACTTTTGTTTGCTTTAGCTTTGAGTATTGTTCTAATTGTTTTCTTTCTTACTATTTAAATGATAAGAATTTATGAGCAGCCCAGTTTATCAAACTGTAATAGTGGGTGGCGGCTTTACCGGATTATTTACGGCTCTGCACCTCAGCCATCAACATTATCCCCGTTCTGTTATCTTGATTGACGCAAGCGATCGCTTTTGTTTTAAGCCTCTACTCTATGAGTATTTCAGTAGCGAAATGGATGCCATGCAGGTATTACCATGTTTTCAGGAATTACTCCAAGGTAGTGGTGTGATTTTTGTGCAAGATACTGTGCAATCCATTGACTTACAAAATAAACAAGTCAAATTAAGTTCTGGAGATTGCTATAACTACAGCAATTTAGTTTTAGCTGTGGGGAGTGTCACAGGCTATTTTGGTGTGAAAGGTGCGAAGGAATATGCTCTACCTTTTGTCAGTCAACAAGATGCTATTGGCATTGACCGCCATTTACATTATTGTTTACGTCAAGCCATCCAAACAGAAGACGAAAAAATACGTCGCCAATGGCTGACAATCACAGTAGTAGGAGGTGGACCGGCTGGCGTGGAAATGGCTGCGACGTTAGCAGATTTGCTACCCAATTGGTATGCAGCGATGAACGGCAATTCTGAAGAAGTGCGGGTAGTGCTAATCAATCACGGTAATGAAATCCTCAAGGGTGATATTAATAGCCATTTGCGAGCAACTGCCCAACAGGAATTACAAAAAAGAGCCGTACCTGTGGAGATTTGTTTAGGTGCAGAAGTGACGACTGTTTCACCCAATGCAGTTGAGTATAAACGCGATGGTAAAGTTGAAAGTTTGCCAGCCTATACCACCATTTGGACGGCTGGTAATGCTACCCATCCCCTACTCCAAAATTTAGCCATACCAGACACACACAAAGACAAGCAAGGAAGATTACAAGTTAAGTCCACCTTACAATTACCCGATTATCCCGAAGTATTTGCTGGTGGTGACTGTACAGTTGTGGAAGATGCACCTCTACCGCCAACTGCTCAGGTAGCTTATCAACAAGGGGCAGCGATCGCGCATAATTTAAAAGCGATCGCATTCGGTCATGAACTCCAAGCGGCACAAGTTAACATCCGGGGAACACTTCTCAAACTCGGCTTAACTGATGCAGCCGCTAACATTTACAACTTGTTTGAGGTCAACGGTAATGTTGGACATTTAATTCGGCAAGGCACTTATTTAGAACTCTTGCCCACTCCAGTACATAACTTTAAAGCCACTGCTGAATGGCTGAATGAAGAAATTTTTCACCACTACCTTAATCCTACTGATAGTAGTAAAACAGCCGTCCGATCCGTGGAATTAGTGGGTGGTGCTATTGTCGGTGTTCTCGTAGCCAGGAAATTACTACATATTTTGGGTGATCATGAGCAAAAGAATAAGGCAGGGGTATAGGGGTGTAAGAATGGGGTAGGAGAAAAGAACTAACTACTACCTATTTTAACTCAGCACTCAATTCACCGTTGGTTTAGCACGCTGCTGCTGGTAAAATCCGATAACTTTCTGCACATAGGTAGCAGTAAATCCACTGTTACAACCTGTGTAGTTACCAGTCATCCACCAACAAGAAGTGCTATGTACAGCAGCAATTTCATTATTGTTAGTAGCGCGAAGCTGCTGATTTAACTCGCGGCGGACAATGCAAGAAATAACTTGGCGTGCGATCGCCTGGTTATTTTCAAACTCTGTCGGTGTAACCTCTTTTTTGAGACAATTCCTTGACCAGCCTTTAAGGGTTTCTGGTTTTACTTGCCAATTACTGTATAGTCCATCATTGACTTTGCCTGTTTGCGGTGCAGCTAGGCGCAGTGCTTCTACCATTGCTACAACTTGAGCATTAGATACCTGTTGTTGTGCTTGAGCCAACAATGGCGACAGTGTAAAGCTAAAAACCAATCCAGAAATGAGTAGTAGTTGCCTGGTGTTTTTTCTCATGGGTGGATTAATTTTTAATACAGATAAACATTAAAAGTTAGCATACTATTTTTTGCATCCCCACAAAACCCCATAGTAAGATGAGGATGGTCGAAATTCAAAATTTCAAAGTAGCGATCGCTCTCGCTCTAATTGTGATCAAAGTTGAGGATATTAGAGTAAATCTTCCTCCGATAGCTGGGCTATTTTCATTAATGCTTTCAATGTTCCAACTTTTAAATCTTGATTGCGGTGAACAGGAATTGATAGGATTTGGTCTATTTCAGGGTTTTCGTAGATATGATGACTGCCTGTAATTCTTCGCAAAACCCAACCTTTCTGCTCTACAATCTTACAAAGTTGCTTACCAGAAATCGATTTCATACAGCAATTTCAACAACTTGATCTGTTGACTCAATTGCATTAAGACTATTGGCAACATCCAGCCAACCTTCAATCGCATCTTTTAAATTAGCCATCACCTCTTCCATCGTGTCGCCTTCAGTAATACAACCGGGAAGCGCGGGAACTTCTGCCCAATAGCCACCTTCTTCTGCTGGATGAATAATTGCTCTGATTTTCATAGACCTGTTAAGTTAGGTTTTGAGAATATGCTAACAACCATAGCTGTTTGCGCTCAACTGTGGTGCAGGCGGATACGCCATCGCGCTAATTGTCATCAAAGTTGAGGGGTTAAGAGCGATCATTTTTATGTCCAGTCTTCTATGTTTAAACCTGCTATTTGCCCAAAATCAGCGATATTTCGAGTTAATATAATAGCCTGATTCACCAGAACTATAGCAGCAATTTTTAAATCCATTGTGCCAAGTCTGGGATAAGCTTTCTTCAGTCTTTGAAATTCTTGGGCTGCGGGTTGATCAAATTCTAGGATGGGAATCATACAATAATTAGTTAGTTGCTTTTTTAACTCCTTGTAGGCTAAAACTTGTGTTTCAACATTTTGAGCTTTTGCAACATAACTCAACCAACCTCGCATTTGCTCCTCGTAGCTGATAATTGTGACTGCAACTTGATTAGGATTCATGTTTGCTAGTCGCATAAGTAGAGGTTGCGCCTGTAATCCTCCGCGATCTAAAACACTGAGATGATCAGTATCAAGAATATACATTTAAACATCTCGTGATTCTATTAAATTTGAGCGCAGAGATTCACGATACTCATGTCCTAGCTGCATCGCTTCATCATATGCTGAGTTATCAGCAAATGTTCCAGCAATTTTCTGCCACCAAGGGGTTTTAGGGAAAGAAACCACCTCTAGCTTACTTTTGAGGCTTGCAACTTCCGCCTCTAAAATTGCTACCCGTTCTTCTATTTCTTTTGACATGACTTCATTTTTTCTATATTCTCAGTTTATAGTAGTAGCGATCGCACTAGTTATGGTCAAATTTGTGGGATTCTGTTCAAGACTTAGGCACAGATCGCCACAAGCATCGCTCACAGGAAGTTTACAAGAAAAATTTTACCTGTGCTCGTTCATGGGTTTCAACATCATGATGTAATTGACGAGCGTAGGCTTGACTATCTGTAATATCAGGTCTTGAATTGATCAAACCTTCACTTTGCCAATAAGCAACAAGTTCTGCTCCTGTCTTTGGTGGATTCACTAGAACCTGCCGGACAGCAAGAACACGAAGAATGTATTTAGATAGAGTCAAATTAAGTTTATAAGCTTCATTACAAAGCTCTTTTTCTAGCTCTGGTGGTAAATCAAGATTAATATTCATTTTGGCTTTCTACTCTAATAACCAATCAAATAAATTTCCTACCGTAAGCTGTAAATCACTTGCAAAGGATGACACAGGAAGTAAGTTTTCTACCTGATCAAATAATTCTGATGGCTGGTTTGAAAAATATACAAATACTACTCTTTCCGTGGGGTCAATTAGCCAACCCATTTGAGTTCCATTTTTCAAGAAATGCAATATTTTAGCAATAACTTTCGTTTGGCTTTGTCCAGGTGAGAGGATTTGAATTATCCAATCGGGTGCTAGTGCAAAAATATTGGCGATACCCCCGTTTTCATTGCGAGGAATTCTATCCCAAAGAAACACTGCTACATCTGGGACGATCGCACGTCCTGCAAAAATGCAGCGTAACTCTGGAAATGCACGCGCAATTTTTTGCGGCTTAGTGACTCCATTGATGGTAATAATTAATTCACCTTGAATTGTACTGTGTTCACCCTGTGGCATGAATTTCTGAATAATCTGACCATTAATGTACTCACTTGCAGGTTTAGTTTCTGGTAGCTTCAGAAACTCCTCTAATGTCAAAGTTTTGGTTGGTGTCTGTACCATTGGCGACTACCTTAATGATAAATAACGCATCATGCCAAACGTCGGTAGAGTTCAGCATTTTTTTTCAGCACATAATTTGCTGCGATAGTAAAATCGCTTTTTTCCTCACTTAACCATTCTTCTATACTGGCACTTAACAAAGCCTCAAGAGAAATACCGTGGAAACTGGCTATTTCTTGTAACTTTTGTAATTGACTATCGGGAATATCAATTGTAATAGAAGCCATAATTATTTATCTCCTGCATATGCAAGTAAAGTTTAAGATTCATAGAAAAACTCCTCAGTAACTGACTATTTAAACAACACCCGCCTCTGCGTAAACGCTAGTTGCTTGCTGTAAGCATCGCTCCCTGCATTCTCCCTAAAGCATCGATTAAACTTTGCAATTGTTGGTCTGCTTTCAAGACTGCTAAACCGCGTACAGTCACCTTACCAGGAGAGTAAACAAAGCGTGTTTTCAGATGATCTGGTAAGTTCGCGGCTAATAAGTTCCAAGCAGGTTCTTCCATTGGGGTTTCTAAAACGACGTGCTGCTTATTTTCTGGTTTAATACGGCTAAATCCTAATTTTTTCGCTATTTGTTTGAGTTCCATTA
Source organism: Anabaena minutissima FACHB-250 (assembly GCF_014697125.1). Lineage (GTDB taxonomy): Bacteria > Cyanobacteriota > Cyanobacteriia > Cyanobacteriales > Nostocaceae > Trichormus > Trichormus minutissimus. The sequence continues at coordinate 142,357 of NZ_JACJRG010000005.1, read as the reverse complement.
CCCGTAATAGTTGATTGGCGGGGACTGGTAAACTACCATAGCGATCGCTCCACTCAGCTGCAATCAGCGTTAATTCTTCTTTGGATTTCACAGCCGCTACAGCACGATATGCACTCATCTTTTGATCAATATCAGGAATATAATCAGCAGGGATAAAGGCGGTGAGGTTGAGGTCAATTTGGGTATCGTCAACTTTGGGTATTTCTTGACCGCGAATTTCCCTGATTGATTCTTCTAACATTTCCATGTACAAATCAAAGCCGATCGCTTCCATTTGACCGGATTGTTCTGCACCTAGCAAGTTACCCACACCCCTGATTTCCATGTCGCGCATTGCTAGCTGATAGCCAGAACCGAGTTGTGTAAATTCCTGAATCGCCCGTAAACGTTGCCGTGCGGCATCAGATAACTCTCGCTGTTTGGGGTAAAATAACCAAGCGTGGGCTTGAATCCCTGCACGTCCTACCCGTCCACGTAATTGGTATAGTTGCGATAAACCAAATCTGTGAGCGTCTTCAATTAAGATGGTGTTGACGCGGGGAATATCTAAACCTGATTCAATAATTGTGGTACAAACTAGGATATCTGCGTCACCATTGCTGAAGGTGAGCATGGTTGATTCTAATTCGCTTTCGTCCATTTGACCGTGAGCGATCGCAAATCTTCCCCCTGGGATCATCTCCCGTAGATTTGCCGTTGTCTCTTCAATTCCTTCAACTCTTGGGACTACATAAAATACCTGTCCGCCTCTATCTAGTTCTTGACGAATTGCACTACGTATGCTGTCTGGATTTCTGGGGGAAAGATGGGTTTGAATTGGTCGTCTGGTGGGGGGTGGGGTGGTAATCAAACTCATTTCCCGAATCCCCGATAAGGACATATACAAGGTGCGGGGAATTGGCGTGGCGGAGAGAGTCAGGACATCAATTTGGGTTTTCAGGCTTTTAATTTTCTCTTTCTGGTTCACGCCAAATCTTTGTTCTTCGTCTATTACCAACAGTCCTAAGTCTTGGAAACTCACACCTTTGCCTAAAAGTTGGTGTGTCCCGACGACTATATCTAATTCACCTGTGGCTAGACGTTTTTGAATATCCCGTCGTTCTTCTGCACTGCGGAAGCGGTTGAGTAAGCCGACATTCACAGGGTAAGGGGCGAAGCGTTCTTTGAGGGTGTGGTAGTGTTGCTGGGTGAGGATGGTAGTTGGTGCGAGTAAGGCGACTTGTTTACCGGAGGTGACGGCTTTAAAAATGGCGCGAATGGCGACTTCTGTTTTCCCGAAACCGACATCACCACAAACTAAACGATCCATTGGGCGATCGCTTTCCATATCTCTTTTGACATCCTGCACAGCTTTTAGCTGGTCGGTTGTAGGTTGGTAGGGGAAGGAATCTTCCATTTCCTCTTGCCAAGGCATATCTTGGGGATAAGAAAAACCTTGTTGTTGCGATCGCGCGGCGTACAATTTCAGTAAGTCTACCGCTAATTTCTTGATGGCTTTGCGGACGCGGTTCTTGGTATTTTCCCAAGCTTTACCCGTCATTTTATGCAGTTCTGGGGCTTTATCTCCCGTGCTGCGGAAGCGAGACAATGAGCCTACTTGATCGGCTGAAACTCTCAGAGTACCGTCAGCATACTGCACTACTATATAATCGCGGGTTTCATTGTTGATTGTCAGGCTTTCTAACTTAACGAATTTGCCAATCCCATGACTTCTGTGAACGACATAATCCCCAGGACGCAGTTTATTCGGATCAACTTGTTTAGATGCAGCCTTGCGTCGTTTGCGGATGTAGCTAGGTGTGGCTAAGGAATGCTGTCCAAAAAATTCCCGGTCAGTGATGACTACTAAGCGGTAAGTCGGTAAAATAAAACCTTCCAGTTCCGCCAGTCCCGAATATTTCAAAGCTATGGGGATATGGTTGATTTGCAGCTTGTCAATGGCTTGGTAGTCGCGGGGGTTGGGAATAAACTGCGCTGGACAGTCGTGTTCTTGTAAGAGGGAGACAGAACGGGAAGGTTGAGCAGAAATCAGCCAAATCGAGAAATTGCGATCGCGTTCTTGGCGTAGCGTGTCCGCCAGTTTTGCGAATTGGTGCGGCGTAACGGGTACAGCCCGACTAGCCAAATTCATCCCGCTATTTTCTTCTGCTAATTCTGATAAATATAAAGTTTTAAATCTCGTGACATCAGCTAGACAGTCATCAAAAGACCGATGGATTTTGGGTAACTGTAGTTTTCCCAGTTCATATTCTCCCGTTCCCAATGACCATTGTTCCTCAGCATTTTCCACCCAGCGATCGCTATGAGCATGACATTGTTCTGGCTCATCAATGGCAATTAGGGTATCCTCTGGTAAGTAATCCAGTATTGAAGCGGGTCTTTCAAAAGCTAAACCCAAAAAACGACGGCTACCTTCTATGAGTGGTGAGTGTTGAGTCACCGAAGTTTGCCCGGAGGGAGACCCTCCTTGCAACTTCTCGCTGTTAGCGGTAGCGATGCGTTCAGCCGATGCTGAGTCAGAATTCAACTCAGCACTCAGCACTCGGAACTCAGCACTATCCTTGAGTGCTTCTAAAATGATGGGAGTAAAGCTAGTCGGAGTGAGGGTAATCTGTGCAATTTTGTCAAGAGCAGAACGTTGAGTTGTGGTGTCAAATTCCCGGATTTGCTCAATTTCATCACCAAACCATTCCAACCGGACTGGCAATTCCGAAGATACAGGAAAGACATCCACAATATCACCGCGCCGACTCCACTGTCCTTCTGTTTCTACTAGCGGTACGCGTTCATACCCCAAACGAGTAATTTTTTCACTGAAAATATCCAGGTCAAATTCCATCCCCCGCTTCAGGGTGAGACATAAAGGAGTAAAAGCTGCTGGTGGCGGTAAATGTGGTTGCAACGCCCCAACAGTAGCTACTACTGCGATTTTATTTAATTGTTGACCGTTGACTATTGATTGTTGACCGTTGACTATTGATTGTTGACCGTTGACTATTGATTGTTGACTGTTGACTATTGATTGTTGACTGTTGCTTATTGATTGTTGACTGTTGCTTATTGATTGTTGACTGTTGCTTATTGATTGTTGACTGTTGCTTATTGATTGTTGACTGTTGCTTATTGATTGTTGACTGTTGCTTATTGATTGTTGACTGTTGCTTATTGATTGTTGACTGTTGCTTATTGATTGTTGACTGTTGCTTATTGATTGTTGACTCTTGACTAAATCCGCCAAAACCTGCATCTGTCCCCAGGTCATTTCCGTTTCAGGATCAAATGGTTCGTAAGGAGAAGCTTCAGATGTGGGATAAAAATGTACAGTCTGCCATCCCATCGCTTCTAACTGTGCGTAAGCGCGTCCGGCTTCTTCCAAGGTGGCACAAACTACCAATAAATTCCTGTGGGAATTTTGTGCTAATGCTGAAGCGACTAAGCCTTTAGGTAGACGAGAGATGCCATTTAAGCGCAAATCTTGTTGACGATTTAACTTAGAAAGTAACTCAGTGCTGAGTGGCGATCGCGCCAAGGCACGCACAATAGAAGAAAATGCCATAAGTTCAACTAACGGAGGAAGTCTTTGTAGATTGAGAAGGTATAGTGACGGCTATGTCCACCATTTTAAGTGGTGTTAGTCGTCGAGGGGGTGGGGAATCACAAGGTAAAAGTAAAAAAATAATGTTTTGATTTTTTGTCTGTTCTGACAAAAACTACTATTTTTATGTATAGCTAAACATTTATCAGAGAAACTTTAATACTACATACTAATGATGAAGCTAGTTTCGCTTTTGAATAGCGGCAATTTATAATATGTCCTTTGAAATTTTAATCATTCTCGTACTAATTATTGCGAATGGTGTGTTTTCTATGTCTGAGATGGCGATCGTCTCAGCGCGGAAGGTTAGGTTACAACAGCTTGCCAATCAAGGCGATGCTAAAGCAAGGGTCGCACTGAAGTTAGCAGAATCTCCAAATAATTTTCTGTCTACTGTTCAAGTCGGTATTACCCTCATTGGTATCCTGACTGGTGCTTTTGGGGGAGCGACAATTGCCAACAGCCTAGCTTTATATGTAAAACGCATACCTTTTTTAGCAACTTATAGTGAACCAATATCCTTTGGGATCGTAGTTTTGATTATTACGTATTTATCTTTGATCATTGGAGAATTAGTACCGAAGCGTTTGGCGTTAAACAACCCAGAACGCATTGCAGCGTTGGTTGCTATTCCGATGCGAGCCTTAGCAGCATTGGCTTCTCCGGTGGTATATTTGCTGAGTGCTTCTACAGAGATGGTGTTGCGAGTTTTGGGGATCGCACCTTCTATAGAACCGTCAGTTACTGAAGAAGAAATTAAAATCCTCATTGAACAAGGTACAGAAGCGGGAACTTTTGAAGAAGCAGAACAGGATATGGTAGAGCGAGTTTTTCGTCTAGGCGATCGCTCTGTCATATCCTTTATGACACCCCGTCCTGATATTGTCTGGTTAGATTTAGACGGTTCACAAGAAGAGAATCGGCAAAAGTTAAGTGAAAATACTTATTCTCGTTATCCAGTTTGTCAAGGAGGACTGGACAATGTATTGGGTATTATCCCAGTCACAGACTTGCTCTCCAGGAGTTTTCGCGGAGAACACATAGACTTAACGGTAGGATTACGTCAACCTGTATTTGTCCCAGAAAGCACCCGTGGCTTAAAAGTTTTGGAGTTATTCAAGCAAACTGCAACTCATATGGCTTTAATTGTGGATGAATACGGCGTGATTCAAGGGCTATTAACTCTCAATGACATTATGAGCGAAATTGTTGGAGATGTTCCAGCTAGCCCTGGAGAGTATGAACCCCAAGCAGTGCAAAGAGAAGATGGTTCTTGGCTAGTAGACGGGATGATAGCTGTAGAAGAATTCTTTGAACTTTTCGATATGAAGGAATTAGAATTTGAGGAACGAGGTAGCTACCAAACCCTAGGAGGTTTTGTGATTACCCATTTAGGCCGCATCCCCGCCGCCGCCGATCATTTTGAATGGGAGGGGATGCGAATCGAAGTGATGGATATGGACGGTAATCGCGTGGATAAGGTATTGGTAGTACCACGGGATGGGAGTAAAGAGTAAGGGAGCAGGGGGAGATAAGAAATCATCTTTTGGCTGTTAACTTTTTTCTGCCCAATACCCAATCCCTAACTCTTCGATAGCCGTTTCACTTCTTCACCCGCTAGCATTTGATGGGCTTTCGCCAAAAATTGGGGAATTTTATCCGCATGGGGGCTGTGGATGAGACATGGGTGCAAGTCTAGTTCATCTAATTTATCGGCTTTTTTACCAGGAAACCAGTGACTACCGTTACCCAGCAGGTTGTAACGCATTTTGGCATAGTCTACTAAATCGTAGGCAGTTGCCAGATTCCACAACCATAAAATCACCCGCATATTAACCTCTCCTGGGGTTTCTTGCCATTTTGGTAAGTTAGTTTCCCAAGTTTTTACCCAATCTTCTCCCAAAGTAGCGATCGCTTCTTCTTCTAACCTGGCTAAAATTGGCGGTAAAATCTCTGAGGCTCGGTCTAATAATTCTAATGTTTTCAAGTGTTCGTCAAAATCCTGGGGTTTTGCTGCACCGATACTCAAAGTATGTACTTGTGGGTGACTCAGACAAAACAAATCATTAAACACCATCGGACTCAAAGGCGCACACAAATCTACTAATTTCTGTGGCGGATTATATAACAGTCCTCCTTTATTAGAGGGGCTAATAATAAATACACCCATATCATGATCTGTTGCAGCTGCGATCGCCTGCCAATTCCATTGATTAATGTAATACCAATGCAAATTTACATAATCAAATTGATTAGTATTAATTACATTAATAATTGCATCCGTAGCACCATGAGTAGAAAAACCCACAAACCGCACTTTACCTTCTGCTTGTAGCTGTCGCGCCACATCTAAACAGCCACCAGGACGGATACTATAATCCAATGTTTCACTGTTATTAATACCATGTAATCCTAGTAAATCCACATAGTCTAACTGAAGATAGCGCAGTGATTGTTCAAAAGTCTTACGAAATTGCTTTGCATCTGCCACAGGAGAGACTTTTGTCTGCACAATCAACTGTTCGCGGGGAAACTTAGGCAATACTTTCCCTAATTGCATTTCCGAGCTACCATATCCACGGGCAGTTTCAATATGATTAATTCCCAACTCAACTGCATAACGAATAGTGGCTTCCAAATTAGCCTGATTATCCACAGGAATATCTGATTGGGAAACATCTTGCCATTTATATTGGTATCTCATCCCGCCGCAGGAAAAGACCGGCATTTGCAGTTCTGTGCGTCCGAATCGTCTATATAGCATCAGTTGATTTTAGAATTCTTGCCAATCTCAAATCTACAAAAAAAATTAGAGGTACGCCAAAACGTACCCCCAAACTCAAAACAAATTTCTTTCAAAGATAGTAAATTAGGGGAGCAGAGGAGAAAAACTATTAGCTTTTTAACTCAACACCGGCTCAGGGACTTCCAGATAAAAAAATATCCAAACTGTAGGGTGCGTCAGTATGAATAATTTCTGAGTATAGTTAGGTTCTATAGCACTGACGCACCCTACCCAACCATCAATTGCGGATAATTTATATTTTGGTGTTCCCTAAACGCCGCGCTACCGCTAACAACACTCCCTAAGAAGCATTTTGTAACTCAGCCGTGCGTACAGCTAACTGTTGTATCTGATTACCGCGTTGTACTTTCACCTGTAAAACTTGACCCAGGCGACTATTTTCGACAACATTCTGCAACTGTTCTGCTTTAGTGATAGCTTGTCCATCAACTTGCATAATCACATCACCGCGCCGAATACCAGCTTTAGCAGCCGGAGAATTGGGTATAACTCGCATCACCAAAACACCGTTAACTTCTGGGATAGTAAAAGCAGAGTTAGGATCAGTGTTATTTTGTTTAGCTAATTCGGGTGTTAAAGTTACCATCTGCACACCTAAATAGGGGTGAGCAACTTTACCATCCCGTTGCAGTTGATCTGCGATCGCTTTAGCTTTATCAATAGGAATAGCAAAGCCAATACCCATAGCATCAGCACGAATTGCTGTATTAATCCCAATGACTTCGCCTCTGTCATTCAACAAGGGGCCGCCAGAGTTACCTGGGTTAATAGCCGCGTCAGTTTGGATGAAATCTAACCGCTTGTCAGAAATACCAACTTGTGCGCTAGAACGCTTGAGGGTGCTGACAATACCCAAGGTGACTGTATTATCAAAACCTAATGGATTACCAACTGCGATCGCCCAGTCTCCTACCTGTACATTAGTAGAAGAACCCAAAGGCGCAACCGGTAAACTGTTCCCAGCGTTGATTTTCACCACAGCCAAATCTGTGACTTCATCAATACCTTGAACTTTGCCATCAAAGGTGCGACCATCTTTTAGTCTGACAGTCACGCGATCGGCTTTATCCACCACATGGGCATTAGTTAAAATTAAGCCACTCTTATCAATAATGAAACCAGAACCTAGACCGCGCAATTGTTCAGATGGTACTTGTCCTTGAAAACTGTCACCAAAAAACCTGCGGAACACAGGATCATCAAAAAATGGATCAACACGACGGGTAATTGTGCGTTCTGTATCCAGCCTCACCACGGCTGATCCCACACGATTAACTGCGGCTGTCACAAAACTACTGTTACCTACAGTATTTACAGACGGTGGTTGCCTTTGAGCAATTAATTCTGGCACATCCACAGTTGTACTAGAACTGGGTGCAGGTTCAGCTTGGGAAGGTAAGACACGCAAAGAACTGAATGTTAGCGCAACTCCTAGAATTATGGCTAATACATGAGTACCGAGTTGGCGTATAGACCGGGGTAATTTAGTAAATCGCATATTCACAACCTAATCTAGTAGCCTAATTGTTACTTGATGGTGACAACTCTATCTAAAGTTATTTTGGCAGATAGTGAAGATAATCCTTGAATATTGACGCTGGCTCTCATCTGCAAGTTTCGCTATGTCAGCCTATCGTTTTAAGAAGGCTATGACACGAGCCACCTGTAACTTAAGTTAATAGAATCTTTAACCTAATAGCTATTATGGCAATTTACCCTTAGCAAGTTCGGGTTTTACCCATTATTTATTGGGGACTAGGTACTGGGGACTGGCAACTGGGAAATATATCAAAAATACTTCTTCCTTGTCTCCCTTGTCTCCCTTGTCCCCGCTATTAAGATAGGATCTTAAATATCACCAGTGCTTTAATAAACCATGAATGGCTCAAACCGATTAACTAAAGAATCTTCGCCTGTATCTCAGTCTACAGAACACATACACAGTCACGATGTAGAAGAGGAACACATCGCTCATGTTGATGCACAAGGAGAGTCAGTTCATCCTCACATCCATAGCGAAGAATCTTTACGGCGAATTGTGAATCGGTTATCTCGGATTGAAGGGCATATTCGCGGCATCAAAACAATGGTGCAACAGAATAGCCCTTGCCCTGATGTTTTATTACAAATTGCAGCTGTTAGAGGTGCATTAGATAAGGTAGCAAGAATTGTACTAGATGAACATTTAACTGAGTGCATCGCTAGAGCAGCAAAAGAAGGCGACATAGACTTAGAAATCAAACAGCTTAAAGCTGCTTTAGATAGATTTTTGCCTTAAAATCTCAGACATAGTTAAACAAATATGTCTGTTATCTCTGTATTTTTCCTTTTAAAAGTATAAGTAACTTGCAATAGTCCAGAATCAAAGCTTTTTACATCTTGCAAAATCAGCATAGTTTCGAGACTAGAGTCATTCACAATTAATTGCCTACCGCGTCCCAAAATAATTGGGTGTATTGAAAGAATTAATTCATCAATAAAACCCTTTAGCAAGAAAAAATAGATTATTTGTGTTCCGCCAATTAACCAAATATTCCCACTACTTGATTGACGTAATGTATTAATAAAGCCTTCTCAATCACTACTGACGAATTTTGCCTGATTATCTGTTTCACCTTGTTCTGTTCTAGAAAATATAAAAACTTCCTTCTCTTGATAAGGGTAATCTCCAAAACTTAAAACCTGTTGATATGTCTTGTGACCCATAATTAATGTGTCAACTTGGGTAAAGAACTCTGTGTAACCATAATCTTGATCTGTAAATAGCCAATCTACCTCTCCTGATCCCCTAGCAATGTATCCATCAAGGCTAGAAGCAATGAATAAGCTGATTTTTCTCATAGTTCCCTTAAACTTTGTATGAATAAATTCAGTCCTAATACTTCTTAAGTATTAACTAATTTATGATTTTAGAAAATTATTATTTTAACTGTTCTTTAACTACTAACACAGACAAACATTTAATCCTTTTCTTGCATGGATTCATGGGTAATATTCATGAATTTGATGCCACTATAAAACTACTAGCAGATAATTTTTCCTATTTAATACTTGACCTACCCGGACATGGAAATACTCAAGTCTCAGGAGTAGATAACTATTATACAATGCCAAAAACGGCAGAAGCTATTATTAGCTTACTAGATAAATTAAATATTCCTAAATGCTTCTTAGTTGGTTATTCAATGGGTGGTAGATTGGCTTTATATTTAACTCTAAATTTTCCTGAGCGTTTTTATAAAGTTATATTAGAGTCAACTTCCCCAGGATTAGCAACAGAAGCGGAACAAATAGAAAGAATTCAACGTGATGCTCAAATAGCTAGAAAGTTAGCTAGAAGTGGATCTAAAATTGATTTTGCAGCTTTTTTGTTTAATTGGTACAATCAACCAATTTTTGGTTCTATGAAAAATCATCTAGAATTTAATAGAATGTTAGAAAGCCGACTCCAAAATAATCCTAAAGAATTAACTAAATCGTTGCAATTTATGGGAACTGGTAGCCAACCATCATTATGGGATAAATTGCCAAATAATCAAATTCCTTTACTTTTGCTCGTGGGTGAAAATGATGATAAATTTATAGATATCAATAAAGAAATGGCTCAAATTTGCCGAGCATCCCAGTTAAAAATCATCAATAATTCTGCACATAATATTCACTTTGAAAATACTTCAGAGTTTGTATATCATCTCAAAGTTTATTTTCAGTCAACCACTTCACCCACAAAGAGGTGAGGTTTTACGTGAGATAAAACAAAAAGCTAGTTGTCTTATTTTAACCTGAGTTCGACGGCGGGAAAAACCCCTCTCCAAACCTCTCCCCTGCAAGGAGAGAGGCTTTAAAACCTTTATTTTTCGTCGATATGTCATGATATTGACTCCCCTCTCCGCGTCGGAGAGGGGTTGGGGGAGAGGTCAAAAAAGACTTGTCGAACTCACGTTAATTTTAAGATAACTTTATTCAGCACCGGCTAAACGCCGCGCTACCGCTAACAGCACTCATCACTCATCACTCATCACTCATTACTCATCACTCATTACTCATCACTCATTCCATTCTCGGACGAGGACGGCGAGATTTTGGTTTTCTCGGTTGTCGCTTTTCACGTAAGCGATCGCTAACTTCATCAAAAAACTCTCTTCTGATGTAAGGATAATCACCCACCCAGATGTTACGACTGGGAACAAAAACATCACTATAGTCTTCAATGCTGCTCAAATCTGGACGATTTGACATGACAATCATTTCGGCTATCTGTCCACGGGTAATTTCTTTATGAAAAGGACGCAGTGGTGCTTCTAACTCGACGCTAAATCCCGTGTCATCGCCAACTTCGATGTTAATGCGCTTTTCCCGGTTTTCGACAATCACCAATTCGCCTTTACTGTTAACAGTTTCTTGTTTACCAATGAGTTTTTCTGTAATCCACCAATCAAGAATCCGACCACGGAAAAAGCCACTATATTTGTAACGGCGGTATTTTATATTACGGACACTAGCCTGAAATGCTGGATACCACATCCAGAACAGCGCACCCATTACTCCCAGGAAAAATATAAAGAAAAAATCGAGCTTAAACACTCCTCGAACAAGCAAAATTACGACTAGAACAACGACAGAAATTAAGAGTCGCTGCAAAAAATTGGCAAATTTCCCCCAATAATACTTGTACTGTGGGCCAGTGGCAATTAGGGGGATGAGTTGTTCAAATTTCTGGCGAGTCAGTGGGACAAGCATAATAGTGCTGAGTGCTGAGTGCTGAGTAATGAGTAATGAGTAATGAGTTAGGAGTTGGGAGTGGTGAGTTAGGAGTTGGGAGTTGGGAGTTGGGAGTTAGGGTTAGAGGATTTTTTCTAATCCATATACTAATGACTTTAACTGTAAAACTTTGCGAATTGCTAGTAAGACTCCTGGCATATAGCAAGCGCGATCGCTAGTATCATGGCGTAAAGTATAAATTTGCCCAGGTGCGCCAAAAATTACTTCTTGATGTGCTATCAGTCCAGGCAAGCGCACACTATGTATTCTAATCCCTTCCTCAGCTAAACTACCTCTAGCCCCTGGAATTTTTTCCGTCTCTTCCACAACCGCAGGGTTAAATGTTTTACCTAGCTCTGCGAGTAATTGAGCAGTTTGAATGGCTGTACCACTGGGCGCATCGGCTTTTTGGTTGTGATGCAGTTCGATAATTTCTACATGGTCAAAATATCGGGAAGCGTTGATGGCGGCTTGTTGTAGCAGTACCATCCCAATGGAAAAGTTGGGAATCACTAAACAACCTGTACTAGCTTTCTCGGCAAAATCCGCCAAACTTTGCAGTTGTTCTGGACTTAACCCCGTCGTTCCAACCACAGGACGAATCCCATAGGCGATCGCACTCCGCACATTATCGTAAACTGAATCAGGATGGGTAAAGTCTACTATCACCCCAGGAGGCCCTTGTCTTTCCCCAGCCACATAACCCAACATAGGTTCTAATTGGTTAGTGATAGGGATTTCTAAAGGTTCTGCTAAACCTGCTAATTCTCCCGCATCTTTACCTTGATGTTCAGCACTGTGGTCAATTGCACCCATAAGGTTTAAGTCTGGTGATTCTGCTATCGCCTTCACCACTTCACGACCCATTTTGCCAGCCGCACCATTCACAATCACCGGGATAGGAGCTTGATTCGTCATAATTACAACTATAGTTTTTTAAGTCAACCAGGGATTTATTGTAGAGATTTTAGTGTGCTTGTTGCTAGTGTTTTATTAAGAAAGGCTGGGGACAGGGACAGGGACAGGGACAGGTGACAGAGGACAGGTGACAGAGGACAGGTGACAGAGGACAGGTGACAGAGGACAGAGGACAAGAAAGTAGGGGGAGAAAAATACAATGCCCAATGCCTAGCTAGCCTGGTCACTGCGCCTAGTCATTCGCGGAGCGTCTTGTCTACGACACGCTCCGTGTTTCCTTCTCGAAGAGAGGTTGCGCCCTAAGCGTAGCTATGCCGCAGGCTTTACGGAACACTGCGTGAACGCGCAGCGTCCCGCAGGGAACGGAAAGAACGCAGAGAAGTGCAATGACTAATGACTACTGCTTTTCAAAAAGCATGAAAATGATTATCATTGAGCAATGAAGGTACTAAATATAACTGTTGTTGGTGGACTGGCTGGCAGTGGCAAAACAACGTGGATTTGCCAACAGATGCAGAATCTCACAGCTAGTGAGAATATAATTTATTTTAGTCCTGGTACGGGAAATGTTCCCATTGACCAGACACGCCTAGCTGCGGAATTTCCCCATGTGCAAGTTTTTCAGGATGGGCAAGAAGTTGAGTTTCTGCACCAATTAACAACAGTCGAGACTGTCTATATCGAATTGGGGTTTTATCTGGAATTAAGCAGTATCCATAAAATATTAGATGGTTTATCTTACCAAGCCTTGGCTATCCTGCCGCCAAAACTTCAGGATTCTGAGTATCATGCTTGGGCAGACAAAATTATTAAAGGTGCAGATATTGACCCTAATATTACCGCCAATCAACTTTGGCGTGTTCCCAGTAGTGGCCAAGTGATTGATGAAGACAGTTTACGAGAGTTTTGGTACGAAGTAACTCATGGTGCTTATGGTTTTGTTAGTCGCGCCAAGGGGATTTTTGATGTCGCTGATGGACGGGTGCTATATGCAGATTTTGTTGCGGGTGTACCAAAAATCGATTTTCTGGAACTAGACTTACCACGCCACTTGGAAGGTAGACCGCAAAGATTTAGTGGTATTGAGGTATTAGGAGAGAACTTAGACGAGTCTACCATGAAGCAAACCTTAGAAGATTGCTATTTATCAGAAACTGCGATCGCACAATACCAACAACAGGTAAAACAAATTTTAGTTGAGGAGATTATAGAGTGAAAATAGCAGTCATGTCTTGCATTCATGGTAACTATGAAGCCTTAGATGCAGTCTTGTTAGATATTGACCAACAAAAAGCCGAAAAGATTTTTTGTCTAGGTGACTTAGTCGGATACGGGCCATATCCTAATACAGTAATTACACAAATTCATTCTCTAGATATTTCTACTTGTGCTGGTTGTTGGGATGAAGATATTGTAGAAGGCTTAAACTCCTGTGACTGTAGTTACCCTTCACTATTAGCTGAAAAACGCGGCAAAATAGCCCACGAATGGACACATAAAGAACTATATCCCGAAAATCAGGAATTTCTCGCCAAATTACCCCACGGTTTAAGTCAAGATAATTTAGTTTTCTTTCATGGTAGTCCCCAAAGTAACCATGAATATTTATTACCAGAACTTGACGCTTTTGCCGCCTTAGAAAGAGTAATTTCCGCAGATGCCGATGTATTGTTTTGCGGTCATACTCATATACCCTATATCCGTACTTTAGACGCAGGTAGTCTGCAAGTCCGTGTTCAAAGTGCGGGAGTCGAAGAGAAGGAAATTAACTTTTCTACTCCTATCAAGCGAATTGTCAATGTAGGTTCAGTCGGAGAACCCCGACATGGGCGACCCAATGCCACATATGTAATTTATGACACAAATACTCAATCAGTAAGTTTACGAGAAGTACCTTATGACTATCAAAAAACCTGTGCAGCCATCATCGAAAAAGGTTTACCTGCCATTTTTGCATGGCGTTTAGCCCAAGGTTTGGAATATGCAGAAAGGGCTGAAGACCCCACCCATATTTGTACTAGATGATGGGGACTGGGGACTGGGGAGAAGGTAGAGTGACTAATAACTTACTACTTACTACTTACTACTCACTACTCAGCACCGGCTAAACGCCGCGCTACCGCTAACAGCACTCAGCACTTTTAAAAGTAATTTAAGAGCGAAAATTTAGATGAATAAGTGGGCAATTTTAAGCGGAATTGAAGGTAATTTAGCGGCATATGAAGCTGTATTAGCAGATATTAATCGCCAAATTAATCAAGTAGAGGCTTTATATATTTTGGGTGATTTAGTAGGGCCAACACCAGAAGCAGAGAAATTAGTAGAACGAGTCCGTAACCCACAGATTGGTGAGTTAGAACCACTCATTTGTAAAGGTTGGTGGGAAGAACAGTGTTTTATTTTGCATGGTCTGGGGGCTACTGGAGAAGCAGATGATTTAATGGCAAAATATGGTGGTGAAACAGTTAAGTTACTCTGGGAATCTGTTTCTCGTCAAACAGTACAATGGCTAAGAAATCTAGATTTTGGTTTTTTTGAACTAGATTCTTTATTAATTCACGGTACAACTGTATCTGTAGATGAAGAATTAACACCAGACACGCCACCAATTCAAATGCTTGACCGCCTCTCACGAATGCAAGCCAATAACTTATTTTGTGGACGTTCTGGTTTGGCTTTTCAATATCAGTTACAAGCAGGTTCAGTTACTACAGGTATCACTACTCTTGATAGTGAAGTCTCTCCCCAAAAGGTGGAAATTTTGCCGCGCCAAGTCATCGGGGTAGGGAATGTAGGAAAAACACCAGGAGAAGCTAAATATACTCTTTATAATCCTACCAGTAACCATATAGAATTTAGAACTGTTCGTTATGGTGTGAGTAAAGGATTTCAGGTAAATTCAACTAACAGAGTGGCTTTCTGAATAAACTCTCTTAGGTGTCTAATTACTCGAAGAAATCATAATGTAGGGTCTTGCAGTTGCTAGATGGCGTGCAGCAATGCCAGGATTTTGATGATGTACATCGTGATTGATTGTTGCTTGAACCACAGTTGCTCCAAAAATTCTCTCTCCCCATGTTTCAAGAGTGCTGGGAATTTTCATCTCAAATGTTCCGTATTGTCCTTTCTGGTGATGCACAAGACGGAAAAATACTATATCCCCTAACCCATAAACAATTCGGATAAATAACCAAAACCAAAAGAATTTTTCTCCCCCTACGAAGACTAATATACCTAAAATCAATAGTTTGATGAGTAAATCTAGTCCTAGTTGAAGATTAAATCCATTTACTTGTAGTGAGCGAATAAAACTTTGTTCTGGCGCACTCAAGGCATTAAACATAACAACAAGAAAGTTCCCTCGAATATGGTAAGCATCTGGGTCAGATTCTGTTGCAGGGCTACGATGATGAGCCTGATGAATCTCTCGCATTTGTGGGTAACTTAGTGTGACAATAGAAAGTGGAATAGGACTAATACCCAAACATTTGATTATCTTGTTTATCTGTTTTTCATCTTTAACATGAAGAAGTTCATGTACACTAATAACCCAACGAGGCAGTGTAACAGCAACAATCACAAATAAAACCCAACTGGAAATAAATTCAGTTATAAATAAACCATAAGCCGCTACTAGGATGAGAGCCGCGATAGTGCAATCACGGATATATTGACTGGCATCATCATCAGTAACTATATACTCATTTGGACATTTATTGGTATTTTTGAGCATTGCATTTGTAAAATTCAGTTATGTTTTTGGATTTTACACTAAGCTTTTGATAAATTCAAAATTCCAACAAATGATTAAGCTAAATTTAAGAGATAAGTTTGTTCAATAGTTTGATATTAATGATTCACTTCCCTCTGCAAAATGCTGGAAACCCTTGATTTATTTTTGAGAAGTAGGAGAGAGCGAGAAAGGTTACAGGTTGATAATATTCACAAAACATTTGTAACCTTTAGCTCTCACAGAGTCATCGCTGAGATAAATCCATTAAATTAGAAAGTTTGTAAACAATTCGCGCTCCGACATTACCATCCCACTCAGCATCACCAACTTCGCACACATCAAAACCAATAATTTTTCTCCCACTCTTCACCAATTCTCGGAACAGACAAAAACTTTGCTCTAATTCTAACCCTCCAGGAACAGGAGTACCCGTATTTGGACAAAGTTTGGGATCTAAACCGTCTACATCAAAGCTAATATGAACATATTCTGGTAAGTGGCTAATAATTTCTTGGCATAAATTTATCCAGGTTGTTCCCGAATATAACTTCTGTTGAATAGCAGGGTCATAATATGCCACAATTCGACTATTTGATTGGTCAATTATTTGCACTTCATCATGACAAATATCGCGCAAACCTACCTGCACTAATTTAGAAATTTGTGGTATCTTCATCGCATTAAACATGATGGAAGCGTGGGAAAATTCAAATCCCTCATAGGCATCACGTAAATCTGCGTGTGCGTCAATATGTAGAATACCAAAGTTAGGATATTTGGCTGCTATGGCTTGGAAGTAACCTAGTGGTGAACTGTGATCCCCACCAATCACAGCAACTCGCTTACCCTTATTTATTGCTTTCTGAGACTGTGTAAATAGCCATTGATTAACCTGTTGAGAAGCCTGATTAATTTCTGTTAAAACAGGTGTTAAATCTGGGGTGTCTGTTAATGCTTTACCTTGCGCTAATCGTTCAATAATTTGTGCAGCTAAGTCACGATAGTAATCATTTTTTTCTAAAATATCTTGGGGAATTTCTACTAGAAAAATTCCCTGTTTCCAGCCATCGGGGTTGTCGAAGTCAAATAAATCCAGTTGAATGGAAGCATCAAGAATACGCTGTGGCCCGTTAGCTGTACCTGCACCATAGGAAACAGTCACTTCCCAAGGTACGGCAAAAACAATTAAGTTGGCAGAGTCATAATCACAAGGTAAACCCAAGAGATTACCGTTAATTTCGCCTACGCCGCTAGGATTATAGTTTTGCAGTTGATTACTCATAGTGTTAGGTTACAGATTACAGGTTACAGTCTATCCCCTATCACCTGTCCCCTGTCCTCTCTAGGAAGTATCATTCCTCACAAGTTCCTCAAGTGTTCTGGTTATAACTACTTTGATGGTGAGGCGAGAAATTAAAAATCATAGTCTCAAACCTCAGACAGTAGAATAATGATGAGGCAAACTGTTCCGTAATTTGTCCCTAAAATAGAATACAGCCAAAACACAGAGACATGAAAATTTGTTTCTGTGTTTTGTCGTTTTTGATCAGGAGTGATTTTCTGTCCCCTCATACCCGAAAATAAGAGTATGTGAAGCGATCGCTAATAATTTAATCTCAATTTTTCTGTTTTTCAATAAAAGTTTTTGATATTACATTGAATTTAAGTATTATTGGCGTTGTTAATTATGTCCTTATTCCGTCCAAAGTCAACAAATCAAGGCTGTTATTGGCAAAAGTCCATCAGGCACTAATTAAGACTAATTACGTCAACTATACTGACTGTGCTAAGTATGCTTCAGTTGTTCTGATGCGGAAATTCGATGCGCCGTACTGAAAAATAACTACCAATCAACTAATCCTTTAGTAACCATCAAAGTATTTAAACTGTATGGCTAGTAAACTTCTTCACCACACCAAACTATGGTGCGTCTGGGTAGCTGACGCACCATTGCAATTAATAAAATTTAATTTCTTTAGCCAATTTTGGCGGCGCAACAGCCTGCTGAGGAAGATTTTCCCTATCCTTGTTTTAATCTCATTTGTCACCGCATTGTTGGTGAGTAATTTCACCCCCGTTATTGCCCAAGTTCCACGGCAAGAAATTCGTGGGGTATGGATGACCAACAATGACTTTAACATCCTTAAGGATCGCCGCAAAGTCCAAGAGTCTATGAATCGACTACGGGAGTTGAACTTTAATACTGTTTATCCTGTGGTGTGGAATTCTGGCTATGTGATGTATCCCAGTGCTGTCGCCCAACGAGCCGATATTCAACCCTTTGTGTTTCGAGGCTCAGATGGACACGATATCTTAGCAGACGTAATTAATCAAGCTCATCGTCGGGGTTTGTTGGCAACTGCTTGGTTTGAGTTTGGATTCATGGCCCCCCCTACATCAGAACTCGCCTTGAACCATCCAGAGTGGTTGACAAAAAAACGCGATGGTGGCGAAACTTCGATGAGTGCAGCTGGAGAAGTTGTCTGGCTCAATCCTTTTCACCCCGAAGTGCAGAAGTTTATTAGTGATCTCGTCTTAGAAGTCGTCACGAACTACGATGTTGATGGCATTCAGTTTGACGATCACATGAGTTTGCCTCATGAATTTGGCTATGATCGATACACGGTTTCTCTCTACACCCAAGAAACTAAAAACCCTCCCCCAGCCAATCCTCAAGACCAAGCATGGATAAAGTGGCGAGCTGATAAAATTACGGCATTTATGACCCAGTTACACCAAGGTGTCAAAGCCAGAAAACCCAAGGCCATTTTTTCTGTTGCGCCCAATTATTACGATTTTGCTTATAAGTTTCAACTGCAAGATTGGCTAACGTGGTTACGGCAAAATCTTGTGGATGAGTTAATTGTGCAAATTTACCGTCCCAACCTGCAAAATTTTATCACCAATATATCCCGTCCCGAAATTCAAGAAGCACAACAAACGATTCCCACTGCGATCGGGATTATGACAGGTTTACGCAATAACCCTGTTTCCATACAACAAATTCAGTCTCAGGTGCGAGTCACCCAACAACGCGGATTAGGGGTAGCCTTATTCTACTACGGTAGTATGTGGAACTATTCCTCAGAATCCTTTAATGAACGCCAGGCTGGATTCCAAGCTTTATTCCCATATCCGGCTCTGCGTGCTAGGGTCGAATAAAGGTTTTGGGTTTCCGGTCAAGTATTTAAGTAGGGAAGCAGAGGAATTTTGGATTTTGGATTTTGGATTTGGAATTTTAGATTAAATTTCCATCCAAAATCAAATTTCCTCATGATGGTCTATTTTTGTTTGAACTGGATATGGTTTCAAGCTTTGAACATCTTTTTCATCGATGAAACTTGCTTTTGAACTGGTTTTGATCTGTAAATTGGCAGTAACCACCGTCCCATGTTACTCATCAAGGTATACCGGAATGATCTATTGGAGCAAATGACGGGAGAATCAATTGTCGTAGGAGGAGCGCAGTAAACTCGTATACCCAACTTCAAGTAATCTTGTTCATGCCAATAAGAACGAGACTTTTTATCTAAGGTATTGTTGCGAATATTATAGCGGTGCAGGTGTCGTAGAAGAATGGTTAAGCAAGGGTTGGCAACCAATAGCCCTGCCTCGACTGCACGTTGAGCTATGATTGCATCACAACCAAGAATACCTAAGTGATAGTCAGCTGGAAATGGGCGGATGGGTGTACGAAAAATCCAACAGTCATGAGAACCTTCAGCCGCTTGGTGGTGTAGTACCCATTTGCCACCTTTTTGCTCGTTGTAGCGTGAGATTGTCCAAAATTGACTGCTATCTATCTCATTAGCGCGTTCTAAATTACTATCTTGATCAAAGTAGATATCACCATTACAAATCACTGCTACCTGATTATCTCCGCACTGATTAGCTAGTGTAAACAAATCAGAAAAGAATGGTCTTTTATCAGTGGTAATTATCTCTAGTTTCTCGTGCTGAATATCTTTGAGCAAGCCATAATCACCATCACTTTTCGTTTCTAGTAGCACCTTGACTGCATCAACTGCTGGATGGGCTAGGTTGGCGTTAAGACAGGCTATAAACTCAGTAGCTCGTCGTGGATCACATGAGGTATGAAGAGTTGTAATCAGAATTGCCATAATTGTAGATTTAGAAGATTGAGCAGAAACTCTAAATACTAAACTAGTTATTTAGATACATTTATTTTCAAGTATATTCACTTATCTAAGATAAAGCACAATCTACGATGTGATAACAGTAGCTTTACTAAAAAAACACATTACATTTAATATTAGAGACGCGAAATTCCGCGTCTCGACAAAGTAGGCACAAGTAATTTTTAGAAATGTCTATTAAATATCTCAAGCGATCAGCTACGCCGGGCAGAATGCCATCGCCTCAGTCGCTGCGACAATCTCTACTATCCCTAGCCCCTAGACCCTAGCCTCTGTTCTAATAAAGCACAGGCTTGCTCCAAGGATTCCCAGACTTGGTAAGCCAAACATCTGATTTCTGGGGATGGTTGTTCTATGTCGGGAATCATAATTGGGTACATCCCAGCACTGAAAGCTGCTTCTATGCCTACACATGAGTCTTCAAACACCACACACTGTACAGGAACAACATTAATTCTGCGGCTGGCTTCTAAATATATATCTGGTGCGGGTTTACCTTCAGCAACATCTTCACTGGTGACAATAGTTGTAAAGTATTGCAGAATACCTGCATTGGTTAAACGGCGGATAGTTCTATTCCTTGCTGTACCTGTTGCTAAAGCGATGACTATACCTAAATTATTTAACTGACGCAGTAAATCTAATACGCCTGGTTTTAATGGTAAACCTTCTTGTAGCTCCCGGCGATCGCCTATTTCAATCCGTTGTGCTGTTACCGAATCAAAGGGAAAACTGCTTCCATATCTTTGTTTGAGAATTTTTTCTCGCCAAGATAAATCGCGCCCGACAAACTCGTGATAAAAATCATCCTTCATCAGATAGCCATGACTCTCTAAGGCTTGTTTCCAAGCCCAGCGAGCAATGCTTTCTGTATCAAACAGCAACCCATCCATGTCAAAAATTGCAGCTCGGGTATCTGGTAGCACACTCAATCCTCTGTTTACACCTTGACAACACCTAATTATGTAATTATGCCGTTCATGGGCAACAATAACTGTTGCAATCTATTAATCAAGAAATTTTGACTTAATTATGCACATCTATCCTAGATCATTTATGAAAAACAAGAAACCGGTTTTATTTAATAAAATCGGTTTCTCAAACTTTGAATTTTCACTAATCAAATTTGATTAGCCAACGGAATCTAGATTAATCTTGACAACTTTGTTCTTTTCTTCTTCTGCTTTAGGCAGCATTAAATTCAAGATACCATCTTTGTATTCTGCCTTGACATTAGTATTTTGAATCCGGGTAGGTAAAGGAATTACACGTTGGAATTTACCATAGTGAAATTCACTCTTGATTTTGCCTTTGTCTTCAGCCTTAGTTTGAGATTTACGTTCACCACTAATATAGACAGCTTTATCGGTGACTTGCAAATCTATATCTTTTGCTTCCATGCCTGGAAGCTCCAGTTTTAAGTATACGGCATCTTCTGTTTCTTGTAATTCAGCCGCAGGAACTTTTGCTACGGTTCTATCCAAAATTGTCGTATTTAACATCTCATCTTCAAAAATATGATTAAGTTGACGTTGAATCGTGTTCAGTTCTTGTAAAGGATTCCAATGAATGAGTGCCATATCTTTAACTCCTCTGAGAATGATGTATGGAAATTAGTTCAAAATCCATTTGATTTGTTCTCATCTTATTCAAAAAATAATTTGGTGTAAATTCGGTTTTTATCACCTGGTAAATAATAATTACCGAACCCTACCAGAATGTACGGTAAACTAGGTTTAATTTGTTCGGTAAGCTCTAAAGCAATTGATTACTAGATAAATAGATTGATATATTATCTTAGTGCTATAAATAAAGTTTAAGGTTTGTTTTTAGCCTATCTAACTCTCACTTCAGATGATAATGTGTTCAGGGTAATATAAAAGACTTGAGTTATTAAGCTAGTCGCCTCTAACATCATCAAAACTATTGATGATAATTGCATTACATAAATTTGCTGTCACTTAAGTAGCAGAATTATTCAGGAAAATATTCATAAAATACTAGCAAATTAAAAAATCTTCTTGTTAAGATTTCAGCACAAATATGTTAATTAATTGGGTTTACTTACTAGCAGCAATATTGTTTGAAGTTTTAGGCACAACCTGCATGAAATTGTCAGAGGGATTTAAGAATATAATTCCTTCCATCTTGATATTTGTATTTTATGGCTTTGGGTTCACTTTCTCTACACTTTCTCTCGAAAAAATTGATGTTGGCGTGGCTTATGCTATTTGGTCAGGGTTAGGAACAATGTTAATTGCTAGTATTGGTATTATCTGGTTTCAAGAATCCATGTCATTGGTAAAATTTCTATCCATTGGTTTAATTGTCATTGGTGTAATTGGCATCAATGCGAGTAAATAACTAGGATATTCAATCAGAATCATATAAGTCACAAAAATACCTCATTCATGTGCAGATGAATGAGGTAGGCATCAGAGGAAATCAACAAGGGTTTACAAGTTTAACTTGCATGAATATGGCTAGCATCAAAACAGCAGAATGAATTAAGTTCAACTGCTTTTTTGTCACAACTGTGATCAGATGCGCTAGATTCAGAGATGCAATTCGCTTGAATGTAAACAGTCTAGCAGAGTTAATTTTGTCTTTGTGGCCACTTTGACCAATTTTTTGTATATAAAAATTACAAAATTCTCTCATCTAGATGTCATGGAATGAGCGAATAGAGAAAAAGTTACACATTTTTTTTAATAAAGAGACAAAACTATCCACAGTTAGATTTGCAAACATGGGTTAATCTAAGAAATGTATTAAATTATTTATTGTTTCAGAAATTATCACTAATGAAACTGTAATAAAATAACAGGATAGACTCGGCTTTGGATTCTGACTACACAATTAGACAACACAATATGTCAGTATAGGAAGAAACTTTTCTGTTATCTTCTTCAAAGAGAATATAGGTGTGTAGGGGAAGATAGCTAATGGTTAATGACTAATCACCAATTTTAAATTTGAATTAAAAATGTCTCCACTCGGTATTACTACAAGTCATCTAACTCATACTCTAGAAATAGGAGAAGCGAAACTTTGGTTGTTGCTAGTGGGAGTTAACCAATACCAGGATGAGAGACTTCCCTCATTGCGTTACTCATCTGTTGATTGTCAAGGGTTAGCCGCAGCTTTAGCTGATGCTACTCAGGCTTTCCCTCACAAACAGGAATGCGTTCACCATGATTTTGTCTCCCAACAGCCACTGTTATCGAAAGTACGTGAGAGTTTAGAACAAATTACAAATACAGCCCAACCACAAGACACAATTTTATTTTATTTTTCTGGTCACGGAATGCTAGAACCAAATTCCCAGCAGGCGATTTTGTGTCTAGCAGATACTCAAACGGATGACTTACTTAATACAGGTTTAGAATTGCAAGAACTTTTGCAATTGTTAGGTAATAGCCAAGCACAGACTCAATTAGTCTGGCTGGATGCCTGTCATAGTGGTAGTCTAACTTTTAGAGGCGCAAGAAACGACAGCACACAACAGGCTTTACCAAACCCGACACCCCAGATAGTAGAATTACTACGCCAAAGGGCAAAACAGAGTAAAGGATTTTACGCCTTACTTTCTTGTGATACCAACCAACAATCTTGGGAATTTCCAGAATTGGGACACGGGGTATTTACTTATTATTTAATGCGGGGTTTACGAGGTGAGGCTGCTGATAGTCAAGGGTTAATTGATGCAGATGGACTTTACCGTTATGTTTATCACCAAACAAAGCAATATATCGAGCAAACTAACCAACAATTACGGCTAATTAATCAACAAAATCGTACTAGAGGAGACACCAAAGTTTATTCTGAATATCCATTGCAAACTCCCAAGCGCATTGTTGAAGGGGTGGGTGAGGTAATTTTAGGGGTAAAACCTGCATTAATTGAATCATCTTACACCCGACAAGCATTAATTGTAGAAGGATTAGCAACTAATCAGACTACTTTGGGGTTGAGTAAACTGTTGCAGGCTGTCGGTGGTTTTGAGATAGAGTATTGGCCACGAACTAATACTAGTAAAGATTTACACACTATAATTCAAAGTTGTTTACAAACTATAGAATCAGCAGCCCAAAATCAACAGCAAAATTTCACCACAGTATTGTTATATTTGCGGGGACGCTTAGAAGCAACTGAGGCGGGAGAACCTATCCTAGTGCTGGGAGAAAATACCCGCCTGAGTCGTTCTTGGTTAAGACAACAACTACGACGTTCTCCCTATGCTCAACAAATCATCATTTTAGATTGCCTTCTAGGAATACACAGTGATTTACTCCTAAAAGATTGGGTAGAAGATTTACAACTGGGCTTTGAACAAGGACAATGTATTATTGCGGCGGCTTCATCTCCAGATAACCCAGAACAATTTGCCCAAGCCCTAAACTCTACCTTGGAAGCAGCCCAAGAGCAACCCAGTTTATCAGCTGCTACTTGGATTAGCCAATTACAACAAATCTGGACTGAAAATTCTCTCCCTTTGCAGATTTGGCTATCTGGTACTCAAGGAGTAATTGAAATTATTCCCACCCGTACAGGTAATAGGAGTAATCAGCTACTAAATACAATCGATTTAGGTATCTGTCCTTACCAGGGATTACAAGCTTTTGGGGAAGAAGATGCTCAGTATTTCTACGGTAGAGAAATCCAGACACAACAAATAATTGCTGAGTTAGAGAGAAAATCATTTATTGCTGTGGTGGGGGCTTCTGGTAGTGGGAAATCATCTTTAGTGCAGGCGGGTGTAATGGCTCAACTGCGCCGAGGTAAACAATTACTGGGTAGTCAAGGCTGGTGGATAAGAAGCTTTCGCCCCGGGACAAATCCCCTAGAAACTTTATCCCGTCGCATGGTAGATAGTGGTACTGAGCGAGAAAAAACCTACCAACAAAAACAGTTAGAGGGGCTGTTGTATCAAGGGGTAGAAGGATTGGTGTATTGGGTAAATCAGCGTCCTGAACCAATGGTAGTTTTGGTAGTAGACCAGTTTGAAGAATTATTCACTCTTGCTGCTAGTGAAGATAGACAAAGATTTCTAGAAATTGTCTTGGGAACACTGGCAAGAGTATCAGAAAGATTTAAATTAATTATTACCTTACGGGCAGATTTTATTGCTCCCTGCTTGGAAGTAGGGAAATTAGCCCAGCTATTACAACAGTCGAGTATTTTATTACCGCCTTGCTTAACTAAAGAAGAGTATCGCCGGATTATTATTCACCCAGCCGAACAAGTTGGGTTAACAATAGAACCAGAGTTAGTAGAGGTATTATTACAGGAGTTGAATTACTCTCCTGGTTATTTACCATTACTGGAATTTGTTCTAGAACAGTTGTGGGAATACCGGGAAAATGGTGTCATTAGCTTACAGGCATATCAGCAACATTTGGGTGGAATTAAAGGTGCTTTAGAAAAGAAAGCCCAGGCAGTTTACGAAAGTTTAGATCCAGAAGCCCAAGAATGTGCTAGATGGATTTTTTTAGCGTTAACACAATTAGGTGAAGGTACAGAAGACACTAGGCGACGGGTAGGGAAATCAGAGTTAATTGTGAACAAATATCCCGTTGCTTTGGTAGAGAGAACATTGCAGATATTAACGACTGCTAAGTTCGTGGTGGTGAATGGGACTGGGGACTGGGGGCAGGGGGCAGGGGGCAGGGGGCAAGGGGGGGGTTTTGCCTTTACTCCTTACTCCGCACTGCTGACTCCTTCAGTCACCATCGAGGTAGCCCATGAAATCATTATTCGCCACTGGTCAACATTACGCTGGTGGTTAGAGGAAAATCGTAGTAGATTGCGATCGCATCGACAAATCGAACAAGCTGCTACTCTATGGAAGCAACATGACTGCCAAGCCGATTTTCTTTTGCAAGGTGTACGATTAGCAGAAGCGGAAGAAATTTATCTCAATTACACCGATGAGTTATCTTTGGATGTTCAAAATTTCATTGCGGCTGGTTTACAAGCCAGAAGAAAACAGCAACAAAAGGAACAAAATAGACTCAGACAAGCACAAAGGGCTGTAGCTATTATCAGCACCCTGGGATTAACTGCTTTTGCTTTAGCTGTTTTTGCTTACCAACAAACCCAAAAGGCTCAATTACAAGAAATTCAGGCTTTAAATTCCCTCTCAGAGAACTATCTACTTTCTCACCAGCACTTAGAAGCCCTATTAACAAGTGTGCAGGCGGGAAAAGAAGTCCAAAAAATTAACCTTGGACTTCCTCAAAATGTCCGTAATAAAACAGCAACTATTCTCCAACAAGCAGTCTACACTACCCAAGAACGCAACCGCTTCATACATAATTCTTGGGTGACAAGCGTCAATTTCTCGCCAGATGGGGAAATTTTAGCCTCTGGTAGTGCTGACAACACTATCCATCTTTGGCGTAATGATGGCAAGTTACTCAATACTCTGACAGATCACAGTGATGGGATCAATAGTGTTGTTTTTTCTCCAGATGGGGAAATTTTGGCTTCTGCTAGTGCTGACAATATGATTAAACTCTGGAATCGTAGCGGTAAATTATTGACAACTCTCGCCGGACATAATCAAGCTGTCAATAGTGTCAGTTTTTCACCAGATAGTAAAATCATTGTCTCTGGTAGTGCTGACAATACAATGAAACTCTGGACTCGTGAGGGTAAATTACTGCTAACCTTTACTGGACATAACGGGGGTGTAAATTCTGTTGCTTTCTCCCCAGAAGGTGATATTATTGCCTCTGCCAGCGATGACGGCACAATCAAACTGTGGAGTTTAGATGGTCGTCAGCTAACAACTATACCCGCCCATACCAGAGAAATACGTAGTGTAAGTTTTAGTCCAGATGGTAAAACCATCGCTTCTGCCAGTGCTGACAATACAGTGAAACTCTGGACTCTTGACGGGACTTTACTCAGAACCTTGGAAAAACATAATCAAGGGGTCTGGCGGGTAATATTTTCCCCCGATGGACAAATGATTGCAACGGCTAGTGCTGATAAAACTATCACCATCTGGTCGCGTGACGGTAGCGTACTAGGAACTTTTTTAGGGCATAGCCATGAAGTGAACAGTATCAGTTTTACCCCAAACAGTAAGATTTTGGCTTCAGCGAGTGATGACAATACGGTGAGACTGTGGAATGTAGACAGAAAGCTACCCAAAACTTTTTATGGGCATAAAGGCAGTGTAAATAAGGTTAGCTTTACTAATAATGGTGATACTCTTACCTCACTCAGCTCAGATAGCACCATGAAGTTGTGGAATTTAGAAGGACAGTTGATCAAAACCTTCACTTCTCCTATTCCTGATGTTAATAGTGTCAGCTTCAGTAGCGATCGCAATATAGTTGCCTTAGCTAGCACTAGTCAAGGTATCCAAATTCGCAGCCAGGATGGGACTTTACTTCGTACCTTCCAAAATCATCACCATTGGGTAACGAGTATGAGTTTTAGTCCTGATAATCAAATTCTTGCGTCTGGTAGCGCAGATAAAACCATCAAACTTTGGAGTTTAGATGGTCGCCTACTCAATACTCTTTCAGGACATAATGGTTGGGTGACGGATGTCAAATTTACTCCAGATGGTAAAAATATTCTCTCTGCTAGTGCAGATAAAACTATCAAAATCTGGAATTTGGAGGGTAAACTGCTGAAGACCCTGAAAGGTCATAGTGCAAGTATTTGGAGTGTGAATATTTCTCCTGACAGCAAAACCATTGCTTCTGCTAGTCAAGATAAAACGGTGAAACTTTGGAATATAGACGGTCAGTTATTAAAAACCTTACAAGGGCATAATGATTTAGTTTTTAACGTCAATTTTTCCCCCGATGGTAAAACTCTGGCTTCTGCTAGCGATGACGGCACAATTAAACTCTGGAATGTTGCCAATGGGACTTCGTTAACCACCTTCCAAGGACATCAAGGCGGCGTAAGGAATGTCAGTTTTAGTCCCAATGGCAAGCTACTAGTTTCCGGTGGACAGGATGCTACTGTCAAACTGTGGAACTTAGAGGGCATAGAACTACAAACCCTGGTAGTTGATCAACTACTAAATCGAGCTTGCGATCGCCTAACTGATTATCTCACCACTAACCCCAATATCACGACAGAAGATCATCAACTGTGTTTTGGGAACTAGTACCGCAAGGCGGAAGTCATAGACGCTAAAGCGGCTACTCTACGAGTTCTCCGCAGGAGTACCCGGAGGGTAAGTCAAAAGTCAAAAGTCAAAAGTTTAATATACCAAGGCTTTTGCTGTTTTGAAATGGTCTGCTTATCTACGCCATGCTGTACTAATATCGCTTATAAATTAAAAACACTGAACCAATGAAACCAGGGTTTTCTACATAGATTTTATTGTTGTAATACAATCCTGGTGACATACCACCATCAAATAGGATTCCTTCTTGAATCTTACCTAAACAGTTATTGCGTGCAATGCCTTCTAAAACATCATCAAATTTATCTGGTGTTAACTCTTGATTAATTGACGATACTTCAATATGAGAATTAGCTTTTAAATCATTAACTAACAAAATTACATAACCCTTATTTGTGATAGCTGCCATAGAACGATTAGTAGCTTGTCTACAGGCAAATTCACCTAAATCTTGGCAGATATCTTTAAATTTACCTTGAAGATAAAACCTGCCATTACCACCTACTAAATTGTAATTCAGAATATTATTCGCTCTTCTACCTATTTGGATTGTGGCCTGTCGTTGTTGAGGTTTACCGCCAGAAATACCAAAAGAAGAACGCTTATTTTTAAAATCTCCTGCATACTCAATTCCACGAGAAATGTTTAACCCTTGGGGTTTATTTTCAGTGTCTATATAGTCGGCGTTAATTGCTGCTATTGGTCTTTTGCCATTTAGCTGCGAATTAGCATTAGAAATAAGTTCACGAAATTGTTTTGGTATGTATTCTCTCCGAAATTTACCTCTACTATCTTTAGCATAAATTGGATGAGATAACCCTAGATTCACTTTAAAATCTAGTGCATCTGACCTAGGATTAAAAATAATTACGTGATTGATCCCTTTAGCAAATTTATCACCGCGATTATTAGTTTTAAAAAATTCAATACTAAATTTACTATTTTCCCCAGGACAGGTTTTTGCAGTTTTTGGTGCTGAACTCGCATCAATTTTTTGACAACCTGACAATAAACTGACAGTAATTACAAATATAGATAAAGCAACAATTTTTTTGAAGGACATACAAAATAAAAACCCGCTACAGCATGACTATAGCGGGTAATAATTTAAAATTTCAATCAAGGTTGCGGATTGGGGACTAGAAATTAATCCTGTCCCCTCTCCCCTGTTCCCTGTCACCTTCCTAAGAGAGCCATTCTAAAACAGCTTCGTCTTTGGTATTGGTGTTACGAGATGGGGTTTCACGATTAAATTTCATGTGAATTGAGCGTGTTTGCTCACCATCAGCCGCGACGGCCAAAATGGGGTAGTCAATTAAACCATCTTGGAAGGACATTTGGAAGCGGAATGTACCATCTGGATTCAACTTGATGGGACGACCACCAATTGTCACGGTAGCATCGGGTTCAGTTGCACCGTAGACAATTAACTCAGCATCAGCAATTAACCAGAACTGGCGAGGACGCATTGGTACGGCGGAAGCGGAGAAGCCTACACCAGACATTCCCACACCGGACATATTGATGCCGGAAGCGGTGGGAACTGCCCACATACCTACACCAGAGGGGAATACGTAGGAACTGATAGCTTGTTCTGGACGGGCAGAACCGGGGACTTGCTGCATAGAACCGAAAAGCGAACCAGCAACCCGTTGTGCTTCGGCGGACTCTGCCATGCCAAAGATTTGGTCGTAGATGGGGTTGCCATTGCTATTAATAGCACCAACAGCAGCAGCTGTTTTCTTGGCAGGGGGAACGAGTTCGTACAGGGTTTTGCCGCGCAAATCTTCCTCAAAGTTGACAGTGATGAAGACATCTTCAATCCAGTCAGAGGGATAAACGGGGGGAATGTGAACACGCGCTGAACGAGCTAGCACTAACCAACGCCCATCAAAAGCACGATAACCGATATCAAGAACATAATCGCGATCGCTGACTGGAATAGGAATATACCATTCTCTAGCTAGTTCATCAGCAGGATACTCTTGGATGCTGTGGGGGCTTTGGTAATCAAGATTTACGTCAGTAACGTCATAAATCCGCAGTGCCAGTTGTTGTCCCCCTTGGCGACGCAACTCTTCTTTATGGTCGTTGGAAATATCCCAGTAAGCATAAGCCCACTGAGGATCACGCGGTAACAGGACAATCCGACTGTCACCGTAACCACCTGGTAAATCTGCCAAGCCTTCATCAACATCAGCTAGAGATCCACCAGTACGGTCTTCTTGACCAAGTTCAAATTTTGCTGCTTCCACGGTTTCCTGTGCCTCCAGTGAACGAGATGGGTTAAGCGACGCTTTTTGACGCTGAACTTCTTGAATTGATGCTAATAATTGAGATTTCCTCATCCGGCTATAGCGAGAGATGCTAAATTCGCTGGCAACTTTGCGTAGTTGTCGCAGTGTCATCTCTTCTAGCGGTGGGCGTTCTTTTGCCATGAATTTTGGCCTCCAGTAGTTTGAAAGGTAAATGATTTCCCTGGGTAACAAAATGCTTAATTAAACTTTATTTATCCCAGATGAATTTCTTATGCCTGACTCCTGGTTTTGCCCAGTGTGTTTTTTTAGTCTTTTGTTAAATAAAGGTCACGTCCTTTCAATTTCTTACTCATGCCAAAATCAGCACTTTGGGATCGGAGGAGTCACTTAATTAAGTTTGTTGAACTTATATTAACTAGTAAACCTTGGTAGGGATCAAGGGGTGTCAACAGGCTTTTTTACCTATTTTACGAACTTATAAGCTCTTGTGGGATCATTTTGTTATGATCCCCTGACATTGTTCCTGATCGAGAGTCAAGCCAAGTCATATTTCCCTGACAATAATTTATACATTAGCACATACAAGCACGTTAGCATAGATAAATCAGCAGCATTAGACCAATCAAACCGCAAAAAACTTTTTTTGTGGCTGAAGCAACTAAAATATAGCCTTTAGATATAAAAAATTACATTAATTGACAACGGCTGTCATGCTCTGAATTCGCCACCCGTCGGCTTGCCGAACTAATTCATAGCGGACACGGAGATTTTCATCAGTCGAATTTTTTCTTTGACCATTGCCGTAGAATTGGGTAATTTCCCTGACATTAGCTCTGACTAAAGCTCGATTAGGATCTCTATCAAATTTATTGATATTTTCTATTTTGATACTGTGGCTATACATCCGATAGCTGTCTGTAGCTCTCACCTGCTGGGCAGTGAATCGCCATTGTGAGAGAGCAGAACCCGTTAAAATTTCTGCTAAACCGTCAATCTCGTGATTAGGCCCTAACGCTGAGGCTTTGGTGGATAGCCAAGTTTTAATCACCCCTTCGGCTATTGCTTCTGTCAGTAACCCATCCTGGGACTGTAAAGCACCGTTACTCTCTAGTGTGGCTATTAATGGTTCATTGAGTTGAGTCAAAAATGTTTCTGCCTGTAAAGCAGGTACTGGGAAAAAGAGATTCTTAACTGCACCAAAAATGGTTGAGACTAACAGCCAAAAAACTAATATCCCTGCCATAGAAATAAATACAGTCCACACTAAGCGTGTTTTCCGATCTAACGTACCAACCAAGTTACGCTGTGGATGAGAACGTTCACTAGGCTTCCGTCTTCTGCGCTTAGTAGTTACAGTTGGGCGAGGTGAAGAGCCGGGATGCTGATTAGCCCTAGCTGTACGCTGTACACCAGATATCTGGGATGTAGTAGGTGTTTCTGGATTTGGTATGCCAGTATATGGGGGTATAGGAGCAGTATTTTCTTTAAATACTGAAAAATTGGCCGATTCTGCTACTTTGTGGTTGTGGGTTTCTGGTAACTCTGGATCTGGCGTTCTCTGGTGATCAGACTCAGGTCGAGTCGTTCGACTAGCATGACTACGATGCTGAGTGCGATTAATTACCTTCCACTCATTAGTAGTTTCTGCATCATTAGGGAGAGCTTCTAGATAGGCTTGGACTTGCTGGTTGGCAAAATAATCTTTCAAAGATGCTTGCTGATTGGTTAAATCCCGAAAATGGGGAAATACCTCATTTTGTAGCCATTGTTCGGCATAAAGGCACAAACCAGGCAATAAGTCCGGTGAATCTTGAGATTTTTCTCGAATAAAAGCTAAAGATTCATATTCTTGACTTAGTTCTAAAACACGGGATGCTTCTTCGGTTTGTCCTAATAACAACGCACAGAGTGACTGTTCTAAATGCACATCTTGCCGTTTAGCCAACCGCATGAGCATTTGCTTGGCATGACGAATCAAAGCGGGTTGGCGGTGGGTAAATCCCCGTGCAATGGAGGCATAGACAGCTAAGTAGGTAGCCACAGCCGAGGGACGTTTACTTTCCGCCTCGAATAGCTTGTGTTGTTCGGCAACTGTTAAATAGTGGCGTAGTTGCTGGATGAATCGGAGAAAATCATCTATACTTAAGCCCGATTCATCATGACCAGTGCCGTCAATGCCACCGCGATCTTCTAAGATACTTTGCAGCAATTCCAAACCTTGATGACGTTCGACGGTCTGAGCTGGAGGCAGTGCCAGTAATTCTAGAATGCGATAGGGGCGTAACTTATAAAGGTCAGCCTGAATTTCTACTTGGACATTGGCAAACAGACCTTCACGAGCTAACATTTCTTGGCCGGTTTCGAGAGAAATAGCCGCATTTTCGTAGTGACCTTGCTGCCATTGCTCACGACCTAATTCTAAACAAGCCAGAGCCACAGTCAGAATCATATCTGGGCGTTCAGCATTTTGGAGAAATGCGTCAGTAGCCAGGTGAACGGCTTTTTTAGGTACTACACCATTTTGATTCCCCAAATAGGTACGACCTAGTTTCAGGACTAGCTCGTATTCTCCTAGTTCTTGCAGAATTAATAAAGCACCAACTAACTCCTCAGAGGCAATTTCAATACTGAGATTTTGAGCATTAAACTTACCCTGATTGCTGTTGGGACGATTTTCTAGTGCTACTTTGGCACTACCAGAACTATCTGGGTCATAGGCATGAGCAAGATATAACTGGTCGTAACTACTACGTTCCTTGGGATCTGATAAAACCACGTAAGCTTCTTCTATAAGTTGTTTACGGGAAGCAATTGCTGCTTGAGAATACTCTTTGCGTGGCAATTGTACAATGCGATCGCTATACGCTTGCCGCAATTGTTCCTGACTTGCCGCTAATGGTAGTCCTAAAATTCGGTAGTAATCAAGCGGAATTCGCACAGCCTACTTCCCCTGCACCGTGATTAACATAATCCACCTAGAGCATTCCAGGCGTGTAAAACCGTGCCATAATCATACGGTGAATAATACCGTGCCGGACTTACACTATAAGTGTATATTGCAACAATGGATTTTGTTGCTTCCCCAAATTTGTGTCATATTCTAGTACCAACATTTTGTCTTCGGCTAGGAAGTGCTAATACTTTGTCTTAATTCTTAGTAATTTTCCTGAGAATAAATGTTATCAGTTTTTGAGCCTGTAAAACTCAAATAGCATAGTTTAGTTGTACAAGCCTTGCTTCCACACCAGACTATGATTTATTTTTATTTACATATATTTCAGATGTTTATTTATCTGAAATATGGATTTAAAGATGCACCGCCTCAAGTATATATGCTGATAGCATAAAGACCAAGATTATATCATAAGGAGAAGATATGACAACCCTATAAATATATACTTAAGGATTTAGGGGTTGAATTTCCCTAAATTGTTCATAGATATGCAGAAACCAAGCTATCCTGAGTGATAGCCTATGAACTGAAATGGGGAATAGCAAAGTACAGAAAAAGAGAGTTGCTATTAGGCTGAGATAGTCATATATAGATGTGTAAAAATCGGCGAATTCACCCTGTTTTTTCCTGAATATTCTCTATAACTGTTTTTGGTGCATAAATATCGGTTGTTCACTCTAGCAAAACCTCTGTAGAGAAAACTAACTTGTTGAGAGAACAACCTATTGAAAATGGTAAATTTCGATTTTAGAACAGGAATAATAAAAAATAATGGTTCAAGAACGCGCATTACCTAAATTTGACACTGCTACCGCCCAGATCAGCAAAGAAAAAGGCTTGCTTTTATACGAAGACATGATATTAGGGCGTTTTTTTGAAGACAAATGCGCCGAAATGTATTACAGAGGCAAAATGTTTGGTTTTGTCCACCTGTATAACGGGCAAGAAGCAGTTTCCACCGGCGTAATTCAAGCCATGCGCCCAGGGGAAGATTTCGTTTCCAGCACTTACCGCGACCACGTTCATGCTTTGAGTGCGGGAGTACCAGCAAGAGAAGTCATGGCAGAACTATTTGGCAAGGCCACCGGTTGCAGTAAAGGGCGCGGCGGTTCGATGCATATGTTTTCTGCCGAACACCGCTTGTTAGGTGGCTATGCTTTCGTAGCTGAAGGCATTCCCGTGGCGGCTGGTGCAGCGTTTCAAAGTAAATACCGGCGTGAAGTGTTAGGCGATCGCAACGCGGATCAAGTAACAGCTTGCTTCTTTGGTGATGGTGCGGCTAACAACGGGCAGTTTTTTGAAACGCTGAATATGGCAGCCTTATGGAAATTGCCAATTCTGTTTGTAGTCGAGAATAACAAATGGGCAATTGGCATGGCGCATGATCGCGCCACCTCCGACCCAGAGATTTACAAAAAAGCCAGCGTGTTTAACATGGTGGGCGTAGAAGTAGATGGAATGGACGTACTAGCAGTACACACCGTAGCCCAAGAAGCCGTCGCCCGCGCTCGTGCAGGTGAAGGGCCAACCTTAATCGAAGCTCTGACCTACCGCTTCCGTGGTCACTCGTTGGCAGATCCAGACGAACTACGGAGCAAAGCCGAAAAAGAATTTTGGTTTTCCCGCGATCCCATTAAAAAGCTAGCGGCTTATTTAATAGAGCAGAACTTAGCAGATGAGGCAGAATTGAAAGCGATCGAGAACAAAATTCAGGCAGTGATCGAGGAAGCTGTAAAATTCGCCGAAAGCAGCCCTGAACCAGACCCCAGCGAATTGTATCGCTTTATTTTTGCAGAAGACGAATAAGAGTGCTGAGTAATGAGTGCTGAGTTGTGAGTAATGAGTAATGAGTAAAGAGTTGTAAGTAATGAGTAAAGAGAAAAACACTCCCTCACTCAGCACCGACTAAACGCCCCGCTACCGCTAACAGCACTCCCTCACTCCCTCACTCAGCACTCAGCACTCAGCACTCAGCACTCAGCACTCTCTCACTCTCTCACTCTCCCAGGACTAATCTCGTGTTTAGTATTGCCATTCAACAGCAACAGTACAAAACCTATATCCTTTCTGATGAAACTGCTAGTTGTCATCTGGAAGTAGTGCCAGAACGCGGCGGTATTATTACCCGTTGGCAAATCAAGGGGGAAGAAATTTTCTACCTAGACACTGAACGTTTTACCAATCCAGAGTTGAGCGTTAGAGGTGGAAACCCAATTTTATTTCCCATTTGCGGCAACTTACCAGATAACACTTACACCGTTAATGGTAAGCAGTACACTCTCAAACAACATGGCTTTGCTCGTGAATTACCCTGGGAAGTAACTGAGCAAACCACTACAGATAAAGCAGCACTCACACTGGTTCTTAACAGCAACGAGCAAACCAAGGCTGTTTATCCGTTTGATTTTCAGGTAGTTTTCACTTACGAACTACAAGGAAATACTCTCTTAATTAAGCAACAGTACCAAAATCTGTCATCTACACCGTTGCCATTTTCGGCTGGTTTTCATCCTTACTTCCTTGTAGGGGATAAAAATCAACTAGAGTTCGCCATTCCCTCTCAGGAGTATCAAGACCAAAAAAGCAAAGAAGTTCATCCCTTTAACGGCAATTTTGACTTCAGCCGCGATGAAATTGATTTCGCTTTTGGGCAGATTACCAGTCAGTCTGCTAGTGTGACAGACCATAGCCGCAAGCTCAAACTGACCCTAGACTCTGACGATATCTTTTCTATGCTCGTATTCTGGACGCTCAAAGGTAAAGAGTTCTATTGTCTAGAACCTTGGAGCGCACCCCGCAACGCGCTAAATACTGGTGAAAAACTGACTGTACTTGAACCAGGAGCTAGTTACACAGCATCGGTAAGATTAACGGCAGATTTTTTCTAGTTATCCCTTGACAAAGCCCCAGGCATTAGTGCTATAATGGCGAAGTTGCAAAATGCAGCGCGGGTCGCTAACTCAACGGTAGAGTACTCGGCTTTTAACCGATTAGTTCCGGGTTCGAATCCCGGGCGACCCATTTGAGTTATAGGTCTAGATATCTCCAGATGTAAAACCGACCTTATCCAGAAACCCTGTAGAGACGTAGCAATGCTACGTCTCTACATTATTTTTCGGATGTGCCTGTTGTTGAACTGGCATCAACTTGCTTTCGCATTCAAAGCATATTCC
The DNA here is from genome assembly GCF_014697125.1 of Anabaena minutissima FACHB-250. Lineage (GTDB taxonomy): Bacteria > Cyanobacteriota > Cyanobacteriia > Cyanobacteriales > Nostocaceae > Trichormus > Trichormus minutissimus. The sequence goes on along the minus strand of NZ_JACJRG010000005.1, from coordinate 105,845 downwards.
TTAAACCTCTCTAAATCAGCTTGGATCGTAGATTCCACGGCTCGCCCTAAAAATAGGTTATCCATGATTTTGCCCAGTAAACCAGGAATAGCATAGGAAATAGTCATTTTAACGATGCTACTAGTATGGCGATCGTAAAAGCGGATTGCTCCCTGATTAGGCAACCCATCCACAGATTCCCACTGAATAATTTGGTTGGGGACAACTTTGAGGATGCGAGATTTCCAAGTAAATTCCAATCCGCCTGTACTCAATTTCCAGAGCGAGATATCTGGATTATCAGGCAGAATTTTCACTGAATCAATCCACTTCATCCACTTGGGCATTTGCTCCAAATCAGACCATAAACCCCATACTAAATCTATGGGAGCTTCTACTTCTACCTGTACGCTATGCTCTAGCCAGTCAGCCATTATTTTTCGGTTTGTATTTGATGGGATTAACCTATAACTCTATTGTTTAATATTTTCTAAGATGACTTTTGCTGCCTGTCGTCCAGAAAGTGTTGCCCCTTCCATGCTATCGATGTAGTCTTGCTGAGTATAACTACCTGCTAGGAAGAAGTTAGGCACAGGAGTTTTTTGATGAGGACGGTACACATCCATTCCTGGTGCTTCGCGGTATAGGGATTGAGCCAATTTCACCACGCTGTACCAAGTCATATTCAACTCCCGTGATGAGGGGAACAGTTCATGAACTTGCTTAAGGACGTGCTGGGCGATCGCTTCGTTACTTTCTTTAATAAAAGGATCTCCCGGTGTTAACACTAGCTGTAACAATGACCCCTGTCCTTGCCGATAATAATCACTAGGGCTAGTCAAAGCTAAATCCGCAAAACAAGAAAAATCAGCGTCAGCCGTATAGAGTAAATTATCTATGCCGGCTGCCTGATCTAGTTGTTTACGCTTCTCCCCATCTTGCAGTTCCGTTACCCAACCATCAAATCTCAACTGTACAGTGGCAACTGGTACGGCATCTAATTTATAAATATTGTCGAATTCTGACCACTTGCGCCATTCTTGGGGTAAGACGCGCTGAATTCCTGGCACATCACAAGCACAAACATAGGCATCGGCCGTAATCAATTCTGTTGTGTCACCTTGGGCAACTACTATACCAGTGACATGAGTTTGTCCCTCTACTTCAGCAAACTGAATTTCTCGGACTTGGCGGCGAGTGTAAACTTTTGTACCTCTATCTGCTAAATATTTCAGGATGGGTTTGTGGAGGTATTCATCAGGAGAACCTTCCAACATTCGCAGTATGGAAGCTTCGGTGCGAACTGCGAAAAATTGGAAGATGGTTAACATACAACGGGCTGACATATTTTCGCAATCGATAAATCCCAAAGCGTAAGCAATGGGATTCCACATCCTTTTAATACTGCCTTCGCTACCGCCATGACTGCGAAACCAATCAGCAAAACTAACTTTATCTAAGTTGCGGATGGTTCTCATCGCTCCTTCAAAGTCTACTAATCCCCGCACGATAGGACTAGTACCGAGAGCGATCGCATTTTGTAGCTTATCCTGTAATGAGAGTTGAGAAGTTGTAAAAAATGCTTTCAACCCATTAAAAGGCGCACCTGTGAAGAAGCGAAAATCCAAAGCACCAGTGCGTCCCCCCGTGTTGATAAAAGTGTGGGTGTGTTCTTTGAGGCGTAAATTTGATAACGCCCCTACTTTTTTCATGAGATCGAACAGTTGGTAGTAGCACCCAAAGAATACGTGTAGCCCCATTTCAACGTGGTTGCCATCAGCATCAATCCAACTGCCAACTTTACCCCCAACAAACGGACGGGACTCAAATATCTGGACTTCACAGCCGGCATCAGCTAAATCCACTGCGGTTGCTAGCCCAGCCAATCCCGCACCTACAATTGCAACGCGCATTCCGTCTTTCCTTTTCAGTTTCTTTACAAATTGTAACTGGGTTGGTGTCGGAATTTGCTACTTATCTCTAGCGACGCATTATTTTGAGGGACGGCAAAGTTATGCACCTGATGATCAATATGATTGTATTAACCTGCTAATTGTCAGTGGCTAGATGCACTTAATCTAAAGCGTATGTTTTCCATTAGACAAATTTTTGTCAAGAATAGTGGATTTAAAACCGCTTTATAGGTATTTATTGAGTAGTCAAAAGATTTCCTGCCTTAATATCAAAATATCCTCTACCTACTCACTTCTTTGCTGTCATCTGATACAGGTAAACTTCTAATCAGTTCCCGAATTACATCAGTTGCAGGTCTACCTGTCTGTTGACAGTATTTTTCTAATTTCTCTGCTTCCTGTGCAGCTAAATTCACAGTTATACGTTTAACGGCCCATTTTTTATTAGTCATTATCATGCTATTTGCTGTGTATTAACATCATCAAAAACAACTAAATTGAAGATGAAGACGATAAGATTATCAGAATTTGTGTCGCGAAACAAGTGATACCGACCATAGGAAAAATTTTCGTTTTATCAAATAGTTCACAGTTTTTCAAGAAAATAGAAGAACTCTCTACTAGGTGATGAGGATAATAGTACAGACTCACGGTTTAAGAGGATCTCTTTAGCCATAGGAGGCTTAACTATGACTATTAAATTTCAACAATGAAGTTAAGCTAATTAGTTTCCATATAATTCATCTCTCCAGAGTTTTGATTTATTAAAAGTTGCGAAATTGCTATTCTCTCCAATGATATAGATACATTGCCATAGAAATATATTCCATAACTCATCCCTTCAAATTAGAGACAAACAAGAGATAGCTTAGATAGCTGGTATGATCTAATCTGGATGTATTTCTAATACATGAATCTTTAATTGTAGAGTCACCGCTTGATGGTTCTGAGTTATTTTATTCTAAGTTTAGACAATTAGTTCTAGCCCTGAAGTTAGCAGCTATAGTATTGATTTAGAATCTCAGAGTCACTAGCAGTAAGACAAAACATGATTTTGATTCAGTAGTTTAATGCTCTAAAAAAAGAAACAACACCTGAATAGTTTACATAATTCCCCATTTTTTAGAATTAAAATTCAAAGTATCAACTACTATTTGATGCAGATACACCAATTGGATGAGAATTTTTACGGCTTAAGTCATAATGATAAGTTTTTTTTGATTTTGTTCCTGTCATTTTGGCTGATTTGTTCATAAGTTTTCTTGCTCTGTTTATGATTTAATCTAATCAGTATTTTGCTTGTAAGATTGACACCTTGAAACTCTTCAAACGCGACCAAAAATATATTCGCATTTGCCAACTATTTAGTTGTAGATTTTTAACCATCATTTGCAGTTAATTCTGCAATTAAGATAAGGTTATTCAATGTCTTGGGTTATCTATAAATAGCGTCAAATATCTGCATTAGGGTTCATTATTAAATCAATAAATTAGAAAACTAATCCATCAGCTTTTTATGCAGTTGCTGTATGGCTATTATAGCCATGTTTTTTGTGCTTTAGAAAAACTTTATTAAAGGGATAATTTGTATGTTTTCAGAACTTTATAAGAAAAACATAAAGATACAATAGTTTTGTTTGAATTTCTAATTAACCTTATATCTACTTCATAAGATATGTAATTTAAAAACATCATTTTTTGTTGATTTTCTATCCAAATTTTATTTTTCTAAAATAACCAAATATTGACATTAGTAATTACTCTGTCTACTAAATTAGTATCTGCTCTTTTAAATTACCCACCTAGTTATGAGAAATCACTAGAAAATAGGTGAGTTTATGAAAACTTGATGAAGTCACCAGGTAATGACATCGACTGTGAATGGAGAAAAACAGGTGACAAGTATTCTTCACTTCGCACTCCCTAGCAACTCGGTATGGTGACAGAGAAGCGATAGCGGCTACCGAAGAGATAGCCGCTATCGCAGATGAGGGAAATAAGTTAGAAATCTATCGATGCTAATGATCCCAATTGCTATTCCAATTGAAATTGGGGCATTAATTGGAGAGTACCAATACCTAAATCTTTGGGTGAGAGCGATCGCGCTTCAAATAGAGCCATCATATCTCGCAATTGCGGATTGCCACGGGAAGCACCTGTTAAGCCTTTGGCAATAATTAGCCCACAATAACCTTTGGTCTGCTTACAGCGTTGATTCCATTTTTGGCGAGCTTCTACATGGATAGGGTCTTCATCTAAAAATTCGCCGAAGAGAAATAATTCACCATTTTGTGTTTGTAATAAACCTAAATCATAGCGATCGCCATCGAAAGGATCAGCACCGGGATTAAAGCAAATAGCATTAAGACCACCAGCTGCTTCCATGCTTTCAATAACAGTTTTAGCTTTCGGGCGAGAAGTTTGAATTAAAATTACGGGTAATCCATCACCCACAGGTTTAATCTCACCAGCTTGGTGATAGGTGACTCCCTTTCGCAGACACTCCAGCATCTCCCAAGAGATGACTCCCAAGCTGAGAAAAGAGTCTTCTGGGATTAAGTCATCTCGCAGCGAACGAAAATCACTTGAGTCTAGCTCATCTATTTCTTCTTCTGACGCAGTTAAATCTGCCATTTCTTCTAATTCGGCGGCGAGTTCCGGCATAGTAGCAACAGTGACAGATACTGTTTTAGTTTCTTCCTTCGCTTCCGGTAAAGAAATGCGATAGCGATGACTCAGACTAGGGAATTCTTCTGCAAAAAGCTGATGACGATGGTCACGAATAAAGCGGGAAAGACTCTCTAAAGCTAAGAAGATTACTATTGCTTCTTCTTCATATAAAACCGATCTTAGCCCTTCTAGTGGGTGTATAGTGCCAAAGGTCGGGGTAATTTCTGATAGAGCTAAATCAGCTAAATCCTCAAATTCATCATCATCATCTTCTTCTTCCTCCTCAGTATCAAAAGTCAGAAACAGACAATCTTGTTTGAGAAAAGCCTCTTCTAAATGCCCTTGAGAATCATCATCCTGTAAAACTGCGGCACGAAATCGCTTGAGAGAATCTTCTGAACGGTAAAACAAAATGCCATACTCCATCCCCAACATTCCCATGATTGAGGCGTAGAGTGTGCCAACATCCCATTTATTAATCTCTATAGACAAGATTTGTTGCTCTTCCAAATATTCCCAAGGAGCTGCTTCCCACATCGCAAATGCTTTATTGTGTAATGCTTGGGCATACTGTGGAGGTAAATCAGGAGTTTGATTGTCGATAATTTCTGCAAATCCGCGAAATAGTTCATCAATTAAAGGTAATTCTGGTGCATAGTCAATGGCGATATCTAAATCTTGGAGTACGCCACGCAGGTAAAACTGGATCTCGCGATCTTTAACGACAATTCTTTGGGGTCTAGCGGGTTTCGCCGGACTTTGGGGATGTTCCATCGCCCGCATTAAGGTGCGAACGATCGCTTCTGGGCCAGTGTCTGGAGATATTACATCCATTCCCCGAACCATACCTTGTGAACCATCCACCCAAAGAATACATTCGCCCTTGTCCTCTGAGTGGGAATGCTGGGTTGGTGATGACAACGGACGGCGATCGCCCTCCCACACAGAAGGAATTTGCGTTAATTTCTTCAGCCGACGACTGGTAGAGCGATTAAAACTTGTCATAGAGCGAGTTAACCAAAAAGAAGCAATATAAAAGTAACCTTTGGGAAGTGGCTAGCCACGAATAACATTTTCCTGGCTTTACCTGAAGGTATTGGCGACTCAAGTTGTCACAGGGATGTATCTTTAAAAAATACCCAATCTCTAAACATACCGAGTCTCTCAATTCTAGAATAAAAACCTTTGGCTGCTTTTAACGGAGTGTTTACATTTTGGCAATTAGCATCATCATTATCGCTAGAATATATACAAAAATTGCTAGACAATCCAAATACGGTATTTTTAACCATTTAAGGAGTCGGAAAAGCGGATGACACAAGTAACACAATCTCAACAAAGCGGCATACAGTTGAGTCAAGCCGCTCTGCGCCAAGTAAAATCCCTCCAGGATAAGCAAGGCCAAGACTTATGCTTACGAGTAGGAGTCCGTCAAGGTGGCTGCTCTGGAATGTCTTATATGATGGACTTTGAACAAGAAAGCCAAATCACTCCCCAGGACGAAGTATTTGATTACGATGGCTTTAAGATAGTTTGCGACAAGAAGAGCTTATTATATCTTTACGGTTTAATGCTCGATTACAGCGATGCCATGATTGGTGGTGGTTTCCAATTCACTAACCCCAATGCTAATCAAACCTGCGGTTGTGGCAAATCATTTGGTGTTTAGTCCATAGTCTATAGTTCAGTTTGGCAGAATTTTTGGCTATAGACTGCTGACTTAGGACTATGATTAGCTATTGACTATTGACCATTGATTAATTTTCTATGACTCAAACAGTAGAATCCCTGTTTGATACAGGTTTGTCTCGTTATAAAGCCGGAGAACCCGCTACTGATTTAATCCCTGTGTTTAAAGAAGTGTGCGATCGCTCTCCGAAAACAGGTGCAGCATGGATTTGTTTAGCTTGGTTATATCTTCTAGAAGATAAATACACCTTGGCATTGAAGGCTGCCCAAAAAGCAGTAAAGTTAAACCCTCAAGATCCCCAAGCGAGAGTTAATCTCGCTGTAGCTATGCTGGAAACTAACCAAAAAGGTATCAGACAACACATTGATGTTGCCAACCAATTAATTTTGGTAAATCCAGAATGGCGGGAGGAAATTCAAAATAGTATTGAAGATGGTTTTAGCAGAAAACCTGATTGGCAGAGTTTGGCAAAAGTCAAAGCCTGGGTTTTAGGTGAGTAGAAGATAGGAGGAAGCAGGGGAGCAGGGGAGCAGGGGAGAATACCATTATAAGTATTACCCTTTGACACTCTGCTCTCTTCTTCTCTGTACCCAATCCCCAGTCCCCTGTCCCCAACTTTTCAATGAGTGGATTTGCAATGAGTGGATTTGAGATTATTCAATCCAAAATCTAAAATCTAAAATCTAAAATTCCTAGTCCCCAGTCCCCAGTCCCCTATGAAAGATAAACTGTTAAATTGGCTTAACTTGATTTTAGTTGCGGATGTGTTTTTAGTTTTTTTTGGGTTTGCTTGGTTTGCGATCGCAGTTATGGGTGATGCAAGCGGAGTCAACCTAGGGTTGGATTTGTGGCACAAACTTTGGCAACCCGTATTTAACCCAGCCATTGGTATCCTGATGGGGGGTGCGCTTCTCAGTGGTTTGATTAGTTGGGTATCTAGGAAGTTTCTTTCTAGTCAATAGTTATTAGTCATTAGTCAACAGTTAAATATCACCTCAACTTTTGGCTGTGGACTATTGACTCTAATGCAAAATATTCTTCAAGGCTGGCTGTAACTTAGGATACTGATATTCAAAGCCAGTTTCTAAAGTAAGTTTAGGTAGAACTTGTTGCCCTTCTAACACAACGATCGCGCCATCTCCTAACAGTGCTTCCAAGGCAAATCCAGGGACAGGTAGCCAGGAGGGGCGATTCATCACTTCCCCCATAGTTTGGCTTAAATCATTCATCCGTACTGGATTGGGGGCAGTAGCATTATAGACACCCTCCATGTCTGGCTTTGTAAGGGCTTGGACAATCAAGCTTACCAAGTCGTCTATGTGAATCCAGGAAAACCATTGCCTACCGCTACCAATAGGCCCCCCAGCAAAGAGTTTAAATGGGGTGATCATTTTACCTAAAGCCCCACCCAATCCTAGTACAATCCCAAAGCGCAAAATTACTAAGCGGACACCAGCATCTTTCACTTTTTGGGCTTCTGCTTCCCAGGCTTGGCAAACTTTAGCCAGAAAATCTTTACCAGATGGGCTACTTTCATCAAAGGTAGCGGTTTCACTAGTGCCGTAATAGCCAATAGCGGAAGCATTAACTAACACACTAGGCTTAGGGTTAGCTTTGGCTATCGCCTCGACGATTTTTTGTGTGCCTAACTGGCGGCTATTGAGGATTGCTTGTTTTTCTTCTGGTGTCCAACGTTTCTCGGCTATTGGTTCACCAGCTAAGTTAACTACGCCATCACAGCCTGCAATGGCATCTTGCCAAGCACCAGATGTAGTAGGTGCGTAGGCAACAATCTCTACATTAGTAAAAACTTCTGCTGGAAACACCTTGCGAGCAGAAGTAGTGTTTCTCGTTAATATCAATATTTGATGACTTTGTTGGTGGAGTCTTTCTACCAACCGACTACCCACAAATCCTGTTGCGCCAGTTATTGCTATTTTCATCATGCACCTCAGCCAAACCCTTATTTTAAATTTTTTTATCAAATTTTCAACTTGTATTGGGTTATTGGGCATCGGGAATTGGGTATTGAGGAGACGTTGCACTGCAACGTCTCTACAGGCGTTATATTAGACAATTATCTTATGTATCTTGGCAGTAGGATTATCGATTTTTGGTGGTGAATATGGTTGTAAACATCATTAACATCCCACCACCAAGAATAGCGATCCCTAGTCCTCCTATCACCAAATCGAGCAAGTTTTGATTTTCCATAAGTCAAGAGTCAACAGTCCATAGTCAATAGTCTATAAGCTAATGACTGTTGAATAATCTTAAAAATCTACGCCTCGTTTAAGTTCTACACCGTGGTTAGCATAGTGCTTGTGACAATAAACTTCTGAATGAATGCTGGCTAAATCAAAGTAGGCGGGGTGATTTTGGCAGCGTCCGGTAATAATAATTTCGGTATCGCGGGGTTTGCGGAGTAAAGCTTGGACAATGGGATCAACGGGAAGTAGTTCTAAATCCACAGTGGGATTGAGTTCATCGAGGATGATGGTTTTATATAAGCCAGAAGCGATCGCAATTTTGGCGATTTCCCAACCCCGTTCGGCTTCTACATAGTCCAACTCTTGCCGGGAATTGCGCCAGACGATCGCATCTCGACCACAGCGTTGATGATCGACGACTTCAGGATATGATTGTCGCAAAGCGGCGATCGCTGCATCTTCTGTATAGCCGCTACCACCTTTGAGCCACTGCATAATTAATACACGGGTTGAGCCTGGGTGATTGATACCTCTACCTATAGCTTGTAAGGCTTTGCCTAAAGCACTGGTAGATTTACCCTTACCTGCACCTGTATAAATTTCAATCCCATTCATTAATAATTGTGTGGCGGTGGGATGGTGTTGTGGTTTCATTTCTGAGTGTAAATCCGCAATATCTAGTAGTTGTTGCGGCGCAGCGCGTCCGGTGGCGATGATTTCTAACTCTTGGGGTTTAGCTTTGAGTGTCCGTACTACTTCATCAACTGAGAGTAAACCCAAATCGAGAACGGGGTTAAGTTCATCTAAGACGACGACGGAATATAAACCAGAAGCGATCGCGCCTTTGGCTACGTCCCAACCCCTTGCTGCTTCGGCGCGATCAAAGGCTGTGATTTCTTCTACGCCAAAAAATTCTGCTCTCCCAGTGCGGACTTGATCAATTAAATGAGGAAATCCGCGCTGTAAAGCAGCGATCGCTCCATCTTCGTCATAATCCCGTTCTGGCCCTTTTAAAAACCGCAGCAGTAAAACTCGGTTGGAATTATTCGGTGTGTTGATTCCCAAACCTATCGAGCGCAAAACCACCCCTAAAGCCGCTTGGGATTTCCCTTTGCCCACACCATCATATACATGGATTTGGCCAGTCAGCCGTTCTGAACGCACTTGTGCTGTGCGAATACCGATACCGTTTCTCGTCATCTTTTTAGTTAAGAGTCATTAGTCATTATTTTTTCTACCCTGCACCCTTGAATATACTACTTCGACCAATATCGATGTAGATACTCCCATGCTCAATGCCCATTTTCAAATCTGTGGGTATATTAACGATAAATTGGAGTATACTGGCACACCAAGGTAGTAAGCCGCAGCAACAGTGAGATAATTGCCCTCAGCAGTCTCATGACTACAGCTATACTCTCTACAGTTTAACTTTTAGTTTGAACCTGTATGTTTGAAGATATTGTTCTCCCTACAATTCTGCCAGTTGGCGTAATTTTGTTCAATTTTTTGTTTTTTTTAATTGCTATTCCTCTGGAAGCTTACGTTTTTCACAGAAGGTTAAATTTTGATAAAAAATCGAGTATATTTTATGCGATCGCAGTCAATTTATTTTCTGGTGTTCTTGGTTGGTTGATATTCTTTTACGTAGAACCTAGATTGCCAGTTCAGTTGAGAACTGAGCTAATTAATTATGTTTTGTTTAATATTTTAAAGTCCACTAGTACCCAAGGCGTTTTAGTTTTCACTACTATCACAATTTTCTTTGGGACATTTTTAATGAAATTCTTCCTCTTAAGATTTTTGGTCTTTTCATTAAGTGAAGATTTAGGAAAAAATCAAGAAAACAAACCTATACTTACACGGTTGAAATTTAGCTTTCTCAGTAAGGCTCAATTTCAAAATACTAATTTAGTTACTACTACAATTATCGCAAATTCATTGAGCTACACTGCTATCACACTAATTCTATGGGTAAGAACTTTAAGAATATTTGCTCCATCAATATAAGTTTTATAACTAGAGGTATCTAAATGAACACCTTGCTCAAAGATATTTTCGGGATATTTAAAATATTTGAAGACGTTTATGAACGCCTTAAAAAAATATTAATTCCGCCGCAGGCTTATTCCTGGCAGACCTTAATTTATTTAAGTGTTTTTTCTGGTGCAATATCTTCTTTTGCTGGAGGTTACATCAGAGATATTATTGCCCTTTGTGGCTGGTTATTTTTAATTGCTGGCACAGCTTGGTACACAACTGATGATCCTCTGAAAGTTCCAGGTACATATATGCCCGTAGGTGCAGTAATTACCGGATTTTTAGTTGCTGTTTTTGCATTTGGTAATCAAAAAAATCTGCTTACACCAATGACCATTGTTCTTTGGCCAACAATAGCAGCATTAATTACAGCAATTCCCGAATTTATTGAAGGGAGTGATGTTGATTCTAAAGCGCGGATTCCTAAACCAGAAGCTCGACAAAAAATTATTATTTTAGTCGGTAGTTGTATGATTATTAGCTGCTGGCTACAGTTTTATTTTGTGATTGATAAATGGTTTCAGGAATATCCTAGTTTACTAGCAGATGATTTTCAAAATAGTACCTTTGTAATTACAAGGGAAGAACCGGAAACAGTACCCGCCAATGGTGTTTTGATACTTAATCAACTACAACCATTAGTAGAAGAAGAAATATCGGAAAAATCTTGGTCACAAGTTGAAAGATGGCTACTAGAGGCAAATGTGAGGGTAGGACAATTAGGTAAAGAAATTTTAGATAAAAATTCATTGGGATTGAGAGAAAAAGAACTATGGCGTATTGAGCCGCGTGTTACTAATACTAAATCTGGTTATATATTAGATTTGCTGAGTATTTGGGTAGGCCCAAGTTCTAGTGCTAAAGGTTATTTTTTAAAGAAATCGTGTCGAATTGAACCACTAGCAACATCAAGAAATCGCAATACAAATAGTAGTGTCCCAGAAGATAAAACTACAGTCGCAGAAATTGACTGCGATCGCACTATCTCACTCAGGAAAGCAGCACCACCAGCGCAGCAGTAGTGAGTGCTGAGTAGTGAGTGCTGAGTGCTGAGTGTGGAGTGCTGAGTGTGGAGTGTGGATTGTGGAGTGTGGATTGTGGAGTGTGGAGTGCTGAGTGTGGAGTGCTGAGTGTGGAGTGCTGAGTGTGGAGTGCTGAGTGTGGAGTAGTGAGTGTGGAGTAGTGATTATGACCAAAATTTTAGTAATTGCAAAGAATGTATTTCAGGAAGTGGTACGCGATCGCATTCTGTATATTATCGGTTTTTATGCTTTAATCTTGGCTGTGGCTAACCGCGCCTTACCTGAATATGCAGCGAGTACCGAAGACAAAATGTTTTTAGACTTTGGGATAGCAGCAATGAGTGCAATTAGTGTAATTGTTGCTGTGTTTATTGGTACAGGACTTGTTAATAAAGAAATTGAAAAACGTACTATTTTATTATTGATTGCTAAACCTGTTAGCCGTGGAGAATTTATCACGGGTAAATTTCTAGGTTTATCGTCTGTATTGGCTGTCTTAATTGCTAGTATGACAGCTATTTACTTGGTATTTTTGCAGTTTGGAAATGTTCCATACTCCATGTACAGTATTTTAATTGCATCAGTTTTTTTATGCTTGCAATTAGCTCTAATCAATGCTGTAGCAATAACGTTTGGTGTATTTACTAGTTCTTTATTAGCTGTAGCTTTAACATTTGCCGTGTATTTAATGGGTAATATTACCCAAAATTTAGTCCAATTGAGCCGGATGAGTCGCAACCCAGTAATGGAACGTATCAGTCAGGGACTATATCTAATATTGCCAGATTTATCTCGATTAGATTTAAAAAATGATGCTGTTTATGGTTTGCAAGCAATACCAGATATGGCTACATTGCTTGGTAATGCAGTTTATGGCTTAATCTACATTACCTTTTTATTGGCGATCGCTATTTTTATCTTCTCACGCCGAGAATTTTAAATATTACCTTCTGTCTCCTTCAAGACTCCTCACCCCAACTTTGTAATTGCAGATAGACCAATATAAGAGTGAAAGCTAACAACACTGTAGCGGCGGCGGCGGCGTAACCAAAATCAAATTGCCCAAAAGCCTCTTGATAAATGTAGTAAACTAGCAAATTAGTAGTATTTAGCGGCCCACCACCTGTAACTACATATACTTGCTCGAAACTCCGCAAGGTAAAAATAGCAGTCGTAATTGTGGCAAAAATTACAGTTGGGCGTAACCCTGGTAAGGTAACGTACCAGAATTGTTGCCAACCATTAGCACCGTCTAGCTCTGCTGCTTCGTAGCGACTGGAGGGAATAGCTTGCAAGCCTGCTAAAAACACGACCATATTAAAACCGAGTTGTTTCCAGACACTCAAAACAATTAATACAGGCATTGCCCAAAATGTATCTCCTAGCCAAGAAATAGCGGGAATACCAAACAAACTTAAAAATCCGTTGGCAGGGCCAGTGGATTGAAATAGCCACCGAAATCCTAACCCAGCCGCCACTAAAGAAGTAACAGAAGGTAAAAAATAAGCACTCCGCAGAAAACCCCGTAGAGCGATGGAGCGATTTAACAATACTGCTAGACCTATAGGGATAATCAAACTAGGAATTAAAGTAGCAACGGTAAAATAAACAGTATTACCCAGAACTTGCCAAAAATCGGGGTTGAGGATTAAACGCCAATAGTTTTTCAACCCTATCCAATAAGTACCTGTAGAAGTGAAACTACCAGCCGTAAAGCTGAGGTAACACAAATAGGCAATCGGCCAAATAACAAATAAACCTAATAAAATTAGCGCAGGTGTGAGAAAAGTCCAGGCGGCGAATGTATCATTATCTAACCATGACTTAGCAGATTTTTTTTGCATTGATAATTTTCCTCGTGGCTATTCAGTTAATCTATTTATATCTTTGTAACTTTGAATTTTGTAGCTTGCTTTGCTACGCAACGCTACCGCGTTGGCGTTAGCCTCTCGTAGAGAACTCGTAGAGTATTTTGAATTTTGAATTTCCTATGACCCTCCGCCCTGATTTTACCTCTAGCCTTGTTTCTCCTAATGTTAAAACTCATCAACTGACTGAAGTAGCTCCTTTAAAACTGGGGATTATGGCTTCTGGTAGCGGCAGTAATTTTGAAGCAGTTGCCCAAGCTATTGAAAACAAGCAACTCAACGCCCAAATTCAAGTTTTAATTTACAATAATCCCTCAGCTAAAGCAGCTAATAGAGCAGCTAATAGAGGTATAGAATCGGTTTTATTGAATCATCGGGAATATAAAAATCGTGAAGCATTTGATCAAGAAATTGTCAATATCTTGCGGCAATATGATGTAGATTGGGTAATCTTAGCTGGTTGGATGCGTGTTGTTACATCCGTATTTATTGATGCCTTTCCTAACAGAATTATTAATATTCACCCCAGTTTACTGCCTAGCTTCAAAGGTATTCACGCTGTAGAACAAGCCTTACAAGCAGGGGTAAAAATTACAGGCTGCACGGTGCATCTAGTTTGTTTAGAAGTAGATAGCGGCGAAATTTTGATGCAAGCTGCCGTGCCAATCTTACCAGATGACACGGCTGAAACACTACACGCCAGGATTCAAGTTCAAGAGCATACGATACTACCACAGGCGATCGCACTAGCAACACGAAAGTAATTCGTAATTCGTCGTGAGGAATTGCTTATGGTTGCTGAATCTTCCATAAGCAGCTAGAAATCCAATTGGTCATAATGTGAGCGACAATTGGCACGAGCAAATTACCACTCCAAAGTGCGCTGTATCCTAGGATTATTCCAATGATGGTTGCCCAAATCACATAAGGCCATTGTTGAGGGCCGCTAAGATGCAAAATACCAAAGCAGACACTAGAGCCAATTACTGCTAGATGATCTAGTCCTAAAGCCGGTAACATGACACCGCGAAATAATAATTCTTCACTTAATCCCGGTAACAAACCTAACCAGATTAAGTCAGGCCAAATTAAGGGTTTCAGCACTAATTCCAAGTAATAATCCGCACTTTTGCGGTATGGTAGCCACAAACGATAAGCTATGCCACTGATAGCTGTGATGAATAACCCTACACCTATTCCTAAGAGAAAATCCCTAGGATACCAGTGCCATTCAAATAATAAAAAGTTACCGAAGCGTAACCACAGCCTAGCGACTATCCACAACAGAATTGCAGTGACTCCCATCGCCACTAGCACTTGAGTTCGTGTCAAGTATGGAGTTTCTGGTTCTTGTTTGTGTTGTTCTACCACGGTTGTTTAGGGATTAGGGACAAATCAATTCAAAATTCAAAATTATACTCCTCGGTAGTTCGCGTTAGCGTCACGCAGTGAAGAACTCCTGGAAGGTAGACAAGATAGATTATATAGCCCATGCCCAATGACTATTGACTATTGACTATTGACTATTGACTATTGACTATTGACTATTGACTATTGATAAAGGATATATTTTAGGAATTAGAGAAGTTGGGTTAATGCCTGCTTTATGGGCTACTAATAGACCTACTGCTTCTAAATATGAGTTTACTTGTATAGATTTTATCCCCAATGATTGGGATGGGACTTTGATTTGAGTTTGATTTTCCTCTACTGTAATGATTTGGCATGACTTTTGGCTCAAGCTGAGTAATGCACTACTACCGCAGGCGGTAACTGGCATAATTATGGCATCTACTTGTTCTGCCCAAATATCTGTTTGGAGAGATGTAGTTAATCCCTTTTCTAAGATAAATTGTGGGGCGCGACTTAATCCTACGAGTACGCTTGGTAAAAAAGTATAACCTAATTCTTCCGCAGCCGATCGTGGCGATAAATTTGGCGCGGGAGGTTCAGCCGCTAAGGCTGGTGCATGGGCGCAAGGAATTTGCAAGGTTCTGACTATTAAATGGCTAATTACAGCTTCTGCACCTGCAATTGGGTCTACTCCTTGACCTAGGCGATATTTTTGCGCTGCTTCCTCATCCATATTATCGGGGAAACGGGCAACAACTGCGATCGCTTCTGCTCCTGCTTTTTTAATTAATGTTTCAGCTGCCCGTAGTAAACTATCTGGGTTGCCAATAGTTCCCCAACTTACCCCCGATGATGCAGTCCGTAATTCTACGTTTAATGGTGCATCTGTAATTACATAATCTGTGATAGTTAAGCCCAGAGTAGCTTGTGCTGCATCAGCTGCTTGTAGGTGTCGCAACCTTAACTCTGGCTCAATGCCTTGGTCTAAAAGTAAACCTATTTTATTATTCCGTACAGGACGCAACCCCCAGCACCCGGCGGCGAATTTGTCAAGTCCGTAGCCTTCAACATAGAAAGTATTGGGGATATTCCAGTACAAACTAGCACCATTAAGAACATTAGGGTGAGTGATCAGGCGATCGCAAACCTGTGCTATTAATCTAGCAATGGGTATAGCATCCCCCGCATAGCCACCAATGGCTGCACCAACCCCAGTTGGGACTATGAGAATAGCAGTGTAGAGACGGTTCATATTTAAGTGCTGAGTGCATGGTCTAGCGCAAAAGCTGTGATAATTTTGTAGTAAGCACTTTAGTTCTAGGAATATTCAGGACTAAAGTCACGCGATGTGCAACTTATTTTTGAAACCCCTCTCCAAACCTCTCCCCTACAAGGAGAGAGGCTTTAAATCTTTCTCCCCTTCCCTTGTAGGGAAGGGGTTGGGGGTTAGGTTTGAGAGAAAGTTGCACACGGCGTAAAGTCCTTACTACAAACCTAGATCCACCATCATCCTTTCATACTTTTAATTACTCAGCACTAACTGTAGTCACTACAGCTTCTACAGTCGCCTTTTCTTTATCAGCGTCTACAGCAGTAATCGCCCATCTTAGCGGTTCGCCCTGTTTTTGCAACTCAGCTTCAATCACTTGTTGTAACTCTGTGGGTGTTTCTTGAAGGTCGATTTCTGCGGTAATGAAATGAGTTGTCATTGGTGTCAGTCCGGTTGATTTGTAGATTCTAGAATAACCGATCTCAGCCAGAGCAAAATACTGATTTTATCTATCCTGTTGATTATCAACAGTAATTGGTAATAATCACCATCAGCAATTTGTGTTTTCTGCCATAAATCCTGACAGCAAAAATTGACCAATTACTAACATTAATCTTTTGGGGTTATTTACCGAATTGCTTCTGATAAACTACTTCTTCTTTTTCTGTCTCAACTTTCACATCAGAACGGGGATAAGCTACACACAGCAATACATAGCCTTCCTTTTGCAAATCGGGGCTAACTCCCATCCCGTCAGCTTGGTCTACAGTTCCGCTTATAATTTGTCCTGCACAAGTTGTACAGACACCAGCATGGCAAGAACTGGGTAAATCTAGCCCTAGCTCATCGGCAACTGATAAGATGGTTTTATCTTCAGGAACTTGTAATGTGTGGGTTTTGCCTTGGTGGAGAATCTCAACGGTGTAAGTTGTAGACATATGCTAAAAAATGAGTGCTATAGACAAACTCATTATTATATCTGAATTGTTGAAAATATCGTTCAACATCATCAATAATTTTATAGAATATCCAGGTCAATATTTAACTCATGTAATGTCAGCATCTAAACGCTCAAAAATTGGCTCGACTAAATTGACTACTATAATAATCACAGAGAATTAGTTAAATTTGCTTAATTATAAATAATTATGTGCGATTATGCTTCGCCTACACTTTGCGATCGCGTTTCCTTAAAGAATGTATCTGTCAATCTGCCCTTTGGCATTGGTTCAATGTCTTGGGAAGCAATCTGACCTTGTAGCATAAGTTCTAAACAACATCAGCAGAGTGGTTGACAATCATCCGCCAAGTTCTGAAGTGAGTTAGGTAAAAACTGCTAAGGACAGTATCATCAAGCGTTGGCAACTATTACAGGTGTGAAAGAGTAATCAATGAACCAGTTTGAGTTTGATGTTTTCCTTTGCCACAAGGGTGAAGATAAAGAAACAGTAATAGAAATAGCCTATAAATTACAAAACGAATATCAGGTTAAACCGTGGCTGGATGAATGGGAACTACAACCTGGACTTCCTTGGCAACCAGAACTAGAAAGACAAATTCAGAACATTAAGGCAGCAGCAGTTTTTATAGGTCAAAGTGGTATAGGCCCGTGGCAAGAAGAAGAAATACACAGCTTTTTACGTGAATTTAATCGCCGCAGGTGTCCTGTAATTCCTGTATTACTTCCTAATGCTCCACAACAGCCAGAATTACCACTTTTTTTGGCTGGGAGAACGTGGGTTGATTTTCGTTCACAAAGCCGTAATTATACAGACCCTTGGATAAGATTAGTATGGGGTATTACCGGGAAAAAGCCAGGGACAACACCCATAAATCAGCCGACACCACCAAAAACCCCTGAACCTGAAACAGATGACCTAGCATCAGAAAAAGGCATAAACTACACCAGACTGCGCGACTTACTAGCAGCAAAAAACTGGAAGGAAGCTGATAAAGAAACTTATCGGGTAATGATTCAGGCTGTAGGTAAGGAAGAAGGCGACTGGTTCACCTCAGACGAACTCTTAAATTTTCCTTGCACTGACTTACGCACAATAGACCGCTTGTGGGTAAAATACAGCAATGGACATTTTGGCTTCAGTGTCCAAAAGGAAATATACTTGAGCGTAGGCGGTAAAGCTGACGGCAAGTATTACGAAGAAGCCTGGAAGAAGTTTGGCGAAGAAGTAGGATGGAAAGTGAATAATGTGTGGATTGATTATTCTGATGTAACTTTTGACACCTCTTCCCCTAGAGGACACCTCCCGCTTATGGCGCGGGGGTTTCTTATTTCGGTTGGACACCTCTTCCCCTAGAGGACACCTCCCGCTTATGGCGCGGGGGTTTCTTATTTTACTCCTTGGGGTTTTTCTTTTTCTTGGTCTTCTCGCGGGTACGCGTGGTGGTTTGGGTCTCTTCTCTCGCATCGAGACTTGTAAACTGTAACATTTAAGGCTTTTAGATATTTATAAAGATTTATTACCAGCCCCAAATGCACGAAAGAATCAACATTTCAGAATTCCGATACCTGGCACTGCGGGGTTATAACAGTTAGCCTGAATAAACTTTTCTGCTACCTCCTGCACCTCCGTACTTTCAGTTACCCTCTGCTTATCCCAAGGTAAACTCATCTGTCCCGGTGACTTCTTCTTACCTTTATTCTTCAACGACGGTAAAAAGCGACTACCCCAATTGTTCCTTTTTTCCGGCTTCGGCTTCGGGCGATATTTCTTACAAAACTGACGATACTTAGCCGCACATTCTTCTAACGTCCTCCCCAGTAGCAAAAACGCCGGATGCCATTGAGTGATACCATCATTACTCAAACGGTCATGAGTGCCATAATTGCTAAAGTCGTAGAAAAAACCCTGCTGTATTCCTGCTGCTTTTGGGTTAGCATGGATATATCGCAGAGTGTTTAAAGTGCGGCGTGTATCTGTATTAGGAAAACCCGTACTGTGATAACGCTTCTCCCAAAAATGCCCAGTCCGGTTAAGCATCCGGTTAAAACACATAGCGGTGTACCAATTCAACCAGTGCATAATTTTAGGTAAGTCTTCTGGTTGTTTTGGTTCGAGTAGATAATGTACATGATTGCTCATAATGCACAGAGCATAGAGCTTAAATTGATATTTTTCCTGTGCTTTTTTAATAGCGTAAAGCAAGACTTCTCGACACTCTAACCGCGTTAGGCGAAATTCGCGGTTATTACAGCGTGTCGTGATGTGGTAAGAGAAACCTGATTGTAAATTGCGTTTTGGGCGAGGCATAAACAAAATTGTTATGGTGTAAATATAAGTATTAGATCCCCCTAAATCCCCCTTAAAAAGGGGGACTTTAATTTCAGTTCTAGTTCCCCCCTTTTTAAGGGGGGTTAGGGGGGATCTGAATGTACCTAAAGTCACAGCCAAGCACTTTTCAAACAACCTCTTAAGGTTTAGAGGTAACTAAACCCTGTATCTCCTCACAAACACTATCAAAATCATGTAAAACTTGATTATTTGTAAACCTAATAATCTTTAAACCATATCCTTCTAAAATTCTTGTTCTTTCTAAGTCATAGTTTTGAGCTTCATCAGTAAAATGGCTATCCCCATCAATTTCAATTACTACTTGTAAAGTAGGACAATAGAAATCTACTATAAAATGATCAATTGGTCGTTGCCTGAAAATCCGCAATGGAAAATACCTCAGATACTCATACCACAGCTTTTTTTCTGCTGGAGTCATGTTTTTACGAAGTGCTTTTGCTCTTTCCACAAGCTTTGGATTATAAGGTAAATGGAAATTGCTACTATTAAGATTATTTGTCATAGTTTCTGTGTCTAAATTTCTTGAAAAAGTCTGAAATAATATTAGAGATGCTTGGAACAGTGTCTGGCTGTGATTTTAAGTATATTCAGATCCCCCCTAACCCCTCTTAAAAAGGGGGGAATAAGAATCAACATCAAAGTCCCCCTTTTTAAGGGGGATTTAGGGGGATCTCAACTGATTTAATACATTTTCCAACATCTTATTAGAGATGATTTGAACAGTGTTTGGCTGTGAATTTAAGTATATTCAGATCCCCCCTAACCCCCCTTAAAAAGGGGGGAATAAAAATCAACATCAAAGTCCCCCTTTTTAAGGGGGATTTAGGGGGATCAAACCACATTTTGCACTTAGCAACAAAGATGTGTGTACACGGTAGCCTTTACAAGGGGAAGGTTAGGGAGGAGTAAAATACTGTGCAGCTTCACATAAAATTGGTATTAAGGTTACAACATTAAGCCTTAAGGTCACAACATTAAGGCTTAAGGTCACAACATTAAGCTTTAAACTTACAATATTAAGTCTTAAACTTATAATATTAAGTCTTGAGGTTATAACATTAAGCCTTAAAACTAGAACACTAAGCCTTAAGATTAAAACGATCGCTCTTAACTCTGCACTAAAAAGGCGATGTATTGAAGCAATTCCGAGAAATCACGGACATCAATAAAACAATTGGCAAAATAAAATGTGAATTTTGCTGAACTAAAATCTAGCTTAATTAAGCCAAAATAGCTTTGTAAAGCTTTGAAAAATGTAAATTTATGGCTAGAAAAAAGCGTAGTTCCCGGATTCTAGAAAAAGCAGAGTTTAGAGTTGCCGGACTGAAAGCAATTGATCCAAATCTCAATTTAGATGATACTTGCAACTTGCAAAACCTAACGCAATTAATCGATATATTTCACAATATGCTTGATGATTATAATGCTGCTATAGCAATGATAGACTCTTCTAAAAAGAAGCTAGATGACATGGAAAAAAACTTAAGTCAGGTTTCAGATAAAATGCTGATGGGAGTTGGTTTCAAGTATGGTAAAAACAGTAGTGAATATGAACTTGCAGGCGGAGTTCGAGATAGTGAACGTATCCGTAAAAGCAGATTGACGCGCTTGAAATCTAATACAGATAAAACATCAAATGAAACTGCTATGACCGCCTAGTGTAACAGTTCTCAAGTGAGAGGAATATATACTATAGGGGCAGGATATATTCTGCCCCTAGCTGTGTAGGTAATTAAAATATCTTCAGTGAATATTTGGCATCAAAACTATACTTTAAGTATAAAATAAAAAATCTCCTAAGCGATTACCAGTAAGGCTTTTAGACAGAAAATCGGGTAAACTTTGATAGCTAAGTTTTGTCTAAAAATACTTCATAATTAAGGTAAGAACATAAAAAGAGAGAACACAAAGATGTTAGAAAAATATCGTCAACACGTTGCTGAAAGGGCAGCCCTCGGTATTCCGCCCTTACCGTTAGATGCACAGCAAACCACAGAATTGTGCGAATTACTGAAAAATCCGCCCCAGGGTGAAGAAGATACATTATTAAATTTATTGCGCGATCGCATACCCCCTGGTGTAGATGCAGCAGCTTATGTGAAAGCTGGATTTCTTACAGGTATTGCTAAAGGCGAAATCACTAGCCCCTTAATTTCCTCAATTGAAGCGGTGGAATTACTGGGAACAATGGTAGGCGGTTATAATGTGCAGTCTTTAATTGAGTTACTGCAACTTTCTACTAAAACATCAGAAGCTGATACCCCCTTGGTAATGGGAGGGGAAGGGAAAGAACCCATCGCTGCCGCCGCCGCTACTGCTCTCAGCAAAATATTATTGGTGTATGATGCCTTTCATGATGTCTTGGAATTAGCCAAAATCAACCCCTACGCCAAGCAGGTAGTTAATTCTTGGGCAGAAGCAGAGTGGTTTACAGTTCGCCCGCAGCTACCAGAATATATTAACGTCACCGTGTTTAAAGTTCCTGGGGAAACCAACACCGATGACTTATCCCCAGCCACCCACGCCACCACCCGCCCAGATATTCCCCTCCACGCCTTGGCTATGTTAGAGTCACGGCAACCGGGAAGCTTAGAAACCATTGTTGAGTTGAAGAAAAAAGGACATCCCGTAGCTTATGTTGGGGATGTGGTGGGTACTGGTTCATCTCGAAAATCAGCGATTAACTCTGTTTTATGGCACATGGGGCAAGATATACCCTATGTTCCCAACAAACGCGCTGGGGGTTATATTTTAGGTAGTGCGATCGCGCCTATTTTTTTCAACACTGCCGAAGATGCCGGTGCTTTGCCTATTCAGTGCGATGTCACCAAACTCGAAACCGGCATGGTAATTACCATCTATCCCTACAAAGGTGAAATTACCAACGAAGATGGCGAAGTCATTTCTACCTTCACCCTCAAACCAGACACCATTCTCGATGAAGTCCGCGCCGGTGGACGCATCCCCCTACTAATTGGACGTACCCTCACCGACAAAACCCGCCAGGCATTAGGTTTAGAACCCAGCACCGTCTTCATCCGTCCCCACCAACCAGGCGACACAGGTAAAGGCTACACCCTCGCCCAAAAAATGGTAGGTAAAGCTTGCGGTTTATCAGGTGTGCGTCCCGGTACATCCTGCGAACCCATCATGACTACTGTTGGTTCTCAGGATACCACTGGCCCCATGACCCGCGACGAACTCAAAGAACTCGCTTGTCTCGGTTTCAGTGCAGACTTAGTAATGCAGAGTTTCTGTCACACCGCCGCCTATCCCAAACCCGTAGACATCAAAACCCACCACGACTTACCCGATTTCTTCTCCTCCCGTGGTGGTGTCGCCTTGCGTCCCGGTGATGGTATCATTCACTCTTGGCTCAACCGGATGCTGTTACCCGACACCGTAGGCACAGGTGGAGACTCTCACACCCGCTTCCCCTTGGGAATTTCCTTCCCCGCCGGTTCTGGGTTAGTAGCCTTTGCTGGTGCGTTGGGTGTCATGCCTTTAGATATGCCAGAATCAGTTTTAGTCAGATTTACAGGAGAATTGCAACCCGGTATCACCTTAAGAGATATTGTCAACGCCATTCCTTATGTCGCCATGCAACAAGGTTTGCTAACCGTCGAGAAAGAGAACAAGAAAAACATCTTCTCCGGCAAAATTTTAGAAATGGAAGGCTTACCAGATTTAAAAGTAGAACAAGCCTTTGAACTGACAGATGCTTCCGCCGAACGTTCTTGTGCAGGCTGCACCATTAAACTAAGTCAAGAAACAGTTTCGGAATATCTGCGTTCTAATATTGCCCTATTCAAAAATATGGTAGCTAGAGGCTATCAAGACGCACGTACTATCATGCGCCGCGTCGCCAAAATGGAAGAATGGTTAGCAAATCCTGCATTACTAGAAGCCGACGCAGATGCAGAATATGCCGCAATCATTGAAATTGATTTGAACGAAATCAAAGAACCAATTGTGGCTGCACCAAATGACCCCGATAATGTTAAGTTATTATCGGAAGTTGCTAATGATCCAGTACAAGAAGTATTTGTTGGTTCTTGTATGACAAATATTGGTCATTATCGAGCAACAGCGAAAGTTTTGGAAGGTGCAGGTGAAGTCAAAACTCGCCTGTGGATAGCACCACCCACCCGCATGGATGAACACCAGTTAAAAGAAGAAGGTGTTTACAGCGTTTTTGGTGCGGCTGGTGCAAGAACAGAAATGCCAGGATGCAGTTTATGTATGGGAAATCAAGCAAGAGTTGCTGATGGCACAACTGTATTTTCTACCTCTACCCGCAACTTTAATAATCGCATGGGTAAAGGTGCGAGAGTGTATTTAGGTTCTGCCGAATTAGCCGCAGTTTGTGCCTTGTTTGGACGCATTCCCACAGTGCAGGAATATCTGGATATTGTGGCGAATAAGATTCATCCTTTTGCTGAGAATTTATATCGGTATTTGAACTTTGATCAAATCGCCGGTTTTGAGGATGAAGGAAGGGTGATTTCTCAAGAGGAGCAGGCTTTGTTGGTATAGTTTAATTAGGGTGGGCTTTTTTAGCTCACCTTCACTGATATTATTCTAATGAGGAATGATTACTAATGACTCAACCCAACTTAATTAATAAAGCTGAAATCAGTAAGACTCATGAAGAAACTTGTTTGATAGAAATTTTAGGAGAAATTCAAGCAACACCCAAAGAATACTGGTCAAATTTGCTAGAAATTATACGAGTTTTTCGTAAAAGTGTAACTATTAAACCAGAAGTATTAACCCATTTTCAACAAGATTTGGACAAACAAAATCAAGAAGTTTTAAATCAACAACATCAAGCACTTAAACAATTAACCAAACAATGGTTAGAAGAAGGAGATGAACAAGAGCAAACGGAAACTTGGGAATATTTGACTCAATCGACTGATGATAATCCCTTTTAAAATAGGCATCAGTTTTTATGAGTAAATTTATTTTTCTAGATACAAATATTTTAGGGATGGTAACAAATCCTAAAAATTCTAACCCTATTTGTCAGCAGTGTAAAGAATGGTTAGATGACTTACCCTTAAAAGGGTATCAAATAATCTTGCCTGAAATTGCTGATTATGAAGTGAGACGAGAACTACTGAGAGCAGGAAAAACATCAGGGATTAAACGGTTAGATCAACTTAAACAAGCGATTACTTATTTACCTATTACTACTTCTGTAATGCTTTTAGCTGCAAATTTCTGGGCTGAAGTTAGGAAAATGGGAAAACCTACTGCTGATCCTAAATCTCTTGATGGTGATGTCATTTTAGCAGCACAAGCAAAAATTGAAGAATTAAAAGGGCATCAAATTATTATTGCTACTACTAATGTTAAACATTTATCATTATTTATAGATGCTTGTGAATGGCAGAATATTAATTAAGTGTGGCTGTATTATGCCAACCTCATACTAAACATCTTCTACTCTCATAAAGCATCTGGAGAAAATTTCAATTTCAAGCCAAACTTCCGGGCAAGTTTTTGGTAACGTATACGCACATTATCTGCTGATATTTCTAATTGTTCAGCAGCAAAACTAATACGCTCTGCATCAATCTCTTCATGGGGATCTAAAAACGGATCAAAAGCATCAATATCCCTAGAAAGAAGCTTGCGATCTATGTCATCATCACAAGTGCAAGATAATGCTTTGAGTGCCATCATCCTCATACTTTTATTCTCACAATTTGACAATCTATCTAATAACATTTCTATAGTTTTCTCATCCCCAAATTGTACTAGTGCCGTCTCTACTGCTCGCTGCACATCGTTATCAGCATCATTCAGCTTAGCAATTAGGGATTCTACTGCTCGTGCATCCTTAATTTCTCCCAATGCACTTGCTACTGCTCGCTGTATATCGTTATCAGCATCATTCAGCTTAGCAATTAAGGGTTCTACTGCTCGTGCATCCTTAATTTCTCCCAATGCACTTGCTACTGCTCGCTGTATATCGTTATCAGCATCATTCAGCTTAGCAATTAGGGGTTCTACTGCTCGTGCATCCTTAATTTCTCCCAATACCTCTGCTACTGCTCGCTGTATATCGTTATCAGCATCATTCAGCTTAGCAATTAGGGGTTCTACTGCTCGTGCATCCTTAATTTCTCCCAATGCACTTGCTACTGCTTGCTGCACATTGTTATCAGCATTATTCAGCTTAGCAATTAGGGGTTCTACTGCTCGTGCATCCTTAATTTCTCCCAATGCACTTGCTACTGCTTGCTGCACATTGTTATCAGCATCATTCAGCTTAGCAATTAGGGGTTCTACTGCCAGCTTTTCATGTTCGTTACCTAGAATTCTGGATATTAGAGCCAATGCTTTTTTATCTGATGTTGGATTACTGATAAAAGAAATTAACTGCTCTTTCTCTTTTATTGATGGTTGCCATTTTCTAATATTATAAAAATGAAGATTTAATAATCGCAGTAATCCGGCAGCAGCATGGGAAGTGGCAGCACTACCCATAAGCATTTCTATCAACGAATCTACCATTCTAGGCACATCATTGAAAAATATTTGATTACTGTGTAAAAATATTGTTTGTATCCCCAATATTTGCTTAAGAAATATTTGCTTAAGAAATATTTGCTTAATGACGAAAGATGCCTCTATTGACTCTTCCTGGCTTAACTTAAGACAAGATACTTGTTTCAAATAATATTGATGGATAATCTCCGGATCGTTTGACATCGATTCTGTGGCAATGATTCCCAAAAGTTCACCACAACTACCCCGATCTTTTGCTTCTCTCTGTTGAAATTCTTGAAGAAGGAGCAAACGTAGTGTTGCTGCCCATTGAGATTCAGCTAATTCCTTAACAGCTATATCTACACTAGTTTGCGAAAATGGTGCATTGCCATCAGACTCACCAATATTCCTCACAAACTCTTGTAATATCTTCATTGCTATTTGTTCGCTAACATTAGGCTCATCAGCTAAACAAAGAGTTGCCAAAACTGCACGAGGGCGGACTGTAGTCGGAGAATCTTCTGCATCAAGCGGTTTGAGGATGGCTCGTAAAACATCGTCCACATCATCATCATTACAAGATGCTACACAAAGACGTAATGCTTCCCGCCAGTTTTCAGTTACCACTACTTCCTTATTTCGGAAAGGAGCAGAAGATTCTACTTCATGGATTTGGGCAGCAAGTGGGGCTACATAATCAGCAAGGTTGAGAGAGCGATCGCGGTTAGGAAAATGACCTTGCACAAGTGCCAATCCTGCCAAGTATTCTTGAAAAGTGAGATGACGAAACTCAAATACAGGGATGTCTCTGCCATTATGTGCCATAATCCCTGCTTCCACTAAAATACCTGTGCGGCGTTCCAACAAATTCAGAAATTCTTTAGGTGTATGTTTTTTGACTTCATGAAGATTCGGATATTCTTCCCGAAATTTTTCACATAACTCTATAACTTCATCTTTCCGAAGTTGCTGTACTCCTCTATGACACATGGCATAAGCAATATACTCTAATTGAGGTAATGCTTCATCATCATCTATGGGGTCGTCTACTTGAGAACGCCAGTTAAGTAACACATCTACAGCTTGCGCGTACAACTTATGCCGACGAGTCGGTAGTTTACCAACTTTACGCTTAACCAATGCCATTGTAGTCAGCAGCATTGGATTACCAGTGAGACGCTCAATACGTTCAGCACTGTGAATGTCTTTTATCAAGTCTATTTTTGCTCTTTCTCGTCGCTCTGGTGATTCGGTAATATCACACCAGCGACTAGCAAAGTCGTCTTTATCTTCTTTAGTTAGTTCGGCTACCGTCACGTGTTCAAACTGTCGTCCCATACGGTAGCCCATTTCCCGATAGCCAACAATGCGTGAGGTAACTATGATGGGAGCTTGTTTATAAGCATCACAAATCTTTTCTATTTGTTCGCAGAACCTAGCTCGTAAACGTGGATCTGTGATTTCATCCAAACCATCTATAAGTAATAACGCTGTACCTTGTTGAAGTTTTTGTCTTAAAG
The DNA here is from genome assembly GCF_014697125.1 of Anabaena minutissima FACHB-250. GTDB lineage: Bacteria > Cyanobacteriota > Cyanobacteriia > Cyanobacteriales > Nostocaceae > Trichormus > Trichormus minutissimus. The sequence goes on along the minus strand of NZ_JACJRG010000005.1, from coordinate 78,498 downwards.
TACCACCCAAAGCAGTGCATTCAGACTCGCGCATCTCCGCTTTACGTAAGGTGTAACTCAGGATATCACCTAGTGAACCATTAAGGCTGGTTTCATCAAGGTCTCGACAACGAATAATAATTGGTAGCCAATCCTCATTAGGAAGTGTAGACACATCAGGAAGATCCTTCCAATCTGGGTCTTGCTTGAGCCTTAATAGGTAAGCTGTAGCCATCCAACGAAGCATTGTCGTTTTTCCAGCTCCTGGATCTCCCAACACAACTAACCTTCTAGCCTCAGCCACCCTCTCTCCAATCGAAACTCGCTGACCTCTATTATCTTTTTCGTCTCTGTCTTCAATACTCCAGCCTGCTCTTTTACGCTGTAAGGCAATACGACGCTTGTCAATTGCCTCCACTTCTGTTTCATTAACTTCAACCTTACAGGCAATTTCTACTTGAACGCGGAGTGCAACATAAAGCTGACGTAGTAAAAGTTTCTGGGTAGCTATATGGCGATCTAACTCTGGCAGATTCGCTAAGTCAATAATGTCACAAAATCCTAAAGCAAGTTCTCGGTAACGCTGCTCTGCATCATTTCCCCCTTTTATATAGTCTGTAGGTACTTCCAAGGGATAATGTTTTTTTAGGGAAGCAATTAAATCCTCTGTTGCTTTTGTCGGATCTTGCCAATAGTGAGCAATAGATTCATCAAAAGTCACTACTTCTAGATCGGCTTCTTCCTCCATTTGCACACCAAAGACACGCACTCGATAATTATTTCTTGCCGCGTTGACAATCTGACGTGCTAAACGAGTTCCCAATGCTTTGATAGTTCCACAAAGTACCACTGGACAGCCATTATTCAAAACTTTTGAAGCTTCCTCGGTGAATGATTCTCCTACCATTACCGTCCCTCTATGGGCAACTTCATAGCCAGCATTGCGGATAGGTTCTGCTAATTTTTCGGCAAACACCTCTTCTCCTTTTGCATGAGCTATAAGAACTTGCTGAATTATTTCTTTCATTTGATCGCTCTCAGCAAATCAGATACACCTTTAGACCAGTCTGTGATTAAGTCCGCATACTTGATATCAGCTAAGATGGCAGGAGGTTTGCCCCCAGTAAGCAAAGCTGGTAAAACTTTAACCCTTTGGCCACTGAGTTGCCGCGCTAAAGTTGACATCCATTCACGATTTACCCACGGCGACATATCAGAAGAAGAGTAACACAAGACTAAATAACTGAGTCCTTCTAGTCCTTGATTGACACGCTCAACAATAGAATCACCAACATCGATTGTCCATTCAGCAAACCAAACTTGATAACCAGCATCAGCAACTTCTGAAGCAAGTTTTTGAGCTGGTTCAGTATCTATTTGTCGATAACTGATGAAAACATTAGCCATAGTGATTAAAGCTTAAATATCTAACTAATACATGAATTAAATTATACATTTACAGTTAGGAATCTAGAATTTAACTAGATAAATAAACTATTAAAATTTTCAAAAAGTCTGCATTTTGACCTAATTCAAGCTGGAAGCAGGGAAATAATTGGTGAATTAGGTTAAAAAAAGTGCGTCCCACCCTCAAATCCCAAACTGCGATCGCCCATCCTCTAAATCACTAGTCGCTGTAAACTATAACAATCTACTTAACCCACAATTTTTACCTTGTTTGATGAAATATTACAAAGAATACGGGAAAAAATCGTCGCCCGACAGTATGTGATGACACTCCATGCTGAAGAAGAAATGAGTGACGATAATTTATCAATTTATGACATTGAGCAAGGTATTCTTACAGGAAAAATATTAGAACGTCAACGAGATAAGTTAACAGCAGAATCCAAATACCGCATTAGAGGTTTAACTCTTGATGATGGTGAAGTGGAGATAATTGCCAAGCTGAGTCCAACTGGAAAGGTTGTTATCATTACTGTATATGTACCCTAATACTAGGAAAGCGGCAAATGTTGTGTGATTTTTGTGGAAGTGAAGATGTAAAAATCCGCCTCATTACTAGAACTTATGGTAAGGGTAAAGACTTGCTCGTTATTGAAAATATTCCGGTGATCACCTGTACTCATTGTGGAGAAAGCTATTTAACAGCCGAAACTCTGCACAAAATTGAACAAATCAAACTCAATAGGAAAAAATTGGCTGTTGAACGTCCGGTGGAAGTAGCTAGTTTTGGATAGAGTGCATTAGCGGTAGCTTAACGTAGGTATCGCTTTTGACTTTGAAAAAAGGCGATCGCCTCCACTAAAATCTCAATCATCTATGGATTTGAGAGCCTTGAGAGAACGTGCAGGGCTGAGAACCTTTGACTGTGGGGAATCTTTAATTCGCAACTGAGAAAAGGGCAGAACAACGCCGGAAATGGAAGTATGGCAAGTGTTTTGCGAGATTTGTATCAATGTACAGAAGAGGAGCTAGTGCAAGCGGTTAAAGAATCAATGCTGGCTCAAGATACATAGTTACAATTAACTCTTGAGCGTGGAGCGATCAATCCCAAAGAGCGATGGCGTTCCGCCCCACGTAGCTGATGACCGACCGTCGGTCGGAGACCATCGCCATCCTCTAAATCATCTCTAGGGGGATTTTTCTACCGTCCTAACCAAGTCTTGATAATATCTAGAAGACTAGAACCACCCCAAGCCAAGGCCATCAGAATAGAAGTAGTTAAAATTAGTCCCATTACACACAGCACTAAACCCCCTAAACTGATCGCACCATCGTCTTCTAATAAGCCAAAACCAGTCACGAACACACCCATTGCTGGTAAGGTGTTAGTGCCGGGGATGGGTATCATCATCGAAATTGCCATTAAAGCGATCGCAATCCCAAGGGTGACTCTCCCAGCTAAGGTAGTACAAATATAAGATAAACGCGGACGCGCGATCGCTTCAATTCTCCGCAACCAAGGAATACCAGCTTTTAAAAATCCCTGGACTGTTTCTAGTTTAATGGGATGATTCATCATTTTGGGCGGTAGCCAAGGGACTTTAGCACCAATAATCATCTGTATAGCTAAAATAAAAATCAAAATACCAAAAGGAACTGAGTATCCTGGTGCTGGTATGGGTAAAGCTGACGGTAAAGACAATATAACCAATAGAAACCCAAAAATCCTTTCGCCAGCTAGCAGTAAAATATCTGCTAAATTCACATTTTGTGGTCTGGTTTCTTCAAAAAAATAACGTTGTAATTCGTTGGAGAGTTTAGCCATAAATTCTGTAATGTTTCTCTGTCTAACTAATTCAGGGATACTTAAAAAAGACTCTTTCATTCTCAAAGGGCATTAAATCCTACAGTATAAATAATGTGCATACCATATCTTAGCGGCGAGAATTTTTTCAACAGGATTAATCTTGTTAAGATTACATCAAGTTACTGACTTAGATCGCGGGTGTTAGGTTACGGGTGCAATATGGGAAGATATTGGAAAGTTCTGAGACTATTTTGGGCAACTGCGATCGCCGCAGAGTTGGAATATCGAGTTAACTTCTTTATCGCTACTCTCAGCAGCTTAGGCAATTTGGGCGGCAGTTTGTTTGGGCTATTCTTGTTTTATCGCACTGGCTATACTTTTACCGGCTGGTCATGGGAAGCTGCTTTGATAGTTCTCGGAATTTTCACTTTGCTGCAAGGTTTTTCTGCTAGCTTTCTTGCAGCTAACCTCAATCGCATCGTCCGCCATGTCCAAGAAGGGACTTTAGACTTTATACTACTCAAACCTATTCGTAGTCAGTTCTGGCTTTCCACCTACACACTGTCCCCTTGGGGAGTTCCAGACTTAATTTTTGGTGTAATGATTCTTGGTTACGCAGGTCAACGCCTAGGTTTGAGATTAGAAAACTATCTCCTCAGTTTAGTACCGTTATTTTGCGGTTTGGTAATTCTCTATAGCCTCTGGTTTATGTTGGGGGCGACTAGTATTTGGTTTGTAAAAATCTACAATGTTACTGAGGTGTTACGGGGATTAGTGGAAGCAGGCAGATATCCAATGGTAGCCTACCCCGCCGCTTACCGCTTTTTCTTTACCTTTGTAGTTCCGGTAGCATTTTTAACCACAGTTCCAGCAGAAGTGATGTTAGGACGGGTGCAAATTCACTGGTTGATAGGTGCGGTATTTTTAGCAGCCGCCTTGTTTTGGATATCTACCAAGTTCTGGCGATTTGCGTTGCGCTTCTATACCAGTGCTTCAAGTTAAAAGCAAAGCTAACATTTTCAGTATCTTTACAGAGTTTTTATCCAAAGCAAAAAGCATCATCTATATTGGATGAGCCTTTCACAAGTTTCTTTTTAAAACTGGGGCGCTAGGATTCGAACCTAGGGATGGCGGGACCAAAACCCGCTGCCTTACCACTTGGCTACGCCCCAAAGATTTGACTTTACTAATATAGCAGGTTCTACTGGGGTAATGTCAAGTACCTTAAAAGTAAATTCCGCAAATAAATTTATAGGTTGCGTCTTTGGCTCTACCTAGATGTTTGTAGGCTGCTTGACGGAATTCTTCTAAGCTGGCACTGTTCATATTGGTAGGTTACTGACTTATATTCTTCCCAATTTAGCTGATCCTGGTTTTGCTAAAACCGTTAATGCAGAAGTGAAATCACAAAAGATTGCAGCTAATGACCCTAAATTCTTCGGCAAACGATACGGCGACTATTTTGATAAATACTTGGAATCACAAATTTTCACCAAAATTACGCCGAAAATTAAACCCAGTTGTGACCCTGAAGTTGATTATGGAAAAATAAACCGGAAATTTGCACTTGGCTACAGTTCTCCCACTGATGAAGAAGGAACAGTTTGGTCTGAAAAAAAGTAAATGGTGGTTGTCATGCACAAGGTGGCTATTACCTTTCAACCCGTGAATTTGCAGCTTTCATGGCAAACTATTCAGCTACAGAAACCTTAATTTCTAAATCTTTACGTCAATCAGTATACAATACGGCAACCCCAGCTACGCAAGATAATCGCATTGTTTGGTCTAGAGAAATTAGTAGTCCTTTCATTACGAAAAACTTTAAAGTTCCCGCAATTCCATACCACGGTGGCTGATCACATCGGTACTCATACTGCTGTTGTTCAGTTCCCAGACAATTATATTGCTGTAGCTGTAGTCAACTCTAACCCTATGTCTTCTGGTGATATAGCTGTCAGGTTAAAAAATGCTTGGGCAGCAGGTATGGAAAATAATTTTAAATAATCAGGGATGTAAAAATTGAAAGGCGATCACTTTTAGTTAAAACATCATCTCAAACTCAAGCAACAACATTTTTAGCCGACACCCTAGAAGGGTGCGGCTATACACACCAAGCTCACCTGCGCGGACTAAAAATTTGCAGCCCACCTCCGTGGGTTTTGTTCTTAACATTAATTCCCATTATTCCGTTCTCATGTCGCCATTCAATTAAGATGTTGTTAAAATTACCAATTTCCGACTACAGCTTGTTATATTAAACACATAGGGAGCAGAAGGCTAAATAATCTTGAGAAATAATCAATCAAAGCAGAAAATTAAATCATTATTATGGCTAAAGCGACTTCTAATTTTGACTGTTTTGCTTAGTGCTTTGATAGTTTTGATAATTACCTTACTTTTTTCCGATCCAATTGCTAACTGGCTTTCAAATTTAGCTTTTATCAAGATACTTGATGCTCTCAGTAAACTGGGGGTTTTAATAGGTGTAACGCTTTTCTTGCTTGAACTTCCAAAACGAGAAGAAAGAATCCAAGCTGAAAGAAAGATGGCACATTTTGAGTACTGGAAAGCAATCGATGCGGCAAATGCTTCTGTTACAGTTACTAGCTATGCCAGAAAAATTGCTCTGGAAGAATTAGCCAATGACGGCGTTTCTCTGAGGAATATAGATGCTCCAAATGCTGATCTAAAACGTATTGACTTAACCAGAGCAGATTTGGTAGGAGCTAATCTTACAAGGGGTGATTTTACGGAAGCAAAACTTGATGAAGCTAATCTTAGTAAAGCTGACCTTTATAGAGCTAGACTTTATGGTACATCTCTTCTAAAAGCAAAATTGGAAAGTACCGACCTCAGAGAAGTTTTATACGATGAGCATACCAAGTTTCCAATAGGTTTCAACGCTGCGGCAGTAGGAGCATACTTGATTGCTCCTCATGTTTCTCTTCAACAAGTTAAACTCTCAAAAGCAATTCTTTGGGGTGTTAATCTTCAGGAAGCTAATCTTCAAGAATCTGATTTTACAGAGGCTAGTTTTCACGGAGCAGTTCTTAAAAATGCCAACTTCCAAAGAGCAAATTTAAAAGGAGCAAAGTTTGGGAATGCTAACCTTGAAGGAGCAAATCTTAATAACGCCAATATACAAGGAGCTAATTTTTTTAACGCTAAAGGTTTAACTATAGAACAAGTTAAATCCGCCCAAAATTGGGAAACAGCAGAGTACAGTAAGAATTTTTGTGTCCAGCTTGGTTTATCTCCTCAGCATTCAACCAAGCCAGAATAATTAATAGTAGGTAAGAGTAGGTGATTCTTCTCTTACCTACTATTAATTGGGAGGCTGCGTTCAATCAGACCTCTTTTTTTCTTCAACATGACAGATTTAGTCTAAACTCCAGTCTAGAGACAATAAAGATACACATCTAAAGTTAGTTCTGCAATATTTTTCCAGCTATATTTTTCAGCTAATTGCTGATTGTGCTGTCCCATCGCTAATATTTCTGGTTGTTTGTGTAATGCAGCATTCATAGCTTGCGTTAAGCCATTATCATCAGCTAAGTTGTATAAAAATGCTCCTCGATCATCTAGAACTTCTGCTAGACAACCTTTGCGTGGAGCAATACAAGCCCGTCCAAAAGACATAGCTAACATAACTGCTCCTGATGTCAAAATATCTCGGTACGGAAAGACGACGACATCACAAGCATTCATATATAGTTGAATTTTTTCAGGTTCAACATAACCGGGAATAAAATTAATTCTTTTGTCTTCAGCAATTTTCTGGTTAATTAAATCTGTTAACTCTACATCTTGGCTGTTAATTTTACCAGCAATTACCAACCTAATATCTTCATTATCTAAGCAATTGAATCTATCAATAAGTTCAGGTACTCCCTTATAGGGTCGAATTAAACCCAGAAATAAAAATACAGTCTCAGAAGTTTTTATATCTAGTTCTTTTCGTGCTGCATCTCTGCTAATTTTATTTTCGTACCACTCTAGATAATTGCCATGTGGAACTACAAAAATTTTATCTTGATTTTTGACATGAAACAGTTTGATTAATTCTTCTTTCGCCGCTTCACAATGAGTTATGATTGCATCAGCAAACTTGATCACTGTTTTGGTACATATGTTATTTAAAACCAGATTTGAATTATCATGGTTTTTGAGATTATGTACAGTCCATACAAGCTTGACACCAATTAGTTTGAGTATGGCTAATTGAATTAAAAATGATATAGATTTCAGTAAAGAGAGAAACCAATTGGGTGCAATACATGATGGTTCTAGCCAGTGCAAGTGTAAAATATCTGGCTTCCAATGGGAGATAATCATTGGAAAGAAAAAAGTAGAAGAAGAAAAAGGTTTTTGTACTTCTACTTGAACACCTATTTTTTTTAAGTTATCAATTAATTGGTTTTGGTAGGGATTTCCATCAAGAGCGCGAGGCAGAAAAAGAGATTTTATTTGTTCCATATAAATTATTTATTTAAAAATTGAGTTAATTTTAAACGGCAAAGAGTCTTAATATTTTTCAGTCCAAAACTTTGAGTTAAGGGGAAATTTTGTAACAGCTTTTGTGCTGTAAAAATATCTCCAGCACGGATACGACGTTCAGCTGCTAAAAGTGCATAGTAAGCTAGACAACGCTCCAAAAGAGGAAGGTATTCAGTTGGGCAATTCTTTCTGATAGTTGCTGTATCTGTTAGCTTTGGCCAAGGTGGGTGAGCCTCCTTGCGACCATGACCAAGAACTGATGCTTCGGTATGATGCCACATTAGTGGGGTAGGATCTATGTAAATTTGGTGATTTAGTAATACTTGTAGCCACAAATAGGAATCTTCCCCATAAGTACAGCGTTCTTTACAGTAAAAACCACCAAACTTTTCTACAACTTCCCTTGCACACACAACAGCCCCGGAATGAAGCAAATCGATCGCAGATTTTACTACTTTTGGTTTTGTATTAGTTGGTAAACGCCAAGAACCTTGATTTACTTTCAGATGTGGTAAATGTTGTTGCCAACTAGTACAGTCCACTCCCCGAAAATGACCAGTTACACTTAGTAAGCAATCACGATTTGTCTGTAGATGCTTGATGGAGGTGTCCAAAAAACTTGGCAACCATTCATCATCTGCATCTAAAAATGATAAGAAATCCGCTTGAGTTTCAGACATACCTCTATTACGTGCTGCACCTGGCCCTACATTAGCTTGGTGAATCAATTTGATGCGAGGGTCATGATAGCTACTCACAATATCTGGGCTGTTGTCTGTAGAACCATCATTAACAACAATGATTTCAAAATTTTGGTATGTCTGATTCAGTATTGAGTTGAGTGTCCTCGCAATATATTGACCTTTGTTATACAAAGGCACGATAACTGCAACACTGGGAGTATTTTTCGGCTCAATTTTTTTCGTTGACATTATTGATTAATACTCCAATCTTTGGGTTTAGCTATTAGTAATGGGGAGTATCCTCAATGTTTTATTTTTAAACGCAGAGTCGCGCAGAGGTTGACGCGGAGGAATACGGAGTTTTTATCAGAGTTATTTACTTGGTCTTTTCTGCCAAGATGTTTGATATCAGGTCGAAGTTAGCAGATGTATTTTGCTTAATTTGAGGTAGATTCATCTTTAATTGGTCTGCGACTTCTTGCCGTCTATGCCAAAGATTACGAATGGTGTTACAAGCTGTATCAGTATCTAGAAACTGTTGGAAGGAAATTAGTAAGCCATTATGAACTGCTTCTGCTCCCAAAATATCGGTCATAATGCCCTCAGCTTTGACAGAATAACCAATGGGAAGAGTACAAACACCACTAGATAATCCAGCGATCGCAGCGTGCATCCGTTCGGAAACAACCATATCACAGGCACTAATCAACCCTTTAAACTCAGATGCAGTATGTTCTGCACCAGCTAGCTGCACACGCGGATCGAAGTTGAAAAGTCTCAGCAGTTCACCCGCGAGGATGCGATCGTCGTTCTCTGGACGGTAATCGTGGACGTGAGGGATCAGCAAGACTTGTCCACCAAATTCGTTCAGAATCATGTTAATTACCTGACACCATACCTTGGTATGTTTGTCGTAATCAGCGCGGGTATAACGGCTGATACCTTGACTAATCCCCAGAGCAACTACCGGACGTTCTTGATTGATGCCATATAACTTCAACAAGTTCTCAACAGTTTCTGGTGGTGCTGGCGGTAATAGAAAGGCGGGATCTGCTGTGTGCTTAACTAATTCTGGAGACAAGCCTAGATCCTTTGTGACGTATTTATAGGAAAGGCTTTCTCTGATAGTGACTAGCTTGGCGTGACGAGCCACATTGAGCCAGATTTGGGCTTCTTCGTCAGTTTTGAAAGGGCCGATAGATTGTGCCAGAAACACTACAGGAATACCAGCATCTAAAGCGTAGACTAATGGTTTGAGTTGTCTGCTAAGAAAAGGTATACCGTAATCAGAACCAAATACGTCCCCACCAGAAGCCATCACTACGGATGTGTCTGAGAGTAACCGGGCAATATCTTTGTAGGCAGGTGCAAGAGGCTTGTAAACCTGAGAAAGCTGATTGCGCCAGCGATTGACTATATGTAGGTGGCGTAAATTGCGATCGCTAATTAATTCTACGTTGTACTGCTGTAGTCTAATTTCGTCGTAATCTGGAGTCTCACTGAAAATGCTGACGGTAAGTCCTGGTTGGCGTTGACGTAGTTGTTCAATAGTAGTTAACACCATTGCTTCAACGCCTCGGTTGCGTAGTCCAGTGATTCCTGTAATGGCTGCTTTCATAGCTGTTTAACCTCTCTTAAAAGTACCCAACAAATTGACCAAAAGTCGTTTAATACGCCTAGCAACTCTTTTCCATAAAGACACCTGATATAGCTGTTTGTATTTCTGCACTAAGGGGTCTAGTTGCTGCTTAAATACAGAAAATTGACCAGCATCAACAGCATTTTTAAAAGCAATATGGCTTTGTGCTGCTAGAGTAACTCTCATGATTTGCCGTGCTTGCAGGTTTTTATTTAGATGGCTAGCACTTGGTTTTACTCGCTTTTGCGGATACCAGTCACCCCGTTGTTCAGTTAAATACAAACGATAAGCTAGACCTTCTCGTCGATGCTGAAAGCCTGATTTTTGTGATTGCGCGACTTCATCAGCACTAATCCGATCCATTTGCAATGTTCCCCCAGTCATGGCATGCTCAATCATGTCTTGAATGACTGGGTGACGGACAATCACAACATTTGTACCTTGACTGTCCTTGACATACTGAGGTAACCAAGCATCTCCGACTGTTACATCTGCGGTTTCCGCTACGACATCATCACAATAATCACAGGCTTTGTACTTGAAAAAACCCAACCCCCAATCTGTACCATAGAGGTCATAGACAGGACTAGCGTGAGTGACTATCTTACCTGCTTGCAGTCCAGTGACTTCCACACCATAACGGTTAGCGTTTGCGTCTGGTAATTTTTTGCGAAAGTCTATTGCTAGTAAATTACCTGGTTCAATGCCACATTGCCAAGCCAACATTTCTGCAAAGCGCATACTCTTCAGATGACCACAAATTAGACCCACACAAAATCGGATGCGTTCGGCTAGTAGTTGGTCTTGGCGCATTAATAAACGCACAGCTTTAATAAAACAGGGAATCCCCACAATGGCATAGCGTCCCGGTTGTTCCCGAATCAGCTGCATTACTTCCGACATTTCTACTGGGTAGTAGCGGGACTTCGCACCGTTGCGTACCTGTTCTATAGTTGTGGAAATTTGATAGTGAAATAATCTGGGGTCAGTGGGAGATGGATGGCGTTGATGAATGTGGATGACACCATCTACTAAACCTTGACTGAGCAGATTAGTCACAATCCAAGTACCCATCCCTCCTGAACTACCGCGATCGCGGTAATCATCTTCTGCAACATAACCTGCGTAAGTATCTAAATAATAACCAATTTGATGATGATATTTGCAATTATTATTGAATACTTCTTGGCTAATCTGGTCTTCATTTAAACTTTGGCTTGAAAAAGGACAAACAGATAGTATTGAATGACTAGAAAATGCTGATTTAGTAACTGTATCGATTCTTGCTTGCAACTTCTTATCTGCGTCTAATTCCATCTTAATTGGCGAGCCACTAACTGAGGCACACGCACCACAACCAACACAATAACCACCCTCTATTACAGTTTCTAATAACTGGTTGATCTCAGGATTTTGAATTTTTTCTGTGATTTGTTCAGTCATCTTTACAAGTCCTGTATCTGCTGGTCTAACGAGCAATATTAACTACTTGCCAAAAGAGTTTCGGTGCAATCAAGAAGATCGACAAAACATAAACTATAGCTCCAACTAAGATAGCAACCGCTAACATTGCAGAAGTATTTACGATGTTACCAAGTAAATATTTGACTGCAAATATAGTCCCTAACATCGTTATTGTTGCTGCCAAAGGAGCAGCACCTTGGCGTAAATAAGTCACTACATTAATGCGGACTAGTTTCCAAACTACCCAAACAGTAAGCGGGGCCATGAGATATCCTCTAATTACGTATGCCGCAGCAACAGCGACTATTCCCCATTGAACTGCTATGGCAAAAGCAACAATATTAGTAACAGCTTGCACCCCATCTAAAGCTAATTTCCATGAAGGTTTTCCCATCGCCATAATCACAGAAGCATTGAAATAGAAATAAGCATAAAGAATACCAATCAGGTTTAAAATTTGCATTACTGGAATACTTTGTAGCCATTGTTCTCCAAATACGACTCTAACTATTTCTGGGGCTAATATCACCATGCCAAAAAAACCAGGAAAGGTAATTAAACTTGTAAGTTTTATAGCTTGATATAGCGCATTACGTAATCGTTCTGGTTCTTCCTGTAATCTAGCAAAGGTCGGCAAGGAAACTCTAGCAATAATACTAGTAAGCAGTTCTGTTAATACTAATAACAACCGATAAGCTACAGTATAATAACCTAAAGCAACTGAACCTAAAAAATAACCAATTAAGAAATCATCAGAACGGCGATTAAAAAAGTTAAATATATTCATTCCTAAGACATTAATGCCAAAGGAAAATAGCTCTCGAAAATGGCGTTGTGAAAACCGTAATCCTGGTCGCCAGTCACTCACTTTCCAAAGTACCAAAACTTGTACTAAGCTACTTATGATTTGTTGAGCAACAAGACTCCATACGCCAAATCCCCTAAATGCCATAGTTACGCCTACTATACCCCCAATCAAAACGCCAATTAGTGTACGTTTAGCAAGGGATTTAAAAGCTAGTTTTCGCTGAAGAATAGCATTCTGAACACTACTAAAAGCAATGAAGATAAAAGTAACAGATAGACAGCGTATAATTGGTATAATTGCTGGTTCTTTAAAGAAATACCCAATTAAACTGGCACTAGCAATAGTCATTATTGCTAGAAAAGTACCCATTCCTAAATTAGTCCAGAAGGCAGTATCTAAATGTTCCGACTCTAATTCTTTTCTTTGAATAATTGCTTGTGAAAAACCTTGATCAACAAATACCTGTAAAAAATTTAAGCATACACTAGATAAAGCAACTAAACCAAATGTTTCTGGCCCTAACAATCTTGCTAATAGGAAAAAAACGCCAAAAGAAATGACTTGGCGACCCCAACTTTCAATTGCAGACCAAAATACGCCTACAAGAGCTTTTCTACGTAAATTTGATGTTGCTTTTGGAGATTTCATTACAGGCTTTACCCATGATATGGATTAACAGTTTGATACTTTTAACCAAAATCCGCTAAGTTGCTTTTTCACGAAAAGCCTGATATCTAGAGCTTTTTAATTTCTGGAATTTAGCTTTATTCCTGCCATGACTTACTAGTTAGTTAAGACAATTTTTCCTCATATTTTTTTTGCTGAGACTTGCATTATCTATATAGGGTTTCTCGGTTAGGTACAAGAAACCAACTCCCAAACTCATCGCCGCAAGAGAGGAGAGGACTTATACCTCATGTGATTAGGAAACGCTATAGTGCATAAGCTACGGGATACAACTCTTATACCTACAGGAATAAGAGCCTTTGCAGCAAAAAATTGCCCCATTAGATACAATAATTTTCTATAAAACCAGTGTTTAAATATGCTCACACGGCAACATAAAGCTAGGCTGTCTTAAGCTAGCTTATATATGCGTTGCTATGCACTATAAATCACAACACCGAGAGAATTATTATTGGGTATGGAGTAAAAAATTTAGGAGATTCAAACTAACTAATAGACACCATAGATAGTTTAATCCTATAAAAACAGCAGTTGATGCTGAGATAGTTCGATAATTTTGATACTGACATAGCTATTAGGGGAACACACTAATAAAAACTTGGTTTAGCCGAGATTTTTATTTACTAAATAGTATTAGTAATAATTACTCGCAACCGCATACTAGCTTACAAGCTGATTAATGATTGTTACACCCTTCACAATAAACTTTACATTTACTTTATCTTTTTCTCTAGTTTTTTCTCAGTTGGTTCATACAAGCATTACAATTTCCTTAATATTTCAATAATAATACTTAGGTAAAAATATAGTAAAGGGCTTCCAAGTAAAAAAATATCCCATCGCTTTTATAGGAAGGGAGCAGGGGGAGGGATAATTTATTTTTTGTAGTTCTCTAATACATTTTGATTTTTAAACTTATTTACACACTGATAAAACGGCATAAAAAAAACAGGGAAGAAAAACTCTTCCCTGTTCTTTTTATTTTGCTGATTGTCTTGCTTGTTAGCTTCTTTGAGCTTCTGGCGTAACATTTGTCTTTGTTTTTTAAGTTGTCGTTTCCTGGCAGAACCGCCTTTACCTTTATCGTTTCTCCCTTCGCGACGGGGAGATTCCCATCTTTTAAGTCTCATCTGTTTTATCTTGAGATTTAGTTAATTGACAGTGGGCAGGAGGAGAATCGAACTCCTATGACCGTAAGGTCGCCACATTTTGAGTGTGGTGCGTCTACCAATTTCGCCACCCGCCCTTAGGTGCAACTTCACTATTATAGTCACTTAATGAATTTAATGCAAGGAGTAAATCAAAAATTTTTGCTTTTTACTGAAGTGAGTAATGAGTGCTGAGTAATGAGTGCTGTGCTGAGTAATGAGTAATGAGTAATGAGTAATGAGTAATGAGTAATGAGTAATGAGTAATGAGTGAGAATCAGTACCCTGATGTAATTAATTACACATATTTTCACCTGTCACCTGTCACCTGTCACCTGTCACCTGTCACTAAACTAGAGTCAATATCTTGTAACTGAGCAACGCCACTGAGGGACATTGCTACTTTTAACTCATCTTGTAGTAGTGAGATAAGATGTGACACACCTGCTTGTCCGGCTAGTGCTAGTCCCCACAAAACAGGTCTGCCAATTAGTACGGCTTTAGCACCTATGGCTAAAGCTTTGAGAATATCTGTACCGCGACGGATACCGCCATCTAATAATACTTCCACCTGACCATCTACAGCTGCAACTATCTCAGCTAGGGCATCTAAAGAGGCGATCGCACCATCTAGTTGTCTGCCACCATGATTGGAAACTACAATGGCTTTAGCTCCATACTCTACAGCCCGCACTGCATCATCTCCTCGTAAAATGCCTTTCAGTACCAAAGGTAGTGGTGATAAAGATTGTAACCATTCTAAATCGCGCCAAGTTAAGGAGGGGTCTAACTGCTGGGCAAAATAAGTAAACAAACCAGATTCTCCCTGCTCGTAGGGAATATCCAAACTGGAGATATCAGCAAGATTAGCTAGATGTAACCCTGGAGGTAAGACAAACTCGTTGCGTCGGTCTCGTTCTCGCTGTCCCAGTACGGGAGCATCTACTGTGAGACAGAGAGCTTTGTAACCTGCGGCGTATGCTCTTTCTACTAAGGCGCGAGTTAAACCCCGGTCTTTGTGGATGTAAAGCTGAAACCATTGCAAAGCATGGGGAAATTTAGCACCTATATCAGCGACTGCTTCTAAGCTTTTAGTGGACATTGTACTTAATACCATCCCCACCCCAGCAGATGCAGCTGCCATTGCAGTGGCAAATTCACCATCTGGATGAGCCAGACATTGAAAAGCCATCGGTGCAATTAAAAGCGGGAATTCTAGGGTTTGTCCTAAAATTGTAGTATTCAGGCTAATTTGGCTGACATCCACTAGCATCCTCGGCCTTAGTTTGACTCGCTCAAAGGCAGCACGATTATCTCGCAGTGTAATTTCATCCCATGCGCCACTGCTGTAATAGTCAAATGCCATCTTTGACAGATGCGTTTTTGCTAACTGTTCATATTCAAATATATTGATGGGATTTGAGGCAGCTGTCATGGTGGCGATTAAGAGTTAACCAGATTCATCTTAAATTGTTTTGAGGTGCGATCGCCTGATCAAGACATCGCAGCTACTCAAGCTGTCACCTGTCACCTGAATTTCTAGAGTTTACCAGTTGCGCCAGCCGCCTTTGGGTGCTACTTGGCTGGTGTATTTTTGTCCGTGAGTTTGTAGTAGGGACTGATATTCTTGACTACTTGCCCAACGGTCAATTTCTCTGGCTCTGAGGACTGGTACAGGGTGGGTTAATTCGGCTGTGCGAGCTAATTTGACCATTTCCCCTAGTTCGCTTTTACTAATATCATCGTAAGCACGAGCTTGGTCAATGAAAGCATCGAGATTGAGTTTTGGGGCGAGGGTGGGTGAACCGCCGGCTAATTTCATTAAAACGGACATCACCACTTTGGGGTCTTGGGTGGCTAGTAATGCGGCGCGATCGCAGGTAAACTCAGCACAACGTACCCATTCTAAAAGTTGAGCTTGGATGGCTTGGGCAATAAAAGCCCCAACATTAGGTAATATTCCTGCCGCTAATATTAATAAATTAACCGGTGTTAAATAAACGCTATGGTCGCACTTCAGATGTCCTAACTCGTGGGCAATTACCGCCTGTATTTCTTCTGGAGTCAGCATATCAACTAAAGAAGTGTGCAACATAATAAACGGTTGCTTCCCCCGCATAGCAAAGGTATAAGCATTAGGCGCAGGATGTTGCCGTACATATAATTGAGGTGGTTCAATATCTAAAATCTTGCAAGCTTCTAACAAGAGTTTGTGTAACTCCGGTAGTTGTTGTTCACCTACCAAAACACTAGAAGCAATATTTTCTACATAAAAAACTTGCTCTGCCATTGGCCCTAGCAAGTTTCTGACTATCATATCCAAACCTGGTATCTGCTTGAGAGTTTTGGTAGCTTCCAAGTCTAATGGATGACGAAACGAGTCAGCTTTTAAACCGATGAGCGAAGATTTAAGCACAGACATGATTTAGACGACTGGAAAAACAAAATATCAACAGCCTCCCACCGTTAGTATAACGATTTGAGTAATGAGTATTGAGTAATGAGTATTGAGTGAGATTTCCCACTCAGCACTCAGCACTCAGCACTCAGCACTCAGCACTTAATTCGCTGCTTCTGTATCTACTGGTACTTCACTTACGCGCAGGATTTTTGCGCCTAATTGTTGCAATTTCACATCCATTTGATCGTAGCCCCGATCAAGGTGATGTAATCCCTGGATTGTGGTTTGTCCTTCGGCAGCTAGTCCCGCTAAAACTAACGCTGCTGATGCTCGTAAGTCAGTCCCAATCACTGGCGCACCAGATAGTATCGGCACTCCGCGCACAAAGGCTGTATTCCCTTTAACGCGGATGTCTGCACCCAAGCGGTTTAACTCGGAGGCATGACGCAAGCGGTTTTCAAACACAGATTCGTTAATGATGCTGTCGCCTTCCGCCAAGGTGAGTAAGGCCATGAATGGTGCTTGCATATCTGTGGGAAAACCTGGATGGGGCAAGGTGTCGATATCGGTTGCCTTGAGGATTCGCGCAGGTAGAATGCGTAAGCAGTCTGGTGCATCTTCAATGATGGTTACGCCAATATCCCGTAGTTTGGCAATCACTGGAATTAAATGATCTGGTACTACTGGGGAAAGGCTGATTTCTGAGCGCGTGATAGCTCCGGCTACTAAAAATGTACCTGCTTCGATGCGATCGGGAATAATCGAATAGTCAATAGAATGTAATTTGGGAACACCAACAACAGTGATAGTGCTAGTCCCCGCACCCTGAATTTTCGCCCCCATTGCATTACAGAAGTTAGCTAAATCTACTACTTCCGGCTCTCGCGCAGCATTTTCAATAATGGTTTCGCCATCAGCTAGAGTTGCAGCCATCATCAAGGTTTCGGTTGCCCCCACACTGGGAGTATCTAAGTAGATTTTCGCACCTTTTAATCTACCGTTACTACCAGGAACATACGCATTACAAATACCATGTTCAATTTGTACCTCTGCTCCCATTGCTTGCAGTCCTCGGACGTGCAAATCAACTGGTCTAGCACCAATGGCACAACCCCCTGGTAATGGCATTTGTGCCACCCCTAGACGGGCTAAAAGTGGGCCAATGGCAAAGAAACTAGCCCGTAATTGGGTAACTAGTTCATAGGGAGCTTTTGATGTGGTGATTTCACTGGCATTGATATCTAAAATATCGGCTTCTCTAGTTAGGCGTACACCCAACGCTGAGATTACCTCAGCCATCCGTTCTACATCTGCCAACAAGGGAACGTTACGAATGCGACAATCTCCTGAACATAGCAAAGCTCCAGCAATGATCACCAAAGCTGAATTTTTCGCCCCGCTAATTTTTACTTGCCCCCGCAAAGGATGCCCACCCCATATTTGTAAGACTGAGGAGTCTACTTCAACAACAGGTTTAGCATCTGGTAAGCTGCTAGAAGGATTAATAAGTCTACCTCCAAAATAAATACTTAATTTTATAAGTTAGAAGTTGGTTTTGATTCTACAGTAAAGAGTTGATTTGTCTACATTATTGTCTTTATTTTGTCCCACAACTGAACATTTTCTTAGTAGCTTTTGAACTCCTAGCATCACTACGGGGAAGTCAAAAGTCAAAAATCATAGACGCGAAAGCAGCTAACCCGGAGGGTAAGTCGAAATGAATACAGTGTCAATGTTTCGTTGATTGGGAATGCTTAGTTCATTTATACCGTGCTGTACTAATAACCAGTCGCTAATCCCTTTGTAGGAAGTTGACAAATATAAATAATTCAGTAATAATAGGGAGTTGTCGATCTACAAACCGCAGGCGGAACTGGCGGAATTGGCAGACGCGCTAGATTCAGGTTCTAGTGCCGCAAGGCTTCCGGGTTCAAGTCCCGGGTTCCGCATAAATCTAAGTGCTGAGTGCTGAGAAAGAAATACTCGGCACTAGGCACTCTTAACTCAGCACTACAGATGTTAACGAGTTTACAAAATCCTTTAGTTAAGCAAATCCGCAAGCTGCACTCTACCAAGGAACGCCATAGACAGCAGTTGTTTTTATTGGAAGGGACGCACTTGTTGGAGGAAGCTTGTGCGGTGAGTTATCCGCTAGAGGTGGTGTGTTGTACTCCAGAATGGGAAACAGCCCATATAGAATTATGGGATTTAGCTTGTAGTTTATGCGATCGCAGCGAAATTGTCAGTCCCGAAGTTTTAAGTGCGATCGCTACTACTGTACAACCAGATGGGGTCGTAGCGATCGCTAAACGCAGTGAGCAGCAACATCAAGTCCCCTACACTGGCATAGTTTTAGCTGTAGAAACCATCCAAGACCCTGGTAACTTAGGGACAATGATTCGCACGGCGGCTGCGGCTGGTGCATCGGGTTTGTGGTTGAGTCAAGATAGCGTAGATTTAGATAATCCTAAAGTCTTGCGTGCTTCGGCTGGACAATGGTTTCGTCTAGCAACGGCGGTAAGTGAAGATTTAAAGACGACAGTTCAGAATTGCCAGCAGGCGGGTATGCAGGTAATAGCCACCTTACCCACCGCACAGTTAACTTATTGGGATGTAGACTGGCAAAAACCTAGTTTGATTTTATTAGGAAATGAAGGTGCTGGCTTGTCGGCAGATTTAGCCGCAATGGCAGATAAGCAAGTTAAAATTCCTCTGAGTCCAGGCGTAGAGTCTTTGAATGTGGCGATTACCTCAGCTTTAATGTTATATGAAGCCCAGCGACAAAGGCGAGAGTGAGGAGTGCTGAGTAGTGAGTAGTGAGTAGTGAGTGCTGAGTAGTGAGTAGTGAGTAGTGAGTAGTGAGTGCTGAGTAGTGAGTAGTGAGTAGTGAGTGCTGAGTAGTGAGTAGTGAGGAGTGCTGAGTAGTGAGTAGTGAGTAGTGAGTGCTGAGTAGTGAGTAGTGAGTAGTGAGTGCTGAGTAGTGAAGAGTAGTGAGTGAGGAGTGCTGAGTCCTGAGTCAATAGTTATTTGTTTTTCTTCTTTGCTCCCCTGCTCCCCCGCTCCCCCGCTCCCCTGCTCCCTTCTAATTGCTTTTTGTTCTTCCTTCTAGATATTGTTCAATATCAGCAACAGCGTCTTCCCAGGCTGCTAAATCAGCATCAGTCACATCTTCACTCTGGTCAACTGCATTGGCGTTACTCGTAGAGATATCTGGTATTGCCTCATCTTCAGTCTCGCTTTCTGTTAAGATGCTTTCCAACTGTTCTAGGGCTGCTTGAAACTCTTGATCAGCCTCGTGGCGATTGTGTTGCTGATTTGACTCCATAATTTTGATTTAAAATTTTTGATTGACAAATTAGACGTTAATTGTAATGCCTATAATTTTAAATTTTGCCCACCTAAAATCATATTTACAGCTATTTGTTGTATAAAGTTTACACACTTCTACGCTAAACAGCTAGCTTTCAAACTCAAGAGACATTTTACCCACACACAAATTTGTAGAGACGTTGCACTGCAACATCTCTACAATGTCTAACTGTTCAGCAATTTAGCTTTTAGTAATGATTACCCGTTTTACGGTGGTTGATGGCAGTTACATCATCGGGTTTGATGAGCTTACCGTTATCAACGGTGGCGTAAACTACCCAATGGTCGCCGCATTCCATCCGTTGACTAACTGAGCATTCTACATAAGCAAGGGCATCAGTCAGCACCTTACAACCGTTTTCAGCTTCCGTGGTGGTGAAGTTGGCAAAACGGTCTTC
Organism: Anabaena minutissima FACHB-250; assembly: GCF_014697125.1. Lineage (GTDB taxonomy): Bacteria > Cyanobacteriota > Cyanobacteriia > Cyanobacteriales > Nostocaceae > Trichormus > Trichormus minutissimus. Next base: position 58,211 of record NZ_JACJRG010000005.1, on the reverse strand, counting down.
TCCGGGTTTGAAGTTTTTGCGGAAATGCTTCATATATTCGCCGTGATTCTCTTCTGAGAGGATATTCAGGGCAAATTTACCACCGGGATACATGAGGGATTCTATCGCGCGTTCTTTAGCGATCGCCACAGTTAAACCAGGAGGATTGAAGGTAGCTTGAGATACCCAAGAACCCAGCATTCCTGTAGATACTTCGCCTTGCTTGGCTGTAATCACACAAACTGAACCAACAATCCGACCTACAGCTTGTTCTACAGGAGTAGCGGCTTGTTGAGGTACACGTAATTTCTTGGCTTTCTTCAAGGTTTGGGCGAAGTCTGTACCCACTTCTTCGCAATACTTGAGGGTAACATCGTCGGGTTTAAACTTGACTTTGAGGGTGTCCACACCGAAGCGATATCCAGCATCGCGGAGTTTACCTTCAATCATGTCTAAGGCTTCACCACTCCAGCCATAAGAACCAAATACCCCAGCTAATTTATTGTTATCACCCACCTTGAGGACAATACCCAAAGCGGTGTGAATGGGGGTTGGTGCATGACCGCCAATGGTGGGTGAACCGATGAGGAAGCCGTCCGCTTTCTCTAAATTGGACTGAATCTCTTCAGGGGTAGCAAATTCGCAGTTAATCGATTGGACTGCTACACCACCTTTAGTTAGTCCGAGTGCGATCGCCTGTGCAAGAGTTGCAGTATTACCGTAAGCTGAGGCATATAATAACGCCACAGAAATTTCCCGGTCTTTCTGAGCCAGACTCCAATCAGCGTAGGCTTGGGTCAGTGCCATTAAACTGGTACGTACCAGAGGCCCGTGACCTACCGCATACATTCTCACCTGTAAGTCGGAAATCTTCTCCAATGCTGCTTCCACATGGATAGCATGGGGGGCCATCAAACAGTTGTAGTAGTAACGCTGGTCTTCCTTGAAGGATTCCCAGTTGTCGTCAAACACATCATCACTACAGATATGTACCCCAAACAGCTTATCTGTGTAGAGAATCTGGGTTTGTTGGTCATAGGTGCAAAGTCCTTCTGGCCAACGGGGACTAGGAATAGGCAAGAACTTCAACACATGACCCTTGCCTAAATCAAGGGTTTCTTTCCCCCGCATCACCAAGATATTTAAGCTGTCATCGGGGAACGCCGCCCGTAAATTAGCCGCACCAGGAAGGGAACAAACAAAGGTAATTTGCGGAGCTAGTGCTAACAAAGCCTTGAGAGTAGGTACACGGTTGGGGCTAAAGTGTCCCAGGATGACGTAATCCAATTTTTTCAAATTGAGCGTCTGCTGTAATGCTTCTAGATAGATAGCAGTAAAAGTTTCAGCAGGCGGGTCTGTAATTGCAGTTTTATCACCTTCGATTACATAAGAGTTAGAGGTAGTACCTCTTTCTAAGGCATATTCAATTTCAAACCGCAGACGTGACCAACTACGCGCTCTGAGAACTTTAGTATCTGTAGCAATGGGAAGAACTTGTACGTCACGGGGCTTGGAATCGCTCATAGATTTTTTTTCAGGTTTGTCAAAAAATTGTAAAAACCGGGTAGACTTTGCCCAGTTTTTTGCGGATTCGATGAAGCGGCTTAAATCCATAGTATTGGGAATGAGGAATTGGGAATGGGGAATTGGGAATTGGGGTAAAATCTCCTCTGCCTCCCCTGCCTTCCCTGCTTCCCCTGCTTTTTTAGTAGTAATTACCTACCTTACGGTGACGAACTGCGGTGAATCCGTCAGATTTGGAAACACGACCTTCTTGGACTGTGCAGTATAAAAGCCAGTGGTCGCTGCATTCCATGCTGCTTTGGACTTCGCATTCCATGTATGCTAGAGCGTCTGTGAGGATGGGAGAACCATTTTTAGCGGTTTGGGTTCTCACTCCTGTAAAGCGATCAGCACCGGGCAGCAAACGCTTGAGGAAGTGCTTTTTCAGTTCTTGATAATTGCCTTCTTCTAAGACGTTGAGGACAAAGCGATCGCCTACTTGCATTAAGCTATCAATGGCGCGGTCTTTGGCTACAGCAATGGTGAATCCTAATGGTTGCAAACTCGCCTGTGCTACCCAGGAAGCTAACATCGCGCTGCTAACATCACCTTTTTTGGTGGTGACAATATACAACCCGTTGCTAATCCGTCCCAAAGCCTTTTCCATGTTGACATCAAGAGCTTTGATTTGCTTGATGTTGCGTTCCCGTGTCAGCAATTGACCCAAGTCTGTACCTGCTTCGGTACACATTTGGTAGGTGGATGCACCGGGAACTTCTCGAATCCGAATGGCTGGGAAGGCTTCTTTTACACCCAAGTCAATAAACTTCCGGCGAATTGTATCAACAGGTTCGTCATCGCCACCGAAGCATTCAAACAAGCCGACTACTTGCTTATCTTTAATTACCGATAGCAAAGAACTAATACCAGCTTGGGCTGCAACGGAGGTTGTCGGCGGCATACCGATAATTAAACCAGCTGCTCTACCTGCCAATTCTTGGATTTCTTGGATGTCGGTGGTGCTGAGGTCAATGATTTCCACACCCAGACCAGTTTTTTGGATACCTTCAGCTATGGCTTGACCAAGGCGATCGCTATATCCATAATCGGAGGTATAGAATAAACCAACAGTGGTTTCGGCTTTGGCTTGTCTTTGACTCCAACTTTGGTAACACTCAGTCAAGACATCCAGGTGATGATACAACAACGGCCCGTGACCGTTGGCGATAATATTAATCTTGCCCAGTTCACCCATCCGCTTCATTGCGTTCAGGAGAGAACGAGCATTTGGCCCCATGAGACAGTCATAGTAGAATCTAAAATCAGCTTCGATCGCTTCTAAATCTTCATCAAAAGTGCGATCGTCACAGAAGTGCATCCCAAAAGCATCACAGGTAAAGATGGTTTGGGTTTTGCGGTCATAACTAAAGATGGTGTCTGGCCAGTGGAGGTTAGGCGCACTCACGAATTCGATTTCGTGACCTTTACCAATATCAATGCGATCACCACTTTTGACAATCCGCTTAGAAAATGGATCATGTACCAAACCTTCCAAAAATTGCAACGCAATTTTAGAAGCCAAAACAGTTGCTCTTGGTGCTAATTGCAGCACATCTTCCACCAAACCACTATGATCTGGTTCTGTATGACTGACAATAATGTAATCAATAGTCTTGGGGTTAACCAGACCTTTTAGTGTATCTAAATACAGTTGGCGGAACTTCTGGTGAGAAGTATCGACTAAAACTGTTTGTTCGCCTCTAATTAGATATGAATTATAAGTCGTACCGTTTTGCAGTCCGAATTCGATATCGAAGCGATCGCGATCCCAGTCTAGACAGCGAATCGCCGTAGTGTTAGGGGCAATTTCTACAGTTTGTACAGTTAGTCGATGCTGAACATTTTCTGCGTTGGCGTTGCCGGTCGTAGACATCGCTACCATTATTTTATTCGTCTCCGAGCGCAAATAAACAGTATTGTTTCTTTGCCCCATTGTGCCGCTAACTGGATTTTTAAGTTGTAATAAAAACGATATTTCCTAAAATTAAATATGTAGCAAATACTGCCATTTTTCGGAATCATTTTTAACTAAAAAAATCTCCGAAAAACCAGCGTGTATAAAGAGTATCAAGTTTTAAATATTTATATTTCTTGGCATAATTTAAATTCCCTCACATATCATACATACCTTATTTATCATGGCAATATTTCCGTAAGGAAAAGCATAGATTCTGCTAAATTTATAAGCTTGAAACCTCAAAATGTAGAAATACTGCGTCAAAATATCCTGAATTTATTTATGGAAATTTTATTGTCATATCAATACCTTAGCCAATGTACGAGGTTTCAGACACTCTACAATTTCCTGTAGACGATAAACAATATTCAAGGTAGATTGAGTTCCGCGATCGCGGAACTCAATCTACAATCTATTAGACCCTATGCACAACTATTAGCACCATCTTTATAACCTCTCACATAAATAGCTGTAGCTACTATTACTACGGATATTACTATTGATGCTCCTATCAACCCACCTTGGATATGATTAATTTGTTCGTCAGATAAATCTGTTAAGATACTTTCTTGCTTCAAATCAGAAATAACAATGCTAGACATTTTGATTTACTCCTCAGAAAAAATGCGTTTGTGATGTTCCCGTTTCATTCTATTTCATTGGAAATAGCAATCACATTTTCGGCAGTTTGGATTGCGCTATCTTTCAAGAAAATGCTAAATCTTACAACTATCAGCACCATCTTTGTAACCTGCTAAATAAGTAGTAACTGCTGCTGCTGCTACTACTACGATTATTGTTGCTCCAAGTATTCCACCACCTTGAATATCGTTGATTTGCTCATCAGATAAATCTGTCAAGATGTTTTCTTGGCTTAAATCAGAGATAACAATATTGGACACTTTTTGTGACTCCTAATAAAATGATTTTCTTTGGGGTTAGAGGTTGAATTTAATTAATTTCCTCGTCCTGTTACTATGGTCACTAATTAATTGGTGATGTGCAATATTTTTATATTTAAATATGTGGCATAATTAATGCATTTTATTGCCTAAATACTGGAGTTTAGACTAAATAGCAGATCGGAAAAGAAACATAAGGGGTGTCCTTGAACACAAACCCCCAATTAGCAGAGGCTGAGAGAAGAATCACCCACTCTCACCTGCTAATATGAAACCTGTCAAATTAGAAGAATTTCGTCAAACAGCGTACAAGTGTTTAGGTAGAGCGCAAGAGGCAACCTTTGAACTAACAGACGCAATATTGTTAACGCGTCATGCCTACAGTTAGGCAGATTTATCGGTATCACCAGTATTTAGCCGGAAGTGGCCAAGCATTTACGAGGCATTACAAGATTGCAAACCACAGCGACAAAAATTGATGCAGTTATACATCAAACAGTGCTAATTCTATTGCTGTCTTTACCTTGGGTGAGTGCAATAGAACAGCCTAAACCAGAAGGATGGCAAATTAACGGTATAGCAAACCTAGGAGAATCTGCAAAACCCTACATCAAAGATATTGCAACTATTCTCCAAGATAAATCTGTGGATGTTTCTATTCGCGCTGGTACAGCAGTGGCCTTGGCAACCTTCCCAGATGCAGCGAAACCCTACGTCAAAAATATGATTGACATTCTGAAGAAGGAATAACAACCAAATTTTCTCAACACCCCTACACCCTTACACCCCTACACCCCCAGCAAAATGGTAAGATTTTTCATATAAAACTGATAGGAAAACAGCGTGTCGATAAAAGAAAATAAAATAACAGTAGATTCTTTAGAATGGTTTTATCGGGAAGCTACGCCAATTGGTCAAACTGACTTATTACCTGTAGTCTTACTACATGGAATCCCATCACAAAGTTATAGTTGGCGTAACATTTTACCAGCATTAGCCAACCAAGGAACAAGAGCGATCGCACCAGATTGGATTGGTTCTGGCTTTTCTGCTAAACCGGAAAAACAAGAGTTTCCTTACACTCCCGATGCTTATATCAAAGCATTATCAGGCTTTATTGAAGCTTTAGAACTAGAACGATTTTCTCTAGTTGTACAAGGTTTTTTAGGTTCTGTTGGTCTACAATATGCTTTAAGAAATCCCGAAAAAATTGCCAACATAGCTATTTTAAATACACCCATTTCTCTGGATGCAAAATTACCTTGGAAACTTCAACAGATGGGTTTACCATTTGTGGGTGACATGATGACTCAAGACCCCCTATTAGTTGACCGCACTTTAGAAGGTGGTAGTCGTTATCGCATTGAAGACAAAGATTTAGATGTTTACCGCAAACAATATTTAAAGACTTCCGCCGTGGGACGTGCGCTGTTAACCACGATTCGCAATCTGCAACTACCAGCAGCCATGACAGAAATTACATCCGGCTTTCAACAATGGCAACAACCAATTTTAATTCAATGGGGAATGATTGACCCTTGGTTGCCTATAGATGTAGCAGAAAGTTTTGCCAAGTCTGTACCAGATGCAGAAGTGATTAAACTCAACAACGTCGGTCACTATCCCCAAGAACACTATCACGAAACAATTCTAGAAGACCTACTACCCTTTGTGCGTCGAAGTAAGTTGTGAGTGCTGAGTGCTGAGTGCTGAGTTGTGAGTAGTGAGTAGTGAAGAGTAGTGAGTGAGGAGTGCTGAGTCCTGAGTCCTGAGTTAATAGTTATTTGTTTTTCTTCTTTGCTCCTCTGCTCCCCTGCTCCCCCTGCTTCCCCTGCTTTCTTTTCCCCTGTCACCTGTCACCTGTCACCTGTCCCCTCCTTCTCCGGTACAGGATCATAACCACCGGGATGGAATGGATGACAACGCAAAATCCGTCGGGTAGCCATCCAGCCGCCGCGAAATATGCCAAATCTTTCTATGGCTTCGATCGCATACATTGAACAAGTCGGTTGAAAGCGACAGGTGGGTAGAAATAGGGGAGAGATAAATATTCTGTAGCCTTTAATCAACCAAATAAATAATTGCTTCATTACTGTCGCCCAAATCTTATAAATTGGTAACAAGGATAAAACGTTTTCTATCTTGTAGCATCTTTGTTAACTCAATTTCCTGATTTCATCTTAGCCCCTCCTCTATGGCTGCAAATTACTATTGTTGCAGCTTGGGTATTTTTTATTCTAGCGATCGCTGGATTAGTAAGTCGCTTTGCTACTAGCGATCCGGAAATCATCCGTAAAATAGTTCATATTGGTGCTGGTCATGTCATTTTGATCGCGTGGTGGCTGAATATTCCTGCCAGCATAGGTATTGGTGCTTCAATTTTAGCCAGTATTATCACTCTGTTATCCTACATTTTTCCTCTTCTTCCCGGCATCAATAGTGTAGGAAGGCAAAGCTTAGGCACATTTTTTTACGCTGCTAGTGTGGGAATTTTAGTAGCTTACTTCTGGTATGTACAACAACCCCAGTATGCAGCGATTGGAATGATGATTATGTGCTGGGGTGATGGACTCGCCGCTTTAGTTGGTCAACGCTTTGGTAAACACAAGTATAAACTCTTGGGAGCGCAAAAGAGCTGGGAAGGCTCTTTAACTATGGCATTAATGAGTTATGTCGTCTGTAGTTTAATTTTACTGGGCGTATTCGGTAATATTTGGCAAACTTGGACAGTCTCACTAGTAGTTGCATTCGTCGCCACTAGTTTAGAAGCTTTTTCGTTTTTAGGTATTGACAATTTGACCGTTCCTTTAGGTAGTGCAGCTTTGGCATTTATGTTAATGCAGCTATGGGGTATTTAGAGGAAGTAGGGAGTGAGGCACAGTAGAACAGGACTTACGCAAAAACTCTCTCAAACCCTTATTTTTCTGTGTTCTCTACGTCTCTGTGGTATGCGCTACGCGTTAGCGGAGCTTTCGCTTTAGCGATACGTTATTCTGTAATTTGTACGTAATTCTTATAGAATAACTGACTTCATCCATCTATTATCCAATGTCGGCAATAGTTTTTTCCTCTGCTGTTCCCTGTTCCCTCTATTGGCATATGTACCAGTAGAGTTAAAATACAGACATTCTTCTGTGCGGTGGGCTATGCTCTACCGGAGGTAATCGCCTTTATGTTGGGTCAGTTACTAGATGGACGCTATAAAATCACCAAAGTCTTGGGTGCTGGTGGTTTTGGTCAAACCTTCATTTCCGAAGACACTAAACTTTACAACAATCATTGTGTAGTCAAACTACTCAAACCAATGGCAACTGATCCCATGACCTTACAAGTTGCTAGGCGGTTGTTTCAATCAGAAGCACAGTTATTACACAAGTTAGGTACTCATGACCAAATTCCCCAACTATTGGCGCACTTTGAAGAAAACGAGGAATTTTTTCTCGTTCAACAATTTATTGATGGTCATCCCCTCAGTGATGAACTCACCCCTGGAAAACGGCTGAGTGAAGCATATACCATTGCCTTGTTGCAAAATATCCTGCAACCATTAGCCTTTGTCCATCAAAATCAAGTCATTCACCGCGATATCAAACCGCCAAACCTAATTCGCCGCAAGAGTGACGGCAAAGTTGTGCTAATTGACTTCGGGGCGGTGAAAGAAATTAGTACGCAGGTGGTGACTGGCGAAGGTGTCACGAAAATGACCGTAGGTATTGGTACGGCTGGCTATATGCCCAGTGAACAGAGTCGGGGTAGCCCCAGATTAAGCAGCGATGTCTACGCTGTGGGGATGATTGGTATTCAAGCTTTAACGGGGTTAATGCCCCATCAATTGGAAGAAGATATCCAAACGGCGGAAATTGTCTGGCGACAATTAGTACAAGTCAGCCCGGCTTTGGGGGATGTATTAGATAGGATGGTACGCTATGACTTTCGCCAACGCTATCCTTCGGCGATGGAAGCTTTATTAGCTGTACAACAGTTGGGCAATGCTTACGCACCAACACAAACACCTACTAATCCAGGATATACACCGACGATACCGTTTGATCCCGCACAGCAGCAACCAATTAATTCTCAACCTCCCTTGTATTCGCCTCCGCCGCCAGTTCCAGCCCAGTATCGTCAAGAGATTCCCCAACAACCTCAGTCTGCTGCACCTGCTGCTGTATCTGGCGATAGTCCAAAAGTAGGGTTTGGTTTTTATTTGCAATGGGTGTTAGTGAATGTTTTGGGTTTGATTGGAGGGGGAATTCTTGCGGCGATCGCTCATGTAATAGTAGAGCCTATCTTCGGTACAATCCTGAGTTATCAAGCTGTAGTTGCAACGATGGCCTTGACAATCGGCTTCATGCAATTACTAATGCTGCGAAGACACATCCCCATATCTGAAAAGTGGTGGCTATTAGGAACTACTTTAGGTGCTTGTATTTCCGTTCTCCTAGGGAATATGATGTTTAGCGGTGATTTGGATAGTGTAATCGGACTGTCCTTCATGTCAGTAGGCCTCATCGTCGGAATTATCCAATGGTGGCTACTGCGGCGATTTGTTAAGCAAGCTGGCTGGTGGATTTTGGTTAATTTACTGTTTGGTTGGATAGGAGGTATTCTTTCAGGAGCAGTATTAGTATTGCTGCTAAAAAATCCCAAAGAACACCAGTAAACATCAGCAAGTTTCTTATTCGTAATGATAACGACAACAAAGAAAATCAATTTGGGTATTTCCCACCCGATACATCAGCCGATGTTCTAAATCGATGCGTCGTGACCAAATATCTGCATCTAAATACTTTAATGGTTCTGGTTTACCAATCCCCTCGAAGGGATTTTGCATCACAGCCGTCACCAAATCCAAAATTTTCGATGCTTTCTGAACATCTTGCTTGAACCACCAAGCTAAATCCTCTTTAAACCTAAAGCTAAAACCAGGACTGCGATTAACTATAACTGGTTGAATTTCCTCGCTGTCAGCTTTCTTGTTTTTCCTCTTGCCCAATTCCCAACTCCTGCTGAAGTTCTGCAATAGATTGAGGTTGAATCTTTCCGGTTTTCGACTCCTCTATTGCATCAAATAATCGACGTGCATTTGCAGGAGAACGCAAAAGATAAACTGTTTCCACCAAACTTACCAAATCTGATTCAGCAATCAAGGCTACATTCTCACTGTCACGACGGTTGATGATATACACTTGATGATTTTGTACAACTTGGTCTAACAACTTGAAAAAGTCATTTCTCGCATCGGTGGGAGATGTGATTTCGTAAGAAAACATGGATTTATGTACATATTCCTGTACATAAATTATAAGACACTATTAATCATATTGCTATTATTTTAGTGAGATTAAAGCATGGCTCATCAAACTTACATAACTGATGTGTTAGTTGTTGGTGGTGGAACTGGAGGGACTGCTGCGGCTATCCAAGCAGCGCGGCGCGGTGCTAACACTATCCTTGTGAGTGAATTTCCTTGGTTGGGAGGAATGTTAACTTCCGCCGGAGTCTCTGCGCCTGATGGGAACGAATTAATGGCGTTTCAGACGGGTTTATGGGGCGCGTTTTTACGAGAATTAGAGCAACGACAACTAGGGGGATTAAATAACAGTTGGGTGAGCTTTTTTAGTTATGATCCCCGTGTGGGAGCAGAAATTTTTGCTGATTGGGTAAAGGAACTAGCAAATCTGCATTGGATTTCAGGACAAGTCCCCCTAGAAGTTTTAAAGCAAGATAACTGTATTACTGGTGTGCGGTTTGCAGATTTTACAGTGCAAGCCAAAGTGATTCTCGACGGGACAGAGTTAGGCGATTTATTAGCCTTAGCAGAGATACCTTATCGTTGGGGTTGGGAATTACAGTCTGAATGGGAAGAACCCAGCGCACCTGTTGAATTTAATGCTATCACGACCAAATATCCTGTACAGTCACCAACTTGGGTCGTCTTAATGCAAGATTTTGGTGCAGATGTCGCACCCGAAATTTTTCAGTCCCCAAATTATGATCCTTCCCTGTTTGTTGGTGCTTGGGAAAAATATGGTGCAGAAAAATTCTTGAACTATGGCCGCTTGCCGGGTAATCTATTTATGATTAACTGGCCTATTTGTGGTAATGACTACGGTGAAGGAGTAGGACGATTAATAGGGTCAGCAGCATCTAAAAGTGAATTTTTACAAGAATGTCGTTGGCATAGCCAAAATTTCGCCCATTATATCCAAAATCAGCTTGGTCGGCGTTATGGTTTGGCAGAAGGAATTTTTCCCCATACCCATCCTGCTTTTGCCCTGCATCCCTATTACAGAGAAAGTCGCCGCTTGGTAGGACTAACTACTGTTAGAGAACAGGATCTTTTACCAGTTGCAGGGGGTAGGGTAGCAGCTTTATTCCCCGATGCGATCGCAATTGGTAATTACGCCAACGATCATCATTATCCCGGCTTTGACTTGCCACTACAACCAAAATCCATCCGTTGGGGAGGAAGATGGACGGGGACGCCCTTTACCATTCCCTACCGTTGTATAGTTCCAGCAACCACAGATGGTCTATTAGTGTGTGAAAAAAATATTTCTGTCTCTCATATTGCCAATGGCGCAACTAGATTGCAACCTGTTGTCCTGGGTATCGGTCAAGCGGCGGGGATGGCTGCGGCTATGTGTGTGGAGTTAAATTGTCAGCCGCGAGACATACCTGTACAAGCTTTGCAGAAAGCTTTATTGCAAGGCGATCGCTCTCCTGCCGCTATTATACCTTTATTTAATCTTTTACCCAATCATCCAGAATGGCGGCAATGGCAAACGTATTATCTCAATGAGCCTCAAGCCTATCCCCATAGTGGCAATTGTCCCGCTTCATCGGTGGATAATCACTATCATTCAGATACCCAGCAAGTATTCACACGGGGAAATGACTGTTTCACAGGGATTCTTCAGATTTTAAATCAGCAGGATTACAGATTCACTATCACTACTCCAGCTGCTAATCTAGGGCAAACTTGGCAGCTTGTGACCTGGCGATCGCATATAGACGCGCAGCTGCAAGGACTGACCCATGAGCAACCGCTAACTGTTTGGGGTCATCTAAATTATTCTGGTAACTGGTTATTAGTGGAAAGTTTGGCAGTATAACTGACTTTATTTTTTTTTTCGGTAAAAAGCACTACTTTTTTGATAATTTTCCGGACTCGTTACATAAAACTCAGTAGCAATAGATAGGAAAAATCACAAAGAGATATCTACAATGCGTGCTACTGTTAAGTTTTTAATTTCGAGTCTGGTCTTTGCTTCACTAACAGTTAGTTTCTCACAACTAGTCAATGACAATTTCTTCATGTCATCAACTACTTCACAAAATTTAGTCTCATTAAAACCTAAACCTCAGCGTAATGAACCAGAAGGTGCTACCCCTGTTCGGGGTAGTGGACGGAGGAGTTTAATGGAATCGCAAAGGAATACTTATCCTACTGTTTAGTAGATCAAAGATGATACCTGTTGTGACATGAGAATTTTTCTTGTGATCAGCAAATTCAACATTATTCAACTCTTTTAACTAGCCTTTTTAGCAAGAATACAATTTTTTTAATTCTGCCATAACAACTACCAAGTAATTAACCACCCCAATTGACAGCATCACCACTCTTCAGACTAGACATAACGCTTAATTTTATTTCCAGGGTATCATTCAGGTTAATTCACAATATTACAACAGGGTCAATAACTTCATAGTAGGCTAGATTTAGCCTTAATTTTTTCAACACACAAGACACAAATCTGCGGTTAAGCTACATCGAAACAAAATGCGGAGTTTCGAGCTTCTCGTCTTGCTTGATAATTGATTAGACCTCTTGCAAAAGTCCGAAAATCAGATGTGTCATTCTGAATGAAATATAGAATATTTGAGATGTGACAGCTTAAGCATTTATGCAAAAGGTCTAATGAATAGGGGTGTACAGCTTTGCACCCCTAAAAATTTACCTCAAAAGCCGCTATCACTCTATTCATTTAACGTGAGTTCGACGAATTTTAAAAACCCCTCTCCATAGCTTGCTCCTGCAAGGAGAGAGGCTTCAAAACCTTTATTTTTCGTTGATATTTCCAGATATTTAATACCAAATCCCAATTTTTCAGCCTCCTCACTCTCCTGAACTCAACCCGATTGAGCGGTTTTGGGAATTTCTCAAATCTCAACTCCAATGGGAAAACTGTCAAACACTCTCACAACTACAGCAAAAGTTAACTGATGTTCTCAAAGAAATTTCACCTTCCATGATTGCCTCTCTCACTTCTTACGACTTTATTCTTGAAGCATTATTTAGCGCAGCTTCATAAAGAATTGGTATAAGCCCCTCTCCTCGTCGGAGAGGGGTTGGGGAGAGGTCATCGAACTCACGTTAATTTATGTTTTGGTAGATCACGAACATTTCTTCATGTTGATGCAAGTTTGTTTATTTTTTCATCGCTGGATAATGTTGCAAGACATTCTGCAAATATTGTCCAGTGTAAGACCTGGGATTTTTGGCAACTTCCTCTGGTGTACCGACAGCGATAATTTCTCCGCCTTTATCGCCACCTTCTGGCCCCAAATCTATTACCCAGTCAGCACAACGAATTACATCTAAATTGTGTTCAATTAATAAAATAGAATTACCCTTATCTACTAATCTTTGCAAGACATCTAATAATTTATGCACATCATAAAAAGATAACCCTGTTGTTGGTTCATCGATTAAATAAAGTGTCTTACCTGTGGCGCGACGGGATAATTCTGTGGCTAGTTTCACTCTTTGTGCTTCACCACCAGATAAGGTAGTTGCTGGTTGTCCTAACTGCACATAACCCAATCCAACATCAACTAATGTTTGTAACCGATTGACAGCTTTAGGAATATTTTCAAAAAACTCTAAACTCTCCTCAACTGTCATATTAAGAACGTCAGAAATAGACTTATTTTTATATTTCACCTGCAAAGTGTCGCGGTTATATCTTGCACCTTTACAAACTTCGCACTGTACATAAACATCAGGGAGGAAATTCATTTCAATGATATTTACACCCTGTCCACTACACGCTTCACAACGTCCACCTTTAACGTTGAAAGAAAATTGTCCTGGTTTGTAACCCCTGGTTTTAGCTTCTACGGTTTGCGAAAATACATCCCGAATTACATCAAAAACCCCTGTATAAGTTGCAGGGTTAGAACGGGGTGTGCGTCCAATGGGCGACTGATCAATGACGATGGCTTTATCAACACTATTTAATCCTTGAATTTTTTCGACATCTTTAGGTATAGGAACTTTTTTAGTTAAATGATGTTGTAATGATGGGTAAACTAATTCGTTAATTAAAGTTGATTTCCCAGAGCCAGAAACACCAGTAACCGCAACAAGTTTACCTAAAGGAATTTCGACATCGATATTTTTTAAGTTGTTGCGATGGGCATTTTTAATGATTAAAGTGCGTCCATTTCCTTCGCGGCGTTCTGCTGGGGTATGAATTACTTTGCGTCCTGATAAATATGCACCTGTTAATGATGTTTCGGCTGTGAGTAATGCTTGGAAATCACCTTGGGCAATAATATTACCACCATGAACACCTGCACCGGGGCCAATATCAACTATGTAGTCGGCGGCGCGGATGGTTTCTTCATCGTGTTCTACGACAATTAATGTATTACCCAAATCACGTAATTTGGTTAAAGTTTTGAGCAATCTATTATTATCTCTTTGATGCAAGCCAATACTTGGTTCATCTAAAACGTAGAGAACTCCTGTTAACCCAGAACCAATTTGTGTGGCTAGGCGAATACGTTGTGATTCCCCACCAGAAAGGGTCATAGCGGCTCGATCTAAGCTGAGGTAATCTAAGCCTACATCTAATAAAAATTGTAATCTAGCTCTGATTTCTCTTAGCACTAAATCTGCAATCTTAATTTGCCGATCGCTCAATTTTAAATAATCAATTCTCTGCCGACAATCCCGAATCGAAACACTCGTTAAATCTAAGATGTTATATTGACCTAACCTCACTCCTAAAGCTTCCGGTTTTAATCTTTTACCACCGCATACTTCACATGGTTGATCAACTACATACTGCTCTAATTTTTGCTTAATTAATTCCGAACCGCCTTCATATTGTCGCTGTAAAATGGGGATAGCACCTTTATATTGCGGTGTTTTTTGATTGTCTGTTGCCTTTTCACCATACAAAATAACTTGCTGCTGTTCTGGTGTTAGCTTATGCCAATTTGTTTGTAATTCAAAACCATGATTGCTACCGACACTATAAAGTAATTCTAAATAATAAGAATTGTCTTTATCTGACCAAGGTGCGATCGCAGCATATACTGGTGCTTCAGGGTCAGGTACTACCAACTCTGGGGAAAATCTTCTTAACGTTCCCAAGCCGTGACACTGAGGACAAGCACCGTAGGGGGAATTAAACGAGAATAAGCGCGGTGATAATTCATCCATCACCGCCCCATGTTCGGGACAAGCAAAGTTTTCCGAGAAGACTAACTCTTGTTCTTCCTCTGAAGGATTCTCAGTAGCAGGACTCACCAAAATTTTGGCAATACCGCCCGATTGTTTGAGACACGTAGATAAAGAATCGAATAAACGTTCCTGAATTTCAGGCTTTTTCACCAAACGGTCAATGACTACTTCAATATTATGGGTATAATTTTTATCTAATTCAATGGAGTCTGACAGTTCCCGGACTTCGCCATTGATGCGGACACGGACAAACCCTTGGGAAGCCAAACTAGATAATAACTTGCGATGAGTCCCTTTTTTACCCCGTACCACAGGCGCGAGAATTTGGAACTTAGTCCGGTCTGGTAGTTCCATGATGCGATCGCACATTTCATCTATAGTTTGAGGTGCAATAGAGCGATCGCAAATGGGACAATGGGGTTCACCAGCCCGACCAAATAACAGCCGCAAATAATCGTAAATTTCCGTCACCGTCCCCACCGTAGAACGGGGGTTATGGGATGTAGATTTTTGGTCAATGGAAATCGCCGGACTTAAACCTTCGATTGCTTCCACATCTGGCTTATCTAATTGCCCTAAAAACTGCCGGGCGTAAGCACTGAGAGATTCTACATAACGCCGTTGACCTTCAGCGAAAATCGTATCAAACGCCAAAGAAGACTTACCCGAACCTGATACACCAGTGAACACGATTAGGCGATCGCGCGGCAACTCCAGGTCAATATTCTTCAGATTATGCTGTCTTGCGCCGCGAATCCGAATTGTATTCTGGGGGTTGGTGTAGGGGAGGTGTCCATTTAGGGATGCGGCTAGCTTGTGATCTGACATATTGACAGGCCAATAATGAGAGGCAGCGTGAAACAGTTCTTAATAATACTATCTTTATCTAGCTTTGTTATAACTATGCCTATAATAGTACAATTATACTGTTATTGCTTACATTTCAAACCGCAAATGAAGAAGTAGAAAAACGAGTGCTAAGTCCTGAGTAAGTAATTATTCAAGTTTGAATTTTAAATGTGTAGTTATTGCAACACTTATTCATAATTTGATTAATCTATATCAAAAGTAATATTTCTTTCAGGCATAGATAGATTCAATACATTGGTAACGTTCTTAACAATACATAAAATCAATGTTAAAAATTATTCACTAAAATGTAAAGTCTGTTAACCTTTCCTACAGGTCATGCCCGCAATTTTTGGAGTTCTATTTTTAGATTGATGCCAGTGTAGTCAATGGCTAATAAACCTTAATTTTTCAGCATAAATTGGAAAAATTTGTCATGGGTAAGATGACCTTCAGACTGTAGATAACTACACTGGCATAAAGAAGAAATTCGGCACAACTATATGTAATGGAGAGTGATATGACCTTAGCAAGTCCTCCACAGACAAAGCCTTTAATCGATGCAGAATTGCATAAAATGAATGCCTACTGGCGCGCAGCTAATTATTTGTCAGTCGGGCAGATATATTTACTTGACAATCCCCTACTCAAAGAAAAACTCACTTTAGAACACGTCAAACCTAGACTACTGGGACATTGGGGAACAACCCCAGGATTGAACTTTATCTATGTTCATCTGAATAGGATCATCAAAAAGTATGACCTAGACATGATCTACATTGCTGGGCCTGGTCATGGGGGGCCTGGACTGGTAGCGAATACTTACCTCGAAGGAACTTACAGCGAGTATTACCCCAATATTTCCCAAGATGCTGAGGGGATGCAAAGACTGTTCAAACAATTTTCATTCCCTGGTGGTATTCCTAGCCACGTAGCACCGGAAACGCCCGGTTCTATCCACGAAGGCGGGGAACTGGGTTATGCCCTCGTCCATGCCTTTGGTGCTGCTTTTGATAACCCTGATTTAATTGTGGCTGCGGTTGTTGGTGATGGGGAAGCAGAAACTGGGGCATTAGCTACTAGTTGGCATTCCAACAAGTTTCTTAACCCCGCTACAGATGGGGCTGTGTTACCGATTCTGCACTTGAATGGGTATAAAATCGCTAACCCCACAGTCTTGGCGCGGTTGAGTTACGAGGAATTGGAAAGCCTATTTGTAGGATATGGTTACAAACCTTACTTTGTGGAAGGCTCAGAGCCTGCGGATGTGCATCAGCAGATGGCAGCGACTTTAGATATCATTACGGCAGAAATTCACAACATCCAACGAGAAGCCCGTATACATGGGTTTACCAAACGTCCTCAGTGGCCAATGATTATCCTGAGAACCCCCAAAGGTTGGACAGGGCCAAAAGAAGTAGACGGGAAAAAGACAGAAGATTATTGGCGATCGCATCAAGTACCATTTGGGGATCTAGCTAGTAAACCGCATCACATCCAACTCCTAGAAGAGTGGATGAAGAGTTACAAACCCGAAGAACTCTTCGATGCTAACGGTACACTGTTTCCTGAACTAGCAGAACTTGCTCCCCAGGGACATCGCCGCATGGGTGACAATCCCCACGCTAACGGCGGGATCTTGTTGCGGGACTTGAAGATGCCCGACTTCCAAAATTATGCCGTTGATGTTCCCCAACCAGGTAGAGTCATTGCTGAAGCTACCAAAGTAACAGGTGAGTTGCTGCGGGATGTGATGAAACTTAACCAAGATAGTCGTAACTTCCGCATCTTTGGCCCTGACGAAACAGCCTCAAATCGCATCAATGCCGTCTTAGAAGTCACCAACCGAACTTGGGTAGCCCAAACCCTCCCAGAAGATGACCATCTGTCCCCCGATGGTCGGGTAATGGAAATCCTCAGTGAAACCAACTGCCAAGGATGGTTAGAAGGATATCTACTTACAGGTCGTCATGGTTTCTTCTCTTGCTATGAAGCATTTATCCACATTATTGACTCCATGTTCAACCAACACGCCAAATGGTTGAAAACTACTCGTGAAATTCCTTGGCGTAGACCTATCGCATCCCTGAATTATCTACTGACTTCCCATGTTTGGCGGCAAGATCATAACGGATTCTCTCACCAAGACCCTGGTTTTATTGATCATGTAATGAACAAAAAAGCCGAAATTGTGCGCGTGTATCTGCCCCCCGATGCCAACACCCTCTTGTCGGTGACAGACCATTGCTTAAGAAGCCGTCAATACGTCAACGTCATCGTGGCAGGCAAACAACCAGCACTGCAATATCTGGATATGGATGCAGCAATTAAACACTGCACCAAAGGAATCAGCATTTGGGAATGGGCAAGTAATGACCAAGGTGGCGAACCAGATGTAGTTATGGGTTGTGCTGGAGATGTCCCCACCTTAGAAACCTTAGCGGCTGTGGATATTTTGCGGCAAAACTTCCCAGACTTAAAAGTGCGGGTAGTCAACGTTGTAGATTTAATGACCTTGCAACCCAACACAGAACATCCCCACGGTTTAAGTCCCAAGGACTTTGACACTCTCTTCACCACCGATAAACCCATCATCTTCGCCTTTCATGGCTATCCTTGGTTAATCCATCGTCTTACCTATCGCCACACCAACCATAAAAACCTCCATGTGCGCGGTTACAAAGAAGAGGGAACTACCACCACCCCCTTTGATATGGTTGTCCTGAACGATTTAGATCGCTTCCATTTAGTTATGGATGTAATCGATCGCGTTCCCAAACTAGGGTACAAAGCTGCTTATGTAAAACAACATCTCCAAGACAAGTTGATCGAACACAAGCACTACATTGAGAAACACGGCGAAGATATGCCAGATATTCGTGATTGGCAGTGGCCGTATTAAGAGAGGCAGGGGAGCAGGGAGCAATGGGGAAAGTCTTCTCCCCATGCCAAAACCTTAAAAGATGCCAAGTAATTGGGCTTTTGGCTTCTGGGACTGTCACGATCATCTAAGTCATACCAAAATTCACCCGGCGAAATCCAGTGTTGAAGCTAGGGTAATAAGTTCGTTCGCCTCAAATTTGAGGCGATCTAAGATTAAGAGGAGGTTTGTTTTGACGAAGTTAAAAGTTGGCATCAACGGATTTGGTCGTATTGGGCGGCTTGTGCTTCGCGCTGGCATGAACAACCCCAATATTGAGTTTGTGGGTATTAACGACCTAGTACCACCAGATAACCTGGCTTACCTATTAAAGTACGACTCTACTCATGGTAAGTATCAAGGTCAGGTGGAAGCCAAAGAAGATGGTATTTTGATTGATGGTCAATTCATTCCTTGTATGTCAGTCAGAAATCCCGCCGAATTACCTTGGGGTAAACTTGGCACAGATTATGTCGTAGAATCGACCGGACTATTTACAGACTATGAAGGTGCATCCAAACACCTACAAGCAGGTGCAAGGCGCGTAGTTATTTCTGCGCCTACCAAAGAACCAGAAAGAGTGAAGACACTGTTGGTAGGTGTTAACCATCAACTCTTTGATCCCAGTAAGGATTTGATTGTTTCTAATGCTAGTTGTACTACCAACTGTCTAGCTCCGATCGCCAAAGTAATTAATGATAACTTTGGTTTAGCAGAAGGGTTAATGACTACAGTTCACGCCATGACTGCAACCCAACCCACTGTAGACGGCCCCAGTAAAAAAGACTGGCGGGGTGGTCGCGGTGCAGCCCAAAATATTATTCCTTCTTCCACAGGTGCAGCGAAAGCAGTGGCACTGGTTTTACCAGAGTTGAAGGGTAAGTTAACTGGGATGGCATTCCGAGTCCCAACCCCTGATGTCTCTGTAGTGGATTTAACCTTCAAAACTAGCAAATCCACCAGCTACAAAGAAATTTGTGCAGCTATGAAAGCGGCTGCTGAAGGAACACTTGCCGGGATTTTGGGTTATACCGACGAAGCAGTAGTGTCTACAGATTTTCAAGGCGATCGCCATTCCAGTATTTTCGACGCGGGTGCTGGTATTGAATTGAACTCAAACTTCTTCAAGGTGGTCGCTTGGTATGACAACGAATGGGGCTACTCTTACCGTGTAGTTGACCTAATGTTGTCAATGGCACAGAAAGAACAACTGGTCACAGTTTAAGAGAGTGCTGAGTATTGAGTGCTGAGTGCTGAGTGCTGAGTGCTGAGTGAGGGTAAACTCACTCATTGTTACTTATTTTACTCCTGATGAGGGTGCTAAAGCATTACCGCCACTCATGAGTCATGACTCATTACTCAGCACTCACCACTGATTCCCATTCCCTAACTCCTCACACCATAACCCTATGCGTCGAACAAAAATTATCTGTACTGTAGGGCCTGCTACCTCTGCACCAGACAGACTGCAAGCGTTGGTAGAAGCCGGGATGAATGTGGCGCGGCTAAATTTTTCCCACGGGGCTTATGAATTCCATGCCCAGACTGCTCAGTATATTAGACAAATCAGTGCTGATGAGCAACGGCCTATAGCCTTGTTACAAGATTTGTGTGGGCCGAAAATTCGTTTGGGAACTCTACCACCGGAAGGGTTGACGGTAGAAACTGGTGATGAAGTTACCTTTGTCTTAAAAGAGAAGGGTGACAATATTCACGAATTACCCTTACCATTGCCGACGTTGTTTGCAATGGTACGTCCAGGAGAACCGATTTTAATTAATGATGGTCGGGTGAAGATGATTGTATGCGATCGCGATGCCGACCATATTCATGCTCAAGTCAAAATCGGTGGGGTAATTTCTACCCGTAAGGGTGTAAACCTACCTTTAACTCGCTTACCCGTCAGTTCCATCACCGAAAAAGACTTACATGATTTGCGCTTTGGGATGGAATTAGGTGTTGATTGGGTAGCTGTTTCCTTTGTCCAGTCACCCTACGATTTAGAACCTGCCCAGCGCATGATTGAATCGGCGGGTTTGTCAATTCGGGTAATCGCCAAAATTGAGCGTCCAGAGGCGGTTGAGCAAATTGATGCCATTATCGCCGCCGCCGATGGGATTATGATCGCCCGTGGTGATTTGGGGGTAGAAATGCCCATTCACAAAGTCCCCATGATTCAAAAAGACATTATTCGGCGTTGCAATCAAGCGGGTAAGCCAGTCATTACCGCCACCCAAATGCTAGAGTCAATGATTGGCGCACCCGATCCCACCCGTGCGGAAGCTACTGATGTGGCTAACTCTATCCTTGATGGTACAGATGCCGTCATGCTTTCCGGGGAAACGGCTGTGGGAGAGTATCCTGTGGCAGCTGTGCAGATGATGCACGATATTGCCATTGAAACGGAAAAGTCTTTGCAAGAGGGTAGTAGACACTGCTGGACAAATGATGCAGGTAGTCTCAGCGTCACTGAATCCGTAGCCGAAGCCGTCTGTCGTATCGCCTATGAAACTGGCGCACGGGCTATTTTGTGTAACACTTCATCAGGAAGTACAGCACAACTTGTGTCTAAATACCGCCCCCAGACACCGATTTTTGCTTTAACCCCCGATGAATCAGCCTATCACCAGTTGGCTTTATCTTGGGGTGTCGAACCCTTGCTGATCCCACCTGTTTATAATGCTGAAGAAATGTTCACGAATTTGGTTAGTACCATCCTCAGAACAGGTCTTGTACATGAAGGGGATAAAGTAGTAATCACCTCTGGAGTCCCAATTGGTAAATCAGGAACAACTAGCTTAATTAAAGTGCATTCTATTGGACAGCCCATCACAGCCTAACACCCCTAAAATGAAGCTGAGACTTCAGCTAATCGGCAATAGTTAAAAAAAATTGCCAAAATCAGAATTGTAAGGAATAAGAACGGGTGTGAAGAAGAGGGGAATTGTAAATCCTACATAAACAACAATCATGGAGTATTTTATGTCTAAAAATTTACTAGAACAATTGCGAACAATGACCGTTGTGGTGGCAGATACAGGTGATATCCAAGCCATTGAAAAGTTTACACCTCAAGATGCCACCACCAATCCCTCTCTGATTACGGCAGCAGCCAAAATGCCGGAATATCAAGATATTGTTGACCAAACCTTACTGCAAGCAAAAAAAGACGCAGGTGCAGGTGCTAGCCAAAGTCAAATCGTGACTTTGGCTTTTGATCGTTTGGCGGTTGCCTTTGGTCTGAAGATTCTGCAAATTATCCCCGGTCGTGTGTCTACAGAAGTAGATGCTCGTTTATCCTACGATACTGAAGCGACCCTCACTAAAGCACGGGAATTGATTGCTCAGTATAAAGCGGCTGGTATTACCCCAGAGCGAGTTTTAATAAAAATTGCTTCTACTTGGGAAGGGATCAAAGCGGCGGAAATTCTCGAAAAAGAAGGGATTCACTGTAACTTAACACTACTATTTGGTTTGCATCAGGCGATCGCTTGTGCTGAAGCTGGTATCACCTTGATTTCCCCCTTCGTCGGTCGTATTCTCGACTGGTACAAAAAAGAAACTGGCAAAGACAGCTACCCTTCGGCGGAAGACCCTGGTGTATTGTCAGTAACGACAATCTACAACTACTACAAAAAATTTGGTTATAAGACTGAAGTTATGGGCGCAAGCTTCCGTAATATTGGCGAAATCACTGAACTAGCCGGTTGTGACTTGTTAACCATTTCCCCAGCTTTGTTGGGTGAATTACAAGCCACCATCGGCGACCTACCCCGCAAACTTGACCCCGCCAAAGCTCCTACTTCCAGCATAGAAAAGATTGCTGTGGATAAAGCTACCTTCGAGAAGATGCACGCTACTGACAGGATGGCATACGACAAACTAGACGAAGGTATTAAAGGCTTTACCAAAGCACTGGAAGATTTAGAAAAACTATTGGCACAAAGACTAACTCATCTAGAAGGAGTAGTTGCCAGTCATTAATTTTTTAGGCGTTAGGAGTTAGTTGTTTAAGCTAACTCCTAACTAACGGCATTAGTAATCGTAACGCCGCCGGATTTGCCGCCGCCGGATATATACTGGTCGTAAATTCTGCCGCCGAATAAACCTCCGTCTGGCATTCTGTCTACGACGGATTTGCCGCCGGATTTGCTGCCGCCGAATAAACTGCCGTCGCGCATTCTGTCTCCGACGGATATACCGTCGCCGACCATCATCATCCCGTCTAACTAAGAGTAGCTCTCCATTTTCAGCTGCAACGAGGTTTGTCTCTGTGCCGAAACCTTGTGTATAAAGGTTATCCAAAGAAATATCCTTCGCCTGAGCTATTGAAGATGGATAAATGAAGGCACACACCAATACAGCTATCGAAGATAGCTTTTTGAAACTTTTCATTTTATTTTTCCTTAGTAAAAAAACAATTCAGTAACACTTAGTCATAAAGGAACACTAATAAAGTGTGTATACTGAAACCTCTATCTTAAGATAGATATGGTTGATTTATCTGATTAAGATTTTTGAATTTTTGCTGTGCTGTATAAAAAATTTCAATTTTATGGTGTTTTATTTGACTAATTCTATAGGAGAAATATTTAATACAAATAACTATTAATCTTGATGGATAAAAATATATATATTGATGCTAAATATTTGACTATAAAAGGCTTTTGACCTATTTTCATATTAAGTTTGTCTAACTACAAAAGTATTGTAAAACTTATATTAATTTGCTTTTAAACTCTATTTAAGTCAATGAAATCTTTTTTCAAATACAGTTTTATACGTCATAAATTTTACAGAGGATTTGATTGATTTATGTTTTTCAAATTATTACGAGATGTAAAGATTGACACTCCCCAATTTTCTAATTCAGGGAATGTCAAAACAATTCGCTTGTTCTCGTTTGTAATGGCCTCTCGTTCGCGTAGCGTCTCCCTTTGGGAGAAGAGAACGTAGAGAAGATCGCAATTTCAATTAATGAGGGCTGGAAACCCACAAACTATTCAGTTGACGTTCAAGGTATTTTAATTGCGAATTGCTTTAATATCGCCGCCAATGATATATGTATCGTCCATGACGATCGCGAACTCTCTGCCATCGTCCATGACGATAATATTGTCTGTAATAACGTCTATGACGATTGCGTCGTCGATAATAATGCCGTCTATGCCGCGATCTCCGATAATAATGCCGTCTATACCGTCGGTGAGCCAGCAAAAGTTCTCCGCTTTCACCTCCCCCAACTACATTTGTCTCTGACTCCACACCCGGCTCAATTAGTTGAGTATTAAGACCTTTTTCCACCCAGTCACTAGTCCCTATATCCTTAGCTTCAGCCATAGCAGGCGGATAGATGAAGGCTAATAACAGGAATACGATTGAGGATAGCTTCTTGAAACGGTTCACGTCTTGGCTTCTCCCTGATTATCGGTAATAAGATTATTAAATACAGGAAATTTAGAAACTATATAGTTCACACTTCACTAACCTAAAATCCACAAAAGTAATGAAAGTACTAGTTTTGAATGCAGGCTCTAGCAGCCAAAAAAGTTGCCTGTATGAAATCCCTGATCATGCTATGCCAAATGAAGCACCCCAACCCCTATGGACAGGGAAAGTTAATTGGACTCAAGACCGGGGTGTGGCAGAAATTGAGGTGAAAACCGCCACAGGTGAAAAGCTACATGAGTCTATCTATGGTGATTCCCGTCAGGCACACGTTGCGTATATGCTGTATACCCTCAGTCGCGGTGCTACCAAAGTAATTGGTGAATTATCAGAAATCGATGTGGTGGGACATCGGGTGGTACATGGTGGGCAAAGTTACCGTAATAGCGTAATTATTACAGAGGAAGTAAAACAGGCGATCGCGCGTCTATCAAACCTAGCACCAGCACATAACCCCGCCGCATTAGAAGGCATTGAAGCCATAGAAAAAAGCTTGGGAAATGTTCCCCAGGTGGCAGTATTTGATACCGGGTTTCATTCCACCCTACCCGATGCAGTCGCTATCTATCCAGGCCCCTATGAGTGGGCAGAACAAGGTATCCGCCGCTATGGTTTTCACGGTATCAGTCACCAATACTGTTCTCATCGTGCAGCGCAAATCCTCGGTCAAGATTTAGCATCTCTGCGAATTATTAGCTGTCATCTCGGTAATGGTGCTTCTCTAGCCGCCGTAGAAAATGGTCGCAGTATTGATACCACAATGGGTTTCACACCTTTAGATGGGTTGATGATGGGTAGCCGTTGCGGTTCATTAGATCCGGGGATCATCATTTACCTCATGCGGCAACATAATTACTCCGCCGAAAGACTAGATTACGTATTAAATAAAGCTTCTGGACTCAGAGGAATTTCTGGTGTGTCCAGCGATTTACCCCAAGTGATGGAAGCTATTACCCAAGGTAACTACCGCGCCCAATTAGCTTGGGATATCTTTGTGCATCGCTTAAAAGCTAATATTGGCTCAATGCTGGCGAGTCTCGGAGGTTTAGACGTATTGATATTCACCGCCGGTATCGGTGAAAAATCCGCCGGAATTCGTCAGGCTGCGGCTGAAGCCTTCGGGTTTTTAGGGTTAAAAATCGACCCCCAGAAAAATCAAAACAACCCTGTAGATGAAGATATATCCACCCCTGATTCTACAGTTCGGGTGTTAGTAATTCATACTCAAGAAGATTGGGCGATCGCTCAGGAATGTTGGCATTTATTAATTAATTCGTAATTATTTTGTAGAGACGCGATTTATCGCGTCTTTTTATTGTATCTTCACAGCACACGACGCAAAATTAGTTTCCAAACTTGCGGCCAAATAAAACTTAAAACTTGTTGAATTACTAGAGGTACAACAACTGATATAATTGAGAAGAGCATGATATCAATTGCTTGAATTTCTTGAGTTAAAAATATAGCGATCGCCGGAATTATACAACTTATTCCCCACGCCAGCCAATTGATATACTTATAATTAATAGCAGCCAGTTTTTGAAGTTGTTTGAAAATTATATATCTGCTAGTGGCAACTAATAAAGCTAATCCTAACCAAGTCAAAATCAACCAGATTAAACTATTATTAGAATTAAATATATTTACCCTACTTATTTTACTAACTAAGAATCCAGAGGGAAATAAGGAAGCGAACTCCCAAACTAGCATATTTAAATTATTTCTTAAGGAACTTAGTAACTGATCTACCAACCAATAATGAGCAGAAATAATATTTACTAAGTTAGCATTATTTTGCAGAAAATCCTTTTTAACTTTCTGGATAACATCACCATAAAACAAGACAACACTTTGTAAAAGACAGTCTTTTTCTCGATAATCTTCGGCAGTTAATTCCTTTTGGCTATAGTAAGAATTAAAAGTACATCCAACCTGGAAGCTTGTCTGATTTTGTAAATACTTACTCCTCAATATTCTCAAAATATTCATAAGAAAAATCAGGTAAGACCTAGTGCTTTTATTTTTATCTTGTTCCACTCTACTATCTGGAACAAAATTATGCTGAAAGCAAGTACAATACCAAAGATAAATGAGTAACTTAGGCGGAATATTTACAGAAAGACCTGTTTTTTGAGCTTGCTGAATTTGCTCTACAATCTTCTGGTTCAGGTAAAAACTACATTGAGACTGTTCAACCTTAATTTCAACACTATTACCTTGAGGAATAGGCAATAAAAAAACCAAGGTAACATCAGCAAGACTCTTTGCGTATGTCTTATCGTTGACCATTCGTAGATATATTTGCCAGACTTTTTACCAAATTAATCATGAAATCTAATATTCCCCGCCATTGTTTTTCGCCAGCAACGACTCCTTCATTGTGAATTTGCAGAAT
The DNA here is from genome assembly GCF_014697125.1 of Anabaena minutissima FACHB-250. GTDB lineage: Bacteria > Cyanobacteriota > Cyanobacteriia > Cyanobacteriales > Nostocaceae > Trichormus > Trichormus minutissimus. The sequence goes on along the minus strand of NZ_JACJRG010000005.1, from coordinate 31,718 downwards.
TAAATTTTTTGAATCTTCTGATAAATCGAATAGGTCTTTGTGATATCTGGTGATAATATCACCATCTAACTGCATAACAGTTTGGGCATAAATTGTATCAATTTTGTTACTAGTAACATCACCACCATCCAAAGCCGCTTTCAGTTCAATAATTTTACGCAGTGTCCGCACAAACTTTTCATTATTTAAAAGTGCTTGAATTTCGTCACAATTGCTTTGCCATTCTTGTTCCCAATTCCTCTGCTTTTCTTGATTAATATCATCTATTACTGGAGCAGGTGCAGGTAATATTGGTCTAGCTAATTCTACATATCTGGGATCAGATTCAACTATTTTTCCTCTCTTAAGTTCCTTTAAAAGATGTAGTCGCTGATGATATTTTCTAACTTTTTCATGTTGCAAATCATTCATTGTGTGATTTACATCTTCAATGAGAAGATAGAAATACTCTCTTTCTAATTCTGAAAATAAACTTTTATAGCGATCGTGTAATTGTTCAGGAATTCCCATAACATCAAAGTAATCTTTATCATGTATGGAATATATTTCTTGGTATGCTTCCCAAGCACTAAATTTAGTACCACTAATACTATTAACAATCATTGTATTGACTTCTAATGCGGTAATATCTTTAACTAATACCTGCACTGAAGATACAAATTTATTTAATAAACTTATAGACTTAGATTGAATTCCTTCTCTACCTTGAGTAGTATTTGATACCTTGATTTTATCTGCATTTTGATTTGCAAGACTATCTCTAGCTTGAGCTTGAGTCCTATTAACCACAGTTACTACCTCTTTAATCTTGGCAAAAACTTGTAATAATTTGGTGTTTTTACAATCACAAGCAAAGTAACCTACAAGTCCAGATAATTCACTGTAGGTATTTGGCTATATAATTCACTAATTAGACAACCCAAAAATTATATTAATTAGTTATATTGTCCTGCGAGAATTTGCCATCTCCATCAGAATCTTATAGACCTTATGCACACTTTCTATATTCTTTTGCATGATTTCTCGACTATCCTTGACTTGATCTAAATGAAAACTGAGGAGTTCTGCATAAGGGCCACTACAAAGAAATTGACTACCAATCTCATTTTCGATATCGCCATCGATTAAATTTATCTTGGTATAAATTCTGTTACCTGGTTGAGCAGATGTTGTACTAGGTTCTAATTCTTCATTTAACTGAGTAGATGGTTCTACAACCCAAGTAGTAATTTCTAACTCGACAACTTCAGCTATTGCGGCTTTCATCGCATCAATAATGTTGTTACTACTCAGGTTACTAGAGTTTAGCTGCTTGATGATTGATTGAAAATTGCCACTTTCAGCCTTGATGAGTTGACCGTTTGTACCTGACGCTTCTTTTACAGTAATTTCCATGAGCTAATTAAAGATCAAAGGTTTCAATGTAGACGAGTACAATTCTAATGGATGTGGGAAATTTGACAAGCTTTACTTCATAAAATTAAGTAAAGATGACAAGGAATAGCTGTGTATAATCTAGAATTAAACAGTACAAGCAGTATAAAAAGTAATCATCAAGTGTGGATTTACGTTAATTATCGAAAAGACTAAGGGAACACCAAAAAATAAATTATCCGCAATTGTATGGTTGGGTAGGGTGCGTCAGTATGAATAATTTCTGAGTATAGTTAGGTTCGATCTCACTGACGCATCCTACAGTTTGGATATTTGTTGATCTGGAAGTACCTTATTACGGGAATAATACTATACACAATGAGCAACTCTGCCGAAAAAGATAGAAAAACTATGTTGATATCGCGTCAAAGTGTCGTAACACCTCTTGTAGTGATTTTATGTATCTTAGGGATTGGCTCTATGCAATCGCCCAGGCTACAAAAATTATTAAATAGTCGGGAATATATTCCTTTAGATACTTTAGAAAAAGGACTACAGCAAGAAAAATTAAGGCTAAATCTACTCAAGCAAACGCCCAGTTTTGGCTATGATAATTTAGTCGCAAACTGGGCTTATCTAAATTTTTTGCAATACTTTGGTGATGATGAAGTCCGTGAAAGAACTGGATATAGTCTAAGTCCAGAATATTTTGAAGTTATTTTAAAACGTGACCCCAAATTTTTAGCAGCTTATCTGAGTCTTTCTAGCAGCACATCTATCTATGCTGCCATGCCAGAACGCTCAATAGCAATAATAGAAGAAGGTTTAAAATCTTTATCTCCTCATGTTCCAGAGAAATCTTATTATATTTGGCGTTATAAAGGTATTGATGAGTTATTATTTTTGGGAAATTCTCAAGCTGCCCAGAAATCTTTTGAAACAGCAGCTAATTGGGCTAGTGAATATAAAGATGAAGAAAGTCAACTTGTAGCTTTCACTTCTCAGAAAACTGCCGAGTTTCTTAGCAGTAACCCTGATAGTAAATATGCCCAGATTGCTACTTGGTCAATGATATTAAGTAATCCAGTTGATGAACAAACTCGTAAAAGAGCAATTAGTGCTATTGAGAAATTAGGGGGAGCAGTAATCACCAACCCCGACGGTACTAATAGTATTAAATTGCCACCAAAAGATTAAATTTTAGTCATTAAACCTCTTACAAAAGTCTGAAAATGAGATGTGCCATTCTGAATTAAATGTACAATCTTTGAGATGTTTCGCTTCACTCAACATGACAGCTTCAGCATTTATGCAAGAAGTTTATTAGTCATTTTCTCTGTCCCCAGTCCCCAGCTTTTCAATGAGTGGATTTGCAATGAGTGGATTTTAGATTATTCAATCCAAAATCTAAAATCTAGAATCTAAAATTCCTAGTCCCCAGTCGCCTGTTTCCAAAATGTTCTGGTACAACGGTAGTTTAATTCAGTCCCACACTCTGGAATTAGATATTAATGACCCAGGGTTACTGTATGGTGCAACGGTTTTTACAACTTTACGAGTGTATGACAATTCGCTAGATAGTAGTTTAACTAACTGGCAGGCACATTGCGATCGCTTATTTTTCTCCCTACAAGCTTTCAATTGGCAACAACCAGACTGGAAACGCTTACGCCAAGGTGCAGAAGCAATGTTAACGCACTTCCCCGTTCTCAGAATTACCATCTTCCCCGATGGTAGGGAATGGATAATTGGCAGAATATTACCAGAGGATTTGGCAGCAAAGCAAAAACACGGTGTCGCTTGTGCTGTTGCTAGTTCAGAATGCTCTCGTAGTCTTCCTTCTCATAAAACTGGTAACTACCTGGGTGCTTGGCTAGCTAAAACCACAGTCTCAGGAAATGCCCAAGAAGCCATTCTGGTAGATGGCACAGGGAATTGGCTAGAAACCAGCACAGGTAATCTTTGGGGGTGGGTTGATGGTAGTTGGTGGACACCACCATTAACTGCGGGTATATTACCTGGAATTAGCCGTCAGCAATTAATGAGTCGGCTACACAATCATCAACAGGTGGTGAGAGAAGAACCTTGGACACCTAAATTAGTCCAAAGCTTAGAAGCGATCGCCTACACTAATAGTGTGGTGGAAATTATCCCCATACATACCGTTAATCAGCCTACAGGGTCGCTACAATATAATCCCTACCATCCAAGCTTTCAAAAACTTAGGGGACTATTATTTAGCATGACAGAAGAATGATTTTGTTATACCTTAAGATAAGTTAACATAATTCTAATAATGCCCTACGCACACAAATACGGGAGGATCAACCTCAGTGAATAAAAGATGGAGAAATGCGGGGCTGTACGCGCTGCTATTTATTGTTGTAATTGCACTTGGCACAGCTTTTTTTGATAAACCGCGCGAAAGTCGGGAAACATGGCGATATAGCCAATTTATTCAAGAAGTTGAAAAAGGCAGAGTAGAAAAAGTCAGCTTAAGTGCAGACCGTTCTACCGCTTTGGTAACACCCAGATATGACCCCAGTAAAAAACTTGTTACTTTAGTCAACGACCCAGACCTTATAAATACTCTTACTACCAAAGGCGTTGATATATCCGTTTTACCTCAAAGCGAAGACGGATTCTGGCTCAAGGCACTAAGCAGCTTATTCCTCCCAGTATTACTGCTGGTGGGCTTATTCTTCTTACTCCGTCGCGCTCAAAATGGCCCTGGTAGCCAAGCCATGAACTTTGGTAAGTCCAAGGCGAGGGTGCAAATGGAGCCTCAAACTCAAGTTACCTTTAGCGATGTTGCCGGTATTGACCAAGCCAAATTAGAACTAAACGAAGTTGTAGACTTTTTGAAAAATGCCGATCGCTTTACCGCCGTCGGTGCAAAAATTCCTAAAGGTGTACTATTAGTAGGCCCTCCCGGTACAGGTAAAACCCTCCTGGCGCGTGCGGTAGCCGGGGAAGCAGGTGTACCATTCTTCTCCATCTCCGGTTCTGAGTTTGTGGAAATGTTTGTTGGTGTGGGTGCATCCCGCGTCCGTGACTTATTTGAACAAGCTAAAACCAATGCTCCCTGTATCGTCTTCATCGATGAAATTGACGCTGTAGGTCGTCAACGGGGTGCAGGTTTAGGTGGTGGTAACGATGAACGGGAACAAACCCTGAACCAGTTACTCACCGAAATGGATGGATTTGAAGGTAACACTGGCATTATTATTATTGCCGCTACCAACCGTCCTGACGTACTAGACGCAGCTTTATTACGTCCCGGTCGTTTTGACCGTCAAGTCGTCGTAGACCGTCCCGACTATGCTGGACGTAGCGAAATCCTCAAAGTCCATGCTCGTGGTAAGACCCTAGCCAAAGACGTAGACCTAGATAAAATTGCTCGCCGTACCCCTGGCTTTACCGGTGCAGATTTATCTAACCTGCTGAATGAAGCCGCGATTTTGGCAGCAAGACGCAACTTAACGGAAATTTCGATGGATGAAATCAATGATGCCATCGATCGCGTCTTAGCTGGCCCAGAGAAGAAAGACCGGGTAATGAGCGAAAAACGCAAAACCCTAGTAGCTTATCACGAAGCTGGTCACGCTTTAGTTGGTGCTTTGATGCCCGACTATGACCCAGTACAAAAAATCAGCATTATTCCTCGTGGTCGTGCTGGTGGTTTAACTTGGTTCACCCCCAGCGAAGACCGCATGGATACCGGCTTGTACAGCCGCGCCTATCTAGAAAATCAGATGGCTGTGGCTTTAGGTGGTCGTTTAGCTGAAGAAATTATCTTTGGTGAAGAAGAAGTTACCACAGGTGCTTCCAACGACTTACAGCAAGTTGCTCGTGTAGCGCGTCAAATGATTACCCGATTTGGCATGAGCGATAAACTCGGCCCTGTCGCCCTCGGTCGTCAGCAAGGTAATATGTTCCTCGGTCGCGATATCATGTCAGAGCGTGATTTCTCCGAAGAAACTGCGGCTGCTATTGACGAAGAAGTTCGTAAATTAGTAGACACAGCCTACGATCGCGCTAAAGACGTGTTAGTCAGTAATCGCCACATTTTAGATCAAATCGCGCAAATGCTGGTGGATAAAGAAACTGTAGATGCCGATGAATTGCAAGAAATTCTGGCAAATAACGATGTGAAAACCGCCGCGTTTGCCTAGTTTTGCAAGTTTGTTGTCAGCTCTAAAGTAAGTGCTAGTGCTGAAAAACATAAAAAATGGGGTCTTTCTGGTGAGAGGGACTCCATTTTTTTATGTTAAAAGTTTTTCTGCTGATTGAAATATTGTAGAGTCGTTATTAGCGTTAGCCAGAACCCTTGTAGAGAAGGAGTATCGCTACGTCTCTACAGTATTTTGCAAAGATATCTAATAGAGTTGAGTGAAGTGTTGTTCCAACAGTGAGGCGATCGCTTCAGGACAGTTTTTCTTGTATTTCTTCTTACCTAGCATTAAAACACAGTTGGGCGCACTGCTACAGCGTTTTTGGCAGTCTGTGTGTTCGATAGTTACTTTGTCGAGTAAACCGCGATCGCACAAAGTCTGTTCTAAATCTGATAATAAACCTTTACCACCCCGTTTCATGCAACCAGATTTTTGACATACCATAATCTTGGCTGATGGTTGCGATGGTAAATCTTCATGGAGATGGGAGCGTAGACCATCACTAAGTGTTGTTACTTGATAAGCTTTGAGTTTGATTGTACCTTTATATCGATTTAATTTACCGACCCCATAAATATTAATACGTTCACCTATTTCTAAAGATGAACTCAAGGAAGATCGTAACTTTTTTGGTAGTTTAATTAACACATCTCCAGAGGGAATTGCCAAACTTAAGTATTTAACTTTTTTAGGTTTATTGCCAATAAAACCTAAAAAGTCACCCTCAAGATTAAACTCTGATAACGTCAAAAATTTGTCACCCATGTTCAATAACTCAAAAAGGTTTGGCTAGAAAATACTTTGTGTCTTTGTGGCTCTGTGGTTCAATATTTTTTGACCACTCCAGACACAAAGACACAGAGAGAAAAATGGTTTTTTACCTGCTGCTAAAAATTTTAGGAAATTCTTTTAGCTTCTAGGGTTTTAGGTAAATTACTTGCATCTGGTATTTCCAGAAATTCTAATTCCCAACCGTTAGCTAGGGTCAGAATCTTGCCTTCAGCACCATCTGTTTGTTTAACTACTATTTCCTCTAGGTCTTTTTTAGGAACATAGACTGTTAAGTTACCGCCATTATCCATTCGTAACATCACTTTCATGGTTTTCCTCAGCAGATTCTATTTCTCTTTCCCGACAGCCAACAATGATTCCTTTATCCAAAAAATGTATTGCATAAATATAGGAACGCTGTAGAAAAGTTCCTATACTTGATACATAACCAATGTCTCCCTTTTTCGCTAAAATTTCCCCCAGTTCTCTCCCTGGAAATGTGCCATCATTCTTAATTTGTTTGCGAAGTCTGACTTTTTCTCCAAGTTCAAAAGCGGGTTCTAAATCCAACTCGTATTCATCGCGCTGCATGAGAATACCTCTGTTCTTTTACCAAGTTCAGCAGTTCTTCGGTGGTTAAACTGCGCTTTTTCTTGACTGATTGTTGGCGGACTGCATCTAAAACAGACTGGGTTTCTTCTGCATTGAGAAAAATCCCATTTTGCTCTAGTAAACTAGATACCAAGTGTCGTCCAGAATGTTTACCTAGTACCAAGCGACGTTCCCAACCGACTTCTTCCGGTGCAAAGGGTTCGTAGGTGTCGGGGTTTTGCATGACACCATGAGCATGGATTCCTGACTCGTGAGCAAAGGTATTTTCACCAACGATCGCTTTCCAAGGTGGTACGCTAGCACCAGAGGCGGCTGCTACCAGTTGTGATAATTCCAACAACCGGGCTGTTTTAATACCCATATCTACGCCATAGATGCGTTTGATGGCCATGACCACTTCTTCTAAAGCAGCATTACCAGCTCTCTCACCCAAGCCAATAACTGTAGTATTTACAGATGCAGCTCCAGCTTTAATTCCAGCTAAAGCGTTGGCTGTAGCCATACCGAAATCATTGTGGGTATGAATTTCTACAGGAATTGATAAAGCAGAAACCAGTTGCTTTATTTCCCCATAGGTGCTGAAAGGATCAAGAACGCCTACGGTATCACAGAAGCGAAAGCGTGATGCACCCCACTCTTGGGCTGAAAGTGCGACATCCAAGAGGAAGCTTTCATCCGCTCTGGAGGAATCTTCGCCCCCTACTGCTACCCAAAGACCTTGATCAACTGCAAAGCTGATACAGTCTTTGAGTCTTTGCAGACTTATCCGCCATTGACCGTGGAATTTCGCGGCGATTTGAATACCCGAAACCGGGATAGCAATATGTACACGCTTCATTCCACAAGCAATAGAAGCTTTAATATCTGAGATGACAGCGCGATTCCAAGCCAGGAGATCAGCACTTAAACCTAAGTTAGAAATTGCCGAGATAGCGCGCATTTCTTCCTCTCCCATCGCCGGTATCCCTACTTCTAATTCGGGAACACCAATGCTATCAAGAAATTTAGCGATCGCTACTTTTTCTTCTAAGGTAAAAGCAACACCTGCGGCTTGCTCTCCATCACGTAATGTAGTGTCATTAATGAGAATCTTGTTCATCTCAAACATCCCTCTTAGCAATTTTCTTAATATATTTTCTGTGGGAATAAACTCACTTTTTTACAAGCCCTGGTATTGGTAAATGCTGAGAATAACTGGTGAAGAATGAACGGTAAATGCTCTAAGCTCCCACTCTTAATAATTCATCTTCATCATTTCTAAATATTACCTAAACAATAACAATATATCTGTATGACAGTAGACAGAAACTATGTATAGTTTAAGAATCTCTTTGCAAGTTTTACACAATTTTTAAATATCAAATTATCCGAATATAGATATTTAAAAATATCCGCAAATACTGGAAAATAGCGGATAGTTACAAGATTTCTTTTTGCATTGTCGTGAAAATTTAATATTTTTTAAATACTATTTCACAAACTAATAGATACATTAATAGCCTGAGAAAAAATATAATTATTTTTCAGTAAATCACTAAAATAATCAGCTTTTGTTGACAATATAATTTAAATTTATCAAATACTCTTAGATATATAACCAATCTAAAATTTTTTCCAATTGTTCTAAATTAACTAAGCCATATTGCCAAAGTAACATCGGTAAAGGTGCAGGATCAAACTCGCGGTGTTTTAAAGCTATAGCAATATCTTTATGGGAAAGCTCAAGTTCATTATGTAAAAAATGTAGCAATTCTATATCTTTGTTGTCAGTCTTCACGTCGCTTCACTCCGAAGTCAAAAGTCAAAAGTCAAAAAAAAGAATGCTTATTTCGTCAGCTTTTCGTCGCGCTGTACCAGTTGCTACTCAATATGAGTTTACACCTCGCCAAACTAACAGCACCCTGATCCGAATTACGAATTAATAACTCCAACAACGTTCTAGCCAGTCAAGCAGTTCTTGACGAGGGGCTAGAAATTGCATAACTGTACTGCGAACTAAAATTGCTGTCAAGTAACTGTTCACTTGTACCCGCAACGAGCCATCAGGAGGACAAGAACAGGGAATCATCAACTCTTGCAAACGATGATAAATTTGCCAGCGATCGCACAATGGTATCTGCAATACGATATCACCTAACATATCAGAACCCAACATCATGACTTATCCTTACTCACAAGTTTTTCTGCTTGGGGTTGACTGGTGAGAGTTTGCAGTTTTTGTTCCAGTTGCTCAATCCGAGCCAGCAGCGATCGCATCACATTCGCTTCCACATCAGGTAATTTCCCATGATCCAGGGGACATGAGTTATTTTTTTCCTTGCGGGAAATAATCCGTCCGGGAATCCCCACGACTGTAGAGTCTTGGGGAACATCACGCAAGACAACTGAGCCAGCACCAATTCTGACGCGATCGCCAATTTGAATATTACCTAAAACCTTCGCGCCAGTACCCACCACAACATTTTTCCCCACAGTCGGATGGCGTTTACCGCTTTCCTTCCCAGTACCGCCCAGAGTCACACCCTGATAAATTAGGCTATAGTCTCCCACAATCGCCGTTTCACCAATCACAACCCCCATCCCGTGGTCGATAAACACACCTTTACCAATCTCTGCACCTGGATGAATTTCGATTCCCGTCAGAAACCGAGCCACATGAGAAATCAACCGGGGGAAAAACACCACACCCCGCAGGTGTAACCAATGGGAAAGACGATGTAAACAGATAGCGTGCAAACCAGGGTAGCAAAAAACCACCTCCAGCCAATTGCGCGCTGCGGGGTCACGTTCAAAAATAATGAGAAAATCACTCAATAATGGCTCTAAAAAACTGCCAGATAAAAGACTTTTCAGCCAGGATGTATGAGTTGAATCAGGTGGATTATCGATATCATCTAAAGACTGTTGCATCGGTACTGTCTGGGTAAAAGAGCCGTGTGCTTTTATGCTTATAGCAGGCCACTCCCAACAGGACAGTACAACCCATCTTGATTGGATTTATTGGATTAATTAAGCTTGTACTCAACCCCCCCAACCCGCAACTTCCATCAGCTTAAAATTTCTCTTGGGGTAGAGGGACTAGTGTTTTTAATGTAGGGTACTAGTATTTTTAAGTGAGGGGTTCAGAATTTTTGTACTCGCTACAAAAAACTTAATATGTAAGACTTTGATACGATTTCAAATATATATTTTGCGATATATTAAGCTGTACTCAAACCCACTGGAATATCAAGTAGACAAGACTACAACCCAAATTTCTGTATTCCCAGTTACTATATCCATCTTATAATTTTGGTACTTCAACCACCAAATTCTTCACCTTATTTTTGTCTTTCAACCAGAAACTCAAAAATATCTGTATCTGGTTAGAGGCTTTTGGTCAAACTGTAATGCAAACATCATAAATTATGGCTGCTACCAAACCCTAGCCATTCGCAAGTGCATCGATGAATAAGACAAAAAACAACACACTCGGTTTTGGGATGACTGATGAAGATTGTTTTAGCTTGGGAAAATCTGATGCTTGGGCGGGAAAACCCAAAACGCCCCCAGAGCAAGATGCTCAAGCTGCTAGTATGTACGATCTAGGTTACAGCGAGGGGGAAATTACACATCCGCCAACTAAAACTCCAAAAGCGGATCAGTTGCATTAGATTTTGTAGGTTGGGTCGAAGTATAAGACCCAACTTCTCAATCAATGTTGGGTTTGCCTACATTACACTACGCGATCGCAAAGCTTCAACCCAACCTATATCTAACGCACTATTTTAGCCTAGACAGTCCAGTATGGTGTGTTAGCGCAGCGTAACGCAATGCCTATATCAAATTAATTTACATCTTGACTAATGAACGGAGCAAAAATACTCGTCAACGAGTATCAAAGATAGATGAACGGAGCAAAAATACTCGTCGATGAGTATCAAAGATAGATAAACGGAGCAAAAATACTCGTCAACGAGTATCTGAGATAGATGAACGGAGCAAAAATACTCGTCAACGAGTATCTGAGATAGATGAACGGAGCAAAAATACTCGTCAACGAGTATCTGAGATAGATGAACGGAGCAAAAATACTCGTCAACGAGAATTAATTGATTAAGAACCCGATGTAACTTTAGTAGATTTACTTCTAATAGCCTTAAAACGCTCCCCTAATTGTTCAGCGACAGTTTTTAAACCCGGAGTCTTTTTCGCCGCAGTCTTCACATAATCATAAACAGTCAAACTGCTAGTCATAGCTTCACTACTGACTGCCATTAACGTATCATCAACCTGTTCAGCAAGTTGGTGCATAGAGATTAAAACCTCAGCGAGTGTAGTAGCTAATTGATAATCCCGCACCAGTTCATCAACATCAAAACTAGCTGGCAAAATTTCTGGGTTAGACTTAGCCGCCGAAACACTATTATTCACAAAAGCCAGACTTTTATCACCCATTTTTACCAACTTGCGCCGTTCTTCAGGACTGAGAGTAATCAAAAAAGGTAACTTGCGTTGAATTGTCTGTAGTGCTGCTTTAATTTCTTGAATATCTGCTGGCGACAGGGAGGCTGTAATATTTTGATAGGGCATCGTACAATTACCAGTGTAATTCTATGGTTTAAATAGCAATGGTTGCTAAGTATAAAATGCCCATCGGTAATAGCAAATTAACACATTGAGCCTACTTATTTATCCGCTTTAGTGCCGATGGCGATGGATACTGATCAGATACGATGAAAGCTTGTCGTTCAATCACCCGTTCATCAGCATTAAAATCTAGAATACGTGCAGTTACTTCGCCAACATCCGTTAGTGATTGAATCACAGCCTCATCTAATTGAAAATGCTCTCCCCAAAAGTCTCGACAAGGGTTAAAAAACCTCACAAGTTCACCATTCCGCCAATTAATTGAACCCAAATCTGACCCTTTTTGCAGGTTGCAGAAAATACAGGCATAACAGAGATTATCAATAGATAGAAAACATTATATTCATGCTACTTGAAATGAATTTCCTAATGTTCTCGGCTCTGGCAAAGATTCACCATTTTCTAAAGCTGTCTCAATCAGCATTTCTAAAACTTCCTGAGCATTTCTTAAAGCTTCCTCATACGTGTCTCCATGAGTACAAGGCTGCATTACATTGGTAAACTCAGGTAACAAAACCACATAACAATGGTCTTCCTCAGACCATTGAATAATAACTGTGTATTTCATTCTTCTGTCTCCTCCTCTGCTGCTATTTTCTGTAATTCTGCAAGTGCTTGATTAACTTGTTTTTCTAAATAAGGTTTAGCATCACTCCCATCTTTGCCAGCGATGATAATAGCTTGAGATAATAGCGGATGTATCCATTTACTATGACTACCCTTTGCAGGTTTATCAGTAAACCCTGCTTGCAGCAATAAGCTTTTGAGTTCTCTAATTTTCTTGGGCATAAACTCAGCTTACATTGCCATAGGTGTTTGATAACATTTGGCAGACACGCACACAGGCTTGTGCTTGTTCGTTTGTGGGATTAATTGTCCGTTTCTCAATTGTGGCACAAATAATCATGAGTCCTACCAGCAACAGCCAAACCCAAGAAAGCTTCAGAAATTTTGCGGTATCTACCCAGAATAAGTTGTATTTAAGCGATAATGAATACACTTTGTCCATATAAGCACAGTTATGACCTGCTGCCTAAATCCAGCTTGCCACAACCCATCCCATCCCGACGGTGTAAATTTCTGCTCTAGCTGCGGTGTTCCCTTAATCGTGTTGAGAAACCGCTATCGCCCAATCAAAACATTAGGTGGCGGGGGATTTGGTAAAACTTATTTAGCAGAAGATATCGACAAATTAAATGAGCATTGTGTCATCAAGCAATTCGCACCCCAAGTACAGGGTACAGCATCACTCAACAAAGCCACAGAATTATTTGAACAAGAAGCCAAGCGACTGCAACAGTTAGGCAAACATCCCCAAATTCCCACACTGTTAGCGTATTTTAATGAAGATAATCGCCTGTATTTAGTACAGGAATTTATTGACGGGCAGAATTTATTAAAAGAATTACAAAATCAGGGAAATTTCACAGAGCAGCAAATTAGAGAATTATTACTAGATTTATTAGACATTCTTAAAACAGTTCATCAACAGAAAGTCATTCACCGCGATATCAAACCAGAGAATATCATTCGTGACAGCAATGGGAAGTTAGTATTGATTGACTTTGGTGCATCAAAGCAACTGACAGCAACAGTGATGACTTCACAAGGAACAACCATTGGTTCTTTTGGTTATGCACCACTAGAACAAATGCAGGGAGGTGAAGCCTACCCAGCCAGTGATTTATATAGCGTCGGTGCAACTTTCTTTCACCTGTTGACTGGGATTCATCCTTGGGAATTGTGGAAGCGTCAAGGTTATGGTTGGGTTGGGAGTTGGAGACAGCATTTACCGCAACCAGTCAGTCAAGAATTAGGGCAAATACTAGATAAGTTACTGCACGAAGAACATCGGCAGCGTTATCACTCGGCTGAAGAAGTTTTACAAGCTTTAAATTCACAGCCACTATCAGGAACTCAGGCTGTAACACCTCCAGTTACTCCACCAGGACAAAAAAAGTCTATTCTAGAGTCTATTATTAAGTATCTTGTTATGATTCCACTACTTATATTGTTACCTGGTGGTTATTATTTGTTAAAACACTCAAATCAGGCTACAACCACCAATCCAGTAGCGATGAAATTAAGGGAAAATGCTAATCCTTACTTTAAACAAGGATTAGAAAAATACAACAACAAAGATTTTAGTGGCGCAATTGAAGATTACAACCAAGCTATCAAAATTAATCCCAACTATGCAGATGCTTACTTCAAACGGGGTTTAACTCGCTATAAATTAGGAGACAAGCAAGCAGCAATTGCAGATTACAACCAAGCCATCAACATTAATCCCAACTATGCAGAAGCTTACATCAACCGAGGTGCAGTTCGCTATGAATTAGGAGACAAGCAAGCAGCAATTGCAGATTACAACCAAGCCATCAACATTAATCCCAACTTTGCAGATGCTTACTTCAACCGGGGTGCAGTTCGCAATGAATTAGGAGACAAGCAAGCAGCAATTGCAGATTACAACCAAGCTATCAAAATTAATCCCAATGATGCAGATGCTTACATCAACCGGGGTGTAGCTCGCCATGAATTAGGAGACAAGCAAGCAGCAATTGCAGATTACAACCAAGCTATTAACATTAATCCCAACGATGCAGATGCTTACATCAAACGGGGTGTAGCTCGCAATGAATTAGGAGACAAGCAAGCAGCAATTGCAGATTACAACCAAGCTATCAACATTAATCCCAACTTTGCAGATGCTTACTTCAACCGGGGTGCAGTTCGTCATGAATTAGGAGACAAGCAAGCAGCAATTGCAGATTACAACCAAGCTATCAACATTAATCCCAACTTTGCATTTGCTATTTCCAATATTGGATTGATTAAATACGAAGAAGGTGATATTGAAGCAGCAATTAAACAATGGCAACAAGCTATAGCAATTGATAGCAAATTTGCAGAACCTTTATTAGCATTGTCTGTAGCATTGTATAAAAAAAGGGAGCAAGAACAAGCTCTAATTACGGCAAAACAAGCTCTAAAAATCAATAAAAACTTTGCCAATGAGTCATTTCTTAAAAAAAATCTTTGGGGTAATGTCTTGATTGCTGATGCAAAGAAGTTGTTAGAAACACCTGAAATACAACAATTTTTACAGTAACATAGTAACGTAGAGTGTGTGACGGCAACGATAAGATTTAAAACATCATCTATATATTCAACTTGCCGTCACGCACCAAACAGATATCAGTAATACGAATCATGATCAAACCACCGTAGTTAGTGGTAGTGTTGACAAAACCATCAAAACTTGGCGGCTAGAGTAGCGAGTGCTAAGTTAGCAGTTAGCAATTAGCAACGTTTTAATCTCATGTTTCATTAAAAGGATTAAAAACCACAATCTCTATCCCAGAGAAATCTTTTTCATTACGAGTAACCAAAGTATAGTTGTAATATTTTGTTGTAGCAGCAATAAGGGAATCTAAAGGAGGTAACTTTCGTCCCTTTTTCTCTAACTCTCCTACCAACTCACCCCATAACAATATTACGGATAAATCTAAAGGTAAAATCCTCTCCTCGAACTGCACAAGTAATTCATTCTCAAACCAATCTTGAATATTCTTTTTTCGCAATGATTCAGGTAGTTTTTCAATTCCCTTTCTAATTTCACCAATGGTAATTACACTTAAAAAAGTTTGTTTAGCCTCTAAACCTTTTAGCCACCCAATTACCTTTTGATTTGGCTGGGGAGATATTAATTCAGAAATAATATTTGTATCTAAAATATAGTTCATAATTCTACTTGGCGGTTGTCAAGCTCTCTTTGACGTTCTAAATCTATATCCACACCAAATAGAGGAGAATTTTTAAAGAAATTAACTAAATTTTCTGATTCAGTTTCGGAGTATTTATTTTCTATTTGTCTAGTTAAGTAATGGATTAATTGTATTTTTTCTTCTCTGCTTAAATTATCAATTTCTTTTAATAAAACTTTCACAGGTAAATTGCTCATTTTAATATTCCTATTAAAAAACAAATTTATTTACTGCTAATTATAGCATCACCAATTGGCATATATAATATTTTCCCCAGAGTCCGCGTATTATTAACGCAGCTTTCAGAATTGACGGTGTATTCAAGCAGAAAACTCGCAATTTCCACAAAAACAATTACTAGAATTAATAGAGACAATCTTGGTTTATAAATTTCCGCAAATGAGTCGAAAGGAGATAGAGGCGATGTTTGGATTAAGTGAATTGAAGCAGACACGGGTTTATCAAGAAGCTAGAGAAGAAGGTGAACAAGAAGGACGTTTGGAAGCAAAATTACAAGCTGTACCTAAACTTTTAGCACTGGGTTTAACTGTGGAACAGATAGCACAGGCTTTAGATTTGGATATTGCACAAGTCCAGCAAGCACTTCCAAATGAGTAAGTATATTAACGCTCAGATACCCGATTTTTCTCAAAATTCGGGTATCTTGTTTTTTATTATGGCTAAATCCCACCGCCGGAAATAGCAATTTTCCCCACAGTGCGCTCACTCTCGCTATACGCATGAGCCGCCGCTAGTTCCTGTAGGGGATAGGTGCGATCAATTACAGTTCTTACTTTCCCGGCTTCAATCAACTCTTTTAGGTAAACTAAGTCTTGCGCGTTGGGTTTCTCCATCACAAACTTTGCTTTTTGACCAGGAAGAAACATAGAGAGAAAACCCTGGATCAAAACCTCTGGAGTGGGTAGAGTGCTGATGTATACCCCATTGGGTTTGAGAACTTTTTTACAATGAGCTAGCGATCGCTTGGCTACCGCATCAAAGATAATGTCATACTGTATCATCTCGGCGGTAAAGTCTTGTTCTGTATAATCAATAACGCGGTCTGCTCCTAAAGATTTCACAAACTCTAAATTTTTGGTACTGCAAACTCCTGTCACCTCAGCATTGAAAGCTTTAGCAATTTGCACTGCAAACATACCTACCCCACCCGCAGCACCATTAATTAACACCTTCTGTCTGGGGAGGATATGACCCAAATCGCGCAAAGCTTGCAGTGCTGTCATGGCGGCTAAGGGTACAGTAGCCGCTTCCTCATAGCTCAAATTTGTCGGTTTTAACGCCGCCAAATTTTCTGGAACAGCCGCAAATTCTGCATAAGCTCCCCCTGGAAACTTAGTGCTACCGTAAATTGCATCTCCTACTCGAAAACGTGTGACTTGCGAACCAACAGCAACCACTTCCCCCGCCACATCAAACCCCAAAATCATCGGGAATTTATTCCCAGTCAGAAAGCTCAACATTCCTTTGCGGGTTTTCCAGTCGATGGGGTTAACACTGCTAGCGTGTACCCTCACTAATAATTCGTCAGGCTTGATTTGCGGCTGCTCTAATTCTTCATACTGTAAAACATCAGTAGCTCCATACCGCCGGATAATCACTGCTTTCATAGCATTCCTCCTGCTACCCTGTGTTCTTGATTGAGTGCGTTATGAGTTTAGTTTAGTGATTCGATGATGATTGAGTAACTTTCAAGAGTGGTATTGATAGCGTTGTTTTTGCATCTAACTCCAGAAACTCAACAATATGGTGCTGTTAACACGATGGATGTGTAGAGACGTTGCAGTGCAACGTCTCCATAGGCGTGATGATTTTTGCAAATTCTCATTTCCTATATTTTGAGAGTATTTAAACCTAGAATAAAAACAGAAATAAAACAGAAATAAAGTTGAAATTATTGAAAATAATCTGCATTAACATTGCCCTTTGCCAAAGCTTGTAAAGCCTACTATATAAGATTTATCAGCACTATTGAATATCACTTTTAATTAAAGATTAAAAAAATATAAATTGCATTTTTATCTAAAAAAAAATGATATGTTGGATACAGAATTGAATTTCGCACGTATCTGGGGTATTACAACGTAATATACCCCAGTTTTTCCCTCCTCAATCCCTTGCTAATTATGACTTTGAGCAAGATTTCTGGAGGATTTGAGTACAAAACTGTATAGTCAGAAATTAGCCCAAACAGCACTTAAACCTTTGCTAGTATTGGGTCATAGATGAGTACAACTAAATCCTGAACCCCTTTCCATAAATACTCGTACCCCAACTAAAAAATACTAGAACCCCTACCCGAAAAGATTTTTTAAAATTATTTAAACTCGCTCAAAATCACAGTTTTAGATTTTGAGTACAACCCTAATAAATCCAATAAATTCTATTCCAGAGTGTCGCAGCGAGGCAGTCAAAGACTACTGCTATAAATCTTATATCGCCAATCACTTAACGCTTCTACATAAAACAAAAGCCGAAAGTGAGTGGAGGGATGAGATAGCACTATGCCTTCCTGAATAGAAGTCGCGGCTGTACACACAAATTCTACCAAGACCCAAAGTTGACACACACCAGCCGAAACCCCAGGACTTCATCGCCTAACCTACTTAGCGAATCCGCTACAGGTAGTGTAACAGAAGCGACTTCCATTCGTCAGGCAACAAAAGTAGCAACAGCATCTCCCACAGTGGCAGCTAGTCCACCGACCTTTGCGAAATTCAATGACACTACCAGTTACAGGCTCTTCCGTTACTGAATCGACCTCTACCCAAGCAAAATCAGGTGGTTGCGGATGCGACAGCAAAAGCAGCTCCACCGTGGAAATCGATGAAAAGCTCCAAGAACGCATTGCTAAACATCCCTGCTACAGCGAAGAAGCTCATCATCATTATGCCAGGTTGCACGTTGCAGTAGCTCCTGCTTGTAACATTCAGTGCAACTATTGCAATCGTAAATATGACTGCGCTAACGAAAGTCGTCCTGGAGTAGTTAGCGAATTACTCACACCAGAAGAAGCAGCACACAAAGTTTTAGTCATTGCAGGCAAAATTCCCCAAATGACAGTTTTGGGAATTGCTGGCCCTGGCGATCCTCTGGCGAACCCAGAAAAGACTTTCCGCACCTTTGAGTTGATTGCAGACAAAGCCCCAGATATTAAGCTGTGTCTATCAACCAACGGTTTAATGCTGCCGGAATATATCGATCGCATTAAACAACTAAATATCGACCACGTTACCATCACCTTAAATACCATTGACCCAGAAATCGGCGCACAGATTTATTCTTGGGTTCATTACAAACGTAAACGTTACAGAGGCGTAGAAGGCGCGAAGATTCTCCTAGAGAAGCAGATGGAAGGCTTACAAGCCCTTAGAGAAGCCGACATCTTGTGCAAAGTCAACTCCGTCATGATTCCCGGCATCAACGACCAACATCTAGTTGAAGTCAACAAGATGATTCGGGAAAACGGTGCATTCTTGCACAACATCATGCCTCTAATTTCTGCACCGGAACACGGTACACACTTTGGCTTAACAGGTCAGCGCGGCCCTTCACAGAAAGAACTCAAGTCGGTGCAAGACCAATGTGCTGGCAACATGAAAATGATGCGCCATTGCCGCCAGTGCCGCGCCGATGCTGTAGGTTTATTAGGAGAAGACCGTAGCCAAGAATTTACTAAAGATAAATTCTTGGAAATGGACTCAGAATACGACTTCGCTAAACGCCAAGAAGTTCACGCAGGTATTGAGAAATTTAGAGAAGAACTGAAAGTAGCTAAAGAAAAGGTACTAATTGGCAAGCAACAAGTTGCCAACAGCCCCAAAATCTTAGTTGCAGTGGCAACCAAAGGCGGTGGATTAGTTAACCAACACTTCGGTCATGTGAAGGAATTCCAAGTTTACGAAGTGGATGGCAGCGAAGTTAAGTTTATCAGTCACCGTAAGGTAGATCACTATTGTCAAGGTGGATACGGCGAAGCTGCCACATTTGACAATATTGTGAAAACAATAGCAGATTGCAAAGCAGTTTTAGTTGCCAAAATTGGCGAATCTCCCAAAGAAAAACTGCTCCAAGCTGGCATACAGACTGTAGAAGCTTACGACGTGATTGAGAAGGTTGCTTTAGAGTTTCACGAGCAATACGTCAAGGAAGGGAATAAGGAATAGGTTACAGGGAACAGGTTACAGGGAACAGATGATTTCCTATCACCTGTCACCTGTCCCCTCTCCCCTCTCCCCACTCACTACTCCCACTCAACAAGGAGAATAGTCATGGCTTACCAAATCACCAGCCAATGTATTTCCTGCAAGCTTTGTCTGTCTGTATGTCCTACTGGTGCAATCAAGATTGCTGAAGACGGTCAACACTGGATTGATACAGAACTATGTACAAATTGCGTTGGTGGCATTCACACCGTCCCTCAATGTAAGGCTGGTTGCCCTACCTGCGATGGTTGCGTTAAAGTACCTAGCGATTATTGGGAAGGTTGGTTTGCTAACTACAACCGAGTTATAGCGAAATTGACAAAAAAACAAGACTATTGGGATCGTTGGTTTAATTGTTATTCTCAAAAATTTTCCGATCAGCTGCAAAAGCATCAGGGTGAAATCTTAGGGGTATAAAGATGAGTGTTATTTATCTCGACAATAATGCTACCACTAAGGTAGACCCAGACGTTGTAGAGGCAATCATGCCCTACCTGACCGATTATTACGGCAATCCTTCTAGTATGCACACCTTCGGGGGGCAACTTGGGAAGGCAGTAACAAAAGCCAGAGAACAGGTTGCAGCTTTGTTGGGTGCTGATGAATCAGAAATTATTTTTACTAGTTGTGGAACTGAAGGTGATAATGCCGCCATTCGCGCTGCATTGTTAGCCCAACCAGAAAAACGTCACATCATCACTACGCAAGTTGAACACCCCGCAGTCTTGAATGTCTGCAAACAATTAGAAACCCAAGGCTATAGTGTTACCTATCTTTCAGTAAATCGTCATGGGCAATTGGATCTAGATGAACTAGAAGCCTCGTTGACAGGTAACACTGCCTTGGTGACGATTATGTATGCCAACAACGAAACGGGAACGATATTCCCCATCGAAGAGATTGGGATGCGGGTTAAGGAACGTGGCGCAATTTTCCATGTAGACGCGGTGCAAGCAGTAGGTAAGATACCTCTGAACATGAAGACCAGCACCATCGATATGTTAACCATATCCGGCCACAAAATCCACGCACCCAAGGGTATTGGGGCTTTGTATGTGCGACGTGGTGTGAGATTTCGCCCCTTGCTCCTTGGTGGACACCAAGAACGCGGCCGGCGTGCAGGTACAGAGAATGTACCGGGAATTGTTGGCTTAGGTAAAGCCGCAGAATTGGAATTAATACACATAGAAACAGCAATTAAGAAAGAAACAAGGCTGCGCGATCGCCTCGAACAATCCTTACTCGCTAAAATCTCTGAGTGTGAAGTTAATGGTGATGTGACGCAGAGATTGCCCAACACCACTAATATTGGTTTTAAATACATTGAAGGCGAAGCTATTCTGCTCTTCCTGAACAAACATGGCATCTGTGCGTCCTCTGGTTCAGCTTGTACCTCTGGTTCACTCGAACCATCCCACGTCCTCCGGGCAATGGGTTTACCATATACAATCCTCCACGGCTCGATTCGCTTCAGTCTTTGTCGCTACACTACAGAAGCACAAATCGATCGCGTTATTGCAGTCATGCCCGAAATTGTCGAACGCCTCCGCGCGCTCTCTCCCTTCAAAAATGACGAAGCGGGTTGGCTGCAAGCACAAGCACAAACATTGGCTCATCATTAATTAGGGAATAGGGTACAGGTTACAGGGTACAGATGATTTTCTATCACCTGTCACCTATCACCTCTCTTCACTCAACACTCAGCACTCAGAACTAAATATGTGGGACTACACAGATAAAGTATTAGAACTGTTTTACGATCCCAAGAATCAGGGAGTCATCGAAGAAAACGGCGAACCTGGCGTGAAGGTTGCCACGGGAGAAGTAGGTAGTATTGCTTGCGGTGATGCGCTGAGATTGCACATCAAAGTTGAAGTCGAATCTGATACGATTGTTGACTCTCGCTTCCAAACCTTTGGCTGCACCAGTGCGATCGCTTCTTCTAGCGCATTAACAGAAATGATTAAGGGTCTGACCTTAGATGAAGCCCTAAAAGTTTCTAATAAAGACATAGCTAATTACCTTGGTGGCTTGCCAGAAGCCAAAATGCACTGCTCTGTCATGGGGCAAGAAGCTCTAGAAGCTGCTATCTATAACTATCGTGGCATTCCTCTCGCTACCCATGATGACGATGATGAAGGGGCGTTAGTTTGTACTTGCTTTAGTATCAGTGAAAACAAAGTTCGTCGCGTGGTTACAGAGAATAACCTTACCAGTGCCGAAGATGTAACAAATTACATCAAAGCTGGTGGCGGTTGCGGTTCTTGTTTAGCTAAAATTGATGATATCATTAAAGATGTAAAGGAAAAGAACGCCGCAACGAATCTCAACACAAATGGCGTGAACCCTGCTAAAGAAATAGCTAATTCCGGGCAGAAACGACCGTTAACCAACGTGCAGAAGATTGCCCTGATCCAAAAAGTATTAGATGAAGAAGTTAGACCAGTATTGATAGCCGACGGCGGAGATGTAGAACTCTACGACGTAGACGGCGATATTGTCAAAGTAGTGCTGCAAGGCGCGTGTGGCTCTTGTTCTAGCTCTACAGCAACTTTAAAGATAGCAATTGAATCCAGATTACGCGATCGCATCAGTCCCAATCTTGTAGTCGAAGCAGTCTAGCACTCACAACTCAAGACTCAAGACTCAACACTCAGCACTCAGCACTAAATCTTATGCACACTAATTCTATTGGTTTTTCTGTGGAGCGTTCGCCCCCTTTCTAGCGACGTTCTACATGAGGCTCACTGCCAAAGCTCCATCCGGCATGAGCAGCCCACAAACAAACGCAAAGACCCACCAACCAACTAACCAACTAATTGCAGGAATAAAGAACCATGACTGACGAAAATATTAGACAGATAGCTTTCTACGGTAAAGGCGGTATTGGTAAATCTACCACCTCCCAAAACACCCTAGCAGCTATGGCAGAAATGGGTCAGCGCATTATGATTGTAGGTTGCGACCCTAAAGCCGACTCCACCCGTTTGATGCTCCACGCCAAAGCTCAAACAACCGTTCTTCACTTGGCTGCTGAACGCGGTGCAGTAGAAGATTTAGAACTCCACGAAGTCATGTTGACTGGTTTCCGTGGCGTTAAGTGCGTAGAATCTGGTGGTCCAGAACCCGGTGTAGGTTGCGCCGGTCGTGGTATCATCACCGCCATTAACTTCCTAGAAGAAAATGGTGCTTACCAAGACCTAGACTTCGTATCCTACGACGTATTAGGTGACGTTGTATGTGGTGGTTTCGCTATGCCTATCCGTGAAGGTAAAGCACAGGAAATCTACATCGTTACCTCTGGTGAAATGATGGCGATGTACGCTGCAAACAACATCGCTCGCGGTATTTTGAAATATGCTCACACTGGTGGTGTGCGCTTGGGCGGCTTGATTTGTAACAGCCGTAAAACTGACCGGGAAGCTGAATTGATTGAAAACTTGGCTGAACGTTTGAACACCCACATGATTCACTTCGTACCTCGTGACAACATCGTTCAACACGCAGAATTGCGTCGGATGACCGTTAACGAGTACGCACCAGACAGCATTCAAGGTAACGAATACCGCGCATTAGCCAAGAAAATCATCAACAACGACAAGCTCACCATTCCTACACCAATTGAAATGGATGAACTAGAAGCACTGTTGATCGAATACGGTATCCTTGACGACGATACCAAGCACGCAGAAATCATTGGTAAGCCCGCAGAAGCTACCAAATAGGTAATGCCGTAATTAGGAGATACGGAGAAAGGAAGATGAGGAAGTAATTTTCCTTCCCACTCTCCCTTCCCCACTTCTCCCTCTCCCCTCCCTTTAATCCTTCTATTTCCCCATTCGTAAGAGTCATCGAGGCAGACTATGACACCTCCAGAAAACAAGAATCTTGTAGATGAAAATAAGGAACTTCTTCAAGAAGTTCTGAAAGCTTATCCCGAAAAATCCCGCAAAAAACGCGAAAAACACCTCAACGTCCACGAAGAAAACAAGTCTGATTGCGGCGTTAAGTCTAACATCAAATCCGTTCCTGGTGTAATGACCGCCCGTGGTTGTGCTTATGCAGGTTCTAAGGGTGTAGTTTGGGGTCCTATTAAGGACATGATCCACATCAGCCACGGTCCTGTAGGTTGCGGTTACTGGTCTTGGTCTGGTCGTCGTAACTACTACGTTGGTGTAACTGGTATCAACTCCTTTGGTACTATGCACTTCACCTCCGACTTCCAAGAACGCGACATCGTGTTCGGTGGTGACAAAAAACTCATTAAACTCATTGAAGAACTCGACGTTCTTTTCCCACTCAACCGTGGTGTTTCCATTCAATCTGAATGTCCCATCGGTCTAATTGGGGATGACATCGAAGCTGTAGCTAAGAAAACTTCTAAGCAAATTGGTAAGCCTGTTATACCCTTACGTTGCGAAGGTTTCCGTGGTGTATCTCAGTCTTTAGGACACCACATCGCTAACGATGCTATTCGTGACTGGATTTTCCCAGAATACGACAAGCTGAAGAAAGAAAACAGACTTGACTTCGAGCCAAGCCCCTATGATGTAGCCTTAATCGGTGACTACAACATCGGTGGTGATGCTTGGGCCAGCCGGATGCTGTTAGAAGAAATGGGCTTACGTGTAGTAGCTCAGTGGTCTGGTGATGGTACTCTCAACGAGTTGATCCAAGGACCTGCTGCTAAGTTGGTTCTGATCCACTGCTACCGTTCTATGAACTACATCTGCCGTAGTTTGGAAGAAGCTTACGGTATGCCTTGGATGGAGTTCAACTTCTTCGGTCCTACCAAGATTGCTGCATCTTTACGTGAAATCGCAGCTAAATTTGACTCCAAGATTCAAGAAAACGCCGAGAAGGTAATTGCTAAGTACACACCTGTAATGAAGTCTGTACTTGAGAAGTACCGTCCTCGCCTAGAAGGTAACACCGTAATGTTGTACGTAGGTGGTCTACGTCCTCGTCACGTTGTTCCCGCTTTTGAAGACTTGGGTATCAAGGTTGTTGGTACTGGCTACGAATTCGGTCACAACGACGATTACAAACGTACAGCTGACTACATCGATAACGCCACCATCATTTACGATGACGTTACCGCCTACGAATTTGAAGAGTTCGTAAAAGCTAAGAAGCCTGATTTAATCGCTTCTGGTATTAAAGAGAAGTACGTCTTCCAAAAGATGGGTCTTCCCTTCCGTCAAATGCACTCTTGGGATTACTCCGAACCTAGCGATAGGGCGCAGATGTCAGATGAGGTAAGGTTTTTTGGTGAGGGGAGAAAAAAGAGTCTATTTTTAGCCTAAATACAGGTTTTAGGGTTATCTAGGAACAATATATTTTTGCGGCTTAAGAAAATATAACTCTTATTGGGTATGGTTTTTGGGTTTTGCTTAAATTTGGGTTAGATGAAAACTGTAAAATGAAAGACTATTTTGATTGTTATTATTTTAGATTAATGTGGGAAATTTGGGCGATCGCGTAGCCTGTTGTAAACATCGCCTCAACTCTAGACAAAATAATTATTTGGGGTATTGAATATAAATATTCGTTGGTCAAAATTTAGTAACGTGCATCGTAATCATCTCTCCAATCCCCGCCCAAATATAGACCACCATATTCTAATGAGTTGTCATTATTCGATAATGAAGAAATTTCATTAGCAACAGTAAATCCAAGTTTCTCCCGCCATGTTTGAAGCACTTCATATTCAAGATTTCCATCATAGTATAAAAATCTAGCTGCATCAAGAAAAGAATCTATAAGTTGCTTATGAGTTTCTAACAATATTTCATCTGGGCAGTTTAATACGTGAAGTATAGTGTCTGGGACTAGTATCAATTTATGAAACTGTGAATGATTTAACTGAAAAACTTGGTTGTTGACCAGTAAGTCATATTCACTATTTGAAATACTAACTAATTTTCCTATTACACCTGTCTTTGGGGATGCAAAATAATTACCAATTCTAGCTGATATCATAAGATTTGCTTCAGTAATGAAAGTCGAGAAGTTATTAGCACAAAAAATTGCATTTATATCAAAGATGTGAGATGTGTTACATAAGGACTTTAACTGATTTGAATTTCTATGACTTTTTGGTGCAGTGCTGTTTAACAAATGTATGCTTATAAAGAGAATACCCAAAAGTTTCTGCTATATAATCAATTACCATTTTCTTTTTCTCTGAGACGCTATTACTGGATAGAGTGGTCGCTATGCTAAGCTACGCCAAGGCACAAAAGACACAGTGTAGGCGATCGCACTACAAGAATACTAGGTCTCATAGTTATAGTGGTTAATTCCAAGGCACATAGCATTTATAATTTTTATACTAATTTTTGCTACACCCATGACAATCTTGACCACAGAAACCCTCTGCATAGAAGCTGCGACATTTTCAGCCACCGAGTCCATACACCCAGAACCATTACTTTACGGTGTTACTGATGGGAAAGCAGTCGGAACATAAATAGAGCAAAAATTTAGACTTTATCTCAAACAACGGTATGAGTTTATCCAGGGGAATTCTGCAAGTGGTATTGACTTTCCAGGATTATTTGTAGATGTCAAGGTAACAAGCATTAGACAACCACAATCATCATGTCCGTTTAAATCTGCACGGCAAAAGATTTTTGGGCTTGGGTATTCATTGCTGATTTTCGTCTACGATAAAACAGACAATAGCACCAACCGCACAGCGACCCTAAACATTTTGCATACGATTTACGTCAGTGCTGAAAGAACAGCAGATTTCCAGATGACTCGCGGAATCTGCAATATTTTGGCGAATGAAGGGAACAAAGATGATTTAATTGCCTTTATGAGCGATCGCAATCTACCAGTCGATGAGATTGAGGCAGGTAACATCGCAGACGAAATACTTATAAATACACCTATGCAGGGATTTTTGACCATTTCTAATGCTTTGCAGTGGCGGCTTCAATATGGAAGAGTAATAGAACGTGCTGGTCAAGAAGATGGCATACTTACTGTTTATAGAAAGAATCCATGATTCATAATGTTGAGAAAAGAAAATTAGAATATGGAGATTTTCAAACGCCGTTAGAATTAGCTGAAAAAATATGCGAAAAGCTAGTTCAACTGGGTGTAAATCCAGATATTATAGTTGAGCCAACCTGTGGACTAGGAAATTTTATCGAGGCGGCTTCACATTCGTTTCCAAGAGCAAAAAAGATTTTCGGAATTGAGATAAACTCTCATTATTTAGATAAAATTAAAGAGAAACAGATTTTTTTAAATGATAAAAGATTCGATATTAGATGTGGAGATTTCTTCCAGGTTGATTGGTCATCAATCATAGGGCAATTCAATAAGGAAATTTTAATAGTTGGTAATTTCCCTTGGGTAACAAATTCAAAACAAGGTAGTATTGATAGTGAAAACTTGCCAATAAAGAACAATTTTCAAAACCATCATGGATTAGATGCAATCACTGGTAAGAGTAACTTTGATATATCAGAATGGATGTTAATTCGGCTTGTGCAATGCTTGCAAAAGCATAATGGTTATCTGGCAATGCTTTGTAAAAATTCTGTTTCCAGGAAATTATTAAACTATATTCATTCTCAAAAATTCAATCTAGCTTACTCTGCAACTTACAAAATAGATGCAAAAAAGTATTTTAGTGTAAATGTTGACGCTTGTTTGTTTTTGTGCAAGTTTGATTTAATTTCAAAAAACTATTTTTGTGATATATTTGACAATCTTGAAACTTCAAAATACTATCGAATAGGTTATCATAACAAAATTCTAGTCAAGGATTTAGTTACTTTAAAAAGGTTGGAAAAATTATATAATAATAAAACCAACATAAAATGGCGTTCTGGCATTAAGCATGATTGTGCGAGTGTCATGGAATTACATAAAATTAATGATATTTTTATAAATGGATTAGGGGAAATTGTTGATATAGAAGAAACTTATCTTTTTCCTTTAATCAAAGGTTCTTATGTTGCTCAGAACAAAACAATTGCAACTGACAGATATATTTTAGTTACTCAAAAATTTGTTGGTGAACCAACTGAAAATATAAGATATTTAGCTCCTAAAACATGGAAATATTTAGAAACACATGAAAAATTATTAGATATTAGAAAAAGTAAAATTTATCAGAATAAGCCCAGATTTTCTATTTTTGGTGTTGGGTCATATAGTTTTTATCCTTGGAAAATTGCAATTTGTGGACTTTACAAAAAATTAGAATTTAGATTGATTGGTAAAATATCTGAAAAGCCGACTATATTTGATGATACAGTTTACTTTCTTAGCTTTGAGGATGAAAAAACCGCCTTTAAAACCTTTGAACTTTTGACTTCTTCACTAGCAAAAGATTTTTATTCATCTCTGGTATTTTGGGATGAAAAACGCCCAATAAAGTCTAGTATATTAAATAGTTTAGATTTGGCAGTTTTAGCAGAAGTCACAATTTAATTATATGGGGATGAGTGAGTCGCACCCAATAATACAGAATGCAATTACCTTGATTAGCTAGGCGATCGCACCTACTATCAAAAACTTAATTAAACAGTCCAATCCTCAATTAACAATCCGGGTACTTTTTTCAAATCTCGATGATTGCGCGTTAATAAAACTAGTTTACGGGATAGAGCGATCGCACTAAAATTTTCGGTGTTGCTGAATATAAGGATGAAAATTAAAAACTCAATCTCTCAAGTTTCAGGCAATTGGGCTAAGAGTTGAATACTTAAATCGCATACATCATTAATGGTCTATATCGGATTGCTTGAGTGCATCCATCAAAATTGCACCTGCTCCGAAGCTATTATATGGAGTTGGTAAGTCGTAAGTTTTGAAAGGTTCTAATGGCGAAATATCCTCTGCTACGTCCAAATCCTCTGCTAGAATCCGAATAAGTTTGAGTTTTTCTATCGCTGATAGTCGTTGAACAGCCGGAAGTATCTCAGCTAAGGTCATAAGTTCTCTTTGCTCAAGAATGATTATTCTACAGCTTACTCAATAGTAACTTGATTCTTCCCAAAGCTTCAGAAACGGGATGGAATTTGTTCTGGTGGTGGCTCGGTCTGAGAAAGCCAAACTAGTCCTTGGGTTACGGATATACAGACCTAGCGTAAGCGATCGCAAATTAATCCGAAGCTTAATCTATCGCCTCAGAATGAACATTTTGTGGAACGTTACACCAAAAAATCCCAAGGTTGGTGACGGAGTGAATTTAACGATTTTGAGGGTTCTATCTTCTTAGAGTCAGTCGGAGTTGATTTAGCGATCGCAGAAATTGATCGTGGCGTTGTTTTTGAGTAAAATAGCGTCAGAGAGTCATAACTTTCACTACAGCAACCAACTAAACAAGTCTTGAATAGTTAATTGAAGTCCACTGGCAAATGATGGTACAGGTATGAGTGCATCTGGCTCATCAAATACTTCAGTTTCTTGTTGAGGACGGTAAACAAACACAGTTTGCTCATCGGGGTCAATTAACCAACCCATTTGAGTTCCAT
This sequence comes from Anabaena minutissima FACHB-250, assembly GCF_014697125.1. GTDB lineage: Bacteria > Cyanobacteriota > Cyanobacteriia > Cyanobacteriales > Nostocaceae > Trichormus > Trichormus minutissimus. Next base: position 2,664 of record NZ_JACJRG010000005.1, on the reverse strand, counting down.
GTTTCAAACAATGAAGGATATTTTTAGTTACTTTTGTCTGACTTTGATCAGGTGATAAAATTTCAATTGTCCAGTCTGGAGCAATAGGAAATGTATTAGCGATTTCTCCATTCTCGTCACGGGGAATCCGACTCCAAATAAAAACCGTGATGTCAGGTACAGTTGAACGGCCGCCAAATGTACAACGTAACTCAGGAAAGGCACGAGCAATACGTTGCGGTTTAACTACACTATTAATAACAGGTACAAATTCACCTTGTATTGCGCTGTGTTTTCCTTGTGGCATAGGTTTTTGGATAATCTTACCTTCTATGTATTCACTGGCGGGTTTTGTTTCTGGTAATTTCAGGAACTCGTCCAATGTGATTGGTTTGGATGGGGTCTGTACCATGAAGACTGCCTCACAAAAGGTAATAACAGGCTTTGTGTGTATTATATTTTATTGTACTTTATGTTGTTGCGATCAGTTATGCTGGGCGGTTACGCCATCTAACACTTTTTTCCCAAAAATTATTCTGTAGGGTGCGTCAGCATAGATTTATTTTCGTTATTAAATCATCCACTCAAGCTGACGCACCCTACTTGTTTAGCTGATTTATCAGCAAGATTTTTCACCATCAACTATGGGTGCTTGTTAGGGTTTTTTACCATCAATCCTTCACTGATTACTGCTGTATTCAACTCATTATCTGCGGAAACAAAAGTAATAGCAGGTAATCCATTAGCGATGCAAAGAATGTTGACAGCTCGTCCTGCTGCTAGTTGGATAGCATCATAACCTCGTAAGCCGTAAGTTTGAGATAATATCATTCCATAATTAATAATATTTTCTGTGATCTCAACAATTTGATAGTCTGTTTGTAGATCACTTTTGAATTGATTGCATATTACTGTCGCATCAGTCAGGCTAATACTTCCAGCACGCGATCGCCTGGTAATAGCGGCAATAATTTCTACAGCAGTTATTGCTGCTATAAATACCTCATTATTGAGAGTCGGATCGAATAGTCCTAAGATCCAAGCTGATCCAGTTTCGCTGATATAACGCTTGACTAATGCGCTACTGTCCAGGAAATACACTGACATCTAACGGCGTTCCTCAATGATAGTTTCCGAAATAGGCTTTCCCTCAACATGAATTAGTTGTCGTTCGGTTATTAGCTCATAAGAAGGATGCTTAATATGCTTCACTAACCCAGCATCTAATAATGCTTGATGAAATGCTGCTTGCTTGTGATTTTCGTCTTTATTAGCAAGATGCTTCTGAAGCGTCTGATTAAGTTGCTGAAGTTCTTCTATTTCTAGTGTTTCTAATTGTTTAAGTATTTGATGTAGGGTTTCTGCTGACATATTTTCAATGATAATTTCCGACTTATTAGTTACATTATATAATAAATTATTAGTATGATTAAATCATCAAATTCAAAATAATTGCAGTCAAAATTAAATTATACTGCCTAATAAACTGAAATATATCTAATCTAAATTGTCGCCAAGCGTTAGCGTAGGGATAGCCTGTGCATATACCTGCAAATTTATCCTTATTATGTATAACTACGGTAAGCTAGGCTAACACTTTTTCCCCAAAAATTATTCTGTAGGGTGCGTCAGCATTAATTGATGTTCATGATGGAATAGTGTATCCAAGCTGACGCACCCTAAATTAGTGTAAGTTAAAATTTTTGTGCTTAAAATGAAATAATACTGAAATAGTATACTGAACTATGTCTAATTATCGCCGAGTCATAGCCTGTGGGGGTACTTTCTTTTTTACACAGGTAACTTACCAAAGAATCCCTTGGTTATGTAGCGATATAGGAAGAGACAATTTGAGAAAGGCTATTAGGCGAGTTAAGCAACTTTATCCGTTCTCTCTTGATGCGATCGCTCTTCTACCAGAACATATTCATTGTATCTGGACTTTACCAGAAAATGATGGTAATTATGCGATTCGTTGGCGATTGATTAAAAGCTTTGTTACCCAAAGTTGTGCAGAACAGTTAAACATTACAGCAGAGATTAGTGAATCTCGCCAAAAACGCCAAGAAGGTAATTTATGGCAAAGGCGATATTGGGAACATTTAATTAGAGATGAAAAAGATTTTGCTAACCATTGTGATTATATTCATTACAATCCTGTCAAACATGGTTTATGTCAGTCTCCCAAAAAATGGCAATATTCAAGTTTTCACCGTTTTGTTCAACAAAGAATTTATTCAGAAGATTGGGGAACAGTTCAAATACCAAATATCCCTGACAATATCGGTCGAGAATAACCGACATATTGTAGGGTGCGTCAGCATAGATTCATTTTCGCGATTAAATCATCCACTCAAGCTGACGCACCCTACCGCCTTGCTATCTGTCAATCATGGTTTATGCGAATCTCCCAAAGAGTGGCAATATTCAAGTTTTCACCGTTTTGTTCAACAAGGAATTTATTCAGAAGATTGGAGAACAGTTCAAACACCAAATATACCAGACAATATGGGTCGAGAATAATCGATATATTGTAGAGACTTAATTCACAATATTAAGTTCTATAATAAATCAGGGTTAGCGCGTCTCAAACCCTATTGACAAAAGGACTCGCCTGATAAGCAATCAAGTTGGAAACAAAGTGGGACTATCCGGGCTAGGGTAAGATTTAATCCATCTAGTCCC
>NZ_JACJRG010000049.1 GCF_014697125.1 Anabaena minutissima FACHB-250 | reverse complement strand
GCACTCCATCAGTTTCATTACTTACTACTGATGTGACCGGGGTCTGTGACCCTTTTATGTGGGGACTGAAGGGAGGGAACTTCAGGAGGAGACGGCTCCTCAGTAAAATAGGCCCAACACTTGAATCTCTTGTGGAAATGCACTAAGCAGTGCAGTCTCTCCCTTGATGCCAAATTTTCTAGCTCCAATAGCGGTTCCTGCGTGTAGATAGACTACAACTGGTTTTAATTCCAGCCAAACACCTAAGCGTCGTGCAACATCATACGCTGTTGTTGCTCCTAAACCTCTAATTCTACTAACAATAGACTGTAACCATATATGCAAAGCTTGAAAATCTTTAAAGCTTTCTGGCTGTACTTTATCAGCTAATGCAACTTCTAACCCCTCAGATAACTTATTAGCAACTCGGCATTGATGACCGTGCATCTTTCCATGCCAAAGTCGGGATTTCCAAGCTCTTTCAATTGCCTTATCCCAAGTTAATGTTTTGTCACCCCACCATTGGTCTTCCTCTTCATAGGAGTTTCCCCACCTTTCTTTGTACTCGTTAACTAAGGATTGGAGATAATTGTCATTAGAAATCTGCTTTTTACTTTTGCAGCTTTGAAAAGCTATATTCATGGTATCTAGCAATATCAAGGCTGGCTGTTGGTTAACTGTGGAAAGCCTTAATATTCCTTTAATTTAAAGATTTTTTTGAAATAAACATTCAGAGTAATCACGGTTTTTCATGAAATTATTCAAAATGCTTACAATCTCATAATCATAGGCTAAAAACCTACTAGGGAGAAATGAAGAATGACCATAAGTTTTAGAGAATGGCTTAGACAATTTAAAAATCAAGATGTCCCCTTTGGTGATTTATGGAGCGATGCCACATCAACTAAAAGAGAAAGATTTCAAGTTGATATTTCAGACTCTTGGCAGGGTGAAACTATAGAAAGCTTGATAGAGTTTATGGTGAAAAACGAAGCATCATATCAATCTTATAGTGTTCTTTATGAAGCTAATGAGGCATATCGTAATTACTTAAGCTTAGAACCTATAAAAACATCTAAATTGGAAGAATTAGAGAACCAATTTAAAGCTAAATATTACGCAGAACGTCTACAGCACTATACAAGATTATCTATTTTATATAAATAAAACTTGATGAGTTTGGACAAGACCCAAAAACTTACACCTATGTAGATGAAAAAAATAATGGCTTCGACGAGTGATGCAATAAAAATAATTGACAAGCTGACTAGCAGCGACTCTGAGCTTGAGGCAATGGTAGTAGAAGCTTCAATCAATGCAGAAGTGGCACAGTTGATTTATGAAGCTAGAACAAAAGCGAGGTTAACACAGAAACAACTGGCTGAACTTGTTGGTACAAAACAGCCTGTGATTGCACGCCTGGAAGATTGTGATTACGAGGGACACTCTCTGTCAATGCTTCAAAAAATCGCTCACGCTCTTAATCAGCGAGTAGTGATTCATTTGACTCCATTGGATCATGAGCAGAGCGCATAGTGACATATAGGGGACAACGCTTTCATCAACCTAGCTTTCTGATGTGAGTTTTTCTAACTCATCCAGAAGCTTCAATATCCGTGTTCTATTCTTCTGAACACTCACTCCTTTATTTTTTTGTAGTCGCTTGCTAATCTCAGCTAATCGTTCAGCTAAAACTCTATCTGGTGTTGTTTCTGTTTCAGGTGTCAGTTCTTTGATTTTCGTCTTGATTTCGCTCAAAGATAAATTTTCAGCAATAGCTATCTTGAGTAAATCAGAACGTTGCTGTTCTGATTTAACTCGTGCAATTGCTTGGGCTTTAGTGTACTCAATCTCGCCGCGCCTCAGTGCAGAAAGTATATCTTCAGGAAGATTTAGCAAAGGAAGTCGGCTAGAGCGGAATGTTCCAGCATTGAAACGTCCTATTCGAGACAATACTGTTTCAATCTGTTCAAGTTGAATCAGAACGTTCTGATTCAATTCAATACCTCTTTGTTTCGCGTTGAAAGACTGGTGCAAAATGGACACAACTTCACTCGGTTCTATTTCTAAGGAAAGCGATAGAATCTCTAGCACTGCCTCAGTTTCTTCCACTGGATTTAGGTCTTCCCGTTGTAAGTTCTCCATCAAAGCTACTTGGAGAGCTTGTTTGTCATCTAAATCATGAGAGACAATCGGGATTTCACCTAATCCCACCTCACGCGCCGCCCGTAGTCGTCGTTCACCAGCTACCAGCTCGTACTCCCCATCATGGAGTGGACGAACCAGCACGGGTTCTAAAATGCCATGTTCTCTGACTGACTGCACTAATTGGGCTAACTTCTCCGGGTCGAAGTAGCGACGTGGTTGTTTGAGTGGTAATCGAATTTTTTCAATTGGGGCTGTGGTAGAAGATGAGTTAGAAGAGCTACTAAGGTAGGCATCAACCGTATTTAACTTTGGTGCTACGCGATTAGATTTTCTTGGTGGCATTAAACTTCCTCCAGTTTCTGAGCAATGGCTTCCAGGATTTGCACAGATGGGTGTTTAGGATCATAAACCGCCAATGGCTGTCTTGCCATCGAAGCATCAGCAAAGCTAATTGTTCTTGGAATAGCTGGAAAAATTGGAGCTATGGGACTCAGTTGTTCATTGATGCCATCAAGAATAACTTTCCCTTGGCTAGTACGGCTTTCGTGCATCATAGGCACTACCCCAGCAATCGCCAGACCAGGATTAATACGTTCTCTTACTTGGCGAATAGAATCTAGCAACAGTTCTACACCTAAAAAAGCTTTAAAGTGGGTTTGAATTGGTACAAGTACATGAGTAGAAGCTACCAAGCTCAAAATACTGAAAATTCCCAATGTGGGAGGACAGTCAATCAGTACAAAGTCATAACTGTCTTGCACAGTTAATAATGTTTGCTTTAGTCTCCATTCACGAGCTATTACAGAATGAAGTTGTACCTCAATGGCACTCAAAAGAATGTTGCTGGGAACTAAGTCTACATCGTGTAAATTCTGGTGGAGCGGTAATGGAGCATCTTTTAATAACGAATCAGCTATGGTTTGCTTCAACTCGAACGGCTCTAAACCCATGAAAGCAGTCAGTGATGCTTGAGGATCAATATCCACTAGCAAAACTCGATGTCTCCGTTGAGCCAGCTGATAACCCAAATTCTGCGTTAGGGTGGTTTTACCAGTTCCACCAGCTTGATTAAAAAAAGAAATAATCTTAAGAGACACAGCGTTCAATAATGAAGCAACTAGAGTTAGTTTAGCTTAAGCTATTGCTACTGATAACTGTCTAGAATGTCACAATACTTACATACTTAGTAGTGAAGCAGGTCAATGATTGTTTGAATCATAGCAAACAGTATTGAATATACTGCTTTGTCCAAATAAGAAAGTCGCTCTACAAAAAGCGAGAATGTAAAAAAAAATGGACAAGCACAGGGTAAACAACGTTGGCAATGTCGGGACGGCAGCAAAAACTGGCTTAATGAGTACGATTGAACATGAATAGATTAACCCTAGCCAAACTCAAAAAAATTGCAGCAGAGAAAGGATACGAAGTCCGATTTGATAGGGGCTGCTACAAAATTTTGAAAAAAGTTGCTGATTTCGATTCTTTGTGGGATGCTGAGGAGTTTTTTGCCCAAAACACACTACCGCCACCGCCACCACTACCCCCAAGTCCACCTAAACCACCAACACCAAAGTATGACCTCACTGTTATATGGCAGCGTGTTTTGGCAAATATTCCTAAAGTTCCCACTAGGGCATTATTAGGGCAAATGTGTTTTTTACATGATTATGATGGTGAATCTGCAATAATACAGTGCAAATCGCTTTGGTACGACAGAATAACAAGAGAATTACCGACACTTAGCACGGCTTTTCATAGTGTATCTGGTAGAGCCATCGCTGTATCACTGGAAAAGATTCCTCAAGCACCAACACCATCTCAAAAACCGCCAGCACTACCACCACCGCCAGCACCCAAAATACTTAGACCACACAACACGATCGACATTTCATTACTTAGTTCTGGAAAATACAAAATCAGGGTACTTGATGAAATTATTAACCAAGGCTACCCAGATTTAGATGGTAAAAAATATCTAGATGTTCTGAAAACGGTAGAGATATCGAAAATACTTGATTCCTACCCATTATCTGTAGGCATAAAGTTATCTATAGCTATCCCTTTCAATTCTTCGGAATCTTGGTTTTTGAATTTTGAGATTATTAGTTTGGCCATTCAATCGCTAAAAAATGGTAATTACTTACTTGTCATTTTGCAACCAATACCACGTCTAACATCAACGGATCACTATTTGAGTATCTACACATATCGACAGTGAGGTTTTTTGTGCTTAGAACCTTGTTTATGGAATTTAGCAGCAGTAAGCAAAAATTAAGCAATGGTAGTCCTTATTGGCTTCAAAGCTATATATGTCAACAAGGATAGAAGCCAATGTTGTTCACCTTTGTTGCGCGGTCATATTTATTTTAATTGCTTTTGCGTAATTGCTTGATCAAGCTTTGATATATATAAGTGTCAAGCAATTTTACTTATAAGGATGAGAGCAAATGGCAGTATTTGATATACAAGCAGAGTGGCGTAATGGTCATTTTAAACCCCTCAATTCTCTACCAATTGATGAAGGAGGATATTTTATGTTATTCCGTTCGCTAAATAGAATTCTTCCTGTTTCTTACAATGGTGGAGTTTTGACACCTCCTAGCGGTACTTTTAACTTAGCCACAGGAACTACCCACCAAATTTGCATTGCAAATAGTTCACAAGAGCTAGAAAATTCCCCAACTTATGGCTAACTAATAAGTAAGAAGTTTACAAAATATCAAATAATAGATTCTTCACGTAGCTCAAGAGATACGTGAAGAATCTTTCTGAGCGCGCTCAGAAAGATTCTTTTTAAAGAGTTGTTCAACTAGTTATATTTTGTGCATTTCTATGTTTATATACCCTAGTGGGGTTCTAAAGCACCGTAACCTCTCCAGGTGCGTCGCAATTCTGAAGATGAGTGCTATTTGCCTACTTTTGTCTGTCTCACTTGTGAGTTCTGCAAACGCTAAATTATCCAATGCAGAGGCGGCGGACTCTATTGAGCAACTTGAGAGTCAGAATGAGAAAGAACGTTTAAAAGCAGTGCAGCAGCTTGATCAAGGTGTCTCAGCCACCAAAGTTAAAAATGCTATGACAGCACTGGTCAAGCAATTAAAGGTAGAAAAAAATTTAAAGACAAAATTCTGGATTATTTCAGTCATTGGAAGCGTTAGTGCAAAATCCGATAATGCTGCACCTGCGGTTATTGAAACACGAGTTATTCCTGCACTTGTAGAAACATTGACAGACAGTAGAGAACGTGACATGAAATCAACGGCCGCCCGTTCTTTACAGCAAGTGGGGCAGAGTCTGCAAAATAAGGCAGACACCCTATCTTTAGAACAATTGAAAAAAGCAATATCGGACTTAAATCAGGCATACACGGCTCTCAGTACTGCTGATCAGGGTTTTGCACAAAGTCCTGCGGCAAATATTAGTGCAGCGCAAAAGTTTCTCAAGCGCGAATACGAATCTCGTTTGACCAAGCAGATCACTGATTTTCTTCAGAAAAATCCTTGGTTACACACTACTGTTATTTTTGTGATTTTGTATGGAGGAACGCTTTGGCTTCGTCCTCAATGGCTATTATTGTTGCCCACAGAACTCAAACTCTCTTGGCTGAAACCTGTTGAATTGCCATTTGAGATTGTGCGCTATCTCAAGTATCGTCCCAGAGTACTAGATGCTTGGGTAGCGATGCGTATAAAGTCAGCTAGAGAGCGATTTTCTTTGAAGGGGACAGTCAGCGATCGCCAAATTCACTTCTTCTCTATTCCGATTATTATTGATGGCAAGACGCAGAAACTAACTCATCAAAACCTTCAGTCTATTTTTGCAAATGAAGTATTCAGGGTACTAATTTACGGCGAAGGAGGAACTGGAAAAACCAGTATTGCCTGCCAGATTGCGAACTGGGCAATGGCTTCTGATGAGGCAGAACGGCTCTGTAAACACCTGATGCTCCCAGTCCTAATCGAAGAAGAACTGGATTTTGAAGTGCCGAAGGAGAAACGATTAAAAGAAGCCATTCGCAGAGAGTTGCGCTTGCTCACCACTGACAAGGAATTAATTTCTGAGGAACTCGTGGTTCGGCTTTTGGTTGATCGACGTATTCTCGTTATTGTTGATCATTTTTCGGAACTGAAACCTGAAACCCAGGAAGCAATTAAAGCAGGTGTTGCTGACTTACCTGCTAATGCAGTTGTTATCACCTCCCGCAATGAAAAAATTCTGGGAACGACTATTAAAACTTGTCTTAAACCTTGTGCGCTTAATGCTGAACTACTAACTCTTTTTATTAGTGAGTATCTCAGTAAACTAGATAAGCGGTCGTTGTACTCCGATGATGCCTTCCTTAGAGCCTGCGCTCACCTTAAAGAGATTGCAGGACAGCGAGAAGTTACAGTACTGCTGGCAAAACTTTATGCAAAACAGATGATCACAGCTAAAGAGAGTGGGGAAGATCAAAACTTTCCTACCTCTATCCCTAATCTTATCCTCAGCTATTTGAATGAACTCAACCAGAATCTGGACAGTAAAAATCCTCAATCAAGTAATTCTACTGTACGCCAAGATGTCAAAATTATTGCTTGGGAGTGCCTAAAAAAAACTTACCAACCCAATTCAGCAACAGTTGATGATATTTTGGCAGTACTCGGTGGTGAAGATGCCAAAGTTAGATTAGAAAATTTAGATGAAAACCACTTAGGAATTGTCCAACGGCAAAGTCCCGAAGAGAGAATTCGCTTTGTGCTAGATCCTATTGCAGAGTATCTTGCTGCGCTATATTTATTAGATATTAATAAAGATCATACTGACCGCTGGCAAGAATTTTTACTCAAAGTAGATTCTCTCCCCATTGAAACTATTCGAGATTTTTTATTAGCTGTGAGAGACTGTTGTTTAGCTAAAAAAACAGAAGTTGAGATACCAAAATTTGTTCTAGAAAGACTTGACAAAGTTTTAGCATAGAGATTTCTAGCAGGCAATGCCGTACAATACGTGTGTGTAGTCGCTCCTCTCAATTTGCTTTGTCGGTCTGACTTTCCAAGCCAAATTGAAAAATGTTTTCCTTACGTTGCTTAAAGCAAGTAGAGAATTAGTTTTGAACAGTCTGCCTTATTACACAATTGGGCTATTTCGTGTAATCGTCAATTACAGGTGGTTTCTACTGAGAGCTAATACTTCAATAGCTCCCGGTAAAAATTATATTGTCAGTATTGACTTCAATAAATATTAATTTCAATTATTCTTTAATTGAAATTTTGGAGTCACTTGGAGCAATTTGGAGACATTTGGAGCCTAATTATTACCATAGCTTATATAATGACTGATTTTTTCTAACCAAAGTTGGCTCTATTTGACTCCATTTGGCTCCATTGAATTTTTTTCAGGAAAAAATTCGTAAAATCCTCAGAGCCTAGCTTTCAGACTTGATTGATGGCTTTTATCTTTCCTAGAATTATATAACAGGCTTACTAATGCTCAACTGATTGGGAATATTGTCGCTTTTAAATCACAATATTTTTGAGAGAGTAAATAATTATTAATGTGAACTCACTACACATTTGAAGAAGGGTGAATTTCTGAAAAATCAGGTGCTTACCATTCTGAGATTCAACCCCCAAGGATTTTTTTAATTTACCAAATCGCTCATATCAACTCAATAAACACTGATTAGCTGTACTAATCACACATTGGGCGTGATGCCTTTAGTTACACCTGATGAATAAATTCACTCTTGATTAATTTTTTATTTTTAGTATGTGTGCTTTTACCCGTGTTAATCCCCCATTGCTGCTGCTAACTCGTTTTAAGCTGACCGTTCTCAGAGAAAGCCATTCTCGGACAATTGCTTTTAATCGTCTGTCAGCTAATTGGTAGGAAAGTCTAGTGTTTGAAAGTATCTGGGAGCCAGACCCAACGTATAGCATTTACTATCTATCCCAAATTTGAATTTTAACAGCTTAAAGCAGAAGAGAATTATTTCTCAATCTGCTCCCATTAATCACTTGAGATTGCCCATAATCTGATACCCAGGGATCTAGCTTAAACTCATTAGACAGGAAATCAATCAAACAAAGCACTTTAGCTGGCACAAATTGACCTCGACGATAGACAGCGTAAATTGGTAGTGGGACAGGTTGATAGTCTTTGAGAATCACTTTTAGATTGCCATCACCCAGGGCATCACCAAATAACCAGACCGGAGAAACCGCAATCCCTAAGCCGGCACACACGGCGGCTCGAATGGCAGTAGAGTTATTCGCCTGAAAATTGCCACTCACCGCAACTTGGATGACTCCTGAAGTTCCTTGAAAATGCCATTCATTACCTGTAGCAAGGCGGGTATAAACAATACAGTTATGCTTGACCAAATCTTCTGGTGTTTGCGGTTCACCTGCTCGCTCAAAGTAAGATTGATGTCCAATTGTGATTCGCCGTGTAGTCCCAATGCGTTGTGTAATCAGTGAAGTATCCTGCACCTTGCCAATCCGAATTGCCAAATCCACCCCTTCTTCTATCAAGTCTACAAAGTGATCTGCCATCATCAAATCAATTTTGATATCTGGGTAGCGTTCCAGAAAAGCTTTTAGTCTTGGTACTACTTGCAGTTGACCAAAAGCTACAGGGCAACTATTACACCGGGATTTGATAAAAGTTTCAATGTCGGAGCGGAATGTAACTTCGACACCGACCCCACCGGAAAACTTTAGAGCTTCAGAGAAAACAATTCCTGGCTCAACTATAGTTTTAGCTTTTGTCAAGGCGATAAAAAAGGTGGATTTAAAATCGAATGGCATCCTATGCAGTTGGGCTTTTGTGGTCGCCAATGCTTCATCACTCACATATCCAAGGCTAATTTCTGAAGGTATGGGGCATTTTTCTATAACTTGTGAACCGTAGACATCACCCAAAAGCTGTTTTCTGCGTTTAGCTTCTCCCATACTTCATCCCCTCTTATAACCAATCATTGACAGGTAACTTAACAAGTGTTGCTATTGGTAGTTCACCGCGCTCATTTAATTGTAACTTCGCTCCTTGCTTGCTCCCGCTTACCCCTGGCTCATCAAACATTCAGATTTTTCGCTCCTGATTTTATCAGGCTTAAAGTTGATGATCACAAGGTGTAGGGCAGAGAGTTCATCTTCAAGAGATTAAACAAAGTGAACGCCTTGTATTCCACTTGAAACAGAACCAACACTCAACATTAAATTCACAAAAAAATTTTCCTCATTTTTTGACCTCTAATTAACAATTGCTTTTAACAAAGTAAAACTCTTATCAGGCAATGGTTTCAGCATTTATTAATAATAATTACAATTGTGCTTTTATTTGTTCATTTATGCAATTGATGCTAAATCCTCAGACTCACCAATTACACCCAATATTCCCCCCAACTAAACCCCAAAATCCCAATTTCTTTGTGACCTTTTTAACTAAGTATAGAAGAGAATTAACAGATATTATCATTAACTCCCAAATCCCCAATAAATCCCAACAGTGACCAAAACTTCTCTCAAATCTCCCGATTTTTAGCCAATCAAATTAAACACGCTTATAAACGAATAAACTCTGTAATCCATCTTTTTCTGACGCACAGTACGCCATCTTTGGCGGGTGCGATTCGTTCCTCGGAATGAGTAAATATGCTCAATAAGAGGGATTGGTTCAAAAGAGAGGAGAAATCCAAACTGAACCAAGACAACTTAATTTCCGTAGCAGTGCGGTAAACCAACACCAATTCTGCTCCTCCCTGATGCTGGAGTGAAGCATAACCCTCATGCGATCGCGTGACAACCGATGGTGTGAAGCAGGGTTAAACGGCTAGTTCGGCGGAGCCTCAGTCGCCGAGGGTCAAGCTCAGTTGGGCATGGCTACGAACAGGAACCTACTAAAACCGTCGTCATTTGGGCGCTGCGAAAATGAGGCTGACACGCAGCAGACAAAACGTCTTAGGTGAATTGCTTATCAAGCTTCGCTACTTGATAGGAGCATCCAAAAGTAACCCGGCGGATTGTAGGAGCCTAACCCCAACGCCAAACGGAAATTAGGAACGAATTAACCCCTGTATATTCTCTCAGTCAGGTCGAAGACTGAGCAGGGAGTCACCCGCATGAGATACAGGGGCGGGATTGCCTCAGAAGCTAATGCCAAAGGGAAACCCTTTGGATATGCAGACGGAGGCACGACTATCTGGAAGATAGAGGTATTAGTAGCAGTAAATACGTCATGAGCGAGTTAAAGACTACGTATGAATGGTTAGACATCCCCTGGCGAAAGCTAGAACGGAGAGTCTTCAAGCTGCAAAAGCGCATCTATCAAGCCTCACGTCGTGGCGAAGTTGAGAAAGTCCGAAAGCTTCAAAGGCTAATGATAAAGTCAAAGTCAGCAAAGCTACTAGCTGTACGACGGGTAACGCAAGAAAACAGAGGGAAAAAGACAGCCGGCATAGACGGGGTAAAATCATTAATCCCCAAACAAAGGCTAGAACTAGCCCAAAAATTGCAACTGGGCGACAAAGCTAAACCTACCCGTAGAGTTTGGATACCCAAACCAGGGAGCGACCAAAAACGCCCACTCTCAATACCCGTAATGTACGACCGAGCCTTGCAAACGTTAGTCAAACTAACGCTAGAACCTGAATGGGAGGCTCGTTTTGAGCCAAACAACTATGGCTTCCGTCCGGCACGCTCATGTCATGATGCGGTGATAGCAATTTGGCATCACATCAACCAAAAACCCAAATGGGTGCTTGATGCTGATATTTCCAACTGCTTTGACCGAATCTGCCACAAAGCGTTGTTAAACAAGGTAAATACTAGCCCTAGCATCCGTAGACAACTACGGGCATGGTTATTAGCTGGAGTCATGGACGGAGGAAAATATTCCTCAACGTCCTCTGGTGTAACGCAAGGAGGGACAATCTCACCACTCCTCGCCAACATAGCCTTACATGGAATGGAAAACCGTATTAAACAGGCTTTCCCCGGTGGCTACACTCACGTTAACCAAAAAACCGTGAGAATCAGTCCAGCCAGTCTCATTCGGTACGCAGATGATTTTGTCATTTTGCATACCGATTTAGAAGTAATTAACCAGTGTAAAACAATTATCGCCGACTGGCTCAAAGACCTGGGACTAGAACTCAAAGAAGCCAAGACCCGTATAGCTCATACACTAGACGGTGGTAAAGAATACCAAACAGGTTTTGACTTTTTAGGCTTTAACATTCGCCAATTTCAAGTAGGAATTCATCAGACCCGGAATACAGCAAAGGGATACAAAACCCTTATTACACCCAGCCGAAAGAAAGTGAAAGAACACGCCCAAAATCTGGCAGCCACGGTACATAGGTGCAAAGCAGCCCCTCAAGTGACATTAATTAAATGTCTCAACCCACTGATACGGGGATGGGCTAACTATTACCGAGTAGGTAATAGTAAAGAAACTTACAGCACCTTAGACCACCTTCTTTACCAAAAACTCAGACGCTGGGCAGTTCGCCGTCACGCCAACAAAAACGGACATTGGATTGCCGCCAAATACTGGGGGCTAGATTCCAACCTTGGTTGGCAATTTATGGACAAAGACAGTCAAATTAGACTCATCAAGCACGCTCACACTAAGGTAATCAGCCCTAGAACACGCGACCAATACGTAAAAGTCGCTGGTGAACGTAGTCCCTATGACGGCGATTGGGCTTACTGGGGGTCACGGATGGGTAAACACCCGGAACTGCCCTCCAGAATTGCTATCCTTCTGAAGCAACAGAATGGTAAGTGTCCTCACTGTAATCTACACTTCACTCCTTTTCCCAAATGGAAGTCCACCATAAGGACTTAAATCACAGAAATAACTCGTGGGTAAACTTGGAGTTAGTACATACGGTCTGCCATGACCTGATTCACGGGCAACAAAACCACGACATCAATAATACTGAATGGTTATGGATTGAGGATATTCCATATCCCGTTTCCAAAGTATAAAGTGGTACACATGACAAGTGCCAGATAGACGAGAAGCCGTGTGAAGGGCAAACTTTCACGCACGGTTTTGAAGGGAAGTGGATGAGGCGACTCATCCGCTTACCTAACAAAGTTTTTTCAATTCGGCAGCCAAATCACCAAAAAATCGCGTTCACAACCACTCTGTTTACTACTACTGCACTACATAAGCACTACAAAAGAGATTCTGACGTTCACCATTGCAAAGCCTGACTGCAAGAGATTCTTGGGAGCAAAACTCCTACTGCCATAAAAATACCCCCAGAATGCGGGGGCGAATTATGTCCTTCACTTTAAATCTATATAATTAGTGGATTGTTTCTGTCATAATCTCCGCTAAATACATAGATTTAGTGGTTTTTCTCCGGTATCAACTCCGATAAATACATAGATTTAGTGGGCTTTAAATTAGTAATTTGTATACTAAACTACAATTTCTCTAGAACTGTTCTACGACTAATCTACAACTAGTCCATGACTGTTCTACAACTGCTTTAGGGAATCATCAACAGCGATCGCTCATTTCTCTACAACTGTTCTACAACAGTTCTACGACTGTCATAGGGCAGTCGCAGGGAAACTGTAGCAGATGGTTTTTAATAATTCTTCGGTTAAATATTAAAATAACCGTACCCACTACGGTTATTTTGCCCATTTCTCTTTTCAGCCATTTTTACACGGCATTTGGAGCGAAAAATTGAATTTTTTGAGGTGAAGTTATTTTAACAGGGTCTGAGTGAGAGTTGAAGAACTCTTGGCGAATAAGCGACGCAGTGGAGTGGCTCTTGCGGGCTTGCATATCTAATTGGCCTCACCAATATCTCCATGCCCGTAAGAGCCACCGCTTATTCGAGCGAAGCGGTCAAGAGTTCGTCCGGCTGCTGAATGATATCAACGCCTTAACCCCCTTGAACGTGGTTTTTGTTCTAATCTCTCCCGTTCTAATGTTGCCAAAAGCTGCTGATTCCAATCAGATTCGTCAGGCATAACTATGCTGGAGTTTCAGGTTAACCGTGCGCCAAAAACTAGAACTCTCTTTCTGGCTGTAGATAATCCCAACAGTTTGCCTGTGGAGCGAGAGCAGAATCTTCCTACTGTACTGGTAGCTTTTGAAAGAGACGAAACAGGGTCAGCAGCAGCACGGGCTTTCATTGAACTACTGCCACAGGTCAAGCTGCTCAAACCCAAAGCCCAAGATTGAAATCAGCCACTTCTTGATTACGGGCAACAGTTCCGGCAACAGCCAAAGCGAAAAGAAGGCTTAAGCCTGTGATAGCGATTGTCCTACAAATGTAGTTTTTTAGTAGTAATTTTTGATGTCTGTTTTTTTCTTTCTTAGTTTTGGCTCAAAAAACTGGCCAAAAATTTTTGCGTACTGTGCGAGGAGAATTTTTTACAGAAATGCCACATTTTTACCATGAATTTACCACAGATTTTACAGAGCCTTTTTGAAAAATGCCACAGATTTACCATAGAAATTACATAAAACTGCCACAAAATTACCACAGATTTACCATGAAATTGGCATCAATTACTGATGTGTTTTATCACTAACTTTTTTCCTATACTGACATGAAAAATTTTGAGCATTAATTTTCTGAAATGCTCTTGTTTCTGTTTAAACAGCAATAACTTTTTTCACTGTTGTCTGAGTACAGCAGTCAGGACACAAAGATGTCAATCGATTGCAGAAGCAGCCGAGGGCAGATTGTAGATTGACTAAGAGTGCAGATTGCAGAAAGAAGAGTGGAGATTGAGATTAAAAGCTTTCGGCTTGTATTCATTCAATCTTCAATCTAAATTCTCCAATATGACGATCAGTCTCACTTCTTTAGGAGTGACCACCTGAAATTTCTAAGTTACCGAGGATTGCTTGTTTCACTAGATTTACAAGTTCACTCATGGGTGTTACCTCGCTTGAGTTGCTTCACAGTTTTGCGCTCTCCTGGGGTTAATTCCGCCCACACTGCTGCTTTAAATTCATCAGTCCATTGTTCTAACAGTGCTTCCATCAGTTCCCAAGATTGATCCGCAATGCACTCCCTAATCAGGAGTGCATTCACAACTACTGCCTGTGTTTCATCTACAAATAGGGAGGTGGAACGGGGGGTGGAACGGGAGGTGGAACACTCTTCTGTTACTTGTGGTGACTGGGTTTGCGGCTCATCTACAAGTTGTTCCACCCCCTGTCCCTCTAAACTTTTTTCATTTTTTTCTTGGGGTTTTATTTCTTGGGGTGTTACTTCTAGCAGTGTTTCTGGGGCAGCTTCATTATTGCTATCAAAATTTGAAAAAGTTTGGGGGTAATTGGTGGAACAGGTGGAACACTCCGGCTGTAAGTCAGGTGTAACAAGGGGTTGAGGGTGTTCCACCTCCTGTTCCACCCCCCGTTCCACCTCCTGTTCCACTTCTTGTTGGGGTCGAAGCCAGGGACGGATTAACCGACCCTTTACCCTTTTGCGATCGCCTCTTGTCCAGCCGTGAGAACGTAAAATAGCCGCTACTCGGTTCTGTTCGGCTTTACTCTGCTTGGCTAACTCAATCTTGAGAACATCGCTGAGGATTTCGCCTACAGATACTTCCTTGTGCAACTCAGCCCAAGCCATTACCGCCTCTTCCCATGTGTCGGTGCTTTGGTATTGTTTATTGGCTGCGTCTAACCATTCATCTTCAGTATCAGTCAGTCGCCATTGTTCACCATTGCGGTAGGCAGCTACAGCTGTTGCCCAAATTAAATCTCGTTCTTGCTCTAGCAGGTGGATGGGTATTTTCTTGAATAAAACCTTAATTACCCAAAAGCGACGTTCCCCAGTGGGGTCATAGAGAAATTCATCGAGATTGGTAGTTCCCACTAAGATTGATGGACGGGGGAAATCCTCAATATCAGTACCATAAGGGCGACGCATGGAGTCTTTCTTTCTGGACAAAAACGCCTTGAGTTGGGAGACATCCTTTTTCTTGTAGGCGTTCTCAAACTCGGCATATTCGAGAATCCAATACTGGCTGATTTTTAACACCTCGTCTTTCTCTGTGCCGTTGAGGTCATCGGTGAAAAATTCTTCCCCGGCTAAAATTTCCCAGAATGTGGATTTGAGGGATTTCTGCTTACCTTGGAGGATGGTAATTTCATCGTGTTTACACCCCGGCTCGAATGCCCTGGCTACAGCTGCTATTAACGTGCGTTTCATCAGGGCGGCGTGTAAGGGGTCATGAGTGCCGAAGTAACGTTCGGCTAATTTATCCAAGAAATTGACATCTACGTTGGGGTAACGCCCTTCGACTGATTCTAAATACTCCACTACTGGATTGTATGGGTTAGCTAGAGCTAGTTCTAAGACAACGCTTTTAGCTTGTTCCTTGCTGATATCGATATGAATATGAATCGCCACTTTTAAATCAATGCGGTCAAGTGGTAATCGTTTACCGTCGAGTTCTACTTGTTTTTTGAGGGTATTCCAGCGTAGGCGACCGCCCCAAACGGCACGGATAGCATTCAATTTTTGCTCCAGTTTACTTTCGGTTGGCCTATCCCGGTCAGCCTCTAGTTCCAGGGTTTTATTCAGCGCATCTACTACAATGCGTCTATCCTCGATGGCTTGCAGGATGTCTTCGGCTGTCGCTCCGTCGTCTATCCAATCTTGAATATCCAATCCCCCATGTTTGGGTAAGTGTGTCCAGTAAAAATCGCTGGGTGGGGCATACAACCACTTGGCATCTGGGAAGTCTTCATTAATATCTTCCATGTGCTTTAGCCCTGGTTCGTCACGGTCGGGACAGAGAACTAGGTTAGCATTTTCTAAAGCACTTTGGTAGTTGCCGTAGGAGCGATACTTGCCAGCACCACCGATGTTGGTAGTGGCTGCTATGCCTTTTGTCCAAAGGCTATCAGCTAGGCGTTCACCTTCGACTATGAAGATGGTTTTACCTGACGCGATCGCTTGTCTTACTTCGGCGTAACGATAGATGGTGATTTGTTGCTGGTGGGAGCGTTTTTGTTCTGGTGAAAAGTCTTTGGCTTTCGTCCAACGTGTCCCGTCCCAATATTCCTGAAAAACATCCTTATCTTTGGTCTTACCTGGACGGATGATTGTGACTTTAATTAAGGGATTACTTTCTGTATCCGTGTAAACGTATTCTTCCTTGCCTTGGGGACGGGGCGATTTTTTGGCTGTGGCTGGCACGTAGTAGGGCTTGCCGTTGCGATCGCTCTTTGCTGTCCTCTCCCACCCAGTAGCCGGTTCAGCATCTCGGTTGCAGACTGTTAGTTCGCCTATGGAGTAGCACCAGTCTGGTTTAGAGCAGTGGGGGCAGGGTGAATGCTTCGTTACTTCTATCGGTTTAGAGGCGATTTCCCCTGGTGCAATGGAGGGGTCAACAGTCTTGTTTCCTTTTAACAGGTTTACCATTGTGAAATCCTTTTGAGGTAAATGCGTGGGTTTTAAGTAAGTCGTGGTGAAATTTTACAAGTATGTAACAAAAAATTAAGCAGAAGAATGAGAGTTAAATTTTACACGTTGTGTACTGTAGTTTCTCTTTTCACCTCTTCTTTGAACTCCATCAATGACAGCATAAGCAAGGTCTAACTCGTCATCAAAAGTTTTCGAGGCGAGTTCATCTTTTTTGAGGTGTTGCCACTCCAATTCAATTGGGTTCATTTCTGAGCAATATTTGGGTAAAAAGAAGATGTATAAACCCATTTCTTCCCACTTTGACCATAATTGCTGAACTTCTTTACACCGATGTATTGGGCCGTTGTCTTGCACTATGACTCTGATACGTCTGACAAAAAAATAAATAGTAAATTGTCACTTTCAAAAAGAAAATAATCTATTTATTCTCCTCAATCCCTTACAATAAAGGCTTTTGAAAGATTTTTTCTAATAGTATAGACATAGATTTAATACCACTAATATTATTATTAATGGTAATGGTATTAAATATAATTTTGCTTATTTAGCGGACATTTTGAAGATTGGGGTTGTATCAAATTTAATGAATCAGCCGTAGACAAATTATAAATATTGATACTTATGTACTATTTTGAGGTGGAGGCGTTAGCCTTTACCCCTTCTGTTTTTGTTGCTGCTCTTGCACCCATTTTTCTATTAATTCTCCCGTAACCTGTTCCATCGTCACCTCTAGGTCAGTACAGAGTTTTTTGAATTCCTTGTGCAACTTCTTATCGATCTTTGTTCTTAAGTACTGTTTTTCAGTCTCCATAAAGTTTATATCGGTTTACCGGATAAATCCATCAGATAACTATTACTTTATCTTACGTATGAATCTATAACTTATTAGTATATAAATCCCTTAACGGATTAATGGATTTATCCATAAAAGGTGTTAGTCTATAGATGTGAGCGCAAGACGGACGATAAAAGGCGTAAAAAACCACATATAGGATAAATATGTTGCTAGAAAGATTATTAGCCTTTAAACAAACGTAAACGCTCCTAAATAAAGTAATTCATCCAAAAATCAAGATAAGTGCAAAAGCCTCAACCGAAATAACTACCCTCAAAGGTTAGCAACAGCCACATCTATATATATGGCTGCTACTAGCTTCATAGGAGAAAGCAAGTGTACAACATTTACTTTGCAGATATTGGCAACTTCACCAGCATCACCGCCCTCAAAGGTGAAAAGCCTCGCGTCATCCGCTCAGTATTTCAAGATGTCACCTATACCAGTGCTAGGGACATAGACACCGACGATTCCCCCAGCGTCAAACTAGACAACAAAGTATTAGTCCTCGGAGAACGAGCCACCAAACAGAAAAACCCCCAAACCGCCGCCGAGAGAGGCAAGCAGCTACCAGAATTTGTCAAACCCTTCACCCTAGCAGGCTTGCGCTCTGATTTTGAAGGTACTGTCAGATTCTTAGTACCAGAGCGTAATCAATGGGATGAAGATACAATCCGCCAAACATTGATTGCAGAGCATCAAGTCACAGTCAATGGCAGAACCTACAAACACAAAATCAAAAACATTGAATTTTACCTAGAAACTGATGTAGCAGTCGTCAACGGGTACAAAAAAGGCTTACTCGACCTAGAAGGAGACACACTCGCCATCGACATTGGCGGAGGTACAACCAACTACTGTGTCATGACTCCTAATGGTGAAGTCCTCACCCGTCGCTCAATACCCAAAGTCGGTGGTGTCTCCCTAGCTAATGACATCATCAACTCTGACATAATGCAGAGTTACGCCAAGCGGGATAACGTCGCCTTTAAGGTAGCCAAGATGATGGATTCCATTGCTGACGGCTCTTTAACCTACGGGCGAAAGTATGATTTCAGTTCCGTCTTTCCTGGGCTGCTAGAAAACTGGTTTAACACCCTGATGGATAGCATTACCACAGCCGCAAATGACTATTTGGCCGATACCACCAACATCATGCTCATTGGTGGATGTGCCAACTTAGTACGTCATAAACTGAGTGCCAAACCAGGATTTTATATTCCAGTTGACCCCCATCTATCAAACATTCAAGCATTGTTGTCCATGTGAAGAAATGCAAGTACGGTTAGCGGTGCAAGTTGCCGCCAAAGTCGAGGGAATCAGAACTGCACTCAACTATTCCAAACTGAGTGACACCGTAAATCTCCTGTTGGATGCCATTAAGCATCAATGGAACTTAAATCTTGCCTATCAGCCCCAAACTGGGACATTTAAACTCAAAGTCAGACTAGATGAACGGCATATTCAATGGGTGTCCCAATACGCAACCGATAGGGGAATTAATGCTACATCTGCCACCAATTTGTTGATTAGTGAATATTTAACAGGCAACAGCGTTAATTTTTCACCCCAACCACCAGCAAAAGTGGCTACTGATAGCATTCCTATTCCACAGGCATCAAAACTAGAACCAAACATAGAAAAACCGAAAGGACAGACATTAATTAGGAGTCTGAAGTTATGAGTCAAACGCGCGTAGTCCTAGATGAAAAGCATTTACCACTAGCCAAAGAAATCATTGAGCAAACAGGAATCAACACATACTCGCAGTTATTTACCATCCTGTTAGTTAACTATGGCGACACCTTAGTGAAGTCTTTAAGAGGTAGCACTGACACTGTGGACACAACGAGAGAAGGGTTTTTTCAGTGATGGGAGAGCGATCGCACCTGCCGACCAAAGCTTGGCGATCGCCCCACCCAAAACGTACCGAATCAGTACAAAAGGATGATATCAAATGACCAAACCAATCGGCTATTACACCAGCTACACCCCAGGTGAAGAAGGCTTGCTTGCAGATATGCAATCAAGTTGGGGGGCAACCTTTGAACAATTGAATCCAGCAGAGAAAGCCTGGATGATCTACCAGCTTGGTTATCAGCTGTGGATGGAAATAGATGACACTGTGGGCGATTTAGTAGAAGAAACGATTAACAACCGTGCTTCCCAGGAGCTAGGCGCATCAGACAAACTCGGCTTAATCGAAGCCCTGGTTAACCAAATGAAATACAGCAACTAACGCAACCCCCAAGGGGGCAGGGTGTGGGGTGTAGGGAACTAAGAAGAAGAACATTTTAGGTTCACATCACCAGTTGAATGTTGATTAACACTACACCCTACACCCTACACCCTTTTATACAAAAAACATTCATCCTCCCCGCATCATGTGGGGAGTTACCAAAAACATGAAATACCAGAAACAAGCAGCCCTGGGACTAATCGGCTTGGCATTTATCGCCTCTCCAATGCTGTTGAAACTGCCTTTCCAGTTAAAAGCATTCGCCACTAAAACCCAACTGGAGCAAGCCGAAGCCTTAGAACGCTCCCGTATTGAACAACGCAAACTCTCAGCCGATAAATTAGCCGAAGCTGGCGTTCTTCCCAACGGTCAAAAACTCAGAATCCGGGGTTACTTCGACAATCCCAAGCTTGACCCCAAACCCGAAACAACAGGCTGGCTAGAGGATGAGACTGTATTTGTCTACGACTCAGCTAATTCTTGCATAGGCAGGATTCAAAACCGCCAGTGGTATTGGAAGTATCGCGTCAAATCAGCTTGCAACGACGCACCAGCAATGTAAGGGGGAATGAATCATGGCACTTTCTAGTAATTCAGAAACCACAGACAAGCAGCAACAACAACGGCAGCACAACAAGGGCATTACTGTCTATGTAGAAATCCTGGCACGGTGGATTGTTGACCTCATTGCTATACCCGTCACCTTCATTACCCACATCTTCGCCCAGTTCGTCACCCCTGGCTCATCCGGTACAAAGATACTAGGTGCAATGGGCTTCTTTATTGGCACACTCCTGAGTGCTGATGGAATTTGGCAGACACTCTTTCAAGGAATTCCGATGTTTGCGTGGTTTGAAAAAACTTGGATTGGTTGGGTTGGCTGGCTGACGCTGCCATTTAATCTGTTTTTCTGGCTTTCACTTGCTATTTCTGCTTTAGTCCAGGTGATGGAAGCCCGGAGTTTACGGGGTAAGCGTCCTGATCAAGCCAGAACCGAGTTTGAGGAATCAAAACAGTACACCCTTGGCAGCAAACCAACCGGGAATATTGACCTGACTACCTCACTGTGGCGTGATTACAAAGTAGCTGGCATGAAAGAACGTCATGCTGGAGGGGCAATTGCACTGTTTTTTTGGATATTCGATTTAACCACAACCTTTGTCGGTCGTAACCCCTTCGCCTACACCGACCCTGGACAAATTTTAGGGTGTTTGGCTTACAACTTCACCACCATGATGGCAGGCGAAATCGGCTACACAATTTGGCGACTTACTAAATAAGCTCTTGTGCTGAGGGGCAGAGGGGCAGAGGAGAGGTTACTGTCAATCCCCCCTGCTCTCTTGCACCTCTGCCCCCCTGCTTTTATTTGAGGAACAATCTATGGAATTTTCACCCGATATTTACCAATCCGTACCGCAACTTGCTACAAAAGAAACTGTTTCATTACGGGCTGACTATCCCTGCATTGAACATCTGGAAGCGGGTAACATCGCCCCTTGGTTAGTAGAAAGGCTTGACCAGTTGTTGGTTCGTGCCAAGACCGAACGCGCAGGGATGAACTTAGCCAAATGCGTCACTTTGACAACGGCATCAATCGGGGCTGTTTGTTATGCCACCTCTCCACTGGCCCCCATCGGTGCGGTGATTGCTGGACTGGGTTACGCTTGGTCAGTGGTGCAAGATATGACCGATTCCCACTGCTTTGCCCCCATTCCCTTTGTGCGCGGTAACTTTCTGGAATTTATCTCAGCAATGGGTGACTCCGAGGCGCGAGAGGAATGGTTTGCTGGCTCTAATGAAATCGTACATTTAATGAACCACCTTGCCCCCCTAGAGCGTAGCGAATTTGTCATGCTGCGGCAGTACACCAACACCCTCACGGAATTTCTCACTGGTGTAGAGGCAGGCAAGCGGTTTTATGCTTACAGGTGGCTACTGGACAACTTCACCAACTATAGAGGTGCGTTTCCCACTGTGGAACAAATGGCTAAACATTTGGCGCAGGTATCGCCCGACCCCAGAATTAACCATGCACAAGTTACTTTAATTCAGCAGCAATCCCAAACGACAGCCCAACTGCCACAACCTAAAATACCTGAACCTAAATTCATTGAACCAACTAAGCCGCAATTTGTGGAGTTGCCCAGTTCCCCAAACATCGCACCTGCTGCACAAGCTTCTTCACAGAACCAAACACCAGAGATTCAATCACTCTTGGCACTGTCACTTCACAATAGAGCGATCGCAATTATTGACGCATTAACAAACAGTGGTTTTGACATCGCTAAGTGCATTCGTGACCAAATCACGGTGATTGCAGGTAATCAGCGAGGTGGTAAGGGTACGCTGATGGCGATTTTAGCCATCCTCAGTAAAGCACTTGAGCCAAACACCAAGATTCACTATTTTACCGCCGGCGATGACGTGTACCCGTTTGTATGCCATCACTTAGTATGTAGACTGAGTTACCCGCAGTTGGAAGGTGCAAAGGCTGATGCTACTGTTGCAGGCGATTTGTACCAGTATTTAAGGGAGATGGACAACGCCACCCAAAATAGTTATACAGACATTATTTTGGTGATTGATGAAGCTGTGGCCTTGTCTGACTATCTCAGCGATGAGCAGAAGCAATGGATTATTCGCTTTCTGTTCACTCGTGCCAGTAAGAAGGGCGCGATGATTTTCGTTGTGTTGCATGGCAAGAATCTGACATCTTGGGTGGGAACTAAAAACACAGCAGGTTTTGGCGATACTTTCAAAAGTGGGGCTACTTTTATTGGCTGTGAGGCTACGAGTAAGAAGCTGTCTCCACTCAAGTCAATCTCGCTGGCAACAGGGCGTTATTTCCTCGCTGAAATAGACAGTTTTGATAAGGCGATCGCACAGGGTGAAATTGGCACAATTCCAGACTGGTTAAAAACAGAGATTAATCCCCATTCTGGACAACCAGACCCGGCGCGGACACTGCTGTTGTATTTTTCTGAGTTGAGAAGTGATTCCCCGGCTTTGGTTGATTCTGTACCAAGCAGTGATAAGCCACAGGATGAATTTTTGAATCAGGCGAGAGCGTGGATTAATGACAATTGGGTGATACCAGATGCACTACCGCCCACCTCCCCCAGTCATCCAAGCGATACCGACCGATACCAACCGACTGATAAGGCTTCTGAGATTTTGGAATCGTCTGGTATCGATACTGGAAACGATACCGGAATCAGTGATACTATCCCAGAAAAAGGCGATTCTCAAACCCTTGCCGATGATACCGTTCTCGATACCGCAACTTGCTATACTCCCGCAGAATTGACTCAAGAACAGCTGACTGGCATCGTTAAGCAGATGGTTGACAAGAAGATGTCACAGACTCAAATTATTCAATCCCTCTGGGGAGTAGAGAAAAACGGTAAGGGCTGGAAGCAGGCTTACACCGAATATAAGGAACTGTTTCCATGAGCCAAATCAACTTTGTACCTGGATGCAGTTGATGACTGATAAAACTTTGCCCTCAGCCAAAAACCGAGGGCAAAATTCGTTTATCGGGCTTATAAACTGAATTTCTTATGGTATCTCTTGATTACTTCCCTAAAGTATAGTAATCCAAAGTGGCTACCCTATATATAAGTCGGCTTTATCAATCGCCCGGTGTAGAGAAATTTTGGGAGCTAGATTGATAAGTCCAACTTAATTGAGGGGGGTGATTCACGAAAGTATCAGGGTTTGGGACAATGATTACTGTCGGATTTCCAATCTAAAAGTGAGACAGTTAACCCCTTCAAATATCAGAGTAGGCTGAATTGATATTGATTTTTGAAGTGCTTGTCATGTCTGCCTTTCAGCCCCATCGGTTTCCTTAGCGACCAAAATTTCTCCATTGCTATACACATATGTATTACATTAATAATACATATTTATTTCAACGCTGAAACCCTTGTTTTATCGTTAAGCAGCTACCTGGTAAAAAGATTGGGAACACTAAATTAGTTATGAGTTTATGGAGATGTTTTGTTAAATGTCAAATTTATCGAGTATCGAAAGAATCAAGCTAGAAAAATTGTTAGATATGTCAGGTGGTTACGTTCTTAATTTTTCAAACAGAACGTTTGATGATTTTGTTCTTGAAAATACAGGTCTTGATATAAGTGGAGATAAATATATTGATACAAGTCCATCAAAAGCAAATAGGCTCAGATCATTTTGGAGACAAGAATCTAATCATACTGTGGGAAAATTGTTACTAGCTCTTTTAGAGTATTGGAAACTTAGAAATACATATGATGACTTTAATCAAATAACAGAAGAACAGCAAAAATTGTTTGATGAATGTTTTAAAATATCTCAAAGATTGCTGAATGATATACAGATTGAAGAAATTCAAAACTCAACCGCAAATATCCTTTTTGATGAAATTCAGGCTGAGATAATAAAAGAGATTGAACAAGCTAGATTTACAATTTGGATTGCAGTGGCTTGGTTTACAGATAAGAAAATATTTGATAATTTACTTGTCAAAAAACAGGAAGGCTTAAATATACAGTTAATTATTTCAGATGACGAAATAAACAATAATTCTGGTCTAGACTATACAAATTTTGAAACTTATAAAGTACCGAGAACCGGAAAATATGAAAATATAATGCACAACAAGTTTTGTGTGATTGACTTGAATAGAGTAATTCACGGTTCATATAACTGGACTAAAAAAGCAAGATTTAATTATGAAACAATTGTTACTTCTCCTAATCGTCAAGAAGCAGAAAAATTCGCCGAGCAATTTATTAAATTAAAAATGAATGTATTGTGATATGTACTAAACGAAGTGTCCCCAGTTCGTCGGGGCTTCACACTGTTTTACTGTATTGCTGAATAGTACTCTGAAATCTAGTTTTTAAGAAAACAACAAGAAATGCTTTTGATGTTTAAGTTAAAACTGCTTGACCACAAGTGTTTTAAGTGCCAGTGCTGCGTACTCTTGTTGCCTAGTATTGGCAAGCTTTTAAGGGCAGGTTTTTAGATTTTTGATAAATGGTTGAGAATATTCTTAATTATGGAACGTTTATGAGTAAAGTTATCACTTCTCAAATTCTTGTAGCTTATGCTCAGTGTCCCTACAAGGCATTTCTGTTGATGTATGGGGAGGATTCAGGTGAATTACATGAGTATGAGCAAATTGTTGAGAAACAGAAGTTCCATGCTAAAACTAAATATATTAATATTCTTCAAAAAGAAAATAAAAAGGTAAAATTTTATCAGCCGAACTACTTTGAACAGGGCATAGATTATTTGATAGATGCTCAATTAAGTATTGGCATATTACTTGCTAAATGTGGCTTTTTAAAAAAGGTAAATGATAAATCATCCTTGGGCAATTTCAGTTATGAACCAAACATTTTTCTAGGCTTATACCAGATTAATGAAACGGCTAAGTTAGAGTTATTTTTCATTGGATATGTACTGGCACAAATTCAGGGATGCTTACCAAATGTAGGTCACATCATTACTGTAGATGGTAAATCTCACCGCATTAGATTCAAGAATATTGAGAAAAATCTCATACCTATACTTGAGCCATTACAAAGATGGGTTACAAGCTTATCGTCAGAACCACCACCTATAATTTTGAATAAGCATTGCCCAATATGCCAGTTTAAGATGCTCTGTCGAGCTAAAGCGTTACAAGACAATCACCTCAGCTTGCTTAACGGCATTACACCCAAAGCCATTCGACAATATGAAAAAAAGGGAATTTTTACTGTCAAACAACTTTCTTATCTATTTAAACCACAGAAACGCAAAAAGGGAAAACGCAATAAATTTGGTAACACTCATAAGCTAGAGTTACAAGCTTTAGCCATTAGAACAGGAAAAATATATCTCCAGTATCTACCAGAATTATGTCGGCAATCTACAGAATTATTTTTAGATATTGAGGGGGTTCCCGACCAAGATTTATATTACTTAATTGGTTTATTAGTTTGTCAACCAGACACAATAAAGCTCTACTCTTTTTGGGCTAACACTGCTGAGGAAGAAAGGCAGATATGGCAACAGATGTTGGCAGTGATTAATCAGTACTCTAATGCTCCAATTTATCATTATGGTAGTTATGAATCGCGTGCCATAGTCAAATTAACAAAACGCTATGAAACCAGTATTGGTACTATCATTCAAAGATTAGTTAATGTTAACAGTTACATTCACGGCAGTATCTATTTTCCAGTTTACTCAAACAGTTTGAAAGAGATTGGTTCATTTATTGGAGCAACATGGACATCGCCTGTTGCATCTGGTCTTCAGAGCCTCGTATGGCAGCATTATTGGCAAGAAACGAGTGATACTCAATACAAAGATTGCTTACTCACGTATAATGCTGAGGATTGTCATGCTTTAAAGTTACTAGTAGATGAACTTTCTAAAATAAAAACGTCGGCTGATACTTTATCTGAAGTAGAGTTTTCTGAAGAACATCAAAAACATAAAAATCAAATATTTACTGAAATTTCTAGTCAATTTGAAACCATGTTGAATTTTGCTCACATGGACTATGATAAAAAGAAAATAAACTTTAGACAGGATACAAACCAGAGTATTGATGAAGATGTAAAGAAAAAACGCGGAGTTAAAAAGGGGTACGAAGGTCAAAGAAGAATTAATCCTAAAGCCACCAAAATAATCGAAGTTCCTGCGGCAGTTAACTGTCCAATTTGCAACAATATTTTCCTAAAAATCACAACAAAATTAGTTACAAGACTCATCATTAACCTAGTTTTAACAAAAAATGGTGTAAAAAAAACCATTATAAAATATTTAGGTAATAAAGGTTATTGTCCACAATGCTGCAAGTTTTATAATCCACCAGTTATTTCTAAATATGGACATTCGCAGCTTTATGGGCATGGATTTAAAGCATGGTTAATTTACCATAGAGTAGCTATGCGTTTACCATATGAAAGCATTAGCGAAATGATGCAAGAGCAGTTTGGTGAAAAAATACTTGCAGGCTCAATAGTAACCTTTATTAAGGATTTTGCACAATATTATTCTGAAACCGAAAAATTTATAATTCAGTCTTTATTAAAAAGTCCTAGCATTCATGTGGACGAAACAACAATTAATATTAAAGGCTTTAATTGGTATGGATGGGTTTTTACCAATGAAGAATATGTAGTATTCAAACTGAGTGAGACTAGAGAAGCAACAATTGTCCATGAGTTGCTATTGGGGTATACAGGTATCCTTATTTCAGATTTCTACGCTGGCTATGATTCAGTGCAATGCAGACAACAAAAGTGTTGGGTTCATCTTATTCGGGATCTTAATGATGACCTTCGAGAAACACCATTTGACACTGAATATGAAATGTTCGTGTTAGAAGTAAGAAACCTAATCATTCCCATTATGGAAGCTATTCAAAAATATGGTTTAAAGAAAAGAATTTTAGAAAAATTTAAAAAGCAAGTTGATAATTTTTATCAACTATTTATCACTGATAAATGGTATAGGTCTGATTTAGTTATAAAATATCAAAAAAGGTTTAACAGATATCGAGATAGCCTATTTACATTTCTAGAAGAAGATAGCATTCTCTGGCACAATAATGTAGCTGAAAGAGCTATTAGGCATTTGGCGATACAACGAGATATATCAACATCGCTTCACGAGTCATCAACTCGTAATTATTTAGTAATGCTTAGTATTCAGCAAACTTGCCGTTTTCAAGGCAAATCATTTTTCAAATTTCTATTTTCAGAAGAGACAGATATTCAAAAGTTCAAAGCTGTCAAGCATTAGCACCGTATTCCGCCATGATTCCAGCAAGCCCATACTTTTATTAAGCTGAATTTTTCATTAAAGAGTATGGTTGGATCAACACCTCCGCCGGAATCCCTAATGAAGAATGCAAACGCCGAATCATCTCTAGTGTTAGTGGTTGCTGGCGATTCAAAACCCCTTCAACCTCTCCACGGCTTCCAACAACAGATTCTAAATCCTGCCAAGACAACCCACGAGATTCGAGATAATATAAAATTGCCTCAACTGGGTCTGGTGCTTCAATTGGATAATGTTGCTGTTCGTATGCTTCCACTAGCGTCGTTAAAACTTCCAACAGATCGCACTCTGGTGTATTAGGTTCTGCATCAAATAATCTTTCAATTTCATCAAGTGCAGCACGATAATCAGCTTCAGTTCGGATGGGACGGAGTTTGAGCATATACGTTACCTCAAATTGTTGTCGCGTCTACGTTATCGTATTCAGAGTGCGTTCCTACAAAGCGGATAAAAATAATCCTAATGTCATAACGAACGTGAACAGTTAAGCGATAATCATTGCCTTTAATGTTAAAAACAACCCGATTATTAGCAATAATACTGGCGTTGCGATAAGTGCTTTTGATATCTGTTGGACTACTCCATTCTGCACGAGACGCTTCATCATACCAAGCTTTCAGGGGCTGCTCGGCATCTGGATGTGTTTCCCAAAATTCCCGTAAAGTGCTGCGGGCAATGATTCGCATACCAGGATGATAATAGTCCTCTAATAAGTTTATAAAATGGGCTAGTTAAAGTGAAATTGGTACCAACTTAAATTTTAGTTTTGAGACAGCCGATTCTAAATCTTCATCCAGCACATCTAAATATTTTTGCAGTGCCGACAGAGTTCAGTGACCAGAAATTTTCTGAATCACCTTCAGTGGCACGCCTGACCTGTGCAGGTTAAGTAGGTAAGCCGGAAGCTTTTGCCAAAAGTTGGTATCACTCGCTGATAACAACGATTTCTCAGCCGGGTACAGAACCCAGTACAGACAATGGTTGATAGCAGTATTGCTATCAACTATTTGAATTCCTACCTCGGCTCAATACACCCTGTCACACCCTAACCCCAAAAGATGGATAGTGGTGTTCGTTACTGTCCACGCCCTATCCTTTGACCGTCAAATCACGTACTGACTCGTCAATCCTTACACTTTTATCGCCGAAAATTTAGCCCTATCGCCCTCTCGAAGCGTCAATCATCTGACAAATACTTTTCAAACCCCTCCCCCCACTGTGTTGCCACATAGTGCGACAATATCCGTTTTCACACCACTTGCAGTAATAAACACCTCTCTTCAACTAAGATGGGAAGCAGGGGGGCAGAGGAGCAGGGGAGCAGGGGAGATGGAAAGAGAAGCAATTAAGAATCACAAAGATTTAAGGGTTTATCAAACGGCGTTTGATGCTGCAATGAAAATATTTGAGGTATCTAAAAAGTTTCCTGTTGAGGAACGATATTCACTGACCGACCAAATTCGTAGGTCAGACGCTCCTAACGTCGCTAACGCTTCGCTATCACGTTCTGTTTGTGCTAACTTCGCTGAGGCGTGGCGAAAACGAAGGTATGAGGCAGCATTTGTTGCAAAATTGAATGATTGTGTTCGCGGAGCGTGTCGTAGACAATCCGAAGCGGCTGAAACCCAGACGTGGATAGAGTTTGCTGTTAAATGTAATTATTTAGAGATTAATACAGGTCGAGAACTGTATGGAATTTACAACCAAGTTCTAGGAAGCCTAGTAAACATGATTAACAACCCAACCCCCTGGCTAATGAAGAAAAATTAGGTATCTTCTCTCCCCTGCTCCCCTGCTCCCCTGCCCCCCTGCTTAAAACCATGTACCCTATTCACCCTGAAAACCTTAGTGTTCTTGAAAACTCACTGGCGTTAGCCATCGGTGAAGACTTTTCCCTAGAAAATGACCCCGACGTTATTCAGCAGTTGATTGGGGATAAGCGATCGCTCAACACTAAGCGTGAATACCAAAAAGACCTAAAAGATTTCTTCCTGTTCGTTGCCAAAAAAGAACCCAGCCGCGACTTAGTGTTAGAGTTTCTGCACTTGGAACAGCGTCATGCTGTCGCTGTGGTTCTTAAGTACAAGGCGCACCTGATCAAGAAGAAACTGGCTGAAGCTACAGTGAATCGTCGCCTCAGTGCTATCAAGTCGATGGTAGAGATGGGGCGACGGCTGGGGGTCTGCAATTTCTCTTTAGATGATGTCAAAGGTGAAAGGGTTGAAACCTACCGCGACACTACGGGTATTTCCGCTACTGACTATGCGTTAGTCATAGCCCTGGTTGACCAGAACACTTTAAAGGGCAAGCGTGACTATGCCATTCTGCGGTTACTTTGGGATAATGGCTTGCGCCGCAATGAGATAGTCAACTTAAATGTAAGTGATTTTAACCCCAAGGAGAAAACGCTTTTTATTCTGGGTAAGGGCAAGGGTAGCCAAAAGGAAGTGCTTGACCTATCGGATAAAACGGCATCTGCGATCTCCCATTGGATAAAAGCAAGTAAAAAGAAACGTGGCAATGACCCGCTTTTTACGGTGCTGGCTTATCACAAAAATGGCGCGAGATTAACCGGGGAGGCAATCAGGCGATTGGTGGATGGGTTATGTAAGCAAGCCGGAATTACTAAGAAGATGTCACCTCATCGCATCCGCCACAGTGCGATTACTACAGTTTTGGATCTCAATAATGGCAACTACCGTGCTACTCAGCGATTCAGCAGACACGCCCAAGTGCAGACGGTGTTGAAATATGATGATAACCGCCAGCGTTTGCAAAAGCAGATGAGTGACTCGATATCAGAATTGATTTAGAAAAGACTCAAAAATTTAGATATTCTCAATTTGAAAATTTTGAGGGTTTCTCAGAACGAAATGACTGTCAACTTTGACTAAATCACCTGTGCAGTGAATCGGTAAACGTTCCTGATAAGCTTTAATAGCTAAGATATAATCCTGGTCAGCAAGTGAGGTTTTAATTTCTTGTAGTTTCTCAAAAATTGCCCCAAGTAAAGTAATTTCTCCACTCAATTTATCAAGAGAAGGAGTAGCAATTTGCATGACTACACCTTGTACATTGAAATGGGGATAATTGGTAATAAATTCGCTTAATATATCAACTTGGTCACGATTTTCTACTGTCGATATTATTTTCAATATATCGCTGATTCTTTCGGCATAATCTCCTAAATCATGTTGGAGAGGTAGCAAAATTTCATATTCAGGAGCAGCATCTTTTTTTAGTCGCCAAATTGCCCCAGCATCATTATAAATACGCCCTGTCTCGTGCCACCCTGTTGCTTGCAAGTGTGCCTGTATCACTTCAGGGTTAACGGTTTTGAGGATTTGACTGTCTTTAATAGTAACTTTCATGGCAATCCTCCAAAACTAATGCGTTGAATGATGGCTTGGAGTGCATCAGGCGTAAACTGATTACTACGGGGTACTTCAATAGTAACATTGGTTGTATTTTCGGTGTCTGGCATCCCGCGCAAGGATACCCAGTAAGCACAATATCTCAGACACAGTTCGGATTCTGTTTGTTTTATCCAATCTGTTATTTTTTCGGGAACTAAAACAACTACTAATATTCGAGGGACAAGGGCATTGATTTTTAAATCATTATAATTTTTGAGAATCAGCGGATATTTAATATAATTGTCATCAAGAATATCTCTGGCTGTACATTTTAGCTGTAGTTCTAGTCTAGGGGAAAGGATTTTACCTGTGCCACCTCTGCTAACTATGCCTAAATCTACGCTGTCGTTATCAACTTCTGGTCTATATAAAGAATAACCTGCAACGGCGGCGATGGCTCTAACATAGGTAATGCTAAATTGTTCTTTTTGTTGATTGATATCCATTAAATTATTGTTATTGTTCAATTCTCCATTGCATAAAGTGGTCTGGTAATTATCATAATTGCGTCTTTTTATTTCACAAATTGAATGTTTCTGACACCTCCATATCCTGCGCTCATATTGAATCCAGTAACTTGATGTAAGCCATCACGGAAAAACTGCAAAGTGATGTCCATCCCTTTCAGTAAATCCTTGTTAATTGGCTTGAGGGTTTCTCGAAGAGAATTTTTTCGATCTAGCAGCAACTCTCCGTCTTCTATACTGATTCTGTAGGTGACATCTAACTCTTGGCAATAATACTCTCCTGTAAAATCCATCAACTGTTCAGAATCAGGAGGAGCAAAGTCTAGCCGTTGGAAAACGTCGCGTGTTTTGCCTTCCACACAAACGTAAAGATGAGAGGGTTCATCTAAAGCTGACTCTTCAAATTCAATATCAGCATTAGAAGGAAGATCCATTATGACAAAATGACTTGAACTCACAGGAGCAAGTGTAAAGCTCATTCCAGCAAATTCTACGCTTAATTTCCCATCCTTTACCAATAACTCCCAAACGGTTTCCGTTTTTGGGTTTTGATAAAAGCCAGTCTTTCTCTCTAAATCAACCGATGGAATTTCTATTATTTGGGTTTGGCGGCTGACAGATTCTATGCTTTGCTCAGTAAAGTCATCAACTAAGTAGATATCTGCGACTTTTCTGGCAAGTTCTGGCAGTTCAGCACTGCCCAAATTTGACAAGCAAATTACAGAGAATCTCTGTTTGGGGAATCGAAGCATCTGCGATCTGTAACCCATCCATCCACCACTGTGGCTGATGGTTTCTAATCCTCGGTAATGCCCTATGATTAAACCAAAGGCATAATCTATCCCTTCGCCGCTATTCAATCTTCCAGGTGTAATGATTTCTTCGATCAGGTCTTGCCCATATTCTCCTAATTTGTTTTGGTAAAAATTCTCATCCCAGATACATAGATCCTCAACTGTAGTATAAATACCACCGTCACCCACGACATCAAGAATAGACATATCAATCCGAAAGCTACCTTCGTCCCTCACAGAGTAGCCAATGGCTCTATTCTTAACAATCCTTGTGAAATCATCGTGAAAGTGAGTTGTCTTCATCCCAAGGGGACTGAAAATATGCTGATCAGCAAAAACCGCAAGAGATTCTCCAGAGACACGTTTTACAATTTCTGCCAAAAGAAAATATCCTGAGTTGCTGTACAAATGCTCATCTCCTGGCTTGAAGTTCAATTCTTTCTGACGAGCTATTAAACCAATGATTTCGTTCTCAGGATACTCATTCTCACATCGCATTCCTGCCAACCCCATGAGGGTTAGGTAATCACGAATGCCGCTTGTGTGGTGAATCAGATGCCGCACAGTAATGGGATACTCATATCTGGGTATCTCTGAAATGTAGATTTGGATCTCGTCATCTAAAGAAAGTTCCCCCTTTCTTGCAAGTAAAGCAATGCACATCGCTGTAAACTGCTTGGACGTTGAGGCAATATCAAAGACCGAATTTGGAGAAATCGTTTCGTTGTGTTCTAAGTCAGCCATACCATAGCCACGCTTATAGACAGTCTCACCATCTTTGATGATGGCTAAAGCGAAACCAGGAGAGCCTGGTTTATCCCATTGAGAAAATAATTCATCGACTTTATTTGGTGATGGGAGTGTCATGATTGAAAGCTTGAAAGATTACTTATCTTTTGTGTTCGTTGTGCTTATTGAGGTAGGGTATCGTAACTTTCTGTTTCTGGCTTAATATGCGGTGATTGAGTATCTTTTTTAACTGTTTGTTTGGTTTTCAAAAAACGGAGAAAATCAAGAGTTTCTTCTAGCAGTGACTCTGGAGAAGATTCAATTTCTTGGAGCAGGATTTCTTTGATAGTCATATAATTAATCCTCAGCTAGTATGGTTTCCATTTGTATCAACAACTTTTCTAATTTTTTCTGTTTTTTCGGGTCATCCCAGGCTTTTGCTTTTTGAAAACGATGGGTAATATCTTGCATCTTCTGCTTTAGCGTTTGGGGTTCTTCCTTGGGAGGGCGGATAGCTTTAAGCCGCTCTCGGATTTGGGCAAGAGATAAGTTTTGAGTTATCGCTTCTTCCAGTAACTCTTTTCTTGATGCCTCATCCTTTAAGCGAGCAATCGCTTGGGCTTTAGTATATGCGATTCTGCCAATTCGCAGGGCTTCAAGAATTTCACTTGGTAAATTCAGTAATGTTAGCCTAGTTGTAACGAAAGACTCCCATGCAATAAATGCTAGCTCATTAAAAATAGCTTGAATTTTCAGGGCTTCAGAACTAATCAAAACGTTTTGATTAGTATTGCCAATCACTTCATTCCGCATCCGGTAAAGAAGAGAAGTAACCTCTGCAACATCAATTTTCAGTTTGAGACTTAATAGCTGAAGAATTCCTTCTGTTTCCTCTACAGGATTCAAATCTTCACGTTGTAGGTTCTCAACAAGTGCAAGTTGAACTGCTTCATCATCAGTTAGTTTTCTGACAGTTACAGGCACTAAAGCCAACCCAGCTTCTTTGGCAGCCCGATAACGTCGTTCTCCTGCTACTAATTCATACTGACCGATTTTTTCTACAGGACGAACTAATAACGGTTCTAAAATTCCATGTGTGGAAATTGACTCCTTTAATTGTTGAAGCTTTTGAGGGTCAAAATAGCGGCGAGGTTGGTTTGGTGGAAGAATGATTGAATCGATAGATATTTCACGAACATTAGACAAATCAGCATCAAATTTCCAATCATCTTTCAAGCTATTACGCCTTGCCATAACTCAAAGCCTCCTCGAATAGCTGCTCATATTCTCTTGCAGCTTGAAATGCCGCATCACCAGACATATTAAAAACGGTAGCAGATTGTCCTGGGGCATCAGCAATAACCTGTCGCTGATAAATCACTTGCTTCAGCAAAGTCAGCCCTTCGGTTTGGGATAAAACCTCTTGGGCTTCCCTCAGCAATACAGTTCCTTTTGCAGCCCGACTTAAAAACATCGCTGCTTTGGGAGTCCCTTTGCGGATTTTCTGAGCTTGGTTGACCAGACGGACAATATCTTTAGTTGCTAGTAAATCGAGATTTGATGGCTGCACAGGTACTAAAGCTAAATCAACACTCAGCAATACAGCTTTGGCTGTTTCACCAAGGACGGCTGGAGAATCTACTATAACTGCTTCATACTGTGCTGAATACAGCGCAATTTGGTCAAAGAGATCATCAGGATCATTGATAACTAAAGAGGGTAAGTTAAGTTTTGTTAGCCACTGACTGGAACTTGTTTGTCCATCCGAGTCAATAACCATCACACTATACTTTCTCTGCGCTAACCAGTGAGCAAGATGGACTGCTGTTGTCGATTTTCCACACCCACCCTTTCTGTTTAAAATACCAATCAACATTGATTCTGCCTAATATTTTTCAGCTTAGATTTGGGCTTACTGCCATCAATTATGCTGCTTTTCCACATGGTAGATTCTGGTCTACAGAATGTCTATATTAATGTTTACAACTTTGCTCCCCACAGTGCATACCATTAAGATTGAATCAGACCGCGATTAAAAAAAACAACAATTATGGCATCTGCCGAGCCTACGCCCAATAAGCCTACTAATATTGAATTACAGTTTGGACAACCTCTTGCAGATCAAGATGAGGAAAAAACTCAAGAGTCTCTAGAGCTTTCTACAAAGGAGCTAGAGGCAGATTCTCCACTGTCAGCCCCAACTGATAATGAACAAGTCCATCTTGATACTGCTTCACAAATAGATTCTATTGAAGCTTCAGGCGCGATGTTTCAAGCTGTTGGCGTAATTACAGGGGAGGTAAACCTAAATTCCGAAGGCAGCAGCACTGTTACTATTGGTCGAAATCAATACCCACTTTTCTACATTCCCCGAAAACTCAAAGTATTTGAAGCTCTCAAGAAAGAAATAGAAACTACTGGCAACCGTACTCAACGTTTAGTAGTTTATCCAAAGGCAATTCATTTTCCACGCAGAGAGCAACCCCTAAAAATCGCTTTTCAGCTAGTAGGCTTTGACAAAGGGCGATTCCAAGAAGTAGTCTCAGGAGATTTAGAAGACCTGGAGTTTAAGTTGTCAGGACTGTGGCAGTTTATTCCGGTCTGCCAAACTCCTTGCATCTCTGTGTTCCGCAACTTTACAAGAGAAAGACTGGACTATATTAAGCAAGCTGAACCAGCTCGTAAGGTGAAATTCATGAAGGCCAGTCATCTACCCTTGCTGTGGAAGGATGCACCAATTAGACCCTTCAGATTTAATCCCAAAGTCCCTAAAAAAGAGCAAGGACACGCAGTATTTGTGGCCATGAAGGCGAAATTTCTACCAGGGCGTGATGTTTTTGGTTTTGTGGCACTCACCGCACCACCTCTAGAAACTGCACCCAGATTTCTCAAAGCCTCCAAACAAGATAAAGCCACTGTCCAGCAACAGTCCAAAAAGAATAAACCCCTTGGGGAGCGACCATCTAAAAAGGATAAATTAGGCGGAAATCCTCCACCATTACCAATTCTGAAAAAAAGATCCCAAGAGGTTGAGGGTAAAACAGACAAATAGCGATTACATCCGGGTGCAAACCATACCTACAATCGCTCAACGTGCCAGTATTGGCGTTGCCAGGAGAAGTTGTATTTGTCCATAGCTTCAGGGCTGGTTATCCACCGCTTTTGTCCTTGCTCAATTAGAAAGACAGTAGCACCCACATCATCACATCACTAGTTAACCATCTGTTAAGTATCTATTGGATGCAGAGAATTAGCTTATATGTCATCAGTAAGCAAAAATTAAGCAATGGTAGTCCTTACTAGATTCAAAGCTATATATATCAACCATGAAGGAAGCCACTACGGAGAACCTTTGTTGCAGCGTTAGGGCTGGGGGCGCGGGGAGCAAGTTAGATATCTTTGAGCTTAAATAGCATTTCTCACAAAATTTCATACCTTAGCTTCTATCATTTCCACCAAGA
>NZ_JACJRG010000048.1 GCF_014697125.1 Anabaena minutissima FACHB-250 | reverse complement strand
CGAACCAGAGGTATAAATTATATAAGCTAGATTAGTAGATTTTACCTGGGAAACAGGATTGGCTTGACTCTGTTGCGAAATCGCCTGCCAATCTGTATCCAGACAAATCACCTGCTGATGCTCTGGTAGAATGTCAAGTAAGTGCGACTGGGTAAGTAATACAGGCACTTGAGAATCTTCAAGTAAGTATTGTAGGCGATCGCGTGGATAAGCAGGGTCAAGAGGTACAAAAGCCCCGCCAGCCTTCAAAATCCCCAACAACCCCACCACCATTTCTAAAGAACGTTCTGCACAAATCCCCACTAATACCTCAGCCCCTACACCCAAGCTTTGCAAATAATGCGCCACCTGATTAGCACGAGCATTCAACTCACTATAAGTTAACTCTTCCCCACTCCCCGAAACTGCTACAGCATCCGGTGTTAGTTCTACCTGAGCCTCAAACAACTGATGCAAACATAACTCCGTCGGATACTCTTTTTGAGTATCGTTCCATTCGACAAGTAACTGTTGCTGTTCTGCTTGTGTCAGTATCGGTAAATAGGCAATCTGCTGATGAGGATTAGCCACAACGCTTGTCAACAAAGTCTGCAAATGTTCCGCCATACGGATGATTGTAGACTCATCAAATAAGTCGCGGTTATATTCCCAAACACCCCCCAGTCCCTCGTCTGTCTCTACGAATGTAAGAGTTAAGTCACGCTTGGCTGTGGCAAAATTAATATCGATGGATGTCAACTCCAAATCCAATAGTTTCAGTGTGCCTTGAGGTGCATTCTGCAACACCAACATCACTTGAAACAGTGGATTATGATCTAGATTGCGTTCTGGTTGTAGGGCTTCAACTACCTGCTCAAAGGGGACATCCTGATGTTCGTAGGCTTCTAGGGCTACTTGTTGTACTTGTTTGAGTAGTTCGCTAAATTTGGGATTACCATTGAGCTTGGTTCGCAACACCAAAGTATTGACAAAAAAGCCAATTAATGATTCTATGTCTTGACGGTTGCGATTAGCGATGGGCGTACCGACGAGGATATCATCCTGACTAGTATAACGATGTAGTAATGTGACGAATGCCGCCTGTAGAGTCATAAACAGAGTTACCCCTGACTTTTGACTTAGGCTCAAAATTTGCTGTGTTAGCTGGCTGCTGAGTGTAAATGTATAGCTACCTCCCCGAAAAGTCTCTATCGGTGGGCGTGGTCTATCTGTTGGTAATTCTAATAAAGGTGGCGCACCTGTTAACTTTTGTCGCCAATAGTTGAGTTTAGTTTCTAGCACTTCCCCACTTAACCATTGTCTTTGCCACACAGCAAAATCAGCATATTGAATAGGTAACTCTGCTAGTGGGGAAGGTTTAGCTGTGGCAAAGGCAGGATAGAGGGCGGATAGTTCTTGAATAAAGACTCCCATTGACCAGCCATCAATAACAATATGATGCACAGTCAGTAACAAGACATGGGAAGTTTCA
Organism: Anabaena minutissima FACHB-250; assembly: GCF_014697125.1. Taxonomy (GTDB): domain Bacteria; phylum Cyanobacteriota; class Cyanobacteriia; order Cyanobacteriales; family Nostocaceae; genus Trichormus; species Trichormus minutissimus. Next base: position 36,248 of record NZ_JACJRG010000048.1, on the reverse strand, counting down.
TCCAAACGTAGAATTTGACCGCGAATTAAGGGCGGTTGTTGGAGGTTAAAAGGTTTGTGTGCTTCTTGGTGGACTAATTGTTGAACTTGAGAGGCTTTCTCTATATCTGATAAATTTTGCAAGTCTATCACTGGTAAAGTGACCATCACAGTAGGATGAACAACTTGCAGGGGAGTATTATTAATTTCTTGAAAGGTTGTTCTTAAAACTTCGTGACGGCGAACAATTTCGATTATGGCTTGCTCTAAGGCATTAATATTTAACTTACCAGTGATTTGTAAAGCAGTTGGTGTATTATATGTCGCACTGGGGCCAACTAGTTGGTCGAGAAACCAGAGTCTTTGTTGAGCAAATGATAAAGGAATTGCTTGATTTCTATCTACAGGAACAAGTGGTAAGCTTTGAGATTTATGATTATCTGTTGCAGAATTTGCCTTCTGCATTTGCAGTTTTTTTAAAACTAATTCACGCTGTTCTGGTGATAAATAATCAAGCCTTTTTAATAAATCGCTCATAAATTTTAAAAATTGTTTGTAGTGAGGACTAAAGTCCTTTTCTTACTGTGAAATTAAAACGCAGACTTGAATCTAGTAGTCTATCAAGTTAGTTTTGAGGGTTCGTAGTATTCGCATAGCGTCTCTACGAGACGCTATGCGAATACTACGAACTTGCTTATGCCTCAATTCACATTTGATGACCTACTAGTAGTGGCTTGACCAGGCTAAAATAGTCCATTAGACGTAGCTTGGGTTAAGCGCAGCGCAACATTATCTTAGTGTTGGGTTTCCTTACGTCAAACGCCACTCGCCCCAAGCCGGGAAACCCGTCCAAGGCGGTGGCTTCCCAACCTACTACCAATTATTCTTAACTGAACCGTATTGTACTAGAAATTTATTTTTAATTCACTAATTTATTGCATAATTCATCTATTTCTTCTGTTCTCTCTGCAATCATTTGCTTGGCTACTTGAATCAGCATCCGAATATTGTTAAACTTCGCATTATCCATTGCTTCTAAGCTTTCATCTAAGTATGCTTGTAAGCGGTAATACTGTTGTTGGGATTTATCTTCAGATTGGGGGATGAGTTCTTCTATTTGACTAGAAATAGCTTGATTTACACCGTCTAAAACAATATTTAACATTGGTCTAGCCCAGCCTAATAATCCCCAATTTTTCGCTTCTTGGTAAGGGTATGGTTTGGTGAGTGAACCTGTTCCCAAAGAAACTACTAACGTATTATCAAGAGTCCAAGGTTCTTCACCTTTCTTGATAGCTTCTTTAGCACCAATGATAGATTCTATTACGGCTAACCCAGTGGGATTATTAGCGAAAACTCCCCCATCTACTAATGTATAGAAACCATTTTCGTTATGTGATGTAGGAATGCGATATGGGGCAAAATATGTTGGTGCAGCACTAGTTGCCATTGCTGCTTCTTTCATGGTAAAGCCCTCACCTATCTTGCGCAATTTTCTAGATGTAATATTTTCTTTGTTAATATTACTGCTAAACAACACTGGTACTCGCTGTTCAATATCATAGCTAGGAATGAGAATTTCTGTAATAGCTTCCACTATTGTTGTAGAGCCAAAATATTGGGTGAGGATGTCGTTTCTTCCCTCGGATGTATATTTTGGTTTGAGAATTTCGTCGAATTCTCCTAATAGTTCTGCGTATAGTGGCTCATAAAATATTACATTACCATGCTCGGCAAAGATATTAACTAAGTCTTTAGCAGTGTATGCAGGTTTTTTTGTGGCATTTAATTGAGGTTTAGTTAACCCTAGTGCTACAATTCCTCCCGTTGAAGTTCCCGCAATGAGATCAAACAAACTGGCGATTGGTTTTTGGGTGCGTGTTTCAATTTCTTCGAGAATCATCGCTGGGATAATTCCCCGAATACCACCACCATCAATTGACAAAATCTTGTATGGATACTTGCTTGTTTTATTTTTTGTGCGTTCCTGTTTAGTTTTAGTGGCTTGAGGCGTTTCTGGAATGATAACTTGTGTTTGTTCTAGCATAGGTGTAGGTGGTTGAGTTGTTTTTGGTATAACTTCTTGAGATTCTGATTGGGGTGGTGTTGGCTGTTGGTTTTCTCTAGAAATTTCTGTTTTCACCCCAACAGTTTTATCAATAATATTGCCGTGGTTGGCGTGATTAGTTTTATCTTGTATTATTATTGTTCCCGGTGCATCGCTTAGTGGCCAGTAGCCTACTAATCCCGGTTCATTCCCTACAAGAATATGAGTCATATCAGCTTGAATTTCTGCTTCAGAACGAGCCTTGTTCCAGATGCGAACTTCTGCGATTTGTCCTTGAAATGGATAGGATTCGTTATTATCTTGGTAAATTCCAATTACTAAGTTATTTTCGGGATTGTAATCAATGCTGCTATCGGCTGTGGCTTTAGTGGCTTTTTCTACACCATCAACGTATACTCTCATGCGTTTACCGTCATAAGTGCCGGCGATGTGATGCCAGTGATTTAGTTGGATGGAATTTTCCTTACTACTAAGATATTGAATGCCTTTGGATGGAGTTTTTAAGGCGAAGAATATCCCACTTTTACCATCTAAGAGTAGACCATATCCACTTTCAATTTGACCAGTGTCAAAAACGTTCGTGATAATTCCGGTTCTTCTTCTTTGCGCTTGACAATTAATCCAAGCTTCTAAGGTAATTTGCTGTGCAATTTTAAATTCTGGTTTTTTACCTAAATCAATATAAATATCTTTGCCATCAAACACCAAACCTGATGGAGTAAACTGGTTTGGCTGTAGTGCTACTGCTGCTTCTGACTGGTTTTGTTCGTTATCTTTAACCATTATTTCAGGTGCTAAATGCTTTTTAGCTTGCTTCTTTTGTGGGGAGACGGAAGAATTGACTGTACAACTCTTCCACGGCATCAAAATAGTTGTTAACTTATCTAGTACAGCACGGCTTAAATCAAGCTACGATTTCAAACAAGTAAAAGCCTCGATATACGAGACTTTTGACTTTCGTATAGGGGTACTAGTATGTAATATGAGCGATCGCCTTTTCTATAAGTCTCTATATATTTCCTGACTTGCCATCTGACGGTTTGACTCTCATCATTGAGTCTGCCGACACGATACGATAGGCGATCGCATCCTTAATGAACCTCTAGACCATTTACTCTGTTAAGTCATGAATTAATGAAAGGTTTGTAGTGAGAGTGTCTCTAACCTTTTTATGTGTCCACTATGGTAACAGAGTAGGGTTAAAGCCCTCACTACGAACCATGCTTAGAATTGCATCAGAAAATTATGCAGATAGTGACTATTGAATTTCCGCAACTTGGGAACCAACAACTACTAAATCGGCTTCTGTTTTGGGTGGATTAGAAATATTATCTTTGAGTTTAATTTTCAGTTCATCGGAAATAGGCAAACTGTTAATTTCTCTCAAAATACCTCCCAGTGCTTCATTTTTGCTGCGTTCTGTGTAAACAGCACTCAGCACTTTTTCAATCCCATACCCTGCTAAGGATTCAGTTACCAGAGTCACAATTCCTAAAACTGCCAAGCCTCCCATCATCCCAAATGGGCCACCAAGGGTAGCCAGAACCATAGGAACAACAACATTACCTTCTAGACCTGTTGTTGCAATTACGATTACCAGCATTGCACCAGGTAACCCCAGCGATGCCAGCTTTTTCACCACTTCATCCATACAAATCACCTAAAGATTTAATTAAAGGACTATGTTCGCTCGATTCTGTTTTCTGACTAAACCTGCGATCGCACTTGGTTAAGTATTAAACCAGTCATTTGCAGGTTAACCCCAAGTCTACTGAGATAGATTGTAACTTCAAGAATTTTTAATGCGACGCTATTACCTAAGCTATATTAAGGTTTTACGAACTAGGTGATGATCGCAATACTAGTATACTTGGTTTGATCTCAAAACTACTGTATCATTCCTCAAGATATTTCTTCACAATCATTTACATACGTCCTATGTCACCCCCTATAGTAGAATTAAACACGTTACATTTCTATTACTTAGGGCTAAGTGCCTCAAAGCTTTAAATTTTTTGTCCCATTGAGGCCACAGGGGAGCAGGGAGCAAGGGTGAGGGTTTGCAGCTTTGATGACCATGAAAATGGTGCAATTTAAATGACGATTAGCTTATTACCATTTCTTATACAGCGTTTTGCTATCAAAGATGTTTTGAAAATGGTGTATGACTTCTTTCAAGTCCGCGTATTTCATAAATATTTTTTTAAATATTGACTTTTTACTCTTTTAATAGTATGGATCACACAATTCAAGCTGAAAGTTTTATTGATAATTTAGATAAAGTCGCTGGAGTTCGTCAAGAAATCTCTGTATGTTTAGCGCAGATGGGTGACATCCTTAGTCAAGCGGAATTAGCTGGAAAAAAGACTTCGGGCGCACTAGGTTTGAGTTCAGATATTGAAAACATCAATTTAGCCAGCCAAAATCTGCATCAAGGTATATTTCGCTTACTCGTTTTAGGCGATATGAAGCGAGGGAAAAGCACGTTTATTAATGCCTTAATTGGGGAAAATATCCTGCCGAATGCAGTTAATCCCTGTACTGCTCTTTTGACGATTTTGCGTTATGGAGAAGAGAAAAAGGTAACTGTTCATTTTAATGTTGAAAAAACTCCAGAACAGCTTGAATTTAAAGAATTTAAGCAGAAGTACACGATTGATCCAAAAGAAGCTAAACAGCTAGGCAAAGGCAAAAAAATGGTATTTGCTGAAGTCAGTCATGCCATTGTAGAATACCCATTACCGCTTTTATCCAAAGGGCTAGAAATTATCGATAGCCCAGGACTAAACGACACCGAAGACAGAAATGAAACATCATTAGGATACATCAATAATTGTCATGCAATTCTGTTTTTGATGAGGGCATCTCAGCCTTACACTTTAGCCGAGCGACGCTACCTAGAAAATTATATTAAAGGTCGTGGTTTGACGGTATTTTTTATTATTAATGGTTGGGATCAAATTCAAGAAGGCATTCTAGATCCAGATGACGAAGAAGAATTGCAAACAGCAGAGATGCAATTGCGAGAATTATTTGAGGTGAATTTAGCACAATACTGTCAAATTAATGGAAAAAATATTTATTCTGAGCGCGTCTTTGAGATTTCTGCCATTAATGCCCTGAGAAGAAGAATTAAGGATCAATCAGCCTCCTTAGAAGGTACAGGATTTCCAGAATTGCTGCGATCGCTCAATACCTTTTTAACTCAAGATCGAGCGATCGCTCAACTACAACCAGCGATTATCCTGGCTCACCAAACCTACACCAACATCCAAGCTGCTATTCAACGCCGCCTTTCCTTACTCAACCAAGATGTGAGTGAAATGAAACAGCGCATTAGTTCCGTAGAACCAGAATTTGAGCAGTTAGGCATAATTCGTGATCAATTTCAGCAAGAAATTATCACCACAAGAGATATTCAAGCCAAGACTATTGCGGAATCTTTGCGGTCTTACATTCTCAATTTGGGTAATACCTTTGAAACTGATTTTTTACCCTACCAACCAGACTTAGAACTATTCGATTTTTTAAACAAAGATAAACGTGAAGCCTTTAACGAGTTGCTACAACAAGCTTTCGAGCAATACACAGCCGATAAAATTGCGACTTGGACGTTGACAGTAGAACAAGATATGAATGCAGCCTTTGCCAAACTTTCCACCAGTGCAGCAACCTATGGTGCTTCATACAGCCAAGTTACAGACCAAATCGCCAATAAATTATCGGGACAAGAACTAAAACGTAAACCCCAAAATACTACCGCAGAAGATTCACCTACTTGGACAAAATGGGCGATGGGATTATTATCTTTGTCTAGGGGTAACATTGCTGGCGTGGCGATGGCACAAGCAGGCTTTGACTGGAAAAATATTTTACTTAATTACATCGCAGCAATTGGTGTGAACAGTGTTACCAGCAGCATCACTGGGATTTTTTTAGGGCCTGTGGGGTTGGCGTTTTTGGGTATGGGTATTGGCTTTGTCCAAGCCGACCAAGCTAGGCAAAAATTAGTCCAGACGACTCAAAAGGAACTAACGAAATATCTCCCACAGGCGGCTGAAGAATATCTCCCCCAAATCCGTACAGGGGTAGAAGAATGCTTCAACACCTACGAACGGGAAGTGATTGAGCAAATCAACAAAGATATTACTCAAAGAAGAGCAGAATTAGATAACTTGCTCCAGCAAAAAGCAGCACATGAAATTAACTTGCAAACTGAATCTCAGCGTCTCCAATCAGTAGCCGCAGAAGTTTACCAACAGCTACAGCAGGTTGACAAAGTTTATAGTGTTGTTAACACCGAAACAGCGAAGAGTGCTGATTAGTGTTAGCGGTAGGAGATGGTAAGTAGCATTGGTCAACAAGAGGAAAATGGGCAGCTTTTCTGGGTGGCAAGGGGTGGCGGGACTTCTCCCCTGCTCCCTGCTCCCTTCCCCCCTGCTTCTTCGGTCAAATTTCCTTGCCTTATCATCCCCTAGGCTTCACTGCCTTTATATACGAAGAATCTTTGCAGTAAAATGTAATACGTGTACTGATCATCTCAATTTATAGCAGTACACAGTATATAAAAGAGTTACTGATTTTATCTCTCTGAATATAAAGTGATTTGCTCAAATCTCTTGATTTAAAGAAAGTTTAATGCTCTTTTAATAATCTGTACAGGGGTTGTATGCCAATATATTTGTGTTAATTTTGACTTAGAAAAAAAAGTATTTTATTAAAATCAAGCTATTAAGCGTTTAATTTGTGCTATTTTTATGGTATTAAAGATACTATGTGGGCTTAAATAAAGTTTTACGAAGTATCAAATAGGACTCCTGTTTGATTGCTAGACAAGACTCAGAGTCTATATATCCCTTCTTTCCAGTTCCCTATTAAGAGTTACCTGTTTTCTGCCGACGCAAGTAAATTCAGGAATCAAACCGAATTTCTGTATACACTTTCGTTTGTGCGTGTAAAAAATTGAAATCAATTATTTTGCAAGAAACTACAACATTAGTAGACCTCCTGCAATTTAGAGCTTTGCAGCATCCGCACAAAGCAGCTTTTACGTTTTTGCAGGATGGCGAAACAGCAGCCTACAGCTTGACCTATCAAGCATTAGAACAAAAGGCTCGCTCAATCGCCGCTCAGTTACAAACTCTTGTAACTAAAGGCAATCGCGCTCTGTTACTTTATCCACCAGGGTTAGAATTTATCAGTGCCTTTTTTGGTTGTTTGTATTCCCAAGTAGTAGCTGTTCCAGCATATCCGCCGCGACGTAACCAGAATCTAGCAAGACTCCAGGCGATCGTGGCAGATACGCAGGCAACAGTAGTTCTCACCACCACCGCGTTACTATCCAACCGGGAAGAGTGGGTGAACCAAGCACCAGAACTAGCCCAAGTACAATGGCTAGCCACTGATAACATTGACGTCAACTTGGCAACCAATTGGCAACAACCCCAAATCAATAGCGATACCCTAGCCTTTCTCCAATACACATCTGGTTCTACTGGCAAGCCAAAAGGGGTAATGGTTAGTCATGAGAATGTGCTGTACAACCAACACATGATTCAACTAGCCTACCAACACACCCAGAAAACTATCTTTGTGGGTTGGTTGCCCTTATTCCACGACATGGGACTGATTGGAAACGTATTACAGCCATTATATTTGGGAATATCTTGTTACCTCATGTCACCAGGGGCTTTTCTCCAGAAACCCATTCGTTGGTTGCAAGCCATTTCACGTTATCAAGCTACTACCAGTGGTGGGCCAAACTTTGCTTATGACTTGTGTGTGAGCAAAATTACCCCCGAACAGATAGCTAGCCTTGACCTCAGCAGTTGGGAATTGGCCTTTAACGGTGCAGAACCAGTACAAGCGGAAACCCTAGAAAAATTTGCTACCAAGTTTAAATCTTGCGGCTTTCGTGCTGAAGCCTTTTATCCTTGCTATGGCATGGCTGAGACTACCTTGTTTGTTTCTGGAGGGATGAAAATATCTGCACCTGTAATATTATCTGTTGATGGAGCAGCCATTGAAGAGAATCGAGTTGTAGTAGCTAGTGGAGAACAACCGCAGGGTAAACAAATAGTCAGTTGTGGACAGACTTGGTTAGAGCAGAAAATTGCGATCGCCAACCCAGAAACTCTGACCCAGTGTAGCCCAGAAGAAATCGGGGAAATCTGGGTATCAGGTGCAAACGTTGCGGCTGGTTACTGGCAAAATCCAGAAGCAACCAAAGAGACATTTCAAGCCTATTTAGCTGACACTGGAGAGGGTGAATTTCTCCGTACCGGAGACTTAGGATTTATCCGCGACGGCGAGTTATTCGTCACAGGTCGCATCAAAGACTTAATCATTATTCGCGGACAAAACCACTATCCCCAAGACATCGAACTCACAATCCAAAAGAGCCATTCAGCCTTACGTCTGGGTTGTGGTGCAGCCTTTTCTATTACCGTTGCAGGTGAAGAAAGGTTAGTCATTACTCAAGAAGTAGAACGGAGTTATTTACGCCAGTTAGATGTAGATGAAGTAGTCGGAGCAATCCGCCAAGCAGTATCACAACAACATGAACTCCAAGTTTATGCAGTCGTCTTACTCAAAACAGCTAGTATTCCTAAAACCTCTAGTGGGAAGATTCAACGTCAAGCCTGTAGGACTGGGTTTTTAGCCAGAAACCTAGAGATTGTTGGAGAGTGGCAAGTCAACTTCCAAGAACTGGAATTAGCAGCACTGCAAACCTCTCTAGCAACCTTATTGGAACACGTCCAACAAGGCGCACAAAATCATTCTGCAAGTGAACAAACTGCCTTGAATTCTGAAAAGATTCAAAACTGGTTAGTCACACATTTAGCTTTATCCCTAAAACTGCCGCCAGATGAGATAGACACTCAAGAGTCTTTTGCTCATTACGGTTTAGATTCATCAGTGGCGGTTAGCATGACAAGTGATTTAGGCGAGTGGCTAGGGTGGGAACTAGACCCCACCCTATTTTGGGAATTTCCCAGTATTGCCGCATTGGCTCAACACCTAGATGCAGAATGTCGATTATTAAAATCAACGAATCAAGTTAAGGTTTAAGGGAAAATTTAATAATGGAGTCAATTGCTGAGAGCAGCCAAGAGATGATTAACTCTGGGCAGAACCAACCAGCAAGGACAGTTAAACCTTTTAGGTTTAATCCCCTACTTGCTAATTTGCATCAAGATCCATATCCCACCTACCATCGCCTGCGTGAGACAGATCCTGTACATCAGAACTTATTAAATGCTTGGGTACTTACCCGCTATGAAGATGTCAGAACAGTTTTGCGCGATTCCCGCTTTTGTGTAGATAAATTAGCCACCCGCTTAAGAAATAAAAGCAATTACCTCACCCAGCAAAAGGATCTGGATACATTAGCTGATGTTACTGGTAAATGGTTAATCTACCTCGATCCACCTGACCATACTAGACTCCGCAAACTCGTTGGTAAAGCCTTTTCTCCATCAGTCATCGATCCTCTGCGTCCCTACATTCAAGGAATTGTGGATCAGTTACTTGATAAAGTGCAGCACCAGGGAAATATGGAAGTGATTGCCGATTTAGCCGCTCCCTTGCCCGTCAAAGTGATTGCCAAAATGTTGGGTGTACCTGATCAGGATTGCCCCCAGCTACATCAGTGGTCTAATGACCTATCCCGGATATTAGATCCGCTTTTACCACTGCAAACCTATGAACATTTAAATCAGATAGTTCTGGAATTTGCAGAATACTTCCGGGCAATATTTGCAGAACGCCGAAAAAGCCCACAAGAAGATTTAATCAGCGCACTAATTGAGGCTAGAGACCAAGGCGACAAATTGAGCGAAGTAGAAATGTTGTCTACTTGTATATTATTGTTTATTGCTGGGGAAGAAACTACAGTCAATACAATCGGTAATGGGATTCTGGCTTTACTCCGTCACCCTGAACAGCTAGAAAAACTGAGACAAGAACCTACTATAATTCAAAGTGCTGTTGAAGAAATACTACGTTACGACAGTCCTGTACAATATGCCCAAAGGATTGCTACAGAAAATGTAGAGATTGGTGGCAAACTGATTAAAGTAGGTGATAAAGTTGTCGCCTGTCTAGGTGCTGCTAACCGAGATCCGGCACAATTTATTGATCCAGATCGCCTCGATCTTACCCGTAGCGATAACCGCCACATGGCTTTTATCGATGGCACACACACTTGTTTGGGAGGAGCATTAGCTCGCCTCAATAGTCAAATTGCTATTAATACATTTGCACAAAGATTTTCCCATATAGAACTACAAACCGATCAATTAGATTGGCGTAAAAATATTGCTTTGCGAGGATTAAAGTCCTTATCAGTAAGTTTTAAAAGTAATTAGAAATTCTCAATTCATAATTCAAAATTTTAGAGGAACAAAATGGACAAAGAACCCATCGCCATTATTGGAATAGGATGTCGTTTTCCTGGGGCTAAAAACCCGGAAGCCTTTTGGCATTTGCTGCGCGATGGGATAGATGCCATTACCGAAGTGCCGAAGACACGCTGGGATATAGATGATTTTTATGATGCTGACCCAGCGACACCAGATAAAATGACTACACGATGGGGTGGTTTTTTAGAGCAAATAGATCAATTTGACCCCCAATTTTTCAATATTGCCCCTAGAGAAGCCGCCAGTGTAGATCCTCAACATCGGTTGTTACTAGAGACTACCTGGGAAGCCTTAGAAGATGCTGGACAAAATCCTACAGCTTTAGCGGGTAAACCTGCGGGCGTGTTTATGGGGATTTCTAGCTTCGACTACGATAAGCTACGCTTCCAAAATCCCGTTAACTTAGATAGCTATGCAGGGACAGGTACAGCTTTATCCTTGGCTGCTAACCGGATTTCCTATGCTTTAAATTTCACAGGGCCAAGTATTGCTATTGATACTGCTTGCTCCTCATCTCTGGTAGCAGTTCATCTAGCTTGCCAAAGCTTGCGGAATGGGGAATCTACCTTAGCTTTAGCTGGGGGTGTGAATGTGATGGCTTCCCCTTGGGTGACAGTCACCTTTTCTAAAGGTGGCTTCATGGCCGCTGATGGTAGATGTAAAGCCTTTGATAGTCGGGCTAATGGCTATGTTCGCAGTGAAGGGGCTGGGGTTGTAGTATTAAAATTACTATCTCAAGCTGAGGCAGATGGCGATCGCATTTATGCCATTATTCGTGGTAGTGCAGTTAATCAAGATGGTCGCAGTAATGGTATCACCGCACCCAATTCTTTAGCGCAAGAAGCCGTACTCAGAGAAGCCTACCGTCAGGCGGGAGTATCTCCTGGTAAGGTGCAGTATATAGAAGCCCACGGTACAGGCACAAAACTAGGCGACCCCATAGAAGTCAAAGCCTTGGGGAAGGTACTCAATGAAGGTCGCATCCCTGGAGAATATTGTGCTTTAGGTTCAGTCAAAACTAACATTGGTCACGCCGAAGCCGCCGCCGGTATTGCTGGATTAATTAAAGTTGCACTCTCCCTAAAACATGGGCAAATCCCGGCGAGTCTTCATTTTCAAGAAGCCAATCCTTATATTCCCTTCGATAAATTACCCCTACGAGTCCAGCAAAAACTAGAACCTTGGCCAGAAATTGGAGAAACTGCTATAGCTGGGGTGAGTTCCTTCGGCTTTGGTGGGACGAATGCTCATGTTGTCTTGGAAAGTCAAAAGGCAAAAGGCAAAAGACAAAAGCAAGAAATAGATGAGCATCCAGTACAACTGCTGACTTTATCGGCTAAAACTGAGAAGACACTGCAAGAACTAGTGCAGAGTTATCAGGACTATCTCAAGAATCATCCGGAAGTATCATTGACGGATGTTTGTTTTACAGCTAAAGTTGGACGCAACCATTTCGATTATCGGTTAGCAATTACCTCTAACTCTACAATCAAACTACAAGAGCAATTAGCCGCATTTTTATTAAAACAAGACACTCCCGGAGTCTTCCAGGGACAAATCAATAGTCGCAAACATCCTAAAGTAGTCTTTTTATTTACAGGTCAAGGTTCGCAGTATGTCGATATGGGGCGGAAACTCTACGAAACCCACCCCACATTCCGCCAAATCCTCGATGACTGCAACGAAATCCTCCAACCCTACCTAGAAACACCCCTCCTAGAAATCCTTTATCCCCAGTCCCCAGTCACTAGTCCCCAGTCCCCAATCAACGAAACTGCCTATACCCAACCCGCCCTCTTCGCCTTAGAATATGCCCTAGCTAAACTCTGGCAATCTTGGGGGATAGAACCCTCGGCAGTCATGGGTCATAGTGTGGGTGAATATGTCGCCGCTTGTCTGGCGGGGGTGTTCAGCTTAGAAGATGGCTTAAAACTCATCGCTGAACGGGGTAGGTTAATGCAGGCGTTACCCCCAGATGGAGCAATGGCAGCGATTATGGCAGATGAACAGACAGTGTTATCTGCTATTCAACCCTACGGTGAGCAAATCGCCATAGCAGCCTATAACGGCGCAGAAAGTCTCGTCATCTCTGGACAACGCCAAGCTATAGCAGCCGTTTGCCAACAACTGACAAATCAAGGTATCCAAACCAAGCCTCTACAGGTTTCCCACGCCTTCCATTCTCCCTTGATGGAGGCGATACTGGGGGATTTCGAGCAGGTAGCCAAGACAGTACAATACTCGTTTCCTCAAATTCCCCTAATTTCCAACCTGACAGGACAAATTGCGACAACAGACATCGCCACACCTGAGTATTGGGTGCATCATATCCGCCAACCGGTGCAATTTGCCTCCAGTATGAAGTTGCTGCACCAGCAAGGTTATCAGATATTTGTAGAAATTGGCGCGAAACCCACATTAATTGGCATGGGTCGCCAATGTTTACCTGATGGTGTAGGGGTTTGGTTGCCGAGTTTGCATCCCAAGCAAGGCGAATGGGAGCAAATTTTAGCAAGTTTGGCGGCGTTGTATGTCCGGGGTATTCCTATCAACTGGGGCGAATTTTATCGACATTCTGACTGTGAGCCAGTTTCTTTACCTACCTATCCTTTCCAACGACAACGCTATTGGATAGAGGCAGTATCACCTCTGCATCAGCCAAGTTTCAAGCTAGTTCGGGGTCAACAGCACCCCTTACTCGGTCAAAGGCTGAATTTAGCAGGTGTGAAGGAAATTTGTTTCCAGTCTGAGATTAGCCAAAATCAACCCGCTTATCTGCCAGATCATCGCGTTTTTGGTGAGATCATTGTACCAGCTACTGCTTATCTCGAAATGGCATTGGCTGCGGGGTATAAATTGTATAAATCTGTACAATTAGTATTAGAAGATATTAGTATTTTACAGCCATTGATTTTGGGAGAAGTAGGCATAACCTTACAAATTAGCTTATCTCCAGGTGATGGTAGTTATTCATTCCAAATTTTTAGTAGTGAAAATATTACAGATACTGAGTCATTATGGAGACTCCACGCCACAGGTAAATTACTGCGGGGTGAAAATCAAGCTGAACCGATCCAAACTGACTTAACAAAATTGCGATCGCTATGTCATGAAAATATTACACCTCTGAATTACTATCAGCAATGTCAAAATAGAGGTATTGATTACGGCTCTAGTTTCCAAGCCATCCAACAACTCTGGTATGCTCCCGGTTTAGCGATGGGACAGGTGCAGTTAGCAGAAACTTGGGCAGATCAAAATTATCACCTGCATCCAATTATTTTAGATGCTGGCTTCCAAGTATTAGGTGCGGCTTTACTCCATCAAAATCAAGTAGACACGTATTTACCCGTAGGAATTAAGCGGTTACAGATTCATAGTAGTCCGGGAAATCTGGTTTGGAGTCACGCAGAGATTAACCCAGACACAAATCAAGAACTTATTAATAGCAATGTCAGTCTTTATACTGAAGATGGGGTGAAAATAGTTTATGTAGAGGGTTTAGAGTTGAAGCGATGGAAGCAATCGCGCCTACTTCCTACAGCCCAAGAGAATTGGCATAACTGGCTTTATCAAGTGGAGTGGCGGCAAAAAGTCCACTTTGTCAGTTCACAACTCAGCCCTGATTACTTAGTATCCCCGGCACAAGTAAGTATTAAAATTTCTGCTAAATTGCCTGATATCCTGGCTCATTTTGACTGGTCAGAGTATCAGCAAGTCTTCACCCAAATGGAAGCCTTAAGCGTCACCTACATCATTCATGCTTTTGCACAAATGGGTAGAAAATTCCAACTTGGGCAACGTTTTGCTACAGCAGATATCATCACCCAACTAGGCATAGTCAACCGCCATCACAGGTTGCTACATCGGCTATTAGAGATTGTGGCGGATGCTGGTTATTTACAACAAAGTGACTTGCAATGGCAGGTAATAAATATACTCCAGGATTCCAACCCAGACACCAAATTAAATCTCCTGTTGGCAAAATACCCTAGTGCAGTTGCCGAGTTAACATTATTGGGGCGTTGTGGGAGTAAACTGGCATCAGTCCTCCAAGGTGACAGTGACCCCTTGCAACTGCTGTTTCCTGAAGGCGACATGACCACCGCCACCCAAGTTTATCAGGATTCTCCAGGGTCGCAGGTACTGAATAGTTTAGTACAGCAGGCTATTTCCTCAGCTTTAGCACAGTTACCTCAAGACAGAGGTGTGCGGATTCTCGAAATTGGGGCGGGTACGGGAGGAACTACCGCTTACATTCTGCCAACCCTACCAGCACAGCAAACAGAATACATCTTTACTGATTTATCCCCCCGCTTTACTACTCAAGCCCAAGAGAAATTTCGCGATTATCCCTTTGTACGGTATCAAGTATTAGATATTGAACAGGAATTAAAGCCACAGGGATTCGAGTTTCACCAATATGATGTCGTGGTAGCGGCTAACGTTCTCCACGCCACCCAGGATTTAGCGCAAACTTTGCAAAATATCCGCCAGTTATTAGCACCGCAAGGGTTACTTATACTATTAGAGGGAACTATTCCCCAAGCTTGGCTAGATTTGACCTTTGGCTTAACTGAAGGTTGGTGGCGATTTAGTGATACTGAGTTACGTCCCAATTATCCCCTGTTAACGAGTGAACAATGGCAGCAAGTCTTACTGCAAGAGGGATATCAAGCAGCCGTCACCCTACCTTTAGCAGCAGCAACCCAAGGTAGTTTAAATCAGCAGTCTGTAATCGTTGCACAAGCAGCCCCCATTCAGAAAACTGTAGCAGCTGCTAAGTTCAAACATTGGCTTGTATTGAGTGACTCTCAAGGACTTGGTGAAAAATTAGCGACTCAGTTACGAGAAACAGGTGATATCTGCACCTTAGTTTTCTCAGGGGAGGACTATAAATTACTGGATAGAGAAACTTTAACGCTTAATCCCACTCAGCCAGAGCATTTTCAGCAACTACTAACTAGAATTAGCAATAGTGAAACTGCTTTACATGGTGTTATTAATTGCTGGAGTTTAGATACATCTGATGCTTTAACGAGTCTTAATCTGAAGTTAACGAGTAAAGATTTAAAAGCCGCATCCAGACAAAGTTGTGGTAGTACCTTACATCTATTGCAAGCATTAACCGCGACAGATTTTACCTCACAGCCTCGGTTATGGTTAGTCACCAGAGGGGCGCAATCTGTGGAGGGTAATGTTTCTGGTGTAACCCAATCTGCACTCTGGGGAATGGGTAAGGTAATTGCTTTAGAACATCCAGAACTTAAATGTGTGCGGATAGATTTAGATTCTCATCCGGTTGAGGATGAAGTCAACGCACTTTTAGCTGAGATTTTAGCAAGTGATGAAGAAGATCAAGTTGCTTTCCGCCATCAGCAGCGTTATGTGGCGCGGTTAACTCGGTCGGGGGAAACTCAGCTAGACATTCCCGAAAATCAGCCTTTTACCTTAACTATTTCCCAAAAAGGCACTTTAGAAAATTTAACCTTTGAATCGACTGTACGCCGTTCACCTGATGCAGGGGAAGTGGAAATTAGAGTCAGGGCGACGGGGTTAAACTTCCGGGATTTGCTCAACGCTTTAGACTTGTATCCTGGTGATGCGGGGACTTTGGGTGGTGAGTGTGCTGGTGAAATTGTCGCCGTTGGTGCGGGGGTGTCAGGTTTAGCGGTGGGTGATGCTGTCGTAGCGATCGCACCGGCAAGTTTCAGTCAATATGTGACGGTGAATGCTCAAATGGTAGCACCAAAACCAGCCAATTTGACCTTTGCCGAAGCCGCAACTATTCCCATTACCTTCCTCACAGCGTATTATTCACTACATCATTTAGGAAAAATTGCCCCTGGAGAACGGGTATTAATTCATGCGGCGGCTGGTGGTGTCGGACAAGCCGCCATTCAGTTAGCCCAACAGATAGGTGCAGAAGTATTCGCTACTGCTAGTCCTGGAAAGTGGGATTGCTTGAAATCTCTGGGAGTTGAACAAATTATGAACTCCCGCACCTTAGACTTCGCTGGGCAAATAAAAGAAATTACTTATGGTCAGGGTGTAAATATTATCCTCAACTCCCTGACCTCAGACGAATTTATCAGCAAGAGTTTATCTGTGTTACAACCCCAAGGAAGGTTTGTGGAAATTGCCAAGCGAGGAGTGTTACAGACTGACGAAGCGTTAAAAGTGCGGTCAGATATTGCTTACTTTTTAGTGGATTTAGTAGAAGTTTGCCAACAGCAACCCACCTTAATTCAATCAATGCTGGCGAAAATAATGCCGCAATTTGCTACAGAACAACTCAAACCCTTACCCCAAACCCAATTTCCCATAACAAATGTAGTAGATGCTTTCCGCTATATGCAGCAAGCCAAGCATATCGGTAAGATTGTCGTCACCCAAACAGAACTTACCTTCCGTGCAGACAGCACCTATTTAATTACTGGTGGGATGGGTGGCTTAGGCTTACTCGTGGCTGAGTGGATGGTAGAGAAAGGGGCGAGACATTTAGTATTGCTGGGACGCAGTGGTGCAAATGGCGAGGTGAAACAATCTATCAAAACACTGCAACAAATGGGCGCACAGGTGATGGTGACACAAGCGGATGTCGTCAACCTAGAACAGATGACCAAAGTTATAGAAGATATAGAGCGATCGCTTCCCCCATTGCGCGGTATTATTCATGCTGTCGGGGTATTAGATGATGGGGTACTCCAACAACAAACCTGGGAACGCTTCACCAAAGTGATGTCTCCCAAAGTAGAAGGTGCTTGGAACTTACATCAACTTACCCAACACCTACCCCTAGATTTCTTTGTCTTATTCTCCTCCGTCGCTTCCCTCTTTGGTTCACCAGGACAAGCCAACCACGCCGCCGCCAACGCCTTTCTTGATACCTTCGCTCATTACCGACAACAGCAAGAACTCCCAGGCTTGAGTATTAACTGGGGTGTAGTAACTGACATTGGTGCAGCCGCCAAACGCCAAGCCGAGTCCTGGGTAAAAGCTAAGGGTATCGGTACGATTGCGCCACATCAAGTATTAGCAGTATTAGAACAGCAAATGTTAGCCCCAGCATCTCCCCAAGTCGGGGTAGTTCCCGTTGATTGGTCGAAGTTTAACATCTCGCCGTTCTTCCAAGATTTACAACCCCAAGCCAAATCCACAGAACCATCCAGTCAAGCTGGGGAATTTCTCCAGCAATTGGATACCATCCCCAAAGGTGAACATCGTGCTTACTTAATGAATCATGTCTGTACCCAAGTTGCCACAGTTTTGGGTGGGAATCCCACAATAGCCATTGATATTCAGCAAGGCTTCTTTGATTTAGGTATGGATTCACTCACCTCTGTAGAGTTGAGAAACCGCTTACAGACAAGTTTAGGCTGTAGTTTACCTTCCACCCTCACCTTTAAATATCCAACAGTAACGGCACTGGTGGATTATTTAGCAGGGGAAGTGCTGAATTTGGCAACACCGCCACCAGAGACAAACGTAAAAAATCAGGATTGGGAAGCCGTCAAACAACTCTCTGACGATGAAGTTGATGCTTCCATCGCCAAAGAAATTGCCGAATTAGAAGCATTACTGCGGGGGAAATCATGATTTCTACAGAAATTAAACAATCATCACAGCTAGAAAATCAGTTCGCCACCTTCGTAGAACTGCTGCAATATCGAGCCAAAATCCAACCTGAGAAAACTGCTTTTACCTTCCTCCAGGATGGAGAAATAGAGACTGGTAGTTTAACTTATCAAAGTTTAGCGCAACAAGCAAAAGCGATCGCCTCTCAACTTCAAATAACGAGTAACCTGGGTGATCGCGCTCTGTTACTATATCCCCCAGGGTTAGAATTTATTGCCGCCTTTTTTGGCTGTTTGTATGCGGGAGTTGTGGCTATACCCGCCTATCCACCCCGACGTAATCAGAATTTATCACGACTTTTAGCGATCGTGTCCGATGCTCAAGCCACGGTGATTCTGACTACCAAATCCCTATTACCTCAACTTCAAGAGTGGTTTAGTCAGAATGCAGAATTAGCCGCTATCAAACTCCTCGCCACTGATGACTTAGATAGTAACTTAGCCTTAAACTGGCAAGCGCCACAACTAAGCAAAAACAGCCTAGCCTTTCTACAATACACCTCTGGTTCTACAGGTAAACCAAAGGGTGTCATGGTCAGTCATGGTAACTTATTACATAATTCCGAGTACCTCAAGCAAGCTTTTGGACTCTCATCTGAGAGCATTTCTGTTTCTTGGTTGCCCAGTTTTCATGATATGGGGTTAATTGAAGGAATTTTGCAACCCTTGTACACAGGGTTTCTTGGGGTATTAATGCCGCCTGTCTCCTTTGTCCAGCAACCAATTCGTTGGCTGAAAGCTATTACCCGCTATCGAGGTACACATGGCGGTAGCCCCAACTTTGGCTATGATCTCTGCACCAGAAAAATCACTCCCGCACAAATACAACAGCTTGATTTAAGTAGTTGGAATAATGCTTACTGTGGTGCTGAACCAGTGAGTAAAGCCACCCTAGAGAAATTTACGGAAATTTTCCAAGCTTGTGGTTTCCGTAGTAATGCCTTTGACCCTTGTTATGGATTAGCTGAAGCTACCTTAATGGTTTCTGGAGGACTAGTAGAAGATGAGCCGGTGTATTGTGCGGTAGAAACTGAAGCACTAGAAAACAACCAGGTGGTGATTAGTCAAGGAGAACAGCAAAACGTTAAGCAACTTGTGGGGTGTGGACGTGCATGGCTAGATACCAAAATTGCGATCGCACACCCGGAAACCTTGACTCAGTGTAAACCCGATGAAATTGGTGAAATCTGGGTATCTGGTGATACAGTAGCTTGTGGTTATTGGCAACGCCCTGAAGAGACAAAGCAAACTTTTCACGCCTATCTAGCAGATACAGAACAAGGGCCATTTCTGCGGACTGGCGACTTAGGATTTTTGCGTGATGGCGAGTTATTCATCACCGGACGCATTAAAGACGTGATGATCATCCGGGGACGGAATCATTACCCCCAAGATATTGAACTCACAGTAGAACAGAGTCACCCAGCTTTAAGGCCAAGTTGTGGTGCAGCTTTTACGGTGACAGTCAAGGGAGAAGAAAAGCTGATTGTTGTTCAGGAAGTAGAAAGGAGTTGCTTGAGAAAGCTAGATGGAGAAGCAGTAATTATTGCCATTCGCAAAGCCATTTCTCAACAACATGAACTGCAAATTTATGCCACATTCTTAATTAAAACTAACACTATCCCGAAGACATCCAGTGGCAAAATTCAGCGTCGATTATGTCGAGAAAAATTACTTACAGGCAAATTGGAGGTATTAGCTTCAGACAATAAAAATTTCATAAGTTAGTAGTCAGGGCTTTAGCCCTTTCTAGAAGACCATAGGTGAAAACTATAAACTAAAAAAACAATGACAATCAACACCGAAAACATCACTTCCACTGAACAAATTCAAGATTGGCTAGTTTCTTATATGGCCGATATGCTAGAGATTGCAACCAATGAAGTTGATATCAGAATGCTGTTTGATGAATATGGTCTAGATTCTTCTATGACTATAGGGATGATAGGTGATTTAGAAACTTGGTTGGGCTGTAATTTAGATCCAACATTAGTTTATGATTACTCAACTATTGAAGATTTAGCCAAACACTTAGGCTCTAATTTAATATCAGATAATTTGCTCTAACTTTTTATTAGTGAGATACAGGTGATGCTGAATAATATTCCCACTCAAGATGAAATCGAACAGTCTTTAGAAACTGATACTAATCCCAAAAACAGAAGGCATATTAAAGTCTGTGAAATCAACCATCGAAACAATCTTGACTCCGACTACACAGAGAAAATGGAGTCATTAGAAAAAAGCTTTGATTATGCCAGTAATAGTAACTATTACTGGAGTGAACCAGGACTTTCCATTTTATATGGAACTCCACTATATGCAGAAGCTTCTCCGGCACAAAAATTAGCTCTCAATCACTTATATTGGACTGCCCAATATGATTATATCGCAGCTAGTGAATCAAGTGTTATCCACTATAATCAAGTAACATCTGGTGTATTTAAATATTTTGGGGACTACGAGACACTCTGCTCCACACTAGACCTAGAAACTGAACAGGAATACACTCATATTCATGCATTTCAAAAAGTTTCTCACAAAATTAAAACTGCTTTATTTGGTAAAGGATTACTCACCAGCTATCTTCAGAAATCTAATCATGGAAATTTTCATAAAAAACCCTTAGCAAATTCTCTTTCCCAGATATTTAATATTAACCCTGGAAAATCATCCCCCACAGATTTACAATACCGAGCTTTGCGCTTCATCAATAAAATGATGCTGCACAACGCTAACTATTGCTACTCTACCTATTTACAAGAACTAGAAATAAAAGGTAATGTTATTCCCCCCATTAAAGGATATATCGGTTCATCTGTTCCTCTACCGCTACAGAAATTTCTTACCTTTAATTGGGGGAGTTCACCGTTTTTAGCCTGTCAGCATTATATCTATCGCTTTACAGCTAATCTAGCTTTAAAGAACTATGAATATCGCTACACCAAATATTTTCGAGATTTAGAAAAGCAAGGAGAATTTATCCCTGTACCCACAGCAATCTCTTACTATCACTTATTAGATGAATCTTTCCATACAACAACTTCCCAGTTAATTGGTCGAGATATGTACAAAGATTTTTCCCAGCCAACAGCTTATGAAAAATTAACATCTAATGTGATCACTTATATGATTCAAAAAGGGCTTTTAGGAGGATTGTCTGGGGGTATAGTGTCTGTATTTAGAGCAGATAAAAATTTTGTTGTCTATTACTATAAATTACTGCGTTCTCCTATTTTTGGTATGTCCCACGAAGATGCCATACATTGGCTAGAAAAATGCTTATGTCATGAGCATGAGGGCTTTCATATTAATACTAAATATCATCAACGTCTACACACAGATTTGTGTCGCTTAACTAGCACACTTGAGTATTTATGGCCGATTAACCGCGAAATGAAAATTATGGTAGCCGGAAGTTCTATTAATAACGCTATCCAAAGTAACAAAAAAGCATTTCAAGAGTTTTCTGCATCTGTTGCAGCTTAAAGCAGAGATTAAAACATACCAGGTAGAAGGGTTATTAGGGGTAAATTGTAATGAGTTCCGAAACCACCGAGCAAATGACTGCATCCCAACGGATGTTATTAGCACTCAAAGAAGCCCGCGCCAAACTAGAAGCCTTTGACCGTGCTAAAACTGAACCCATCGCTATTATTGGCATAGGTTGTAGGTTTCCGGGGAGAGCTAACAACCCGGAGACATTTTGGCAGTTATTGCGTGATGGTGTAGATGCCATTACAGAAGTGCCTAGAAGTCGTTGGAATATCGATGAATACTATGACCCCAACCCAGAAACACCAGGGAAAGTTTACACTCGCTACGGCGGATTTTTAGAGAATGTAGACCAATTTGACCCCCAATTTTTTGGCATTTCTCCCAGAGAAGCTGTTAGTATGAATCCCCAGCAACGCCTTTTATTAGAGGTAGCTTGGGAAGCGTTAGAAGAAGCTGGGATTAATCCTAAACAACTAGTTAATAGTTTGACAGGCGTTTTTTTGGGTGTCGGCCCTAACGACTACGCCAAACTGCGGATGAACGCAGACAAAGCCGAGAATATCACCGCCCACGATGGTACAGGTAACGGTTTGTGCTTTGCTTCTGGTCGGTTGTCTTATGTTTTGGGGTTGCAGGGGCCAAATTTAGCAATGGATACCTCCTGCTCATCTTCTCTGGTGGCGGTGCATTTAGCTAGTCAGAGTTTACGGGCTGGAGAATGTAACTTAGCGATCGCAGGTGGTGTTAACCTAAACTTATTCCCCGAAACTACCCTATTTCTCTCCCGCACCCACGCCTTAGCCCCCGATGGACGCTGCAAAACCTTCGATGCGGCCGCCGATGGTTTTGGCAGGAGTGAAGGCTGTGGGGTGATTATCCTCAAAAGATTATCTGATGCTTTGGCTGATGGCGATCGCATTTGGGCAACTATTCGCGGTTCGGCTGTCAACCACGACGGGCCAAGTAGCGGTTTAACAGTACCCAATCAACTCGCCCAAGAGCAACTAATTCAGCAAGCCCTCGATAATGCTAAAGTCACCCCAGCACAAGTCACCTACATCGAAGCCCACGGGACAGGAACTTCCCTCGGCGACCCTATCGAAGTTGGTGCATTAGCATCAGTGTTTTGTCGCCAACGTTCCCCAGAAGAACCATTAGTTATAGGTTCAGTCAAAACCAACCTCGGTCACTTAGAAGCAGCAGCTGGGATTGCGGGATTAATCAAAACAGTCCTAGCACTACATCACGCCGAGATTCCGCCGCACTTGCACTTCCATCAACCCAGTCCCCATATACCTTGGGAAAACTTGCCTGTTGTTGTCCCCACTCAACCTACACCTTGGCAACCCAAAGATCAATCACGCATCGCTGGGGTAAGTTCCTTTGGGATGAGTGGGACTAATGTGCATATTGTTTTAGAGAGTTCCGTAGAAACGTTGCACGCAAAGTCTGTCAATAGTCAACAGAAAAATGAGTGTCCAGTGCATCTATTGGCTTTATCCGCTAAGACTGGGGAAGCACTAAAAGAATTAGCAACAAATTATACAAAATATTTACAGAGTCATCCACAAATATCCTTAGCTGATTTGTGCTTTACAGCCAATACAGGACGCAGCCATTTTGAGCATCGGTTAGCTGTAGTAACTGATTCTGTGGCAAAGTTGCAAACACAACTGAGTGCATTTGCTGAGAATAACCCAGCAGAAGGATTGTTACATCATCACCTTACCCAAAGAAAAACTTCTAAAATAGCTTTTTTGTTCACCGGTCAAGGTTCACAATACCTCGGCATGGGCAAACAACTCTACGACACCCAACCAGTATTCCGCGAAACTTTAGACCACTGCGACGAAATTTTACGCCCGTATTTAGAAAAACCTCTATTAGAAATCCTCTATCCCCAATCCCCATTACCCCTTATCCAATCGCCAATCAACGAAACTGCATATACCCAGCCTGCCTTATTTGCCTTAGAATACTCACTCTATAAATTATGGCAATCTTGGGGGATTAAACCGACTGCGGTCATTGGTCATAGTCTGGGGGAATATGTCGCGGCTTGTGTTGCTGGTGTGTTCAGCTTAGAAGATGGGTTAAAACTCATTGCCCAGCGTGCCAAATTAATGCAATCTCTACCTCCAGGGGGCAGTATGGTTGCAGTCTTAGCAGATGAAAGCACAGTTCGTCTAGCTATACAAAATTATGCCCAAGATGTAACCATTGCAGCAATTAATGCCCCTGAAAATATAGTCATTGCTGGTAAACAAGAATCGATGCAGGCTGTAGTTGCCATCTTAGAACAAGAAGGCATCAAAACCCGCAACCTGACAGTTTCCCATGCCTTTCATTCGCCCTTAGTAGAGCCAATTTTAGAAGAATTTGCCGCCACACTCCAGCAAATTACCTTTTACGCACCGCAAATTCCCTTAATTTCCAACGTCACCGGTAAAGTATTCTCACCAGGAGAAATTCCCGATGTCACATACTGGCAAAGCCACACCCGCGCCCCAGTCAGATTTATGGACGGGGTAAAAACCCTATTTGAACTAGGCTGCGAAATATTTTTAGAACTAGGGCCAAAACCAGTTTTGGTTAACTTGGGCAAACAGTGCCAAACAGAAAACAGTGCAGTTTGGCTAGCTTCCCTGATGCCCGAAAAGAATGATTTTCAGGTACTACCGAAGAGTAACCACACAGGCAACACAACACCCAAGAAGAATGAAAAAAACACCTCCTCGCCTCCTAACCTGTCACCTGTCACCTGTCACCTGTCACCTGTGTCTCTTCACAGCCTATCTACCTTATACATCCAAGGTGTAGCAATTAACTGGCAAGGATTACAGCCAGACTATCCACGCCAACGCCTCTCACTTCCCACCTACCCCTTTCAGCGACAACGTTACTGGATTGAACACAACAACATCCCCATGAATCCCACACACGCAAATAGTCCATCTGTCAATACCCAACGCCAGGGAGAAATATTAGCACAACT
The DNA here is from genome assembly GCF_014697125.1 of Anabaena minutissima FACHB-250. Lineage (GTDB taxonomy): Bacteria > Cyanobacteriota > Cyanobacteriia > Cyanobacteriales > Nostocaceae > Trichormus > Trichormus minutissimus. The sequence goes on along the minus strand of NZ_JACJRG010000048.1, from coordinate 11,649 downwards.
GCGTTCTTTAGTCGGACAAGTGCTGCAAGTTCCCCCAGATAAAATAGATGTAAACACACCATTCTTAGAAATGGGTGCAGACTCGATCTTTTTGATGGAAGGGGTACGCAGCATCGAAAACTCTTTTGGCGTTAAAATTGCCATTCGCCAGTTTTTTGAAGAATTAGCCACTATCAACGCTTTAGCTACCTATATTGAGCAGCATATTGCAGTTAGTGTAGTTAGTGAAGGACATCGGCAAGAGTTAGCAATACCTAAGTTGGTCAATGATTATTCTTCTGAGTCTACGACGGGACAAAATTTTCCGTCGAATTTGGTGGAAGTATCTACTCAACCTGTTGCCACAATTGTCCGAGTTGCACCCAGTAACAGCGCAAGTAACGGTAATGGTGCATCTGCCCACTCAGACACAGCCATAGAAAGGATTATGGCGCAACAACTGCAAATGATGACACAAATCATGTCAGAGCAATTGCAGGTGTTACGCGGTACTCCCGCATCAACCCAGCCAAACTTTACACCCACCAACGGTAAGGGCAACAGCAACGGCAACGGCAAAACCACCAACGGTAACGGAAACAGCAAAGGACACCACCCCCCACTCCCCACTTCCCACTCCCCACTCCCCACTCCCCACTCAGCACTCAGCACTCAGCACTCAGCACTCAGCACTCAGCACTCCCAAAAACACCTAGAAGACCTCATCCAACGTTATACCCAACGCACCCAAAAATCCAAACAAAGGGCGCAAGCTTCCCGCCATCACTTAGGTGATAACCGTGCTGTAGCTGGATTCCGCATGGGAATTAAAGAAATGCTCTATCCCATTGTCGGGACACGTTACCAAGGCGCACATTTTTGGGACTTAGATGGCAACGAGTATGTAGATTTAGCAATGGGTTTCGGCACACATTTATTTGGACATGGTGCGCCGTTCCTGATTGCAGCCATTAACGAACAACTGCAAAAAGGTGTAGCTGTCGGCCCCCAACCAGAACTCGCCTTAGAAACTGCCGAATTACTGTGTGAACTGACGGGTGCAGAACGGGCTACATTTTGTCAATCGGGTTCAGAATCAGTGATGGTAGCCTTGAGATTAGCACGGACTGCCACCAAACGCGATCGCATTGCCATCTTTACAGGTTCTTATCACGGACATTTTGACGGGGTATTGGCTCAAAGTGAAGGAATGTCCAGCGTCCCCCTTGGCAACGGCATCGCCGCTAATACCGTCAAAGATGTTTTAGCCTTAAACTACGGCGACCCCAAAGCCTTAGAAATTCTCCAAGCCGAAATGCACACCCTCGCGGCGGTAATGGTCGAACCTGTGCAGAGTCGTTTTCCTAACTTGCAACCGCGAGAATTTTTACAGGAATTGCGTCACCTCACCGAAGCGACGGGGACAGCCTTAATCTTTGACGAAATTATGACAGGCTTCCGCATCCATCCAGGGGGAGCACAAGCCCATTTTGGTGTAAAGGCCGATTTAGCCACCTATAGCAAGATATTTGGTGGTGGTTTACCCCTAGCCGCAGTCGCAGGTAAAGCCAAGTTCATGGACGGCATAGACGGCGGATATTGGCAATTTGGCGACCAATCCTATCCCCAAGCCGACCGGACATTTTTTGCCGGGACATTTAACAAGCATCCCTTAGCGATGGCAACTTGTCGAGCCGCCTTGAAATATTTAAAAGAACAGGGTGTACAGTTACAAACTAATTTAAATGCTCGGACTGCCTATCTAGTCGAACAACTCAATCATATTTTCACAGAGCAACAAATAGACATCCGGGTGGTAAATTTCGGCTCACTGTTCCGGTTTGTCTTCACCGCTAACATGGATGTGTTCTTCTACCACCTCCTAGAAAAAGGTGTGTACATTTGGGAAGGACGCACCTGTTTTCTCTCCACAGCCCACACCGATGCAGATATCGAGTGGATTATTCAGGCGGTGCGAGACAGTATTACAGAAATGCGCTCAGGTGGTTTTTTTCCCCACACCCAACAGGAGAATGTCACCGGAAAAAAGTTTCCAGCGTCGCTGCCAACAGCTAATTTAAATCAGCCAGTAAATAAAGCTGGCTTTTGGGAACGACGCAAACAAAAAACTACCCCTAGGGAAAAAACTAACTATATTCCCAGCCAAAAAGTACAATTTAGCTTGTACTATTTCGGCAACTACGAATCAGAATTTAGCCATGATAAATATGACCTGTTATTTACCGGGGCTAGATTTGCCGACAAAAATGGATTTAGTGCCGTTTGGATTCCTGAGCGTCATTTTCATGCCTTTGGCGGGTTTTCTCCCAACCCCTCAGTCATTGCCGCCGCCCTCGCCAGAGAAACCCAGAACATTCAAATTCGCTCCGGTAGCGTTGTTCTCCCCATACACCATCCCATCCGAGTAGTAGAAGAATGGTCAGTCGTAGATAACCTTTCCCAAGGACGCGTCGGTATTTCCTTCGCTTCCGGCTGGAATCCCAACGACTTTGTATTGGCCCCCCAATCCTTCGGGAAACATCGAGAACTGATGTTTCAACAGATGGAAACAGTCCGTAAATTGTGGCGGGGGGAATCAATTCAAGTGCAGAACGGAGTCGGTCAAACCGTTAGCGTGGAAGTATTCCCCAAACCCATGCAAGCCGAACTGCAAGACTGGATTACCATCGTCAACAATCCAGACACATATATCAAAGCTGGAGAAATGGGTACAGGCGTATTAACTAACCTCATGGGACAGAGTGTGGAAGACTTGGCAGAAAATATTGCCCTGTACCGCGAATCTCTAGCAGAGCATGGTTATGATCCCTCAGTAGGCAGAGTTACAGTATTACTACATACATTTGTCGGTAAAGACTTAGAACAAACCCGCCAACAAGCCAGAGAACCACTGTGTAAATATTTTAAATCTTCCCTAGCTTTATTCCAAAATCTCGTGAAAAGTCAAGGCTTAGGGATAGATTTTGATAGCCTGAGCGAAGATGATCAAGATTATATTTTATCCTCTGCTTGCGATCGCTATATTCAATCTAGTGCATTAATCGGCACGCCTGAAACTTGCGCCCAAGTCGTCGCCAAACTACAAGCCATCGGCGTTGACGAAATCGCCTGTTTAATAGACTTTGGCGTAAACCCCACCGCAGTAGTCGCCAGCCTCCCAGAATTAAACGACCTCAGAGAACTCTATCAAAACCGCCCATTTTTCATCACAGCCCCCCTCAGCACCGCCCAAAAACAACTATGGGTACTAGCGCAACTGAGTAAGGAAGCTTCCACCGCCTACAACGAATCAGTCAGCCTCAAACTCCAAGGTAAACTTAACCTGCCAGCCTTAACCCAGGCGATGCAGCAAATAGTCAATCGCCACGAAGCACTCAGAACCAGCATCAGCCCCGAAGGCGACGTGCAGCAAATTTTCCCCAGGGTAGAAATAATTATCAGTCAAGGGGAGCAATTTGATTTGTCCTCAAAAACTCCTCCTCTCCGCGTCTCTGCGCCTCTGCGTGAATTAACCCCAGAACCGTTCGACCTCACTAAAGCCCCCCTCTTCCGCCTCCACCTCATCCAACTATCCCCAGAAGAACACAGACTAACCCTGACAGGCCATCACATCATCGTCGATGGTTGGTCAGTAGGAGTCATCCTCCAAGAACTCAGCACCTTATACACAGCCATCTGCCAGGGTGAAAAATGCCAACTCCCTACCCCCATGCAATACCGGGAGTATATCAACTGGCAAATCCAACAAAGCCAGACAGAAGAAATGGCAACCCATGAACAATACTGGCTGCAAAAATTTGCTGACACCATCCCTGCATTAGACCTACCCAGCGATAGAAAACGCACCCCCATCAAAACCTATCGCGGTAGCAAGCAAAGTTTACTTCTCCATAGCGACCTAGGACGCGCCATTAAAAAAGTCAGTCTAGAGCAAGGTTGTACCTTATTTATGACCCTGCTGGCGGTATACACCACATTACTGCATAGATTGACAGGACAATCCAATATTATTGTAGGCATTCCCACAGCCGGGCGATCGCTTCCGGGTAGTGATAGTTTAGTCGGTTATTGCGCTCACGTCTTACCAATTAGCAGCGACTACCAAAGTACAACCCCATTCTCAGAATATCTCTTAGCTATCAGGAACGTCTTACTAGAAGCCTACCAACATCAAGATTATCCCTTTGCCGAACTAATTCAAAAATTAAACCTCAGCCCAGATGCGAGTAGATCACCTCTAGTTACTGTTACATTCAACTTAGATAGATCAATTACACTGCCCAAGTTAGGCGAACTAGAAACCAGTTGGTTAACTCAACCCATCAATTCCACTGACTACGATATTCATTGGAATATCACTCAGATAGAAGATGAACTAATTCTAGATTGTCATTACAACACCGATTTATTTGATGCAACCACCATTGAGCGATGGTTGGGACACTTCCAAACTTTACTCACAGCAATTATTGCCAACCCCAGCCAACCTGTAGGGGAATTACCACTGCTGACAGCAACAGAATTAAAGCAGTTGTTAGTAGATTGGAACACTACCCAAACCGATTATCCTGCCAATAAGTGCATTCATCAAATATTTGAGGCGCAAGTAGAAACAACACCCGATGCTGTAGCAGTTATAGGGGACAGAGAAGAGTTAACTTATGCTGAGTTAAATAACCGTGCTAATCAAGTGGCGCACTACTTGAGAAAACAGGGTGTAGAGTCAGGTGTCCTTGTGGGTATCTGTATGCAGCGTTCCCTTGATTTTATCGTGGGAGTATTGGGTATCCTCAAAGCTGGCGGTGTTTATGTACCCCTTGACCCAGAATATCCCCAAGAAAGATTGGCTTGGATGTTGGAGGATGTACAGCCGCAAGTTTTATTAACTCAGACGGATTTAATTGACATACTACCGACATTTACAAACATCCTCTCTGTAGATGCAGTAGCCATCAAAAAGGAATCAACAGAAAATCTCGACACAGAGGTGACAGCCGAAAACTTAGCATACATCATGTACACCTCCGGTTCGACTGGCAAACCCAAAGGTGTCAGCATTCCTCATCGGGGAGTTGTGCGATTAGTTAAAGCCACAGATTATCTTAGTTTCACTTCAGCAGAAACCTGGCTACAATTAGCACCCATCAGCTTCGATGCTGCAACCTTAGAAATTTGGGGTAGTTTGCTCAATGGCAGTAAATTAGTCATCATGCCCATCCCCAAACCCAGCTTAGAAGAGATAGGGCAAATAATCCAACAACACCAAATCACCACCCTATGGCTAACAGCCAGCCTATTCCATCTGATAGTAGATGAACGGATAGAAGACTTAAAATCAGTTCGACAACTCATAGCCGGCGGAGATGTACTATCAATCCCCCACGTCAAGAAAGTATTACAACATCTACCCCAAATTCGCCTAGTTAACGGTTACGGCCCCACCGAGAACACCACCTTCACCTGTTGCTACCCCATAACCAGCGACACCAACTTAGACTCATCAGTCCCCATAGGTCGCCCCATAGCCAACACCCAAGTTTACATCCTCGACCCCAACCTACAACCAGTCCCCATAGGAGTCTGGGGAGAACTCCACACCGGAGGCGCAGGACTAGCCCAAGGCTACTGGAAACGCCCCGACTTAACCCAAGAAAAATTTATTCAATTGGGCGTAGAGAATAACACTATCACCTATCCCCAGTCCCTCACTCTCTACAAAACTGGCGACCTAACACGCTATCGCCCAGATGGAACAATCGAATTTAGAGGACGGATAGACCAACAAATCAAAATTCGTGGCTTCCGCATCGAACTAGGCGAAATTGAAACCAAACTAGCAACTCATCCCCAAATCAAACAGACAGTTGTTACCACTCAAGCTGATACCTTAATTGCCTACTTCATCCCCGAAGCTGAAGCACCGACAAACAGCGAATTACGTCACTATCTCAAGCAGCAACTACCAGACTATATGCTGCCATCATCCTTTGTCTGTTTAGATACCTTCCCTCTTACGCCTAATGGTAAAGTAGACCGAAAAGCCTTACCAGAAGCAGATTTAGCAAAACAAGCCCATGTACAATATATTGCTCCTCGTACTGAAAAAGAGCAAGCGATCGCAACAATAATTGTCTCAGTTCTCAACTTAGAAAAAGTCGGAATTGCCGATAATTTCTTTGAAATCGGCGGTAATTCCCTGAATGCGATGCAGGTCATTTCTCGCTTGCGGCAAACTTTTGGCGTGGAATTACCTTTGCGCCAGATGTTGGAGTCACCCACAGTCATGGAACTGTCCGCCCACATCGAGCAAATTTTCTCAACTATCCAAAAATTACAGTCTACACCTGTGGAGTTATCAGAAAATCGGGAGGAAATTGAAGTATGAAACCCATTGAAGAATTTTTGTCTGAATTAGGAAACCTGGACATTAAGCTATGGGTGGAAGATAATCCCAATTCCTCCCAAGGGGTGAAGCTGCGCTGTAATGCACCCAGTGGTAGATTAACACCAGAAATTCGTGCTAATCTGAGCGATCGCAAGGCTGAAATTATCAGCTTTTTTCAACGGGTAAACTTAACCTCTGAAGTCAAATCAATCCCCACTGTAGCGCGAGACAACGGGAATTTACCTCTATCCTGGTCACAGCAACGCCTTTGGTTTCTCTACCAAATGGAAGGTGCAAGTGCCACTTACAATATGCCGGCGGCGGTGCAAATGACTGGGGTGCTGGATATCCCAGCATTGGAACAAGCTTTACAAGCAGTCGTTCGTCGTCATGAGGTTTTACGCACCAGTTTTGCAAAGGTTGATGGTCATGCTGTACAGGTAATTCATCCCCACGCTAACCTGACACTCCCAATAGTCGATTTACAGGGATGTTCAGATGAAGTCAAACAATTAGCCATCCTCGATGCAGAGAGACCCTTTGACCTCACCCAAGCACCTCTGATGCGGGTGACACTCTTAAAGCTGAGTGAACAATCTCATGTGTTGCTGATGAATATGCACCACATTGTCGCTGATGGGTGGTCAATTGGCATATTAATTCAAGAAATATCTACTTTATATACAGTATTTTTAGAAGGTAAACCATCCCCTCTACCAGCATTACCGATTCAGTATGCAGACTTTGCTGTGTGGCAAAGACAATGGTTACAAGGGGAAGTATTTAGTCAAAAAATCAACTATTGGCAAAAGCAGCTAGCTGATGCACCACCAATATTAGAACTCCCTACCGACAGACCCCGCCCAGCCATTCAGACCTTCCGGGGTAGTAGTCGAGATTTTCCCTTACCTCTGGAATTGACCGAACAACTCAATCGCCTCAGTCAGAAGTTTGGGGTGACGCTGTTCATGACTTTAGAAGCAGCCTTTGTCACCTTACTGCATCGTTACAGTGGTCAGACAGATATTCTTATTGGTAGCCCGATAGCTAACCGCGATCGCCCAGAAATAGATACATTAATTGGCTTTTTTGTCAACACATTGGTATTGCGATCGCGTTTAGAAAATAATCCCCCATTTGCAGAATTACTGCAACAAGTCAAGCAAGTGGCGTTAGATGCCTACGCGCACCAAGAAGTCCCCTTTGAGCAGATAGTAGACATACTACAACTTAAGCGGAATCTCAGCCACACACCTTTATTTCAGGTGATGTTTGCCCTGCAAAACGCGCCGATGGGTAATTTGGAGTTACCAGGGTTGCTGTTGTCGCAGTTACCAATAGAGGCTATCACCTCCAAGTTTGATTTAACTCTGTCGATGACGGAGACTCCCCAAGGACTCATCGGGAATTGGGAATATAACAGCGACTTGTTTGATGATGAGACAATTACGCGGATGGCGGGACATTTCCAGAATTTATTGACCGCAATTCTGGCTAATCCCCAGCAAACAGTACAGGAATTAGCGTTACTAAGTGATGCTGAACGGCAACAAATATTAGGAGATGGGAATTTTACTGCTGAGTATATTGTCAATCAATGTCTGCATCAACGGTTTGAGGAGCAAGTACAAAAAACACCGGATGCTATAGCTGTAACTTTTGCCGACCAACATCTCACTTATGCTCAGTTAAATACCCGTGCAAATCAGTTAGCGCATTACTTACAAACTTTGGGCGTTAAACCTGATGTGTTGGTGGGTATCTGTGTTGAGCGTTCCCTAGATATGATGGTGGGTTTACTGGGGATTTTGAAGGCTGGCGGTGCTTATGTACCCCTTGACCCTGAGTATCCGCCGGAGCGTTTGGAATTTATGTTGGATGATTCCCAGGTGTCGGTGTTGTTGACTCAGGCTAAGTGGTTAGAAAATCTACCCGTAACGAATGCTAAGACTGTTTGTTTAGATAAAAATTGGGAAGATATTAATAGTTATAGTCAAGGAAATCCTCAGAATGGGGTGTCACCCGATAATTTAGCCTATGTAATTTATACTTCTGGCTCTACGGGTAAACCGAAGGGTGTGTTGGTGAATCACTGCAATGTGATGCGGTTATTTGCAGCAACTCAGGATTGGTTTAACTTTGATGCTAGCGATGTGTGGACACTTTTCCATTCCTACGCTTTTGATTTCTCCGTATGGGAAATGTGGGGGTCGTTGTTGTATGGTGGTCGATTGGTAGTTGTGCCTTTTTGGGTGAGTCGTGACCCGGAAGAACTTTACCAGCTGCTACATCAGGAAGGGGTGACAGTATTAAATCAGACACCTTCGGCATTTCGTCAGTTGATTTGGGCTGAGGAAGAACAAGGTATATCTAAACTTAGTTTGCGGTGGGTGATTTTTGGGGGAGAGGCTCTTGACCCAACTAGTTTATTACCTTGGTTTGAAAGACATGGAGATGCTTGTCCGCAATTGGTGAATATGTACGGGATTACGGAAACTACTGTACACGTTACTTTCCGAAGGTTGACTATGGCGGATGCGGGAAGTCCTAGCAGTGTGATTGGTGTACCGATTCCTGATTTACGACTGTATATTCTCGATGAGCATTTGCAGCCTGTTCCTGTTGGGGTCAGGGGGGAAATGTATGTCGGTGGTGCTGGGGTGACGCGGGGTTATTTGCATCGTCCAGAGTTGACCCAACAAAGATTCCTTACCACTCCCTATTCCCCACGCCCTTTATATAAAACTGGTGATTTGGCGAGGTATTTACCTGATGGTAGTATTGAGTATTTGGGACGCATAGATGACCAGGTGAAAATTCGCGGTTTTCGGATTGAGTTGGGGGAAATTGAGGCGAAGTTAGCAAGTCATCCCCAAGTACGGCAAACTGTGGTTTTAGTGCAAGCAGATAGTCCAGAAAATAAACGCTTGGTAGCTTACTTTGTAGCTGATGGTGAATCTCCCAGTGGTGGTAAATTGCGAGAGTATCTCAAACAGCAGTTACCTGATTACATGATTCCGGCTGTGTTTGTTTCACTGGATGCCTTTCCTCTGACGGCTAATGGTAAACTTGACCGACGGATGTTACCTCAGCCGGAAGCTAGACCAGAGTTAAATAGTGGTTTTGTAGCACCCCAAACCCCAGAAGAAGAGTTATTAGCCAATATTTGGGCAAAAGTTTTAGGGGTGTCCCAAGTCGGGATACATGATAATTTCTTTGAATTGGGTGGGGACTCGATTCGCAGTATCCAAATTTTAGCAAAGGCTAATGAAGTTGGTTTAGACTTTTCTCTACAACAGTTATTCCAACACCAAACTATTGCCGAATTAGCGAAATTGGTAAGCAAAGAAGTCAGTTTTACACTCACACCGCAGACATCACCTTTTAGTTTAGTAGCTGAGGTAGACAAGGAGAAGTTACCAGCAAAATTAGCAAATGCTTATCCCCTGACAGCACTCCAAGCAGGGATGGTTTTTCATAGTGAATTGAGTATAGATTCTGCTATTTATCATGATGTCTTCTCTTTCCATGTGCGGGCGACTCTGGATTTATCAGCGTTGCAGACTGCGATTGAGCAATTGATTTCTCGTCATGCGGTGCTGCGTACTAGCTTTGAATTGAGTGGGTTTTCTGAGCCATTGCAGTTGGTGCATCAAAATGTAGGTGTACCTTTACAGGTGGATGATATTAGTCATTTAACAACGGCAGAACAACAAGCAGCTATTAATAATTGGATAGAAACAGAAAAGTATAATAGTTTTGATTGGAAAAAACCGCCTCTGCTACGTTTTTATGTGCATCGTCGCAGTACGGAAACGTTTAATTTAAGTTTTAGTTTCCACCATGCGATTCTCGACGGTTGGAGTGTAGCCGCTTTACTGACGGAATTATGGCAAGAATATATAAATTTACTCAAACATCACCCCAGTTCTCATTCCGCGATTCGGACATTGGCTTTTGGGGATTTTGTGGCGTTGGAACGTCAGGCTATACAATCAGAAGCAACACAGCAATATTGGCTAGAGCAACTGGCTGATGTTACTATTACTGAATTACCACGCTGGCCGGAATCTCATCGAAAAGATGCCAAAGCAGAAATAGATATTGAGGAAGTAGCAATTACTGCTGAATTATCAGACGGCTTGAAGCAACTAGCTAGCAATGCTAGTGTTCCTCTAAAAAGTGTCCTGTTGGCGGCTCATGTCCGGGTATTAAATTTACTCACCAATCAAACAGATGTGTTAACGGGGTTGGTGGCTAATGGAAGACCGGAAAATGCAGACGGAGAAAAAATTCTTGGTTTATTTTTGAATACTTTGCCTTTGCGATCGCATTTAGGCGGTGGTACTTGGTTAGAATTGATCCAGCAAACTTTCCAAGCTGAACAAGCAACTTTACCACATCGGCGTTATCCTTTAGCTGAGATGCAACGTCTGTGTGGTGGAGAGCAATTATTTGAAACTAGTTTTAATTTCGTTCATTTTCACGTTTATCAAGGAATCCTGGGCTTAAAGGAATCTGAAATTTTAGATTACCAGACCTTTGAACAAACTAACTTGACTTTGGTGGCGCACTTTAGTGTTAATCCGGGTTCTTCCCAGTTAAATTTAGCCCTGAATTATCAGACAAATCAACTGTGTAAAGAACAAGTAGAAAGTATCGCTACCTACTACCTCAATACTTTAACAGCGATGGTAGCAGCACCATCAGCCCCATATCAAAATCAATCACTGCTTTCACCCACAGAAAAACACCAGTTACTCCACGAATGGAATGCAACTGAGAGCAGTTATGATGATTCGCTATGTCTGCATCAACTATTTGCAGCACAGGTGCAAAAAACACCAAATGCAATAGCAGTCACCTATGAGCAACAACATCTCACCTACGCACAATTGAATCAGCGAGCCAATCAACTGGCGCACCATTTACAAACTCTGGGTGTGAAACCTGATACTTTGGTAGGTATCTGCGTTGAGCGTTCCTTAGAAATGGTGGTAGGGTTGTTGGGGATTTTGAAGGCTGGCGGGGCTTTTGTACCTCTTGACCCTGCTTATCCACGCGATCGCCTACAATACTTACTTGAAGATTCCCAAGTGCCTGTATTACTTACCCAGTCGCACCTACTAGACATTCTACCAGAGCATCAGCAGGTGATTTGTCTAGATACTGGTTGGCAAGCGATTTCCCAACATAGTCAAGCCAATACTATTTCCCAGGTAAAATCCACTAACTTAGCTTATATAATTTATACCTCCGGTTCA
>NZ_JACJRG010000047.1 GCF_014697125.1 Anabaena minutissima FACHB-250 | reverse complement strand
TTTACTTCGGGATTTCCTGATGGAGAAGAAGGACGACAAAATGGACAACGAGTGATAGGAGTTAATTGCTTACGAGGTACTTCAAGATTTAATTTACCTTCCAATGTAAGTCTATTTTGAACTGTTGAACTGTATCAATCTCCTGTCTACTTAAATGCAAGTGTGGTTCCGTGAGATACTTACTATTGCTAAATTTACAAAATTGCCAAACTGAAGCAATTAGTTGGTTATTGGCAGAAATATGAAGAAAATACTGTTGGCAATGTCATGCGATTTCTATTTTTTCTTATTTACTGGTTTTTTTTAGGGATTCAAAATTACTTGCTATCAGTATTTATGCTTTTGATAAACCACACATAATTCGGTAGGAAAAATTTAAACTTTGAGTTAATAATTCCCGATTTAATGAGAGTAACTTAATCGGGAATTATTTGAACAAGTTGGTTAGGCTTGCGATTAGTAAAAATAGTAATAATTTTAAGATATTTTTATCTTAATCTACATCTGTGTTACAAAGCGAAAAAGCTTATGTTGGAATTAATAATTGCTTTTACTCTTAGTCTATCCACTAATCAACGGGTAGATTACACTCGGCTTAGGAATTTATTACAGAACCAACAATGGGAAGAAGCCAACCACTTGACTTCGGCATTAATCTTGAAATTAGCAAATCAGGAACAGCAAGGTTATCTGGTCAGCAAGGATACTGAAAATCTCGCTTGCAGAGATATCCGCACTATTAATCAACTTTGGACACAGTATAGCAATGGTCGCTTTGGCTTGTCTGTACAAGCACGTCTTTGGAAAAGTATTGGGGGGCAAACAAGTTATGATGCCTCTACTCTTATGGAAGGTTATCAGTTATCCAGACGTTTTGAAAGTTTAGTTGGATGGAATAATTCTCAAAGCAGTTCTGCGATACAATCTGAAGCTGTTCCAAATGGATATTGGCCTTTTCGACCAACCAAGGATGGTGGAATCCAAAATGCTTGGGGTGGAGGATGGATTAGTTCCATTTCTAAAAGGTTAGAGAGTTGCAAAATAAAATAGCTAACTGGATGCCTAAGCCAAGGAGTTACTCCCCTGACTCGGCTACAAAACCGTGCTACCTGAAATTACTGTGCTTGCCAGTGGAAAATATCTTTGTACTGGTTCCAACCACCGGAGATGCGCGTCTCGCTACCGCCGTTTTCAAAGTTGCTGAGATTTGGCAGCCCTCGGTATCTGTAGTATGATAACTCACCATTAGGTTGAATAAGCTTTTCCGACTATTCCATGTCAACAACTTGCCCAAAAATGGTTATTTTGGAATGATCAATGCCACTTCAGAGCTTCCAACCTAAGAATTTATAAATTTTCAAATCAAGAAAGCTGTAAATCAGTCTAGGCAAGGCTTTGTCAGGTTATCTACATCCGTTAGCGTACTTTTTTCTCGTTTTTGCACGATGACGATACCGTTGGCAAATTCAAAAAAAGGTTGGTTTTTGGGGTAAATATAGCGGTGCGATGTAGAAGTTGATTAGTCAGGCGATCGCCCGACGAAAATACCCCATCAGCCCCGGTGGGGTTTTATAAAAAGAGCGAGTGAAACATAACGTGCCTTTGGTGATAAAAAAGCGCACCCGTGACCCGCGATGCGGTATGAATAATCGTAGGTGTTCTCGGAAACGGCGATTATCGATACCATGCTATGAAAACCAACAAACTCCAGCCGGAACTAGCTATTGAGGTTTTACAAGCGTCTCTGGATGCGAAAATTGGAGATAGCTTTACACTTGACACTGACCCAGACGTGCTATCACAATTGCTAGCAGACAAACGCTCCGAGAATACCCGCCTAGCCTATGAAAAAGATGTCAATGATTTTTTCAAGGTGATGGCGGGTAAGTCTGCTACACCTGATGTGGTGCTGGAATTTCTCCACCTAGAGCAAAAACAAGCGATGGCGGTAGTGCTGAAGTACAAAGCCCATATGATCCGCAAGGGTTTAAAGGAAGCTACTGTCAACCGTCGGTTAGCAGCAATCAAAAGTTTGGTGGTGACGGGGCGGAAGTTGGGTGTGTGCGACTTCAGCCTACAAGATGTAGAAAGCGAACGGGTGCAAAAGTACCGTGATACCTCTGGTATTGACCGGGCAACTTTTGAATTGATTCTGAATCAGTGCGACTTATCCACCCCCAAGGGGAAACGTGACTATGCTTTACTGCGACTGCTTTGGGGTAATGCTTTGCGGCGTAACGAGGTGAGTCAGTTAAATGTTCGGGACTTTGACCCGGAAACTAAAACACTGCGAATCTTAGGTAAGGGCAGGGGAACGCAGTCTGAGGTAATTGACATGGGAGTGGGAACTGTACAAGCAATTAATGAATGGTTAGCAACTAGAGGCGATATCAAAGGCGATTCTCCGTTATTTATTTCCCTTGATTACGCTACTAAGGGCCATAGGCTAACTGGGGATGGCATCCGCAAAATGCTAGTGAAGTTGTGCAACAAGGCAGGAATTAAAAAGCAGATGTCACCGCACCGCATCCGGCACAGTGCAATTACCGCCGCCCTCGATGCCACTGATGGGAATGTGCGGAAGGTGCAAAAACTCAGCCGTCACCGCAAACTGGATACCTTGATGATTTACGACGATAACCGTCATAAAGACCAGCGCGATATCACTGATTTACTCGATGGGATGTTTTAAGTTGAAAAAAGAACGTATGACGACATTTCTATACCGGAGTCTACACGGCAAGAATTAAACCAGTAAGTGCGATCGCCCACGCTGGAAAATGAGGCTATCACGACATCGACGGAGCTAGGGCTAGCGAGAGAATCATCCCGTCTATACGACGAGAGCTAAAAGAAATTCTAGAACGGTAAAATTAACTTGAGAGGCAGATTAAAGGCTTAATTACGTTAGTCAAAAAGAAAACTAAAACGAACTTTCCACGTTTGCAAGATACCTCTAGTAAGTTTTACCACGCTAGAAGAAATTAGTTTGGCACTGCTACATCTAACAGGGCTAGCTATGCCAACAAAGGTAAGGACACAGATAAAATTCTGTCACTGATTAACGAAGAATTTCTAAGTGGTGAAGGTTTTCGCAAGGCGAAAACTGTTGCTCTATAAATCAATTACTATTAATACTTTCATCCATAATAAAACCCCCACTTGTGATATATTAGCTAAAAGCCTAGAAACTTTTTGCAAATAATTATTTTTATAAAGTTTAAATTGCGTGAAAAAAAAATTATTTTATGGAAATTTTAATAGAGTTCGTCCTAAGTCCGAACAAATTAAAATTGAAAAAATACAGACTCAAGCAGATGGAAGTACGAGTATATTTTTGAATGGTATAAACGTTTTTGAGATACAAGAAGAAACACAGGCAATAACTTGGGGAAAGCTTTTGTATTCAAGATTACATGATTTTTGTAATGAAGATAAGATTAAAGAAATCAAAGAAAACTGTAACCCTCCAGAATTGTTTTATTATGACATTGTTGATGGTTATATAAATATCCTCTGGAATGATTTAAAAAAATCTTGTCATGAAAAAGCAGATGCAGAAAAACATTTCTTTGAACTTTACTGCGAAGTATGTCACTTTCTTTGTGATCACATTGGACAACAAGTTGCAGACCTTCCCGCACTAATCCCTAGTGTACATATAAATTGGGAATGTATTCCAGGAAATAGAGAAAAACCCTGTACAGTTGATTTTGTCTTTAAAAGCCCTAAATTTGGAACAAATAATTTAGTTATAGTTGAAATTGATGGAGCTTCTCACTATGCTGAATATGTTAGAAAAGATAATTATTACTCCTGCAATGAAGACAAATATGTTGAACATTTAAAAAAAGACCGTTGGTTGAGGAAACAAGGTTTTCAAGTTTTTAGAATAGGCAATAGCGAAATAGAAAACATTGTAAAATTACCAGGTCAAGAAAGAATTGATAGTTTTTACGAATTTCTTCAAGAAGTTTTTGGCATTTCTATTTAAGATAAAACATAAAAGCATAGAAATCCTTCTTCAGTATAATTTTATCTATATAAAGGGATAAATGAGCAAACGAACAAAAAGTTACGCTTGCTCATTTATCCCCAGAAAAACTGAATTATTAAAAAATTAATATTTAACCCCTAGATTTAAGGAGTTTATTATATATTTCTATGTCCTAGAAACAATATTTTCATCTTCAAAAACGTTAGGATTATTATTTTTAATAAGTTGTGCTATTGTCAAAGCTTGCTCTCTATCTTGTAATTCAAATATATATGAAATAACATTAATACCCTCTTCTACATTTTGTGAACGTCTTACCAAAAGAGCATCAACAAGTAAAAAACTACCATCGCTTATTGGAAGTGCTAAAGTTTTTATATCTCCTTCATTAATAGCTGGTTCTGTAGGAAATACCATAATTTTATAGCTAATAGGATTAGTACCAGTTGCTTTGAGAGTAAGTGGTAATAAAACAAGACAGTGATATTTGTACATAACTTAATTAGTTAGTTAACGTTCTATCATTAAAAATTAGTATTCCCAAATTAAATATAGAAAGAAACAATATGCAATATGTTGGGGAATACGGGGTCAAATGAGCATCCGTGCAGAAAGTTACGCTAAGGCTGTAACCATTACTGGGTAAGCATTCTGGTAATCGATATTTTTCGCAATTCTCGATGTACCAATTAACCTATAGATTATTTGGTGCAACAATTTAATACGGCACAGCAAGGGTTTGAAGCTCCTAAATTTCAGAGACTTTAATTGGTACAGTTTTATCCGTGGCGATCGCAGTATTGAAAGTGGCTCATCAAGTCCTTAGCGTAAGTTTCGGAATGGATGCTCATTTACCCCCAAAGTCAACACAGTCAGATTACTGCTGTGCAGATTACGGTCTTAATCCTGGGGAACTAAAAAGGGGACACATAATTGGTGCTGCCTGGATTCATGAGTGTCAAAAATCAGCAGGCAACAATTATAGATATATCATTGGTAATTTCAAACTATTCCCTCAAACCTTTGAAATAAAAGGAAGAATGCCTGTCTTTTGGAGTCCTGCCAATGAACAGGAGGAAGCTATCTTTGCTCAAGCATGGAGGCTTGTAGTGGGTAATCAGAGCATTTCTGCTGAATGAAGGAATATCCATTGAGGTAAAAATAGGGGCATTGTAGCCAATCCTAGAGGGTCAAATTTAGCTCCTCTAGGATTTAGATTCCCCTATTTGAATGTCTAAGTCAGAAAGGTGACTTAGCACCTAAGTCAGCAAACCTCCCAAGGTTCTGGGGAGTCTATCTTTGCCTTTGTCTTTGCCCCCAAAATTATCTCCATCCCTCCATTAATTAGCGCAGCTTCATCATCTGAAATTGGAACTAATTTAAGCTCATCAATATTCATCTGTTGGGGAGTTAGATTTTTTTTATTTTTTGAAAAGAATTTCATAAAAAACTCCTGTGTTTTTTTTGAACAAATTCAAAAGGATTCTAAAGCCTTTGGCTTATTTTTTAAAATAAGAATATTTAATATAAAAATTGCTAGCCTCGACTGAGCAACAACCTTGCGAAGCATTACCTAGTTCAAAGCCTTGCTTGATAAGGGTTTTAACAGAGCTATTGGATTAATTTCTTACTTTTTTCTTACTTAACTTGATTATCATCAATAAAACTATTACTAATTTAATTAGGCATAGATTTTTACTTATGAATTAAAATCCTTTCCCTGAACAACAGACACTAGATTATTTTTGTAATTAATGTCACCAAGGATTACTGAGATAGAAAGATTGTATGCAAATAGTCAATCTCTAGTTACAAATGTATTTTTGTAATTAATTACATTTGTAATAATGTTATTTTGTATATTTATAAATCTGTATTCTGGGGATTAAGTTTAATCTGAAATAATCTTGTGATTAATATTACTTTAAAATACAGAGGGGGAAAGACTGTAGAAAAATGTCTAATCTCTAGCTACAGATGTACAAATGTAATTAATTACATTTGTAATAATGCTATTTTGTGCATTTGTAAATTTGTAATCTAGCGATTTAGCTTGGTATTGCCAGTTTCTAGAATTTGTCATAACGTAATGAATTACATTTTTACAAAAACACATTTATGAAAATTGCGGTTTTGAACCAAAAGGGGGGCAGTGGCAAGACTACAGTATCCATCCATTTGGCTCATGCTTTCTCTATGAAAGGGTATCGAGTATTACTTGTTGATACTGACCCTCAAGGCTCAACCCGTGACTGGGCAGCAGCACGTAATGGTGAAGCTCCATTTAGTGTCATTGGTTTAGATCGTCCCATCTTGCACAAAGAATTGCCCAAATTAGCGCAGGGGTATGATTTTGTTTTTATTGATGGTGCGCCAAGAGTTTCTGACTTAACCAGATCAGCAATCATGGCAGTGGATTTTGTGTTAATTCCTGTGCAACCATCTCCCCTGGATGTGTGGGCGGTGCATGAGGTAGTAGAACTGGTACAAGAGGCCACTATATATAAACCAGACCTAACAGCAGCATTTCTAATCAACAGAAAGATAGTGAACACTGCTCTTGGGCGAGAAGTAACTGAAGTTTTAGAAGACTACCCCTTTCCAGTGCTGAAAGCACAGATAAGTCAAAGGGTAGCATTTGCCGAGTGTTTGAACATTGGGAGTAGTGTTTTGGAGGCTGCCCCGAAAAGTGCTGCAAGTGATGAAGTACGAGCAGTTGTTGAGGAAATATTAGAAGCAAGAGAGGAAACGAATCATGGCAGAAACTAGAAAATCACAAAAATTAAGTTTAAAGCCAAGTGTTCAGAAAACACCTGTTCCAGAAAAAGCAGCAGCATGGGTGGAAAATCGCAATGCTGCTGAAGTGCCTAGTTCTACAGGGATAGAAGAAGCTAACAACACCAAAAGCAAGCGCGTTACTTTTGAAGTCACCGAAGCACAGCACCAGGAGATTAAAATCCGCGCTACTAAAAAGGGCATGACCATTAAGGAGTATATGATTGCTCTAGTTGAGTCGGAGCTAAATACAAATGTAATAAAGTAATTTATTACATTTGTATTTAATTACATTATTACAACTGTAACGAAGGCTGAGTTTTCAGCCTATACTGTTTTCATTTTGTATTTGTTTGGCTATTATATAGAAACTATAGAAACTAAATTTTCTATAGAAACTCTAACAGGATTGAAAATTGTATGGCCGGAAAAACAATATCTGCTTATACCGATGCGGAAACGGCCAGCCGTGTTAACCATATTGCTAAGATGGAGCATCGGCGACCTTCCCAAATTGCTGGAATGGCATTAAAGTTTTTTGCTTATCTTCCTCCAGAAGCGCGTGCTGTCTTGTGGCAACTTGAAGGGATGGGATCTACTGCTGATTTAGAGGAAATTAGCCGAGAGATTACGCGCATTCTTCTAAATGCTCAGTATAAAGCTGCACAGCGTCAGATCATGGATCACATGAAGTATGAAAATTTGGATAATCTGGAAACTGAAGACGATATTCTTGAAGCAGCAGTAAATCTTACTCGTTAGATACTTGTGAGTAGCATTGAAACGCAATGCTACTCACAAGTTTTAGAGTTCAGGAATTTCGACAGATCGTATCCAAGCCATCATTTGGCTAGCATTAGCAATATGGAAAGTATGGGCTGGTGCAAAATGAATAGCATGGGCTGGTGCTGAAAGTTTGTTATCTTGTTGATGTACAATGATACGTGTATCTTTTGATACAAAATCTTTAAAGTTATTGGTAACTAACACCTTTGCCCGTCCTGCTAAAGCTGTTTCAAGAACATGAGCATCTTCACTATCTGGTAAGGCAATAACACCAGTGCCACCTAAAGATAACTGAGGACTTGCACCAGATGCACCAAGCTCGGCATACCCTTTAATAACATCAATATATAAGTCAGCAGCTGATTGAGGAATGCTTAACTTATTTTCTAATACTAAACGCAGGCGGTTCAGCATACCCCAAGATATGACCAGCTGTACTGGGCCGAGGGTACAAAAACCCTGTCGAGCAATTCCAACAAGAGTTTGGGATGCTGTATTTTGCTTACCTTTACGGTCAGCCAACAAGGCCGCACACCAAATATTGAGGTCTAGACACAGACGAATAGGAGTTTCGCCAGATGCCTCTTGAAAGGTTGTTATTTGTTGGTTCATTTTTTTTAACATTGTTAATATAGTTGGTTCTATTTATGTAACTGTGGTGACTCTATTCACTTAGCTATTCATATAAAATGTCCCAGCCATTGAGCGAGTCTCTTCTCTTACTCTGTCAACTTAGTTATTTGGCATAAAAACTCTATTTGAGCCTTACTCTTTATTTTTCTCACTAGCTTGTTTTTAGAATTTTTAAGTATAAATCCATATAAGAATTATTATAATGTATTTAATTTGCATATATTTCTTTCATTATAATAACACTTCTAGCATTTACTGAGTGACTTTAAATACCTAGACTTCAAAAGCAGCATCGGGATATGGACTTTCCCGATGCTGCTTTCTAGAATTGCCAATTAAGAGTGCCAAGTTTATGCGTCACTCCAGTAGTCAGTCAGAGGATTTTGATTCTTATACGGAGTTTGCCAGTCAGTCTGACGGTCAGTTAACAGTGACCGGACTGACCGCCAATCAATTTGGCCTAGATATAGCGAAGCTGTCACCAGGGGCAAGATAGACTGAAAACTCTTACTATATATAGGTTTCAGCGATGTTTGAGTAGAATTGACACCAGGGGACAAAACTTAGGTATCCATAGCTACAAAAACCAGAGTATTTATTAACTTTATTTACAGGTTTTACAGCTTGGGTAATGATCATCTTTTGGAGTGAATTGACTGAAACTCTTTGACAACAAGGTTTGTAGCCCAATCCAAAGACTCCAACCAAACAGTATTATTAATTCTCTTTGGTAGGCGAAAAGCAATTATGGGGTGAGAAGTAGCAGTGCATTCATGCAGAAATTCTAGTTCGATGTCAAAAATGCTTAAGCGTAGATATAGCAATGGTTTCCAGCTATCTTGCCCCTCATGACAGCTTCGCTGACACTGTTGGCGAATTCGGAAATGTCTATACGCTTGTAGTTAATTCAACAATGAAACGATTGAGAGCTTTAAGTGCCGCTTTGTATCCAGTGGCTTGCTTACCTAACTTCAGTTCCAGCAAAATGCGATCGCGTAAAGCTTCAAGTGCTTCTAGTTGGGGCAGTAAGGCGGTTGACGTTTGAGGATATTCATCAAGAGGTGTATTACACGGATGATGGACATCTGCTTTCCATGTATTACTTGGTAGAATTTGTGTTTCATTTGGTGTAATACCTGGTAAAGTATTGTCCAGCACAATTTGTTCTAAATAGTCGGCACGAGTTAAGCCGTTGCATTCTGCTGCAATACCCAAAGTCTTCCAGGTTTCATCGGTTAGTCTCAGGGAGCGAACTAAACGATAGTCGTCGTTTTTGAGTGCAAACTTGCCCTGAATATCCCGTTTCATATTTGTTAATACCATGTATTACAACGATAGTGTAAAACATAAAATGGTGATGTAGTAAACCTAGTCGCGCGGGAGGAAGAAAGTTTTATGTCAATGCAGCCTCAAAGTATTCCTCCGGTTCCCCCAGATACGGAAGCTGTAGCGCGTGCAGCTTTTCCAAAAGGCAATATCTATGTTTTACTGCGCGACAACTTGGGCAGCATTTATTCTGATGAAGTGTTTACAGCGTTGTTTTCCAAGCGGGGACAGCCAGCACAATCACCGTGGCGGCTGGCTTTAATTAGCATCATGCAGTTTGTGGAAAATTTATCTGACCGTCAAGCCGCAGATGCAGTGCGTTCCCGAATTGATTGGAAATATGCTTTAAGCTTGCCTTTAACAGATCCTGGGTTTGATTTTTCGATTCTGAGCGAATTTCGCCAGCGATTAATTTCTGCTGGTGCAGAACAATTGTTGTTGGATAAGCTTTTGGAGCGATTAGGGGATTTGGGATTACTCAAACGAGAGCGACAGAGAACTGACTCAACTCATATTATCGCAGCTGTTCGTCACCTCAATCGTTTAGAAACATTGGGTGAGACGTTGCGAGCAGCACTCAATAGTTTAGCTACTGTAGCACCAGACTGGTTAATGAACCACCTTCACTGTGACTGGTTTGACCGTTATAGCCGCCGGATAGAAAATTATCGATTGCCGAAGTTGGATAGTGAACGGGAGGCTTTGGGGAACTTAATCGGAAAGGATGGATTTACATTATTGAATGCCATTTATTCTATGGAAGCACCCTTTTGGTTACGCCAGATTCAAGCTGTAGAAATCTTGAGGCAAGTTTGGGTACAACAGTTTTATGCTCCTAGTGAAGAAGGTGTTGTGCAATGGCGTACAACGAAAGATATGCCACCTTCAACAATTGCTATTCACTCGCCTTATGATGTTGAGGCACATTACAGTAATAAGCGTAGCGTTGACTGGGTCGGATATAAAACCCATGTGACGGAAACTTGTGGTGAGGATTGTCCTCACTTGATTACTCAAGTTTATACTACCTTGTCTACGGTAACAGATGATGCTGCGGTTGAACCTATCCATCAAGGCTTAGAAGAAAAATCATTACTACCAAACGAGCATTTAATGGACACTGGCTATCTAACGGCAGAACATCTTGTTAATAGCCGCACTCAGTATGATGTAGAAATCATTGGCCCAGTTCGTAGTGACCCTAGTTGGCAAGCGCGTAATCACCCGAAGTTTGCTGCTGACCAGTTTAAGTTTGATTGGGACAACCAAGTAGCTACTTGTCCTATGGGACAACAAAGTATTACTTGGTCACCGCGAATCGACATCAGTGGGCAACCTATTATTGATATTCGATTTCCTACTGCTGCTTGTAGAGCTTGCCGAGTTCGCCGCCGTTGCACACGTTCAAAAAAAGATCCTCGTGGGCTGACTATTCGCGCTCAAGCCTTTCAGGAAGCACTGCAAACTCGTCGTCAATCCCAACAAACACCTGAATTTCTCAAAATTTACCACCAACGTGCGGGAATAGAAGCTACTTTGTCTCAAGGAACCAGACGTACTTGTTTGCGACGCTCTCGCTACACCGGATTGGCAAAAACTCATCTTCAACACATTTTAATTGCTACTGCTATTAACCTTGTACGTTTAGATGCTTGGTTAAACGACGTACCTGTTGCCAAAACTCGTGTTTCTCGCTTCAAGCAATTGCAACCAAAACCTGCTTGAGCAATCCTTAAATACCCATAACCATGTAATACACGGTTGAAAATTGACATTTCAAGAGGTAATTTGGCTTGACGCTGTAATACATGGTTGCTCAACAGACACTCAAAAATTGGGCAGTCATCCCAAGTATTATCTTTTGCCATGTATTACACGGCAAGGAATGTAAATTAATCGTTTTATTCCTGAACCGATTAACCTCACATAAGTCTTTTCCGAATTCGCCAACAGTGTCAGCGAAGCTGCTATCAGCCGCCATGCACCGGCTGAAAACGCTACTGTCGGTGGAAGGATAAGATTGCCGTTAAAACGTGCTTATGCTTCCAAACCATCAAAAAAGGATGCGATCGCTTGACGAAATAATGAATATTACAGCCTCCGGGGCGGCAATATTATGGGTTAACCGACAGGATTATTGTTCACCTAACTAGTCATTGTGATACTCATAAACCAATAATAATACTTAAGGATAAAGAAAACTACATTCCAATTGCTACTAGTGGTATTAAAAGAATAGATTAAAAGTATATATCTTCGACCTCGCAATAAAGCAATGCAGCACTGCCTCTCAAATACCTTGATATATGAGGCTTTGAGCATCCTTGGTAAGAAATTAGCTACTAGAGTTTCTTAATTTTGAGTTTATGTGCCGCACTCTTTTTTAAACTGCTGCTCGCTCAGTCAAAGTATTATATAAAGCAAAGCTAGTAATTTTTTTCAGCACAAAAGCGTCATTCTCCTTAATTAAATCCCCAGTACAAACGACTGGTAGCCTCTGGTGATAAGCAGTCCGAGCCTGATCGTATTCAGATTCACTCAGAGAAAGGTTAATTTGACGAGGCTTGCCGACAACAAAGCCAATAATTGTGACATTACCTGGATTATTTCGTTCTGCTACTCTAATCACCAACCCCTGGATTTCGGTATTTGGGATTTTTGTGATCAAATCGCTTAAAATGTCTAACTGAGAGCGAACTTCAACAGTTTCTAGAATTGCCAAAATTTCAGCCATCCGCAGCGCATAAGACCTGATTTTGGGATTGAGAGGTAAGGTAATATCAAATTCCTCACCAGAATCAGTTGTTTTAATCCAAACTGATTCTTTAGTATCAACCTGACTCTCTTGATACCAGCCTTTTGCTTGAAGATAAGATGTTAATATCTGAGGGTCTAAATTAGAGAGAATATCTGGGTCACGCACGGTAACTATCATATTGGTTCTCCTCTAGCAATTCGTTGCATTAGAGCTTGCAAAACTTCAACACTGAAAATATTTTGACGGGGTAAATAAACAGTGACAGTGCTTTGATTTTCAGTTGGTGGTTGACCGCGTATCGACACCCAGTAAGCACAACGCTTCAAGCAAAGCTCCGTCTCCGATTGTTGTAGCCAATCTTCTTGTAAATCAGGAACTAAGACAACGACTAACAACAGGGGGTCATCGTCGGGATTATCGTTTCTTAATTCATCATAATTTTTAATTTCCAGAGGAATTTTAACAAAGTCATTATCTAGTAATTTTTGGGAAGTACATTTGACTTGCAAATCAATCCGAGTTCGCCGTCTAGAACCAGGTGTTGCAATTCCTGTAATGGTTACATCAACCCCCACTAAATCTAATGGTCTGGGTGCTATTTGGAATGAATAACCCGCAGCAGACGCGACGGCATTGATGTAAGCATAGCTAAATTCCTCTTTCTGGGTAGTGATGTACATTCAAATAAAATTTATTCTTGATTCTTTATTCTAGATTCTAGATTCTTGAGGATCTCGCGCAAACTCTCTTCGGAATCAATTTCTGACCATGAAACGGGCATAGCCCTAAATAACTCCAGTGCGGCCTGTACCCAAACCTCCTTGGGTATTTTTGCACCGTGTTGCCGCTTACCTTTTTTTAGAAGGTCATTTAACCAATCATTCAACTCAAGCGGCAAGCGCAAGTTTACCGCTTCCCGTTCTGATTTAATCAAGAATCTAGATTCTTGATTATTGTTTAAAGACTCTTGATTATTGTTTGTAGATTCTTGATTATTCTCCACTTCGGTTAGTGGTTGAGTTTCGACTTCAGTTTTGCTGAAAATACTTTGTGCTAAAGGATTACCACCCAACGCCAAACGCGACGATTTCCCTTTATTTACTGGCATTTATATACCTCATCCACTAATTGACTATACGCCAAAGCACCCGCACTATCTTTGTCGTAATCAAAAATAGATTGTCCGTGCGAAGGTGCTTCCCGAATCCGCACTGATTCAGGAATTACACTTTTGAACATCTTGTCGCCAAAATGATTCGTGAGTGCATCAAATACTTCTTTACTGAGATTGTTCCTGCGGTCGTACCGAGTCGCCAGCACACCTGCAATCTCGATGGGATGCTCTAGTTGTTCTCGCACTAAAGTTAAGGCACGTTCAATTCCCTGAACACCTAACAGTCCCAAGTAGCTCATGTCTACAGGAATTAGTACCGCATCGCTTGCCATCAGCGCGTTAATGGAAAAAACCCCAATGTTCGGTGGACAATCTATGAGAACGAAATCATATTTATCTAAGATTGGTGCGATCGCTTTTCTGAGCAGTAGTTCTCTTCCTGGACGACCGGATATGGGGATTTCTTCTTCTGCCAGAAAAAGATTCGATGGCAACACATCTACACCACTATCGGTTGAGACTAAGACTTGCTCTAGCGGGGTTTTGTGCTGCAAAACATCTTTTAACTGGAAATCAATCTGCCAAATGGGGATTCCTAACGCCGCACTGGCATTTCCTTGAGGGTCGATATCAACAATCAACACTCGTTGCTTTTTGAACTTAACCAAACCAACAGCCAAATTGTAGACGGTGGTCGATTTGGCGACCCCCCCTTTCATATTGAAAACAGCTAATTTTCTAGCCACACTTGGTTTTGCCGTTTTTATACTTTGAGTTATTTATTATAGAATCAAGAATCAAGATTATTGATTATTTTTTATTTAATCTTGATTATTTTTCTGACTTTGTTGGCAATTGCACAAAGAGGCTATCAAATACCATCACCATAATTTTTAAACAATGCCTGGATTTATATCTATAGATTTATATCTATGGATTTTCCTGATAGGCTCTAAGTTTATTGATGATATTTAAAAAATTAAGAAATAAAAGTAAGAAAAATTTCGATTAACAAGTAGAAAAGCTTGAATAGCAAGGGTTGTAGTAGCCAATGTGGCGCAAGGCTCTTGCTCATCATTGGTGTTTTACTTAAAAGAAACAGATAAATACGGCTTATAAAAGCCATTCTGGCTTACCATGACAATTCTTATACTTTTTGCCACTTCCACAAGGACAGGTCATATTTCGGTTACGACCTGTCATTTTAGGCATAGCTTTTTTTAAGCTTGTTTTGTTACCCAACTGTAAGGTTTCAAAAGTGTCTGGCAAACCTTCAACACCCATACTAATTTTATTTCCACGTCTTTCAAAAACTGAATAGTAGGGTTTATCTAACTCGTCATTTCTTTTTTCTAGTTTGAAACCATGCGCCTCATACCAATCTTCATCGAAGATACTACAGAAGTTAGCATCTAGTACCATCTTGTCTGCTTTCTGTAACTGCGCTTTAAAGTCAAGATTTCCATATCTTAGGTAATAGCCAGCAAAGTCTAATTCATCACTAGAAAATACAGAACCAAAAATTTGGCATCGTTGTTTTATGTAATCAAAAAGTTTCTCAGGACTATTTATGCGAGTAAGCAAAAGTTCTAAATCAAATTGAGAAATTGCCCAAGGATAAGGTGTATCTTGATCTTTATCCAATAACAGCGATAGATCAGTAGTTAAGCTACCAAAAGATTCTGCTGTTACTATCATTAGTAGATAATCATCAAAATCGCTTCTTTGGAAGTTATATAAATGATGCCCCTTTTTATTGACAAATGATACTGCCTCTTGCGATAAAATATAATTCCGTGTCCGTATAGCTTGTTCGTATGCTTTTTGTACAGACACTTTAAAATCACTTTTAATTTTCTCAAGATTCCCATTTGTATATAGTGGATTTCTCAATGCTTTGGCTTTAATTTCACAAATTAATAGCGTACGTTTATATGGAATTAGCACATCTGTTTCAAACTCTTGGCTATTTTTATAGCCGTAGTAAGCTTCTTCCAAAATAATGTTGTTCGTAAATATTTTTTTCAACAATTCAACTGTACTTTTTTGAGTAAGCTTATCTCTATGTTTAAAATAGCTTTGAGCCTGATTGCCTGCTGAAATTTTTGCCTCTAAAATTGTTGGAATTTTACGAAATAATCCAGTTACTTCAGGAACATAATACTTTCCATTATCAATTTCTATTAAAAGCTTTGTATCTAATTCATTCAAGTCAGTTGGATATCTAAAGTTTTTATTTATATTGCCTGGATTGCATGAAAATTGAGTAAAAAAAGCCTCAATTGCTGATTTAGAGAAATGAGATTCAAAATCTTCTAAAGAAACTACAAAAGAGTTGATAAATTGATATGCGTTTTGAACATTTAGATATTCTTGATTTTGTTTAAATATTGGCTCGTGTTTAATTATTTTTTGTGATTCTTCTAGTGTAATCTCACCTGCTTTAAATTTACCCCATAGTTCATATAAAGGTTGAATCGCTTCTACATAATTATCGATTTTAGCTTGATATTGCTCACTAACTCTTTCAATAATTGCTAAGGAAATATCTAAAATTTGCTGAGTCGTTAAACCCATTTCAGGAACAAAAAAATTTTTATCAAACACCTTGAATCTATCAAGTGTAAACTGAATAAACTGTTCTGAACTACCGAGTCTTGGTTGATGAAGTGCAGACATAAAAGAAAGAAATGCTGCACTAGACTCTGGGAATTCTACTATCTCTTTAGCATCGTTAATTTCACGAGGCAGCACCCATAATTTAAGATATTCTTGAAAAATATCTTCTGTAATATTCACAATTTTTTCAAGTTTATTATGAATACTTTTTTTATGAGGAAAAGATGTAGAAATTATTAAGCCGTAGATGTAATGAAACTTTTGAGTAAAACCATCAGGTAAATTTGATTGTGTATTATCAGGTTGAATCGAGTGAATTAGTTTTTGATTAAGTAAACTCATTAAGTAGATAGGATTGTTTTTACGTATCTCCTGTTTTAGAGCCGTTATTAACTCATTAATTCTATTATCAAAATTTTTTTGCGTCATTTAGATACTGAATTATGACTAATTGATTTGCGAAATTAAAATTTATTGTAACTGATAGATTAAAGAATGCCAGTCAATTATGTATAGTCAAGAAATCTTTATAAAAAAGATAATAATGATAATTTGCAGGCAAACGCAACCTATAGCACACCTTATCTTGGGAGAAGCTTGGAACTTTGCAGCAGATATAAATTAGGAGTGTTTGCAAGCCCACACTTTAATTAAGCTAAAGTGGTGCAGGCAATGATTCGCATACCAAGATTATAATATTTCTCCAGCGAAGTTTATGATACGCGCTAACTAGAGTTAAATTTCTATCAATTCTGATGTCACAAGCCAAGTAAAGCAGAATCCAACTTTAATGAAGTTCCCTTGACATGGCATCAGGTAAGATTAGCAAAGTTGCGATAATACGGCATAAACCAACTGGGGATGAGTTAGCTGCAAAACTAGCCAACGCTAGTGCCGCTAATGTTTGCGATTTGGGTGGTTGGTCGCGTGTTTTAATTGGTGCAGCAGCAGCAGCACCAGCGATGGTTCTCTTTCGTCCAGAAAGCACTTTTGCTTTAAATAACTAAAGTGATGATAAACTACTATCTATAGATTCAAGATAAAAACTGAAATTGGCATCAAAACAATCTCTTGACTGTGGCGAACTACAAGTGCTGATAGCTTGAAAGCGATTGTAAATTGTATTGTAATTACGACTATATATTTCCACAATTTCTGATGCTTGTGCTGAAACTGTTGTTCCAGAAGGAATACTGTTTAACAAATTTGTTGCTTGTTTAATCTTTGCGAGTGCATCTTGCAGTCCAGCTAACGTATAAAGCGGCTTCAGCCGCTTTGTCACCCCGTCAGGGAATGAACATTCAACGCCAGGATGAAAAAGTGCGATCGCTTATGCCTCCGGTTTTTCTTCTGTATTACGTACTAGGACTTCAAAATCATCACACAGTTTATTGACCAAATCTTCCATTTCCTTGAAAAAATAATCTCCGACTTGCCGCCGATTTAAGATTTTGTATTTACGGTAGATTTTGGCAAAGTCATCATAGATTTCGTCTTCTGAAACATTTGATTTAATTTTAATCATCAACCGTTTGCCCTCATCGCAATTTCGCACATAGTCAAACAAGGAGCTAATTTTTAATTCAAATTCTTGAATGCGTTCTCCCTTTAGGTCTTCTTGCTCGTTACGGGCTTCAATGATAGCTAAAATATCAAATTGATAGTCATTGCTAGTCGGTTCTTTGCCTTCCGCGACTTTAGTTATTTTCTTTTTCTTCGGCTCTGGCTCTTGGGTTTCGACTTCGATAATGCCAATTTGATTATCAAAATAAACCTCGATTGCATCTTTGATATCATCAGTACGATTCAGCCTATTATAGATGTTATTGAATAAACGCAGAAATTCTAGGAGGCTAGGTTCGCTGTATTTTGCATCTAGTGTTATTACATACTCAATGCGGTTGAGGATGGTAAAATACTGGGCTGCCTTGGCTTTTGCATCAGCAGTGTGTTTAGGATTTGCGGCAATATATTTTTCGATGCTGCTTTCTAAATCGAGGTAGCTCTCTGGATTGTTACATTTCGCATTATCATTAAATGTTCTAAGAAAAGTCTCAAAGAATTCTGTGTAGACTCCAGACTTTTTCAGTTCTGCAAACAGGATTTCTAAAACTCGTTTATCGCTAAAGGGGTCGAAGTCGCTAACAACGACATCGGAAAAATGCTGGAAGGCATCTTTGATATTTTGCACGTTGACGTTGTTATAGGAAAAGTCAACGATTTTGCAATCATTTTTATATTTGGCAGTACGATCTACCCGCGAGATAGCTTGAATTGCAGCAATACGTTTAATTTCTTTATCTAAAAATAGGGTATGCAGTCTTTTTTCGTCGAATCCGGTTTGCAGTTTGGCTACGACGATGATTAAGCCGTTTTTCTTGAGGGCAAAGTTTTCTAAGACTTTTTCCTCAGTCAGTCCATTGTTTAGCCCCGTGGCGTTTTGTTCGTCTTGGTTGCTGGAATAGACGACATGAATGGGTGCATCGGCGTATTTAGCATATTTAGGCTGTTTAACCAGTTCGTTGAAATGTTGCGTAACTGCTTGTTTGTAGGCGATCGCAGCTTTAATAGAATATACCGCTAACATGGCTTTACCTGTACCCCGAATTTGCCGATAAACGTCTTTAACCAGCAAGTCGGCGATATATTGAGCTATGGCATTAATGCGATCGCGGTTTTCGTAAATTTGCTTTTTATCTGCGTCTTTATAATTGGGTTCCTCGAAGCCTTCTAATTCGTTAGTGGGGATGTTGAACAGCATCTTGGAGGCGACGGGGACGATATTTTTCAGGGGATTGAGAATGAAGCCGTCTTCAATGGCTTCCTTCATAGTGTAGGAATCGAAGGGAACCCAGAGTTTTTCGCTTTCGGCGTAGCCGCTAAATTCTCCAAAGCGGGCGAGGGTGTGGTCATCGGGGGTGGCCGTGAAACCGACAATCAGGTTTTTCTTTGTGCGGGTTTGGTTGTATTGGGTTTGTTGGTCGAAGGGGGTTTGGAGTTCGTCGAAAATGTTGACCATTTCTTCGTGCTGGTCGCCACTGTTGGAGCGGTGGATTTCGTCAATTAAGAAGACGATGCGGAGTTGGGCGAGTTTTTGCAGGGTGTCTGCGTCGAGCATTTCTCGCACTGCGCCAAATTTTTGCAGATTGACGATAACTAAACGGGTGTCGGATTGGAGTGCATCCTGAAAGGTTTTTTTATTATTTGCCTCAATATACATCCGGTTATCGATGTTCATATTTAGCATTTTGGAGTCGATTTGGCTGCGGAGTTGCAAGCGATCAACCACAATCATGATTTTGTCGTAGACGTATTGACCATTGCGGCGTAAATCCTTCAGTTGTAAAGCTGTCCAGCCGATGATGTTGGATTTGCCAAAGCCAGCTGCATATTGTAGTAGTAAAGAATAGACATTTTTATTATTAGCGTAGGCTTTACGCTTTTCGATTAATTCAGCGCGTTTGCTGGGGGAAACGTGGGCTAGCTGTTGTTCTAGTTGGTGAATAAAATAATCGTCTTCGGCTTCATGTTCTAAAAATTCGTCAATTTTAGCCAGAATTTTATCGGTGCCAAATTTTTGTTTGGGACGGGGTGAGATGAGGTGTCCTAATTCGTTTTTGAGTTCCTTTTTACCTTTGAGAACATATACGTCACGCTCGATAAAATTGTAGTACAGAATTTCTTTTTCAATGAAGCTTTTGCCATAGTGGACGGTAAAAAGTTCTTTGAGTTTATCTTTTTTATCCGCGTCAGGATTTAGCAGTGGATAGGGTTTAAAGGTTTTGACTGCCCTTTTTTCGTAGTCTTCGCGGTCGTATTTACCTTCACGACAAGTGGTGAGGATTTCTTCAAAAAAGTGGTCGATAGTGCGAATGACATAAGTTTCGGCTATGTCAGTGCTGGTAATATGGATGGCCTTTTCAAAGATTTTGAGGAAGTCTTTGCGATAGTGGTCTTTTTCTTTGTCGCTCAGATGGGGATTATTGTCGAAGGTTTCGTAATAGACTTTAACGGCTTCAAAGTAGTCTTTGATGACTTTACCGCGTCCGTTTTTACGGGCTGTTTGGTTGGTGAGGTTGGATTTTAGCTCGCTGTAACCGAGGTAAATGCCGTTGACGAAGAGGCAGATATCGGGACGAAAGGAGAAGATTTGTTTGCCTTGATATTTATATTTGTAGGGCAGTTCTTGGACAACAGAAAATATATTTTGCTCAAACAGGCTACTATTGTGAATTATGCTGTCATCTGTGTAAAATAGATAGAGCTTGATGCCTTGTAAAGTTACGGATTTATTGGCATTAATAAATAACGCCATATTGCGGCTGCTGGCGATACGTTCTTGAATTAATTCGATTAGTTCTGCTAAAAGTTTTTGGGCGTTGTTGTTATATTTTTTGAGTAGGATTTCGTAGGATTTTTGGTTGAGTTCGGTGGTGGAAATAAAGGCTTGAAGGTCTTCTTCAATGATCAGGGAATTGGTGATGGTGTTGGGTTTTACTTCTTGGTAGCCTAGTTCTTTGCGAAAAAATGGGATGAGAAATCTATCTTGCAGATGCAGTTCGCTCATATATGGATAACTGTAGGCTAGATCGTATGGACTAAAAGTTGCGTTAGCGAACCGTAGGTTATCGCTTGGGTGCGTAAGGCATGACTTTTTGTCCACGGGTGGTAATTAATACTAACATCATAGTCTCTGCGCTGATTTTTGGTGCAGATTATCTAGACTTAGTTTGGCTTTCCAGGACGAACCATTCCCCGTAATTCCTGAATCTCGTCACCCGTTTGATGTGCCTTTTTTACCTCTGGCTGTGGTCGGTGAGGCGGATTATCTGGTGACGGGCGATCACAATTTACTCAACTAAAAAGATGATTTTTTTCAACCTGATTATCACTACTGAAGATTTTTTAAATTTTATTGATGATCAGTTACCTTAATTTTTCCGGTGACGACATCGTTAATTAGGGTTTTGCGGAGTTCTTTGAGTTTTTCGATTTGGGTGTTAATGGTTTGGATTATTTGGTCAAATTGGGTGGTTTTGGTATCGAGGTAGTCTGCGATCGCTTTTTGTTCGCAGAGGGGAGGAACAGGTAATAACAATCTTTTAATTCTTTCAACCGACAAGCCAGGTTGAGCAGCAGATATAGAGTATTGGTTGAGGTTTATAACCTTAAGCATTTCCCCATACCACTTCATATAAACTGATTGTTTTAGATAAACAACAACAGCATGTTCTGTTGCCCAAAATTTACCAGATGCATAATTAATATTGCCGCACAAAGCTCCCTGACGACCTATAAGAATATAATCTCCATCATTTGTATATTTTGAAAAATAGCCTCGCAAGCCATTACCACCATAGACAGGATATTCTCCTTCATCTTCAATTTGCTCTGAAGTAATGTTATTTCCACTTTGGAGGAATGATAAATCTTTAATACGTTTTTCTTCCCAACGCTCAGGGAGTTCGCCTATCCACTCAATCTCGCTATTCTTCATCGGCACAGATTTATCAAGCCCGCGTGTTACAGTTTCGTTGATGAGAGACTGTTTGAGCTTACCGTATAGGGTTGCTTTCTGGGTGAGGAGGTCAATTTTGCGATCTATTTGTACGGTTTTGGTATCGAGATAGTGTGCGATCGATTTCTGCTCAGAAAGAGGCGGAAGCAAAATAAAAAAGTTGTTGATATCTCTTTGGAATAAATGTGGAACTCCCATCCCACTTTTTTTAAAACTAATCTTGTTTTGAATGAACTCAGATAAAATTTGATAGTAAATATACTTTTTGAATACTTCTTTGCTAAAACGAACAACAGCAATTGAGCTATTCACAGTTGCTTCACGAGGTAATGAAGAAACTATATTAGTAGTCCCCAATGTTGAGCCATCCTTTGTAAGTAAAATATCTCCCTCTTGAAGCATAATTTCTGGAGATTCTACATAACGCTCATAAGTTATATAGTTGACATTTTCAAAGTCGATATCTTTTTCTTTAATATTTGGGGTAGAAAGAAATATATATCCTTCGTCTACATATTCATCAGCTTTAAGGGCTTTCCACCCTACACGACCTCTAACAGTTCCTTTCTGTTTAATTCTTGAGAGTTCCCAATGCTCAGGCACATCGCCTAACCATTCAATATCACTATTCCTATAAGCTTGATAACGCTCAATTTTCATAATCCTAACCCCTTCTCAAGCCCCTTCAACTCCTCATCAAGCACCGCGATTTCTCCCAAAATCTCCTCAACACTCCTCAAAATTTCCGGCTTATAAAAAACCTTATTAAAATTAATCTCCACCCCTACCACATTTTCCAAATACTTAAACGGCTTGGTAATATACTTCGCCATAAATGCTGCGATCGCTGCCCGATTCGCCACCTCATCCCGATGGAAAGGAATAATTTCATAATCCTTCTGATAATCCGGCGTTAATTCCACCGTAATTTCAATCCGTTCCGGCTGGGTTTTCGTCCCCTTCTTAAACGCTGCCTTCACCACAATTTTGCCGCAGCCCAATGCTTCTTCCTGCTTACCCAAAACTTCTTTTATCAGCGTTTCCCTATCAGCATCAAACCGATACAAAGCCTTCTCCGTCGTCACCGTTAACGGCTGTTCCTTGTAATCCAGAGAACTAACAGACGGCTTAATATCTTGCTCAAATGCCTCTACCAATGAACCAAACCGTTGCGAATCGTAATTCGTAATTGTAAATTCTGTTAATGTTCTTTCCCCATTGTCCAACTTCAATGGCGACAGCTTCAGGCTGGTTTTGCCTTCCTTTAAGCGACTAGCAAAAGTTTTACCCTGCTCATCTACATTCGTGAGCATAATTGCCTGTTTATTAAAATAGAAAAATTCCTTATCAAACACCCGTGCATAGTCATTATCTACAAACCGCGTCAGGGTTTCCACAATCTCCAAGCGGCTGACTTCATCTACTTCCTTCCGCTTCGAGCCTTTACTTTTCTTCAGTGGTTTAAACTTCTCACTGGCATTAATCAACATCACCTTATCCCGACACTGCGGCAATTTATGCTTATTTAAAACCCAGAGATAAGTGTAAATACCCGTGTTAAAAAACTCATCCGTCGGTAACTGAATCACCGCTTCCACAAAGTCCGAATCCAGCATCCATTTGCGAATATTGCTTTCTGCCGAACCCGCATCCCCACTAAACAACGTCGAACCATTATGAACTACAACCCCCATACCATTAGCATTCAGCTTCGAGATGAGGTGCTGCATAAACAACAACTGACCATCGGAAATTGACGGCAGGTACTTAAATCGCTGGGTTTTGTCGTTCTCAATATCCTTTTGATAACCCTTCCAACTCACCCCGTATGGCGGATTGGCGATTACTACATCAAACTCATCATTATAAAATTTATCATCGGTCAGCGTATTGCCATGCTCGATTTTTGAATCCACTCGAAACCGACTTTCAATCTTCGCCAGCGCGTACAGCGCATCATTCCAGTCTTGCCCAAAAGTTTGGGTTAGTCGCTTAGACCTCTCATGAATCCGATCTTCCACCCCAAACAACAAGTTACCACCGCCACAGGTGCAGTCGTAAATTTTTAACAGCTTATCCGAGTCCTCAATCTTAGAAGCAATAATCTCCGCAATCAGCCCGATGACATCATCCGGTGTGTACTGTTCCCCTGCCGTTTCCGCCGAAATATCCGCCCAACGCCGCTTAATATGCTCTTCCAGGGTCGTAATTGCTGAGTTATCAAAAGGTTTAAGGTCAATACTGCTCCATTCCTTTGTATAACCTAACAGCACCTTTTTCGCCTTCAGCTTTGTAATCACCCCTTTAATATCGAGAAACTTCTCACCTTCCGTCGCCTCCACCCCCAACAGGTCTTTTGTTTCCCCATCAAAACCCCGCAGGTACGCTTCAAAGTCCACATCAAAGGATTTATCATTTTTACAGATATCCTTCAGTGTTTGGTTCTTCTCAAAAATATAGACGTTATAACCCTGCCCCTTATCCTCAATTAGCCCGGTCAAATCTTCTGGCGCAATCTCCGCCAATGCCGCTTCGCCAATCTCCGCCTTTAATTCATCAAACATCCTCACCAAGCGGCTTTCAATCATCACCAGCGCAAAAAGCGGCATCATATAGGATGGCCATTCCGACTCCTTGATGCCGCAACCCCTTAGCAAATCAGCAGTTGCCCAGATATTTGATTCATATTGGAGGATATTGTTGACAGTCATGCAGCAGTTTTTAGCTCAAGGGTAAAAATAAGTATACCCATTGTGGCGGCGGAATTAGAAAATACACATCTCAATCTGGCAACTACCAAAGTCAGCAATCGCTTTTCAGCCCTTCAAAAATAGCGTTTCTTTGCTGGTGTTTTACCGAATAGTTACCGTAGTTTGCAGATCCTACAACCCATTCTGATTAATATTAGAAAAATAGTAATCAGAATGGGTTGTAGGGTGAGGGTTACAGGGTCTACGTCTAAAGTTTGGCAATGAAAATAATTCGGCATGGACAAGCTAAGGTTCTGACACAGGAAGAAATACAGCTAATCTTGAGTCACGAACTAGACAATGGCCGCGATTACACATTGCAGGATACAGAAATCTCGACGACGACCCTATAAACGCTTCCAGCCCTTATAGT
Organism: Anabaena minutissima FACHB-250; assembly: GCF_014697125.1. GTDB lineage: Bacteria > Cyanobacteriota > Cyanobacteriia > Cyanobacteriales > Nostocaceae > Trichormus > Trichormus minutissimus. The sequence continues at coordinate 16,437 of NZ_JACJRG010000047.1, read as the reverse complement.
TTAGCGATCCAACGATCCAAACGTAACGTACTTGTGCGATCTCAGATCACGCACACAAGGATCAAAAATCTTAGCGATATGCGGTCCTGCTAGGAAAAGGTGTTGTTACAACTGTGGATCGGCGAATAAACCTCGCTCTGGAATTTGCAGTAGACGAGATGGCTGGTATGTATCACAAATTACTCAGCCTGCTATAAAGTTGGGCGATCACCTACGGTGGGCACTCTGCGCCATCGCCGCTATATTCCTCTACTGCTATAGCATCAATGCTGCGATGAGGCACAAAAACCACACCGTAGGCGTTGACATTCTGCCCACCGATGGCGATCGCCGACTTTCGCAGAGTAATACCACTGAGATAGCCTTTGAGTGAGCAAACCTGTCTGTAATTATTTGCCCGCCTTCCCCCTGGTAGCAGCAGATGCGTTTTCGTTTTCTTCTACCCAGTTTTGTACCAACTGCAATAACACCTCATTCATACTCACACTTTTGAGAGCGCAGATTGATTTAAATCTGGCTCGTAAAGACTCAGGTAAAAACATTTTGTAACTCACCTGTTTTTCTTCTGCTTTGTCTGGCACGACATTGCCACCACACTAAACACCCACTTGATTATCCCTTTGAAGTTAAATTCAGTCATTGGGTGCAATGGGTGGTTTGCGTTATTTGCGTGGTTAATGTTATCCTACCACTATCAAATTCAAAACGCCTAGAAAGCTGACGCAAAGCCAAATTCATAAAAGTTGAGCTTACAGATTCTTTTTGGCAAAAATTCTGCCAGTCTTAGTCAAAATAGGCGTTTAAGCATACTTGAGAGGAGGTTAAGAATAATTGCAACTCAACTAAATACACACTGAAAATTTCCCGAATACTCTAAAACCGGAGTGGGTTTGTGGGCGATCGCCGACGGTGAACGGAACGCCATCGTCTCCGGAGGACACTCTGCCCCATCACCGGTTGTGGTTAGCAAATCAAAAACTATTGGGCGATCGCCAACGGTGGGCGGTTTACACCATCGCCACTCAGTCCGAATTTTAAGCAACTAGCAAATCAAGGTTAAGCAAGGAGGTTTCAAGCTGAAAAATACTCCCGTAATTTCTGCTGCCTGTACACCTACTGTCTAAATATGGCCAACATTCTGCAAGCAAAAGTTTCAATTGAGGGAACTAGAACACTTGCCATACACCACTTTGGAGTTGATGCTTTACCGCTAGAAGCTAAAGAAAAAGATGGTGTCGCTGGTAATAGTCCCAATGAGTGGAAAAAAACAGTTCTCATGGATGAAGAACGCCAGTTATTTCTGCTGCCCACATACTTTTTCGGCTGCATCAAGTATGGCGGTAAAACGGTAAAACGGGGCAAAGGTAACTTACTTGCAGACATTGCTAGCACCCTGCAAGTCATGAACGACCAGATTTATATCTGTAATGACGACGGGCCCATTAAGTTACCAGATCCACCCCAAGTCATTGAAGCAGGAACTACCAAAAGCGAGAAACTACCTGATAGCTATGTCGAAGTGATTGGTGTACGTAACCCATCCACTAAAGCAAGGAACATTCGTTACCGTGTGGCGGTGAAACCTGGATGGCGATGTTCGTTTACTATTCTTTGGGATTCGGTTGTTGTTGATCGCAAGTCTCTAGAGACAGCAATCATCAACGCTGGAACATTAGTAGGTGTTGGCGATGGCAGAGGAAGCATTGGTTACGGCAGATTTGAGCTAAAGGAATTTAGCATTCTTTAAATATTTGGTTCGTCAGGTTTCGTTAAGGCGAGTCCCGTCACCTTCCGTCTCGTCATGTCATGTTTTGTTAAGTCGAGTCGAGTTAAGTCATGTCTGTTGAACTTTACAAACAAGTCAAGCAAAAACGCCAACATCCAAACCTGCCTGTTTACCAATGGAAGCGTCAGCCGCTTGAACAATGGAAAATCACTCGGCAGTGTATCTACACCAGAGATGAGGGATTGTGTCAAAGTCCAGATACCCAGCCCCCAAAAGTCAATGGATTGTGTCAGAAAACAGTCAGTTTAAAGACTGCTCACATCGACCACATTCGCCCGTTGTCATCTGGTGGCAGTAACCATGCTTCTAATCTGAGAACTCTTTGCCCCGTCTGCCATGCGCTTCGGCTTGACCGCAAGCATGATGGCATGAGACATAAACTTGTCAAAAAAGGTTTAATCCCTGTCACCTGGAAACAGTTTGTTTGGGATTAATCTTTCAATTACAAGTCATTAAAAATGCTGGTTGCCATACTTTTAGACCAACTTTGATTCTCAGGTGATGACACAGGGCCATCGCCCTTCAGCATTGGCACAGATAACAATCGCAACGTTGCAATACTAGGTTTTATTAGAGGCGGTTTTGTATAGTTCGTTCGCTCTAATCAAAGTCAAAATTTTTGAGAAAATTTTCCAGACTCAAACCACGCTTTAACTCAGTCATTGCTTGACTACGTAAACCATGCTTAAGGGCGTTCATTTTTGACATTTCCTTTCCTTCTGGGGTTTTTGCACCTGTGCTGTGTTCCCAAGGTTTCCATTGCTGAATCAGCAGCCGTTGGCGTTCTCTTGAATCCATTGTCCACCGGGGCATCATTCCCTCCCTCCAAGCGTTGTTTTATTTGTTCCTGCTCTACTTGTAGCTGGTTAAGCTGTTGATGGACGTAATTTTTAATGAATTGACTGGGTTTTTTAGGGTTTTTCAACTCATGCAGCAGCGCGATACATTTACGCATCTCAGCTTGACACTTGAGGCTTAATTCTGCGAGTTCATAAGGGATATGAGGCAATGCTGTCATGACTTCTGGGGCATCATAGCCAGCTAAAGCCTTGTTCATGAAATGCGTTGATAAGGTAGAGAGCATAGCTATCTGACTGTGAAGGATGACTTCAAGGCTGGTAAAGTCTCCATCCTTGGTTTTTTGTGCCTGCTCCAAGACTCCATCAGCGATCGCTTTTATGGTCGAGGCATCCAGTTGGCATTGGCCAACTTTCGCCATGACTTGAACTTGACTGAATCCTGGTGTAGCAAAGTGCTTAAGGTGAGATTTGTCATCACTAGCATTGACACCTGAGTTTTTTAGTTTGGCAACTGAATTGCATTTTTGCTCTTCTGCCAAAAGTTTTTCAAGCTGATCTGTTAGTCCCATAAAGATTGAAGGTCGGATTTTTACCGCAATTTTAAGCACTACCTTCAAAATAACCCTTGCCACAAAGTAGTAAAGATCGTGGATTAAATAACCTGTAACTCTGGTTTAGCGGTGTAATTCCATTGGGGCAAGAATTCATCAAAAACAATCTTCATATTTGATTTGAAGTCAAGAGCCACTTTTCGGCCCGTTTGATAGGTTTTATCGAGAATCGTCGTAAACACTTTGAGTCCTGTACGAGTGGTTGCCGTTGCCATGAGGTCTTTTACAGTCTGGACACTCTCAAAAATCACCCCCTGACACACGCGAGAAATATGAGGAAACAAACGATGCTCAATCGGATTGTACTTGGAGGTATAGGGCGGATAATGAGCGATGCGAATTTCGATGCCCAGTTCATTAACTAACGTCTGTAAGTCCTGTTTGAAGATGTAATAGCGAGAGCTATTGCTACCGCCCCCATCACATAACAGCAGAATCGAGTTTGCTGCATGATAACGCACCTTGCCATAGGTGTTCCACCAGTAACGAAGCGAATCACAGGCCAATTCACTAGTATCGTGGCTGATGCCAATCTGGATATAGCCCACATTGTCTGTCATGTCGTACAGCCCGTGGGGAATGGCAATTCCAGTCGCCAGCGTCGGCCAATCATGGTCAAATACCTCTATTGTTTCTTGGGTGTACAGTTGTCCCTCTCGGTATAACTGCCCAATTAATTCTTTTTTTTGGTGTCCATACTCATGACCGGATTGCCTGCCGTTTGATAAGAGTGCTTAAGTTGGTCAATCGTCTCAAATTGCTCGTTGCGATGTTGACTCTCTCCGGTTGCCAGGGTTTTTACTGCTTTGCGTTTACGAAAGTTGTGTTTCTCCAACAACTGGTCTACCACTGTCACACTCACTTTGATTCCTTCATTTTCCAGCAATCCGGCAATCTCATGACGCTTGAGATTAGTCCACTTGACGCTTTCATCCATCGGTGAACCTGCTGTGTGCCGCTCCAACACTCGCAAAAACGCCTCGTCTAATCCAGCAATTGTCTCAAACGCTGATTTCCGTCCACCTCCGGGTTGGCGAATCCGCTCCTGCTCAAGTACCGTTTTTTCCTGAAGTTCCCGCATGCCCAACTGTAAGGTTTCGTGATGGCATAGGAGCAAGCGACGGATGTATGCCTGCCCGCCGTACCCTAATTTTACTGCTTCAATTGCTGCATATCGGCGGCGATCCTTCTCTGACAACGACTCATAGTATCGTTGCATTTGAACTTCAATTTCACCAGGGTAAGGGCGCATCATCTACCTGTTCATCTATTTACCCCTCTAGTGTATAGATATCATTGGCAGTATTACACCTTATTTAATCCGCAATCCTAACTAAAATTGCAGTTACATACATGGTTAACTACTATTCAGATAGTCAACTGTACGTAACTTAAAACTGCATAGATCAAATTCTTGGCATGGGGAGATTAGTGATCGCTCACGTATCTCAGCACCTTACCCAGTCCTGACGGTAAAGTTTACAAGTTTGGTTTTTCCCGCGCTGCAAATAACTGATTTTGTAGCTGATGAAGTAACCTTGCTGGCAATCCACATGGTCAATCCTGCCCTTGAGCCAGTTGGTATCACAACTGTCTGGGTGCTTAAATTCAACGCGATCGCCTTCTTTATAAATTTGTTGGGACGCAAGTGCGATAGAAGAGGCGGGATGCAATACCTGCGGTTCTCCCGTTGCAATCGCTTCCTGTACCTCCTGAAAATTTTTTCCAGGTGGTAATTTTGATTTTGTTGATGTGGCATCAACAGTCACAAACACTTGCTGTGTAAGGTTTTCATGTTCTCGAATCTCAGTATTGTTGATGGGTGTTGATGGTTGTTGATAGTATGTTGATGTCGGATCAATAGCCATCAACACTTGCTGTGTAAGAGTTCTAGTCTTTGTGTTGATGTTGTTGATGGGTAAATTAGATTTTTCATTAACATCAACATTTAATCCATCTTCCACAACACCAGTTGGTAAGTTGATGTGTGGTGAAATTTCATCAACAACATCAACACTAGAATTTTGTAATTCTTGTTTTACAAGGGTTTTGTCCTGTTGATGTGTAATCAACAACTCATCAACATCATCAACAACAGGAAATTCTGTAATGGGTGAAACAGGAGAAATATAAGCTGTTTGGCTGTTTTGAAGCTCTTCATATTTCATCAACACTACATCAACATCATCATCACCACCATCAACAGGGTAATATTTTTTATCCTTATGAGATATAGCTCCTAATTCCACTAATTCTCTACAAATTGCCTGTATTTCAGAGGAAGGTACGGATTTTAGTGCAAAAATACCGGATTTTATCTCTCTTGCAGTTACACCGTGTTTTTTGCGTTCCACAAAGTGTTTTACCTTGAGGTAATTGCCAGCTAACTCATGTTGGGAAGAGTTGATAGCATACATGAGTTTGGCTTGTGCTAAGTAGAAATGAACCAACTCACAGGCGATTGCTACTGTATGACCATTGATAAATTGGCTTGGCTTGTCTTCTTGAGCAAGTACCGAATTAACAAGGTGTAGCCACAGTGCTAACCGTGCTATATAGCTTTGTAATTTTGGGTAAGTGGCTTTTAAGCCGGGGTGTGTTTCCTCTAGTGACCAATTAATTAATTGATGTTGGTATGCCTGGAAATTTGTTTTCCCGTCGTCGTCTAAGAAGTAATCTTGTTCAGGAATTAAACCCAATCGTGTGTAGAGATGGCGTAGTTGGTTGTCTAGCTCATCTCCCAATCCATCATCATCTTTGAATAAATCTAAGTACGCAGGTGCTGACTGAATTAAGCAAAACAACCATCGACTAAACTCACCTTGGAAGTCCTCAAAATTATTTTGTGACTGTAGTTTTCTTAGCATCTCTGGTTGAGTATTACCAGTTCGGGAAATTGCAGAACGTTCTAGATAAATGCCTTCTTCAGATTTGACTAAATCCTTACTAAGAACATCACCATTAAATTCTGATAAATCCTGTTCTAAATCGTCTCCTGAACCTTTACGGTATTTATTTCTACCATTAATAAAAGCTGACCACTCATCACGAAAGTTGAGTAATCCCTTTGGATTTTCAGCATGAATTTTAATCCGTGCCTCAGAAGTTGAATTGCTGATGATGTACCGACGACGGGGGGGGGGTGCTTCCGGGGGTTCACTATCTTTGTCTTTAGATTTTTGGTAAGCACTCAATTTACGTTTGTAGTGATCATTCTCAGCTTTCCAGAGCTTATATTCTTCTGTTTCCAGTTTGTTTAGAGCTGAAAGTATCACCTGCTGGCTTGGAGATTTTAACTGTCCTGTAGGTGCCACGATGCAACTCCAGAAGATTGCAGGTTGGGTGTATTTTCCTCTAGGGTTGACGACTATTCTTGCCGATGTGCCAATTCTGCTACCAGCAGCAGGTATTAAGGTTGTAATCAGGTGTTCTACTGCTGTAGGCATACTTTGAGCTACGCCTAATAAGATGTGAGCAAATTTTCCACCATCACCCCAGAATAATTCGTAGGGGTTGAGCCTTGCCTTTTGAGCATCCAGTAGACTTGGTAGCTGTTTCTTGGTAAATTCTCTATTTTCCGCCTGTTCCTGTTCCTTGACCCTTGCGTTGTAAAGTTTCCAGATGTCAGCAGGGTAGCGATCGCACTTCTTAGCTAATTCTGGAATGATTGCCTCCAACTCGGAGCGTGGCAAATCTTGAACTATCAGCCCGTCAATTTCCTTGAGTAGTTCATCCTTGCTGATTAATTGTTTTAGGGTGGGATGAGTAACTACATTATTGTTTTGTGGTAAGTTCGGCGATCGCCCCCCCTCGCACTTTAACTGAGGTGCTGGCATTGCTACCCCAACTTCATTAGCTAATTCCTGCACCAGTTCTACAAATTCTTTCTTTTTTGGTGAACCGTTGCCACCTTTTAATCTGTGACGGTACTCAATTGGGCTACCGCCAATATTACAGGCTGGACACCTCCACAGTAAGGAGTTGCCTTTCCTCTCTAGATAGAACGCTGTGCCAGAGGTAGACTCATGCCAAGGACAATTACCTTTTAGCTTGTCGCCATGCTGTTTAAATTCGTGTCCAGGCCAGTTAAAAGCCTGTTCTGGCGTAAGTCGTGGGTAAATTTGGTTTTCCAGTAAGTCTGAAAGTGAATTTTCACCCAAGTACCCAGTTTTCGATGCAGTTTTGGTTGGTGCGGTCGCTATTGTTTTTTGTGGCTTCACCGCCGGATACAGACCTATATCTTCTGGTCTGTCTATCACTGGGGGATATTCTGACCACTGTACCCATCGGTAATATTCACCATTAACCCCCCTGGTAGGTGGTAACAACGTGTGACTACCACTTTTACAAAGCAACTCTCCTACATGGTGCGAACCATCGGGAGAGAGAGAAAATCCAGAATTAGCCTTGAAATTTTCTGGTTCTTGGTTGAATGCCACCAAGAATCGATAACCGCCGCTTGGGGTTCTAAAGTAAGGTGCAATCGAAGCAACAGGGAACTGTTCACACCATCGGGCAATAGAGCGATCGCATTCTTCACCACTATCAAAATCTTTTTTATCAAAGTCTATCCAAGCTAAATAGTGCTTACCATTCCAACCACCTAACGTCCCAATGCCATTAGAGGGTTGTTTAAACCATGCTGTGTAAACTTCCTCAATCGGTTGTGTGTGCTGCCACTCTTTCCAACTAATTGGTATTACTCGCCGTCCGTCATAGTAGCAAGGTGCTTTAGGTTCTTTCCCAACCTTGGCAGCTTCTATCGGGTTTTCTGGTAGTGGTGGCCGTCCTAGCCTCAGTACCCAATTGATTGTATCTGGGACTGTGTTAGGAGCTTGATCGGCGTTTTCTGCGAACTGTGCAACCATCACGCAGCACCCCCGATTGTTACAATATTTTTGGTAAAAAATACCAAAATACAGTTATAATGCGCTATAATTGTTTTATAAGCGAATTTTTCTAAGACAAATTCGCACTTGTGATCTAAAATCTGATCACAGGAGATACTATTCCTCATGAGTTCATTTATTTGTGATATCCAGATTTATCTAAGTTTGGCGACCGGGATAAATCTGGGTGGACTATAAAAATTCAAAACTCCCTAACATTAAACTGTTGGGGAGTTTTGCTGTAAGTAGTCATGGATGAACTTACGTACCAGTTTATACGTAGTCGTCTTGTTGTCTTGTGCTAATTCTTTGAATCTGATTTCATCGGATTCAGTTAAGCGTGTTCTTACTAAAACCGTGTGTTTTTCTTGTTTCACTCTCACACCTCCTTAAAGTGATCTTATTCTAATCTAAAAATTTATGTTTGCGATCACCATATCTTAAAAAAAAATACCCATAAATTTAAAAATTTTTTGTGACGTTCTGTTAACTTAGAGTTAAGTATAAACATCTGAAAAGCAACAAGTGGGCGATCGCCGGCTCATAGCTAAATAAAAATCGGCTAACACGATTACCCTTTACAATGTTTTAGTATTTATGTACTACATTCTAGAATGAATTTTGGATGTTTTGAGTTGATCTAATAACTTTCGAGTTACGATAAATTGCTTTTGAACCCCATGATTGTGATTGCGAGCAAGAGAATTGAATCAGTAAGCTTGTCCCTAATTCCCGATGCGGTTTAGCCTCTATAAATATAATTTTTGAGATATTTTTAGGCATTCACGGACAAATGATGGACTGAAAACTTCCAAATTTCATGTTTAGAAAACGGGTAAGTATTATTTTGTTACAGATGCGATCGCTCGTTGGTGTCAGAAAATGACAGAAGGATGGGCTAATTGTGCAAACATCTGCAAGCTTTTACCAAACTACGCACTCTCAGCAACAGCTTTGGGTTTGCGTTCAAAAACTTGTATGTTTGGTTCATTTAGCACAAAGCCGTTATCTGTTGCCTCTCCCATCTTTCCAGCGATTGCAGCTACCCACTAGGGATAATTAGCTTGTGCGTCGGTCAATTTCTTCCATACTTTGGGCTTGACAGTAACGCTAACAATGCTTCCATCACAATCAACCTCAAAATACTGCCAACCGTTTTGAACTGTTTGTGCTTCTGGCAGTTCATTGATTTTGATGGTTAATTCTAGCTTTCCTTGAACCATAGATATATCCTCTATAGATTTGTGACTCGCGATCGCCTGCTTGTGTCACAAAATGACAGGAGATAGGCGATTGCTGTTTTGATTATTCATTTTGTTTGATGTAGGACTCTACAAACTCGGTTACAACCTCGCTCATAGTCCTGCCTTTTTTCGCACACACAGATTTAAAGTGATTTCTGAGTGATTCGGGCATAAAAATACGTAGCGATATAACTTTATCATCCTCTGGCATTATCGGCATTTGTGTTAGTAGTGTTATTTCTACCAATTTTGACACTAGATTGCTCAGAGGTCACTGGCATAAATAACACTACTTGCACTAATAACACTTTATGCTATAGTAGCACTGTGCCGAGTTGATGCGATCGCACTGAATCCCCAAAAGCTTTGCTATAGCTGGACAGTGAAGGAATTAAGCATACTTTCAAGGCAACTCGATAACGCTTATCTATTTACAGTGAAACTAATTGCACCCCAAATATGCAGGATGAAACTACTTGATAAGCGGGATGTGGAAATTTCTCACGGCATATATGCAAAAACTCGATACTGCATAAAACTATGGAACAGACAAGGGCAATCTATGAAACATTGCTAGGAAAACGCTGTAGTGACAGCCATTGGAGCAAAACTAAAAAGCTTATGGCTGATTGCCAATTGCCGTTAGATAAAGATGGTTTTCAGGTACTAATTAACCTCAGAAAAGTATCCCCCCGCTACTTCTCCAAATATCACGAAATCAAAGACGAATTAACTAGATTGGGTAAACAGATGTTACCTGCTATTGGGGAAGGAATAACAGGGGAACAGTTTCTAAATCTGCTAAAAAAACTCGAAGTAAACCCAAATCAAAGCACAGTTAGCAGATGGTTTAAATCATGTGGTGGATTTAGAAGCAAAGGTTTCTATGACAAGAAGACTATACTTCCAGTTGTGGCAGTAGCTCTCATTTATAAGCACAAAAATCAATCATCCCAACTTGCAAAAATAGGAGCGTGAGAGATGGTGACAACAGTTGCAAAACGCATTCAATCCCGCTTATCCAGGCAGGGGTTAAAAGTCATTTTGGGTGAAATTAAAGTTGTTTACAACCAGATTGTTCTAGACCCTGAAAACCCAACAGATGAAGAAGTAAATTCTGTGTTTGAACACTTTATGAATAACGCAACCAAGCTAGCAGTAATTACTGAAGAATTAAACCCAACCACCACGGAAGCAGAGGAAACATCCATCTGTGTAGGTGCTGAAACTGGAAACATTCAACCAACCATCACGGAAGAAACGGAAACATTACCCACTGATATAGACAAGCGTCTAGATATACGTATAGACGCTCAAGACAACCAAGATACTGAAGAATTAGCACCTATCGAAACATCCCAGTACAAAGCAGAACAAGCATCCCTAGCAGTTCAAGACAAAGCTGAATTAGTATCTAGCACTGCTCAAAATATGGGCATCGATTTACAACTTGGTGAAGTAGAAAGTATTGCTGATAATCTCAAGTGTTCTGGTGATTCACTTGATGAAGGCATAGCAGAAATTAAGCAAGCCATTACTGCTTTCGTCGCTTACAAAGCACAGGTAAACCAGCAAAAAATAGACAATATGGTTGATGAAGTCCGGCACGTTGTAGCTGTCACGAGTGCCGAAACATCCCAACATCTCAACGATGGATTAAAGCAGATAGCCCAAGAGATTAATCAAGCTAATTCAGACTTTAAAAGTCAGGTCAAAACTGCCCTCAAATGCTTTGCAGTACCAGCTATTTAGGCAGGATAACACCTTTAGAATCAGTTTTAATCCTGTTACTGTCGCCTCATTAGTAATGATTCTAGTTACTCTGGTTTGTGCCTTAATTCTATTTGATTCAATTCGATTTTATACCGGAGTAAACAAACCAACTCATAGATACTTTTCAGATCCAAACTCTTATTTGGACATACCACAATGAATAAACCAACTAAGTTACAGACAACGCCTAAGCTAAAAAACCATGTTGTCCCAAAGGGGAAACGGTTGGGGCAAGTATTAGGCTCAAAATTCGGTGTAACACTTGCAGACTTTGACCGTGCTATGCAAGGGGATATAGCATCGGCTCAAAAGATTGGTGAACTAGCAAGGCAAGGCCGCCTAAGTTCTGAACTAGCTCCCAAACTAGCACAAGCCTATCTAGAGATTATCAATGGGAGTGAGGCATACAACAAAGCAACTGCTGATATTCTTCTCCAAGCTGGTAAGAGTGCGATCGCCATTGATAAATCTGCATCTCAAGTAATGCTGGGTAACACCAAATATGCACATCAGCGACAAGAATTAGCAGCAGAGTTTGTCAATTCTAGAAATGCTGAGAATACCCGTCACAACTACCAAATGAATTACACTCAAATTCGTGGTTATATCGATGCTCATTTGGTGGCAGTAGACAACCAGACAGCATTACTTGAGCAATCTAACCGACCCGAATTAAAGCAGATTGCTGCTGACGAACAATTGCAAAATAGACAGCTAAACGAAGCTTTGAGTAAGGGGGAGAATGCCAGATATGATCTGATTCCTGAGAAAAACTACTCCACCGGAATTAAGGCTAAATTACTCGAATTTAAATCAGCTTTGGGATTCTAACTCTGCAACTGCTCAGTAAAAATAAATGCCCTATTAGTTATCAATAGGGCATCACCTAAAAATCTCTACAACTATGTTATCCCAGGATGAACTAGACAGCATTCTTGATGGTGAAGAAACGCAGATTAACCAAGATACGCAACGCTATTTAACACACATCGAAAATAAACTTTATCAAGACATTCAAGCTAGAAAGCGTATAGATAGTGGTTTGTTATTTATCGCGTGTCAATTTAGTAGTTGTTCGCTCTCTTGGTTGCTATTTGACCTACAGGTAACACTTTCAATTATTCAAGTCTTCAGTGCGTGTCTAGCTTTACTCCCTGGGTTAATTGATGTAGGAGACGGCTTTAATTTTTCTCTTAGTTCTGAGAGATGGGAGTTTAGTTTAGGTGAAAAACCATTGGTAGGAATAGTCAAGCTGGCTATTGGTGTGACTGTATCCCTCAATGGCACTTCCAAAATTACGGCTGAAGTGATGCAGACTCATGAGGCGATCGCCCAAACCTATCAAGAAATTAGGAGCAGTGAGGGTCTAAGCTTTCAACTCCCCAACTTGGGTATGAGTTTTTTAGTTGCCCTCTTAGGAATAGCGTTTATAGGAGTTGTTAGAAAGATGGGAGTTTCTAAAGATGAAATTCAGAGGTGATTGGAACTTTTTGCAAATTTTCATTAGTGGATTGGTGACGGCCATATTCATAAACTACTTGATAACTGGGTTTATGGACATTGTTTTAAACATCAATAGTCTACTGAATTGGTTACAAAGCTCAAACGCTGTCTATCAACTCATTAGGCAGGTATTCAGATGAAGGAAATACAAGACTTTAACCACAAATTAAGTAGACAGCGTAAGTCATCAACAATTCTGGTAGGTGTGCTTTTAACTTGTGGTTTTGTTGCTAGTGTTCCAATGTTCAACGACAACATCAAACACACCGAAACATTATTCTGTAATGCTTCTACCGAGTGTAGAGGTTCATCAATCAAACGCGGTATTAGTTGGTTAATTGACCGGGAACGACGAAACCAATTGTTTGACAACAATATCCGGGTTTTGAAAATTCTGCCTCCAGAAGATGATAAGGCCGTCTACTTTGGATTATCCGGCAGTTTATTCTTGCTACTAGCCTATGGTGCATCTAAAACACTCACTGATTATCAAGAGAGGGCAATACACGGACAATTCAAACTGTTGAAAATCAAAGCACTTGAAAATGACCTAATAGAACAGACACATCTTGATTTATTTGGGTTTTCAAAACAAAACCAAACAGAGATAACCAAGCAGGCACTCGCCCGTCAAACTGCTGAAACCATCGAAGCGATGAAGTCACCATCCGAGCAACAACTAGACCATATCAACGGACAGTTACACGGTGAGTTATCCCTAAAAAATCATGAGTTACAAATATCAGAGATGGAAAAAATCATCGCTGATAATAAGTTACACGTTGCCGAGACTAACAAGAAACTTCATAAGTTATCAGGCACTAAGCAAGATTCTACAGTTAGACAAACTTCCCCAGATGAACAGCTTAAAACTGCTCTTATAGATGCCCTAAAAAACCATGAGTATGGCTGGCTATGGACGGTAATTAAAGCCGCAAAACCACTGTGGATAATTGGCGAACAGGGGACAGGGAAAACTAACACTTCTGTAGCCATCGGATTAATTCGTAAATACTGTTTAGGTATTCCGGTATTCAGAATTGCAGATAGACATTTGAGTGGTGCTAATAACAAAGTTTGGGCATTGCTAGAAAGTCAATGCAAAGCTGATAATGATTCAGCCATTATCGAGGTTTTACAAGATACCTACGAACGCCGATTAGAACGTATTAGGCTAGACCTTGACGACAAACAGGCAGAACAATTCTTATTGGATGAATTTACCCATCTTAGGGATATTGATGAGGAGACAGTAACCAAATTTATTAAGTCTACATTCAGCGATACACGCAAAGCTAAAGAACGGTTCATTGGTGTGACTCATTTAGGCACTAACGCAGCATTTGGGGAAGGTACAGCCGCAATGAGAAAAGCTGGCAGTATTTTGATTGAGAAATTTACTGCCGATGGTGAAAAGCCATTATCCAGGGTGGTTGTAAAACATGGCTTAGTCGATGCCCAAGGTAACAAATTAGAAGACGTAGAACATACATTACCAGCTTGGCTTGAAGCTTTTACCGTTCATAAACATTTCAATGGTAAGCCTATTGATTTTGATTCTTAACACATCGCCAAAATCCCGACATTAAGAAATTAAAAGAAATTCAAAATAAATATCAGCAAGGTAACAAAGATGAAACAAAAAATTAATTGTGTAGCTACTGTAGAAAACTTGCACCAACTAACTGAACAAGCGATCGCCCTACTCCAACAAATCAAACAGCATCCACAACTCAAAACCATTGAGTACAGTCCAGACTTTACCGTTACCGATGCGCTCGCGGCTGTCACTGAACTGCAAGCAGAGTTGAGCCATTAACAAAATTGGACTACAGCATATCAATAAAAATGCCCTCAAGGATTCTTCCAGAGGCCATTTATTTTGCTGTTGATAATGGCGATTTTAGTCAGGACTCCTCACTGGTCAACGGGGTTATCATTATGGTATTGAGCCGAGATGCGCGACGTGAAAGTTGTGAGAAATCCGGGAGTAGCCTATTTTACTGAGGAGCCGTCTCCATAAGAGGGTTCCTTCCCCTCAGTCCCCACATAAAAGGGTCACAGACCCCGGTCACATCAGTAGTAAGTAATGAATCTGATGGAGTGCAGACCATGAAAGCCTGACCGTGCGAGAGTGCCACTCAATCGGAGGCAAGGGGAAGTTTGGGCAAGATAACGGTTTTGGTAATAGCGATGCCTACGGCGGCAAGCTACGCAACGAGGGAACAACGCTTGTGAGGAATCCGGTTCAAGGGAAAAGTCGCCCAAGACTAGTATTAAAGCGGATATGTGTCCATTTTCTTCTTCCATTTCTGTTATTTCGCTTGATTAATGCCTTAACGAAGTTATAAGTATTTCAGCTTGCAACTTGTCCAACTTCTCCTTCCAAACTTTGTCCAAAATCTTCTTAAAGTCACATTTAAGTCCCGTCATAAACACTGTTGCTCAAAGTAATTGGCTCTTAATTCCTGATACGACTCATGACGCTGAAAGCCAAACTCCAATAAATGAAATTTACTGTTCTTTGTATTATTTGTGTAACAATGCCCTCTGTCTACAGTTGGAAAATTGACTCTTATTTTTATTCTCTGAGAGTGATTAAACAAAAATAAACTATGAGTAATTTAAAAAGAAGCATTCATAGATTCATATTGAATACACTGAAGCTTTAACTCATTAAATTTAAAAAAGTCGCTAAATTCTTAAAAAAGAAGCAATTTAGACTTAGACTTTATGGATGTAGTTGTAATAAACGCAATCATCTTTTAGAGCTTCATAGAGCAATTTATAAAAAAAATGAAACAATTGTTTTTTTAATTGAGAATATTTTTATCAGTTACTTATTATAAATAATATTGTTTAAAAATGTAAAAACAATCTATTAAGTAAGGAGGTAATTCATTATGTCAAGACAAATCATGCAATCTGATATGCTTGTGGAATTATCTTTAGAGCAACAACAGCTTGTATCTGGAGGAACTAGGACTCCTAGTGTATTGGGAGGAAGTTGGTCTCCTCCTAAAACTATAGAAGGGTCTTGTGATGATCTTAAAGACTTTGATGTTGAGGCTGCATGTCAGGCACAAAGTTCTAGAAAATTGGAAGGCGTTAGCCAGGAGAGCCACACAAGAATAATAGACGGTAATGGGCAAAAATCTTGTTCTAAGCGAATAACTTACCAATGTCGATTTTCACTATTTTAGCTAAAAAAATAGTATGAAAAGCTAGGGCTACCATAGTAAAGTTATTGTCTTTCCAAACGAAAACTCAAAAACTACTATTCAGATCATACCCGACATAATATCACTTTTGCAATGCCTGTTATTTTCTTCAAAAATGAATGCTCTCCTTTTTGTGACTTATGAGAGGAATATTAACTATGAAAATTCAATTTTTACACATTAATTACTTATTACGCTGTACTACTTCAATTGTTCTTTTTGGAGGGATATTTTCTTTTGTTACACTATTATTTACACAGAATTCTGCTCAAGCCAACTGGGGAGCCGGACACAGAGAAGCTTTTAGATACTGCGTAAACAATGGATTCACTTCGGGATTTCCTGATGGAGAAGAAGGACGACAAAATGGACAACGAGTGATAGGAGTTAATTGCTTACGAGGTACTTCAAGATTTAATTTACCTTCCAATGTAAGTCTTGGAGAAAACTGGGGAGCCGGACACAGAGAAGCTTTTAGATACTGTGTAAACAATGGATTTACTTCGGGATTTCCTGATGGAGAAGAAGGACGACAAAATGGACAACGAGTGATAGGAGTTAATTGCTTACGAGGTACTTCAAGATTTAATTTACCTTCCAATGTAAGTCT
>NZ_JACJRG010000046.1 GCF_014697125.1 Anabaena minutissima FACHB-250 | reverse complement strand
TAACTTAACTTTTTTCTCTCCCATGTATTACATGGAAAGGTAGAACCACCCTTCCGTGTAATACACGGTAAAATCGGCGTTTTTATGTTAAGTAATATTTCGCCAACGGTATCAGATCCTTGGTATCCACTTGTGAAACGTAGCGCCTGGGAACTACCAAACGGGCGCTTCTTTCCCTTGTTTGGACTGAATCACTTTCAGGCTTATATTCGCCAAGATTTGATTGCACCCATAATTACACCCTACATCATCCAACTTCTGACCGAGCAAGAACAGTTAAAAGATTCACCAGTAGTGTTGTCAAATTAAGCTGCATTTTTTCATACTAAATAAGTTTTCCTTGGAATCAGATTTTGGGCGTTCCTGAACTGGGATAAGAAATTATTGCCACGATCAATATCTTAAACACTTTAAGTACCACGACAGAATTAATTACATATTGGTTATTTACAAATTCTTTGCCAATTAAGGATTGCTGACCAGATTTTTGTGTAATTAATTTTGTCCAATTACTTATTTTTTAGATCTCTGTACTTTTGCATGAGACTAATTCATAGCGTTAAATTAATTACTTAAAGCAATAAACTCATGACAAATTCACTAAGACTAACTAACCCAATTATATGGCTTAAAGAAGTATTTAGCACCCCTGATAAATTCAAAATTAGCCAACAAAAAGATGGCGCAGGAAATGATTTATGGAAAGTTTATGATGCCAGCATAAATCGCACGGTCTATTTAAAGTCTGAGGAAGAATTACGAATTTGGATTGAGGAGTCTTTTTATCGCTCTCATAAAGAAAGTGAACTTATCAGTAGTTTTGATCTATATCAACAAAGAAGATTTTTTTAAATTAGGAGAAAATTTTTATGATGAATAATACCTTCACTAAAAAAAGGATGAAACAATTGGTTGGAAAAGTAATTTTTAGAAATTATTGTTTTTGCCAAGCCTCAGAGAACAGAGAATTAATACATCTACTCACCCTCGTAACCTAGCGTTCGCGTAGCGTGTCCTAAAGAACAAGGTATTGATAAATTAAACTGCTACCAGACTAATATTAGTTTGAGAAAAACAATCAAAAAAGTTAAATGCGACAACTCAATTATTACGTGGCTTGCAGCGTTGATGGATTCATTGCTCACAAAGATGGCTCATTTGCAGGCTTTCTCCCAGAAGGTGAGCATATCACAGACTTGGCCGCATCCTTTCCCGAAACCATTCCAGTTCACTGGCGTGATGCACTAGGTGTCCATGCAGAGAACAAGTGGTTTGATATTGTTTTCATGGGGCGCAGGACATACGAAGTGGGGCTAACGGTGGGTGTAACTAACCCTTACCCGCACATGAAGCAGTATCTTTTTTCACGTACCATGAAAGAAAGCCCAGATGAAAATGTTGAACTCGTCTCAAAAGATGCTGTTGCATTAGTCAAAAGTTTGAAAAATGAAACAGGTAAGGACATCTGGCTCTGTGGTGGTGCAGATTTAGCCACAACACTTTTTGCTGAACACTTGATTGACAAGCTCATTCTGAAGGTAAATCCATTTCTCATGGGTTCAGGCATTCCGCTTTTTTCGGGAGTAATCCAGCAAACTAATTTGGAACTGACTGACAGCAAAATATATCAAAACGGTGTCTTGATACTTCATTATCGAGTGAGGATCTAAATTGCTACGGTTGAAAAATTTATTTTCATGTGAATTAATGAAGCCTGACAAACTATCGACTGGGTGAACTGGAATATAAATTAGCATTTGAATATGATGTCATCTACGAATCGAAACGAAGTTACTATGATTTATTTGAAGCAGCAGGAATTAGTTGGAAAAAGACTACAGGCTTGAATCCAAAGGCTGATAAGGAGGTGGTTGCTGCAAAAAAAAACAACTTGAAACATTGCTGGCAAGCAACAGAGAGGAGATAGAAGCACGAAAGCTGAGAGTATTACTAATAGATGAGTGTCATTTATTATGGGGAGACGTAACTGGTTATGTTTGGGGAAGAACTGACCAAGAAATAGCAATTGAAGTCGTTAATAAACGAGATAAACAGACATATTATGGTGCAGTGGATTATCTCGACGGAAAGCTCCTCCTATTGGTTTTTTTGCTGGTGGTCATGGCTGGACTCAATCGCTCAAATACTTGTCTAGACTGAGTTTCCCATGCTTTTGACCACTACAAATACCACCCTTGACAATTTTCCCTTTTCCTTAACTTGTCACCAATGGTCAAAAGCATTTTTTAAGAGGGTGGAAAGGGAGTAATTAACAAGTTAACAAATGATTAAAACGAAGTTTGTGACCATTGTGGCACACCATAAAGCACAAACTTCTGGTTTAGCCCTCCCTGACAACTCAAAGTTTTAAAAGGAGTACCGTTTGCTGTACCACTTTGATAAACACTTAAACAATAACTCTGACCGTCATAACTTTTAAATTCTCCATTGCGAGTAATCAACCATTTCTCACTGTTGCCACCGTCACAATCCCACAAATGAATATCTTTACCACTGCCAGCATCGCCACCTTTGATATCAACGCATTGTTTATTGATATGCTTTGGTCTTAATTGACTTTCAGCCGTGTAAACAAAGCTTTGGTTACTCGTTCCGGCACAACCGGACAATACAACTTTCGTACCATTACCAGTTCCAGAATTATAGACATCCATGCACTTACTAGAAGTGTGCATTGGACGCAATTGGAAATACCCAGGAATAGAACGACGCACCCCAGTAAAGGGAATTGCACCTTGGAAAGTGTTGCTAGCTTGATCTCGACCGATGGCACTAATACCGTGCGCTACAGCAATGTAATTAAACACAAAGTCGTCATTGCTATAAACATGATTTCCCCATAGGTGAATAATTTGACGATGATCTGAAGCCCTATTAGCCGTAACTTGATAATGATCTTGGGCTTTAATATTGCTGCACACTAAATATTGCGACGTTTTTTGAGACATTCCATCGACTGTACCGCCTGGTTGTACTTCTCCAGGATCGCTTTCCACATCAGGGCAGAAAAAGCCGTAGGGTAGAGTTCTACCTGGTCTACTGACAATATATTCAATGCCTGCGCCTTGAGTTTGATTTACTGAGCCATATCGTCCACCAGTGTAGGCAACAATAATCTTGCCATTTAAATCTTTTAACTTTGGCCAACCCCTCTCACTCACAGCTTGACGCAGACTCTTACTTGTGGGGGTATAGTTAGTTCCAGTTGCGTAGTAATAAAGATTTGGGGCAGTGTAAAGACGCGAACCGACGATACTATAAACCTTCTGGTCAAGAAAATCAACTTCGTCATTTTTCCAATCGTTTAAGGGGTCTGACGAGGTTTTCATATCTACGAACACTAAGACGGGGCCAGAAGTGGGGTGAGTATCTAGCCATCCCATGATATCTCTGAGACAATGACCCAGGCGATCATTGTTTGATGCAGAACAATTCTTGTTACCAGGAGATCCCCCGTGGCTAACATAGGGGCCGTTCGGGTCATTTTCCCAATCACCACTATCAACAACATCAAGTTCGACCGAGCGCAAACCCATATCCAGCCAACTTGTCAAAGTGCTGCCATGATCATAGGTGTTGTGTGGCACAGTGAAATAAGTATTGTGGAAATATGTTTCGGGGCTTGTAGGTTGTACGGAGAAGCTAGTAGCCGCTAAAGCCGAATTAGTAACTCCGGTCAAAAGACCTAACGTAACAAGTATTGAGATTAAAACTTTTAACAGTCTCATAACTGAATTTGTTTCCTTGTTCATTTCGCTATCTAGATATCCCATTTGAATGTGGGCAAAAATTCAAGAGAGTTCTTCCTGAGATTGACAATAAAAAACTCAAAGCCAACGGTCGATGCAGCTTGTTGTGCCGTTGCTGATACGCGTCTCAGCAGAGTAGACTTCAAATGCCTTGACTTTTTGATATACCCCAAGACTGAAGAATGCGATTGCGTATTGCCTGATAATCAGTTACAGATACTTTGTTGTGTAACTTTTCCTTTTTATCCTAGAGCGGCAAAACTAACTTGAGAGGTGAAACGAAAGGCTTAATTGCGTTTGCGCGAAAGAAAATCAAAAACGATTTTTCTAGGTTTCCAAAATATCTCTAGCAAGTTTTACCACACTAGAATTAAATAAGTCTGTAATTTTACTGGGTAAAAATTGCAGATTAGCGGTTGGGTCTGTATTAGCTTCTACTTCTAGTTTTTGACCATCAATTGTAATGTTAATAACATCGTCTGCTGATTTCAGTTGTTGCAATTGTTGCTCAGAGAGGGTATGTCCTTGGACTAAGTTGTCAGTAACGTTTCAATGGTCTGATATTCATTAGTAAAGAGGGAGTTATGCTTACTCATGTTGATTTTTGCGAACCTTGTTATTAGTATTCTGTAATACTTTATTTCTAGTAGAATTCACTAGATTACAAAGCTTGTAAGGGCGAAAATACTTGTCAACGAATGGAGAATGCCAAAAAACTTTAATCAGCTTTACTAATGAAAAACTAGCTGATTCTCATTAAAACTTGATGATGACTAAGTTCAAGACTGAGAATATACTGACTTGTGACTGACTTTAGAGTAAGATCAGCTAATCGTATTAAGTATTGTTACGTAGGAAGTTTCTGTAGTGTATGTCGCGATCACTCAAAGTTAGTCCTGAATGCCTGGAGAATGTAAGATTATCTCTCAAGCGCAATAGATATTCCAGCCAAAAAAGCCTTGCACAAGACATGGGAATTGCTTTGGCGACTATCAGTAAGTTTTTAACAGGGAAAGCAATAGATTATAACTATTTTCTAGAAATATGTTTAAAATTAGATATTGACTGGCAAGCGATCGCAGACTTAGGCGATACAGTCCAACCAGAGCCTAAAAAATTACCCATTGAGACTGTCCCCACACAATGTGACTGGGGGGAAGCGATGGATGTTTCCAAATTCTACGGACGAAAAGTAGAACTAGAGACATTACAGCAATGGATTATAGACAATAGCAGTAGGCTGGTGGCAGTTTTAGGAATAGGAGGGATAGGTAAAACAGCCCTAACAGTTCGATTAGCACAACAAGTACAGGCAGAGTTTGATTATGTAATTTGGCGCAGTCTCCGCAATGCCCCACCTCTAACCACCCTCCTAACTGATTTAGTATCTTTTATTTCCCATCAAGAAGAAACCACAGCCGAAATCAGTAGATTAATTCATTACCTCCGCTCCTCACGTTGCCTCATCATATTGGACAACTGGGAAACTGTTTTCCAAGAAGGTGATTATGTTGGTAAATATCGTCCAGGCTATGAAGGATATAGTGAACTCCTGAGAATCATTGGTGAAGTATCTCATCAGAGTTGCTTATTGCTTACCAGTCGAGAAAAACCATCCGAAGTGGCTACCTTTAAGGATACATATATGGCTGTATGTTCTTTATTACTGGGGGGTTCACCGGAAGTAGCAAAAGCTTTAGTAGAAACTACAGGATTATTGGGAAACGAGGGAGAAAAACAAGAGTTATGTGATCGCTACAGCAATACTCCTCTAGCATTAAAAATAGTTGCCTCCTCAATTCAAGACCTCTTTGATGGAAAGGTTAGCAAATTTTTACAGCAAGATACATTAGTTTTCAATGGCATTCGTCGTCTTCTTGACCAACAGTTCCAACGTCTTTCCTCCTTAGAGGAGAGCATTATGTACTGGTTGGCGATCAATCAAGAGTGGACGACGGTTACAGACTTAGAGAAAGACATTGTTGGGGCTGTATCCAAAAGCAGGCTATTGGAGGGCTTGGAGTATTTAAATGGGCGATCGCTGGTCGAGAAAAAATCTAGTAGTTATACTCAACAACCTGTAGTAATGGAATACGTTACTAACCGATTGATTGAGCAAATTATTAATGAATTAATAACAAAAAAGCTCTCATTATTCCTCAGTCATGCCTTGATAAAAACGACAGTCAAAGATTATGTGTACTCAAGTCAAGTTCGATTGATTTTGAAACCCATTGCTGAACTACTTAGGAGGGTGTTTAGCTCCGATTTAATACTGAAACAGCAACTCCAAGCAATTACAGAGTTGTTGCGACAGCAAGAAAACAGACTATCTGGGTATGGTGGAGGTAATCTGATCAATCTTTCCCTTTATTTGCAGATTGATATGACAGGCTACGACTTTTCTGATTTAACAATTTGGCACGCCTGTCTTCCAGGAGTGAATTTACATCAAGTCAGCTTTGCCCGATCTGATTTAGCTAAATGTACTTTTACTCAAGCTTTTACCATCACTACAAGTGTAGCATTTAGTCCTGATGGGATAATGTTAGCAATTGGAGATCGAATAGGGAAAATTTATCTATGGCGAGTTCTTGACGATAAGGGACTGACGTTAGAAATTGGTCAACCGTTTTTTACTTTTAAAGGACATAAAACTTGGATTTGGTCAATTAGCTTCAGTCCCGATGGACAAACAATCGCTAGCGGGAGTGAAGACCAAACTGTCAGACTTTGGAATATAAAAACAGGTGAGAGCTTGAGAATTTTAAATGGACATACTGCTGTGGTATCTTCAGTTGCTTTTAGTCCTGATGGTCAGACAGTTGCAAGTGGTAGTGCAGATTTAACAATCAGGCTATGGGATGTCAACACAGGTAAATGTTTTAAAATTCTTGATGGTCATGATCATAAAGTACGCTCAGTTACTTTTAGTTGCGATAGAAAAATAATCGCTAGCGGTAGTGAAGACAAAACTGTCAGACTTTGGAAAGTAAGCACAGGGGAAGTTTTGAAAGTTTTGCAAGGACACACTAGTCAGGTATGGACAGTTGCTTTTCATCCCAATGGACAAATCCTTGCTAGTGGCGGTGAAGATCAAACTGTAAGGCTCTGGGATACTAACACGGGTCAATGTCTAAAAATTTTACAGGGACACACTGGTCAGGTATGGACAGTCGCTTTTCATCCCAATGGACAAATCCTTGCTAGTGGCGGTGAAGATCAAACCGTAAGGCTCTGGGATACTAACACGGGTCAATGTCTAAAAATTTTACAGGGACACAACAGCATCGTATGGACAGTCGCTTTTCACCCCAATGAACAAATTCTTGCTAGCGGCAGTGAAAAATTTGTAAAACTTTGGGATTTGTATAGTAATCAAGCTTTAAGAACATTTCGAGGATATGCAA
Organism: Anabaena minutissima FACHB-250; assembly: GCF_014697125.1. Taxonomy (GTDB): domain Bacteria; phylum Cyanobacteriota; class Cyanobacteriia; order Cyanobacteriales; family Nostocaceae; genus Trichormus; species Trichormus minutissimus. The sequence goes on along the minus strand of NZ_JACJRG010000046.1, from coordinate 35,475 downwards.
ATCAGATTTGGTCAGTGGCTTTTAGTCCTGATAATCAATACCTTGCTAGTGGCAGCACTAATTCTTTAAGGCTCTGGGATATCGACACAGGCAAATGTTTAAAAACTTTACAAGAAAATACCACATGGGTGATATCAGTTGCCTTTAGTCCTGATGGGCAAACTCTTGCTAGTTGCAGTGAAGATCAAACCGTTCGCATTTGGGCTTTAGATACAGGTAAATGTATAAAAACTTTACAGGGGCATACTAGTTGGGTAACATCGGTCGTCTTTAGCCGTGTCGAACAAATTCTTGCTAGCTGCGGTTGCGACACAACTATCAAGATATGGAGCTTAGATAACGGTAGGTGTATTAAGACTTTAAAGGGGCATACCAGTTGGGTCTGGTCAGTAGCTTTTAGTCCTGATGGTCACATTCTGGCTAGTTGCAGCTTTGATAATACTATCAGACTGTGGGATATCAATGATGGTAAATGTCTGAAAATCTTGCAAGGGCATACTAATTGGGTCTGGTCAGTGGCTTTCAGTCCTGATGGTCACATTCTGGCTAGTTGCAGTTCTGACCAAAGCATTAAACTGTGGAATGCTAGCACAGGTAAATGTTTGAAAACTCTACAAGAACATACCAATCAAGTTTGTCAAGTAAAGTTTAGCTCAGACAATCAAACACTTGTCAGTTGCAGCACTGATCACACAATCAAACTATGGAATGTTAATTCAGGTGAATGCTTTGCTACCTTTCAGGGACACACAAATCAGATCCGTTGTGTTGCTTTCAATGCCAATGGACAAATCCTTGCTAGTGGTAGTGCTGATGACACAATTAGACTTTGGGATTTAAACAGGGGTGTATATTTGAAAACCCTCAAGACTAAACTACCATATCAAGATATGAATATTACTGGCGTAATAGGTTTTACTGAAGCACAAAAAGCTACTTTGAAAGCTTTAGGAGCGATTGAGAAATAGGAATTAGATATCTCCAAAATAGAATATTCTGTGGTGAAAGAACATCAGAATAAGTTTTTTGACATAAAAAGATGAGTGAGATACTAAAATACATGGAAGAAAATCCACTGACGGGGTGACAAAGGGGCGGAAGGCGAGATCGAGGTGCAGGGGGAGCATCCCAAATGTGCAAAAATACAGAAAGAAACCTTATTCGCGATGATAACTCGCGAATAATAATTATAAAGATAGCTAACTGAAAGTCCTGCTTCTTTTGCAACATTAGCAAAGGTAATAGACTTATTCTCTTGAGTCAATACTTTTCGGTTAAGCCCTAATCCTTTCAAAAATGGAGCAGGTTACACGCCTGAAAGCATGATAACTTCGTGAGTCAAGTTGCCCGACATCATCTAATGGGGTGATAGAGTCCATTGTCACTCCTGCGCCACGCCACAGAACCTGGATCTCTAGACCTACACCACCTCTCAAAGTCTTTGGGAGTTTGGTTAGTGAGTTCTCGCTCCAATGTTGCCAAATCAACACCCAATCTTTTAGCGAGATTTTCTCCCGTGAAAGCTTGCAGTTCGTGCTGTGGTGGATGGTAATTATAAGACTTTTGCCGCGAGCCAGTGGAAGAGCGTTGAGAGAGTACAGAAATTGCTCCTTCTATTTTTGCTAACTTTTGGGCAATCGCTTCAGTTTTTTGCTCAAGCGTTGATAGTCTCTCATCCACACCGGATTCTACACCTGATTCTACACGCTTGGTCATTTGCTCCCATTGGATTTCCAGATTGTGTAGACGAACTTCTACACTCACGGATGTACCGCTTACTTGTCCGAGGACATGATGCAAGCCTTGGATCACCAAATCCGTTGCAGTAGTATTACGTTCTCGTGCAGCAGTGCGAAGTGCATCGGTAAGGGTTTTGGGGAGTTTGAAATTAATCGATTCGCGTTCTGTGTTACCCATCTCTATACCCAAAATATACCCTGGTACATAAATTTTAGGGTTTATGGTAGAAAAGTGGAAGCCGATAACTGATAGGATGATTAACCATCGCGGTTAGTGGTATCGGGTGAAAATTGACGGACACGGCAAGGCGAAAGTCTTGACCCCAGAAGAAATCGAAAGTTTGTTCACATCCGGGTTGACAACAGTGCGAGATAGAACCCTAATTGCCGTGATGTTGTACACAGCTTGCCGTGTCAATGAAGCAGTCACCCTAAAAATCAAAGATGTTTACGACAGCCGAGGAAGGGTCAGACCTGAGTTAATTTTCCGCAAGGGCAATACTAAGGGAAAACTAGCGACCCGCACGATACCAGTTTTAGAAGACTTAAGACCATTTTTAGAACAGTATAAGCCGGAAAAATCCCATGACAGTTTTTTGTTCCCCGGAAGATGGGGGCGTGGTCACTTGCATTCGGAATATGCCAGCCTGATTTTTCGAGAAGCCTGCAAAAGAGTAGACATAGAAGGAGCATCAACACACAGTTGCCGCCGGACTGCATTAACACTGATGAGTAATGCCGGCATTCCCTTGCGTGTCATCCAAGAAATTAGCGGACACCGAAATTTGGAGCAACTGCAAAACTACCTGGAGGTGGAAACGTCCCAGGTGAGGGGTGCAATCGCCGCATTGTCGATGCTGACCCCAGCGAAAACTGTCAGTAGCGAATTGTCCGCCCTAGAGCGTAATAATACGAAGTCTAGGGCGGAGTGATAGATCAGGAAATATACCTTTCCTGATCTAGATAGAAAGATTAACCATTAAAGACTCTAAGGATGACCAGCGATTTTGCACTTACCCCTCCATCGGCAGCACGTCCTCAGATAGCCATTGATAAAAATCAGGCACAGATTGCTCAAGTGTACGCAATTCATCCAGTGCGATCGCTTCCAATTCCAAAACAGTCTGCCACCGCAAATCAGTAGACCATCGCTTGAGGATATCTTTGATTGCTGAGACTCCTTTGGCAATCCCAGAACGAAGCATTTTCACGCAATTAGCCACCAAATCAGGCGTAGTATCCACCCCCTCACAATGGGAGTTCCCTATACCTCTATGGGGGGGGGTGAATACGGGGGGTGAAACAGCATCAACGCTAGAGTGAGACTGCATTTGAGCGTAAGAGTCACGTTTGGCTTGACGATGGGCGATGACTTTTTGGGCAAATGCCAATTCTGCCTTTGAGAGCGAGAAAATTTTCACCTGCATTCCACGCTTGCCTTGTTTACGATAAGTTAGCTTCAGTCCCAATTGTTCGAGCAGGGTGGCCAGTAACCATATTGGTTGACAATCGGGTGGGATAGTAAACCCAAGAATTGCTTTAATATGGGCCGCACAATCAACTGCGATCTCCGTCATATTATATAGATGTGGGTCAGAAGCTGTAATGTCCTCCCCGGCGACTAATCTTTGTAAGATGTGGTGCAGCCCCAGGTTAAAACGAGCTAGCCACTTGGCAGAATAATTCCCCCAGTCCATACAAAACGGTAGTTTGTCTCGTTCGGTTCGGTCTTTATTAGTGACAAATGCTGGGGGAACGGGGTACTGTTTACCAGTATTGGAGTCCACAATTGTTTCAGATGGTTCTCCTAAGATGGCTTCGAGTGATGTGATCGCCGTAATTAACCTCCCGCCGTCATCTTTCTCAACCAGTTCTGGAGTAACTTCCATACCGTAAGCATCATGAATGCGGAATTTTTCACACTCGACAATTTCTTCGGGTGAAAGATAGTCTTTAGTTTGCCTTGCGCGATATTCACTTTTGGAGATATTGTTAGCTTTGGCGACGGCATAATGATGAGCAGTGTCTAGAGCATCTGCCGCTTGTTTCAATGCGTCCCAAGCCAAAGCATCATTCTCATCACCCACTGGTACAATATGATTGCCCATTTCTGACAACAGCGAGCGCAAATCAGCTCGGAGATTATTCAGGGATTGGTGACGTGCCGCTTTAATTTGACAATAAGCATCCATTGCCCATTCTTTTTCAGCACCCCGCTTACCAGTCTCCCTGTCAATCCGCAGTAAGAAAGCGGTGATTTCGTTGGTTTGGAGTAACCTTTCTTTGATTTTAGTGGGGTTGGTAGTTTGATAACCAAAGGGAGGTTTGGGGGCTACCCAAACATAAATGGGTACTTTCGGACGATAACGCCACAGCTGTTGAGCGCATTCGGTAGCTGTTTGCGAAACTCCATGAAATACGCCAAACACTAAATCGAAATGAAAGTCGGGAATGTCTACGCCAGTTCCCAAGGAAGGAGAAGTGAACAAAGCATCTATATTCTTAACGGCGTTGGTAATGTCTTTGATAAATGCTACGTTTTCTTCACTACCGGAGTTGTCAGAGTGGATTGCCCAAATTCTTAGGGGTGTAGGGGTGTAGGGGTTTGGGGGTGTAGGGGAGCAGGGAGAAAGTTGTTCCCCTTGTCCCCCCGCCCCCTGCCCCTCTGCCTCTTCAACTCGCACACTAAACATTTTTTCAAGTTTCTTAATAAATCTCTTGGAGTCGGACACAACCATGATTTTCTGCCCCATCATCAATGCAGCTGAAATCTGAGCAACCAATGCTGATGAATCCTGACCTTCATACCAATAGATAGTGCGATCTCCATTTTTCCACTCGTTCTTGATAATGACTGGTTGTTCACCAATTGGACGCATGGCGCGGAAGAAGTCGATGGTGACATCATCCATGTGAGCATCGGCAATCACGACCATTGGGGCATTGTAGACAATATATTGTAATACTTCCAAAATGGCGGCGCGATGTTCTTTGCAGGTGTTACTCAGTAATAGGTGCGTGAGATATTGGCAAGCCTCATCTATAAATATGCAGCCATAAGTTAACGCTTGGGTGTTGAGCTTATGTAAGCTATCGATGGTTATACTTAATGCGATCGCTTTGGCCATGCCTGTGTAACCAAGGTCAGAATACATTTCAGTTTTCAGGCGTTCAGCTAAATTCTTGAGCAAGTTAACACGATGCCCATTGTTAAGAAATCTTTGGTCAGGATGAGCGTCACGCCACCAGCGCATGAGTTCGGTCTTACCAGTTCCCATATCGCTGATTAGTACAATTAAACCAGTACGGGGAAATACGAAATATTTGGGTTCTTGATTATGGGACTTTTTGCGCCTGTATCTGTTCAATGATTGCTCAGTTTCAGGTTGTTCGGTTTCAGATTGCTCAGTCAGGAGTTGACACCATTCCACTAGGGGATCAGGTAGGGAGCTATTTAGGAGCAGAGGGGCTACTAAGGGGCTACTCAGGGGCAATTCTTGTATAAGTCCTCTCCCCTGCTCCCCTGCCTCATTAATTTCTTCTTCTTTGACTTTCAGTGCTTGAGTCAAATATTGAACATCGACTATGATATCTGGTTGATACTTTCTTAGCCCCCGGTGCTTGATGAGGAACGATTGTTGGTAATCTTTCAGTGATAAGGTATCGTTGGCGATCGCTGTCAGTAATTCGTTGGACTGATCTCCTCGTGCAACGACGAAATCATCTACTCCTTTCTCTGTCCCTGGCAGTAATGCTACTTCACAGATGCAACCAGCCGCTTCAATCGCTTTGCCTGTGCGAACTGTAGCTTGAAAAACTGACCAGCGAGTTTTTAGTTTTGTCTCGTAGTCAAAGAGAATTTGGAATTTGCGCCCCGGTTGCGCTAGCGGTATTAAGTCTGGATGTAGTCTCTCGTCAAAATCCTGTTTCCCCACTCGCCCGTTCCAAATCCCAGGTAGCGCGATCGCTACAAATCCTAAACTCAGTAAACAGGCCGCTTTCTTCTCACCTTCGCAAAGGATAATCGGGATTTCGGGGTGTCTTATTACCCACTCCCAGAAACATAGCAGGGGGGAGGACTTATAAAAGAATTGCCCCCCTGCATCAATCAAGTATTTATCCTGTAAGCGCAGTGCCAAAGGTGAGTGATATCGCTTAATGTTATAGCGTTTGGCTACCAAATCCCAAACATAGTCGGAGACATCAAAGTAGGTGACACGGTTTGCAGTTTTGGGTGGGGACTCGTACTTAACAAGCTTACCTTTAAGCCAGTCAATGCGGGGATTAGTGGGTTTGAGTCTTCCCCACTCCATTGGTCGCCAGTTGTTGAGGGGATCTAGTCCCGATATCCACGTCCCTCCCGCCAGTAAATGCACATAAGCCTTCAAAAACCCGTCTGTGACTCGACCCGCATTTTTTCGGGGGATGGCTGGAGAGATGAATAGATATTCGTAAACTGACTGTCCTTCAATATGCAAGAAGTTACGTTTGATGAGCGAGGGATGAATCGCACTTCCTACGGCTAGCTCATGATACTCTGCTGCCGTCAGATTGTTGGGGTATTCAGGAATGTCTTTTGAAAACACTTGATCCCCAACGCCCCTTTGTTTAGGGCATTGGTTATTTAACACAGTAGATTCCTCTGATAACTTGGTTTTCCAGTTTCAGAGGGGGTTTTTTAATCAAGAATTCAGAATTGCTGGAGAATTAGAGTCCCAAAATTTGAAAGTGCGATGCTCTGACCGAGCGTAGGTCATCGTCTCGCTATGTTCACAATTTATTTCTCACACTAGTAGTGCGCTAAGTTTCCTTTGAGGAATCAAGGGTAAAGGGTAAGGGAACTCATACTTTAGCCCTTTCTGTTTAACCGTTATTCTCTACCTAGTCTCAACCGGAAATTGCTGGGTTGGTAAATTACTAGAAAACAAACCAGGATTTATTCTGACTTCTGACTTCTAACTCCTGAATTCTCTTAATTACGCTGCTTTTTACAAAAATTTACATGATTTAAATATAAATTTTCCGCCAAGATGCAAAAAAAAAGTCAGCAGGACTTGTTTTTACTTCTACCTTTATGGCTATAATTGGCATAGTAAAGCAGCGTGGTGTCTTACTGACAAGCTAGTGGATTCAAGTGTCCAAACTATCGCCACTTTCTTTGTCACCAGAAGGTCAACCCCGCTCTGAAATTATTCAATTGTTCTAACTTTGGGCAAACCGTTACTCCTTAGTACGTTTTGCCCTTTAAATTTTTTGTATCGTTTTTACCTCCATACTTACTTTACAGATTGAATAGCCTGATCTTACAAAACTTTGGGTCTTTTGGGATCTAAGGTGCAAGATTGTTTACTTTTATTACCTCCGTGTTTGTTAAACTTCCCTCACTGTGTAGGGTTTTTCTCAAGCAGCCTAAGAGAGTAGTTGATGATTCCTTTGGCTTACGCTCGAAAACTTGTATGTTGGGTTCACTTAAGACGAACCTATGTTCAGTTGACTGACCGATTTTACCAGTGATTGCGGCTACCCACTGAGGATAATTAGTAGCAGCGTCAGTCAGTTTCTTCCATATTTTAGGTTTAACTATGACAGTAATGATGCGTCCGTCACAATCAATATCAAACTGTTGCCAATTGTTTTCTACTGTTTTTGCTTCAGGTAGTTCGTTGATTTTTATAGTTACTTCTAGTTTTCCTACAATCATGGCTACCTCTGTTATGATGCGATGGCATTCTGCCCGCCGTAGGTGTTCGCTGTTTGCGATGAAGTATTAGGTTGCACTAATCCTAATGGGTCTATTTCAATATATTTTTTAATTACTGGTTGTAAAGTAAAACTTATTTCTTTAGTGATTGGATCTTTTGTGCTTTCTATTAAGGATTGTTTTTCAAGTATTTCTAACGCCATAACTAATTCGGATATAGATACAGAATTATTGAATTTCTGCCTTAATCCATTTAATAAACTATTAAAATCAATCAATTTTGTATTTCTAGCTATTTCCTCTGCCAGATAAATCATTATTTCTCGTTGAATTTTATTTAAAGATTGACCAAAAAAATTGTTTAGCATTTCTTGGAATCTTTTACTTAAAAGGGTTGTTTGATTATCAAAAAACTTAGAAGCACTACCCGCAAAGAAGTGATGAATTCGATTCACAACCGCTTTCAGTTCTAAAGGATTACCACGATAAGTTTGAATTAGGTGATTTAAGTGTTGCTCTTCCCCTTCTAATCCTAAAGAATATAAAAAATCCATTGCAGCATCTGGTTCTAAACCTTCAAGCCGCAAATGATTGATAAGTCTATCAGACTCAATCAAAGCATCAAAATCATTAGGCCAAACTCTGCTGGTTAATAAGAAACAACTCTGATGTTGTTCTTCTATTAAGCGGCGAAAAAAAAGTTTGTAATCTAGCTGTTGTTCTAAATTATTACTTTGAAATAAGGACTCAGCTTCATCTATGACGATTAAGCATGGATATGATTGCAAGTGCTTAAGCAAGACTGTATTTATTGCTTGATTAGATTCAGGTAAGTTTGATTTTGATTCTGCTTCTAAGCACGGAATAAGATTTATCAAATCCATGACAAATTCTGGTAATAATTGTGCATGAGAAGCTGATTTCCAAATAAAATAATTAAATTTGGATGAAGCATCTAAACTAATTTCTTCTATTAGCTTTGCTGCTAAGGTACTTTTGCCTATACCTGCAACTCCTGTTAATGCTATACAACGCTGCTTCTTTACTAATTCTTTTAACTGAAGCAATTGTTGGGTACGTCCACGAAAATTAGATACATTAGGTGGCTGACATCCGAAAACCCGTAATAAATTGCCCTTAGAATTAGAAGATGTGTTCTCTCCTCTTGGCATAGAAGTAAAAAAGGTAGGATACTTTTGAGTAACCTGTTCAAATAAAATATGTCGAAGCTTCTTTTTCCCAATCCGTTGTCCGTTGGCTAGTAGTTCTGAGAGCAAATCCCACAAATGAGGAGCTACACGCCGTTGTAAGTAGTTAATGCTGTACGATGAGTTACTTGCTATTTCTTCGTAGTCATCATTGTCCCATGCTCCCTTTAAGACAATGATTTCCGGTTCAGATAAGTGTTTACCTCTTTTGGCAAGCACTAGATCATTTACAAATTCCAAAACTTTTCCGAAAAGTGCTGCCTTGAGGGATTCTTCCTTGGGAAAACTCAATTGCTCTAAAAGAATCGAGGAAACTTTAGATGAATTCTGTTCTTGAACTCCCCTAGTATCCATAACTCATTTGTTCCATAAGTTTAAAGTCTTGATGTGATGGACTTCCGTAGATGACGATTAGGTCTGTAAGCATTTTAGGTTAGAGTCATCATACCTTACTTATTTGGCTGATAATAATTTTTGTGGAAAAGTAACATATAGATTTCTTATATGTTTGTCAAGTATTTATCTGTTAATCAAATTAAGTAAAAATAAATACATGAATATCAAGCAACTACGAGCTTATATACTTAAAAATTTCTAAGATTTTGCAAAAGAAGGAGGTTTGATGAGTTTTTGTATCAATCCGTTTTGTACTCATCGCCAAAATCCTGATGACGTTGAATTTTGTTTAGCGTGTGGTACTTCATTGCTAATTAACCAGCGCATCCGTTTAATAAAACCAATAAAGGGGTTTGATGATCTGTCTCAAAGCATGGAAGTTTTTGAAGTGGACGATGCTGGGACGCAGTGGAATCCAGTACGTAAGCAAAGAGTCATGAAAGTTTTAAAATGGGATTTACCCAAACTGCGTGAACTAATTGAACGAGAGTCTCTTACTCTACAATTAATCCGGCATCCAAATATACCTAGAAGCACTATAGATGACTTTTTTAGTATTGTTCTTAATGCCTTTCCTGTGGAATTAAGCTGTTTGGTTATGGATAAGGTTGAAGGTCAAAATTTAGAAGAGTGGAGCATATCAAATGGCTCAGTTTCGCAATCTCTAGCTTTAGAGTGGCTACAGCAGTTAGTGGATATTTTAGATGTAGTACACCGCTCTAACTTTTTTCACAGAGATATTAAACCTGCTAATATAATGCTTCAGCCAAATGGTCAGTTGGCATTAGTGGATTTTGGCGTAGCGAGGCAGGTGACCGATACTTACTTGGCAAAAGTTAGTGGAAGTGGTGGAACTAAAGCAGGTAGGGGAGGCAGATACGAAATTACAGGTGTTGCAACACCTGGTTATACACCACTAGAGCAAATTAATGGTCAAGCAGTACCTCAATCAGATTTTTATGCTTTGGGACGAACCATTGTATATTTAGTCACTGCTAATCGACTGGTTGATTTGCCAGCAGATAAAGAAACGGGAAGACTAATCTGGCGGGATAAAGCACCGCAGATTGACAAACCCTTTGCTGATTTTCTCGATGAATTGATGGCTTCCTTCCCTGGGAAGCGTCCAGCAACTACTCAAGTTATTTTGCAAAGACTAGAAACTTTGCCTTTGCGTTCTAAAATCAATCGAATAATTAACTCGCAGTTATTTAAAATTAGTGCGACGGCTGTATTTTTCTTAACTATTTTAGGGATATATAATGCGTTAATTCCCGTGAGGATAAATTCCCTACTGAATGAAGGCAAGAAAGCTCAACAAGAAAATCGATTTGATGATGCCCAAAAGAAATTTAGTCAAGCAGTTAGTATTAAAACTGATGTAGCGAAATTAGTATCTGATTTTTACTTTGAACAGGCAGATCGACGGAATATTTCTCTTGAAGATGCCAAAAAATACTATGAACTAGCTATTAAATTTAATCCCCAAAATGATGTTGCATACAATAATTTAGGATTAGTATGTCAAGGACTGAGAGATTTCCAGTGTGTTGATAAGAGTTACGCAGCAGTATTCAAATTAAAACCTAATAGCTGGGAGGCTCATTATGGCTTAGGAAATTTTTATGATGATTTAGGTAAATATGATTTAGCAGAGAAGCAATATAGATTAGCTATACAAAATAGTGAATTAGCTCTAGATGCTGTCAGTAATTTAGCGAGAATCAAAAATATACAAGGGGAATATGATGTGGCTATAGAAACGGCAAGGCTTGGATTGACAAAAGCCAAAGAGCCTGAGTTAAAGGGAGCTTTATATAAGAGTATAGGATGGGCTAAGTTTGAGCAGAAGAAATATAAGGAAGCCAAAGAATATTTAGAGAAAGCACAAAAACTGGACTTTCAAAGAACTGATACTTATTGTTTACTTGCTAAGACACAAGAAGCTTTAGGCGAGTTTGATCAGGCTTGGGTTAGGTGGGAGGTTTGTTTATTGACCAAATCAGAACTGCCAGAAGTATTTAAGTGGAGAACGGAAGTATTAGAAAGGATTAAACTGCAAAAGCCCCGAAAATGATAGGATTTTGTTATGAATATTGAAAATTAAGTACCAATGATGAAAAAGCTTGTAAGTCTCCCAATAATGTTAGTAGGTTTGTTCATACCGTTTCTATGTGAAAGCATTGTATGGGGGTTAGAAGCTCAATCACTAATAGCAAGTGGTAGTTGTATCAAACCAATAGGGCGGGTAATCAAATCTCTTAAAAGTAGACAAATTTGCGAAGCAGATGAAATTGAAGTTAATGATAATGCACTAGTAATATGTTACTCTAACCAAAAATTTATCAACCTTCAGTCGGGATTGTACAAAGCAGCATCAATTTGTACTTCGCCAGAAACTAGCACGAGGCGAAGATGTACACCAATAAACCGACAAGACTGCCCAAATCGCAAGGGGCCAGGTGAAGATGATAACGTACCAAGTATCATTCAACCCTACGGCCATATATTGATAGAGAATAGGCCTTTAATATCGTGGTCGGCTGTGGCAGGAGCGACTAGCTACTCAGTGCAAGTGAGAAATGGAGATATGCGTTGGGAGAAAGAGGTAGAAGGCACAACATTAACATTAGCCTACCCTGAAGATCAACCAGGATTATTATACGGTACGGCGATTAGAATTGTGGTGATGGCAAACAAAGGCAAAGAGCCGATCAGTTATGATAGTTTAGTTGTACACTTGTTACGTGAAGAAAAAGTAACACAAATAAATCAGGCAGTTGAACAAATTAAGAAATTGGGATTGTCGGCTGACGAAGCAGCCTATCTTGATTTAGATGCAATTTATATGTCCAAACGCATTCTCAATAAAACAATTGAGACGTTGGAGGAGCGAGTGGCAGCAGGTAGTTTCAATCCTAGTGTGTATAGAATATTAGGCGATCGGTATATAGAAGCATGGTTGCCCGAAAAGGCAAAAAGTGCATATATAAAAGCACTTCAACTAGCCAGATTTCAAAAGAACTCGGAAGAAGTAACACTGGCTCAGGAACGTTTGCTTGCGCTGTCTCAAAGCCAACTACCAACGAGAATAAATCCTGCCCAGTAATAAGGATGTTGGTACTGAGGATTTGATAGTAAGCTCAATTGTGCTTGTCGGAGAGCTTCTGCTTTAGTAAGGTTGTTGTTGAGACCTTTGTAGAATTCTTCGACCAGCATAGATGTAGATTCAGCATCGACCAACCACAAGCTAGCAACGGTAGAACGTGCGCCAGCTTGTGCAGCAACACCAGCGATGCCCAAGGTAGAGCGTTTGTTACCTTTAGCAGTTTGGCAGGCACTCAAAACTAACAATTCGATAGGGTCTTGATTGTTTTGTACCTTCAGCCAACCATCAAATTCTCGAATATTAATAGGTTTATCCCAAGCTAGGAGTACGGTGCGTTCAGGGTCAGAACTAAATTGACCGTGGGTAGTAACATGAACAATAGGAAATTTAGCTGCTTTCAATTCTTGTCGAAATCTAAGACTTGTAAAATCCTCATTGAGCAATTTGGTGGACTCCCTGGTTTGTTGTTTGACATCGAATGCTTCTTTGACAACTTCAGGTAAAGGTTTTAAATCTTGTGGTGCATTAGGAGCATTAAAACTGGGACTAGTTTTAGATAGTCCAGCAATCAAAGCTTTTAATTGTTTTTCAGTCAAGAATTTAGGGGGTCGGATTCGAGAACCTGATGTTGTTGCAATACTGTAATGCTGGATTAAATAATCTTTGCCATCATGCAGCAAACTCATAGGAATACTTTGGAAGGATTTATCAAGGGTAAAAAGCAGTGTTCCATCAGATGGAAGATATTTCTTGATAGGTGCAATAAGTTGCTGATAGAGAGTTTGGGAATAAGAGAGAATAGTAGGCTCTTGAGTAGCAGCCAAGTTCTGAGCTTGCAAACTCTCTAAAAAACTTTGAACATCATTTTTGATGGTTTTACTATCTACAGAGTGACGATGTAGAGAATCGTCAGATGATTGCATAATTACTTCTATGTGATCACCTAAATCGATAATATTAATGATTGCTGGCTTATTGGGTAAGTTTTTCAGATTACTTACAGAAATAAAGTCAAGTTTACCACAGCCAAGATAGTTCTCTAGTTCGGCTAATTGCAGTTTTTCATAGGTTTGAACTACCTTTTTCAAGTTAGGATTAGGACTAGCCAAGAGCAACCAAAGATAATCTCGATACACAGGTTCTATATTTTCATAAAAAGAAAACTGCAAGTCTACATTACTCAACAAAAGATTATCTCGAATATTACTCCAATTTTCTACTGCTGCATTGTAGTATTTAATGGCTTTACTATAATCTCTTTGTTGCTTGTATAGATTACCTAGTTGTTGTTGCCATTGGTAAGCAATATTCCCATCTTGAACAGATTGGGCTAAACTTAGTGCTTGTAGGAAGTAAGTCTCGGCTTGTTCTGGTTTTAATTTGCCTAGTGTTCCTAAACTATATGAAATTAATCTCTTATTTTGGAGATGATTAGCTGTTTTCAAAGCATTTGACGCATATTTAATAGCTAATAAATGTAAATTCTTGTCGGGAATTTTATTCAGGCTATTAGCAAAATTCAGACGAGCATAAATAGATTCACTAGCTGATATTTTATCAAAAAATGAAGAGTTGTTTGATAAAATACTTACAATGGCTTTAATTTGATTTTCATATTGATTATTGTTTGACCGTTTACTAAAGTCTAAAAGTAAATTTAATTTTTGAAGTAGAGATTGTAATTTTACGCTAGTAGATGTATGTTCAGTATGAATAATTTGCTGATATATGTCAGTTGCTTCTAAGGCTTTTTGTTCAATTACATTAAATATAGTTTTTTGAAAAGCTGGTTCTTCTATTTGAACATACTTATCTTTCAATTGTTTATAAAAAGCAAACTTGGTATTACCTAAGCTTAATAAAACTGAACTGTTGTCAAAGTTAGATGTTTGTTGAGACAGCAGTAGAGTGGTTTGTAGAACTTTTTCTGATTCCGAAAGTTTTCCTAATCTACGTAAAATATTCCCTAAATTCTGCAATCCTAACAGATTTACAGATGAAGGTGTTTGTTTCTCAAAAATGGCTAGCAGTTGTGCTTCTTCATTAGCTTGTCTCGAGGATGTATCACAGATTCCAGAGTTTAATTTTAAAGCTTCTACCAGAATATTGCAGGCACGAGGAGATAAACCTAAAGATTGTAATGCAACACTTTGATTAATGAGACTGCCTGTAATTCCTTCATCATCTTTTAATTGACGATAAATTTGCGTTGCTTGTTGCCAACTTTGCAATGCCTCAGATGCTTGACCTTGATTTAATTGTTCTTGTCCTCTTTGGACGAATATTTCTGCTTGTTGTAGTGGGTTACTACTAACTTGTGCTAGTAAGACTAATGGCTGACTGATAACTATCAAAAAACTAGTAATGCCTATGAGCAGATATTTCCGTATATATCGATTTTTAATCATTAGCCTGTGCTGTTTCTGTCAGAGTTACAAGAGTTAGCAGATTGAGTTGCATCAGGGTTAACTATATTGGCTTGGGCGGTGAGTGTGACTGAGCCATCAGGGTTTTTGACCCATCCTTGGGCTTCTACAATTTCTGTAGTATCAGGTGATGTTGTGAATTGTGAACTTTTCTCGTGAGAGTTTCTCTGCCATGTTGATTGAGTATCTGGTAAATTTTCTGGATTGGGTGCTAAACCACCAGTGCCAGTGATAACGAATTCACTGTTTCCACTCGACCTTCCCTGACAAATTGAGGTAATCTCAGGTGTTTGTAAGACTATTTCTGGTTTGGCTGTAACGTCATTTAAAGAAGTATCTGCATTGATTTGCACTGTGCCATTAATTCCTCTCTCTGAACTGGCTGTAATTTGGCTGTCAGGGGATAGAAAAAGTCCTTTGGTGTTGATTTGAATATTGCCGCCACGTCCTTCAAAGGCATTAGCTGTAATACTGCTGTTGTTGGAGGCAGCGATCACACTGGCGTTGATATTGATGTTGCCGCCGTTGCCGTTGCCACTGGCGGTTGTAGTGATGGTGCTGTTATCTAATAGTAGATTTTGGGTGTTAACAAAAAGATTCCCCCCTTCACCTGATTTGGTGGCTGCGGTGATACTTCCATCATTAGCAACGTTAATTCTGTTTGCAGTGATGTTGATAGTTCCAGCGTTTCCCGTGCCTTGGTTTCGGACGGAGACTAGAGCATTACCCGTAATGTTTAAAACAGGAGTACTAATAGCAATGTCTCCTGAGTTTCCTGAAGGAATGGGGGCCAGGTTTAAAAAATTTTGTACAACTTGAGACTCAATATTAGCAGAAGAAGTTACTGAGGTAGAGTTTGGAGAATTAGGTGTTGTGCCTTCTATGTCTACGGAATTGGAAGCATTGATAGTAATACTTCCACCATGACCGCTTGCAATAGTAGAAGAGTCAATTTTAGCACCATCTCGTACTATCAATTTTGATGTATTAATTGTTAAATCACCTGCATTACCTGTATTAGTGGATGTAGCAGATAGAACGCTTGACTGAAATGTATATGGTGCATACCCTTCTATCATTACGAAGTCAGTTGCATTGATTGTCAAATTTCCTCCTCTACCAAAGCCTAATGTTGGAACTCCTATTGAACCACCATTTGTAGCAATCAGTTGTGGCGTTGAAATCAGAATGCTGCCAGAATCACCTGAGCTAAATGTTCCAGCACTAATCAGGCTAGAAATAGCAGGATTGCGAGGTGAAAACCCGACTACATTCACGGAATCAGAAGCATTCACGATTACGTCGCCGCTTTTGGCAGGGCTAAAAGTCAAAGAATTTATCTGCCCTCCATCTTGAAGGGTTAGCCTTTGAGTTGATATTATTATGTCTCCAGCTTTACCAAATCCTAAAGTTTCATTCCGTAAGCTACCAGCAATCCTAGCAATTGGATCAGTACCACTTATGTCTAAAGAGTTAGAGGCATTTATGCCTATTTTGCCTCCTGTTGTTAATCCTTGGTTTTGAATTAAAATTACAGAACCATCATTAAGTCTGATATTTCGCCCTTGTACTTGTACGGAACCGCTATCAAGGCCACTAGCATCAACTAGAGAGCGTTTTGATAGTTGAATGTCCTGAAAAGAAGTTGTATTGTCATAAGATAAATTCCAGCCGGAGGAAGTTTGTACTAGGTTGACAAAACTATTATTTCCCACGCTGCCTAGTTCAACCCGTCCACCTTCAGCTACTATCATGCCGCCGTTTGAAATTATATTCCCCCCAACCAATGCTATTGTCCTGGTTTGCAGGACTCGCAAACCTATTAAGTTACTCCGTCCGATTGCGGGAGAGAATGGTGAACCAATCAAGTTGTGTCCTATTCCTTCGACACGGATTGCTTGAGGGTTGCTCCTAAATTGTAGTCCGATAGGTGTGCTGATAGTAAGTATCGGTGGAACTTGGGGTTTACTAACTATGAACTCAAAGCCATCCGCAAATTTGATGCTGTTTGCAGTACTGCCAATGAATGAACCACCAATATTTAGCTGGGCATTTTGACCAAAAACAACTCCATTAGGATTGATTAAAAATAGATTTGCTGAACCGTTAGCATGAATCAGTCCATCAATACTAGAAACGGAATTACCAGTGACTCGGCTTATAATATTTTGAACATCTGATGAATTGTTAAAATAAGCAGATATCCCATTAGAGACAGAAAACTCTTTAAAACTATGAAATAAATTCCCTCCATTTTTAGTTCCATTTTCTATAAAAATAGAATTATTATCTAATTTTATCTGGGTATTATTAGGTAATGTGGTGTCTGGAATAATTTGAGATTGAGATGGAAAAATAGTAGATATATTGTAGGCTAAAACAATAGCAGTAATTTTCAACAAGCGATAATATCTGTACTTCATCATCGAAGTTATTGTATTTAGTGTAGTGTAGTTAAATTTTATATTTCATAAAAACTACAAAGTTCTTAAAAATTTTTTGCCTTAATTGGGATAAAAAAAACTTGGATTTAAGTGAATCTGGTAAATCATCATAATCAACTATTGTAAAACATCTTTTTAGATAAAAAATCATTAGTTCTTTTGTTAAGCATTTTAGATAAAGAGGTCGATTAGCTTGAGTTATTAATTTTTTGATTAAAAAAGTTCCTAGTCCTTGATTTCTAAAATATGGTGCTACATATAAACTGCCTAACTCTTGTGCAAGAGGATAATTCCGTAGTTGTCCAAATGCTACTAAATGACCATGATATTCAATTACTAAAAATTGCTGCCAGTTCATCTGTGTTGGGTCGAGTCGAGCTTTAAAAATTAAAAATACAATCAACCAAATATCACGGGTCTTGGCTTTTCTAAAAGTATACCTAGGTGATAATAATAAATTAGTCTGTGTCATAGAGATGAAAATTTAATAATAATTAATCAATTGGTAAAAAAATATTCTAGCTAACATATAACTTATTACATAAGAATAATAACATATAGGAATCATACTTGAATCTTACTAAAGATACTGAATAACAAACCTTTGCATGGTGAGCTTTTAGCCAATTTAGTTTTTCAGAAATTCAATATGATTCCTATAGGCACAGAAGACATAAACAAAAAGAATTTTATAAACTAAAGCTACATGATTTATCGAGCTATTAGCGGTGATAATATTGCCTATGGAAAAGCATCTGGATGTAAAGAAGATATTTCGGCAATTTATTCTGACTCCTAAATTCTGAATTCTATTTGCTAAAACTAGTGAGACATATTATCAGAAAGCGATTCAGAAAGATAGTTAAAACTTTTTGCCCAAAAATATTTGGTGCAGCCCAAAATTCAGGAAAATCAACAAAAAGATAGTTGCGTGATTGACAATTTTATGATGTAAGTAGGTGCTGAAGATAAATCTTTTGATAGACAATTGCGAAAAGTAGCAAATAGCGAATTATTTAATCAATCAATTAATACCTTGTCTTTTGAGTAACAACCATTGAGTGAGAACAGCGAAACCAGCTAAGATGATGGTGAAAAGACCGAGTAGAATAGCGATATCTTTGGTTTTGAGAAGATCCCAACTGAAGGACAACAGGACAGAGAAAGTTACCAAAGCAGCGAAGAAGAAACCGACAGTAAAAGCCAACATATTAGCTACAGTCCACCAGCCCCAAGCAAGACCCAGGCGATACCTCAACAGTCGGGCTTGCACAGCAGACATTGCTCCCCACAGAAGTATTGCACTCCAAAAAAAACCATCCATTGATTTGCGGTTATGTATAACTAAACTTGAAGCAATTAATCGCAGAAGCCATCAACACGCAACTCGCGCCAAATATCGGAAGCTTGCCAGCCGGAGTTACCCGCAGATGGGAGTGTGGGGTAGTCTTGCACTGGAGTATAGTTTTGCAGATATTCTGTGGCTTGGCTTTCTATATCTACAGATTGCTCTAGATCAACGATTGGTTGTGAAGGATTGATATCCTCAATTAGTTCTTGTGGTATCTGTGGGGGGATGGCTTTTTTAAGAGAGAGAAGTTCAGGTTTTTTGGTGGTTTTCATATTGAAGGAGATTTTAATAATTTTTACAAATGGCAAATGAAACGTTGGATTGCAATTAAGTTAATGACCGAGAAGATTGGAGAAGCAGCAGATTGAAAAATCAATAAATCTAAAATCTAAAATCTATCAATCCCAAGCCCCTAACTTTAGTTATGGGGTGAATCTTCAATCTGCAACCTACAGTCAGTTGACCCATTTATAGTGTTGGATTGGGGCAAATTTAACAAGTGGTGAAAACAAGGTAATTTGTTCGGTCGAGTAAACCTACAAACGCTCATAAATGCAAAGATAGAAACAGAATAAAAACCCCAACCTCAGTAAAAGGATGGGGAGTAGGTAAAATAAGATTACTTGCCATGATCATACAACTAAATACTGGTTCAACCACCTTTACGCAAGAGGTGGAACAATGAACAAACCTCCATCTCGTAAGCAGCCAAAACCGACAAAGGATAATCCGCAATCAGTAACGATTGATGTGGCGGCGGTTGAAGTACCAGAGTTAACCGAAGAAGAACAGCGCGATCGCCTGCACCTGGAGCGAAAAGTAGAGAGAGCATTTTATGAAGCGGGTAAGGCATTGACTGAGTTGCGCGATCGCAGGCTGTACCGTTCCACGCACCGAACATTTGAGGAGTATTGCAAGGACAGGTTTGGATATAGCCGTGATGCAGCATATTTGAAGATTTCGGCTACTGCTGTATATGAAAATATTCAGAAATTTTTGCCGACCATTGGTCGGCAAATTCCAATGCCGACCAATGAACGTCAATTACGCCCTTTAGCTAAAGCCGAGTTAGAACCGAATAAGCAAGCCAGCGTTTGGGAGCAGGCAGTAGACCAAGCTGGCGGGAAAGTTCCTTCAGGTCGGGTAGTCAAGGATGTTGTAGACAGAATCCGAGAGAAAACCAAAGTCCCCAATCCGTACTACCTGGGAGAAATATGCGTTATCCAGCCCAAAGATAATCCAGAGTTGCGGGGGAAAAGCGGCTGTTGGGGTGTGATTACTTATGTGGGGGATTATAGTTGCTCAATCCAGACCTGGGACGGTGATTACACAGCAAAAGTAGAACATCTGAAGTCACTGGAATTGCTGGAAGAAGATTGCAAATTCATGGAGCAGTTATGTATGCGGTTGCGGCGACTGTATGAAGTGGCCAGCCGTGATGAAGCAGTGGATTGGCTGTTGCAGGGATTGGGGAAGCAAGCTAAACCGTATTTGTCTTCGTTGCAGTCGAAGTTGTTGGTGGCAGTGGAGCGGGAGTATAAGATTGATTGGAGGACGCAGAGGTGATGCAGCAATGCCACAAATTAAAAGTAGTGCATCTTTGTCAGGTATATACATGATGTAATATCTTGAGGCTTCGTTTTTGAAACTTCTCCGAAATACTTTCACTTGCCCAAACTTTTTCAGATACACAATTAAACTAGTTTCAGGAATTTCTAAATTTTGGATTTGGGTAAAATTTTTGCTATCGACTGAACATGAGCGATTTTTGCTATACCAGTTAAAAACTCTAATTCCTTTGGTGAGCGAAGAGCTATTTAATCAACAATTAGAGTCGGGCGGGGAAGCTTGCCAAGGAACTGATGTAATCATCTACACCCCGCTAACAAACTGGGCGTATCACATGGCAGACACGAATATTTATAAGTCGGCAACTAAATTATTAAACTAAGAGTCTTATCCATTATGTAATTCGCTTTGCTGTATTAATACTTTGTATGAGTAAAAATATAAAAGCAATTTCTATCGCAATGTTGATATTTACTTCGATATTATCAAAATGGAGAGATTACAGAAAGTTGCATCGAATCCTTTGATAATGTCCGATTTGCGTTCTCTGTTTTTCTCACAATCGGAGTTTGGGGAATAGCTGCATTAATAATTTATAAATCTTTTATAGGAAATAAGGAAATCACATTATAATGACGAAAATTAACTACAAATCATCTCGTTATCTCTTCAAGACAATTTTTCTGATTTCCCTTACTGCTTTGGGAACAATGGTAATGATACCATTTGCTGTTGAATCTAAGATACCAAAGAAAACCTCTAATACCATCTCTCCTTTTTGCAAAGTATTATCGGAAAAATTTAGTCCCTTCGGTGCTGCTCCCGATTTATCAGTAGCTTTAGGTAAGGCGATCGCCGAAGGAGGTAATCTGAATCAACTCTGCGATATCTTTGGTGAAAAGTTGCTACCGCTCAACTTTTTACTATCCACAGACGAATCACTGGCTGAGCGTTTAATCCAAACTGGGGTAAATGTAAATGCCAAGGATGGGAAAGGAGATACTCCCCTACATTATTTAGGAAAATCTGAGAAAAATGCGCGATTACTTCTGAGTAGAGGAGCAAAAGTGAATGTCCGCAACCAAAATGGTACTACCCCACTCCATAATGTTTTTGGTGAAAAAACGGCTGCTGTAATCAAACTTTTGATAGATGGGGGTGCGAAGGTTAATGCTAGAAATCAGGAGCAAATGACACCGCTACATCTTGTTCCCAATTCAGGAAAAGCAGATATTACCGAGCTATTGATTCGCAGTGGTGCGGATATAAATGCCCGTAGCAATCAAAACTGGACACCACTGCACTACGGAGCATCTCATCTAGAAATCGCCAAGAAACTAATCGAAGCAGGCGCGGATCTAACTATCCAAAATCGTCAAGGGGCTGTAATTCACTCTCAGGATATTAACCCCACAGTACTACAACTCCTACTCGATCGGGGAGTTGATGTTAATCTCCGCAATGCTCAGGGACAAACTCCGCTCCATGTGCATCGTTTCCAACCTTCTTTGATTAAACTGCTGCTGGATCGAAAAGCAAAAGTTAATTTGCAAGATGCTGAAGGTAAAACCCCTCTGTATGATGTCAACCTGGAAGTTGCTCGACAACTGGTTGCGGCTAATGCAGATTTAAATGTTCAAGATAATTTAGGAAGAACACCTCTGCACCAAGCAGTATTGGAGGAACAAAGTTTCTTTGGTCCGGAATTGGTAACACTATTTCTCAGTAAAAATGCTAGGGTTGACCTCAAAGATAAGCAAGGTAAGACGGCTCTAGACTTAGCTCGACAACTTAATAAAACCCAAATCATTAATTTGTTAGAGCGACATATCGCGACTAAAAATTCTGCTGGTAGTGGAACAACCACAACCAAAGCAACAGCAAAACTCCAGCAGTTCCTCAATTCTAAAAACTGGAGTGCTGCCGATCAAGAAACCCGCCGTCTCTTATCACCTCAAAAAGACCTCTTTGGACCGAACGCTGCCACCATACCTCTAGATTTAATTCAAGAGATTGATCGAGCTTGGTTAGTAGCTAGTGATGGAAGGTTTGGACTCAGTGTACAAGCAAAGATTTGGCAAAAGGTAATAGCATCTCATCCGAACAATTCCGAAACTGCCGCCAATACCTTTCGCGAAAGCGTCGGTTGGAAACTCAAATTTCCTCGAACCGAAAACGATTTTATCAGCAGCGACTGGCTGAATGAATCCGAACTCAATTATTCACTGCAAGCTCCTGTCGGACACTTACCCTGGGCTGGTGTATCAGACGCATCTGTACTATCGCTTGCAGTTCCTCCCCCTGGAGAACACTGTGGTAGCTGTACCATCGATGCAATGTTTCTGCGAGATGGGCGATTCTATAAATATCTGCCTCAACTTTTTGCACGGGTTAAAATGGCATTGAATATTTCTGTGCCGAAAAATAATCTTCCGCGTTCAAGTAGCAAATGAAGATGGTGTGGCAAATGCTGTAGAAGCATTTCACCGACATTTGCGCTTGATTGAGTGAGCGAATACTTTTGCATTGAGTTAGTTGATGTAGAGATCGCATACAAACAGTCCGCACATCGCAGGCTTGTTTCCCTGTGTTTGCGTTCATACGCAGCTGTTATTTACAAGGCGTTTCAAACGAATGTTGAGAATTTGTAGTATGTAAGGAAAAAATCAGAGACAATTGCAGATGCAACAACCTCTGGCTAACCCATGCCCAATATCAGAGTTGCTGAAGTTCTCTGCATCAATGGAAGTGTCCTAATTGTCTTCTACACCCCCGGACAATGTTGGCAGTTCCGCATCATCAGCCGCACAGGGGGCATATTTGGAGAACAGAAGCTGTACTACAGTCCGGCGGCGGCATTGCGGACGGGGTTGGAGTGGCTCAGGGATGAATTGTAGGAAATGCGGTTAGAATTGTAGCTCGTTGTATAATTTGCCACTAATGAGTTCACCAGGAAGAACGGAAAATAACTTAGGTGCGATCGCAGGAACAGGATTAATCGTAGTGGCTATAGCTATCGGACTGATGATTTTCCGTTTAAATCAGCCGACTATTGCACTAACAGAAGACTGGACAGTTATTGACGTGGTTGATGGAGAAAGATTGACTGTTCGACAAGCCGATGGTCAACAAATGAATGTTCGTCTTTGCGGTATTGTTGCAGCATTAGACAACCAAGCCAAAGAAAAACTGATATCGCTAGTAGCGGCGGCTGAAAATCAGGTGATGATCATCCCAGTGGAAAAAGATAGCGATGGATACACAGTTGCTGAAGTGATGGCTTATGGTACAAGTGAGGTAGACATCAGCTTTCAGGAAGAATTGCTCAAAAGCGGATTGGCGAAAACAAGAAAATCAAGGATAGAATGCCCAAACCAGTTGTCTTTTGAGCAAGCCGAGAAGATAGCAATCTTATCGAAAATTGGGGTGTGGAATTGACCTTGGAAGTAAATCAGCTAAACTTATTTTCAGATACCAAACCGACACCAGGACGTAGAGCAAAAATACTGGTGATGAGTGCTGATGCCTTACTGAAGTGGAAGGCGGAGATTTTGGAGTATCAGCAACGGGTGAGGACAAGTCAATCACCGAAGCAAGCAACTTTATTTGACCTAGCCCCAACGCACTGTGACCTTGATGCAATAGACCCACTCTCACTGCGGCTTGTGCCAATGTCGTTTTACCGGATGCCAGTAGATTATCCGGGTGAAGCCTGTCTTTATTTTGTGGTTGATACTGCGGCTTCTCTTGTGCTGTATGTTGGTGAAACCCTTCGCAGTAACAAGCGATGGAAAGGAGAGCATGGGTGTAAGCAGTACCTAGATAGCTACCATTCGCTACATCAGTGTTACGAATTACAAAGGAGTGTAGGTATTACCTTTTGGTGGGATGCTCCAGTGGAGCGACGCGCACGACAAGCTTTAGAACAGGCAATGATTCAAAAGTGGCGCACCCCATTTAACAAGGAGAATTGGGAGAGATGGGGGCAACCGTTTAAGTAGGGCATTTTCTTAGAGGATTGGATGCGATCGCTCAAAATCTTTCCTCTAAGAACGAGGGGCGATGGCGTAACCGCCCACCATAGGTAATCGCTCACTTTTCAAGAGAAGCATCGCAACTATCCCCCCAAACTGCCATAAATTCTTCCCACTCCTCGTCAGTTTGGGGTGGTTTGTCTTGTGTCAATCCCACTACTCGCGCTAGTTTCCTGGCTTGCTCTGAGCTTTCGCCAAGCTCTATCAACTGGTATTCTAGGTTGGGGTCGTAGCCTTGGGCTAGTAACTGGGTGTATTCAGTATCAGTTATGCCCAGGTTGTGGATGTTGGTCATGGGGTGTGGGGGATCAGGGGCGATCGCCTTTTACCTAATAACTTACATTTTAAGGTTAAATTTGCTACAGTACAATAATCAGCCACGCCATTTTTTATTCACAGTCTTGCAGTGCCACCGTCTAGTAAACACGTTTATGGTGTAAAAATGATATATTTACGTATATTTACTGCTGTTCTGTAAGATTGCAACTTTTACATCTCATCAATACTTTTAGCCCACAGTGCTGAAAAGTATGTTTTTCCGTGAAATAAAATCATAATTAGTTTAATAACATTATGACTGGTCAAAATCAATCGTCTGCGCGTTTTCGCTCCGCTACAGAGTTTCCCAAGACAATTGAAAGCATAAGTAATGCTGATGCAGATAAATTGTATAAAGAAATGCGAGACTGTCTAATTTTTACAAATCGTAGCCGTTCGCAACTACTCCGCAGAAATGAAGAGCATAAACAGTCTGCCTTGCGGATAAAAACAGATGTAGAACGTCTACAAGTTTTAATAAACCAACTTAAATTAGAAAAAGAACAGCTTGCTTCTGGTAATCGGCAGATTGTGACAGACTTAGAGCATGAAATTGGCTCAATGGCTGGATATTTGGATCAACTTTCAGCCGCATTTGATTCTGTCGCAGATGTAGATAATCCAGACAAAGCCTACTGGGGTGTGTTATCTTTTCCTGGCAGATTTTTGAAGTTTTTAAACGCAATCAAAGCAATTGTGATGTGGTGGCGTGATGATCGAGAGGAAGACTCAAAATCTCTAACAGTTACAAATGTTTCTCAAACATACCTTCCTGGTACAGTTGCCACTGATGAAGAGCGCATAGAAAAACCACAAATGCACTCTGATCAAGCTTCACAAGGACGCTCTCTTTTAGATAAATAAAACTCATGGGGAAAAAACGAATTACTCAACTACTAGAGGGGCTAAAGGAAAATCAGCTTCATGAGTTGCATAATTCCGCCGCCATCTACACAGTTGCACAGGTGGCTGTTAATGAACTGCAACAGCAAAGCTTACAGATAACTGAACCGCCTATTGCAGCTTTACCTTCTACACTAGAAATAATTGATAAAACCGAGTTGCTCAAACAGTATGGTTCTTATCGTGCTTGTCGTAAAGCAGCTAAAGAACGAGGAATTAAATTTTCTCGCACTCCCAGTTGGGAGCAGTTAGCAGTAGCGTTTAGCTATGCAGATGCTTTTCAACAAATCATTAAATCTTATGTTGAAACATATCCCAACCCAAAACTTAAAGGTACTACATTTGAAATGAGTCTTAAATAGTCTAAGTCTTTGGTCACTTCTTGAGCTATTTTCCTCGATTGAATAATGGGCGATGGCGTAACCGCCGACCGTAGGTCATCGCATACCCTTTCACTTGATAGCGATCGCTCCCATAATTTCCTCTAAGAATGGGTTACGCCATCGTCCATCGTCCCTAACTTCTAGCTGATAAATCCTCATTGATGGGTGTTCGTCCATCATCCGCCAGTAATACCCAGTAGGCAGAGGCGACACCCTACCACCACAACGGTACAGAAAAACTGGCTCACCCTGGCGCATGGCTTTCTTCATCATGCGCTCTAAGCTGGGGTCTAGTTCATTGCTGTTATACCAAATTAGGTATGATTTACCAAAATAACCCGCATTTAACAAACTTTTAAACAGCCATTCCATCAATGATTGAATCTGCTGTTGGTCAACGCCGCAGCTTTGTTGACCGTAGCCGTCAATAGTTGGTTGGGGTGGTTTAGGTTTGAGGAAGTCCAAGATTTTCATGATGTTGGGGAACTCAATTATTATCAGGATTCCCATCTCAACTTATTGTTATATTGGCTCTCCTAAATTATCTAACTCTGCGATCGCTCTAGAGATAAATTCATCCCAACGCTCAAATATTTCTCGATTTGGTAAATCAAAGGATTGCCGAACCTCTGTGTCAGCTTCTAGATATTCTTGTTCGTAGTTATCAAGTTTTTTACTAACTTTCTCTAGTTTTTCGATGAGTTCAAATAGCGCATCTGATAATTCCAGAACTGGGTAAAGTTCCTCTGGATATTCCTCGTCTTCTTCGAGTTCATCATCTTCTAGGTCTTCTTCGTTATCATCAAGCATAGTTATATCACTCATGAAATACTAGCTGTAGCTTACTACAAGGGGTGCGATCGCTAAACGGCTTTTATCGCTGCTCCCAAAAATTGGTAGAGTTAGTAAATCCCCCAACAGCTTTGTTTTGTTTGCATTGTAGACAATGCCCATCTACAGAAAACGCTACGCGGACAATTGGGACGAAATATCGCTGGCTATCAAAGAAGCAGCCCAGTGGCGATGTCGGCACTGTGGGCAAAAGTGTTTACGTCCTGGACAGAAACCAAAGGAACTGTCTCGTTCTGAATGGACAGTATTGACGCTCTCAGTACACCATGCTAATTTTACACCTGAAGATAACCGAATTGAGAACCTAATCCCGCTTTGCACTCCCTGTCACATTGCAGTTCACGGTAGAGCTAGGGGACGCTCAAATACATCACCTGGGCAGCTAGAATTGCCACTTTACTATGGATAAAGATATTGTAATTTTTCTTGTCAGTGCTGGACTGCTGGTTATGTATCTAGTGTTCTCAGCATTGACTGAGATGGGAACTAAGCTACCTTGGAAGAAGTAGAGGGTTAGATAGTGTAATGTCTGCGGTGAATGCTTGCCTGCTAGAATGCACAAACACTATCAAAATGAGGAGTGCAAAACAAAATTTTACAGGCATTCTAGAGTTAAACCTAGAAACTATTTTGAAGGCAAAAGATTATGACAATCTCTTTGAACCATACTATAGTTCCTGCTCACGATAAACAAGCATCAGCACAGTTTTTTGCTCAAATTTTTGGTTTAAAAGTCCAACCTACGAGTCACTTTGTTGCTGTGCAAGTTAATGACACTCTGACACTTGATTTTGACAATAGAGAAACATTTGAATCTCATCATTATGCTTTTCAGGTCAGCGATGAAGAATTTGATACTATCTTCGCCAGAATCAAACAAGCTGGTCTGGAATACAGCAGCGACCCTATGCACCAAAATAAAGGAGAAATTAACCATAGAAAAGGAGGGCGTGGGTTCTATTTTTATGACCCAAATGGCCATAATTTAGAACTATTGACCCGTGATTCATGAAAATCAACTTACTGTATACAAAGCTTTCTCCAGACGGCTGGTGAATTCTGAAGGGCGTTGGTGTAGCCCACCGCAGGTATCGCAAGTCAAAATCAACTGCTCCATTGCCCGTGTCATTGCTACATACAATAATCGCGCTTCCTCTTCTGGTGTGTTGTACTCATCAGGCATATAACCAATACCAGGAATAAACACCACAGGAAACTCTAACCCCTTAGATGAGTGCATGGTGATGAGTTTGATACTTGGTTCGTCTGGGTGATATTTGCGGCTTTCGCTATTGGCATTAACCCATTCGATGGGGATTTGGGCTTGTTGGAAGTAGTTATAGATGTCTTCGCCCATGAATCTAAGGCGGTAGATAATGGCTATTTCGTTCCAGGCTGTACCACGTTCATGTAATTGTTGCACCCGTTCGGCTAGGTAATCTACCTCATGTTTAAAAGTGGGTAAACGGATGAGGTCTGGTTTGGGGCCTTGTCTTCCAGCACTAGCGGGTTCTACCAATACCACTTGGTCATCATCGCCGGTGGTGGGTTGCATCACTTCTTTAGCAAATTCATAAGCCACACTTAACACCTGTTCTGTGTTGCGGTAGTTGAGTTTTAGTATAGTGGTGCGTCCCTGTGCCTGGATGCCTACACTCTTAAAGCTAAATTTCTTGTCGCGCTTTTCACCGTAGAGGTTTTGAGCATCGTCATACAGAATAAGCAATGAATTGGTTTCGGGGTTGACCATTTGAGCAATCAACTTTAACCACTCCCCTTTAAAGTCGTGTCCCTCATCTAGCATCACCGCGCCATAAGTGCCAGCAGGTATTAATTTCGCATCAACGGCGGTAATTACTCGGTTAACCAGTTCATTTGTGTAAGCTTCACCTTGATACTCTGTAGATTCAGGTCTGGGAATGTTGTATTTTTTGAGTAAATCCATGCACCAGCCATGAAAGTGTCGTACTTTGATGCGACTAATTTTGTTTGGGTCTTCTTGAACCACCTGCCTGAGTTTGGCAGCAAGAGAGACATTGAAACACAGTACCAAAATTGGTTTTTTACTGACTTGAGATAAGTGCTGACAACGGTAGGCTAAAATCATGGTTTTCCCAGAACCCGCTACACCATGAATTACACGATGCCCATCTCCTAGACTCCTGGCTAACTGTTCTTGCTGCAAGTCCATAATCCTTAGAATTTCTGGGATAACGGGTTTGGGAGTTTCTTCATCTGAGAGACTGTCATCATCAAACTGCTGTTTGGGTCGCAAGTCTGGGAAGATATGCCAACGGATTCTATCTATTTGGCTGCTAGTAAGGGTCTTACCAAATTGATATGCTGATAAATCCCAAAGTCGTTGCTGAAACTCACCTGCGTCTGTGCTAGGTAGCATCTCATCTTTGCAGATAACTAAGTGTGACTCAAACACTGCTGATAGTTCACTTTCATTGAACGCTTTGCGGGTGATGTTGGTTAATACCACGCCGTAACCGTAGGGGATGACCAGTTTACCTTGATAATTACCTGCTTGCTGCACCAAAAGCGAATCTTTTTCTAGCATTTTGTTGACTGCTAGAGCATAATCTCTTGCCTGTTGTAGTGGGTGTTTGACTTCCTTTATCCCATCCTCAGTAATGATGGTGACTGTGGAGGGGTTGATACTTTGAATAGTGTCTAACTTCCAGTCTTTCACTTCCAGAATAAATAAGCCCCGGCTGGGGTGCAGCACGATAAAATCTGGGTGCAGTTGCTTTTTACCTACTGGCACGTCATACCACAGCAGATAATCATCCTCTAATTTTTCCTCCATGCGCTGCGCTAACCTCTTCTCGCCGGGGGTCATTCGCATGGAGCAGCTATTAAATGAGGGGATTAGGGTGGCCATAGGTAGATGTAATTGGGGGTAATTAGGGGGGCGATCGCTAAAGCTGAGAACGGTTTAAGAATTTGAACTATCTGTTGAATCAAATTCTGATGTGTTTGAAAATTGTTCATCTTTTAAAAAATCAACAGCAAATGAGTCATTATGCTAAATATTGCTCTGCTTGTAATTTAAGTTTATCTCCCTCCAATATCACTTGGTCAATATAGTCTTTAACATCCATATAAGGTTGTCTTGCATTAATCTTTTCTGATTGAATCGCTCTTCTTGTACTTTGTCTAAGTTGACCAGCCCATTTACGTTTACCAAACAAATCTAGCCCGACTGATATGAGACTATCGGGAGTAGTTTGTGTAGCCTGCTGGTTAATTTCTTTAATAGCTAAGTTAACCTCCTTTTTAATAGCTCTTAATTGCTTTTGAATTAAATTAATATTTTTAACCTGTAATTTAACTGATTTAGGATTATCTAAGGTTAAAGTCATTTGTTGCCTTAGTTGATAAATTTGTAGTTGGGTTTCTTGTAAGTTCATGTTTGCCACCATGTTTATTACAATAAAGTTCCATAATTCACCAATATGTCTAAGTTAGTCCCAAATTCTTTTTCATTTCACTGATAAGTAATTGAGTTATAATAGGAAAAGCAATACTTTCACCTTTTTCTTTAATAACTTTGCTAACTTGATGCCAAATGGAATCATTTCTTGCTGCATCAGCAAACTCGTGACCTTCCCAAGTAAGGTTACGTATAACAGCAGCAGGACTAGAAGACTGAACACTCGTAGTTGTTATTCCTTCTGCTAAACCTCCCTGAATAAGAAGGTAACAGTGGTAAGCAATTTGCTCCCTTGTATATCCCTCAATTTGAAAATTATTATTAACAAAACCATATTGGCTGGATTCTATATTTAAAATAATT
Organism: Anabaena minutissima FACHB-250; assembly: GCF_014697125.1. Classification (GTDB taxonomy): domain Bacteria; phylum Cyanobacteriota; class Cyanobacteriia; order Cyanobacteriales; family Nostocaceae; genus Trichormus; species Trichormus minutissimus. The sequence goes on along the minus strand of NZ_JACJRG010000046.1, from coordinate 5,237 downwards.
TTTCTTATTAAATTTATATCTCTTTTCATAATTAATTTTCTCGTGAACTACTAAGTTTAAGTCTTCTGTTTACTGGCTTAATTTCATAACCAATAGCTTCTGCTTTAACTCCTGACCTACTTCACCCAAATCCTTTAGCTTCTGCTCAATCTTCTCCATTGCTAGTGGCGATGGTTTAGAACGCCCATTCTCCCAACGGTTAATAGTGGGGTAAGTAACTCCTATATGTGCAGCAAACTGTTCCTGTGTTAAACCAGTCGAAAGGCGAAACTCCCGAATGAGTTGACTAATTTCTGTTTGTTTAACTACCAAGGGCTGTTTAATGGCCATTTGCCTAAATTACTGCTTGATGTAGCAAGTGATATATCAATTGCAATCATAATCACTTTAAAATCTAATGGCAATCAGCAATTAATCTAAATTTATCTAGTTATTTGATGGTTATTATCTATAGCTGCTATGACTTTTACTCAGTAATTACTACATATTCTGTTTTATATAATACTTTTAATGGAATCAAAACACGTATATAAACGTTCAAAAATATCTTGACTCAACGCTATTCTTCCAGAAGTCTAGTTAAGATTGGCTATGCGATCGCTCCCCTTCCACCAGAACTAGGTGAAGGAACTATTTATCAGTATCGGATTGTGGGAATAATTACAACAGCGATACTCATTAATAACCTTTATGTTTTGAAAATCCTAACGGGGTTGTTGAGGAGTTTTTAGCGTTGTTTAAATTTTGAAGCGATCGCTCCTCCCGTTCTTAGAGGAAACCCCAATCGCAACCATGTGAAAAGTAGCCTAGATATCTTGCAAATTACTCCATTTACCAGTAAAAAGCCCATAGGCTTAGTAAAATTTGGTCAAATGAATAAAATCTTGTTCTTGTGTACAGGCAACTACTACCGCAGCCGCTTTGCGGAAAACTTATTTAATTGGCTAGCCACCAAACAGGGTTTAGATTGGCAGGCTGACTCTAGAGGATTAGCACTTGAGCGGGGTGTAAACAATGTGGGGGCAATATCCAAGTATGCGGCTGAGGCGTTATCTGTGCGTTTGGTGAAGCTACCGGATGATGAACGCTTTCCACTCGCAGCCAGTGAGCAGGATTTTCAGTTAGCTACTAGAGTTATTGCATTAGATGAATTAGAACACCGCCCACTGATGAATGAACGCTTTCCCCACTGGGCAGGTGTAATTGACTACTGGTTAGTCCATGATATTGATAAAACCTCTGCAACCGTTGCCCTTGGGCAAATTGAACAACATATACTGCAACTGATAGAACAGTTAGCTCAAAGTTAGTAGCTGCAAAATTACTTTAATTGTATAGTTGCGATTGCACAGACTATCAACTCAGTTAAAACTACAGATAAAGTCGTAATCATGAGCGTTGAAGACAAACATTTAGATGTTCTACAGAATATAGAATTTGTAATCATGCAAGTCTATCAAGAAAGACCTGATTTGATTGATGCTGAAGTCATGACAGCAATTGAATCATTAATCCGCGTTTATAGTGCCGAAGCTCAAGGTAGGTCAGGCGCATCACGCCCAATTAGAGGAATATCAGCCCAAGTAACCGAACAAGTAAAGGCGATTTGTGAATTACGCTTAGGACGAACCTCCATTTCAGACAACACAATTCAACCGCTTGACGAGCAGATGACACCCAAGACTGTGACAGAAATCGTAGACTGTCTCAAACGAATTCAATCGTCAATTAAACTCTGGACTAATAAAGGTGGGCGACAAGGATATCTCAATTTTATCAAGCAGTTTTTTCAATCTCGATGACGCTCTTCTAAAATACAAGCGAACGCGAGTAGCGTCTCGCAGAGAGGAAAAACCAAACCGTAAGCGTTAGCGGAGCTTATCGTAGATATCGCTCTTGTGGGTAGGCATCACACTTATTCAATCATCAGATAGAGTCAGAAAAGGAAAACTAATGATAGTTTGAAATAATGGAACACTCGTATCAACCGTCGAAGTGAATAACTCAGTATTAATTGCCCTGACCCTCACCGCGTCTATAGCCCTATCGCCAGTCAGCATTGGTGGTACTGTCCAAGGTTCAACCCAAGCCATCAAAATGTCTTCATTTAACCTCAGTTCCCAAAAATGGCAAAACCGCGTGCTATTAGTGTTGGCACCGTCTGTTGATAACCGTAGCTATCAGCAACAGATGCAGTTATTTAACCAGCACCAAAACGGTTTTACAGAACGGGATTTAGTTCTGGTTCAGGTTTTGGCAACAGATAAAAGCTATGCCAACGGACAGCCAATAGATGAATCTTCTGTGGCCAATTTGCGCGATTGCTTTGGGGTTGACAAAGAAAATTTCCGCGTTATTTTGGTAGGCAAAGATGGTGGTGTTAAGCGCAGTGATACTACACCAGTCCAGGCAACAGCAATTTTTGAGCAAATTGACGCTATGCCCATGCGCCAGCAAGAAATGCGCTCTTCGAGGTAGAAAGTAGCTATAAAATAAAATTCTTAGAGGAAAAGAAGTCACCAGGAGCGATGCCTACGGCGGGCTATCGCCTACGCTTGGGTTTTCCTCTCTTCTCCTGTCGGAGACGCTCCGCGAACGAGACGCTACTTGCGATCGCTCGAATTAAGAGCGTAGTTTACCGCCGCAGGCATCGCCCTCAAGCCCCGACGGTGTTCTATACAACTATTCCACCAGTGCTTTACTAGGAATCCCAGCCAAAATAGAATAACGGCGGATATCTGGTGGCGCAGCTATTAATCCTTCTAGCTTGGCTATTGGTACTTGCAGACGGCGTGACGCTAAATGAGTATCCAGTGCTGCCGCTCCTTCCCACTCTTCTACAAAAGTAAAATCTGTTGGATCTGATTGATTTTGTAAAAGTTCATATTTAATCACACCTGCTTCAAGTCTTGTTGGTTCAATCAGTCCCAATAATATTGCTTTGAGTTCTTCTACTTTATCGGGTAAAGCCACAAAACGAGCTACAACATGAATGGTTTGGTTAGTCATTAGTCAATGCTTATTAGTTATTAGTCATTAGTTCATAGCCAACAGTTCATAGTCAATAGTCACCGCGAATTGCCTTAGCATCAGTTAGTCATAACCTGAAATTCAAATGTCTGCGACGGTAAACTACGCTATTCTCCATAATTTCCTGTATAGTACGTAAATACTATACAAAGCTAACTCGATTACTTTTCAAACAGTGAGTATCGAGTATAATAGCTGCGCCGTTTGTTGAAAGTGATGTCCACCACACCCCTACCGAGCCAGCAACAAATTAACGCAACTCCCAAACAAGAATCAATCATGGGAGTGGTAGAACGCTTGACATATTATTCTCAAGAGTCAGGGTACACGGTGGCACGTTTGCAACGCCCCAGTGCCAAGGAACTAACTACAATTACTGGTAGCTTTGCAGATATCCAACCAGGGCAAACACTGCAATTAACTGGCTTTTGGCGCGAACATCCCCAATATGGTTTGCAGTTTCAAGTTGTGAACTACAAAGAAACCAAACCTGCAACACTTACAGGAATTGAGAAGTATTTAGGTAGCGGTCTAATTAAAGGTGTGGGGCCAGTCACGGCTAAACGGATTGCTGCTCATTTTGGGATAGAGACTCTAGAGATTATTGAAAATCAAATAGAGCGACTAATTGAAGTCAACGGCATTGCCAAAAAACGCATCAAGTTAATCAAAAACGCCTGGGAAACCCAAAAAGCCATCAAGGAAGTGATGGTATTTCTGCAAAGCCACGGTGTATCAACCACCTATGCAGTAAAAATCTACAAGCAATACCAAGACAAAGCGATCGCCACCGTCACCGCCAACCCCTACCAGTTGGCAACTGACATTTACGGCATTGGTTTTTTAACTGCTGATAAAATAGCCCGTAATTTGGGAGTTCCGGCAGATTCAGAGTTTCGCTATTGTGCTGGACTTGTTCATGCTTTGAGTGAAGCCGCAGAAGATGGACACTGCTACTTACCGCAAACAGAATTAATTGAATCGGTGACTAAACTGCTCACTACCCAGGAGCATCAACCAACAGAAGAGGCCATCACACAGTCTATTAAAGATATGGCTTTGAAAGATGAGCTAATTAGAGAACGTGATGCTGATAAAACACTCAATTGCTACAAGCCTACTTACTTCTACACCGAACAAAACCTAGCCCAATTGGTACGAGTTCGCCTCACCCACCCCACCAATCCTGATATTCCTCGCGTCTGTGCTTGGTTGGAGCGTTTTAGCAGTAGCCGCCAAGTTTCACTATCACCCGAACAGCAACAAGCAGTAGAAGTTGCAGCTTACTCTAGATTTACTGTGATTACAGGTGGCCCTGGTGTCGGCAAAACCTTTACCACTCACACCATAGTTTCCTTGTGGAAAGCAATGGGTAAATCAATTGCCTTAGCTGCACCAACGGGGAGGGCAGCCCAAAGACTAGGCGAAATGACGGGACTAGAAGCTAAAACCATTCACCGCCTACTGGAATTTGACCCCAAGACACGCAGTTTTAAAAGAGATCGCACTAACCCCTTACCCCAGAGTGCAATCATTGTAGATGAAGCCAGTATGCTTGACTTATTTCTGGCGTATTCTTTGGTTGAAGCTGTGGCAGACGATGCCCAACTATTGTTAGTGGGAGATATTGACCAATTGCCATCGGTGGGGGCGGGTAACGTGCTAGCTGATTTAATTAAGTCAGGAAAAGTCCCTGTAGTCAGGCTCACCCAAGTATTTCGCCAAGCTGCTACTAGCAAAATTATTACTGCATCCCACCAAATTAACCGAGGGCAATATCCCCAAATCGAACCAATTTCTAACACACCCCAATCTGATTGTCTTTGGCATGGTGGAGGGTTTGAGCCAGAACATGGAGTACAAGCAATTAGCGAATTGATTACTGATTTTATTCCAGGGCTTGGTTTTAATCCTGCTACTGATGTACAAGTGCTTTGCCCAATGTCACGGGGATTAGTCGGAACACGCAATCTCAATAATGTACTGCAACAGCTAATTAATCCCCCTAATCCTGAAAAAATTGAAGTAACCAGGGGTGGGACTATTTTTAGAACAGGCGATCGCATTATCCAACTCACCAACGACTACCAACGAGAAGTGTTTAACGGCGATGTGGGATTTATTACCAAAATAGATACCGAGGAACAGGAAGTAATCTTACAGTATCAAGAGCGCGAAGTTACTTATGATTATGCTGACATGAATGA
>NZ_JACJRG010000045.1 GCF_014697125.1 Anabaena minutissima FACHB-250 | reverse complement strand
TAGTATCAAAGACTGAAGCCACAGTTATTCAATCGCAATTGGATAATAATCAATCAATTCCTAGTTCAGAAATATCTCCACAACCGGAGTTAGTATCAAAGACTGAAGCCACAGTTATTCAATCGCAATTGGATAATAATCAATCAATTCCTAGTTCAGAAATATCTCCACAACCGGAGTTAGTATCAAAGACTGAAGCCACAATCATTCAACCACAACGGGAAAGCAATCCATCAATTCCCTGTTCAGAAATATCTCCTCAACCGGAGTTAGTATCAAAGATTGAAGCCACAGTTATTCAACCACAACGGGAAAGTAATCAATCAATTTCCAGTTCAGAAATATCTCCTCAACCAGCAAGAGTATCAAATACCGAAACCACAGTCATTCAACAGCAACTGGAAAATAATCAATCAGTTCTCAGTTCAGAAATATCTCTACAGCCAGAGATAGTATCAAAGACTGAAGCCACAATCATTCAACCACAACGGGAAAGCAATCCATCAATTCCCAGTTCAGAAATATCTCCTCAACCAGAGATAGTATCAAAGACTGAAGCCACAGTTATTCAACCACAACGGGAAAGTAATCAATCAATTCCCAGTTCAGAAATAGTCATTCAACCGCAATTAGATAATAATCCATCAATTCCCAGTTCAAAAATATCGTCACAGCCAGCGACAGTATCAAAGACTGAAGCCACAGTTATTCAACCACAACTGGATAATAATCCATCAATTCCCAGTTCAAAAATATCTCCACAACCGGAGTTAGTATCAAAGACTGAAGCCACAGTTATTCAATCGCAATTGGATAATAATCAATCAATTCCTAGTTCAGAAATATCTCCACAACCGGAGTTAGTATCAAAGACTGAAGCCACAATCATTCAAACACAACGGGAAAGCAATCCATCAATTCCCTGTTCAGAAATATCTCCACAACCGGAGTTAGTATCAAAGATTGAAGCCACAGTTATTCAACCACAACGGGAAAGTAATCAATCAATTTCCAGTTCAGAAATATCTCCTCAACCAGCAAGAGTATCAAATACCGAAACCACAGTCATTCAACAGCAACTGGAAAATAATCAATCAGTTCTCAGTTCAGAAATATCTCTACAGCCAGAGATAGTATCAAAGACTGAAGCCACAATCATTCAACCACAACGGGAAAGCAATCCATCAATTCCCAGTTCAAAAATATCGTCACAGCCAGCGACAGTATCAAAGACTGAAGCCACAGTCATTCAACCACAACGGGAAAGTAATCAATCAATTCCCAGTTCCGACATATCTCCACAGCCAGCGACAGTAACAAATACTCAAACCACAGTCATTCAACCGCAATTAGATAATAATCAATCAATTCCCAGTTCAGAAATATCTCCACAACCGGAGTTAGTAACAAATACTGAAACCACAGTCATTCAACCACAACTGGATAATAATCAATCAATTCCCAGTTCAAAAATATCTCCACAACCGGAGTTAGTATCAAAGACTGAAGCCACAGTTATTCAATCGCAATTGGATAATAATCAATCAATGCCCGGTTCAGAAATATCTCCACAACCAGCAAAAGTATCAAATACTGAAACCACAGTCATTCAACCACAACTGGAAAATAATCCATCAATGCCCGGTTCAGAAATATCTCCACAACCAGCAAAAGTATCAAATACTGAAACCACAGTCATTCAACCACAACTGGAAAGTAATCAATCAATTCCCAGTTCAGAAATAGTCATTCAACCGCAATTAGATAATAATCCATCAATTCCCAGTTCAAAAATATCTCCACAACCGGAGTTAGTATCAAAGACTGAAGCCACAGTTATTCAACCACAACTGGATAATAATCCATCAATTCCCAGTTCAAAAATATCTCCACAACCGGAGTTAGTATCAAAGACTGAAGCCACAGTTATTCAACCACAACGGGAAAGCAATCCATCAATTCCCGGTTCAGAAATATCTCCTCAACCAGCAAGAGTATCAAATACCGAAACCACAGTCATTCAACCACAACTGGATAATAATCCATCAATGCCCGGTTCAGAAATATCGTCACAGCCAGCGACAGTATCAAATACTGAAACCACAGTCATTCAACCACAACTGGAAAATAATCCATCAATTCCCGGTTCAGAAATATCTCCACAACCAGCAAAAGTATCAAAGACTGAAACCACAGTCATTCAACCACAACGGGAAAGTAATCAATCAATTCCCAGTTCAGAAATAGTCATTCAACCGCAATTAGATAATAATCCATCAATTCCCAGTTCAAAAATATCTCCACAACCGGAGTTAGTATCAAAGACTGAAGCCACAGTTATTCAACCACAACTGGATAATAATCAATCAATTCCTAGTTCAGAAATATCTCCACAACCGGAGTTAGTATCAAAGACTGAAGCCACAGTTATTCAACCACAACGGGAAAGCAATCCATCAATTCCCAGTTCAGAAATATCTCCTCAACCAGCAAGAGTATCAAATACCGAAACCACAGTCATTCAACCACAACTGGAAAATAATCCATCAATTCCCAGTTCAAAAATATCGTCACAGCCAGCGACAGTATCAAATACTGAAACCACAGTCATTCAACCACAACTGGATAATAATCCATCAATTCCCGGTTCAGAAATATCTCCACAACCAGCAAAAGTATCAAAGACTGAAACCAGAGTCATTCAACCACAACGGGAAAGTAATCAATCAATTCCCAGTTCAGAAATAGTCATTCAACCGCAATTAGATAATAATCAATCAATTCCCAGTTCAAAAATATCTCCACAACCGGAGTTAGTATCAAAGACTGAAACCACAGTTATTCAATCGCAATTGGATAATAATCCATCAATTCCCAGTTCAGAAATATCTCCACAACCGGAGTTAGTATCAAAGATTGAAGCCACAGTTATTCAACCACAACGGGAAAGTAATCAATCAATTTCCAGTTCAGAAATATCTCCACAACCGGAGTTAGTATCAAAGACTGAAGCCACAATCATTCAACCACAACGGGAAAGCAATCCATCAATTCCCAGTTCAGAAATATCTCCTCAACCGGAGTTAGTATCAAAGACTGAAGCCACAATCATTCAACCACAACGGGAAAGCAATCCATCAATTCCCTGTTCAGAAATATCTCCACAACCAGCAAGAGTATCAAATACCGAAACCACAGTCATTCAACCACAACTGGAAAATAATCCATCAATTCCCAGTTCAGAAATATCGTCACAGCCAGCGACAGTATCAAAGACTGAAGCCACAATCATTCAACCACAACGGGAAAGCAATCCATCAATTCCCAGTTCAAAAATAGTCATTCAACCGCAACTGGAAAATAATCAATCAATTTCTAGTTCAGAAATATCTCCACAACCAGCAAAAGTATCAAATACTGAAACCACAGTCATTCAACCGCAATTAGATAATAATCAATCAGTTCCCGGTTCAGAAATATCTCCACAACCAGCAAAAGTATCAAATACTGAAACCACAGTCATTCAACCACAACTGGAAAATAATCCATCAATTCCCGGTTCAGAAATATCTCCACAACCGGAGTTAGTATCAAAGACTGAAGCCACAATCATTCAACCGCAACTGGAAAATAATCAATCAATTCCCAGTTCAGAAATATCTCCACAACCGGAGTTAGTATCAAATACTGAAACCACAGTTATTCAACCGCAAAATGAGACAAAAGTTATTCAATCAAGAAATACAAACATACCGCAATTACCTAATGCTTTAAAAAAACTCTCGATTTTAAAACCATTATCTCAATCATACAACTTACTTACATCTAATTTGGCAGAAGATACATCACTAGATATACCAAATACAGCACCGATCACTTCTATTTCACCCCATAAGATTCAAAAATCACCAACTGAAAATATACCCAATTCATGGTCTAGTCTTGCTGAACTAATGGATGAAATGTCAGCTACAAATCATAGTGAAAAAATAGTTATTCAACCACAAACAGATAAAAAGCAATGGAATAAAGTTGTACCTATTACATCTAAGCGATCACCTACGGTGGGCAGAACTCTATCTCATAGCCTATCAGGTAATGAGCAATCTCAAACAAAAATTAATTTTTCCCCAAAAAATAATTCAAAAAATCAGTCAATTCAGACATATACTAATCCTTTTGATTTCACACTAATACAAAAAACAGAAGATTCCTACACTGAAAAATCTACTAATAACGAATCAATAGAAGAAGAAACCGAAAACCTAGAAATACTTGCACAAGAAATATACAAATTACTCCGACAACGTTTAGAAATAGAACGAGAACGCCGAGGTAACAACTATTCAGGACGTTTACCTTGGTAAATCAAGTAAAAATTTTTATTAATCAATAGTTACTCTTTCCTACTCTCTTACTTCCTGACTTTTTATCAATTCATCAGCCATGAGTACCACTCGTTTAGTCAAAGCCAAACTAATTGCCACAGAACAAGCTGCACCAGATATTGAATTTATGTTCAATCCTACCCAGCTAGATTTTTCGCAACAAATAAATTTAACCAAAAGTAGTGGTGCGCGTACTGGACGAGGATTGCCCAAAGTCAGTTTTGCTTACCCAGAGCCTTGCAAACTCACTATAAATAACATCATATTTGATACCTATGAAGCAGGTACAAGCGTTCTCACTCACCTGAAAAAATTTGAAAAAGCTGTCAACTTTGCTGAAGCTGGAGCAGGTAAAGAAAAACGTCCACCAGTGTATATATTTACCTGGGGTGATCAACAGTACATCCGTTGCTTTGTCCAATCACTTAATTACAGCCTGACCTTATTTTTACCAGACGGCACACCAGTGCGAGCCAAAATTAACCTGACTCTGGAAGAAGTAGACGAATCAATTACCCAACCAGGGATGGGCGCACCTAGTAGTGTAGACCGCAACGGCGACAACCGCAGCAAGCGCAGTTAATTCGACCTTTGGGTAATAGTCTGCTAATAGTTATCCTCATAGGCTATGAAAAACCCACTCTGCTTATATTATGCCCGCAGTCCGTTACATCCCCGAACCACTGTTGCAGATTGATGGTACTGATGCTTCTAAAGACTTGGTTGAAGACATTTTGCAAATTTCTGTAGAAGAGAGTCTGCATCTACCAGGGATGTTTACCATAGTCATCCGCAATGATTATTTTCCGGGACTGACGCAAGAGACTACTTGGAAACATCAGAGCTTATTTGCTATTGGGAAAAAAATTAAAATCGGGTTTGTTTCCAGCACCACAGAAAATGTAGATTTTCAAGAAGTGGAGCAAGGTTACGTATTAGAAGGGGAAATTACTGGTATAGAAACTGAGTTTACTAGTGAATCTCAAGCTCCTATTGTGATTCGTGGTTATGATGTTTCTCACCGTTTACATCGCGGGCGTTATAATCGCTCCTTCCAAAATGTGACTGATAGCGATATTGTCAGCCAAATTGCAGGTGAAACTGGCATTGCATCCGGCACAATTACCACTACTACTATTGTTCACGATTATGTCTTTCAAGAAAATCAAACTAACATGGAATTCTTGCGGGAAAGAGCAGCTCGCTTAGGTTTTGAATTATATGTGCAAGATGGGAAGCTCAACTTTCGTCAACCTAAACAAGACCAGGCTTTATCCCTCAAATGGCTCGAAGACATCCACGGCTTTCGCGTCCGTGTTACCAGTGCTGAACAAGTGAGTTCTGTAGAAGTGCGGGGATGGGATTACACCACAAAACGACCAATTGTATCGACAGCATCAACAGAACAGGTAATCACCAGCACAGATAATGGTAAAGGTAGCCTATCCAGCACTAAATTTAGTATTCAACCCAAGATGATTGTCGTAGACCAGCCTGTGTTTAGTAGCAATGAAGCACAAAAAATTGCTCAGGCTTTATGTAACGAACTTGGGGGAGAATTTGTCTATGCAGATGCTAAAGGTGAAGGTAATCCTGAAATTAGGACAGGGCGAGTTATCAAGCTCACAGATATGGGGAAATACAGTGGCAGTTATTATGTAACTGAAACTCGTCATTTATTTCAAGAACGTAAATATATCACAGAATTCAGTGTGCGGGGGTTACGTCCCGGTGACTTATTTGCCACCTTATCACCACAAACACACCTGCAACCAGGACAAACTCTCTTAGTCGGAATTGTCAGTAATAATAAAGACCCCAAAGGTTGGGGTCGAGTCAGAGTTAAATTCCCCACATTGACAGAAGAACATGAAAGTAATTGGGCCAGAGTCGTAAGTGTTGGTGCAGGTCCGGGTAGAGGTTTTGATTGTTTACCAGAAGTCAATGATGAGGTACTAGTAGCTTTTGAACATGGTGATATTCATCGTCCCTATGTGATTGGTGGGGTGTGGAATGGCACAGATGCACCACCGGAAACAGTAAATGACACAATTGTTGGTGGTAAAGTCCGCCTCAGAACTTTTAAAACTCGTGTAGGACATAAACTACAATTTGTAGAAGAAGATAAAGGCACTAAAAAAGGTGTTTATCTACAAACTGTTGGCGATCATAATTTTCGGTTAAATGATAGTGAGAAATTTGTCGAATTAGAGACTACTGGCGGTCACAAATATCGCGCTGATGATAGTAATAAAACAATTAGTTTAACTTCTACTGGTGATATTACAGTTAAATCTGGAACTACTGGCACAGTTAAGAAAATCAGCGTGAATGGTGGTGAAATTGCTCTCACTGCAACTCAAAAAATTACCCTTACTGTAGGAGCTACTAGTATAGAATTAACTCCTAGTGGTATTACAATGAAAACTGCTGGAACAATTAGTGTACAAGCTGGTAGTTCTATCAGTGTGCAATCTGGTGGTTCGTTGAGTGTAACTTCGGGTGCTTCAATTAGTGCTAGTGCAGGTGCTTCAATTAGTGCTAGTGCAGGTGCTTCAGTTAGCATTAATGGTGCAGCCACCGTAGGCATTATGGGCGGCATAATTCGCCTTAATTGTTAATAGACATTAGTCATTCTCCTTAATTCCCAATCCCTAATCCCCAATCTTCTATGTTTCCAGCAGCACGACTTACCGATATAACTGTTACAGGTGATCCCATTACTGCACCTGGTGTACCAAACGTCTTAATTATGGGTTTACCAGCCGCTTGTGTTGGTGATTTAGTAGTGGGGCCTGTAGTTACAGGAAGTATTGTTATGGGTTCTTTTACTGTGTTAATTGCTGGACGACCAGCAGCACGAATCACTTCTCAGGTAGCTGGGGTGAATACGGTGACAGGGATACCACTAACTACAGTTGTAGGTTTAGGTGCGCCAACTGTATTAATTGGTGGGTGAGAAACGAGTAGCTATGCTTGAGGGTGAGGGCAGAAGAAATTCCCTTAACCATTCAAAAATAAATTCACTTTTTAAGTCAGAATGGCCACCAAAGTATAATTATTATTGATACACATCGTGCGAGGTACGAATGGCTACTAGTGTTTCTCATACTTTATTTGTTTGTACAACCTGCGCCAGTGTTTGGCAAGATGGTAAACGCATCGGTGAAAGTGGTGGTCAAAAACTTCTCAATAAGTTGCAAAATCTGGCGGAAAATTGGGAATTACGTGATCAGTTCCCTATCCAAGCAGTTGAATGTATGAGTGCTTGTAACCGTTCCTGTGTCGTGGCTTTTGCGGCTGAAGGTAAATTGACTTATTTATTTGGGGATTTAGTAGTTGATGATAGTATATCTGCTGTGCTTGAATGTGCCAGTAAATACTATGCTAAAGAAAATGGATTACTACCTTGGTCAGAACGTCCAGAACCATTAAAAAAAGGAATATTAGCCAGGATTCCATCTTTATCCTAAAAAGTAGGGAAAAATCAATTAAAAATTAAAAAATGGGAAATTACCCAATTCCCAATTCCCAAATTTATAGGAAAAAGCTAGGTACTCTACGAGAAGGCTGCGCCAACAAAACCTTACTACGTCCCGCTACGCTAACGCCTTTAGTGGGCGTAAAGCCTCCGGCATAGCTAGAGCCTGCGGGACGCTGTGTGAATGTGGGTGGCTGTATTGAATTTTGAATTTTGAATTGATTCATGAATCGTGTTTTAATTCTGGGTGGAACTGGAGATGCGGCAGAATTAACTGCCAGAGTTGCAAATATTCCAGGGATTGAAGCGATCGCATCTTTAGCCGGTCGTACTCGTGAACCATCAGTCCCAGAGGGGAATGTGCGGATTGGTGGCTTTGGTGGTGTGTCTGGACTAGCTAATTATTTATGTCAGATGCAAGTTGACTTACTCATCGATGCTACCCATCCCTTCGCCAGTCAGATTTCCTGGAATGCGGCGGCGGCGGCAAATCAAGTTAATATACCCAGGTTAATGTTAATTCGTCCTCCTTGGGAGAAAGTAGTTGGTTATCGCTGGGTAGAAGTAGATAATCATCAAGCGGCTGCCAAAGTTCTGGAAAAGCAAGCAAAAAGAGTATTTTTAACCGTCGGTAGACAAGAGTTAGGAGCTTTTGCCCACTTAAAGAATATTTGGTTTCTGATGCGGATGATTGACCCGCCTGGTGCAGATGCTTTAGTTCCATCAGGAGTGATATTGTGCGATCGCGGCCCCTTTGCCTTAGAGAATGAGCGACAAATCCTGATTCAGCACAATATTGACACTATAGTCAGCAAAAATAGTGGTGGTAACGCTACCTACGCCAAGATAGTCGCCGCGCGGGAACTAGGTATACAGGTTGTCATGATCAATCGTCCCCCCTTACCACCAGGGGAGCAAGTAGCAGATGTTGATGGTGCAGTAACCTGGCTGCTAGATCAAATAGGTTGAAAAAGAGAGAGGAGAGGAAAAAATGCCCAATAAAAAAAGAGTGGGAGAAAGCATATCAATCGCTTTCATCTCCCACTCTGTCATTTGCTGCTGTAGCGTTCAGGAATCTTTACAGATATTGCCATTCATTTAGGGGGCTAATGTTATGAGTCAATGGCAAAACCTGTACAAATTAAATATTCCTTTTGCAGCAAATGCCAAGTTTAATTAGTCATAAATAATTTGCCTGCATCATGGCTGGTCAAAAATGTGGTTAACTGGGTAGCCCTTGATAACAACACCTTGAAAGTTTTTTATCTTCTATGTAATTTAACTTGTTAAATTTTACTTAGGTTGCCATTTTGGCAGGTTTTTAAATTTGTCATGGAAAATACTTAACGGTTAGTTGGAAACCATCTCAACGTTCCCTGCGGTAGCGTTGCGTATCCGTAGGATTCACCCCGGAGCGTGTTGTAGACAGATAAGTTAACAGCTTTGCTCAATAAATTTGCATCGGTCTTAAGCGAGAAACTCATCTATTTAATTTCTAGCTTGAGGCTAATTTAATCTGGAAAGAACATATTTATATATAAGGTTATAGGTTGTGTAAACCTATGTACGTAAGTGAGGCTAACAATCATGTCAATTCAAAGTATCACATCTGATTTACTTGTAGATTTATCTACAGCAGACCAGCAAATCATTGCTGGTGGACAAGGTGGTGGCGATCAAGAAGAATATAGCGGAGACAAAAAACGGGATAGATATTACTGCCGTTACTGCTACGACTGTCGCCGTTCATATGATTAAGTTCGCCTAACCACTGGCTCAACCAGTGATGTGAACGTTTGTCTCTCGCTCAAGATTTGATATATCTTGAGCGAGTATAGATCATCTAGAATATGATCTCATCACTTTTCGTCTTCCCCTTTGACTATTAATTAACTTCACGACTTGCCCAATAATTAAAGGTAAAAAACTCATTCCCAGAATTAACAGCCAACCATTGACACCAGGATCAGTCGTTTGCAAGACAGTTGACAATAATGGCACATAAACGGCAATCAGCAGCAATCCTGTACAAAAAACCAGCGCACCCCACACATAAGGATTGCGAGTAATCTCATTACGCAATAACCCAGAATCGCGATCGCGCATATTAAAAACGTGCCACAATCGCGTAAAACCCAAGGTCATAAATGTTATGGTTACAGCTTGCTGTTGGTTCATCCCCAGCCACATCAAAGCCAGAGCAAAAGCAGCACCCAAGGTAGCTGCAATCACTAACCCATAGCCTGCGATCGCTAGCCAATGACGACGAGCTAAAATAGGCTCGTTTGCTGGTCTGGGTGGACGTTTCATTAAAGCTGGTTCTGCTTCTCCTACCCCTAAGGCCAAAGCTGGGAAGGCATCATTAACAACGTTGATATACAAAATCTGTAATGGTAGCAGGGGTAAAGGTGCATTCAATAATGAGGCGATGCTAACTAAGATAATCTCGCCCACATTACCAGATAGCAAATAGATAGTGAATTTTCTGATGTTATTAAAAATAGCTCGTCCCTGTTCCACCGCCGCCACAATGGAAGCAAAAGCATCATCTTGAAGTACCATATCAGCCGCTTCTTTGGCGACTTGTGTTCCCCGTTGTCCCATTGCTACACCGATATCAGCTTTTCGCAAAGCCGGCGCATCATTGACGCCATCGCCGGTCATGGCGACAACAGCCTGATGACGTTGATGCAGGTTAATTAAATTCAGCTTTTGTTCGGGACTAACTCTAGCGAGAACTGAGGCTTGGACGATACGCTGGCGTGCTTCGGGGGATAGTTCTTCAGGATTTCTTAGGTCTTGACCTAAAACTACATCAGCTTGTTGATTATTGGTTAAACCGACGGCGATCGCAATATTTTTGGCAGTTACAGGTTGGTCGCCTGTCACCATCACTACTCGTATTCCCGCTTGTTGACATTCTTTAATTGCTGGTATGACTTCTTCACGGGGAGGATCTAATAAACCGACAATTCCCAACAAGATTAAATCTTCGTAGGGGTCGGCTTTCTCGGAAGCAGTAGTTTTTTGAGCCAAGGCGAGAGTTCTTAAACCTTGTTGTGCTAATTGATTGACTCGTTCTTGCCAATGCTGTCGTGCTGTCTCGGTCATTTGTGCTTTTCCTGAGTCGGTGAGGATGCGAGTACAAGCTTGCAGGACAGCCTCCGGTGCACCTTTGACAGCAAATCGATACTGACCATCTAATTGGTGAATTGTCGCCATCATCTTCAAGTCTGGATCAAAGGCTTCTTCCCGAATTTCGGACATTTGTTCTAGCAATTGCTGACGCTGCACCCCAGCTTTTGCGCCTGCAACTAACAACGCCACTTCCATCGGGTCGCCTACTACCCGGCTTTCATTTGAGCTTTCTGGCTGTAAAGCTGCGTTGTTACACAACACCCCAACTTCTAACAGTGCTGGGAGAACTGGATTTTCGCTAGGATTAAACGTTTCATTGTGACGTTGAAATGCGCCTTTGGTTTCTAAACCTTCCCCAGTCACTTGTATTTCACCAGCGTCAATCATGATGCGGCGTACAGTCATCTGATTTTCAGTGAGTGTCCCGGTTTTGTCGGTACAGATGACGCTAGTTGCACCTAAAGTTTCCACAGCCGAGAGTTGATTAATTAGCGCATGACGTTTTGCCATGCGCCACATTCCCCGCGCTAAGGCGACTGTAGCCACAATTGGTAAGCCTTCTGGTACTGCTCCCACTGCTAGAGCGATCGCAGTTTCTACCATTAAAAATATATCTCTACCGGCGACAATTCCCGCGATCGCCACGACAATCACGATGGCGATTGTCACCCAAACTAACCACTGTCCTAGCTCATCCAAACGCTTTTCTAGGGGGGTTTTTTGTTCTGCACCGGCTTGTTGTGCTAATTCGGAAATATGGCCTAACTCAGTTTTCATCCCGGTGGCTACCACTACCCCTTCCCCAGAACCACGAGTTAAAGCCGTACCCTTGTACAACATATTGTGATGCTCTGCGAGGGGAATATCTCCAGATAACGGCGGCAAACTTTTACCTACAGGGACTGATTCCCCAGTGAGGGATGATTCATTAACTTGCAGATTTGCCGCCTCAAGCAAGCGTAAATCAGCTGCGATCGCATCCCCAGCGTCTAAAATGACAATATCTCCTGGAACTAATTCTACAGATGGGATTTCTTGTAATCTACCGCCGCGACGAACTTTGGCTGTAGTGCTACTAAGTTTTTGTAGTGCCTCCATTGAGCGAATAGCTTTATATTCTGTGAAAAAACCGATAGCAGTATTAATCACAATAGCTATGAGTACAGCAATGCCTTCAATCCATTGACTAAAGGCAAATGATAAAGCAGCCGCTACAGCTAATATGCCAATAATCAAACTTTTAAATTGTTCTATAAATATTTGCCAAGCACTCTTGCCTTTTGCTTCCTGTAAGCGATTTTCACCATACTGCTTGCGTCGATTTTCCACTTCTGATTCCGTCAAACCTTGGTTAGTGGAGACATCAAGCTCGTCAAGGATTTGTTCTAAAGTAAGAGTCCAAGGTTGATTGGGAAGCCCTGCCATGAATGCTGCTCCACTTGATAAAGTGCTAAATTTTTAATTCATACGCCTTTTTTTACTTAACTACTAATTTTTAGTTTGATTATCTATCAGAAGTAAGGATTTTCCTGGAAATACCTCCTTAGAGAGTGTGAGTATTCAGTTTCCGATCAATGAGATTAAAAGTACAACTTAAAAAAGTTTCTTCCTATTCCCCACTCCCTCAACATCAAAGCCGATTACTATATCTTGGGAATGAAGGAAAACATGAATTTATTACCTAGTCTTGTATTAATGTCATTGATTTGAAAACAAAGGTTAGGAGTATCAATATGTCAGCAGTAATGAATAAAGCCGAGTGTAGTACAGGCACAAGAAATGAACATTTTGATTTGATTAGTATTATGTACCACACTCTCGAAGGTGCGGCAATTTATGAACAATACATTCAAGATGCTAATGAGTCTGGTGATAGAGATTTAGCTAATTTCTTCCAGGAAGCAAAAGACACAAACTGCAAGTTAGCAGATAGAGCTAAACAACTTCTAACACAGCGTCTTAGCAAGAGTTAATCCTGCTCCAATAAGGTTTGGATAAGATTATTCGTAGGTTTGTTTGAGGTTTTGTGCAACCCAACATTACTTGCAAATTTTGGGTTAGCCGATGGCAAGCCCCTCCGGGTCTATGTTCCTCAAGCAAACCATATTGCATCATGCTCAATACTAAATAAAAGAATTAAACAAAATGACATTTTCAAATCTGTAATTTGTAATTGGGCATCAACAGTCAATCTAAAATTTCAAATCCAAAATCTAAAATTGATTGACTGATTTAAATCTACCTCGTCTAACTTATTTAGGATTTTTCATGGAGCAATACCAACTGATCTAACTCTTGCTGCATCTTACTGAGAACTAATTCATAACATTGATCAACATAATGGCGATCGCTTGCTGCTTCCCGTCCGTAACGTTCAAATACAATGGGTGGACAAACCCGTGTTTTAATTTGTACAGGAAAAGGAATATTAGGTAAAGGGCCAATGGCTAGACCCCAAGGCCAACCTACATAAATGGGAAATACTTCGGGATCAATATCAAACAACCAAGGCATTCCCGACTCATGCAAGCGTTGCATAACCTTGTATAAATCAGCTAAAACAATCAGCGTATCGTGCGCCCCATAGGAAATTGCAGGTACAATCGGCACATTTTCCCGCAACGCTAATTTAATAAATCCTTGCCGTCCCGCAAAATATATTTGATTGCGTAAACTGTACGGTCGAAACACATCTTCCGCTCCACCAGGATACACTAGCAAACTTGCTCCTGAGCGCAAAGCCGCATAAGCCATTTTAGGATGAGCCATAATAGCCCCAGTTTTACCTGCTAATTGCGCTACCTGTTTGTTTAATTGCCAAGCCTTGGGGTGCATCAAACCATAAGTTGGTCGCTCTACACCAAAGCGGCGAAACCAGTCATACATCATCATCAACATATCAGGTGCGGCTAGTCCTCCATTGTGAGAACCAACAATTAAGACTTTTTCCTGTGCTGGGATATGTTCCCAACCACTGGTCTGCACGCGAAAATAATAATCGTACAAAAAGCCCAAGAAGGGCATCAGGGATTGGATGAACTTTGGATCTCTTTCCTCTAAAGACCATCCGGGTTTGGTGTTATGGGAATGTTGCTTTGGTAACATTTAGGCATTTTAGCAAAGGCAAAAAGGAAATCCTAGCAGTTTTTGATGGAGTCGAGAGGAGGAGATAATTAAACCCATACTGCTTCGCAGCAGCCCCAATTTCAACTGCCTTTAATGCAAGAATTTTGAATTTTGAATTTTGAATTGTTAATTTTGCCTTGTTCGGTGATAGGCTATCTGCGTGAGGAGTGTAGAGGTATTGAAAATGAGTAAGTTGCGGGTGGGACTGCTGTTTGGTGGACGTTCTGGGGAACATGAAGTTTCTATCAGTTCAGCGCGGGCGATCGCTAAAGCTCTGAGTACCGCAGAAAATGCTAATAAGTACGAAATACTGCCTTTTTATATCCAAAAAAATGGGCGTTGGTTAGCAGGAGAAGCCCCCCACGAAGTTCTGACATCCGGTGTACCTCTGTTAGACGCTCCTAACTCTTCATCTGGAGAACCAGAGGATCTAGTATCTCATACCAAAATACCAGCTCTTGACCGTTGGCAATCACCCTCTCAAGTAGCAGAAGTAGATTTGTGGTTTCCGATTCTGCACGGCCCCAATGGGGAAGATGGCACAATTCAGGGTTTACTTACTTTAATGCAAGTTCCTTTTGTCGGTTCTGGGGTTTTGGGTTCGGCTTTGGGGATGGATAAGATAGCCATGAAAATGGCTTTTGAGCAAGCAGGTATACCCCAAGTGAAATATCAAGCTGTCACTAGAGCGCAAGTATGGTCAAATCCTTGTGTTTTCCCCAAATTATGTGACGAAATTGAGGTCACACTCGGCTATCCTTGTTTTGTGAAACCTGCTAACCTTGGCTCATCGGTAGGCATTAGCAAAGTGCGATCGCGCCAAGAATTAGAAGCAGCTTTAGATAATGCCGCTAGTTATGACCGTCGAATTATTGTGGAAGCTGGTGTGATAGCCAGAGAAGTAGAGTGTGCCATTTTAGGTAATGATCAACCCCAAGCCTCTATCGTAGGAGAGATTACCTTTAACAGCGATTTTTATGATTATGAAACCAAATATACTCAAGGGCAAGCAGATTTACTGATACCTGCACCCATTCCCGACGAAATCAGCCGTAAAATTCAGGAATTGGCTGTGCAAGCCTTCGCCGCCGTTGATGCGGCTGGGTTAGCCAGAATAGATTTTTTCTATGTGGAAGCCACAGGAGAAGTGTTGATTAATGAGATCAACACCCTGCCAGGTTTCACAGCTACTAGTATGTATCCTCAACTGTGGTCTCATAGCGGCATTCCCTTCCCAGAATTAGTAGATCGCTTGATTCAGTTGGCTTTAGAACGACATAGTGAGTCAATTCAAAATTCAAAATTAAAGAATTCTTAGGGACTGGGCATTGGGCATTGGCTATTGTCTTTTTCTCCCCTACTTCCCTTACTTCTTCTGCTTTCCTGTTCCCTGTCACCTGTCACCTACTCCCATTTTGTAGCCTAAATGGCACAAAAAAGCTACTAGAATCTGAAAATTGGCTACGGATAGCTGATAGCTCGCCCCTTTAGTACAATTTATTGACTAGAGGGGAAATAATCTGTAATTGATCATGGAAAACAGTCAAAGCGTACAGCATGAGCTAACCCAGGTTAAAAAAACCAAAGTAGAGTCGGCAAAAAGTAGCTCAAACATTTTCATTTTTCTGCTGACACGTCATCCTTTGCTGTTACTGACCGGTTTGTTAGCAACATGTCTAGGATCTGCTACCCTTGCCGTGTACAACCTGATCCATGTGAGTGATGTGGAACAGGTAGAATCAGAATCAGTCCCGGCTGTAGTGGAAGCACCCATTACCACAAACCCAGATATAAGTAATCCCATACCACTATGGATGATAGTGGCGATCGCTTTCAGTTGTGCCAGTGGTTGCTGGGTAATTCTCCGGTTAGTGAACCAGCCTCAAAAACGTCCCACAGTTGTCAAAAAACGCGTTCCAGTTGCTCAGATTTCATTAACACCCACCCGCCAGCAAAAATTGGCCAGGCATACTTTAGATACTCAATCAGTTTTTGCATCGATACAACCATTGCCACCACTCGCGCCAATGGCATCTAGAAAACAACCTATCATGAGCATTCTACCGCCGGAACATAAGCATCCGTTAGATAGAGGCAAGGAATCTTTAGCCGATTTAGTTGATTGGCGTAAGCATAATTCCTTGTCGGCTTTGTTACAGAAATATTAATATACTCTTTTTGTAGTTATAGACCATCGCACGGCTTCAATTTTGAATTTCCCGGAGGGGCTGACCCCTGCTCTGATACTATTTTTTTCTATAATTTCCTGCTTGTCAGGAAAAATGCTTGAATAAACATCAGACACAGAGAAATCAAGGAGGAGTAAAATGGGACTGAGTGATGGACTCTTAGACGCTAACAAGAAAGCTATGGTTGTAAATGACTGCTGCAACATGATAGAGTCCCAGCTTGCAGCCAAGTCTGGTATCAGTGGTATTGCCTTAAGAACTGCCTTTGCTGCCCTTAAGGGAGTTAAACCTGGGTATATTCCTTACGTTGTCGAACAGCTGCTGCCGCCATGCTTCAGTGCAATTGATCCCATTTGGAGTGAGGGTATGCAGCAAGGCGACCCAGTTGCACATTTAGTTGGTAGTCGTTCTCGCACGGCAGACGCACTACTCAGTGTCACCGATACTAGAGTTAAGAACAGCAGTCGTTCCATCGTGCGCGGAACATATGAAAAATTGCGCGGTTCAGCTAAACAACACGTAGAGGAAGCTGTACCAGACTTAGCTAAGGTAATTCAGGACTATACAAAAGCTTAATTAAAAAACAAGCAAAGTTCAAACAGTAAACTACCTACACTGACCTGACGGTACAGTGTGGGCTTTTAGTAGCACTGAAGTGTCTGCGCTGGGTTCACAACATAAACAGTTCGAGCCTCTGGGCTGGTTTACAAAAGCAACCCCAATAGGTGCTATATTTTTTGCTCCATTTAAATCAGCATCACCACTCCAAGAGCAGTCCTAATTATTGCACTTGAAATGTTTATCTCTGCTCAAATAAAATCAATATATCCAAGTTTTTATTATTCTTGATCACTGCCGAAGGACACACAAGGACTATCAATTTCCTGTGCAGGTTGGAATGAACTACAAAAAATGACAGTAGAGCAGTTAACCCCGATTTCGTCAGGGTGAATACACTCTATTAATTCTTGTGTCTGGACATGAAAGGCACAGTCATTGCACATGGTTTGACATGGCATCGTGGTAAATACTCCTTCAAGCAGATGCCGATTTGTTGTAATTCTTTATCTTGAATTTAAAAAAAATCTCAAAATAATACTACCTATTTTCGATAAATTTGCTGTATCCTAGATTTCCTTGGGTATTTTTTTCAACACTTAAGTTCATAAAACTTTCTTACGGATCTATATCATGATTCTTGAAGAACTTGATTATCTCTCCAAGAATCGGCGTTTAGATGCAATTTTTTCTGTCAATATTTCAAACTGAGGAAATAAAATGGATATAACTCAAATGGATATAAGACTCATCAAAAAATCAGAAAAACTTCTCCTGGAGAAGATTAAGATGATGGAAGAAGCTGAAGAGCAAAATCCTCATGCTGATAATTTTGATGTTCAAGAACCAATAGTTGACGAAAAACCAAATTTATATACTGAAGCTGAAGCAAGAGAGCCATATTATATTCCACAAAGCAACTATCCTGTAGTTCAATCTGTTGGAAACTCTGGATGGCAAGTTTCTGATATTTGGCGCGATATCAGAGTAGATAACTTTTGTAATGACTAAGTAAACTAAATTAACCCATACAATATGGGTTTATCACACCAATCTGAGCTACCAAAGATCATCTCTAAAAGGATGTCATTGATCACAAATAATCTCTGTTATTGAAACATCTGTGTCGCTTTGAGCATATGGTAAGTAATAATTAGCTGTGTCAACGCCAAGGGGTAACTTTGCAGTGTTTCCCCGGTTGTGCCGGCAATCTTACCAATTTCTGGGTTGCTCTCGCGATCGCATATACTTCTTAAGTGAGGCATATCAGAACAGATAATATGCTCTAATTTATTCACCTGTTCTAAGGTGGCGTGACCGTCAACTTCTAGAACATCTACGGGTTTACTCATATCCCGGTCTAATCCGAGACGAATGGCTGACCCAGAATTACCACTGGTTAATTTGATAATGGGGGTAAAATCTGGGTGCGGAATTGTAGGACGCATGACCAAACGCACGTTTAGGTGTCCGTTAGTTTCATCGTCTGCGCCTTCTGGTGGATAAAAACTCACGACAATATCCGACCATTGTCTTTGGGGACGAATAAATTGATCTGAATCGGGTTCACGCTTTTCTAATTCTGCTAATACTTGTTCTGGGGTGTAGCCTCGTTTAAGAGTGTCCCGTTTAATTTTCCATTTGGCGCGTAAATCTTCTGGAGGCGCAAGGTAAACTTTCACATCATAACAATCGCGGGCTGCACGGGTAGAATAACCAAGCAAACCTTCAATAATGACAAATTTATTGGGTTTAATGTACTGTGGCGGCTCGAAAGTCCCAGTTTTGTGACTATAAACTGGTTTAAGAATTGGCTGTCCTGTGCGTAGCAGCGATAGGTGCTGCTGCATAATATCTAAATGGTTACAGTCGGGATGAAGGGCTGTAATACCGGTTTCTGCACGTTGCTTGCGATCATAACGGTGATAATCATCAGTACAGATCAGCGTGACATTTTCCGGTCCTAGTACCTGAGCAATTCCTCTAGTGAGTGTAGTTTTTCCAGCAGCACTATCACCAACAATACCAAGAATTATTGGACGGCTCATTCATACCCCCCCGATATAAGCAAGTTTAAAAATCAATTCGCAGAGAATGTGTTTTTATTTTAAAGGGGTTTTGGCGAAGTCAATCAAGCACGAACATTTGTGCAACATCTCTATACATCTTGGGGATTGGGGATTGGGAAGAAGCTTCTTTGCGTTTAACTAAATAAAAGAAGTGTTTCATATTTGCCTTATGGCAATTGCTTTGAGATATACCAGAGTAGTAGACAGTGTTGGGGATCATGACAGGGTAGGGAATATGGTGACATTAAATGTTTCTGAATTAGAACAAATTGATCAGTTTCACCGTCTGCAATTAACTTTGTGCGATCGCTGGAAAACTATCGAACTATTTGATACTGGTGAGGCGGATATTATCGTCATTCCTTCCCTCAGTATTGACCAGCGCGAAATCCAAAAAGTTGAAGGCTTTGAACATTATGAAGAAAGATTACTTTTCACATTGATGCGGTTAAGAAATCCCCGGACTAGGTTAATTTATGTCACATCAATGCCGTTACATCCCAGTATTATTGATTACTACCTACAATTATTGCCTGGTATCCCTTTTTCTCATGCGCGCAATCGCTTGCTTTTACTTTCTACCTATGATTCATCACCCAAACCCCTGAGTCAAAAAATTTTAGAACGTCCTAGATTAAGAGAAAGAATTCGGCAAGCTATCAGACTGGAAAAATCATTGATGGTCTGCTATAACTCCACCAATTTAGAAGCGGAATTATCCTTAAAATTAGATGTGCCATTATATGCGGCTGCACCAGAGCTACAAATCTGGGGGACAAAAAGCGGTAGTCGGCAAATATTTGCAGAAAGTGGAGTTCCCCATCCAGATGGTAGTGAACTAGTCTGGAATTCTCAAGATTTAGCTATAGCAACCAGTGATTTATGGGAACGCCAACCGACATTACAACGGACGGTAGTCAAATTAAATGAGGGGATTTCAGGAGAAGGAAATGCACTGCTAGATTTGCGTCCCATCATGCACCTAGCACCAGGAAAAGGAACTCAAGCTGAAAGAGTAGCAGCAATTAGCGATCGCTTCTCTACTATGCGCTTTCAAGCCAAACAAGAAAATTGGCTGAATTTTGCGGGACGCATTGCCGAATTAGGGGCAATTGTAGAGGTATTTGTGGAAGGAGAAATTAAGCGATCGCCTAGTGTTCAAGGACGGATTACCGCCACAGGAGAAGTTGAAATCCTCTCCACCCACGACCAAATCCTGGGCGGACCAGATGGACAAATTTATCTCGGCTGTCGATTCCCAGCCGATGAAAGCTACCGCCTGCAATTGCAGCAGTTAGGATTAAAAGTTGGCAGAAAACTAGCAGAAAAAGGTGCTTTAGAAAGATTTGGTGTAGATTTCATTACCGTTGACCAAGGTAACGGTAAATGGGACATCCAAGCAATTGAAATTAACCTCCGCAAAGGTGGTACTACTCATCCTTTCATGACCTTGAAATTATTAACCAATGGTCGTTATGACCTATCTACCGGGTTATTTTATAGTCAACAAGGCCGCCCCAAATATTACATCGCCACAGACAACCTACAAAAAGACCGCTATCGGGGATTATTACCAAACGATTTAATGGATATCATCGCCCACCATAGATTACATTTTGATAGCTGCACAGAAACCGGCACAGTCTTTCATCTCATGGGTTGTCTATCCCAGTTTGGCAAATTGGGATTAACTAGCATTGGTGATTCACCCCAACAAGCAGAAGACATCTATAACAAAGTTGTCAAAGTTCTCGATGAAGAAACCCGCAGCGACACACCAAATTTCTCCGTGTTCTCAGATTACACTTTCCCCGTCGCGTGGGATGGATATAGTTAGCAAGAAAGGCAGAAGGCAGGAGGCAGAAGGCAGAAGGCAGAAGAAAATTCTGATTCCTGCCCTCTGCTACGACCGTACCCTTGCAGGTAAGCAAGCTACGCGCAGCGTCTCGCAGAGAAGGGAGTAAGGGTTGAAGCCCCACTCCAAAATCTGCCCTCTGCCTTCTGTCTTCTTCACATTTTTTGGGACTTATGGGTTATCAAGGAGTATGAGCAATACAGTTCGGAAAGACAATTTGCCAAAATAATAAAACCTGTAAAGACGTTGCAATGCAACTTCTTTACTATTTTTTAATTACGAATTACGAATTGCTTTAACTCTGTGCTGGAATGAGGCTGGCATTTTTACTTGCACTATCCCAAACTATCCAATTACAAGCATCATCTACATCAGCTTGATTCGTTGTGACTTTAAAATAAAGCTTGTTTGCACCTTTGGGTTCAATCGCAAAGTCGGCATTTTGGGCATAGACAACGATAAAGCCTCTATCTCGCAGACAATACATCGCCCAGGCTTTCAAAGATTGTTTATGTGGTTCGTGGGGAATGGGTGGTTTGGTGATTACGTCTTCAATTACCTGAAATATCGATATTGGCATCTTACTATTGTGGGTCGCAACGAATTTCAATCATAAAACCATCAGGGTCATAAAAATACACCCCTCTACCAGTAGGACGACTGACAGGGCCATAAGCAATTTTAATTTGATTTTCTGCCAAAACTGCCACCGCTTGCTCAAATAATTGCGGATCAATGTCAAAGGCGAGGTGATATGCTCTAGTGAAACTTTTTTCTGGGTCGGGATTCGGTGGTGTTAAACCCGGTGTCCAAAATAAATCCAAGACCATACCATCGGGAGTGACAAAGTTGGCAACTTTTCCCTCTGCTACTAGTTCCACTAAGGTAGCCGGGACTTCATCGCCAGCAAGTTCATGCAATCCCAAAATCGTCCCGTAAAAATCGCGGGAAGCTTGCATATCCTTAACATTCAGCGCAATGTGATGCACCTTCCGCAAATTACCAGTAGCCAGAAAATTTTTCATAGTCTCCCTGTCACCTTCTATTTCCGGTATTCATCACCACAATCACCAATCACCTGATACAAGTCCCGTGATTTTTGAGATATGGTGTTGATGCGATCGCTATCTTCAGCATCTAAATTCAAACTAAATATTTTGGCGTTATCTTCTATATGTTCCGCTATTCCCAGCCTCGCACCAACTATTACGCCACCAACGGCTGGCTGATCCAAAATGGATCTCACTGCGACGTTAGAAATACTGACTCCATGTTTATCAGCGATTTCTTTCAGGGTAGATAGCAACTCTTGAAATAATTCCCAACCACCCCAACCATCAATCATATTTTTATATTTTCGCAAGCTGACTGTAGTTAAATCAAAGCTGCGTGGTTTTGGTTTACCTAAATACTTCTCTGATAGAAATCCACCACAAAGCGAGCCATAAGTAAATAGTTTAATGTCATGCTGTTGACAAAACTTGATCATATTCACTTCTGGACGGCGGTCAACGAGAGAAAATTGCACTTGATTAGAAACAATTTTAATACCTGCTTCAGTAATGATTTGCAGATGTTCTGTATCAAAATTAGTCAAAGCCAGATGCTTAATTTTACCCTCTGTTTGCAGTTCCGCCATATATTTGAGAGCATCTAAATAGTTTTTATCTAGATATTCCCACCAGTGAAACTGCATCAAATCCAGAGATTCTACATCCATTCTTCTCAGGGAAATATCAATATTTTCCTCAACCAATTTCTTCGTCATTTTCCCAGGACGAGGAACCCATTTTGTAAAAGCTTGTACCTGAGATAAAGCTTCTTTTCCACGGGTAGCAGCTAGCTGACGACGAAATTCACCAATAAAATCTTCTGCTGGCCCATAATGGTCTGCTAAATCCCAACTAGTAAAACCTGCATCCACATATTTGAACATACTTTCAATGGCAGCTTGAGGATTAATTCTGCCATGTCCGCCGGATACTTGCCACATACCATTTAATATCCGACAAATATTTAAATCTGGAGTAAATTGTAACCGACTTTCTGCTGATAACATGATTTTTTTCGGAATTTTAAGCAATGACTAATAACTAATAACTTTGTTATTTCCAACCTGTTTCTGCTTGTTCTAAAACATAAGCAGCAACCTCCTGAATCTCTTGCTCAGTGAGGCGGTCTTTATAAGCTGACATATTACTTTTACCATTAGTAACAATGCCTGTAATAGACTCTAGAGAATCCATACCATATCTTTTTAGTGTTTTCTTCTGTAAGTTCTTACCTCGCCTGATGATGTTACCTCCGTTAATATGACAACCAGCACAGTGAACACTAAAGATATTTGCACCGTTGGCTATATCTGCGGCATTCACAGGCAAAGTAAAAGTGTTAGTCATCAATAACATGATAAACACTAATGTAAGTATTTTGTTAATATATATCTTCACCATTATTTATCCTAAATATCAATCGATACTTATTTTCTCATACATAGGCGATCGTTCATATAAGCATCTTAAAATTTTTGGCATTTATGAATAATTTAATATAGGATTAATATTTGATTTTGAACGGAGACATAGGGTGTGTTGGAGACAATGTAATGCACCCTACAAATACCTAATTTTCTGCAAAAATCAAACCAGATTACCATATTACTCTGTATGAAGAGATAAAGAGAAAGTTTCTATCTAAAGGAAGTTACTAAACTCAAAAGCTCGTGACATAATGACTATAGAAGACCATAATTGAAGAATTTTATCCAAATTATCTAAATACTAGAGTAGAAAATGGCTAATAATATCAAAGAGCAAATTCAATCAGATTTGCAACAAGCAAAAGCCACTGGTCAGTTAAGAACTGAACGCATTCGTGAAATTGTGAAATCGGCTGTTTCTCAAGCCGCTTCTGAGTTTAAAGAAGGTTCTCAAGAAATTCGTGCCATTGTCAGAGATGCTGTTTCAACTGTAATTGAAAACCTCCAAGAGAAAAGTACAGAATTTAAAGAGGAGGTTACAGCATCAATAGAAGGTGCAATAGAAGGAGTAAATACTAAAAGACATGAAGCCATTGTTAAAACGCAGTCAGAATTGCAAAGACTCCAAGCTCAATTAGATGGCGAAGAAGAAAAACTCCAGCAAGATGTTGATGGAATTTTAGCAGATATTGAAGAAACTGGTAAGGAAAATACTACTACCACTAAAAATACCATTGACGCTGCTATTAATGCCATCAAAGATAGTGAAGAAGTGGGACTCTTAAAGAAACGTTATGCTCAACTGCAAGCACAACTAGCTATTGTTCGTGCTAACGTAGCTGCACGTTATGGGGGACGTTCTGAAGAGGTTAAACATTATCTAGATGAAGCCAACAATTGGTATAATCAGGCTCGACCCCAAGCAGAGGCTCTGGCTACACAGGTAGAGGAGAAGCGATCGCAGCTAGATGATAAGCTAGGCGAAGCTGGTACAGCTATAGCTAGAAAAGAGCGTCAACTTAAACAAACCTTGCGGGAATTATTGCTAGCAACTGCTGATTTATTCAAAGATAAAGAGCCTAGCAAAGAAGATAAAGAAATTGTACATAAATAGGCTTTTAATTCTACATCAATAACCCCGGTTTCTTCAAGAAATCGGGGTTTATTGCTTTTTATTAGGGACTTACAGATAAAAAAATATCCAAACTGTAGGGTGCGTCAGTGCGATAGAACCTAACTATACTCAGAAATTATTCATACTGACGCACCCTACCCCACCATCAATTGCGGATAATTTATTTGTTGGTGTTCCCTTATCGGAATAACCTCTTAGGAAATACCTCTTCCGGTATTCATTTGTTCTTCATGTTTAGCAATTACCCAAATTGCATGAATACTACCTGGAAGCCAACCTAAAAGGGTGAGCAAAATATTAATCACTAAAGTTGGACCAACTCCAACAGTTAAGAAAACACCTAAAGGTGGTATTAACAAACCGAGAATAAAACGTAATAATTTCATGAGATTGCTATTAATTTTTCAAGTTTATTCACATTGTCTTGAATCAACCAAATTACTAACTCCATCTCAGGAACTATCTATTGAGATAGAGAATTAATTTGATTAACACTGCTACTGATACTTATTGTTATCTAGATGGCAATTCACCCTGAGTTTCTACATCTGGACTCAAAGCTAGATTTTTTTCAGCGAAATACTTGCTAATGAATGTGTTAGCCAAAGATAAGACTACAGGCCCCAAAATAAAAGCAATCACACCATGAACACTAAATCCAGGAACTAGTGCGGCTGCTAAGGAGAAACAAATACCGTTAACTACTAGAGAAAATGCTCCTAGAGTTAAGAAATTGAGGGGTAAAGAGAGAGTTGAGATAATTGGTTTGACTGACCCATTAATTAACCCAATTACCACAGCAGCAATTAAAGCGGCTGGAAAATTAGCAATGTTAACACCAGGCACAACTAAATCCACAACTAGTAAGCTAAGTGCTGTAGCTAGAGCTATTAAAAAAGTTCCCAACATTTTTTCACCTAAAAATCAGAGAAAATTATTTCAAATTTCCTCTACTATCTTCAAATAATGCCTTAAATAAAGCATCTCTTGCTAGATAGATTATGTTTCTTCCAAAGGGATGATTTAAGTCAATAAGTTTTTATACCCAATCCCTAGAAGTTAATTAATTTTGACTTACCCTTCGGGTTCGCTTTTAGCGTTCTCGTAGAGTAGCCGCTTTCGCGTCTATGACTTTTGACTTTTGACTTGATTAGTCCCCTACTTCACTGCTTTCATCGACAGACTAATACGCTTTAATTTCTCATTAACTTCTAAAACCCGCACTTTTACCACTTGTCCCACTTTGACAACTTTTTTGGGGTCATCTATAAATCTGTCGGCGAGTTGGGAGATATGCACCAAGCCGTCTTGATGGACACCGATATCAACGAATGCGCCAAAGTTGGCGACATTAGTGACAATTCCCTCTAGTTCCATTCCTTCTTGCAAGTCCCTGATTTCTTTAATACCTTCTTTAAAGGTGGCGTACTTAAATTCTGCACGGGGGTCTCTACCTGGTTTTTCTAGTTCTTTGAGAATGTCCCGCAGTGTGGGTTCACCAACGGTATCAGTGACGTATTTCTTTAAGTTGGTCTTTTGCAGTTTTTCGGCAATTTGCGTTACTTGATTTAATGGTACGTTTAAGTCAGAGGCGATCGCTTCCACTACTTGGTAACTTTCTGGATGCACTGCTGTATTATCCAAAGGGTTATCTCCGCCACGAATGCGAAGAAACCCAGCCGCTTGTTCAAAGGCTTTAGGCCCCAGTTTCGGTACTTTCATCAGCTGTTTCCGATTTTTAAACGCTCCATACTGATTGCGATAGGCCACAATATTATTAGCAACTGTGGGTGTAATCCCCGAAACAAAAGTTAATAGTTCCTTCGATGCCATATTTAAGTCCACGCCAACGTAGTTAACGCAGCTTTCTACAGTCTCATCTAATTTCTTCTTCAACAACTTTTGATCAACATCATGCTGATATTGTCCTACACCAATTGATTTAGGATCAATCTTGACCAATTCAGCTAAAGGGTCTTGTAACCGCCGGCCAATACTAATAGCACCACGGACTGTAATATCTAAATCGGGAAACTCGTCAATTGCCACTTGACTAGCAGAATATATAGATGCACCTGACTCATTGACTATGACCTTTACGGGTTTCTGGTCTAGTGCTTGTAATACTTGCGCGACAAACTCATCTGTCTCACGGGAAGCTGTACCATTACCAATAGCAATTAATTCAATTTTGTATTTTTCAATCAACTTTTTGAGAGTTTGAGCAGCTTTAGCACGCTGTTCAGCAGCTTGATGGGGAAATATCGCTTGATATTCTAAAAATTTGCCAGTTTGTTCGAGAATTGCCGTTTTACAACCAGTTCTAAATCCTGGGTCTATAGCTAAGGTTGGTTTCATTCCCGCCGGTGCAGATAGCAATAATTCTCGTAAGTTTGCTTCAAAGGTTTTGATTGATTCTATATCTGCATAAGTTTTCTTTTCAGCAATTACTTCTGTAATCAGAGAAGTTTTCATCAGACGATTAAAAGCGTCCTTCAGCATCGCTTGATAAAAATCTCGAATTTCTCGGACTTTCGTTTTAATTTCTTGGGATTCTAGATGGGAGAGAACAAAATCTTCATCAAAGGTAAGATTAAAGTTTAATACTTCCTCGGCTTCACCCCGACATAAAGCCAGCAGGTTATGAGGTGCAATATTTTTGACTTTAATTTGATAATTCCGGTACATTTCAAACTTAGTTGTACCTTCAGGGTAATTATCTTTAATGCGGGAGATAAACACGCCATTTTCGAGGAAATAATCACGAATATAGGCACGTAAATTCGCTTTTTCAGCTACTTCTTCCGCTAAAATATCAGCCGCACCCTTTAACGCTTCATCTGTGGTTTTTACCCCTGTAGTTTCCGAAATATATTTTGCTGCTTCTTCCTGTAATGAGGCAGAAACAGGGTTTTTAACATTTAAAGATTTGATGAATTCTGACAGAGGTTGCAAACCTTTCTCTCTGGCGATAGTCGCGCGCGTGCGTCGTTTTGGGCGATATGGTAGGTATAAATCCTCAAGTTCTGTTTTTTGTAAGCAAGATGAGATTTTATTTTTTAATTCGTCGGTCAGTTTACCTTGTTCTGCGATCGCCTTTACAATGGCTGACTTCCTTTCCTCTAATTCCGTTAAGTAAGTATACCTATCAGCTAAATCGCGTAATTGGATTTCATTCATTTCTCCAGTCCGTTCTTTCCGGTAACGTGCAATGAAGGGAATTGTCGCACCCTCTGCCAAAAGTTCTAGCGCGTTTTCTACCTGATGAGGTTTGAGTTCTAGTTCAGTTGCCAGTATGTGAGGAATGTTTTGCATCGGGTGTCTCAGGAAAAAGATGAGTCCTAAAGTTAATATGCTAAATGGTTGTGCCAGTAACAGCACTGAGTGTTAAGCTAAATTACTATGTAACTGGGTAATCTTAACAAAATATGTAGTTGTTTTAAGAAATTTATTGTGATGCCATCGACTAAGATGTAATATTAACAACAATTAGAAAAAAAATTCTATCTGCTTTGATTAAAGCTTTACATTTTCACTTGTGGAGGTGAATAAAAATGCCCTTGTTTTTTCTGATTCCTCTTGTTACAGGTTTAGCAACTGGTTACATATCACAAAAGTGTCATGATGAAACCGGCTATATTATCAGTCTGTTTACCATCCTCAGTTTGATTTTGAGTTTGATTTTAGCACCTTGGCAAATCCAGTTGTTCCTACTGATTGCGGTGTTAGCTAGCACCAACAGATTTTTAAAACAAAAAAATTGAGCTGAATAGAGAAAGACGAAATTATAGCTATAGCGATCGCCACAACTCCAGTCTTTCTTCAATACTAATGAAAAGTCCTGAGTTGAAAATGCTAATAGCAAAGCGAGGTTTAAGCCTGGACTTTTTACTTTATTCAGAACTCAGCACTGAGTATGATGAATCGCTAATAGTAATCTCGCTGCTAGCGCATATTTAACATCTTTAAAAGCAAATCCAGGTTAAAAACATTCGCCAACATCATCAGTTTTATTAAAAAAATTGTATAAAATTTTACTAAAATTTACTATAAATATTTCCAAACACTTAATCTTCGTCATCTTTTATGGATTACACTGAATCATCTGATTGATCAAAAATCTACAAATTCCAGCTTATGTATGCTATCCAATCAAAAGACTCCACTTCTAACTACATCAATTATCAGAATCCTAAATCAAATCGTATGTGAAAAATTTTAAGTAATGCAGCCCACAGCATCTAGCTTTTGGTTGGCAAAACCTACACTACCCGTATTTCAACCATCACATCGGATTCCTATATCTAAATTCCTATGCAAACACCTACTACAGAGAATTGGTCTAATTCTGATGGAATAAGTGTATCCATGTTAGAGCAAATCACTCCCCTAATTCTTACTTATAATGAAGAACCCAATATTGGACGCACACTTGAGTGTCTCACTTGGGCAAAACAAATCATAGTTATTGATAGCTATAGTACCGATACAACCCTAGAAATTCTTAACTCTTATTCACAAGTCCAGGTATTTCAACGTAAATTCGATACCCACGGTCAACAATGGAACTATGGTTTAGAAAAAGTTCAGTCCCCTTGGGTACTTTCTCTAGATGCAGATTATATAGTTACAGATGAGTTAATCTCTGAAATGTCCGGCTTATCTGTCGATGGACAAATTGATGGCTACTTTGCCAGATTCAAATACTGTATATTTGGCAAACCCGTTCGCAACACCCGAATACTTCCTCCCCGTCAAGTCCTGTTTCAAAAAAGTAAAGCTATTTATATCGATGATGGACATACACAAGTCTTACAACTGACTGGTCAATCAGCTGTACTATCTGCTTATCTCTACCACGATGATCGCAAACCGTTTAGTCGTTGGTTATGGTCACAAGAACGCTATACAGTCCTTGAATCCAAGAAAATACTAGAAACTCCCATCAACGAACTTGATTGGGTTGACCGTATCCGCAGACGAAAAATTTTAGCTCCTTGGATGGTCTTTCTCTATTGCTTGATTATCGAAGGCTGGATTTTTGATGGTTGGCATGGTTGGTATTACGTATTTCAACGTGTTTTAGCAGAAACTATCCTGGCAATTCGTCTGATTGAAAGGGAGAAGTTAAAAAGTAAGTGAGGAAGGTAGAACACCTGTTATTTGCTGAAATCATGCTGGTTTAGAGTATCAATCAATCCATGCGAGTGGCAACACACATCAAAGACAATGCCGCCTCTGGGGAGTTGGGGTCTATACCTGATAATTTCTGAGCTAGACGATACTTCCAAAATGGCTTACCGTAGTTGCCCTTTAACGCTTCTACCCCTACCGTGTGGTTATGAGGATAAACCTTAACTGCAAACCCCATCGGTTCTAGCAACTCATAGAACATCTCTGATGTGACACCATCACAGGCTCTGTGATGCACCTCTGTTGCCAAACCCCAGGATTGCTCCTCTGCTGAGGAATGTCCACCTCGTTTCATATATCTATAAATTGGCAACCGCAATTGCCATAATAGCGAACCTAAACCTTTGAACTCATAAGCACTTTTTTGGGGATCGTGATCTGTGATTAACAGTCCACCAGGACGCACCAACTTAGCAGCTTCCTGCAAAACCTTGGACATATCATCGCAATGGTGCAAAGACGCATTCAGTATCACAATATCAGCAAACCCAGAAACCAAAGGTAGATTTTGAGCATCGGCTAGAATGGCTGCGTATCCAATTTGATGGGCTATTTTTAAAGCACCGAGAGAAACATCTACACCAATTAATAACTCAGGTTCACCACAAACCTCCTTCAGAGAAGCATAGACATTACCCGGGCCACAACCAATATCCACAACTACTTTGCCATGCCAACTACCAATAATTTCTCGCCACAGTTCCACAAATTTTTCATCTCTATGACACGCGTCAAAATAATTTAGCCCCCATTGTGGATGTCCAAAGTAGTAGCTATTGGCTTGAATTGCTGGAGTGGGATTTAAAATCTTGCAAACAATAATATCTTCATCCCATCTCTCAATCTCCTCTGGACGAGAAAAATACTGAGAGCAGTTCTTGATCGCTTGTTTTAACATAGACTAAGAATTTAGGCGTATATTTACTGATTTAGCAGGTGATAAGAAGAATATACCAAATTGTTTTTGTCATTAGCCATACTTTATTTAAAAATAACAAGAAGTTTATGTATAATTCTAGTTGACATAAATGAACAACTATGAATTAGGCAAAAAAACACAAAGATAGTTCATAATTTCATCAAGCAAAATACCTATAATTGAAGATTGCAAATTTCGCTGCATACGTTAAGCACTCTGTGGCTTATATCTTTATCAAGATAGTAAAATGATGTAAATTTATTTACACAACTAGGATAAAGGATAAATTACAAATGTTACACAAAAATAGTCTACGCAATCATTATGTTGAGCAAATTTTAACTAGACTTGAACAGTCTAAATCCGCTTTAATGGATGATTTTGCGATAAAAGAGCGGATAAACAGTTGTTATATAGATAACTTATTAAATGAAAATGATGTCATAGAAATCTATAATGCTTTTCCGCAAAAAGAACATTTATTGCAGTTAAAAGATATTCGAGAGCATAAATACGTAGGCATACAATTAAATAAATACAACCCAATTCTAGAAGAAATTATTTATGCTTTTCAAGATAAGAGAGTTGTAAATCTAATTGCAGAGATCACTGGCTTTGAAAAATTAATTCCAGATGAATACCTCTATGCTGCCGGCTTTAGTCTGATGGAATATGGGTGCTTTTTAAATCCTCATTTGGATAATTCCCATGATAAAGATATTAATAATTATCGTGTTTTAAATCTGCTGTATTATGTTACGCCCGATTGGCAAGAAGACTATGGTGGGAATCTAGAACTGTGGGATGAAGGTTTAAAACAGCCTTGTAGAACTATCCACAGTAAATTTAATCGCCTAGTGATTATGGTGACAAATAGAACTTCCTTGCACTCAGTTAGCCCCATTAATCATCATGGTCGGCGGTGTTGTGTATCAAACTACTACTTTTCACCAAAACCTGCTGCAACAGAAAAATATTATCACGTAACTTCCTTCAGAGGCCGCCCAGAACAACAACTAAGAGATATAGTGTTGCGAGGAGATGCTAGTTTACGCAATGTAGTACGTAAACTCTTTAAGCATGGAATTAAAAAGCCTCATTTTTACAGAAAGTAGAGTATTAGAGGCTATTTAGTTGATTAATAACTGTTTAAATTACTTTTCTGTCCGTTAGCAACTATCCCTAAAACATTCATGGGAGCAAATTTGAGGTCAGCTATAGCTCTCTCAAATACAGAACGTTCTGTTTGATCAATCTTCACTACCATCAAAATCCCATCGGTTTGGGGTGCTATCAAGTTAACATCAGCGAGTCCAACTAAAGGAGGAGTATCATAAATCACTAGATCATATGTATTATGGAAATCTGTCATCAACCGCTTGATTTTTTCTGATGAGAGCAATTTGGCAGAATCAGGTGGTACAGGCCCAGACGTAATAACAGATAGTGCGTTCATGGTAGGTAGTTGTCTCACTACTTCTTCTACTGGCAAATTGGAAGTAAGTAAACTACTCAATCCCCATAGGTTATTAAGATTTGATAGGGTGTGAATCTTAGGTTGGCGAAGATCCGCATCTACAAGTAATACTTTTTGCCCCATAGCTGTAGCTACTTGAGCTAGATAAAAAGCCATTGTTGATTTACCGTCACCTGGCATAGCTGAACTTACGGTAATAGAGCGAAGTTGGCGATCGCAATTGAGTAATTGAATATTTGTATAAAGCACTCGTAAGGCGTCTAAGAATTTTGTGGAATAATTGTTATAGTCTTGTTCTGCTACAGTGGTTACTCCGCTAACAGTTTCAGGAAGTGAATCTGAGATTTTAATGATGGGGCTTTGTGGTTTGATTGTTTGAGGTTGACTACTTTGCAGTTCCTTTTCAAAGGGAATACTTCCCAATAAAGGAATTTTTACCTTCTCCTTGATGCTACGGGCATTATGGTAAGTATGGTCGAGCTTCTCCATGAGCAAAGCAGCACCGATACCCAAGAATATGCTGACAGCAAACCCCTGGATGACATCACGTATAATACCGGAAGAAACCACAGGAATTGTTGGCAGATCAGGTTCTTTAATCAACTGCCAACCCATTTCTGTCTGAGAAATTTGAATTTGCAAATTTTCGCGGGTAGATAAAAACCGATTTAAACTGTCAGTTGCAAGTTGTAATGTGCGCTGTAATTCGGTATATTTTCGTGATAAAATTGGTAATTGCTGGCGTTCTTGCTCTAGGATTTGTTGGCTCTTTTCTAGTGCTTGCTGATTAACCTCTAGAGACTTGAGAGCAGATGCTGCTTCTACTCGCTTAGTTCGTATATATCGCTCCGATTCTTGCTGTATTATTGGTACTAGCTTTTCCTGCTTCTCTCTCAATGTAATGATATTGGGATTTTCGTCTTGTAAAAGCACTGATGTACTAGCAATTTGAATATCTAATTGGCGCAACTCACTATTCAATGCCTGATATACGGGATAACTATCCAGCACTGCTTTCTTCCCTTCTTCACTTTGTAAAAAAGCAGAATTGGCACGAGCCTGCTCTAGCTGTAGTTGCAGTGCTTGTTTTTGTTGCGCTAAATCAGCAGTCTGTCGAGCAATTTGCTCGGCACGGGATTCTGGGGTATCAAATTTATATTTTTGTTGAAAAATTTGCAATTCTCTCTGAATTTGCTCTACTCGATTTCTCAGCGATGGTAGTTCTTTGTCAAGAAATTGTATTCCTTGACGCAGTCTAGTTTGCCTTTTCTCCTGGCTGTATTCTAAATACTCTTGAGCAATTTTTTCTAATACTGCTTTCGCTTCTAGTGCCTCTGTACTTCGATAACTAACTTGGAGAATCTTCGTTTCACCTATGCGAACAATACTAAGAGATTTTATCAAATCCTTATAGTTAATGTCTGGATAATCCTTTACCAGTTGATTAATGCTGTTAGCAATTAGTTGAGGACTCTTGAGGACTAGAATTTGACTATCATAATCTAAAGTAGATTTATTAGATTGGCTAGATGGGTTAGTTTCTTTAACAATATCAACTACTTTGGTGTCATCAGTAACAGGTTCAACAAGCATTTGAAAACTGCTTTCATATTGTGGCGGTTTAGGATTTAATATCAAGTTAATAACTACACCTATCATCACAGTTGTAGCTATGCCTACAATAACTACCATTCTGCGCTGTAAAAGAATCAAAAATTCTTGATAGTTCCATTCCTCCCCTTGCTCTTCATTTACAGGAACGGGTAGATTTTGAAAAAAGGGCTGTGCAGAATTGTTACTATGCTTAGAATTTGCCGCTTTGTAAGGCTGATTATCCATATATTATATTGAGGAATAAATTTTGAGGTGTCTATATAATCTTCAATTTTAACTAATAGAATCCACTGAGTCTGCCTGTAAGAATAAAAGCAGAACCTTTAAATTTTGTAGCTAAATATACAATATCCCACAAATTACATTACTTTCAAGATGTGCAAACAAACCATAAAGTATATTTATGATTTTTTACACTATGCTCATGTTTAAAAAGCGCAAATATTTTTCTAGATTGTTGATAATAATCATACATTGATTTTAAGTATACAAGTATAGTTTTTTCAAGAAACACAGGGTGTAGGAGACAGGAAGAGGGAAGAAGAGTGTTTCATATTTCTTGATATGTTGCTAGTGGCTAGTCTCGGTAGTTGGAAGCTGAAATCTTGTAGCAGACGATTAAAATCGCGGTGACAAGACCCAAAACTGCCTCCACAGGGGCAAAAAATTGCAATTTTCTCTAGTTTTATCAAGCTGATTTTGGTTATATGTGGATTGTATAGTTATAACTTATAGTTTCTTGGGCTTGGTGCTGAAATCATTGATGGCTAGGATTCCCACAAAGGTAATTAATTTTAAAATTAATAGATAAAACTATCTATTCGCGGAAAATACCAGACTTTTTTGTAAAGACTTTATTGAGAGATATTGTATAAAAATGAATTTTCAATAAAGAATACTTGTCTAATAGAAAACATGATATGCTTGTTCTTGTCAAAAAAGTATCACCGTAAAAACGCTTATGTATTCTCAAGTCGGACAAACAGTAAACATAAAATAAAAGTAAAAAATGATAAGTTCAAGAAGAAAAGATACTTAGAATTATCATTCTAAACAAGAAATTTAGGGAGTTAGCTGTTGGAAAATAGACATTAATCACTGCTTAATTTGAGTAATTGAATACCGAAAACATCAAGTTTTGAGTCTTTTCTACTGCTTACTCTGATTGAATAGATAGTTACCAAAGTAGCTTGTGTCTATTTTTGGGACTAGTACCGTTATTTGAGATTTCCCTACTGTGTTCCCTTGTTTTAGAAAAATATGTGAAGGCTAAATTAACTACAGATTTAGTCAGTTACATCACATAGAAGTATTTGCATGTGAAAAGTATAATTTTATTCATGTAAATCAATAAATGGCTTGAGTAGTCAGGTGGTATCGTCAACAAAATTTACAGTTCTAGGATACATCGATGAAGCTCAACGAATGGATTAATCAACAGTTATCGCAATCCATTTCTATTCCTTTAGGATATACATCTGAGCATTCTTTAAAAGCTCAAAAGCCCATTAATTTATCTGTAGTTACCCAATTTTTTCCCCCAGACTATGCTGCTACGGGGCAATTGATTGAGGAACTCGTGAAAAACTTGGGAAAGCAAGGTGTCAATGTCGAGGTTTTTACAAGTCAGCCTGGGTATGCTTTTAGTTCTCAGTCCGCTCCATGTTTTGAACGTGTGGAGAGAATTAAAATTCAACGATCGCGGACTGCTCAACTTTGGCCAGGCAGAATTCGTGGTAAAGCTGTTAATGGTGTCTTGTATACCTTACGGGCTTTACTGTATCTGTTAAGAGCCTGGCGGCGTAACAATATATTATTGGTAACTACAGCCCCACCATTTCTGCCATTTATAGGATACTTAGCCAATCTCTTATTCAAATTGCCTTATGTCTGCATAATATATGATCTCTATCCTGATATTGCGATCGCACTAGGAGTTGTTTCCAAGCATAACTGGGTAGTGCGACTTTGGCAGGCAATGAATAAACGAGTCTGGTTAAATGCCAAAGGGATTGTTGTTCTTAGCCCTGCAATGAAACAGAGGGTTGTAGCGAACTGTCCCCAAGTAGATCATAAAATTTCTGT
Organism: Anabaena minutissima FACHB-250; assembly: GCF_014697125.1. GTDB lineage: Bacteria > Cyanobacteriota > Cyanobacteriia > Cyanobacteriales > Nostocaceae > Trichormus > Trichormus minutissimus. Next base: position 13,686 of record NZ_JACJRG010000045.1, on the reverse strand, counting down.
AATTCACAGTTGGGCTAACCCTGATTTGATTGTACCGATAGCCAAGCAAGAAAACTGGTTTGCTTGGAAGTATAACTTAGTCAATAAATTTACGGTGCTTTACTCTGGCAATATGGGTCGATGTCATGACATCGATACCATCTTGAAAGCTGCTATAGAATTGCAACATGAACCAGTGCAATTTATGTGTATTGGTGGTGGGGCAAAACGTGAAGAATTAATTCAGGAAGTAAATCAACTAGGGCTAAACAATTTCACATTTTTACCATATCAAGACAAGGATGTTTTGCCGTATTCTCTCACGGCTTGTGATTTATCTTTAGTGAGTATTGACCCATCCAGTGAAAGTTTAGTTGTACCTAGTAAGCTGTACTCAGCATTAGCTGCCGGAAGACCAATAGGAGTAATTTGTTCTCCATATTCATACCTGAGACAATTAATTTCCGAAGCCGACTGTGGTGCAACATTCGATAATGGTGATGGTCATGGACTAGCGCAATTTATTCGCTTGCTCAATCGTGACCAACAGTTAGGGGAGCGCATGGGTAATGCAGGTCGTCAGTATATGCGATCGCACTTTACACCGAAAGTGATCTCTCAGCAATACCTGAAGGTTTTGCGTCAGGCATTGTTTGCTGATGAGATTACACCCGTTCCTCAAATTAATAGCAAGTAAGCTGATGAAAATCTAGTGATTACATAATTTTCATCTATACTTCAAAGAAGTTCATGTATAGAACTTACCCATTCATGGTATAAGTTATTAAGGAGAAATACAGGTAACAAAACAAACTTAAGAGATTAAAAATCACATTTTAATTTTGTTACCATGTTTATCTAACTCCTTGCTCTGAAAAAGCTTGTATGTAAATCAAGTAACAACTTAGCAAGGAAAAAATCCAATACTTTCTCTAAATATAGGGTGCTATTTTTTAGGAGTTGGGCTTTGATGGTCTTTTTGATCTCAGTCCCTCCAAACGTAACCTTCCCGGTTCAAATTGTTTATTTATATTGGGAGGTCGAATTGCAGAGAAGGTGTGACCGAAATCGAAAACGTTCCAAAAAGCGGGCTATCTACTGCCCGGTTCATGGGTGCTACGTTGATAGCGTGAGTCAAAAATATAAAATGTTTGCTGACCAAGCTGGTCAGTTACAGCAACGGGGTTTTAGTAAGCGAGCCGCATCACTGTTAATAGCCAACAAAACAGCCGTTCCCATACAGGGAGAATGGTTAGAGGCTTTCTGGTGCGAAGAGTGCCAGCAAAAAAACTGGTATCATGTTCGCCAATGTAGTGATCGCACTTATGAAATTTCTTTAGCACCTAGGGAGTTATGGCAGCAAGTGGCTGGGGTGATTGATCCTTATGGTAATCCTTCTGTGGGAGAGTTTACCCGTAGAAATTCTAGACAAGTTAGCTGTCAAACTCTCAATGCTTTTCAGAGTGTAAGTTAAGTGTGAGATAAATATAAAATTTATCTTCAATTAGTAACTATATAAGTATGAATAGTCAAAAAAGTATTGCCAAGCAAGAGTTAGTGATTGAAGCTGGACGTACAGAGCAGCAGTATTGGCAGGACTTGTGGCGTTACAGAGAGCTATTCTATTTTCTAGCTTGGCGTGACATTTTAGTTAGATATAAGCAAACATCAATTGGTATCGCTTGGGCATTAATTCGTCCATTTCTCACGATGTTAGTATTTACAATCGTGTTTGGGCAATTAGCAAAGTTACCTTCTCAGGGTGCGCCTTATCCAATTTTGGTATTTTCAGCTATGCTCCCCTGGCAATTCTTCGCCAATTCTCTCTCAGAGTGTAGTAACAGCTTAATCAGCAATGCCAATTTAATTTCAAAGGTGTATTTCCCTCGTCTAGTAGTACCCACAAGTGCAGTAGTAGTAAGCTTTGTGGACTTTATGATTTCTGGCATGATCCTACTAGCTCTTATGGCTTGGTATAACTTTGTACCCAGTTGGCGAATTGTGACACTACCATTCTTTATTGCTGTTGCCTTTGCTGCTTCAATGGGTGCTGGTTTATGGCTAGCTTCTTTAAATGTGCAGTATCGTGATTTTCGTTATATTGTCCCATTCATTGTGCAGTTTGGTTTGTATATTTCACCCGTTGGCTTTAGCAGCAGCGTTGTGCCAGAACAATGGCGACTTATCTACTCATTAAACCCAATAGTTGGGGTGATAGATGGTTTCCGGTGGGCAATTTTGGGTGGTGAATCACACATATATTTACCAGGTTTTATCCTGTCTTTAGCATTAGTATTTTTGCTGTTTATTAGCGGGATTTGGTATTTCCGCAAGATGGAACGCAAGTTTGCAGATGTAATTTAGGAGGTCTGATAGTTGTAAAACCTCATTTTTATGTAGTACACCCCTCATATTTCAGCCAGAGATATATCTCTTAACCAAAATCACAGGAGTTAATAAAATGAAGGATATTGGAGCAACAATTTGGTTTACAGGACTAAGTGGTGCAGGTAAAACTACTATCAGTACTGAAGTGGCACAACGTCTGCGTAGTCGTGGACTAAAAGTTGAAGTGTTAGATGGAGATATAGTCCGTCAAAATCTGACTAGAGATTTAGGCTTTAGCCGGGCAGATAGAGATGAAAATATTAGACGCATTGGTTTTGTAGCTCAGTTATTAACTCGCAATGGTGTAATAGTGTTAGTTTCTGCAATCTCACCATATCAGGATGTACGCCAGGAGGTGCGCCAAAAAATAGGTAGTAACTTTATTGAAGTTTATGTTAATGCACCTTTGTCTACTTGTGAAGAGCGTGATGTCAAAGGTTTGTATAAGCGAGCGCGTCAAGGGGAAATTAAATTTTTCACAGGAATTGATGATCCTTATGAACCTCCTTTAAAACCAGAAGTTGAATGTTTTACTGACCAAGAATCTCTTGAACAAAGTGTAGCAAAAGTAATAGGACAGTTTGAGCTTTTGTGTAGCAGTGTAGCTTTCTCATCTGCTTGTTTATAAGTAATTAAGTTTAGCTCATCCTTCATCATGAGAGAAACATTAATTGAGACTCAACTGTTAATGTTTCTCTAGTAAAATTTCTACTTATTAAATTATGTCTGATACTATTATTTGCGTAGAAAATTTAGGGAAAAAATATATTATTGGGCATCAGCAAAAAGAAAGCTATACTACCTTGCGTGATGAAATGGTTAATCAAGTTAAGTCTCTTGTTAACTTAATTAATCCAAAAGCCAAAATACACAATCCCAATCGCGAAGAATTTTGGGCTATTAAAGATGTATCGTTCGAGATTAAACAAGGTGATAGAGTTGGGATTATTGGGCGTAATGGTGCAGGTAAATCAACATTATTAAAGATTTTAAGCAGGATTACTGAACCAACCACAGGACGCATCAAAATCAAGGGAAGAGTTGCTAGTTTACTAGAAGTTGGTACTGGATTTCATCCAGAGTTGACAGGAAGAGAGAATATATTTCTAAATGGGGCAATTCTGGGAATGAGTAAGGTTGAAATTCAACGCAAGTTTGATGAAATTGTATCGTTTGCAGAAGTAGAGAAATTTTTAGATACGCCTGTAAAACGTTACTCTTCAGGAATGTATGTAAGGTTGGCGTTTGCCGTGGCAGCGCATTTAGAACCAGAGATTTTGATTGTGGATGAAGTTCTAGCAGTTGGAGATGCTCAGTTTCAAAACAAATGTCTAGGAAAGATGGAAGATGTTTCACAAAAACAAGGTCGCACAGTATTATTTGTTAGCCATAATATGGCAGCACTAAAAAAATTCTGTAACCAAGGTATTCTATTAGAAGGAGGTAATATTAAAGGCTGTGGTGAAATTAATAATATAACTTCAATTTATGAAAATAAATTATTTTCATCACCAGATGATAGATTTAAACTTTTCCCTATTATTAATGAAAAATATGATTTAAATATAGAAAATATAAATACTCGCATTGAAATGGAAGATAGCCTTAGCGCAAATCTTTCTATTAAAATAGAACTTAATAGCCTTAAAATTATAAAGAATGTTGGTATCGGTATCTCCATAAATACCTGCGATGGCTTCCCGGTAGCCAAACTACATCCCAGATTGACTAAAAACTTTATAGATATAGTACATGGTCAATATACTGGTTCACTAGAAGTTAGAAATATTGAAAAATACCTGAGTAGTGGTAGATATTTAATTAGTATAAATATTTATTTATTAGATATTGTTAGGGGAAAACCTATTATTAGTCTAGACAATATATCCTCTTTTGAAGTTCCAGTTTTGGATATATATGGTTCTGGTTTTCCTTACGAAAATCAGAAAAATGGTATAGTTCCTCTTCCGGTTAGATTGTTAATTTGAAAATGTGTCTTTTCGGATTTGTGTTGAGGTTACAATTACCAACTATGATCAAAGAGTTTAGCCTTTACTTATAATCGTAAGCTTTAACTTGATGAAGAAGCATATCTTCAAAACATAGTGTCAATCAAATTTAGAAACAGGAACTAGGTAATTGTTGCAACTCCAAAACCCAAAAGTAACCATTGTTACTGTTGTGCGTAATGCTGAAAAACTAATAGAAAAGACTATAAATAGTGTTATTGAACAAGACTATGCTCATATAGAGTACATAGTTATTGATGGGGATTCTCAAGATAATACTAAACTAATTATTCAAAAATATATTCATCACATCAGTAAATATATCAGTGAAGCAGATCAGGGCATTTATGATGCGATGAATAAAGCCGCAAAACTTGCTTCAGGTGATTGGATTTTGTACATGAATGCAGGAGATTGCTTTTATGCTCCTAATTCCCTTAGCAGTTTAGCTGATGCTTTAAATAGTGATACTGATGTAGTTTTGGCAGGTGTTGAAGAAGTCTTAGTAGATAACTTAGAAACACGATATTTTCAAAGAATGCCTCAGCCAGTTGAGGAAATTTGGCGTTATATGCCAACCTCTCATCAAGCTACTATAGTTAGGTTATCGTGTCAAAAGGAATATGGTTTTGACACAAGTTATACCTGGTGTGCAGATCATGATCTACTGGCGCGGTTGTATCGAGATGGCAAGAAATTTTTCAGCCAAAATATTCTTTTTTGTGTGTTTGATTGTAGCAGTGGTAGTTCTAGAGAACTGATGCTTTATATTCATGAACGCTGGAGACTCAGTAAAGGGTTAGTCCCGTTCTATCACCGCTTAATTCAATATGGTAGTGAATGGATAAGCTACAAGATTTTTGGGAAACTGGTTGTAATTATTAAGTCATTTTTACCTAAATCAATAATCTTGCAATTAAGAAGATTTCGAGGTACTTCTGGTATCAAAGCTAGTTAACTTAAATTATTCAGTTTAATTAAGATAATTATGAGATTTAATAAAGTATTTGGAATTGGATTACCAAGAACAGGAACAACTTCCCTAGATGTTGCGTTAAATGAACTAAAAATTCCATCTATTCATTTTCCGTTCAGTTTTTATGAAAATGATGATTACTCAATCCTTAACAAATACACTTGTTTCGTAGATACGCCTATCCCTATGTTTTACCAAAAGTTAGATAGGTTATGTCCAGGTTCTGGATTTATTTTAACTACAAGACCCCTAGAGGGGTGGTTAAAAAGCATGGAATGGTTACTCAGTGAAGGAGGTTCTATTTGGGGATGGAAATCTAGTTATGATGCTTTTAATCAGGAATTCTTTGGCTCAAGCAATTTCAATGTAGAACTATACAAAGTTTGTTATCATAAGTTCCATGAAGAAGTTTTTGATTATTTTAGAGATAGAGACGATCTATTGATACTTGATTTGAGTTTAGGTTATGGATATGAAGAACTTTGCAAATTTTTAGATGTACCAGTTTTGCAAGCAGATTATCCTCGTGGTAATGAATCTCGTCAGGCTAGATGGTTACAAAAATTAGCTTATCAGAGTGGACATTACAATAAATTGTTAGAAACAATTATCCGTCGTTGTGATTACTATGTCCAACGTACTCAAGATAAATTAAAATTAATTTAGATATATATTCTAGAGTGCAGAGGAGTTACTAAGGTGGAAGATAAAATATCTGTGTTTTTTTCTGCTGATGAAAATTATGCTCGCTACTGTGCAACAACTATCCTTTCAATTTTAGACAACACATCAAGTCCAGAGAAATTAGAATTTCATATACTATCACCAGATATTACGCAAGAAAATACCCAAAAATTCAGACGAATATGCGCTGAATTTAATGCTCAAATATCAGTGATACATATTGATATGAGTTTATTTAGCTCTTTGCCGGAACTTCTACATTTAAGCCTTAATGCTTATTCACGTCTGCTAATTCCGGATCTGTGTGAAAAAGAAAAAATTATATATTTAGATTGTGACCTAATTGTTTTAGGAGATATTCTTGAGTTGTTTCAGTGTGAATTGGGTGGTAAACCAATTGGCTCTGTACCTCATGTTCAATTTCCATATCAGGATTTTTTTAAACAGAATTTTGATGTTCAAGGTGATGATATTTGCTTTAATAGTGGAGTCATGTTGATAGATACTGCCTATTGGCGTGAAAGAGGATATGTTAAAAAAGTTTTGAAATGTGCAGAAAAATATTCAAGTAAACTACATTTTGGCGATCAAGATGCTTTAAACGCTATTTTTTGGAGAAACTATTGCCATTTACTTGGAGTTTGGAATGTAGAAACACGGCTTTATAAAGAGAAATTACTAGGCTTGCCTCAAAATGAAGAGATAACCAAGCGAATGCAAAATCCTAAAATTATTCACTACACAGGAGCAGATAAACCCTGGGCATCTAAAAAGTATGTCCCCATGCGCCATCTTTATACTTATTACAGTAAGCAACTATCTCAAAAGTTTTCTTGGTATCCATCTAAAGACGAACCCAAGCAATGTACTATTTCCTCTTTCTTAAACTTTGCATGGTCATGCTTATACTTTCGTACAAGCTACAACATTAATAAAATTTTTTATAAATCCTGATTATAAAAAATTTTATTAAAATTTATTTGCATCCAGTAACGTCTTAAAGATAAAATCTCATAAAATTACTATGAACCAGTTATTATTTGTTGAAGTAAATATGAACAGGTTTACAAATTATTTACGAAGAAATGGTATAAATAAGCAGAATGTATATAAATTAATATCCAGAATAACTGACCCAAAACTTTATTGGTCATTAAAAAACGACATTTATATAGTCTACACAATGGGTAAAGTAGGCTCAAGCACAATTAATGCAACACTTGAAAGAGAGTTAAAAGTTGCCAATATTTTTCATGCTCATTATTTATCTCGTGAGTGGCTAGAGGCAACAGAACCTAAAGTAGGTAAAAATCATCCTACTATCAAACTAGCAAAACAAATACAGGAATTAAAATCCATTCCTGGTAAACGCTTCAAAATTATCAGCATAGTTCGTGATCCAATTGCAAAAAAAGTTTCTGGATTTTTTCAAAATCCTCATCTTTATGGTTTAACAGAGCAAGATTTATTAACAATTAGTCCGAATGATGCTTGTGAGTTAATAATTAAAAATCGCATGAATTTTTATGATGCAGTTGAATGGTTTGATCATGAATTTTTGAAATTTACAGGAATTGATATTTATACGGAATCCTTCAACTATGCAGCAAAAAGACAAATTATATCTAGAGATGATTTGGATGTACTTGTTCTAAGAATTGAAGATTTCAAAGATCAGAATAAAATTTTAGTAAATCTACAAGATTTTATTGAATTACCAATACAAAAGATGACTAACGCAAATGTTACACATAAAAAACCATCAGCCCAGCTTAATAAGCTAGTGGTTGACATGATTAATTTTCCTAATGATTTTGTAAATCATATTTATGATTCCAAATATTGTAAGCATTTTTATACTGAAGAAGAAATTTTTCAATTTAAACTGAAATGGACTAACACCAACAATGGCTAATTCAGAAAATATTGGCGTTTATTTTTCTGCCAATGATGTAGTATACGATTGGACAATCGCCTTTCTCAATAGTTACCGCACATTTAACCCTGAACTACGCCTGATTCTGATTCCGTTTAATGACCAGTGCGATCGCCTGCTAAAATTAAGCGATATTTACAAATTTGAAGTATATACTGATTCATCATTTTCTCGTTTAGAGGCGATAGGTAAGGCATTTGAGTTAGGCTACACACCTACGGGACCTTATTGGTTTCGCCGCTATGCCTCTTTTTGGGGACCACTAGACTATTTTATGTACTTAGATGCCCGTCAGGTAGTATTAGCCAATCTTCAGCCGTTTATCGAAGCAGTTCAAAATCTAGACTTTGATTTTCTGCATTATGACTGCGCTATTGACCAAGTTTATGAGCGGGGAGTATTTCGTCAAAAAGTATTAAAACAAGGACAAGGAAGTGGCTTTCTATCAGGTCTCTGGGCTTCCTATAAAGGACTATTTTCAATTGAGGAGTTTGAGCAACTCGCACAGGAGGCACTAAAAATACGAGATCAGCTTAATCCCCGCAATACTGACCAAGCATTTATTAATTACTGCTGCGATATGAAACCAGTACGTTATGGACATTTTGCAGAAGTAATTGGTGGTGTTTGTCAAAACGGTTGGGCAAGACAACCAGGAACAGTTTATCGGGAAAATGGGAATTATTATCTATGGGATTATGGAGGACTAGATCATAAAAAGCAGATAGTTCTCATCCATTGGGCAGGCTATAGGCTCAATGCTTTAATGCCTCATAAACAGTTATTTTACGAATACTTTTTAATGAATAAACAAATTTTTAGTTGTTTATTTATTTACTTAGAACTTGGATTAGATTATATAAAACAGATTCCTATTGAAAGCTTAAGACGACAGCGTTTTTTTAATACAAAATACCATAAAATTACAACAATGCTTAGAAGTCAAAATTCTATTACTCAGTGACTTTTATATCAATCATGATTGAACAATCGCAAATAGGCACTTAAAAATTTATGCGAATTTCTGCCTATATTCACCCTATCCGTACCTACATTCCATGTACAGGAGTAGGGCGACACATAAATCATATTCTACTGAGACTGGCACAACTCGATGGAATAGAGTTAGAGTTATTTTTCTCAAGACAGTGGTTGGGAAACGATGGTAAGCTTGACCCTCTTTGTCCACTACGTAACCTACCCCAGCGCACTTTCTCGACACCAGAAAATGCTACTGAAAGAACATGGAAGCTTTTCGGGTATCCGCGTATGGATAAATATTTGCCAGATCAAATAGACTGGCTCTACGCACCGATGGAAACTTACATTCCAGTATCAAAATGTCCGGTTGCTGTGACAATTCATGATGTACAAGCATTTGAAGTCAATTTACCTTGGTCACATACTTGGCAGCATCAGTTGTTTCGCTATAAGTGGGGACGTTGGGTGCGTCGTGCTTTGTCTGAATGTCGGGTTGTGTTCACTGTCTCAGAGTTTTCTAAGCAGAGGATGGTGGAATTATTAGGAGGTGATCCACAAAAGATTGTGGTAGTTGGTAATGGTGTTGATCAATCCTTTTTTGATATGGCCTCAAGCAACCCACAAAATTTAAAGCTTCCTGTGGAAGCACCATATACGCTTGTAATTGGTGGTTTGCGTCAAAAAAAAGGGGGTAACAATGTCCTTGCAGTCGCAGAAGCCTTGTTTAAAAGCCAAAGTAGTTTAAATATTGTTGTAGCTGGTGAATTAGAAGCAGATTACGTTGAAGCCGCTAAAACTTTACCCAATATCACCTTATTGGGTCTTGTTGGAGATGAGGATTTACCCCAGTTACTACGAGGAGCATCATCGCTTTTATTCCTCTCTCTCTATGAAGGATTTGGTATTCCTGCACTCGAAGCAATGGCTGTAGGTATTCCAGCCATTGTTGCAAACAGAGCATCTCTCCCAGAAGTTGTTGGCGATGCTGGAATTATTGTTAATCCAGAGGCAACTGATGCCATAGTGGAAATACTACTCAACTTAGCAGAAAATCCCCGTCTGGCAGCAGAATACGGAGAAAGAGGACGCAAACACGCAGCAAAGTATACTTGGCAACAGTGTACAGACCGGGTAATCACTGCTTTACAGAAATTTGCTTAACGCCAAATTAATATTACAGAAAGGATTATGGTTCTTGCATTGGTTTTATGGTAAAGCATTAAAATCGCAGTTTTATAGAAAGTCTCAAAAACTTTAAAGCCTCTCACAGCAAGAGATAAAAGCTATTACTAGTTCCATAAAATGAACTGAAGAGCCAGGATTATTAACCCAGTTACTATGAATAAAATAGCAGTTGTTTCTCTTTGTAATGCTTACTCTAGTAAGCAAGACTGGTTTCCACTATGCGTTGGAACTTGGAAGTATTATTTAACAGAATTTGATAAATATTTTGTATCAGATGGAACGTTAAATTCAGAACAAAAAGCCAAAATCGAACTTTTGAGCGGAGGTAAATTTATTAATACAGAGTTAGATGAACCAAAATTAACATCCGTCTTACAAAAATATCCCGCTATTTCTAAACAGCGAGAATTGTGTGTTTTTTATAGGCGTATTGTTGACTATTCCATTTATTTTTCCCACTATGATTATATTGTGAGTGTCGATACGGATATAGGCATAACTGCTCCAATTAAATTACCATCTACATTACCTGATTTTGCCTTTTGTGTGGATGAAGTACCAGGATATTCTGCTGATCCAATAGTTGCTTTTCAGACAAAAATATTGACTGGGCTTAATGCCGGATTTTTAATTTTTCGTCCTAAGAATATTGACTTAGATTTTATTGAAAATATAACCAAAAAATTTATTTTAAATAAAGGAAAAACTAATTGGTGGAGTGAACAAACTTGCTGGGCTTTAATTGCTGGACATCTTTGTGAGAATGTGAAAGTTTTTTCTCCAAATTCTGTTGCCATAGTAAGCGGCATTAGAAAAAGAACTTTAAATGATGTTAGAAATAACCAAACTCGGTACTTTACCAGAGCCAAGAAGATTGAGGATATAGAATATATTAAAGAAATTATTGGTAGTGCGAAAGTGATTCACTTTGCTGGTCCTGGTAAGCCTTGGATTAAACCCATTATGGGTAATGTTATTCATCCTGATTCATTTAATCAAAATAAAGAACCAGAGATATTAAAATTTGATTTATTACCGTCTGAAAACTTAATAGAAAAATTCAAGCTTTTTTTACGCCTCTTAATTCAACGTTACAGATAGCTATAGCATTTCCAATTTTAATGCTGTACCTCTTCTTGAGTCCAGAGATTATGCCTGGGAGGCTACAGGCTATTTTTTAGAGAATAGGGTTTATCTGATTTAATTGGGAATTGCTATTATGAGAGGCTAAAGCCATATAAACATGAGTATTAAAAAAATTGTATTCTGCTGGTCTGATATTTCTGGGTACATGGCAGCTTGCTGGCGAGAATTACAATCTTGTTCGGATATAGAGATATTTGTCATCGCCTTCCAAGCTCGTACAGAAACAGCATTTTCTGATCAATTAATGCAGGGTATTCCCTGTCGGCTTTTGGATATCCAAGAGAGGCAGGATAGCAATTTCATCAACCGCTTGGTGTTGGCAGAATCTCCAGATGTACTTGTACTGTGCGGTTGGTTACATAAACCGTATCGTCAGTTGGCATTTGCCCCGGAATTCAGTCAAACAGCATTAGTCATGACGATGGATACTCCTTGGTGGGGTACGTGGAAACAGCACCTAGCTTCCTGGTTTTTACGCTCCTACTTGCAACGCATGGATAGTGTTGTCGTTGCTGGAGAACGTAGTTGGCAATATGCTTCACGATTAAGAATTAAACCAGCAAATATTGCTCGTGGAGTTTATGGTATTGATTATGATGCTTGGTCTTCACTTTGGGAAAAGCGTCTCCAGTCTGAATGGCCACGTTCGTTTTTATTTGTTGGTCGCTATGTTCCCATAAAGGGAGTTGATGTGTTGGTAAAAGCTTACCAAATTTATAGATCCCAGATATCCAATCCTTGGACGTTAATATTTTGTGGGCAAGGCCCACAAGAATCACAACTTCAAGGACAACCGGGAATTGATAATCGAGGATTTTTACAGCCAACAGAAATGCAACAGATATGGCAGTCAGCTGGGGCTTTTATATTACCGAGTAGATTTGACCCTTGGCCACTGGCATTAGTAGAAGCGGCGGCAGCTGGTTTACCTATCATCTGTACAGATGCCTGTGGTTCAGCCGTTGAGGTCATTCGTCCTTGGTATAATGGCTTAATTATTCCTCAAGGAGATACCCAAGCCTTGGCTAAGGCGATGTTAACTCTACATCAACAATATGCAGATTTATGCACATGGGGCAAGCGATCGCAACATTTAGCTGCCCCCTACGCTGCCAATATTTGGGCAAAGCGTTGGCAACAAATCATACATGATGCGTATCAAGTAAACACAGTTAAGAAAAATCCCAGTAAGCTGGTTACTGAACAGTTGACTTGAGGTATCAAGTATGGCTTCAGATTTTATTAACAGACTTCTTAACTTAGTTTTTAGTCCCTATGGCTTCCTGGGCATTGCTCTAAGTATGATGCTGTTGGAGAAAGCCAAAACTTCTCGTCGTTTAGCTTGGCTGTTATTCTCATGTTGTTGCTATGCAGCCTCCTTAGCAAAATTCACAGATGAATGGGTAAAAGAACCACCAGCATTAGTCTTTCCCTTACAACAACTGCGTGATGCAGGTCGCCCTCTTACTATAATCATCCTAGTTTTGATTCTGCTACTAGGAATGGAAACAAAACATGGATGGCGACGAGTAGTAATTCCACAGCCAATTAACTACCTTATCATGTTTCAGACTGCGATTTTTTTCAAGGTCTTATTGTATGGTGATATAGCTTTTGCTGTACTAGCAGCCATGACTTTTGGTGCAGTAGTTCTCATGTTCAAATTAGGGCCTTCTCGTTGGTTGCAGGATGAATCTAATTTTCATCTGGGTGTTTGGTCACTCGCTATGACCGGCGTTATTTTTGCTGTGGCTTGCACTTATCAAGGTGCTGTTAATATGCACGCCATGACATTTTTGCAAGGAAGATTCATGGGGACTACGGCTAATGCTCAACACGCGGCTGCTCTTTTAGCTGGTACAGTTCCCTGCTTTATGTTCCTCATTGAAAGCAAAAAAAAATGGGATTGGGTAAAAGCTTTTTGGCTAGGTATGTTACTTATCATTGCTTACTTTCTATTTCTAACTGGTTCTCGCACTGGTGCAATTATGGCAATTACTTCAATTTTGCTGTTCTATCGAAATAGAAGTGGTACTTTATTACGCCTAGTTTTGTTTGCTAGTGTCTTATTGACAATTATATTTTTATTCATAAATCCAGATATATTCAATAGCAATGAACAAGTAAGTAGCAGATTTATAGAAGCAGGAAATACCCGTGAAAATGTTTGGAATGCAATGTGGAACAACTTTATTAAAAATCCAATCTTTGGCGTTCCTTTAAAGGGAGATCGTCTAGGATTTGGGGAAAATACTTGGTTAGCGGCTGGAGCGACTACAGGCTTGATTGCTCACTTCTTGCACCTGGAAATAGAGATGTCAAAACCACAACTACGTGTAAGGGTAGCGAGGCGTTCAATCTTAAGTAAAAGAAGAGACACGACTATTTGGGGAAAAATAGAT
>NZ_JACJRG010000044.1 GCF_014697125.1 Anabaena minutissima FACHB-250 | reverse complement strand
TCCTTTGACATTTCCCGACTTTGGCAAACTCTTGCAAGTTGACTTTAATACCAACTCTTGGACAACTGTGGCTGATATAGGAGCTTTTGAGGCTGCTAACAATCCTGATGGCACTGATTTGAATAGCAACCCTTATGGGCTATTAATCCAAAATGATATAGCTTATATCACAGATGCAGGAGGTAATGATTTACTCCAAGTCAATACAGATGGCAGTAATCTGAATGTACGGGTTGTCTTTCCTAGCAGTTTAGGAACGAACCCATTTACAGGTCAAACCATTCCTGTACAGTCAGTACCTACAGCGATCGCCACAGCTGGTAGCGGTGAATTATTTGTTGGCCAACTAACTGGATTTCCTTTTTCTCCAGGTACAGCTAACGTCTATAAAATTTCTTCTGGTCTTCCTCCCGAAATCTATGCAGGTGGTTTTACAGCGATTACTGGTTTAGCTGTTGACCCTCAAGGCAGTTTGTACGTTTTACAATTTGCCAGTGAAGGAATCTTGAGTGGTAATGGTGCTTTGATCAAAATTGCGCCTGATGGTACTCGTACTACCATCGCTAGTGATGGGCTAATTGCCCCTACAGGCCTTGCCATTGGAACTGATGGTAGTATCTATGTGTCAAACAAAGGTGCTTTGCCAGGACAAGGCGAAGTGTTAAAGTTTGTTGCTCAACCTGTACCAGACAATAGCTCCCCAATGTTAGGACTGATAGCTTTGGGTGCTATTTCTGCTGTATCTCAAATCCAAAAAAATAAATTCAACTAGCGATCTCCTCCATCAAATTCTTAAAGGAAACTTGATAACAAGGAGGTGTCACATACTCTGTTACATTCCCTGTGCAATGGATGGGCTATGCTGTGAGTGCTGTTGATTCTGATAACAATCCCGACATATCTAAAACACGCTCTGACCACAAGCTCACTTCAGTTTGAACCTGAGTTAAAGCTGTAGAATCAGACCTGATTTTTTCCCAGTTAAATAGCCAACGTGTTAAAGCCCGTCCCAATTCCACTATCTCGGCTGCTTGGTCAATGTCTGTCTGCACCATGTTAGGCACAGTCCACTCAATAAAATACAAACTTTCTTTTAAAAGACTGGCTACTACATCTTGAGGTGTTACATCGTCACAAAAAGATTTAATTCGGGCTAAATTTGTAGCTAAGTGACCCAAGCGAGTGGGGATATTATATTGCAGGAAGCGTTCTTGTTTTTGATTCCAGTCAGTCATACGTTACCTAGCAACTCTGTAATAATTTGGGCAACTTGTTCTCTCATGGTAGCGTCAAGTATCTCCATTGAACGATTACCTTGACTGGGGCGAATATTGATTAGTGAATCATAGCTGATTTTTTGAGTAATAGGCATAAAACCTGCTCCCCAGATATTCTTTTGAGAGCTTCCATCCTCTAGCAAAGCTTGCTCACAAAAGTAGTGCATTTCACCGCCACCAGCCAGGATATGGCGTTCTATATCAACTGCTAGTTTAATATAAAACTTCTGCTCCTCAATCATCTGTTCTATTTGTTCTGGGGTTGCCCGATTACGTATGATAATAATCAAGAATTTTTACTATTATTTAATGTTAGCTAATTAGGGATTAAATACCTTCAATATGACTATTTTAAACCATATTTAAATCATAAAATTAAACACTTTGTTTATCTCACATCATTTCAGGGTAAGCTAGCTGTAGTTAGATTTTTTGATGCTGATTGAGAAATTATGTTAGCTGGTGCTGCTTTAAGAAAAACGGGTGAGGGTTGGGAATTTGCATCAGAAGCCGCCCTAGAAGATTTTATTTGGCAGAACTTACAGCAGTTATTAGGATTTACCCCGCTAAAGCGACAGTATGCTGTTAAAGGTGAAGTCTGCGATATTTTGGCACTGAACCAGACGAAACAATTAATAATCCTAGAACTTAAAAACGCTGAAGATAGATATGTTATTCAGCAGTTAACTCGTTACTATGACAACCTATTAGATGAAAAATCATTTGCAGAACAAATAGACTATGACCAGCCAGTTAAACTGATAGCAGCCGCACCATGCTTTCATAGACATAATCTGATTGACTGCAAGTATAATTTGCTAGAAATTGATTTATTACAGGTTAGTGTCCTAAAAAATAATCAAGATTTCTACTTGCAATTACAAGATATTAATACTAATCAAACAAGGTCAATTCCTATTCCTTATCAAGAGCTAACTTTTAGCAGCACATCTCAAAATATTCCTGAAACACCACAACTACTATTAGATTGGCTTGGTAGTTGCACTGGGTCAGAACAGCAAGCGATTCTCAAGCTTAGAGAAAAAATATTGAGTTTTGATGAGCGAGTGAAGGAAGATATTGAAGGTAGAAATACTATTAGATATGGCAGAGGTAAAAGTAAACCTATAGCCGAAATTTGTTATCACAGAAACACTCATAAGCCGATTATATTCCTTTGGCTACCAACTCCCACATCACGACAAAAAGAAGTGATTGGTAGGTTGCGCCTCTGGATAGATGGTGAAACAGTTACTCATGTTGGTCATGTGCCAGAAGGCTTTGGCAGGATGAAACTTCAATCAGAATGGGATGCTATGCCACCAGAAAAACGGCCTAAATCTATGTTTCATAGTGGTTCTTCTAAATCATTTACACCAGTAACAATTCGTCAAAGCTACAAAAATGTTTCTAATTCTCTAGAATCACTCGCAGATTTAGCACTTACAAAGTGGCTGGCAAGGATTTAAGGTATTTGGATTTAAGAGATACTGCTTTGAGCGATCGCCGAAGAAAGAAAAATCAAGAGAGGAAAAAGCAGGGTGTATAACTGGTAATATGCCAAAACTCCCAATGTGCGATCGCTGTCTCCTTTATGCCCATGACTCCCACCTCGTCTGTGCCGTTCATCCTGGTGGGGTTGACGGTGATAGTTGCCTAGACTTCAGAGAAGACCCCAACGCCGAACCTGTAGAACTGTGGCAACCAGAAGGCGCAAGTTACTACAATGGCGAACTGATTTTACAGCCCCAACAGCGACTGACACCAGAGGAACAGTTAGAACTTATCGACACTCACCCAATGTTTACAGGCAAGTGTCCTCAATGTGGTGCTGAGTATGAGCGTGACTATATCTCAAGGGTGCATTGGGACTGCCCAAACTCTGAGTGCGGCTGGATGGATGATAGCGTGTAAAGCGATGCCTGTTTACTAGCTTTTTCTAATATGATTCATTCTTCAAAAGACGTGCATTCAAGAGTTGAGCCATTGCTTTGCCGCCTTGGTGCATGATGACGTTGTGATTCCATTCCATCAAAGGGCGAATGAAAATTGCTAGTAGATTCATCCAAAGTTTGGTAGTTTTCACAGTCCAGGTATAGCGAACAATTGTGCCATTTTCGACTGGTTCTAGTTCCCATAAACCCACTCCTTCTACTTCACCGTGGGCAACTGCTTCCATTAAAACAGGAGCATCAATTCTCTGAATGCAAGTGTCAAAGGCCAGTTTATAGGACAGGGGAGTTTTCCAAGTGAAACGCCGAATGTTCCCCACCCCACTAGGTTCACCTACCTGTAGCTCAACTACGCTTTCGACTGCTTTCCAGTAATCTGGCCAGCGTTCAGAATGGATAATTGCATCCCAAACCTTCTCAATAGGCGCATCTAATTGCCAAATAGTCAAAAAGCGGTAGTTTGCCATACTTCTTAGATGATCCTACTTTTAGTGACGATGCTCTGCGCCGCCTAAGCGATCGCGATTATCCTACTTGATAGTACAGCCTATCTCTTGATGAGTATAATCATGAACCTCAACTTGAGTAAATCCTGTTGTGAAATTTAGTTTCTAGTCGCTCTTAAGACGGAGTGTAGCTTATCGCTGACTTTTCCTCTAAGAAAATGGCACTCATCGCATCGGTGGAATGCAACTTACGGGTGTGGTGAATATACGGCAGGATGAATGATACTGTTTGAGCGATGCCTGCGGCGGTAAACTACGCTTTATTATTGTGATAATGACTAAAACTAATGCGGAAATTTTAGAACAGCTAAAACAAGCATCAGACGGCTTGCTGTTTATGAGCGAGTCGGAATATCCTTGTGAAGCTTTCTTGTGGTCTGATATTGCACCTGCAACACCTGAAAAAATCTTACAACAGACCAATCATCCCATAGACACACCTGAAAAAATCGTAGGGGTTGATGATTTTTTTGGTGTAGCAACAACTCCTGAAAATTGGCATGAGGAAGAAGAGAAGGAAACCGTCAATAGGTTTCAAACTCTTGTGCAGACACTCAAAGAAAACCTGAGTAATTTACAGGTCTATCGCCTCGGTAAGATAGAAATTGATGTTTATGTTATTGGTGAAACGCCCACAGGAAATTTAGCTGGTGTTGCTACTAAAGTTGTGGAAACTTGACCTATTTACTAATTATCAACTTTACTTTCAATACTGGCTTGAATATTTGGGGAAATATTAGACAAGAAATCGTAACCAGTCAACTTTTCTAATTCGTCAACACTCACTTTATAAGCCCTCCAGTCATTATTTAATTCTGGGTCGTTGGGAATATTCACTGCAATTACACGAGTATTAGCAGTAATACCCTTAAGCCCTGAGCCTGGGCTATCTAATACGACAACAATCTTCCAAGTGGATTTGGGAACTGTCACTTTACCTTTGAGGGGTTCGCCAAGACTACCACTAGGCCCAGCAATAATGTAAAGTTCTTTGCCCTGACTGACTAATTCTCGACAATAATCTTCTAAATTCCCCCAAGTGTTCCGGTTGTTATCGGGTGTTTGGGGCATCATGTTGGTCATGAGGAAAGTTGAGGAATTATCCTCTTTTGTCTTGGTGCGGTCTGCTGAAGGTGCAATATGCCCTCTGTCATATCCTGAACCAGAGTACATACTTGGGGTTATTCTCTCCCAACCCGCAGGCAATGTGTTATCAGGACGGAAATTATTCTGTCTGTCTGCATCTCCCAGCCATGAGGAGTTAAGCTGCCAAGCTACCCAATTGGCAGTTCCTTTGCTTCGGTTGTAGGAGAGTGCATACTGGTTTTTTACCATTAAATAATTATCTGGAGTAGCAACAGTTGCACTAGCACCACTGGAATTGCCTAACAACAGGTGGGGGCTGATTGAGGGTTTTGTAGGTGCAGTGACTTGGGGTGTCGCCTGTAATGGTTTTTCTATTGTCGGTGCTGGTTGCTGGCTTGGTGCTGGTGAACATCCCAACAGAGCAATTAAACCACTGGTAATAGCCAAAGCCTGACAACGACTGATTAAGCGCATAAATTTTAGATAGTATCGCAGATTAAATTAATCATCATCATTTTTGACTCGGTTTTCAGATTTTGACTACAAAGCGTGATGACCGACCCATCACCTACAGTGGGGCGTAGCTCATCGCCTAAGTTTCCTCTAAGAAAATGCTTGTCAGCGATGGCGTAACCGCCCGCCGGAGGCGATCGCCTCTCCATTTTTCTTAGAGAAAAATAGCGATTTTCATCTATCATCAGTTTATTGCTATCAAATTTGATATCAAATGACTGACCAAAAAACCCCACCAAGCGAAATGATTCGTGTGCCTACTGCTTTAATTCCAGCAGTAAAAAGACTATCCAAGTTGCACCGTCAAGGGCATACAATTGCCTTGTTGCAAGCTTTAGAGGAATTGATAGCCCAGTTTGATAGCAGTATTGATATCAATAACTCAGGCAAATTGGAGGAGAAACTGGAGAAATTGGAATCCAATCTAGAAACTAAACTAGATACAATCACCAAGAAGCTGGAGCAGATGGAGAGGGCTATTAGCTCTGGGAGATATAACAGCAACAACAACAGACCGCGCAGACAAGTGTACTCACACCAACAACCCCAAGTCGAACTACAACCCAGAACAAATGAAAGTTTAGCCCAAAGACTCGGTGTTACTCCCCAAAGTCTAATTGCTGAAAGAGAAAAACTCACCCCCAAAGAATTTCTCAGCTATACGCTCCACCGCGACCCTATGAGTACGGGATGGGAATTTTCTCAAAAAGACAGTCTTTACCACCCAGTCAAATAAAAATTGAGTTTATGTATCACTTGCAGCGAAAATTTAACTCCCTTTTCTGGCGTTGCGTCCTGGTAATCCTGATAGCGTTGACTTTTAGTGGATGGAGTGTGGAACAAGCCTTTGCACTGCTGCGGCAACATCATGATTCCCCTGGTGTTTTGCGTTATCACTCCCAAGTATTGATTAAAGATAAACAAGGTTACGCTTGGCAGGTGCTACTGTTCAAACAAAATTACAACAATCCAGTTCGAGATTTAAGGTTACGTTTGGTGGGTTTTCCGGGTGTAGTTGAAATTGCCCACCCCCAACCATTAGAAATTGAGGCAACATCAGGAAAATTGTTAAGTGCATCCGACGCTTACGCTTTAACTGCACCTGCTCCCAATGTAGGGGAATATAACTTAACTGATGTTTTAGCCAAATTGCCAACCACCGATGCCCTTAAACTTTATGTACCAGTTAAAGGCGAAAAGCCATTGGTTCTAAATATTCCCCAATCTGTAGTCACCGAGTGGCAATGGCTAGTGACTGAGATTGATTAATCAACAAATAGTCTCGCCAATAGGGTTTAATAAAGGAGCATTAAACATAAGGAATAGGTATTTTGTGATCATAATTGTAGACACTAAGATTTAATTAGACCGCGATTCGCAAACTTTGACAATCATCATGGCATCTGACGAACCTAAGCCTTTGGAGTATACTGAGATTGAGTTGCAAGAAGAGAAGCTGTTTGTGCAAGCAGACGTAGCTCAAATCCAATCAAAAGAACTTTCGACAACCGAGGTAGAGGTAAATCCCCTACTGGAAAACCCAACAGATGATAAACAAGTAAATATTGAGACAGACTCAGCAAAAGATGATATTGAAGCTTCAGGAGCGATATTTCAAGCTGTTGGAGTAATTACGGGAGAGGTAAACCTAAATGCTCTTGGCAGCAGCACTGTTACGATTGGTCAAAATCAATACCCCCTTTTCTACATTCCGAGAAAACTGAAAGTATTTGAAGCTCTCAAGAGAGAAATAGAAACTACTGGCAACCGTACTCAACGTTTAGTAGTTTATCCAAAGGCAATTCATTTTCCACGCAGAGAGCAACCGCTAAAAATAGCTTTTCAGTTAGTAGGGTTTGACAAAGGGCGATTCCAGGAGACAATCTCAGGAGAGTTAGAAGACCTGGAGTTTAAGATATCAGGACTGTGGCAGTTTATCCCGGTCTGCCCTACTCCCTGCATCTC
Organism: Anabaena minutissima FACHB-250; assembly: GCF_014697125.1. GTDB lineage: Bacteria > Cyanobacteriota > Cyanobacteriia > Cyanobacteriales > Nostocaceae > Trichormus > Trichormus minutissimus. The sequence goes on along the minus strand of NZ_JACJRG010000044.1, from coordinate 44,158 downwards.
TGTGTTCCGCAACTTTAGCCCCCAAAGACTGGACTATATTAAGCAAGCCGAACCAGCCCGGAAGGTGAAATTCATGAAGTCCAGTCATTTACCCTTGCTATGGAAGGATGCACTAGTTAGACCGTTCAGATTTAATCCCAAAGTCCCTAAAAAAGAGCAAGGACACGCAGTATTTGTGGCCATGAAAGCGAAATTTATACCAGGGCGTGATGTTTTTGGTTTTGTGGCACTCACAGCGCCACCCCTAGAAACTGCACCCAGATTTCTCAAAGCCTCCAAACAAGATAAAGCCACAGTCCAGCAACAGTCTAAAAAGAATCAACACCTTTGGCTGCGACCATCTAAAAAGGATAAATTAAGCGGCAACACAGAGGGTAGTAATCCGCCACCATTACCAATTCTGAAGAAAAAGCCGCTTGGGGGTGAGGAAAAAACAGACAAATAGTTTATCTCTCGATAGAACTCCTGCGACCATTACCAAGAATGTTCAGTCTGCGCGATTACCAACAAGATTTAGTTTCAAAAACCTTCGCCACATGGTCGAATGGAATGAGAAAAGTATTGCTGCAACTAAGCACGGGTGGTGGCAAGACTATTATCTTTGCAGCAGTGGCATCTAAATTGACAGCCGAGGGTTCAGGTGTGTTGGTAGTCGCTCACAGAGAGGAGTTGATTACCCAGGCCACAGAGAAACTGGCGGCGGTGACAAAAGTGCAACCGGGCATCATCAAAGCCGGATACAAGCCTACTGATTCGTTAATTCAAGTAGCCAGTATCCAAACTCTTGCTCGCCGTCAAACTTACCCGACAGCCAAGCTTGTCATCATTGATGAAGCGCACCATGCTTCAGCCAATAGTTACCGCAGATTGTTAGATGCTTATCCAGATGCATTGATTTTGGGACTGACAGCCACACCAAGACGGGAAGATGGTTATGGATTGCGAGATATTTTTGACCACCTGATTTGCTCAATCACGACCAAAGAATTAATTGCCCTGGGACACTTGACAGATTATAAATTAATCGCAGGCTTTAAATATTCCCAGCACAAAGTCCCTCAAAAACGCGACTTTACCAAAAAAGAATTAGAAGAAGTAGCTTCTGACTACAAACCCTCTGAGGTATTAAAGCAGTGGAAAAATTTTTGTCCTGGTAACAAGACAGTTATCTTTGCAGTCAACGTCAAGCACTCTCAACAGATTGCAGCAGTGTTTTGTGCTGATGGCATCACCTGCGAACATTTGCACGGAGAAACACCTAATAATGAACGTAAAGCAATTTTAGATAGATTTCGTAGTGGTCAAACACAGGTCATTAGTAATTGTGCAATTTTGACAGAGGGATTTGATTGTCCCGACTCTAGTGCGGCGGTGATTGCTCGACCTACTAGCAGTGTGACTCTCTGGCTGCAAATGATTGGCAGAATATTGCGTCCTGCACTGGGAAAAGAATCTGCAACTATCCTAGATATGACTGATAACTGGTTTAGGCTAGGCCGTCCCTGTGACAACAGAAAATGGAGTCTAGACCCAGTATCCTGTGACCCAGATACCCAAGGGGTGAGATGCTGTCCCCACTGTCATCATGTCTTCAAACCAATGGTTGCCTTAGTTCGTACCAAAGAATACTTTAATTCTAAGACAGCAGAGTTTGTTATCCAATATGAAGCAGATTGTCCTAATTGCCGTAAATCTTTTAAGTGGGTATTAGAGGAATCTTCTGTTAGCGAAAATGATGGAGTACCAGTAATTGTTTCTAGCGTTGATATTGAGTTCAAAGAAGTTCCGCCTGGGAGCATCCACTTTTGGCTGAAACACTCAAATAGCAAGTAAACCATTCAGATAAGCACAACGAACAGAAAGGATTTGGTTGACACTCCCAACATTCCACTGTGCGCCAGAAATTTTCATCCTAGCTCCAATCTGTTTAATAGCAGACTCGACTGCACCAGAACCAATAGAACAAAGTTGTTCAGCTTGGTAATAGCTATAGTTGACAATACGGGAGCAATGTTTTTCGAGATAAGCGATGAAGTTCTTAGCTTGTTTGCCTCGGCAATTATGAAATAAAGCCTTGGCTTCTTCAACTTGACCTTGCCATAAAAGAGTTTCAGCTGCTTTGAGTCGCTTTAAAGAGCCACCCACTTTGTAAAGATTTTCCTTGAGATGATACCAATCTAAAATTTCCCAACGCTCAAAATTCTCACTTTTACCAAACTCTTTGACGAGATTCCATACACCATCATGACCATCTCCTAAGCAGACTAACGGGTTAACTAGACGCTGGCTATTGACATAATCAATTAATGATTGGTTGTCATCAAAAAACGCACCATAGTAAATCCCTTGCAGACGAACGGTTTTATAGTCTCGCCAGTGACAGCCTGCTTTCGGTTTACCCCTAAGTCGGACTTTTCCTCCATCTACGCTAACTTCTGAAACTGATTGTTTAGCAAGTGGTAGTTGAATTTCTTGTGACAGGACTAGTTGTTGTTGTGTTGAGTGACCAACTTTTACTCCTGTCAATGCCTCAATCTCGATTTCTGCTTTTTGGTAGGATTCGTTAGCTGATAACCTCAAACAGCACTTTTGAAGTAATGGACTTAAGCGACTTCTTGGCTTTAAACCTAGTCTAATAAGCTGTTTAGCTTTTAATTTCAGTTCCCCTACTAGGCTTTTTATTTTCCTGGTTTTACCTACTTTTGTTCCAGTTTTTTGTTCGATAAAAAAAGGGCTATTTCTGGGCTGACTAGTTCTAATACTTGACTGCGAACTGTTTTTTCTATGCCTTCGAGGTCTGTCAGCTTACTTTTATCTGCTTCTTCATACAGCAGTGTTGACAATTCTTGTAAGCAGGCTTTGATCCGTTCTTGTTTCTCTTGGTTCATTGTCAGCGATCGCACAGGGTTTTTTCCCTTTACATTTTCCCATAAATGGTAAATCTTCCAAAACTGGATGCTCCCTTCCGCCTGAAGTCCGTTCAATTTTAATTGTGCCAATTATTCAAGCCAAAAAACGCAAGTTTAGAAGCCCAGAAAAAAAGTTAATTTTCTATAATTCTACAATTAGAAACTGGTTTTTAAATTGCCAAGAAGTAAATCTCAGAGAATTACTTTACGCTATTGAGCTACTTGGTTGTCCAGAAGAAATATTTGATGAGAGCATAGAATTTTTAGCCTACCGTGTTCGCAACGCTCAAGAATGGTTAGACGTGACCAAAATTATGTCTAGTCGTCCAGACAATGTGAAGAAAGTTATTTGGACTAGGTTATCTCATCTAGAAAAAGACAGACTTAACAAAATGAAAGCTGAGTATGAATACGAAACTAAGGAATGGTTGAGTGAAGAAAATTTGTCAACTACAGCAGAGTATTTAGAAGCTTGCCAAGATATGGAAATGTTTTCTTGCTTATGGCAAATATATAAAAAACCAGCTATTAAAGCAGCAATTGAGCGGCTAAGTGCCGATAAACGCGACCAAATCAATCAGTGGATTGCACAACTTGACAAAGCTAGTTACTGATTTTGGGATTGAGCCACACCACCTATCACCTACTACCCGTTCAATCCCATGCGGCTGCTTGTTGTCAAAAGCAATGCAATCGCCTTCCTCCAACCAATATAATTCCATCCGCCGAGTATCTTGGCAACCAGAGATGGAGAAACGCGCCCGACCCATGACGTTGATTTGCGCTGCCCCGGAAGCATAGGCTGGCGAATCCCGATGTACTTTAATCCTTTGGTAAAATGCAAATAGATTGGTAGCTGCTAACCATGAAACGTTAGGCGTTTCTGAATAACCAGCAATTTTTTGTCAGATAGAATTAATATTGATATGAATGAAGAATCACTTTTTAAAGCACTAAAGCGACAAACTAAGGCAACTTTACTTGAGTTGTTATACTCGGCATATTACGAAACGAATACTCAACAAAGGCGGCATATTTTTGGTGATCTAATGAAGAATAGTAACCCATCAAAAAGCTTAGAGCAGGACATTATAAAAGAATCAAAAAAATTTTATAAAGACTCATTAGCTGGGGCATATTATGCGCCATTTGATATTAATTCAAAGAACTTTTCTCATATTCCTCAAGAAACAGAAGAATGGTTTGAGAAGCTAGGCGACCTTTTACAATCTAGCTGCCAGTTAACAAAACAGAAAGAACATACATCTGCTGTAGAATCTTTCAAGATTCTCTACGAACTGATTACGAAAATGGAAGATGGTGAAGAAATTATCTTTGCTGATGAATATGGGAGTTGGATGATTCCTGGTAATGAAAATGAATTTATGGATGCTTACATTTCTTCATTAGCTGAAGTTAAAAAACCAGAGGAATATACGACAATAGTGATATCTTTAATAAAAAGAGATAGCTATATGTCATTTTGTAATAAAGTCTATTTCCTTGCATTAAAGTATAGCAATAAGGAGCAAGAAGAATTTTTAATGGAGGCAATCAAAGAACAAAATATTAAGATCGAATCAAGCCGATAGATGGGGTAATGTGGCGATGGGGATAATACTTATTAATTTTTTCATAATTATTTTGGTTTGTGACTCAGTGAACAAGAATTCAGAATCCTCTTCTCTTCTCTTCATTTTGAATTTTGAATTCAAAAAAGGTCAATCATTCGGCTATACGCTCCATATTTCCACCAAAACCAAATGCAGCATTATAACCTATTCGGATCATAAATAATCTAGCGTTGGGGTTTTTCTGCTTTAACTTAAATCCTGGTTCTATACCAATTTCATCAATTCCATACTCCCCAGTCTTAGCATCAATCACAATCATCTTGCCAATATTATCGCCATGCTCAACCTCTTGGCGAATACCATTTTTATAAAATTGATTAGCTCTTTGGGCAACTTCTTCTACAGTCCAAAAAATAGCCTGCATAATCACACCTGCTTTATGCTTTTGAATTATTATAGCTAAACCAAACTCAACTGCTCACCCCTCGCCCCCTCCAAACACTCCGCCTTGAGCCTAAAGAAACATACACACCACCTATCGCCCACCACCCGATCAATCCCATGTGGCTGCTTGTTGTCAAAAGCAATGCAATCGCCATCTTCCAGCCAATATGATTCCATCCGCCGAGTATCTTGGCAACCAGAGATAGAGAACTTCGCCCTACCCAAGATGTTGATTTGCGCTGCCCCCGAAGCATAGGCTGGCGAGTCGCGGTGTACTTTGATTTGTGTCCCGGCGGGGTAAAACAACACTAACGCTTGGTGAAAGTCTGGAAGCAGTTTCTCACCCAAAGCCTCAATCACATCTGCACCAGCATAACGCCCCGGCTCAATCAACTTTACCTCAGCCTTTTTCCCCGACTTAGCACCAGTCAAACTAACGAACCGCCGCAGGTGCAACTCCAGACGACCATCGGCATACTGAGAGACTGAGGGGAACATCTGTTTTTTGATAGACTTGCACCAGTTTTGAATTTGGGCTAATTCATCGCCCTCTAGCTTGCCTAGCCGAGTAATCAAGCTGGGAGATTGAGGTTGTGCGGCAACAGGCTGTGGTACTTCTGGAACTGGAAGAGTTGCCACCGCAGCCAACGACGAAAACAACCGCCCACGGTAAAACTCATGACGCAACCCCGACAGAACCCCCAGCACTCCCAAATCCGACCAATCGCCCAAATTCTCCCCGTGCAGAGATACCCGATAGTACCCGCAAGCTAGGCGATCGCAGACTACAGGAAAGCCGGAATCATGGCATTGTTCGATTAGACTTAACACCTGCTGAGGATATTGGCAATTCGCAATTGGCTTTAACTGCGAATTGCGAATTGAGAATTGCGAATTGTTGATTTCGCCGCCCCAAAGCTCAGGTAAGTATTTTTGTACTACTTCCTCACCTACTTGATACCGATGGCAGAAATCCCCAGTTTTCTCGAAGCAGCACAGCGTTATGTCCCCAGGGTTGTTCTTGTGCTTGTCCGCCCAAAGCTGTATCAGTTGCTGCCGAGAATCAAGAATTTCGCCCAACTGTCGTTTGTATTCCTGTTGTGCGGCGATATCTTTTGCGGAGGATTTCCACCAACTGAGAAGTTCAGGAGTAGGGGCGAACAGAGGAAGATGCTTGCCAGTCCAGGCTTTTGGGGGATACAGTGAGATGGAGACTGGTTCACCTTTGATTTGACCTGCGTAATATGAGGTGTAAATCATACTATACCCCCACCAAATCGTAGTCAGTTACCCAAGCAAGACAGGTTGTTGAGGGTTGGTGAGAGGATTGGGGCAGAATGCAGATTGGTTTACCCACGTTTTCTAGGGTTGGGGATGCCCACTCGATTTGATAGAACCACGAATCGTTGATCAGCTGTAGTCCCAAAACGGTGCGAAGTTTGGGGGCATCAGCAAGGCGGAATTTGACCAACTCACCGACCATAAAAGTGGGTTTGGGAAGACGTACAGCCTGAAGTCGCCCAGAAGCAACAATTTCGACTCCTGATACTGATACAATCTGGTTGTTCAGAGCAATAGAATAGCACCAGCCGTCGTCAGACCATTCGACACCGCAACAGTACCCGAATGACTTGACTTTGGGCAGATAAACCCTCTCCAGGAGGCTAATGACCAATGGCGGGATATCTTTGTCCCAGGGTGGTGAGATGTACCAGCAAGATTCCAACAAGTTGATCGGGTTTGTCAAGATGCACACTCCTGATTTCGTAACAGACTGCACAGATAATCAATGCGTTTCCAAGCAACAGCTGCTTGTCGTGGAGAACAACTCAACCCATAAGTACGACGAGCATCATAGTTACCGGGAATATTTTTAGCTACTCCAATGGAAACCCCATGAGCCACCGCAAGAACTCCGGGTTGATAGCTTCTTGTTTCGAGAGAGAGCCGAACTTGCGTAATGTAATTTCCAATTTGGTTTGTCCAGGGGGTCGGCTGTTGACGGTTGAATAGGCCATTGGGGTAGGCAATGATAAAGATTCGTTTCCTTTCGTGCGGCAAGCCGACTTGTTGTGCAGAGATACAGTTCCATTCGCCCATGTACCCGATGCTGTCAAGGTCACAGATGATTTGCTCAAGTCCGCGATAGAGTAAACCTGTGGGGTTTTCGATAAGTGCGATCGCTGGTCTGGATGTTCCACTTCGGAGCAATTGCTTTGATAGTGTTCGACAGACTCCAGGTTTTTCGTCTAAAAAACTACAAGCCTTAACTATTCTTATTGCCAAAGCTTTTGTTCTTTCCGTAATACTAATATTTTGGTTCATGTCTTTAACTCCAAATTAATAATTGCGAATTGCGTTAGCGGAGCGGGGCGTTAGCCCATTGCGAATTGCGAATTGTTTCATCAATTTCGGTTTCGGGTTGTTGGTTGATGAATTGTGGAGTCATTTTGATGCAGGCGGTGAGGTCAACAAGTGTAACGGCGCACCCAAAAGGTAAGTCCTGCCATTCCAGGTAGTTATCAGTTTGAGTAAGTAGTTGTTGATATTTGTTGATTAAATAGTTGTGAGTTAATTTTTGGGAAGTGCTAACTTTTTTTGCTGCACAGATTAGCAACTGGCCTCTGTAACTGGTGTGCCAAGAGCGAGTTTCGTACTTCTTCAGTCCCATAGGGATAAATGTTGCCCAAGGCTGATGAAGGCTAATGGCTTTGATGATTGTGGTAGTCATGAGTTGTGAATCTTGTGGGGGGATTGTTTGAATGAGACATAAATTAAAACTCAATTTCTTGTGCTTGTGATTGTGATTCTTCCGCGAGCCATTGATGAGCGATCGCCTTGACATCAATCGGAGAAACTGGAGGTTGATAGCTAGTGATGTCATCAAAAATGCCTTGAGGGGAGTGCCAATTGGATTTGGTTTTCATAGCAAATTTGAACTTAGCTAAAACTTGTTGTTTAGTCTCTTCATCCATTGCTAAGAAAAAATTTAAGCGTCGTTCATCAATCTGCCAAGCATACCGAGCAAACATACCAGCATAAATTTCTTGCGTAGGGATTACTTCACCTTGAGCCAGCAGATTAATTTTTTCGAGTACACGACGAACTGAGGGTGGTTTTTGAGTCGGGTCGATAGGCTCTCTTTTTACTGGGAAATTTACAACATTTGCCTGACTTGACTCATTAGAGCTTGTTGGCGCAGGGGGAAGAAATCTTACACCAGTTGGCGAATCACAGTAAACACTGACAAACTTTTTCTCCAGCTTGTCTAATTTCCAGTCATTAGCCAGAGCAATAACTTCTATGCCGCCAACGTAAGCAAGGGTAGCATGGCCTTGTGGAGTCAAAGATTGAAGAATTTGTTTTTGATATTCTTCGTTACCAGTTTTGGCAGCAGCGATAACTATCTGCCAGTCAGCGATCGCCCTGACTTCTTTACTGGCAAAAGCAAACTCAACTAATCGTTTGGCATTGGGGAAGAAATCAAGACTGAGGATTGCTTGTTTGACAGCTATTGTGAATGATTCATCGTCCAGGTGTTCGTTGAGGTATTCTGACCAGATAGCGATCGCGCTCTTGCATAACTCACGGTTGAAGTGTGTTTGCAGTAAAGCGATACCTTTGTCAAATTTCTCTTGAGTAATCATAGTTTTTTCTCCAAGGGTGTAAGGGTCAAGAAATTCCACTTCCCACCTGTCTCAAAGCTCGAATTTTGTACTAGCAGCTTGCCGGATGCGATCTAACTCTTGTTGGTGATTGACCGCAGCCGCAACATTTACCGTAGTTTTGCTTTGACGCTGCTGCTGCCACTCAGTCACCCAACCCACCAATTTCTGCCAACACCGAGGATCACGTTCGCATTTGTTGATCACGCTAAAACCCAGTGAGATCGTTGGTTGTTGCCCTCGCTTGCAGTTCTCTCCCGCGACGTAAACCGCAAACTCGACGGAGACATCATTACCGCCTGTGAGGATGAATCCGCTTTTACGGTAAGTTTTGACATACTGCCCAATTTCTTGCTTTGCCCAGTCCCGCAATTCCCACTGCTTAAGCGGTATGCCATCAGCGTCAAGTTGTTGATAACGCTGGAGTGTAAGAACTTCACGATTCTCCGGCTCAGTCACGTTTTGGGTTGAGGCAGGAATTATATTCACTTGTTCGAGATTATCGAACGACCCCACCACGATTGAACCAAATGCAGGATCTGAGTTTTGTTGCAAAGATTCGGGTTGATTTGGCAACAAAGAGTGAATTTGTGGGGCTGGTTGAGCTAGTTCCTCAACTTGAGGGGCTGAGGTTGGTTGGTTTAGTTTTTCAACTTGAGTGACTGGGGTGGGTTGGTCTAGTTTTTCAACTTGAGTGGCTGGGGTTGGTTGGTTTAGTTTTTCAACTTGAGTGGCTGGGGTTGGTTGGTTTAGTTTTTCAACTTGAGTGGCTGGGGTTGGTTGGTCTAGTAATTCTGTTCCTTCAGAAATTTCTTCACGAAGTGATGAATCGAGTGTGAGGAAGTGTGTTTCTTCTCTCTTTTTGTTTTCTTTTATTTGGTTTTCTTTATATTGTTTTTCTTTTAGTGGGGTTGATTCACCGCCCCTGGTTCGACCACCTCTGGTCTGACCGCCTCCGGTTTCACCATCTCCGGTCTGACCACCTCCGGTTTTGACCCCCCTGGTTAAGCAATTCGCAATTTCCAGTTCGCAATTCGCAATTGCTTTTAACTGCGAATTGCGAATTGCGAATTGCGAATTGTTTTGGTCACTTGTCAATTCCTTTGTTGGTAAGCTTTGGCGAAAAGCGATCGCATCATCACAGTCTTTAAAAATGTGATATTCACAATCAAATAAGCCTCCACAAGTGCGGATTTTGCGTCTAACTAAATAATTGTAATGTTCGGCATTTTTGAGAATCTTACGTAACTTATCCCGACCATAACCTAAAGCAGTCTGAATGTTATTAAAGTTAATCTCAAAACCTTCATCATGTGATGTCATCCAGCAAATAAGGCGGAATGTGCTGTCATCTATTTCGCTATTACGAATCAATGAATTAGAAATTGGAGTATAATTCTTTTTAAGAGATTTACCCGCTACAACCTTGCTCATAAAAACCTCCGGCAATGCTTCTGTAGCTAATATTCTTGTTTAAACTCACCAAAACCACATCTTTCATTTTCAATTCCCCAACTGTTGAATGCAGCCTGGGGAACTTGTTTTTAGAAGTAATTTGTACTTACTTCCCCGTGAGCAATCGCGCCAACAATACCCTCTGCTTGTTGAAGAGGAATCGCTTGTTCAGGGTTCTTGTAGAAGCCGATAATTTGAGATTTGGGACGAATGACAAGCCGTTGGGAAGTCGTGCGCTTGTCCCATACAAAACAAGAGATAGTAATGTTATCGGTAGCCCAACGACTACCAGTTTTGTCCTTGCGAAAGCAGAACCGGGGCAGGGTTAATACAAGTGATGGTGGGTGTTGCTGCAAGAAATCAGCTCTGTCGTCACAAGGTTCTAAAAAGCTGGTGAGTAAGAAAGCCACAACACCCACACTCGCTTTTTTGAAAGCATTCTTGATAATTGGTGCAGCATATTGAGCATAGGGGGGATTGGTGCAAATCCAATCGCAAGCAGGAAACTCATTCCAGGCTTTGGGCTGTGTTGCATCGTAGTGATAATCAGCGTCTTTGTTCGGATCAATGTCGTTCGTCCAGATGGATTTTGTGTATGGCCACACTCGGAGTAAAGAAGCGATCGCACCATGTCCCACACAAGGCTCACCAATCACACCAGATAATCTAACGTAACGCAGTAGTTCAGTTGTGAACCAGGATGGAGATTCGTAGAAGTTCAGGGGATGTTTATTGATCTTATGTTCTGGTTCTATTAGTTTTGTTTGAATGATACTCATTAAATTTCCTCGGATGGTCTAACAATCTGTGCGCTGATTGATTCAAAATCAACTTTGAAAATGTTCAAATCAGTTTGCATAGCTCCAGATTTATAGCGGTCAATAATGTGCTGTTTGATGCTTTCTTCTGTCAGCCTATCAGGAATATTGATATGGGCTTCGCTGGTGATTTTTTCGACTATTTGAACGATAATTTTCATGAATTTTTATCCTCAAATTTGATTTTGCTTAAAACTTGTGATTGTTTTGCTAATAAACTGAGAAAGTCTTGTAAGTTATTAGTAGCTTCTTCCTTACTTGTATCTTCTTCAAGAATGTAAATTCTTTGGCTATCTAAATAAGCTTCTGTTCGAGTTAAATGACCATTGGTTAGCAGAACTAGTGCGAAATTATCGTACTTACCGAAGTAGTATTGTTGTTGTTCATGCAAAGGCTGTCCTTGCTGCCAAGTGATAGTTTCTTCATCTTCATCCTCATGAGTATCTAAATCAGCAAAGGCAAACTCAACTTCCTCAATAGCAGTAATTGCCATTTCAAAACAGGCTTTTTCTGTGGGGTGATTGCTGGATTGCATTCGGTAATCATCTCTCACCACATAGCCCAGAAGTGCGTAGAATTTCTTCGCTAATTTTTCGATGAGTGCATCTTTTTGAAAAATTCCCAATTCCATATTTAAGCCCCAAATTTAAAAACTTTCTGACCATCTAATTCCACGGGGTTAATGTTAATTAATCCACCTCCAGCATAGTTACAAGGAATCTTACGTTTATCCTTGTCATCAAAGGCTTCCTTTCGCACTTCCAACCATCGCCCCACACAAGAAAACCCAACGGCGGTTACAGGTGCGCCAGCTTTTTTATAATCTGCAACGGTAGCGATATGACCACAAGAGGGGCATCTGAATTTCCATCTCAGATGCGGAAAGGGGACTCCCGTTATAATGAGTTCGTTTAGCGGGAGGGGAATTTCTGCCAACATAAGAATTGTCCTTTAGAATATTATTGTTTGTATTCATAACCGTCAGCTTTGTGTATAGTTTTCAGGTATTTAGGATGAACATCAAACTTTTTATTCAAAGTTTGTAAAACAAAACTAGGGCGGAATCTAATGGCAATTCTGCCTGTATATCTTCCAGCGAATTTACCAGTAAGGACACGAGCTTTGACAATATCACCAGTGGTAAAACCTTGAAATGATTTTAATGAAGGTGCATGAGCTTTAGGAAAGCCAAACTTATCTGGGCGACAGCGTTGACGAGTACCGTGACCTTTGGCATTAATCAACAAAGGTCTAATATTTTTGATAATTAGTTTTTCTGGTGTACTCCCTCCTACACACAAAGAATCAGCCCAGTGAGACTTATCAATTCCTCTGTTGACTCGATTCCACTTGGTTCGTCCACCACTACCAACTTCTACAGGTAAATTAGTTTGTTGTAATCTACGGTACAATTCCCAACGAGTTGCATTGACCGCAGTAGCATCAACTAAAGGTTTTTTAGCTTGAGCTAAAATACGACTTAGCAAATCAGGTTTTTTCTTGAGAAACTTGGCAATTGGTTGATTACCTTTAGCTTGATTGCATTTTTGGCAAGCTAGTGTCAGATTGCTAACGCGATTAGTTCCACCGCAGGATTTAGCAACAATATGTTCGATTTGTAATGGTACATCTTTAACACCACAGTATGCACAGTGATGTTGCCACTTGGCTAACAGATATTGTTTAACTTCAAAACCGAATAACTCACCGCGTTGATAATCTACACCTTGGATTTCTGGTTGGTCTAACTTTTGTAAGTCAAATTTAACCAACTCTTGAGAAATAGCAGTTATCGGACAAACACGACGCAACCTATTCACCCAAGTCAAAATATTATCAATCCGAGATTCTAGTGACGGTGGTAGCCAACCTCTGGGGCGAGTTCTATTGAGAAATCGCGCTTTGCGATAACGTGTTTTACGCGATCGCCTGGAACTTCTTAATTGCCTTCTTGATAGAAGTGCTTCTCTGATTTGAAACCCACGATGACTTATCTCACAAGCAAATACACATCTAGCAGTATTTTCTTGGAGTATAGTCATTCCTGTGGTGCGGCTACCTGGGTCAATTTTTACCCGATGTGGATGTATGACTGAATTTTCTAATTCTCTATCCTTGATAATAATCGTAAATGGATAGTGTTTGTAGACCGCAGCGCGACCCTGTTTCAATAACTCCCTCGCCCTTGCTGGATGGCAGGGGTCAAGGGGTTGCTTGTTTTTATCCAATACGAAAACGTACATTACTGTTACCTCTTACCTTGCGGTAGTAAAGTTTGCCTCGCCCGGATATCATGGCTTGTTCGGCTCAAAACACTGCTTGGTTCCCGTCCTTACTGTTTAATTTTGAGCGACAGTTGCCCAGAACTGGCACGCATCCTGGGGTGTCGTGACCGTGATATCGTTTACCCGTGGGTGGGCTGGTCAATGTAGGCTTGTTTCCAAGCCCCCGCTAGAATCTACAAAGATTTAGCGGCGGGTCATTGACTTCTCTTGTGTGCCAGTGAGGGTTTTTCGGTTGTGTTCCGCCAGTAGATTAGCGGCGAAGTCTTTGAAATGCTGTTCGGTGTATGGGTTGAGTCTGCCACCTGTTAACTCGGCTAAAGTCTTCATTGACTGGACGAGAGTTTGCAGACGTTGTTCGACTGGGGGAAGGGCTGGTGTGGTGGGTTGGGGTGCGATGGTTGGTACAGCTGCAACCAAGTCTAAAATGATGGTGCGGACTTGGGCAGCAATTTCAGACTGTTGTAAAAGCATTGCAATTCTCAAAGCACCCAAAGGACTAAAAATTCTCGCTTTTGGGGTTCTGGAACTTAGACAGAATGTCTGTCTAACATCCCGTAATTCCTTACCAGTAAGGGTTTTAGTTTCTAAGTCCCGAAATTCTGCTTGATTAACCCGGTAGAGTTCTTTGACAGCTGACTCAGTAACACCAAAATATTCTGCGATTTGTGCAGTAGTCGCCCAACCAGCACCACTCCAAACAGCAAAGATAATTGCCTTGGCTTTAGCCAGAATTTCTGAGGCTCTGTCATCGGAAAAATTGGTGATAGCTGAAGTCCTCAGTGTTTTTGACTCTAAAAGTACAGACTGATTTAAGGGTAAAGTCATAATTGCTCCTGTAAAAATCTAGACAGTCTACATACTCACAACAGCACTCGAATTAAATCTCGTTCGCTAACTAACGCAAACCTATTGGATGTAGTCAAAGTTGGGGACATCATTTCCACCGCGTAACACCAAGAATTATTCACCAGTTGAATTCCCACAATGAGCCGTTGCTTTGTTCCGTGAGCTAAAGAAGGAAGGATAACGCGATCGCCCAAACCAAAAGCGGGGTTTCTCAAATTGGTGGACTGTACTCGTCCTAGACCGATAATTTGATATTTAGTAGCACGGAGAATTTCATAGTCACAAACAATGGTGTAAAGCCAAGTTTCAAGATGCCACTCAACACCACAGCAATAGCCAAAAGTTCTGGTAGTTTTCAGGTACACCCGCTCTAATAAATTAGCTTCAAGAGGCAGGATCTTTTTACCCCAAAGTGGGGAGAGATACCAGTTTTTTTCTAAGGTAGAGATTATACAGGTCATACTTAACCCACTAAATATTTAACGGCTTGTTGATCAAAAGAAGCGACGAGATTTCTAATCCTGCGAGGAGGATTTTGAAGAAATAGCTTCAAATCTCGGCTTTTAATTTGGTACTGATGAACAGATGGTTTGATGGCTTTGAGCCAACCTCGTTTTACCCAAGCCGCAACAGTACCAGAATCCACCTGCAAAACTTTAGCGACCTCATTGCAGCTATAGTTATCAAGAATGGGACGCACAGAGTAACCCAAATAATGAAGTTTTTTTCTGATGCCTTCGAGACTACGGTAATAACCACGTCTTTTTAAGCGGAATGCTATTTGTTTTGGCGTGTATGACTCTGCCATCTCTTCAAGAATTTCGATCTCTTGCGGACTCCATTTGTAGCTCATGATTCACCTCAAATATTCTGAATTATTGGGAAACTACTGCTGTCTTTTTTGCTTGTAAATATTGCATCCATGCCTTGATTGCTGTCAATTCATCAGCACCATTAGCAATTGCATCAATAACTTGCTGTTCATACGAATGTTCAGCATAATTGGGATTATCAAACTTATCAGCAGCCCAAGCCAAACACATGGTTTTTACGAGAGAATCAATTTTACTAATGGGCAATTGGCTAGGACTACTAACTTCTTGAAACTGCAAATACTCCTTGACCAAATCCAGAGGATAATTTAACAAAGTGCGAATATGCTTCACTCGCAAATCTTGAGGATGTGCTGTAGATTTGGGCTGTGTTTGTTGTTCTGGCATTAGTGGGACAGATGAAAATGATCCACCCAAACGTGATTGAATATCAGCAATGATTGATGCCCAGTCTGCATTAGCATCCCATTCCCTGCGGATTCTAACTTTAGTGGTTGCATCATATAATCGACAAAAAACAGTGTTCTCATCACCGCTAGTAACAGCAATAATCAAGGGTTTGGAGAAGTCGTAAAATTGAGAGGCTGCGAGTAAAAAGGTCTTAGCAAAATTTGTTTCTATACCAGTTCTGATGATATATACTTCATCAGCATTAATAACAATATCTAACTTGGTCGTGTCTTTGGTTTTGTATTCTTTAGCCGTCACCCGTACTTCTGATAAGTAACCAGTTAAACCCCGTTGCTGTACAGGGATGGTTTTATCTTGTTCGATGTTGTAGTGATACCACAAGTAAGATTCCCCGCTAATTTCCCCATTTTTGACATATAAATGGGTTCTGGAGGATTGCAAAGTCCTAATTGGATTTCTGACATAATTTTAAAATCTGTAGTAGGCAATGATAGTCTAAATGTAGTAAGATGCTAAATCTGAAATACTAGCAATCACCCGAATTATTTACACCCAATTCGGGTGAGTTTTCTTTAATCAGAAGTATTTGCTGTATCAGTAAATTGTTGATTTTTCTCTAGCTCACACTGAAGGTAAGACAAAGCAGTTTGAGCATCACCAATTGTTAAATCAGGCTGATAATTAAGTGCTAAAAACTCTGGATGTTGAGCAATTTTAGATATCAAATATTGACTAGCCTGCACTAATTCAATGAGACTAATATCAGACATCGCTTAACCCTCCCGCTAATTGTTCTTGCAGTGCTTTTATCTGCTGCTGATGATGGTCAATTTCTGTCTGTAGTTGTGCCTGAAGTTCTGCAACAGAAAGCGTTTGAATTTGGTCGTCAAAGTAAGAGCGAACTTCTTCTGAGTTTTTGTCAGCCATCACCGTATAACGCCAGCCTGTACCGTACTCATAAGCCAAAAGAGTATCGGTAGCGTAGTATTGGATACCGATGATTAGCCCTTGCTTTGTGCGTTGTCCTAACGTGAATCTGGGGTATTCCCAGCCCTTGGGTATGCTAATGGTGGGTTGCATGATTTTGGTGAAGGTGAAGCTAATTGATGTTTTCTGTAAAAACAAACGAGTAAATGTTTATACTTGGACAACTAAACAGTCAAATTGAGTGGGCGACGAAGCCCACTTTTCGTTTAAATAGCTACTAATTCCCGACTGTCTGACGCTGGTTCAGACTCCCGCAGCAGTTCCCATTCCTCAGCCGTCAACAAGTGAAAGGGTTTATCTAGCAGTTCCTCACCAGAACAATTCTCAGAGAGCGATTCACAGGGGACTATTTGCTGGGGTTCTAAAGAAGCTCGTACATAGCAACAAACGCCGTTCTTGTAGATAAATTCAACGAGTCTTTTGTCGCTGTAGTAAATCCCATCGTCCAGCAATTCCAAACCCAACTGTTCGCACTCAGCGAAAATCTGGGACATGATGACATTCTCAGTAGCGTCAGGTTCTACAAATGGTTTTTGCGCTGGTAGTGTGCCTTGTTGGTACTGCTGTTTGACATAGCTTTGGCATCTGGGGGCGGTGGTATCGCGGAAAATCTCTTGCCCGTTAATAATGACTCTCCAGTACAAGTCTTCGTGATTGTCCGAGTCAAAGCTAATGCTGGCTACTAATTCCCCATCAGCAAATGCTTCCTGCTCATAGAAACAGATTTCAGCAATGGTGGGAACTTCTGGGATTTCACCTGGGATTGGTGCGTTGAGCGTACCGTCTTTGTGATGCCATTGGACGTAGCGTTGGCATCTGGTAAGGGTCGTGTAGCGGAACTTCTCAACGCCGTTCACCATGACTACCCAAGGCTGGGTGACAAATTCGCTGTTGTCATAGCTGATGTAGGCGATGAGTCTTTTACCTGCGTAGACTTCGTGGTGGTAGTGGTTAATTTCTACAGTAGTGAAGCTTTCAGGGGCTACAGCTTCGGCTTGGTCAGCAATGAAATTCTCTAGCTCGTCTTGAGCGTTCGTCCATGACGTTGCCGGAGGCATCGCTTGTTCATCAACTTTCTGAACTTGGGTGGACTGATGGGTGATGATCGCGCTAATCCAAGAATCCTTGCAACGTCTGTCGCTTACCTCAAGGGTGCAGCCGATTTCGCTGTAGATTTGCTTGAGTCGGGCTATGGATTTTAGTTGCAGGTGTTGATGAGAGTATCTAATGTGGGTCATAATAAAGATTCCTGTAAAGGTTCAAAAGACGACACGTTTGCTTACCAGGCTTGGAGTGTCGTCTTTTGTTATTATCATATTACCTACTATTAGTAGGTAATGCAATAGATAGATATATGATGGTTGGTTATCTATTGAGGTGCTTACAATAAATACTATTGATAGATAGACTACTAAAAGTAGGTTAATCTATCTATATGAATTCAAGTCATGCCTGTGGAAGTAAGACTTAAGGAAATTAGAAGCGAAAGAAAAATTTCGCAGAATGAACTAGCAAGACGGTTGGAAATGTCATTAGCTAATGTTCAAAAAATTGAATATGGCAAAGCAAAATCAATACCTTTGGAGACATTGGACAAGTTATGTAAGATTTTGGAATGTGAAGTTGGTGATCTATTAGTCCGCGTACCTGACAGTGATGGTGGAAACTCTAAAAAGGAACAAAAAGTAGTTCAAGTAGTTGATGAAGTCAAGGAAGACAAAATCAGTAGACTCAATTCAAAATCCACAAATGCAAGTGGAATGATTGCAGCATGAGTGTTATTGCTCTTAATTTAGTTAATCCTCTAGCATTAACATGAATGTTTTTACATCGGAGTGGAGAATGAGTAGTGCTGAGAAACCAGAGTCGCGGCACGCTGCAACAGATCCTGAAAAGTGCCGCATTATGGAGAAAAAGTATGGTTGGAAACTGCTGAGGGTAGAACCAACCGGAAACAAGGTATTAAAAGTTGACTGTGTATTTGAAGGCGAAACTAAATTCCCTACTTACGAACAGGAGAATTAATGGTATGGGTAAATATATTATTTTCAAAGCTGAGTCAATGTCAGCAGAAGGGTGGGAGTCAAGGCGATTGGCTCATACTGAGGCTTATACCAGCATACTTACTGAACATTATGACTCTTCTAATTCTCCAATACCAGAACCAGGATATAGACTCAGAGAATATCATCAAGTACCTAAGTTTGCAGATAAACAGTTTCCTGATTCGAGTACCCACAGCAGAATCGGGGATTGGGAAGTGACCAGAGTTGAAGAATATACCCCAGAAATTCCCAATTATGATTTTGAGGCTGTGGTTATTTGTTACTGCCGATACTCCCCAGTAACTACTCCACTAGAGCCAATGCCCGAAATTCAGGTTTCCCAAGAGCTACAGGAAGTTTAGGGACTAGTCAGCTAGAGGTGGACTCATGAACAACCCCGCCCCCTAAGCGCAAAAAGGCCACCTCTGCCACATCCAGCAATCCAGAATCGCTAATTTCAGACATTTCGCTTTCAGAAGATTCAGCTTCAGCAACGATTGATGTGACGGCTGTTGAAATTCCTGAGTTAACAGAGGAGGAACAACGCGATCGCCTGCACTTGGAACGCCGTGTGGAAAGAGCGTTTTTTGAGGCAGGAAAGGCGTTGGCAGAATTACGCGATCGCAGACTGTACCGTTCTACGCATAAAACTTTCGAGGAGTATTGCCACGATCGCTTTGCCCATAGTCGTCAAAAGTCAAATTATTTGATTGCAGCATCCCAAGTCTACGAAAATTTGACAACAAATTGTTGTCAAAATTCCTCAAATGATGATTTGACAACAAACAGATCACAAATTCTTCCGACAAGTGAAGGACAAGTCAGACCCATGACCAAGCTAGAACCCCAGCAACAGCAAGAGGTATGGCAACAGGCTGTAGAAGAAGCTGGTGGTAAAGTGCCAAGTGGTAGGATTGTGAAAGATGTTGTGCAGAGAATAATGGAGAAAACCAAAGTCCCCAATACCTACCAAATAGGTGAAGTCTGCCAAATTCTAGCTAAAGATAATCCTGATCTACGGGGTAAAGGCGGCTGTTGGTGTATGGTTATCGCAGTCCATGATTACAGTTGCACCGTCAGAATTTGGAATGGAGAACTTACGGTTGGGCTGAAGCACTTGAAATCTTACGACTATCTACCGCAGGACTGTGAAAATATGCAGGTGATCTGCGATCGCGTCAATCGGGTGTATTCCAGTGAGCTTGAAGAATCGGTGCAGAGGTTTTTGGAGTCGTTGGGGAAGCTGAACCGCGCTTATTTGACTGATGTAGAAGGAAAAATATTGAGTGTGATAGAAAGAGAATACGGTATTGTGGACTGAATTAAAGAAAACACTCGACAATAGCAAATACTCATCCTATGATGATAGAATCAGCTTGATGGTTGACAAGTCGAAGCGGGGTCAAAAACCCTGGGGACTCGTCAAAATCGCCAGAACCTAGACAATATAATAATTACAGCGTTTCGAGAATTAGGGAAGTTGCAAAATACTTGCAATAAGAGGGGCTGAAAATGGACAAAATTTCCGACCCGTCAAAATGCTTCCTAGGAAGCTTGCCCCGTAACAGTTTCAGCACCGAGGGGTTTCCACAAACTATTACCCCGCAAGGGGACTGAAACACTTCTGAGCCGCTTTCGCCGACAGAAAACTGATCAGTTTCCACAAACTATTACCCCGCAAGGGGACTGAAACTTCCCTTTGAATACATAGACCTTCGGATATTCTGAGAAGTTTCCACAAACTATTACCCCGCAAGGGGACTGAAACATCAAAACATTTGTTTAATTTGAGTTTCATTTTCTTAGTTTCCACAAACTATTACCCCGCAAGGGGACTGAAACTTATCTAAAGGGACAAGGTTGTTGATTGCGTCTGAGTTTCCACAAACTATTACCCCGCAAGGGGACTGAAACCAACTTTTGCGGCTTTACGCCATTTAGGTAAAGCGTTTCCACAAACTATTACCCCGCAAGGGGACTGAAACATTTAATTTGGGCTAAGAACATCCGCGAAGTAGTTAGGTTTCCACAAACTATTACCCCGCAAGGGGACTGAAACGAATTTTCAGCACATCCTCGGCAATAGTTCCAGAAGGAAGTTTCCACAAACTATTACCCCGCAAGGGGACTGAAACGATTCCTACAAAGGTCAAAGAGTATCGCCGTATTTAGTTTCCACAAACTATTACCCCGCAAGGGGACTGAAACAGCACTTGAAAATGATCGCAGTGGGGGCAGGGAACAAAGAGTTTCCACAAACTATTACCCCGCAAGGGGACTGAAACTTCTAACGCTGTCTTGAGATGAATAGATGTTAGCTCGGTTTCCACAAACTATTACCCCGCAAGGGGACTGAAACTTTCAGATTGATTACTCTGACCCCTTTGTGCTGCACCAAGCTAAGTTTCCACAAACTATTACCCCGCAAGGGGACTGAAACATTAAAGCACTTGTTTAGTTTGACTTTCATTTTCTTAAGTTTCCACAAACTATTACCCCGCAAGGGGACTGAAACAGGACACCAAAGCCAGCACCAACAAAGGAGCTAGAAGTTTCCACAAACTATTACCCCGCAAGGGGACTGAAACTTGAATATCCAATGGAAAATTATTATATCTCTTTTCAAGTTTCCACAAACTATTACCCCGCAAGGGGACTGAAACATTAACACCTATATTTATTATATATCACCCTAATTAAAGTTTCCACAAACTATTACCCCGCAAGGGGACTGAAACCTTTACTGCACAGATGAGGCATTTATCATCACCCGGGTTTCCACAAACTATTACCCCGCAAGGGGACTGAAACCCCTTTGCAGCAAGGTTAAATT
This sequence comes from Anabaena minutissima FACHB-250, assembly GCF_014697125.1. GTDB lineage: Bacteria > Cyanobacteriota > Cyanobacteriia > Cyanobacteriales > Nostocaceae > Trichormus > Trichormus minutissimus. Next base: position 23,053 of record NZ_JACJRG010000044.1, on the reverse strand, counting down.
GAGAGCGAATTAAGTTTCCACAAACTATTACCCCGCAAGGGGACTGAAACAAATATTTCCAAACTACTGAAGTGCGATCGCTCCACCAGTTTCCACAAACTATTACCCCGCAAGGGGACTGAAACTTGAATAGATGTTTCTATAGAAGCGGTTATCGGCAGTTTCCACAAACTATTACCCCGCAAGGGGACTGAAACGCTAGAATAATTTTATTAAACATATTTATTTTCTTGTTTCCACAAACTATTACCCCGCAAGGGGACTGAAACTTATTTCTATTTGGGGAACACACATAAATCCCACTTAGTTTCCACAAACTATTACCCCGCAAGGGGACTGAAACCTACTTGGAGGGCTTCAGCCCCAATGCTAATCCTAAAGGTTTCCACAAACTATTACCCCGCAAGGGGACTGAAACATACCAGAAGAACCTACTAAAGAAGTTGAACCTAGAGTTTCCACAAACTATTACCCCGCAAGGGGACTGAAACCCGTCTTCACCAATCCATATCTTTGCGTGTTCTGTAAAGTTTCCACAAACTATTACCCCGCAAGGGGACTGAAACAATTTCAAGAGTCCCTACCCCATGAAATCCATTATCAAAGTTTCCACAAACTATTACCCCGCAAGGGGACTGAAACCAACAAACGCAATGAGTTCTTGTCTGTCACGAACGTAGTTTCCACAAACTATTACCCCGCAAGGGGACTGAAACACTTTATCTTTACCACAAGATCCAATTACTGTTACTGGAGTTTCCACAAACTATTACCCCGCAAGGGGACTGAAACTAAACTTTTTCTCCGACAGGGATTAAACAATAGAGTTTCCACAAACTATTACCCCGCAAGGGGACTGAAACTTTAATCTTCACTCCTTAACCAATCTGGTATAGGTTTCCACAAACTATTACCCCGCAAGGGGACTGAAACCAGTTCGTTGCTCTTGCTATTTGAGAGAAATTTCGGTTTCCACAAACTATTACCCCGCAAGGGGACTGAAACAGCCAATATTTGCGATTCCAGTCGGCATCAACAGATAGGGTTTCCACAAACTATTACCCCGCAAGGGGACTGAAACCTACTGCACCAAGGGGCATCTTTTGGACTTGATCAAGTTTCCACAAACTATTACCCCGCAAGGGGACTGAAACGACTAACTAACATGACGACTAGCCGACTATCACAAGTTTCCACAAACTATTACCCCGCAAGGGGACTGAAACACATACTTTTTGCTCAATGTGTCTCGACTGTATACCGTTTCCACAAACTATTACCCCGCAAGGGGACTGAAACGTGTGGTTAATGAGTACGAAGAACCGGAGTGTACCGACTGGTTTCCACAAACTATTACCCCGCAAGGGGACTGAAACATCACATTAGCTATTACCCGTAAGACCGCTATAGAGTTTCCACAAACTATTACCCCGCAAGGGGACTGAAACTGTTAACCTCCAAGAAGCCCAAAGAAGCCTAGAGAAGTTTCCACAAACTATTACCCCGCAAGGGGACTGAAACTAAAAACATCGACGCGTGGGACGTTGTAAACCTGAAAGTTTCCACAAACTATTACCCCGCAAGGGGACTGAAACACTGTAGACGTTGACCCTGTACCCCCTTTGGCAATAGGGTTTCCACAAACTATTACCCCGCAAGGGGACTGAAACAGAATCCACTGTACTTTAACTCCTAGGCACTTAGCGATGTTTCCACAAACTATTACCCCGCAAGGGGACTGAAACAGGAAATTTTAAAAATAACAATTAAAAAAATGGCTAAAGTTTCCACAAACTATTACCCCGCAAGGGGACTGAAACAGCTAATTTCTTGCGGAAATTATCTTTGAATATTTTCTTGTTTCCACAAACTATTACCCCGCAAGGGGACTGAAACGTAACAAGTTGTTCCTCTGTGGCACTTTTGGCTAATTGTTTCCACCAACCATTACCCCGCAAGGGGACTGGTGCGACTATCAGTCGCTCATAAGAGTGAGTATCTGAAAATACTCCTGGTTAATGTCTAAACCAGTACCTACCCGAAGGGGCATTGCGGGTAACTGCGGTGTCTCAGAGCTAGAGGGGAAAGCGTAAAATCTGCAAGCCGAAGTGTGGACGTAACGCCAAGGTAAAACCACTGACGGGTTAACGAAAGTGAACCTTTGACCGAAGAATTCGCAATTGCTTTCCGAAGTTCGTTTGAATAATCATTTCCCAAAACCTTTACTTTTATTTTTCTTTTTCGTCGGTTCAATTACCATTAACTCAGCTGCAAAACCTGCTTCATTTTGCAACATTAGTTTATGAATTCGTTGACGTTGATAAGCTTGTACTTCAGATGCTAGGGGATGATGAAGGTCAATTTTAAGATGAGTAATCGAAGAAACATATTTATCGGGACTTTCGGGATGATTCGGCTCTTTTAGTCCGCACATAATCCCACCTTCATCTCCTGAATAGCCTACAAAGTCAATTTCAAATTCTCTGTTTGGATCAGCGTTTGCTCCTTGTTTCTTTAAGGTTTTGAGAAACTCCTTTCCAGCTCGTGCTTTAATTGGTAAGCTCTCTTTCAGTTTTGCTACCAGTGCTTTTGCTGCATTGTAATCATCAATGCTCATACGTCTAACTCCCTATGCCATCTTTGCTAACAAAAAACCTAGTATTACTCCACAGTAGTTGCCCACTTCACCACATTATCTTACGAGTCGTGATGCTTAGTGTAACGTTGCGATCAAACAAAAGCAGAAATGGCGATCGCATCAGCAGGGTGTATTCTAGTGAGCTGGAGGAATCTGTGCAGAGGTTTTTGGAGTCGCTGGGGAAGCTGAAGCGATTTTATTTGACGGCGTTGGAGGATAAGGTGTTGGGTTTAATTGAGCAAGAATCTGAAGTTGTGGATTAACCCATAAGGTTAGAGTTGTTCAAAATGTTACATGATATGGATGAAAACTCGACAAAATGAAACAAAAGTTTTAAGATGAGTCTAACAACTTGATGTTTGGCAGACCTATAGTGAGGTCAAAAACCCTGGGGGTTTGCCAAAAACGCCAGAACCTTGACAAGTAAATAATTACAGCGTTTCGATTATGAGGGAAGTTGCAAATTACTTGCAATAACAACGGCTGAAATCGACCTAATTTTGAGGTTCGCCAAAATGCTTCCCAGGAAGCTTGCCCCATAACAGTTTCAGCACCGGGCTGTTTCCATTGACCAAATCCCCTCACGGGGACTGAAACAGTTGATTGTTTGCTCTGTACTCAGTTCCCATGAGTTGTTTCCATTGACCAAATCCCCTCACGGGGACTGAAACATCCATGATTTTCAGTTTTGAGTTAACAATGAGCTAGGTTTCCATTGACCAAATCCCCTCACGGGGACTGAAACATTTAGTCTAATTCCTCGGCAATTTCATCTTCTTTAGTTTCCATTGACCAAATCCCCTCACGGGGACTGAAACGCATATTGTAATTTAGACTGATCATGAAAAACTTAAGTTTCCATTGACCAAATCCCCTCACGGGGACTGAAACTCGTTTTCCGTTAATGTGATTGTACTCAGGTTTTCTCTAGTTTCCATTGACCAAATCCCCTCACGGGGACTGAAACCCTAATTCACCACCGGGAATAGGTTTTGCGAAAGGTTTCCATTGACCAAATCCCCTCACGGGGACTGAAACGCCATAAAATCATCGGCTTGAGCTTGAGCGATCGCTGGTTTCCATTGACCAAATCCCCTCACGGGGACTGAAACCCTTTACTCGGTCTTCTTCGCCTAACGATTCGATAGTTTCCATTGACCAAATCCCCTCACGGGGACTGAAACATTGCGATTTAGAAAGACCAGACGTTTGGGGTCAAATGTTTCCATTGACCAAATCCCCTCACGGGGACTGAAACATAGCAACCAAAATTATCATTTGTGTAAGATACCTCTAAGGTTTCCATTGACCAAATCCCCTCACGGGGACTGAAACAATACGTGTTCTGACTTTTTAGGAATACTTTTTAATAGGTTTCCATTGACCAAATCCCCTCACGGGGACTGAAACCTCCTGCTCCTGAGTCTCATCAAACAAGAACTTCCTGTGTTTCCATTGACCAAATCCCCTCACGGGGACTGAAACACCTCCATAGCCAGCAACGAATCGTCCAGTCCGTTGGTTTCCATTGACCAACACTCAAGTTTAGTTTCGTCGTACTCTAATGTAAAAATGATTGCGTTGCCACAAACCATTACCATGCAAGGGGGACTAATTGTTTTGATTAAGTTCTTGAAGCACTCTTGAAAATTCCTCAGTCAAGAAGTCTGAACCATTCTCACTATATATTTTCTGTAATTCTCGATAAAACCACAAAGTCCCCTCTTGACCAGTTTTAAACTGACTCCAAATACTGCTCCCATATTGTCGGTAATCAGCCAGCAAGGATCTTGCATTGTGCAGCTTATCGGCTAAAGAAACTCGCCGAACTGAGGGTGAAGCATGACGCAGATTGTCTAAATATCTCTTCTTGCGTTCTTGCCAAGGTGGTTTAGGGTAAGTATTACATTCGGTACAGCCATCAACTATTGCCACAACCGTCTCCCCAAAACGTTGTCGAATTTCCTCACGAGTGGATTGTCCACCTTGGTCTTCGACGGCATCATGCAAAAGTCCAGCGATCGCTTCTTCTTCAGTTCCTCCAGCTTCTAATACAAGTGCTGCCACACTTAATAAATGAGCCACATAAGGAACACCACTAATTTTGCGGGTTTGGTTGGCGTGAAGACGGGTGGCGTAGATTAATGCTGATTCAAATTTGTCTGTAAGTTGAACTGTATTCAAGTTAGGAATGCTCCAAGTGATAAAGTTGAAATTCTTTAGCGACATCAGCAGCAATACTTTGCCTTAAATCAAAGGGAAAAATTACTTCACATTTAGGTCGCCATGCACGTAAACGCATGATCACGTTATTGTCCCGATGATTTTGGTCTTGATAACGGATAAATGCTTGATAATAGGCATCTTTGGATGAGCGACGAGAAAGAATTTCTAGTAAAGTTTGCTGTTGTTGTGGTTGTTTAACTTCTCGTTGAATCAAGCGTTGTGCTTGCTCATAAGAAACTTCTTTGAATGTATCGTGACGTTCCGTACCTTTAATATAGCGATCGCTAAAATCTTGATCAAACCGTAACAACATGAGTTGAGAAGGTAAATAGAAATCAAATCCCCAGGCTTTGGACATCTGCAAAGCAATGTATTCAGGGCTGGGTAAAGTATGTCTTTGATAGTGTTGTCGTAAATTGGTTGGCAAATGAGAATTGTCCCAACTCAAAGGAATCATCTTTTGAATCCGGTCAAGGCGGAAGTTGTACCATTCAGTTTGTTGATCAGGACTTTCACCATAAGCACATAGATAAACTGCCCTCTGCATATAGTAAATACAGACGGGATAAACAATGTAATCAACTTGATTTGTAAATTTGGCACTGGTGTAAGTGAGTTTAATCGGTGGTACAGGAATTTCTGCCCAAATTTGTCTTAACTGGTATTGCCATTCACCAACCAGGTCAAGAGTTAAACGGGGAATTACATAATCAACCTTTAAAAAAAAGCGTTGTATGCCATTGATTTCGTGAGAGTGATTTTCTGCAATTTCTACTAAATCTTCGTGCAGAAAGTTTAATTCATAAGCACTTAGCGTGTTAGAGTCAATTTCATCTGTAGATGTAGCCGGACGTAATGGAAACTCATTGACAAGATGATATTCTTCATTTTTATATACCAGCCAACCCAACTGAGCTAAGGTTTCTAGATCACCTTGTAAAGAACGACGGGTTATGCCAAACAGCCTTTGATTTAAGATTTTGTCTAATTTAGATTTTTCTATACCAATGTGCGCCAGTATTAGTTTTTGCCATTGGTCAGCTACAATCCCGGTTTTTTCGTTGAATAACCACTCTTTTGTTGTTTTGGCACAGGGGCAATTAAGATCATGTAAGCTAGGACTTTTTTCTCCTTGAGGATGCGTGGAACTGAAAAAGGCATCACGCCAGTCGGCATAAGTAAAAGAATTATTTAAGAGCAAACGGTCTTGAGTATCTCCATAGAGTGAACGTAACCACACCCACAACCGAATTGTCCGCAGCAGTTTTTGTTTGAGTAAACCACGGGCTAACCATTGCAGTAATTCCACTTGGGGAACATCTTGGAATACTAATTCAGACACTAGGGGAATCTCAAAAGATAACTTTCTTTAAGATACACCGTATTGGAAGACATATATTCCAGGGGCGTGTATGATATACGCAGCAAATCAAACTAAGGTAATGAATACTTATAAAATTGAGCTAAAAGAAGGGATTTTGCGAGTTGCATTTGGTGAACCTGCTCAAAATGACCAGATTGTACGTGACGCAGCCGCAAGGCTAGAAGAAATGGCTGTATCAGGCGAACTAACTGGAGGCCAGTTGCTGAAGATTAATGGCCCTATTTCTATACCAGTGGCATTTGTTTTAGCACATAAACTAGCTCATATTTACGGAGCAGTGGCTTTTTATGACCCCAAATTAGGTAAATATGTGATTTGTATCACACACAATCCAAGTTATAAATTGGGAGACTTGATTGATTGATATTCAGCCGGGAAGCAGGCATCAGATTAGTATTGTCTCAAATCTGTAATCATGAGTACCTACCAGATAAAGTTACAGGGTGATATTCTCAAAGTAGGATTTGGCAGTACCTTAGCTACAGGCGATCGCATAGTCTGTGATGTAGCGGCTAAGTTAGATGAGATGACGGCTACAGGGGAATTACCCGGTGGTACTCTCATTAAAATCAATGGAAGAGTTTCTGTATTAGTTAGTCAGGTTTTAGCTGATAAGTTAGGGAAATTATATGATGCGGTCGCGCTATTAGATCCGAAGATAGGCGAACCAGGGATAGATAGATATGTCGTCACCATTAGCAGACATCCCCAATATCAAGTCGGGGATATTTTGGATGTGGTGCGAGAGTCGCAGGCGCAAACTAACCTAAAAGTTGTGTTGTGTGGCTTTGCGAATACTGGAAAGACTTGCTTTCGGGAGGGATTAAAACAAGCACTATTGCAGATTCCCGATGCACCAGAATCATACTTTATTTCCGGCTGTCCCGATGGCGATGGTTCATGGTACAGCGAAACCGCCAGACGTGATCCTGATTTAGCCGCCGAGTTGAAAGCACAATACAAAGCTGGATTTAGTCCAGAGTTCGCCAAACTGAAAGCGCGGGAAGTCAGAGGTATCAATACTCCGATATTCGTCTTTGATATTGGGGGAAGAATCTCCGATGAGAACCGTTTGATTATGAAAGAAGCTACCCATGCGGTGATTTTAGTCAAAGATGAGGCGGAGATTGAACCTTGGGAAAAGTTCTGTGCTGAGTTAAATTTGCAAGTTATGGCGATCGTTTTCACCGACTTTTTGGGGAATACTGATGTGGTTGAGTCAGTATTGCCGATTTTACGCGGTAGAGTTCATAGATTACAGCGAGGTGAGGATGTATCACAGCGTCCAGTGATCCAGGCTTTGGCGCGGGTGTTGGTTGGGTTGAGTGGACTAAATTAGTGACACCGAATAATAAAAGAGTAAATTATGACACAAAAATTTGATTCTGTATCAATTGCGCTCGCTTGGTGTTTAGCTTGGGGTGAAGAAAAAAAACCTCAGTTTGATTTGAGTATTTTACAGAAAATGCGGCAGGCGTTACAAGAAGGAAAAGAAGTACCAAAAGAGGTGCGCTCGCTTGTCAAACAAGTCGAACAATTGCAAGGTATTTCTGAAAAATATTGCCCAGATAATCTTGAAAAATTAAAGATTGATTATTCTGAACTTTGGGAGCAGAAAACACGAATTGGTTTAGTTTATGGCGGTGCAACTAAGATTAAGCAATATGTCTTTGAAAATGCTAATCTCACAGACATCCGGGGAGCTTCCGGGCTGCTCGATAGAATTAATCTTGTCGATATTCCTGCATTTTTTAAAGCTGAAACCTCTCCAGACTTTCCTCAATGCCAAAAAGTAGAAAATTTTTGTCAATTTGTTAGGCAAGAGTTAACGCCACAATTCTCTGAACTTTGGAGTGCTTTAATTCCAGAATTAATTATTTATTCTACAGGTGGTAATATCTTAGCATTCTGTCCGGCTGCTTTTGTGGATGAACTAGCAAATGCTATTGAAAAGCAATATACAAAAGAAACATTAACAGCTAGTTCCTGTGCAGTTGGAGATACTTTTAAAGTATTAGAATTTGTTTTTGGATTATTATCAGATAATATTCAAGATAATTTTTGGTTAGATAAATATCGGCAGATAAATACTGAAACAGGTCAAGCTAAAAAAGAATTAGTATTGGCTTATTTTGGTTCTGCCAAAAGTGATGTTGAAATTTTAGAAAAATTTAGAAATCGCAAAAGTTTCAATGAATTAACAACTAAGCTGGCAATTCTTTTTAATCAACGCCGTAGTGGTAGTGATTTTTCTAATCGTCCTACTCGTCGCTATCCACCGATGTTTGAAACCCATCCTTACCTGAGAAGAGACGAAAGCGATCGCTGTTCTGTAGTTGTCCAAGCCGACGAACTTCCTACACAACCCTATTTTTCTGAGCCTTTGGCACGTAAACGCCTAGTCGGACAAATAGCCAAGCGAGATGAGGATCGACAAAACTGGTATGACAAAACTGGTTTAACTTGGAAGCCAGATAAACAAAGTATTCCTAGTTGGGTGAGTAAGTTTGAAGACTATTTGAAAAATAATCTAGATTTAAAAAATTGCTATTACGCTAACTGCAAAAGCTCTCATTGCGAAAATCCTACTTCTGCACGAACTCTAAGAGAATTGGGTAACGTTTATAAAGGATTTGTTGCCTATATCTACGCAGACGGTAACAACATGGGAGGTTATATCCAAACCATTAAAACTCCAGAAAAATATAAGCAGTTCAGTGAAGATATTTTTAAAGCTACTGAAAACTCTGTCTATCAAGCATTAGCAGAAAATCTTCATCCTCATAAATTAGAAAATCTCACTGACCCAGATAATGAAAATCGGAATGATAAGTGGATACATCCTTTTGAAATTATTACAATTGGCGGAGATGATGTAATACTAATAGTTCCAGCCAATAAAGCTTTACAAATTGCTAAAACAATTGGTGAAAAATTTGAGTGCTGGCTAGAGAAAACTGGACGTTATCTTTTACTACCAGATTATCGAAATACATCAGTTCATAGATGTCAGGGAGTGGTAATTCCTAGTCAATCTTCATTAAGTACATCAATAGGAGTTTTAATTACAGCAAAAGATACCCCAGTTTACTATGCACAAAATCTGACTGGGCAATTACTCAAGTCTGCTAAAAAAAGAGCAAAAGATTTGAAAGAAACTGGATATTATGGAGGCACAGTTGATTTTTTAATACTGAAATCAGTCACCATGATTTCCTCGAATATTGAACAATTTCGTAAAGAAGCATTGACCAAAAAATTGGGTTCAACACTACAACTATATGCTGCTCCTTATACGTTTCATGAATTAGGAGGTTTAATTAAAGTAGTTGAAGCATTAAAAAAATCTGAGTTTCCCAAGTCCCAACTCTATCAAATTCGTAGTCTTTTAGAGAAAGGTAAACATATTGCAATTTTGAATTATCGCTACTTTCAAGCCAGACTAAAAGAAAGTAAATCTGAGTTTTTACAAAAAGACTTTGAAAAGCTTTGGTGTCAAGCTAAGACAAACGAAGGTAATATTGCTCCTTGGATGTATGAACAAAAAGACAAAATTTATGAAACAATTTGGCGAGAAGTAGTAGATATGTATGATTTCATCGAAGTATCTAGCTCTGAATATAGTGAACTACAATTTACTACTAAGGAGGTTCACTAATGATTGTGCTTCAGGACTTAACAAATTTAGTTGAAACGCACTCAATTCATGCTGTTATTAATACTGCTTTGTGCATTGGTGCAGGTGGCTCTTCCGGTTCACTTGCTGATAAACCAATTGTCAGAAATGCTGAAGGAAATTTATTGATTCCTGCTTCTCAATTCAAAGGTCGCTTGCGCCATGAGTGTGAAAAAATTGTTAAAGGGCTTAATTGGTCAGTTTGTGAATCTCCTAAGCCTCAAACCATGTGTCCTGAAAGAGCAGGATTAGAAGGAAATTTTGAGCGTGAAGAATATAGAGTTAATAATGACAAAAATTCAAGTTATCACTGCTTAATTTGTCAAATTTTCGGCAACTCTGTATTACCATCGCGGGTGATTTTTGATGATTTAGTGTGTAACCAACACCCAGATAATTTACCGGAAGTTTTACGCCCAGGAGTAACAATTAACCGCCGTCGTCGTATCGCAGAAGATAAAAAACTTTACTTTTTAGAAACCTCTCCAGCCAATGCACAACTGAAATTTGAGGGTTACATTCACATTTTGCCAAGTAAGACACCAAATCAACCAGATTATGCTAAAGCACTGATTTGGGCAGGTTTGCGACGAATTCATGCTTTGGGTGGCAGTAAATCAGCGGGTTTAGGATGGTTAGATTGGCAACTTCCAGAAATTTTGGTAGCTGAGGATATATGGGAATTTTTGGCACAAGGAGGGTTAAAGTGAAACAAATTGAACTGCAAATTAAAGCTCTTTCACCACTGGCAATTAGCCGCCAAAAACCAGGCGGTTCAGTGAGTGAAGCGATGGATTATATTCCGGGTTCGGTAATTCGGGGTGCGATCGCCTCCAAAATGTTACAAGAATCAGGTTATTACTCTAGCGATATTTCTCAAAATGGAGGGGATTTTCAAGCATTATTTTTAGGTGAAGCCCCTGCAATTTTCCGAAATGCTTATCCAGCGAGTATAGAGATTGAGGAAGGGAAAACAGATATTCAAAATAATATTAGGGTATTACCTGCAACAGCAGTTAGCTCTAAAACTAAACCAGGATTTCGTTTGATAGACGAAAATAAAAATGGTGTTTTTGACACTCTAATTGACCGATTTTGTGCTGAAGGCTACGGCTATCCTTACGATCCTAATTGTCCAACTGATGGTGGTCGAGTAGATCCTTTCAGTGGTTTTTATAGTATCTTCAATGAAGTATACTACAGTCATTCTATCAGCAAACGTCTTTTGACACGAGTAGGGATTAACCGTAGACGTGCAACCGCAGAAGACCAAATACTCTACAGTATAGAAGCTCTCAATGAATCAAAAGAACAAAGGAATAAACCAATAGCTTATTCTGGCTCAATTTTGGTTGAAGATTCTCAGTTAGCCAATTCCCTTAAACAATTTCTCGAACAACGTCCTCAGCATTTTCGTATAGGTGGTTCAACGTCACGAGGCTTAGGAAAAATTGAAATTACAGCTAAACAACCCGTTGATTTTAAGCTAGATATAGAACATCGAATCCAAAATTTTAATCAAAAACTATGGAAACGCTGGCAAACATGGAAGATTTTTAACAATGCTAAGGCTGATTTATCTAATGAAAAAACTTATTTTACTTTAAATTTACAGTCCGACGCTATTTTAACCGAACAATGGCGGCGCACCACAGTCATTTCTCCAGAAATGCTAAAGCTGTTTGCAGAATTGGATAAGTCAATATGTTTAGACCTTCATGCTGTATATAGTAGTTATGATTATCTGTCTGGTTGGAATTCTGCTTGGGGTTTGATGAAGGATGTCGAGTTAATTACAAATAAAGGTGCTGTTTATTTATTCAGTACCACTCAAATAGACTCTTGGCTCAAACCTTTGAAAGAATTAGAAATGAGAGGAGTAGGCGATCGCACCTGTGAGGGCTTGGGTCAAATTCGGATTTGTGATGAATTCCATTTAATTCTTCGTGAGGAGGCTGTGTAATCATGGAAATAGTTTCTCAAACATCCCTAAAAGAAAAACTAAGTTTAATAACCGAATTAGAAATCGGAAAACAAATGGATAATATCATTCCTAGAATTAAAGATATAGCCATAAAATTTTCCATTGCTCAAAAAGATAAAAAATCCCCTTTTAGAAATGTTCTGGCTGTGGCAACTGAATCTAGTTCATCAGTTGAAATTATCAAAAACTATATTCGCTACCAAGTTGGTCGAAGTGGTTCTAGTCCGATTTGGAAAACTAGCAAAGATAGCAAACTATTTGCTACAGCAGTAGTTGAGTATATTGATAACTTATATCACGATGCTCAGAAAATTGTAGAGATTTTAAGACGCTTTGTCCGCGATGGAGATTTGCATAGCTACTTGGAAACTTTTGAAAATCAAGAGCAATTGAAAAAAAATATTCATCTCAAGTTAACTCAACTTTTTCTAGGCTACCTAGCACGGGAGCATACGGCTATTGTAGGGGAGGAGAAAGCTAAAGCAGCCAACAATACGCAAAATGAACCTAAACATCAAGCAATTCGCAAATAGGAAAGAAAGTTATGCCACGTTTAATCATTTCAACTGTTGGAACAAGTTTGTTGACTAATCAAATTAGCCCAAGACGCGATCCTAAAGATTGGTCTTCTCGATTACAAGAGATGGCGAATAAGACTCAAAATGAAATTTGCAAATACCATCAAGATGTTGACGATATTATTCAAAAGTTAAGGGAGAGGGCAGAAGAAACTTTATCCAACGGTACTACCTTAGAGATTCGAGATGCTAGTGCTGAATTAAATGGTATCTATGGGATATACGAAGAAGATTTAGAAAAAGGTAAAGAGGATATTCATTGGTTAATTGCTACTGACACGGCACAAGGTCAAACAACATCTGAAATGGTCAGAGAATTCTTAGTTAAGCGAGAAATTATAAACACTCAAATTTATCCTGAACTAGGTTCAGAGTTTTCGACAGCTACTACTAGCAACTTTTCTCAAGGAATGGCTCAAATAATTCCTTGGATCAAGGAACTAATTAAGGGTTATCAGGAGAGTTACCCAAAAAATAAACTTCAAGTGATTTTTAACCTAGTAGGTGGCTTTAAAGCAATCCAAGGTTATATGAATACTATTGGAATGTTTTACGCTCATGAAATTGTTTATATCTTTGAAGGCTCGAATAAACTAATTAAAATACCCAGGCTTCCTGTTGAGATTAAATTAACTGAGGTTGAACCTTACAAAGTTCAATTGGCGATGATGGATGTTGCAGAAATATTGACCTCTTGGGAAGAAGCAGAGAAAGTCCCGGAAGATTGGCGGATATTAGTAAAGCCCGAGATGACTTTATCAACTTGGGGTAAACTCGTTTGGCAACAATGTAAAGATGTTTTTCTTGCTCAAGATAAGCCACTTATATTCCCCAAAATAGAATATAAATCAACTTTTTTAGATGATTACTGCAATAAACCAGCCCATGAAAAGATTATTCTCCAAGAAAATTTAGCTAGAGTAGCTTGTCTACTAAATAATCATCAAGATGGAATTAGCGCAATGAAACAAGATGGTATTTTCCGATTGCGTCGGTATGTAGGAAAGCATAAAGATATCGATCACTTTGATCTCCCAAAAGATCGGCGTGTAAGCTGTCTTGCTAAAAATGGTCAGCTACACTTACTCCATTATGGAGAACATAATTACGTTAACGATAAGTATTCATAGAAATTCAGCAACAAATTTTATCTATGTTTGACATTTTCAAAAATCGCTTAGAAATTAGTGGAACTCTCTTAACTGTAACAGCCTTACGCATTAGTGCAGGACGGTCATCTGAACCCATTGGCTCAGATTTACCTGTAATTAAAGATGCTTTGGGACGACCTTTAATTCCAGGTTCGAGTTTTAAGGGAGCGTTGCGATCGCGCCTCGAAAGCTTCCTACGCGCTATTGATTCTACGTTTGCTGAAGATCCGGCTAACTTCACCACTCGGAGTAAAAACCGACAAATTGAAGACTTAAAGAAAAGTTATGAAGGTGATGATTTAGGTTTAACCACAGCACTGATAGGAATTACAGATCCAATTTCTCGTTTATTTGGTTCTCCCTGGCTTGCAAGTAAATTCCAAGTGCGGGACTTAACTGTATTGCCTGATTTTTGGTTTGGACAATATCAAGAGCGAGATGGTGTAGCCATTGACAGAGATACAGAAACAGCCTCCGATGGAAAACTCTATGACTTCCAAGTTGTACCTGCTGGAACACCGTTTGAGTTTCGTGCAGTTGTTGAAAATGCTGAAGATTGGGAACTCGGTTTATTGATGATTGGGTTACACCAATTTGAGACAGAACAAATTCCACTGGGAGGAGGGCGATCGCGTGGCTTAGGTGTAGTCAAATTAGAAATCGACAAGATGAACTGGTTTGACGCAAGAGATGAAAAAGATCCTGATAAAACCGATGCAAAAAAGCTACTCAACTATCTCAAGCAGCTAGTGAATGAGAATCCTACCTACATTGATGCCAAATCTTGGAAACAACAGTGGACAGAAGCTCTAATTCATCATCTTAAAAAAGAGCTTAAAGTTATTTCTAATACTCAAATTGCTGTCGAAGAAAAATAGTTATGCATAAAAAATTAGTGAATCATTGCACTATCGACTTAACTTTAATTACTGATGGTCCAATTTTAATTAAATCTGGCAGACAAGGGGCTGATCCTACTAAACCTGATATGGAATTTGTCGAAACTTACTACAGGGGAAAACGTTCAATCTACCTACCTGGAAGTAGTCTCAAAGGAGCAATTCGATCCCATGCAGAAAGGATTGTGAGAACTGTAGGAAGCGAACAACGACCACCAGCAAATAGCCAACAGCTTTGGTCAAGTAACCCTCTTGATGAGCAAAATAAGAATAACAATCCAAACTTTTACTTGAAAACCTGGAAAGAACAAGAACAGAAAAAGAATCCAGAAGAAAGACATCCAAATCCAGGTGCAGAAATGTACAAGCAATCTTGCTTTATTTCACAGATTTTTGGTAGTACCTGTGTAGCCAGTCGGATTAGGATTGAGGATGCTTATCCTATTGATGTTCAACAAGTTAACATTGAGGAACGTAATGGAGTCGCCATTGATCGCATTTTTGGTTTTGCAAAACCAGGAGCTTTATTTAATTACCAAGTTTGCACTTCTGGAGAATTCCACACCAAGATTCATCTCAAGAATTTTACCCTAGCTCAATTAGGGCTAATTGGTTTAGTGTCACGAGATTTGCATGAAGGTTGGTTCGGTTTAGGCTTTGCAAAATCGCGGGGATTAGGAACAGTTCGAGTCAAATACAATTCAGCAGTTATTCAATATCCTGGTTGTGAAGTCAGAGATAAACAAATTTACACTTTTGCAGGTCAACAGCTTTTATCTTCTCATACAACTTTACTGGGTGCAGGAGAATTCTTAACAAACAATGAATATGGTTTCCCAAAACCAGATAGACAAGAAAACACTCCCGTTGCTGCTCAAGCCATGGACTTAGAATTTGGAGTACAACAAACTTGGACTGGTGAAGAACAAGTTAAAGATTTATTTAGAAGAACAGTCAAGTCTTGGAGTCAGCTTTTAAGAGGCGGTACAGCAGCATGAGTTTTGTAGGTGTTAAGCAACTGTCCTCAGCAGATGAGTTGAGAGAATTACTAACTCAGAAAGCAAATCTACATAGTTATTACTTTCTGCGTTGGTTTCATAAAGTTAGTGGCATTATTAAAGATTTACCATCAGAGTTTCCTAGTCCAGAGGGGCAAATGTTCAATACAGAATGTGAACTTCGTTGGAAAAAAAACAACAAAGGGTATGAAGTTCTGCTCTTAAGTGAAACTGATTTTGATTTAGAGTTTACTACTGTAGGAAAGATTTGGGAAACTCAAATAAGACCTGCACAAGTGTACTCTAACCCTGAAACTCGTTTTCCCAATCAATTCAATAATCAATGTTCTAATATAGCTCAACGCTATTTCATTGATAGGGAAACTTCCACTATACACTTTGTTGCTTTAACTGTGGATATTTAAAATAAGTAAAAATTCTATGGTTAACTCACCAGATAATATGGCTTCTTCTAAGCCTTATGAATTGATACCTTTTCCAGCACAATCTCCTAAACTAGATAATCCTACTGGACATGATAAGTTTCGTAATGATTGTTTACAAGGAACTTTATTTCTGAATCTTATTGTGCAGACACCATTGCACATCTCAACAGGTGTAGTTGTGATGGGAGAGGACGTTGCTAACAGTAGTATTCCTCTGATCAAAACTATGACTCAGGGAATTAACGAAGAACTTATTATCCAAGGTAGTTCTATAAAAGGTTGCATTAGGTCTGTTTATGAGGCAATTACAAATAGCACTCTAGGAGTAATTACCAGAGACTACGATAGACGAATTCCTCAAAAATACTTGCCATTTGGTCATGATGATAGTCTGTGTAGTAAAAATAAGTTATGTCCCGCTAGTCGAATATTTGGGGCTTTAAATTGGCAAGGCTTAATTGAAATTAGCGATGCTAGATGTTCTCAGAGATATTCAATCGGTTTCATGCCTTCATTATATTCTCCTCAACCAAGGCTCGATGATAAAAGTTTTAATCCTGAGTATTTTGATGAAAATGGTAAAGTTAGAGGTAGGAAGTTTTACTATCAGACAAATAAGGCTGTTGATGCTGGAGAAAGGGGAATTCCTGTGCAGCAAGCTGGAACTGAGTACATTTTCAATACAAGGTTACAGTTTATGAATCTGAAGCCTAAAGAATTAGGAACTTTGCTAATTATATTAGGACAAGATTCTCAATATCCAATTGCTTTGAAGGTAGGGGCTGGTAAACCAGTTGGTATGGGAACAATGACTGTAGAGATAACAAAAGCAAGAGTGTTGCACGGTAAGGATGAATTGCGTGATCGCTACTCTAACTATATAACCTCAGAAACGGGTTATCTAACTGGTAATCAACTTCAGCAATTTATCCAGCAACAAATTCAAGAAGCGCACAATGCGAACCTAATTGAAAAAAGCCAATTAGAAGAAGTGACTAAAGTTCTTGGCTATCCTACAGATCGTCAACCCCCAGAAGGTGCTTACTAATAATGGTTACTGAAACTAATACTGAAGCAATGACAGATGAAGAATGGGCTATTGCTCATGCGATCGCTCACACCCTAAGTAAAGAGCAAATAAAAATTGAACCTTCATCAGATGGAATTGTTAATGAATTAAAAAAACTTATTGCTTACCTCCATATTTTAAATAATCAAAATGATATTGGAAGTAAAATCTCTAATTACTTGAAAATTTTGGTTGCACAGAGTCAAAGTATTGGACATAGCAACAAAACGCCTGATTACTATCTCTCTATTGAAAAGGCCTTCCGTAAATACCTGCTGCATTACTCTACAGATGTTCATAGCATACTGAAAATTCTGGGATGGTCATCACGGCTAATTCGTTACTACAAAGTTGAGCCTATTGCAGAATTACCAATTATTTTGCCTAAAAGACATCAGTTTCAAATAGGAGATATTCTAGAAGCAAAAGTTATTAAAAAGAATACTAAGGGCAGTAAAGTTACTTATGAAATTCAAGGAGATGCCTACCCTGAAAAAGAAGCTAAAAATTTTTCAATAATTCCAGAATATGGAGAGGTAAATGTTCAGATTGTATCTTTAAACAGTGATGGCAGTATTAATCATGTCAAATTTTTAAAACGATGACTTTGTCTGAATAATATTTACATTTCTCATAAATTTATACCAATATAACTTTTTTAAAAATATGATTCCTCAACTTTTTTCTGTGTACTTACAAGCTTGGTAAAAACTTAAGGAGCAATCGCCCTTCCCTTCCCCTATCTGACCCCTGACCCATTCCCTAATTGCTTGGCGAAAAACCCGTCTTCCTGCCATGCGGTATCTGTCAATTAGGGCTTGCTGAATAAGTCTCTCAAGCAAATCTAGAAGCTACACAGCTTACAAAATAGTTGTTTCATCGCTCTGTTTCTCAATTTACCCAGCGATCGCTAACGATTGTGCAAGGGTTTTGAGACTCTAGATATTATAGCCTTGCACTTGTTTGTGGGAAAAACGCTTAAAACCCTTATCTGGTCTATATTACACTTCTATTCAGCAAGCCCCAATTAGTGATGGAATCTCTTGAATATTTAAATTAGGAAATACTGAACTTGTTTCTGCTTGAATATATTCCTCACCTTGCAACTGATAAATTCTGATTTCTCCAGCGTCATAACACCAGATTTCAGGTACACCTAGCTGTGCATAGATAGGAAAGCGATCTAATGATTTACTAGTAACATCAATTTCTAGAGCTAAATCGGGAGGTGGGTCTTGATTTAAATCAAACTTGAGTTTACCTCGAATTAAGGCTTCATTGTGAAAATAAAAGCAATTATCAGATTCTATCCCAGCCTTTTTTAATTCTCGTTTCCAGATCGTTGAACCATAACATTCATAATCTAGCTCTAAAACTTCAGCTGTATCTTTGATGATGTCACCAATTATTTCTTTGTAATATTCATGTTCTGGTAATGGGGTCATAATCTCTAACGTGCCATCATCGTAAGCAATCCTAGCTGCTCGGCTTTCACCTAAATCTACTAATAAATTCTCAAATTGTTGCCAACTGATATTATGGAGAACTACCCGATCAGCACGACGTTTAGTTAACAGCATAATTCCTCTCAGCATCAGTGAGCCACCAATAGCAGTAAGAAATCAAGTAAATTTTAAACACCTACAACTGATGACTGACTGCTATCACAATTTATCTTAATTTATTTTATCAATTATGATAGATGAATATTTCCAAACCCTAACCACCTTTCCCCCACGCAAGTTTCAACGAGAAGCGATCGCTAAACTCCTCAATCACCAAGACATCCTGCTGCGCGCACCCACAGGGTCAAGGAAAACCGAAACAGCGATCGCACCCTTTATTTTCGCCCAACACCTCAACCTTGAATTCCCCAATAAACTGATTTACGTTGTACCTCTGCGAACTTTAGCCAACAGTCTACGCCAACGTATTGGCGGTGATGGAGGATAGGAGGCCTGGCTGAGTGGGGTTCAATGCCCCCGAAGTCAGCAATCTTTTGGGTCGGTTGGGCTACTTTGCTTCTCAACATAAGATTTAAGTTGTTCAAGGGTAACGCCTCCACAGGATGCGACAAAATACGCACCTGTCCAAAATACGGGCTGATTGTAGAACTGGCTAACCTGTTCATGGAACTCTTTACGAATTAAACGACTAGATACAGTTTTGAGGTTATTAACTAACTTGCTAACTTCGACATCTGGTGGGTAGCTAATGACTAAATGAACATGGTCTGACTCTCCGTTAAACTCTGTTAGCTTACTCCTCCACTTACTACAGGTGTTTTCAAATATCTCTTGAAGTCTTGACAGCATTGTTTGGTTAATAATTTTTCTGCGGTATTTCGTGACAAGCACTAAATGAATATTTAGGCTATATACTGCCCTATGACCTATGTTGTAGCTCATTCCACTAATGGTATAATTGGTCTATGCTACTAACTTATCAGTACAAACTCAACCTCACACCACAACAGGTTGTCATAATGGAAACCTGGGGTGAGTTACTGCGTCGTCACTACAACTATGCGTTAGGGCAAAGACTGGATTGGTTAAACCGCACAAGGTCGCAAATTGACCGTTGCAGTTTGGTTTGTGAACCAATTGGGGAAATTCCACAAAAAGTTGATTATTACGCACAAGCGTCTGACCTCAAGCAAACTAAAGAACTGTTTCCTGAATACAAAAACATCTACGCCGACTGTCAACAGCAAAACCTCATGAGGTTAGACAAGGCATGGAAACGGTGGTTAGTGCCTGACAAGAAGGGCTTTAGGGGAGGACGACCAAGGTTTAAAAGGCGTGGTGACATTTGCTCATTCACGTTTCCGCGTGTTAACTCTCCTAAAGCCGGCGCACATCTAACAGATAATATTCTCAAGCTTTCTAAGATTGGTGAGATTGAAGTTATCTTGCATCGCCCAATTCCCGATGGATTTGAAATTAAACAAGCAACTATTCTCAAAAAAGCTGATGGTTGGTATGTCAGCTTTTCCTTAGAAGATAAAGCTGTACCCACTACATTACCTATTGATGAAATTAAAACTGCTACTGGCATAGATGTCGGATTAGAAAAGTTTTTAACAACTGCTGATGGGCAAAGCGTGACCGTCCCTCAGTATTACCGCAAAGCACAATTAGCTTTAGCCCGTCAGCAACACAAACTTGCACGTAAAACAAAGGGGTCTAAAAATTACGCCAAGCAAGTCAACAAGATTGCAAGACTTCACTTGCATGTTGCAAGACAGAGGAAAGAGTTTCATTATCAAGTTGCTCATTGGTTGGTTAAATCCTATGACTTAATTGTTTTTGAAAACCTGAACATTAAGGGACTGGCTAGAACACGATTAGCTAAGTCAATACTTGATGTTGCTTGGGGTGCGTTCCTTCAAATCATGCAAGCAGTGGCAGTAAAATGCGGCAAGCATACGAGGGGAGTTGACCCTAGAGGAACAAGTATTAATTGTTTTGGTTGTGGTGCTAGGGTTGAGAAAACTTTGGCGATTCGTGTTCATAGTTGTTCTTGTGGATTGGTCATTGACCGTGACTGGAACAGTGCGCTTAATCTGTTAAAACTTGGGTCGGTTGGACTACCGATTCCTGGCTGTGGAGGCTTAGACATTAGTCAGCCCGTGAAGCAGCAAGTCTCTTATGTGAATTTGAGATGCTCCCGCTATATTGCTTGCAATTAGCGGGAGAGTTGTCACATATAGGATACCTACACGAAGTACATCATGGTCAGCCTGCAATGGTACTCGATTTAATGGAAGAGTTCCGAGCTTTAATAGCTGATAATATAGTGCTAACAGTATTGCATAAACGCGAAATTCAACCGCAGGATTTTGATGAAAGTTTGGGTGCTTATCGGTTAAAGGAAGCTGCTCGAAAATCTTTCTTGCAAGCTTTTGAGCGGAAAATGAATGATGAGTTTAAACACCCTGTTTTTGAGTATCGATGTACTTATCGCCGAGCTATAGAATTACAAGCCCGATTGCTAAGTCGTCATTTGCAAGAAGGGATTCCGTATAAAGCTTTGGCTTTGCGTTAATATGACTACGCCATTTTATCTGATTATTTATGATTTGCCTGACAATAAAGCGGCAAATAAACGCCGCACTCGGTTGCATAAAATGCTTTCTGGATATGGCAAATGGACGCAATACAGTGTATTTGAGTGCTTCTTAACATCAGTTCAATTTGCTACACTACAAACAAAAATAGAAAAACTAATCAAACCTGAAGAAGATGCTGTACGGATATATGTGCTTGATGCAGGTTCAGTGAAAAGAACTATTACATATGGTTCGGAAATTCCTCGACAAGAGCAAATAATCGTCTTATGATGAATGTAGCAACTTGATGATTGACTAGTCGAAGCGGGGTCAAAAACCCTGGGGACTCGTCAAAATTGCCAGAACCTAGACAATATAATAATTACAGTGTTTTGAGAATTAGGGAAGTTGCAAAATACTTGCAATAAGAGGGGCTGAAAATGACCAAAATTTCCGACCCGTCAGAATGCTTCCCAGGAAGCTTGCCCCGTAACAGTTTCAGCACCGGGCAGTTTCCACAAACCATTACCCCGCAAGGGGACTGAAACTTATCTGAGTTCAGAAATGGGATAGCCAGACATCGGCGTTTCCACAAACCATTACCCCGCAAGGGGACTGAAACAAGCATTGCCTTTAGCATCGATATCCGCCGAAGCAAAGTTTCCACAAACCATTACCCCGCAAGGGGACTGAAACTATTCATGGCTGTTTTGATAATTGCAGTTAGCAAACTTTCAGGTTTCCACAAACCATTACCCCGCAAGGGGACTGAAACTGGCCTTGCACTTTTAGCAGTATCTTACCAGTAGCGTTTCCACAAACCATTACCCCGCAAGGGGACTGAAACTATGAGAGGCTTTTAGAAACCTCACGCGACGTAGGCGTTTCCACAAACCATTACCCCGCAAGGGGACTGAAACTTCTCCTGAAGTGGAAACCCTCTCTCAAGAAATAAAAGTTTCCACAAACCATTACCCCGCAAGGGGACTGAAACATATCTTGATATCATTCTAATAGAAAACGAGAGGCTAGGTTTCCACAAACCATTACCCCGCAAGGGGACTGAAACAGGCGATATAGTAACACGCGTCAAAATAGCTAGTAATGTTTCCACAAACCATTACCCCGCAAGGGGACTGAAACTCTCGAAGAGAAGCTGCACTCAAGCAAGATCAACTCCGAGTTTCCACAAACCATTACCCCGCAAGGGGACTGAAACAATGCTAGGGTCGGTTTAAACGTTTCAAGTAGTGACGTTTCCACAAACCATTACCCCGCAAGGGGACTGAAACATACCACAAGCCTCATCTTGAATCAGCAACAATTTCTCGGTTTCCACAAACCATTACCCCGCAAGGGGACTGAAACGAACATTTATGACCGTCTACCGCGTAGCACACCCATAAAGGTTTCCACAAACCATTACCCCGCAAGGGGACTGAAACGTACTCATGACTTTACTAATAAGAAAATGTACCTGGCGTTTCCACAAACCATTACCCCGCAAGGGGACTGAAACAAAACTTGTTAGAAAGATTTAAAGGATTTAAAGCTAGTTTCCACAAACCATTACCCCGCAAGGGGACTGAAACACGAAAATAACAACAATAAACTTGAGATTGTGGCTATTGTTTCCACAAACCATTACCCCGCAAGGGGACTGAAACTTCTCCTACTTGATGAGATAGTCGGGATAATTGAGGTTTCCACAAACCATTACCCCGCAAGGGGACTGAAACACAGATGTAAGAGTCTATAGATTTGCAAGTGTAGGAAAGTTTCCACAAACCATTACCCCGCAAGGGGACTGAAACCAAGAAGAATTGGTGCATCTTCTAATCTCGACTTTATCCATTTTTCGCTGCGGGTCATCACCAATGTAGGTGATCGCGAAAAAATGAGGTTTTTGCTGCATACATAAAATTTAAATACAGTCTTGGTAAATACTGGTGA
>NZ_JACJRG010000043.1 GCF_014697125.1 Anabaena minutissima FACHB-250 | reverse complement strand
TGATTCAATCGTCGGCGAGATCAGTGAGAATTCTTTGAGTTGCATTCAATCTCAGTACACTTGAGTGATAACCCTTAGTCTATCTGGTTTTTGGCTTAACCGAACCGTATTGGTAGTATTGTTAGGTTTGAATTTAAGAATGCAATTTTTAAATTCAATTCTGGCTACGAGTCTTTACGAGTTTTAAATTTAGGAGATGAGTAAGGAAATTCTCTGTTTTTACAAAAATACAACTAGCCAACTGCAAATAGCTCGTATCTCAAATATTGTTAATTTACATTTTGAGCAAATAGTGTTTCCAGGAGAGCAATTTTTATTTGCAGCTGTTTCCGAAGCTGAACTAGAAATTGATGTTGATACCACAACAGGGTTAGTTGCGAAAAAGACTATTATTTGTGGCGATTTACAAGTATTGAGTTAAAGATTAAATTATTTCCTATTTAAGCATTTATACAGGGTGGCTGAAATTAAATTTATTTAAACTAATCAAATGGAGTTGAACCTTTTTGTGAATAAGAATAAATATAATCGTGGTAGTGGTAGATATTACAATTGAATGTAAAAGTATTGCCTATCTTGGCCATCGTATAGTCATAGCTCCTATCTTGACGATGTAAATAATACCAGAGAAAGCTATTGACTACGGCCTGTTATGGAAATGCCGAATATGGTTTTTTATCAATAATTACAGCGATCGCCTAGGTTGGGGTGTAGCCCATCGCACTCACCCAATGATTACTATATAAACACCAAAAGTGCTTTACGACAGCTCTCAATGAATTATTTAACTACTCCCATGCTCCCATTGCAGTAAGAAATAAATGTCTAGACTTGTCTAGTATTTGTATAGCAGAATGAGATGTAGGGAATCGTAAATAAACTGATGACAGCCATTGCTTCTACTCTTGCATCTATCGTTGGCGTAGAAAATACCGTTTACCCAAAAGACAATCTTAATATCCCACATATCGCTGGCGGAAAATCTCCCAGTTGTATTGTCTATCCCCAAACCCCAGCACAGTTAGCCGCAGTTATCGCCACAGCTGACCGTAATAACTGGCGTATCCTGCCTTGTGGTAGTGGAAGTAAACTCAATTGGGGTGGTTTAGCTGAAAATATTGATGTTGTCGTTAGTACAGAACGTCTCAACCAACTGATTGAACACGCTGTGGGTGATTTGACTGTCACCGTCGAAGCTGGGATGAAGTTTTTCCATCTCCAAAAGATTTTGGCAGATGCGGGGCAATTTCTCGCCCTTGACCCCTCAAATCCAGAGTTAGCCACCATTGGCGGGATTGTGGCTACTGCTGATACAAATTCCCTGCGCCAACGTTATGGTAGTGTGCGCGACCAGCTTTTAGGTATCACATTTATCCGCGCTGATGGAGAAATCGCCAAAGCTGGCGGAAGGGTAGTCAAGAATGTGGCTGGCTACGATTTGATGAAGTTGTTTACTGGGTCATACGGTACATTGGGAATTATTAGCCAAGTAACTTTTCGTGTGTATCCTTTGCAGTCAGCATCGGGAACGGTGGTGTTGACTGGTGATGCTGGGGCTATTTCGCAAGCTGCTAATACTTTACGCGGTTCGGCTTTAACACCAACTCAGGCAGATTTATTATCTGTGCAATTAGTTTCTAGCTTGGGTTTGGGCGCAGGGATGGGATTAATTGCCCGTTTTCAAAGTTTAAGTGAGAGTGTGAAGGAACAGTCCCGTCGAGTTTTAGAACTAGGGCAAACGTTAGGATTAAAAGGGGCAGTTTTTTCTAGTGCAGATGAAGAGAGTCTATGGCAGAGATTGTCAAAACAAATACATCATCCTGCCACAGATGCTGCAATTACCTGCAAAATAGGAATATTACCTACTAAGGCTGTGGAGATGTTGACTAGAGTGGAAATTGGACTGGTTCATCTCAGCAGTGGTTTGGGTGTAGTGCAAGTTAAGGATAAGAATCAGGTTTTAAAATTGCGATCGCTTTGTCAATCTCACAATGGCTTTTTAACGGTGATTCAAGCACCTGTGGCGGTGAAATCACAAATAGATGTGTGGGGATACACGGGTAATGCTTTGCCGTTGATGCGCCGCATTAAGAAACAGTTTGATAGCAAAAATATTTTAAGTCCTGGTCGGTTTGTTGGTGGAATTTAAGAAATTAACCACGGAGTCACAGAGACACAGAGAGGGGAAGGTTAAATATGCAGGTTTCAGAGAATTCTACTAATAATATTGCTAGTTTGAAGAATTTAACCGGGTTTGATGAGAATCATCCACCTGATCCGAAGTTAATAGATAGTTGTGTACATTGTGGATTTTGTCTGGCGACTTGTCCTAGTTATCGGGTGATTGGGAAAGAAATGGATTCCCCTAGGGGACGTATTTATTTAATGGATGCAATTAATGAGGGAGAAATTGCTTTAAATACGGCTACTGTTGAACATTTTGATTCTTGTTTAGGGTGTCTAGCTTGTGTGTCTACTTGTCCTTCTGGGGTACAGTATGACAAGTTAATTTCTGCTACTCGTCACCAAGTCGAACGCAATTATTCCCGCACTTTCTCTGATAAGTTAGTTCGTCAACTAATATTTTCTTTATTTCCCAACCCTGATGTTTTACGGATTTTTCTAATTCCCCTGTTTGTTTATCAAAAGTTGGGTTTTCCTAAACTTGTGCGTGCTACAGGGTTACTTAACAAAATATCACCTCGCTTGGCAGCAATGGAGTCAATTCTGCCAAAAATTACCGTCAAATCTTTTCAAAATAATTTACCTACTGTGATTCCTGCACATGGAAAGAAACGCTATCGAGTCGGGATGATTTTGGGATGTGTACAACGCTTGTTTTTCTCTCCTGTGAATGAAGCAACGGTGAGAGTTTTAACGGCGAATGGGTGTGAAGTTGTGATTCCTCAATCTCAAGGTTGTTGTGCAGCATTACCCGAACACCAAGGACAAACAGCACAGGCGCAAGCATTAGCTAGACAAATGATTGATAGCTTTATTGAGACTGGTGTAGATTATGTCATCATTAATGCTGCTGGTTGTGGTCATACTTTAAAAGAATATGGTCATATCTTAGAAAATGACCCAGAATATCGGGAAAAAGCCCAAGATTTTGCCGCTAAAGTTAAAGATGCTCAAGAGTTTTTAGCAACTGTTGGCTTAACAGTGAAACTTTCACCACTGACAAATAAACCTTTAAATTTGGTTTATCAAGATGCTTGTCATTTATTACATGGACAAAAGATTAGTGTGCAACCACGGCAGTTATTAAAACAAATTCCAGGAGTGAGTTTAAAAGAACCCTTAGATGCAGCTTTGTGCTGTGGTAGTGCTGGTGTTTATAATATGTTGCAACCCGAAATTGCGGAAGAATTAGGTAAGCAAAAAGTACAAAATTTATTAAACACTGGTGCTGAATTAATTGCTTCTGCTAATCCTGGTTGTTCATTACAAATTGCCAAGCATTTACAGTCCCAGGAACAGGACATTTCTGTGATGCACCCAATGGAACTATTAGACTATTCTATTCGAGGTGTCAAGTTGAAAATATAGCGATTTTCAATTAGTTAGTGCAGAGATTATAACCCCGCTTTCTCAGAGGAAGCGGGGTTATGAATTTTGTCTCCGATTTTGTATTCAAAAATAACCTAAAAAGAGAAATTATTTTAAAATTTATTCCTAAAGTATAAGGTATAGTCTTAAACTCCTCATTGTAAATTTCCTTCTTTAGACAGACGATAATAGTATTGTAAATTTCTATATTTGATGCTGTTTAATGATGATTTTGCTCAACACGAAAGACATTAACAATGAAGGAATAAGCCATATTACCTGATAAAAAATAGAGAACATTTAAAACCTCTCACATAAAATAAGAGAGGTTTTGACATGAGTTTCTAGAAGGTGTGAATAGCTGAAAGGTAATAATTATTTATCTAGATTTAGGTAAATAATTATGTCTAAAAAAATTATTTTGGCAATATACAAGGAGAGAAAATGGTCATTACCCCCAAAGATAAACAAACTAGTTGGAATAAACATATCAGTGCCACAGTAGTTGCATTAACAGCTTTACTTCTTCCAGCTTGTGCAACCGACCAACGGCAAGTTACTGTTCCTGATACAACCACACAAACAGAAACCCCTGGAGTTTCTGCGCCTGTAGCAGAACAAGATAATGTAACTGCTCCAGAAGTTAGTCAGAATACACAAGAACTCATTGGTAAACTTGTGACTGTCAGAAGCCAAGATATTAACAGAGTTAATGACAACGTATTTACAATTACTGACAGAGAAGCTTTTGGGGGAGAAAGAATTGCCGTTGTAAATAATACTGGCAAACCTGTTGATTTACCTGTCCCTCAAGATACAAGATTACAAGTTACAGGCACTGTTGCTAATTTTGATCCTAATACTATTAAACAAGAATATGGTGTAGATTTAGGTCAAGATGCTTTTCAAGAGTATGTTGGGAAACCAGCAATTATTGCTCGATCAATTGCTTTAGCACCAACACCAGGAGCAATCAACGAAAATCCTCAAACCTACTACAATAAAGTGATTTCCGTACCTGGGAATGTTTCGAGAATCTACGGACCTAATGCCTTTGTTGTGGAAGATAGACAAGTATTGGGAACTAACCCACTATTAATTCTAGTTACTAATCAATTGAAAGATAAAGCACCTATTAAAGAAGGTGAAAAGGTTGTGACTACTGGTACACTACGTCCATTTGTGGTGACTGAAATTGAGAAAGAATACAGTCCTGTTTGGGATGCGAATTTGCGAGGACAACTAGAGAAAGAATATAGTCAAAGACCTGTGTTAATTGCCGAAGGTATATATCCCTCAGCCTTACCACAAAACGCCCGTTAATTGTTGTTTAGCTAGCTAAGTATAAGTTATAGCGTTTCTTGGTTGAGTGAAGTAGAAGAAACCCACCCCTAACCCCCTCCTCGCTTTTGGTGAGCAGGGTGGTTTCATACGAAAAAAGAAAAATATATAGGGCTTGTAGGGAAGGGGGGTTAGGTGTTTAAAATTTTGATGTTAGTAAGCCCTACTTATCAAATATCCTCGGAGATCAAGTTGCACACAGAGTTAATTACGAATTACTTGGTCTTCTCATTGTTGCGCTTGAAGTTTTTTTCTGAGAAAGATACACTACCAATACCTTGGATGACACCACGACCAATTAAACCTAAACCGCGACCAATTATTTGGGTGAGTACGAAGACAATACCACTACCTAAAAAAGATAATACTGATTGTAACCGGGGAGCGATCGCATCTCGAAATTCTAGAGTCAATGTCACTAGTAGAGGAATACCAGCAAGCTGGGCTAATTCTTCATTGCGAGGAGCATAAACGGAAATTGTCGCAATCCCACGAGGTGCAAATAAAAATAATTCGTAACGGCTTTCAAAAATTGCCTGAGCTTCTTTAACATAATTATTTAGACGGTATTTCCAAGATAAATCATTTCTAAACCTTTCAATTTCTCGCGTGGATATTAACTTGCGATCATAAAAGTCTTTTTTGATTTGTTCTATATCTGCTAACGAGTTGAGTAAAGGCTGCACTACAGCATTAGCTACCTGAATTAACAAATTCTCTAGCATGATTTCTGCTTGGAAGTTGGCTTCTGAGCTACCTGCTGAGTAAGATGTATTATCTATGTATAAATCTGTTTGAAATAATAGGTAAGATAACAATTCCCCAACTAACGGAATTTTATTGAGAATCGCGGTTTGAACTACTACTGATTTTTCTAATAATACGTTGACAATTTCTATATTGCGATTTCCTAGTTTGATACGAGAGAATTTGCCGAAAAAGTCTGTAACTGTAGCTTGCCATAAATCTTTTAAGATTATAGGCTGCAATTCTAATAATTGATTAACCGTAATTTGAGCTTCACGTAAATCATCTAATTGCTGAGATAATTTTTGAAGAATTAAATACAGTAATTCCCGTTTTCTCTCTTCACGAAATATGTCAATTTCTAAGGGAGTATCTGAAACATTTTCTAAAGAAAATTGCAGTTTATTGATACAGGATGCAAAGAGAGTAGATTGCAGTAATCTAGGACTTAATAACGGGGGTGTAGTTAATATAGTTTGTACACCTGAAGGGACAATATTACTACTAGGTGAAGGTAATACAGGCGGTGGTGGTTGGACTGAGGGAATGAATTCTGGTTGCTGTTCTTGTTGTCTTTCTTGAGGGGCTAATAACAATTGATTAAGTAGCCAACGAGCTGCTAAAAGTTCTCGTCGTTGTCCAGCTAAAATTGCTCTATCTAGGATTGGTAAACCAGGAATTTGTAATTGGGCTGTAATTTCTTTTAAACTCGCTTCAATGTAACTAATTCCTGATGAATGTAAGTTATTTCGCCACTTTGCCAAGGGTAAGCGTCGTGCTGGAGTTTGGGGCGGAGGATTTAATTGAATGCTTGTTCTGGTTTCTAACCAATAGGAATTACCATTGGCTACCTCTACCATCGCCGTCACCAATTCCGCTACAGGAGTACCTTTAGGACAGTAACCATCTGCACCAAAAGCCTTGGCTGCCATGATGATGCCTGGTGTTTGCACAGAAGATAAGAGTAAAATCGGTAGCGTGGGATATAACGCTTTGAGTTGCTGAATTAGTTGTAAACCTTGTTGCTGAGAATCTGTTGAGCGATTATCACCTAATTCCAAAATTACCAAATTCACTTGGTTGGGGTCTTGTTGAGCTAGTTCTGTTAGAGTTTGCAAAACTGCTGTATCTGTGGCAGCTTCTGATACTACTTGTATGTTAGGCATTGCCTCTAACGCTACCCGTAGTCCCAAGCGGAAGATAGGGTCTGGATCAACTAAGATAATTTTTAAAGGGCGATCGCTCATAAGCAATTTAAAATATTCTAGGAGTTTGTGGTAGCGTCCCGCAAGGAAAGCCAGCTACAAGATTCAAAATTCACAACCCAGCATCTACAATCATCCTGGCTACATAGCTGTACGCAAAATAACTGTGGCACAGCTTTGTTTACCTACATGACATCAGCATTATTCAGCACTATATTGTCATCACTGGTGAAAAGTTATAGTCTTCCCCATTGTTACCTGTTTTCGTCCTTTAATAAATGGATGATAATTGGCATAGGCAGCACTTCACTATGTAATTAAATGAACCTTAGTATTAGGCATTGGTTGGCAGAACGCCAGCTGACAATCAGTTACACTTCAAATTTGGCAGTCGGGCAATTATCAGGTATTGCTTATCGTATTGTCCAGGATATGGAAGTTAAAAGCCTAATACCATTGGATATTTGTACTTTAGCTGAGATTTTGGCACTGCCTTTAGACACGGTTGAACAAGAAATCACGGTCATTACTTTATTAACCGAAAGTCTGCTACATAGTCTCAGCCAAAAAAAAGCTTTAAAACGCAACGAAGGTACATGGCTAGCTTTTCAAATTGCATATTTGCGAGCTTTAAAAGAAGTTTTACACCAAGAAACTATTCTACAAAGACCTTGGCTAAACCGTGCCAAGATACCCTTCTGCACACCATTCCTTCAGGATGTGCCACTCCAAGGATTATTAAAAACCCTCTCTCCATGCAAATTGACAGACACCCAAGCTGAACAAGCTTTGTCTTTGGTAGCAGACTCATTACTAGTACAACAAATGAATTATGCTACTGCTGCTTGGTTCGTCGCTAATGGTACAGAGGAGTTAGAGGCGAAATTATTAACTCAACGGTTGACACACGCCCTTCCTGGATATTTACTATCAGTCATTGCCCAGAATGCCCTAGCTTTGGCTCAACTACAAAAATTTTTCCAATTGGGAACACCTGGTGATAACCACAGCCCAGAATTGGGTGCGATGGTAACGGATAAAATTGACTTACATCGAGAAAATTACCGTGCCAGTTTACTACAAAGCATCAGTACACCGTTACTGATGGAATCTTTTGCTTTAAAAGATATTTATATTCCTTTAGCTGGAATACCACAGACAGGCAATGATGAGTTGCCAGTTGATTTAAAAACATGGATGCAGCAACAGTTAACTGATTTAGAAACTATAACTGTGATTGAATCAGCACCGGGCTATGGTAAAACGAGTTTCTGCCAGATGTGGGCGGCGGAAATAGCACGGGAATTTTACCCCTCTTGGATGCCTATTGTGATTCGGTTGCGCGATATTCGATATCACAAAAATTTAATCGAAACTCTCAATTCTGGTTTTAGATTCAATCAACATACTCATCTTGCCACTTGGCTAGGACAAGATCATCCTCGATGTGTGTTGCTACTAGATGGACTAGATGAATTGCCTTCTGCTAGTCAGAGTAAAAGAACAAAGAGAATTTTTATCCAGCAGTTAATCCAATTTCAAGCTCAACATCGCCATAAAATTGTGTTGACTAGTCGCTCAACAACGGTACAAGAATTTGCGCCAGAAATACCCCCACAATGGCGACGCATTGAGATTCAGCAGTTGACGGCCAATGAACTGAAGCTATGGTTTCAACAGTGGACATTAATTCAATCCTTACCTGTTGCGCAAAACTTTTTTACGTTTTTAAAACAGGCAGGGTTATTTACAAGTAAATCTAAGTTACCAGAACTCTCAGCTTTGGTACACCAACCATTAATGCTGTATCTTTTGGGCGTTTTACATCGGGATGGGTTACTAGATGATGCGATATTACAGTTAGCTTATAACCAACAAAATACCGATTCCTCTTTGTTGTGGGAAATTTATCATCGCCTCCAACAATGGTTGTTAGGCTATCCCTTAACTAGCAATATCCACACCAGCCTACAGCGTTCAGGGTTAGCTCATATACATCGTACACAAGAAGCGATCGCGAATTTACTTGCTGGCCATCATCCCCAAAATTTAATCGACCATATACAAACCATCTCTCTCCAAATTTTACACAGCGATCGCCATCAAATTACCCTGGAATCAACCCCAACAAATAACTTACCCGCGTTTTATTTTCAAATGCAGGGGCGCAGGGGAGACGTTTTTACCTCAATGCCCAATTCCCAAACCATCGAATTGTCTCACCCCAACCTAGGAACATATCTCTGCGCTGAGGCGGTGGCTAGTAAATTACAAATGTTGACGCAGTGCCAAGCAGATATTTACGGCACGCAAAATTTTCTGATTGATTCTCCTAGTAGTGTTGCCCAGCACCTGTATAATTTACTGGGTTATGGTATTCTGACTCAAGGAATTACAGAATTAGCGATCGCTAGTTTACACCATCAGCCCAAAAATCATTTTTCTTGGGAAATTCTCATCCAACGTCTAGAATTTTTTTGGCGTGGTTACTGTCAAGGACGTTGGTTAGATGAAGGTATCGCCCACACTGCTTTATCTTATTTCCATACACTGCAAAATCCTGTCAATATAGAACAGCTAAATACCTATGTGGGTATCAATGTGTTTTTCTTGCTAGGCGGTATGCACAAAAAAATTCAAATTGCTTTTTCTCCTTGTGGCAACCCCAGCAATACCACAGAATTTTATCCAGAAGCAATGCTCATGTTGTTAGCAAAAGCAGCATTACTGGATACTAATGTTATTAAACGCATCCATTTTGAATCTCTAGTGGGGATTAATCTCTCAGGTGCGTCTTTATCTCAAATTATGCTATCAGGCTCTAATTTTGAGCAGACAAATTTAGTCAATGCAGTATTGATAGGAGCAAATCTCACTGGTGCAAATCTTTGTGATGCGAATCTCAGTCAGGCAAATCTCACTGGTGCTAACCTGACTGGTGCTAACCTGACTGGTGCAAATCTTACTAATACAAATTTAACTGGTGCTAACCTGATTGGTGCAAATCTTAGTGATGCTAACTTCACTAATGCTTGTTTATCTGATACTGTCATTAGCGAAGCTAATCGAGAAACTGCTAAATTCAACGGTGCTTTATTCTCCTTAGAACAGTTTCAAGCTTTGAAAGTTTTATTATCAGAGCCATCACAGTTTCACATTCAGAGCAGTACCGATAACACAAGAATTTGGGAGAATAACCACGATATCGGCATCATTGAAAGCTTAGAAGGTGAACTAATTTTACCTCCAAATTTAGATGATGATACCGATGATGAAACGGTTTTTTATTGAAAGTTACGGGAAACTCCATCCCTTTCTGGGTGGATAGGGATAGTCCCCCCGTCCCCTCGTCGCTTGGGGATTTGGTTATTAGTAGCTTCTGCCTCATGCCCCATACCCAAAAACTTGATCTCCTTCCTGCGGGACGCTGTGCGAATATGGAGGGAGTTTTTTATTCACTGTCTTGAGGACTGCGATAGCCGTAGAAGTTAATTGTATATTCAGTAATTTTTACTCCTGTTTTTTGTTCAACTTCACGGATAAATTCTTCTGGTAGTTGAATATGAACGTCGAGAATTTGATTAGTATCTAAACAATTAACATGACTGTGAGCATCGCTAATATTGCCATATAAACGCCCATCACAGCGTTCAATGCACTCAATAATCCCTTGAGTTGATAATGCTTCTAAATTCTGATATACAGATGTATGACCGATTTCTTTACCTTGTTGGTTGAGGCGATCGTAAATTTCCCTCGCAGAAAGGTGTTCATTAGCTTGCCATAGTAGTTCTAGAATAAAGCGACGTTGACGGCTAACCCGCATACCTAGTATTTGACACCGTTCAAGTGCATCTTCTAAAGAGCGAATGGGTTTTGTGGATACTACCTGTTTCTGCATATTTAAGTCTACTTCACTATCGGGAGAGTTTTCCCAGTTTGAGTGGATGGCTGCTATGTATCTACCAGGGAACTACAATTTTGCCTTAACACCTGTACTGCTACTGGGGAATGCTGCGGAAATTACAGTTTGAGGTGATTGTGGGGATAATTTTCTGATGTTTGCCTCACCACACTTTCCTCTAAAACAAACTCATTACAACTTTAGCTTAAATTTTAGGTAAATGTCCACTTTGGGTCAGGGACTAGTGCCGCTACGCGAAGTCAAAAGTTAAAAAGCAGTTTAAGGAATCATAACCACTTGTAGTTTAGTCACTTCAGTATTATAGGATGGACGGAGTGTTACAAGGTGTGGGGCTATTATGGCTCGCTATACATGTTCATTTATGATTGCTGTTAATATTGACGATCTACAGCCACTAGTTCTAGACCTGTTACAGAACTGTGATTTGGAAATTCAATACTACACCCCCGATTACGTGATGGCGCGTGAGATTCCAGGAAATGTTTCGGTTTCCCAATTAGTCAAAGTGGAAGTGCTGATTGATAAATCAACGGCTACAGAGACAGAAACCCGGATGAGTATTGTCATTAAAAATGAGGAATTACCACTCCGCATTAATAATCGCTGCCGACAAATGTTTGATTTTATTAGGCAAGAAATTGAGGGAAGTCGCTGTTGGCATTTAATCGAAACTCTGGCGGGTTAATCCTGAATTTAAGGGCATGGGGCAGAAAAAAGTCAAAAATTCGTTTCTTTGACCTTTTTACTTTCTTGTCTCTCCCCATTCCCTACTCCCTATTTTCAAATCTCCTCTATGTCATCAGTCATACTGGGATTGATGAGTGTAATGTCATACTCACTAGCATCAGTTTGTCCAGAACGTTGAGTATTTTTCAACAGATAATAAATGGCACGTATTTTAGGGCCAAAGACAATTTCATCTTCATTTTTTAAATCGTGGGCTGGCATTTTGCGCCCGTTAATGATGAAACCATTAGCACTAGGTTTGCCTTGACCATCACCATCGACGATGCGGTAATAATAGCTTTGAGTGTTATTGTGCCTCGGCAGTCTCACCAATGTAGCATGGCGACGAGAGACGAATTGAGATACTAAACGGATATTAGATTCGCGGTCTCTACCAAGTGAGTAGACAGGATTTTCCAAAGTAAATTCTTTACGACCCTGATCATCTTCCAGAATTAGTAGATGACTTTCATTGGTTTCTACTGCTGTTGATAAATCGTTACCAAAATTGTTGGAATTTTGATTAATTCTCAGTTCTTGAGTATTTTTACCTGCCATTCTTGCCCACTACAATCTGATGTTTGATGTTGTGCAGCACTACAGAATAGCGTTTCTCGCTTGTCTGCAATACACTTTGCTAGAGGCTAGTACCGCAAGGCGGAATTTAAAATTCAAAATTCAAAATGAATACACTGTAAGCATTTTGTTGATTTGGAATCGGTTGTTTATTTCCACCGCGTTGTACTGGAGGAGTGTATTTTCTGCCAATGACAACCGCTATATTTACTGGCACAGAGTAGAACCGATTTGTTCTACTCTGTAACTAATGTCACTTTTCAAGGAGTGACAACAGATTTGATGAGATGCTGAACGTGTAACTATGAATTTAGTTTAACCTGAGATGGGAGAAACTACATTGATGTTGTAATGTTACCTAACGATGAGCTAAACGGCGTAATAATACGGAGTTTGTTACTACACTGACTGAGCTAAAGGCCATAAGTGCCGCCGCACCGGAAGGGCTGAGGACAAAACCCCAATTTGGTAATAAAATACCTGCTGCGAGAGGAATACCAATGGTATTGTAGGCAAAAGCCCAGAATAAATTCTGGCGAATTTTGTTGAAGGTGGCACGACTGAGGCGAATTGCTTGGACAACATCACTCAAGCGATCGCGCATCAAGACAATTTGGGCTGTTTCCATTGCGACATCTGTGCCAGAGTGTAAAGCAATGCCGACATCAGCTTGGGATAATGCGGGTGCATCATTGATTCCATCGCCAATCATGGCAACGTGATGAGCAGATTGAGCTTGTAGTTCTTGGATGACGGCGGCTTTTTTGCTGGGGGGAACGCCTGCTATGACATCGGTGTGATCTATATCTAACTTTTGCGCGATCGCACTAGCAGCTTCTGGGCGATCGCCACTTAAAAGCATCACTCGCAAACCCATCTGGCGCAATTGTTCTACTGTGGTGTGAGCATCTTCTCTGAGGGTATCTTGCACACCAATCACACCCGCCAAAATCCCAGCAACGGCAACACCGACAACGGTTTTACCCTCTGTTGCTAGCTCTTTAGCTACCTGTTGTGGTGTCTCATCAATCACAACACCATGCCAACTCAACCATTCCCAGTTCCCTAACAGTACCGTTTCACCATCCACCACCGCCGATACACCCAACCCTGGTTCAGTGTGAAAGTCTACAGCCTCTGGAATTGCTAACTGTAGACCCTGGGCTTCCTGCTGAATTGCTTTAGCCAAAGGATGATAAGTGCCGCTTTCTACGGCGGCGGCGAGTTGTATTAGGTCATGAGGCATGAAATTCCTCCCCTGCTCCCCTGCTCCCCGAAGTTTGCTTGGAGGGAAACCCTCCTGGCAACTTCTCTTCCTGCTCCCCTGCTCCTCTACTTCCCAGTCCCCAACCACCAAACAATCAGTAACTTGCGGATTACCCGTGGTGAGTGTACCTGTTTTATCGAAGACCACGGTGTTGAGTTTATGGACTTTTTCTAAAACGTCGCCACCTTTGATTAATAGACCCTGTTCTGCACCGATGCCTGTACCAACTAAAATGGCTGTGGGTGTTGCGAGTCCTAAAGCGCAGGGACAGGCAACGACCATGACAGCGATCGCTAGTTTTAAACTAATTAGAAGTGGAGCGTGCTGAGTGCTGAGTGCCGGGTGGTGAGTGGTGTGTGCGGCGTGGCTCATGATTTCTATGCCACTGGTAGTAGTGACATCAGGCCAAATATGAGTGCCGAAACAGTACCAAAAGACAAATGTCAAGGCTGAGGCTGTTAATACCCCGTAGGTAAAGTAACCTGCTACGGTGTCGGCTAATTTCTGGACTGGGGCTTTGCGGGTTTGGGCTGCTTCTACTAAGGCGACGATGTGGGCTAAGGTAGTGTCAGCACCTGTACGGGTGGCTTGGATGGCGATCGCGCCTGATTGGTTGATAGTGCCTGCGGCGACTGTATCTCCCGGCTGTTTAATCACCGGCACTGCTTCCCCAGTCAGCATGGACTCATTGATTGTTGTCTGTCCGAAACGGACTTCGCCATCTACAGGGATTTTATCTCCTGGTAAAACTTGCACCCATTCGCCAACTTTGACTTGTTCGGCGGGAATTTCGATGGTATTTGTTCCCAGTCCTATCTTTTCTGTATCTGGGTTAGGAATCAATCGTGCTGTCTGTGGTTGAAGTGCTAGCAGCTTCCTAAATGCGGCGGCGGCTTTACCCCTGGCTTGTTGTTCTAATGTCCTACCCAACAGGATAAAGCCCAGCATCATCACTGGTTCGTCAAAGAAACACTCCCAACCGAGTTGAGGAAAAAATAATGCTACTACGCTGGCTGTGTAGGCTGTGAGAGTTCCCAATCCGACTAAGGTATTCATGTTGGGTGCATTCCGCCGCCAACCTAGCCACCCATCTATTAAAATGGGGCGACCAGGAATTAATAGTGCTAAGGTTGCCAAACCATAATGAAACCAGATGTTATCTAATGCAGGTAAGATTTGGCTGCCGAGATTGCCCAAATGTCCTATACCTGAAAACAACAATAGCACCGCCGCGATCGCCAACTGTTGCCACGCAGCACGCATTTGTTGGCGTTGTCGTTCTGTGGGGTCTTTTGATGTCGATTTGCCTGCTACTTTGTCGCTAGCTTTGCGGGGTTGAGTAGGGAATCCGCTTGCTGTCAATTTCTGGGCTAACAGTTCTGGGTCTACTGCACCAGTTTCTGATTCTACAACTGCTACCTCTGTAGCCAGATTCACGCAAGCACTATCGACTCCTGGATATTGGATGAGTTGTCTTTCTACTGCACTCACACAACCAGCACACTTCATACCCCCAACATCTAAAAGAATTTTTTCTCTAGTCGGGGTCGGTTCTAAGTCAAGCTGAGTTTTCGGGACAAGTTGCATGGCAGGTTTTTAGATTCGCTATAAGAATTCTGGCGTTTGCATAAAAGCACCTCTAATTTGAGGGTAGCGAAATCTGGAACTAAGACTCAATTGTAAATATATTAAATTTACGAATGGGGCATCATCAGTCATCAGTCATCACTCACTGTTCACTGATTTAACTCCCCAATCCCTTCTAACTCCGACTCCAACGTTGGGAAGTCACGTAGATCAAAGTTACAAGCTGAATTGGTAGGAAGATAATCAGACTCTTCAAGAAATAGTGGACTTCGATGTTAGACATAGCACTAACGTAGCCCATTCCCACAAATACAAATATTACCCAGGTTAGATACTTACGTTTGCTGGTAAACATATCAGGTTAAATTAATTACAAGTATTAAAAAGGCACTAGTACCGCAAGGCGGAAATCAAATGCCATGCTGTACTAGGAGTTAGAAGCTAGTCGATGCCTAATGCCTGATTTTAAAACCAACCCTGTTTATTTACTATATAAGTGTCAACGAATTGTTCAGGAGTTTTGTTTAAGTAGATCATGCCTTCAACTAAACCAACAAGCTGCATAATTAACAAAGTCATGCCGTAGGAAAAAGTACCCCCAACGACGGATATAACCAACATAATAAAGCCTTCTGGAGCATATCCTAAAATAAATTTATGCACTCCAAAACCACCGAAAATAATCCCACAATAGCTAGCTAATAATTGTTTGTGAGTTTGAGTTGGGTTGAGATTTGCCATCTGGTTTCTGCTCCTTGAAACTATGTGTAAAACTAAGGTTTTTACTGTGATTAGATCAAGCAAATATATTTTGACTGAGTTGGTATTAGAAGTTTTGCCCACACTTATAGAAATGTGGGTGAAACTAGTCTCTAATAGTCGTGGATAGATAAGCTACTAAGAATTAGATTGAGTAGTTCATCTAGTTATGCCTGGAATTATCTTGTTTATTTATGGCTATGGCAATCCTGTTCTATTTTTAAGAATTGCGAGACTTTACAGGGTTCTCGGCTCTCAAAAAAGATTTAGGAAGGCTACATTAACCATATTGACGAAATAAACTAGGTCAGTATTATTACAGATTTTGAGGAAATAGTCCTCTTTCACAAGAATTAATTTTAAATTAATACGTGAAAGTAGCTTTACCATACCACTCCCTACTCTTATACCCGTATTATCTCCGGATTTTTATCGGAGATGGTCACAATCTTCAAGATAACTTTAATGGAAATTACCTGCGTCAGATACAGAGGGAGGGTTTACTCCGGCGAAAAAATCCTATGATTACCTTCAGTATAAGAGAATGGTTGCAGTTTAAATTGTATTCATTCACCTGTGTTTATGACCATTAATCACACCGGGACTAGTCAATACATAATTCCGGGTTGGAGTGCTTAAGGATGGTAATCAACACTATAAGAACGAACTGAGTTATCCAGATGATAATAAAAATCTACTTGGGAATTTTGTAATCTATTTAACAGTATTACTGGTTATATATTCATAAATTCTATGTCTGTCATGAAATTGGTATATGATTTGATATTAGCTAATCATAATAGCCAAAAAATTTAGTTATGGGCAGAGAAAACTAAATATTTTTATGATTAGCAACCGTGTAGTTTCAGTTTGATTAATTACCGCTACCCAAGAGAAACAGACTGATGAGTGTGCCGCTATTCCAGAGGCTGTGCAGTAGTATGGGTGCAAGTAGGTTGCGCGATCGCGTGTAAACTACTCCTAAAACTATACCCAAAGCTGTCAATGGCAGGACTTCTGATAAACTCAGGTGAGCGATCGCAAATAACAAACCACTGGCGAGAATTGATCCCCATACGGGCAGGTACTTAGTTAAAGACGGTAATAAAAAGCCGCGAAATAAGACTTCTTCAAACAGAGGAGCGGCGATCGCAGCTGTGACGTAAAATATCCCCAGTGCTACAAAGTCTTGGCTTTCCAGTGCTAGTTGTAATAGAGGGTTACTACCACCCTGTCCTTGCCATAGTTGCTGATTAATCAAGGAAACAATGACAACGAT
This sequence comes from Anabaena minutissima FACHB-250, assembly GCF_014697125.1. GTDB lineage: Bacteria > Cyanobacteriota > Cyanobacteriia > Cyanobacteriales > Nostocaceae > Trichormus > Trichormus minutissimus. Next base: position 34,622 of record NZ_JACJRG010000043.1, on the reverse strand, counting down.
AGGTAAAGCCGCACAATATCCCCCCAATCCCCACAAAAACCAATTATCCCGTAGTTGTAATTTAAACCAGAATCTTGGTAAAGGGAAAAACCGCTTGATGGAGAAATACATTACCAATAGCGCACCCACAGCCACTAACAGATAACTAATTAACACATAAACGGCTTGCAGGCGCACATCCCCAACGGGACGCGGAATTGGGAGTGTTAAGAGCAAAGCGGGTACAAAAACCTGTCCCATGAAGAAAAAGCCGACGACAAAAACCTGTAGTATGGTTTCCCCATCCCAGGGTGTTGTCCAAGATAAGTCACCATTTTGCGCTAATAATGACTCTTTCCCTTTAATTAAGCGTTGAGCGGTTAAGGAAATCAAGAGGATTACTCCCACCAAGGCAGTGAGCGCGGGGACAGTACCAATAAATGCTAACTTGAACACAGCCTGAGTTGCCGCATCTTGTTGTGCTGCTTGCACTTCTGATAAAGCTGCTTGGCGTTGCTGGAGTTGGTAGAGTTGAACCAAAGCTGTAGAACTAAACCAACCTGTTAAATTATTTTGAATCTGTTGTTGAGCATCAGGTAACAAACGCGGGGGATCACTCCATAGTCCAATTAATACAGCAGCCGTTTCTTTAGTGCTAACAGTTGACTGTTGACTGTCGGGTTCTAATCTCTGTTCTAATTCACTCCAGGTTTTGAGTGCCGTATCTGTTTTTCCTTGCTTGGCTTGTAAAATTCCCAACTGTAAGTCTAATTCAGCTAGGAATTTTTGCATTTTTTGTTGGGACTGCTCTAACTGTTTTATCTTGTCTGCACGAGAAGTATCGATGGTGGGAGGGACTTCTGGTAGTGGTTTAGGTGGTGTAGGAATTGGAGATGTAGAGCGCAGTTGTGCAAGTTGGTTTTGAACTTTTACCAAATTAGTCTGTACAGATTGACGTGTTTCTTGGTATTTCTCCGTAGCACTTTCGAGGGGTTGATCCCCCAGGATTGCTTCTCGAACCGCCTGGGAGCTATCATCTTGACTATCTGCTGTTTGCCAAGCTTGTGCTTGCAGAGCAATATTAGTTTGATAGAGTTCCAAGCGAGTTTGAAACTGCGGTTCTTGCAAAGTACCGAATAGAGATGAAGCGGCAAATAAAACTGCGATCGGTGTCAGTATAAAGAATAAAAATATTCGTTTGAGTGTCATCTGTCCCCCTTTGTCGAACCAGTGGGAGAGAGTCCCCCTTGGGAATTATCGCAAGAAAACGCGAATGGTGGATCGATATGATTAATATTATGAGTTGGCGATCGCTCTTACCATGCTAAATTACAACCCATTACACTGCTTGCCCTCCGCCGAGGATCTACCCGATTCTGACGATGAACCTGTGGATAATCAACTACAACATCTGATTCCTGGGTTGCTAGAAGCCATCCTAGCTTGGATATGGTCAAGCCGGATGGATTGGTTTTTCGGGGTTGATATGGGAATTTATTACGATCCCGAACAGCCACCAATTTTCCCCGATGGTTTTCTCAGCTTGGGAGTTGAGCGCGTTTTTGATGAGAATTTGCGCCTGAGTTATGTACTGTGGGAAGAAAAAGTCATGCCAATGATGACTTTAGAAGTTGTTTCTCACAGACGCAGGGGAGAATATACTTACAAAAAGAAACTTTACTCTGAGATGGAGGTTTTATATTATGTTGTTTACAATCCCCAACGGCGGAAAAAACCACCTTTAGAAGTTTATAAGTTAATCAATAATGAATATGTATTGCAACCGGGAAATACTGTTTGGTTGGCAGAGATAGGTTTAGCCATTGGTTATGAACAGGGAACTTATCAAGGAATTACAAGAGATTGGTTGTATTGGTATGATGCTCAAGGTGTGAGATATTTGTCACCGGAAGAAAGAGCGATCGCCTCTGAACAACGCGCTAATACAGCAGAACAACGCGCTCAAAGGTTAGCAGCAGAATTGCGAAGATTAGGGATAGATCCTGATAATTTGAGTTGAGGTTGCATTAGTTCGCATTCTGTAAAACTTTGAATCACAGAAAAAAGGTATAAAACCTTTATTTCAGTAATACATCAATAATACTGAAATAATAATTAAACTAATTATTTCATATGTTCCCGCATCCAAACACGAAATGATTTGAGCAAAGCAATTTCACCCATGCTTTTACTTTGCTGAATAAATCTGCTTATATCATTTACAGACATTATAGGAAAGGCAAGACTAAATTCATGCTCAATATATTGCCCTTTTACCAAATGATAAAATTTTAAATCTTGCCCGTCATACCTCCACAATTCAGCAATACCTAATGCTGAGTAAATATTAAACTTATTCACTGAACTACTAGTAATATCAATTTCAATTGCTAAATCAGCCGGCGGATCTGTTTCTAAATTTGATTTTTCTTTACCTCTCACCCTAAATTCATTTTGGATGTAGTAATAGTTATCTGGTTCTATACCTCGTTTAGCTAATGGGAGTTTTAAGGTTGTAGAGCCAGCACTTTTTATTTCTAATTCTAATTCCTCAACTAGAGCAAATATTAACCGATCAAACTGAATTTTAGGGTTTTCATGTTCAAAAAGTGGGGTCATAATTTCTAAAGTGCCACAGTCATAGGCAAACCTAGAAACTCTATCTTCCCCTGTATCTCTCAGCAAAGCTTCAAAGGTTTCCCAGCTAACGTTATGTAAGACTTTTCTTTGTTCGGCAGGTGTTAACTGTATGAGCATATGACAATACTTATTCTGTCAAAATATGCGATAAAATTCCTAAGATTTTACCTATATTATTAATATAATATTCACTTAAGTCAATTTCGACTACTTGTTCATAAAGTTTAAGAAATTTCCAGTTAGTACCTGTAGTTACAGTACCGTAAATAGTCTGAATATTATTACCTTCACGTTCATTAAATAATTTTGCTGCTATCATCTCGGCTACGCATTGACCTAAGCCAGCATTGATATTTTCTTTTTTTGCTTCTACAATTGTGACAACTGGTGCATTTAAAATTAATAATTCTGGTGAAAGACTAATAATAAAGTCACAATTCCCGTTTAATCCTTGTGCTGATTCGACAGTAAAATCAATACCGGAAAACAAGCTAATTTGATTATTTAAATATTTTCTAATCGCAATTAAAATTGGTGCAATAATCATCTCAGAGCGAGATTTTTCTGTATTACTAGCAAGAGCTAATGGTATATTTTCTTTTAATACTTCTGCCAGTAATTCGGGACAATCTATTTCTGGTACAGATGCAAAGATATCTACTTTATCGGCAATGGTTAAACCAAAAGTTTTCCTAACTTTGTCTAAAGTAAAGTCACTGTATGACATTTTAGCAACTCCTGTAAATTAGTTGCGAGAAATAAAATACCCGACTCCTTCAAGAAGTCGGGTATTTGTGATTTACAATTAGGGTATTTTTAAGCAAAAATACCAGCAAAAAAGTCAATAGTTTCCTTGAGTGCTTTGATGAAAACATCAATTTCCTCGCGGGTGTTGTAGAAAGATAAACTTACCCGTGCGGTGGCTGGTAAACCCATATGACGGTGTAAAGGTTGCGTGCAGTGGTGTCCAGAACGAATAGCTACGCCTTCTTGATCTAATAATGTAGATAAGTCGTTAGCGTGGACACCTTCAACGGTGAATGCTGCTAAGGCGGCTCTACCTTCTCCGTTTGCGTCGGGTTTTGGCCCGTAGATTGTGACTTGGGGGATTTTCTCTAATTCTTGGAACAAATAAGCTGTTAATTCTGCTTCGTAGGCGTGGATTTTATCCATACCTATATTAGTAAGATAATCTATGGCTGCACCCAGGGCGATCGCTTCCCCAATTGCAGGTGTCCCAGCTTCAAATTTATGGGGTAATTCTGCATAGGTGGAATGGTCTAAATACACTTCCGCAATCATTTCACCACCGCCAAAAAATGGTGGCATTGCTTCTAGTAATTCCAACTTACCATACAAAAAACCTATACCAGTCATCGCGCACATTTTATGCCCAGATGCTACCAACCAATCACAGTCGATTTGTTGGACATCAACAGGCATATGAGGAACACTTTGACAAGCATCAACTAAGAATTTCGCGCCGTATCTGTGAGCAATTTTTGCAATCTCTGTCACTGGATTAATACAACCCAGTGTATTAGAAACATGAACTATAGAAACTAATTTAGTTTTCTCGGAAATCAGTTGTTTAAACTGTTCCAAATCTAAGGTTTCTTCTGGTGTTAATTCCACAAACTTGAGAACTGCACCTGTTTTTTGAGCAACAAATTGCCAAGGAACAATATTACTGTGGTGTTCCATCACCGACAGAACAATTTCGTCCCCAGCTTTTAAATTGTTCATTCCCCAGCTATAAGCTACGAGGTTAATTGCTTCGCTAGCGTTGCGGGTGTAGACGATTTCTTGGCGGGAGGCGGCGTTAATAAATTTAGCAATTTTATCCCGTGCGCCTTCATAAGCATCGGTGGCTTTAGCACTGAGGGTATGCGCTCCCCGATGCACGTTGGCGTTATATTGTTCGTAGTAATCCCTGAGTGCATTTAAGACGAACAACGGTTTTTGTGATGTCGCCGCATTATCTAAATAAACCAAAGGTTTATCGTTGATTTCTTGATGCAATAGTGGGAAATCAGCACGAACTTTATCAGCCAGAGTTTTGGTAGAAGTATAAGTCATTGGTAATTCGTAATTCCTAAGTTGTAATTTGTAATTCGTAATTTTTTTACTACTTATCAATTACGAATTACAAGTTATTCAGTCATTGGCTAATGACTTAAAACTAGTGACTGTGTTTAACAATCTGTCTCGCAATGAGGAGACGGGGATTTGGTTGATGATTTCGGTGGCGAAGGCGTTAACTAATAACTTCCGCGCGTCATTGGCATCAATACCCCGACTTTGCAGATAGAATATTTCGTCATCTTCTAACTGGCTGACTGTTGCACCGTGAGCGCATTTTACGTTGTCGGCGGTGATTTCTAGTTGGGGTTTGGTATCAACTCTGGCTTTCGATGATAGCAGCAAGTTGCGGTTTAACTGGGCTGCATCGGTTAGCTGTGCTGGTTTGGGTACAAAAACCTTACCGTTGAAGACTGCGTGAGCGCGATCGCCTACAATACATTTATGTAATTGCTTGCTTGTACCATAAGGATGATTGAGTGCGATCGCACTGTGAGTATCTCCTAATTGGTTGCCTGCAATCATTGTCAAACCGTTGAGGGTGGTTTCGGTTTGTTCGCCAGTTTGCAAAATCTCTAAGTTATGCCGTGATATTTTCCCACCCAATGAGATGGCGTGACAAGTATAGCGACTATAACGAGCTTGAGTAACGGCGGTCTTCCCAATATGAAAAGCCTGTTTACTTTCTTGCTCAATTCTAGTGTGACTCACATGGGCATTGTCTGCGATCGCAATTTCCGTAACTGCATTGGTGAGGTAAACTTGCTCTTCCCCTTGGAGGTTCGCGACAAACTCTTCAATTACATTTACCTGTGAACCACTTTCCGCCACCACCAAACATCGGGGTTGAGAAATTGTCGCAGTTTTACCTGCAACCGCAATAAATAACAGATGAATGGGTGTATCAACGACTACGTTTTTTGCCACCAATACGACTGCTACATCAGATATTCCCGCAGTGTTGAGAGATGTAAATACTTCTAATGCTCCCTCAGCTTGGGCTAAATGTTGTTGTACACGCTCCTGCTCGGTTACAGGTAACGCAGATAAATTCCCTATAACTACACCAGTCGGTAACTCTGCAACTGCTGATAACCCCGGCGCGTAAACACCATTGACAAATACTAATCGACTATTACCTGCTTCCGGTAATGTTAACGCCGCGATGTCGGGAGAGGTTGCTGGTAAAGTTGCTACATGATTGAATGTCACCTGACGCAACGCTGACAAATCAGTAAACCGCCATTCTTCCTCACGGGTAGTAGGAATAGTTGCATGACGTACCCAATTAGCCGCGTGTTCGCGCAATTCCTGTAACCACCCTGTGGTAGCTGGTGCTGTCACCTGATTTAACAAAGCCACTAAATTAGCGTCTCTATCTAACAGAGTAGATGTCAAACTCACCACTTCTGAGTTAGGGATAGAACTAGGAGAAACTTTACTAGACATTACACAGCCACCTCAACCGCAGTTTCTTCCAACAGCCAGTCATAACCGCGAGATTCTAATTCCAGTGCTAACTCTTTACCACCACTAGTAATAATCTCTCCCCGTGCCATGACGTGTACGAAGTCGGGGATAATATAGTCCAGTAACCGTTGATAGTGAGTAATCAGAATCGTGGCATTTTCCGGGTTAGCCAGTTGATTTACCCCATTAGCCACAATTTTAAGTGCATCAATATCTAAACCAGAATCTGTCTCATCCAAAATTGCCAACTTCGGTTCTAGCAAAGCCATTTGCAGAATTTCGTTGCGCTTTTTCTCCCCGCCAGAAAACCCTTCATTCAAACTGCGATTCAGGAAAGCGGGATTCATCTTCACCACATCCAACTTTTCCTCAATCAAGTCATCAAAATCGAAAGCATCTAACTCTTCCAAACCTTGAGCCTTGCGACGAGAATTATAAGCCACCCGCAAGAAATCCAAATTACTCACACCGGGAATTTCCAAAGGATATTGGAACGCCAAAAATACCCCAGCCCTAGCCCGTTCCTCCGGTTCTAGTTCCAGTAAATTTTGCCCTTGAAAAATTATCTCCCCGCCAGTCACAGTATAAGCCGGATGTCCCGACAACACCTTAGAAAAGGTACTCTTCCCAGAACCATTCGGCCCCATAATGGCGTGAACCTCACCAGCCCGAACTTCCAAATTCACACCCTTGAGAATCGGCGTACCATCAACCTCAGCCGTCAAATCCTTCACCGACAAAATAACCGCACTATTTTCAACAATCATGTTCTCTCTCTTCTCTTCGTTCTTTGTGTCTCTGTGTCTCTGTGGTTAAATTATTTTTTCACCACAGAGACACAAAGACACAGAGGTAAACTTTTGACATTAACCCACGCTACCTTCTAATTTCAGGCTCAATAATTTATCGGCTTCCACCGCAAATTCCATAGGTAGCTGATTAAAGACATCCTTACAGAAGCCGCTAATCATCATCGAAATCGCATCTTCGGGTGAAATGCCGCGTTGAGCGAAGTAAAATAGCTGATCTTCGCCTATTTTGGAAGTAGAAGCTTCGTGTTCAACCTTCCCAGTATTATTCTGTACTTGAATATAAGGGAAAGTATTAGCATGAGCATTATCCCCAATTAGCATCGAATCGCACTGAGAATAGTTACGCGCCCCGTCAGCTTTAGGATTAACTTTCACCAAACCCCGGTAACTATTACTAGAATTACCTGCGGAGATTCCTTTGGAGATAATTGTGCTGCGGGTGTTCTTACCGATGTGAATCATCTTCGTCCCGGTGTCAGCCTGCTGCATATTATTAGTTAACGCCACCGAGTAAAATTCTCCAACGGAGTTATCACCCACTAACACACAGCTAGGATACTTCCAAGTTATGGCTGAACCAGTTTCGACTTGTGTCCAAGAAATTTTGGAGTTCACACCTTGACACAAACCGCGCTTGGTGACGAAGTTGTAAATCCCGCCTTTCCCGTTAGCATCACCGGCGTACCAGTTTTGAACGGTGGAGTATTTAATCTCAGCATTATCCAGGGCGACGAGTTCCACTACAGCCGCGTGGAGTTGGTTGCTGTCGTACATCGGTGCGGTACAACCTTCCAAATAGGAAACGTAGCTACCTTCTTCAGCCACAATCAAAGTCCGTTCAAATTGTCCCGTGTCACCGGAGTTGATGCGGAAGTAGGTAGATAATTCCATTGGGCATTTTACGCCTTTAGGAATATAGACAAAAGAACCATCACTAAAAACTGCCGCATTGAGGGCAGCGAAGTAATTATCAGCAATGGGAACAACACTACCCAGATATTTTTTGATTAATTCTGGATGTTCTTGCAGTGCTTCGGAAATTGAGCAGAAGATTACACCATCTTCGGCGAGTTTTTCCTTGAAGGTGGTGGCGACGGAAACACTATCGAAAATCGCGTCTACCGCAACGTTGGCGAGACGTTTCTGCTCTGATAGAGAAATGCCTAACTTCTCGAAGGTTTCTAAGAGGGTAGGATCTACCTCATCTAAGCTGTTGAGTTTTGCTTTCTGCTTTTTTGGCGCAGAATAATAGATAATATTCTGATAGTCGATAGGTGGATAGGTGACGCTCGGCCAAGTTGGCTCAGTCATTTTTAGCCACTGGCGGTAAGCTCTGAGACGAAACTCCAGCATGAACTCCGGTTCATTCTTCTTGGCGGAGATTATGCGGACAACATCCTCGTTTAGTCCACGCGGAATAGTGTCGGCTTCTATATCAGTGACAAAGCCGTACTTGTAAGGTTGGTTGACTAAGGTTTTGACAGTAGCACTCATCGCTAGTGGTCTCTTATGTTCAGGAAGTGGTTCTCTTTAAGGATGGGAGACGGCTTAGGGTTGGCTCGCTTCCCATCTCGTCTAACCGTGTGGTTAGACGGTTGCTACAATAAGAATATAGACTAAAACAACATGGTTGTTGTTTAACGTATTTACATTGTACGCTAGATTAACAACAACAATGTTGTCAAAGTCAAATTTTCTCAAAAAATTTTTTGGACTAAGATGGCGACTACTCAGCAGTCCTCAACTAAGCAAGAGATCCTAGAGTATCTCCTAAAAAACTCCCAGGCGACGGCCTTTGATCTCGCAGAAATGTTAGATGTCAGCCCCCAAGCGATTCGTCGTCATCTCAAAGATTTGGAGGCGGAAGAGTTGATTGTCTACTCAACCACTGTACAAGCTGGGATGGGGCGACCACAACACGTTTATCAATTAAGTCGTCAAGGGCGCGATCGCCTACACAAATCAGCCAGCGATCGCCACGGTGATTTTGCCGTTTCCCTGCTTGACACCTTAGCCGAAACGATGGGACACGACCAATTCAAGTCAATATTACAGAAACAGTGGGAACGGAAAGCCCAAGAATATTGCGATCGCGTCGGTAACGGTTCACTGAAAGAACGGGTAGCGAATTTAGTCGCACTGCGAAAAGCTGAAGGTTTCATGGCAGAATATCACCCTGTAGATTCCCCTGACTCAACAGAGGAGGAACGGTTTATCTTCATAGAACATAATTGTGCAATCTCTAACGTGGCTGAGTCATTCCCCAGTGTGTGCGGACATGAACTAGAAATGTTTGCGGCTGTTCTCCCAGACTGTACAGTTGAGCGTACCCATTGGCTAATCAACGGCGAACATCGTTGCGGCTATCTAGTCCAAGCCCGCAAATAAAAATCAGGTAAATTGCTTATCATATTCAGTTTAGGTCATGAATTATAGCCAATTGGTAAAGGGTTTTACCAAATTAGAGGCTAATATTATCCAAAACTAACTTTTGATATACATTTAATTTCAAGTTATGGATTTCCCACCACAGCAATCATCAACTCAATTCCTCACGTTAGAAGAATCAGCAAAAGTAGACGCAGCCCTTTTATCTTCACCCGAAAAATTTCTGGCAAGATTAACAATTTCCTCACTGAAACTTTTAAAACATATCGCCCAAGAGTATAGTGTTGCTATGGAAGATTTAACAACACAACAATTAATTGATTGGTTTGAAAAAGACAGTAAAATTCGCAGAGAGGAAGGAATAGAAACTGCTTATTTGAAGTGGTAAATAATTTTAAATTTGGCAGTACCATGTACTAGTTTTGACCTAAGAAAAACTCGCTACCAGATTCAAACCAGTAACGAGTATGATATTTTTATTTTTTTGGATGTTTGTAGTTGTTAAGTATTATGGTAGCCGTTGGTTCGAGGGCTACGAACTCCAACAGTTGCACCTATCAAAGCGGCAGCTAAACCTAACAAAGAACCAAATACAAACCACCATAAAGCTCTGGAAGTAGCAGCAGCAACATCACGAGCTTGTTCAGCAGTTAATTGAGGAACATTCTGTGGTACAGCTACACCTCCTGGTTGTTGAACTTGGTTGATAACTGCCCCAGCATTGCTAGCAGCAACGCCAAAAGCACCGGATACACCGCTTGCTAAGAGCCAAGAACTCAGAGCCAAAGTAGTCGCCCAGAGAATTGCGCCGTTGAGGAGAGCCGTATTACGGTTCATGGGGCCACAAGCGCGACTTGTCACCCAACCTCCAACAAATAGGGAAATTAACAAAGCAACAGTTGACCAAATACCCACATTACCTGCAACATCAGGTGTAATAGTTCTAGGCGCACCTGAGCCGGCAATTGTGCCTGTACCAATAGCAGCAAAGAAGGAACTCAAAATTAACTGTGTAGCTAAAGCAACTAACACACCAGAAATTATTGGCCCCCAGCGCACACGGTCATGATACTCACCGACTCTACCAGCCACCACCGCAGGTTCAGGTTGAACAACATCGTCACCTACTCGATTTATGTATGACATAATCTACTTTCTCCCTTGCTATATTTATTCAGCAAAGTTCTCTTAGGTTAGTTATATTTATGCTTACGTTAAAATTAAATGGCGAATCTTCGATTTTAATATCTATCAGCAGAAAGAGTTATTCTCTCTATCGTGAGTCATATATAATATGTATATTTAGAAACTTTGATTTTGTGACTTATTCTTGAATTTTGCTTTTCATCTTTATTTTCAAATATTTTTGTTGAATATTATAAATTCATTTTCTCTCAGATTATCTAGCTTTTTAAGAATTTGCCATTATGCCTTTTTAATTAAAAATATAAAGGTTAGAATACCAGTAATTAATCATACAAACTAAAACTTTCTGCTCATAAATTATTCCCAAGCTATAACCAAAGAGATATAGTAATTCTCTTCGATTTGTGAAAATTGCAAGTAGAGACGTAGCATTACTATGTCTCTACATCTGCTAACTAACGTAATTTCACCGCCGTACCTGTAGCCGTAATCAGTAACAAAACCCCTGACTGATCAACATTAATAGTACCAGTATCAATTTCGATACCGATGACAGCATTAGCACCTAAACGCAATGCGCGTTGTTCTAATTCTTCTATGGCTTTCTTTTGTCCTTGTTCAAATAGACGTTCGTAGCTACCTGTACGTCCACCAATTACATCCCGAATGCTAGCTAAGAAATCCCGCAGGAAATTACTACCATAGACAACTTCCGCCGTCACAATACCTAAATATGCGTCAATTACTCCGCCTTGAATTACATCAGTTGTAGTCAAAATCATAACTTAATCCTCATAGATGGCTGATTGGCTCATCTTTATGTATTCTTACTAACAGTGTTTTTAGAGTAGCATACTGTGTTCTTAATCACTTCCCACTATTTGGCTGAATTTTATCTAAAAAATATCTTATAAAGCATGAGAAATTTGGAAGTAATAAATAGAGAGATTCGATACATTATGAGGGAATGAGCAGGTGTTATGATATCAGATGATTGAGGCTTAAGACTGTTTCAGCAAGATTTACAGCTTTTTGAAATTGAATTTTTAATAGATAAAATAATGTTTCTAAAAACAACTAAATTCCAATAGCTTAATTAATTAGTATGGTATATTTAGTCGCTTTTCAATGATAACTCAACTCAGTATAAACCCTGGATTTTTGGCATTATGCACGGCTAGGGAATATACTGATTATTAATATTTTATGAAGGTAGACAAATACAGTTTTCAAAAAGTAAAATTTTTGTTTTAATGAACAAGAAAAAAGTTCACTATAATTTAGGGGAATTTACTGTGTACAAACGCATATCACTTATAGTTGGGATTTTGTTATTGGGATCTGGTGCTGTGAGTATTCCCTCTATAGCTCAGGCTCAGACCTTGGTAGTGCAAGCGAATAGAGCAGAATTAAAGCAAATGTTGGAGGAAGGCAAGCGGCTAGTAGACGCGGGTGATTATAATGGGGCGATCGCAATTTATCAACGAGCAGCAGGGCTAGATAATCGTAATGCGAAGATCCATTCCGGTATTGGCTACCTCTATGCTCAACAAGGAAATTTACAGGCAGCACTAGCATCATACCGTCGAGCGATCGCCATTGACCCCAACAATAGTGATTTTCTCTATGCTGTGGGTTATATCAAAGGCAATATGGGCGATACTCGTGGCGCGAAAGAAGCGTATCGCCGCGCCATACAGCTCAACAGAGCTAATATTAACGCTTATATAGGATTAGGTATCACCCAATCACGGATGGGAGACTACACAGCAGCTAACTGGGCATTTGAGGAAGCAATGAAGCTGGATAGGAACAATGCTCAAACCTATGAATTTATGGCTGCAATGTATAAACAACGCCGCCAAACCAAACAAGCGAGCAACTTATTGCAAAAAGCACGTGACTTGTATCGCCGACGGAATGACTCTGATGGGGTAGCCAGAGTAGAAGCGATGTTGCAGCAGTTGGGAGGGTGAAATTAATCTAATTGTTGTCCCGTAACTTTGACAAAAATATCTTCTAAATTAGAAGGACACACCATCATTCCTGTTTTATCTATCTGTTGATTCAGATAACTGTTTGCTTGTGCCAAATAAGAGAAAAGTCAAGACTTCCACGCCGCGCACCATCTTCTCCAGTTGCGCTGATATCTAATTGCTTCAATGCCAAACCCTCACAGTGAACCGAACGCAGCTAGAGATGAGTTTAGTAGCATCCACAATGCCAATGCGTCCTAGTTTAGATAAAAACTCGACCTCATCCAGAATAATGATTCGTTAGCAATTAAAGTTTGTAGTAAGCACTTTAGTGCTTAAAAACATCAGGACTAAAGTCCTTACTACAAACCCTCAAAAATACAGTTATGAAGAAACTTTTGCAACTTAGCTTTAACAATGGGCAAATAGCATCTGCTACTCAGGTGCAGCAACTAACGGAATTACCCCAAGCTTTAAAGGAAATGGGGTTAAACGTTGCACGACCTACTTTAGTAGTTGTGGGGGGAGCAAGTAAGATGTGTGAAGCAGAGTTTCTGCAAATTCAACGGTTATTTATAGAAGTTTTAGCCCCCCTAGCAGAAAATTTAGATGCTTATGTTGTGGATGGGGGTAGTGATGCGGGAGTGATGCGCTTGATGGGTGAGGCGCGGACTAAAATCGGTGCTAAATTTGCTTTGATTGGTGTAGCACCTCTAAGTAAAGTTACTTTACCTAATTCTTTAGAACCGCCTGCTGATTCCACTCCTCTACAACCAAACCATAGTCATTTTTTCTTAGTTCCCGGTAGCAATTGGGGTGATGAATCTCCTTGGTTAGCTCAATTAGCAACTGAGTTGGCTAATGGCGCACCTTCAGTAACCATATTAATAAATGGTGGTGAGATTACTTTTCAAGATGCTTTACAGAATGTGAATGCTAAAAGGTTAGTGATTGTGGTGGCTGGTAGTGGTAGAACCGCAGATATACTAGCAGGCGCATTGCATGGAGAGGAGACAGATAGAAGAGCCACAGAATTAGCTAAGTCTGGTATATTACACTACATTAATTTATTTGACTCAGAAGTGGGATTTGAGAGTTTAGCCGAAATAATTAAGAGTGTGCTTTCTACCCCAAAATGAAAAATGGCTAAGAAAAAGGATAGTTATCAAGAATTTTTAAAGCAAGATTTTAATCAGTTATTTGATAGTCTAAAATTAGGGGAAGTACAGAAACATTTTTTGCGATCGCGCTGGTTAGATCAAGTCCTGTGGATGGAAGGGAAAGCAAATCAGTCACGCGATCGCCACTATTTTTTGAGAATCACAACTATTATTGGCGGTGTAATTCTCCCAGCTTTGGTAAGCTTAAACATTAATAGTAACCCAAACATTGGTAACAATAAGACTTTTCCAGTTAGAGAAATTATTGTCTGGTCAACTTTTGGTTTGAGTCAAGTAGTAGCTATTAGTGCCGCTATTGAAGAGTTTTTTCACTATGGAGAACGTTGGCGACACTATCGGCGGACATCTGAATCTCTCAAAACTCAAGCTTGGCAATTTTCGCAATTAACAGGGGTTTATCGTAGCTATACCAATCATGATGAGGCTTTTAATGTCTTTGCGGGTCAGATAGAAGATATTATTCAGCGCGATGTAGAGATTTATTCTACTCAGGTTGTCCAGGAGAAAAAGAAGGAAGAGTCAGAGTTAGAAGATAAAAATATCTAAAGACTTAGGTAGTGTTGAAGAATATTTTTAAAGCTCACGCAGAGGCGCAGAGACGCAAAGAAGAGTGCAGAAAAGCCTCTGTGTTACTCTGCGTGAACCTCCGCGATACTTTGCGTTTAAACGGTAGAAGTAGACATTGTTTTAGCGGGATAAGTGTTTTTAATCGCATTCCAGTTACTCGCAATAGGCATTCGCCAGCCTGTACCAAAGGCGCGATCAGTGATTTTTAATCCTGGGGGTGCTTGTCGGCGTTTGAATTCTGCCCGCGCTAGCATTTGGATGATTCTGTCTACGACTGTAGAATCATGACCGGCGGCGACGATTTGCGCTACTGATTGGTGTTCATTAATTAGACGTTGTAGAATGTCGTCTAAAATTTCGTAGGGTGGTAGGGAGTCTTGGTCAACTTGTCCGGGTTTGAGTTCTGCACTTGGTGGTTTGGTGATGACGTTTTGGGGAATGATTTCACCGTTGCGGTTTAGCCAGTTACACAGTGAGTAGACACGGGTTTTGGGAACATCTGCAATTACAGCTAACCCGCCATTCATATCACCGTAGAGGGTACAGTAACCAACTGCCATTTCTGACTTGTTGCCGGTGGATAATAAGAGATAGCCAAATTTATTAGCGATCGCCATTAATAAGTTACCCCGAATCCGCGATTGGATATTTTCCTCAGCGATACCAAACTCTGTACCTGCAAACAAATCAGCCAAGCTGTTGTCAAAGCTGTGCATCAATTCGCCTATGGGTATAGTTTGGCTTTGTATCCCCAAATTCTTAGCCAATGCTGACGCGTCGCTGATAGAATGTGCAGAACTGTAGGGAGAAGGCATCAGTACACCCAAGACATTTTCTTTACCTAGGGCTGCGGTGGCGATCGCTGCGACTATTGAGGAATCTATCCCGCCGCTTAAACCCAAGAGGACTTTAGAAAAACGGCACTTTTGGGTATAATCTTTCACTCCCAAAACTAAAGCTTGCCAAATTTCTTCGTCTTCTGAGGTGTATGCTGGGACAACAGAACCTAATTTTAAATCCCGTTGTTTTGTATCAAATTCTACTGTTACTAAATCGCTAATAAAACCACTAGCGCGACACATGACTTCACCTTGACGATTCAACGCAAAGCTACAACCATCAAAAATTAAGTCGTCGTTACCGCCAACTTGGTTAGTATAAATTATCGGTTGCTGGAAACGCACTGCACTATGTTTGAGCATTTCCTCTCGACTGCGTTGCTTACCCACTGTGTAGGGTGAAGCCGACAAATTTACAATTAAATCTACACCTAAAATTGATAAGTCAGCAATAGGATTAGCTGCATAATTGCGTTTCCCCCAAAATTCCTCATCGTTCCATAAATCTTCGCAAATTGTTACGCCGATATCAATATTATCTAGGGTAAAATAATTAGCTTGCAGTCCTGCTTCAAAGTAACGATTTTCATCAAATACGTCATAAGTTGGCAATAGTCGCTTATGAAAAAATTGCTTGACTTTGCCATTCTCTAATAAAGCAATGCTGTTATATAAAGTTTTACCGCCTGTGATATGGGCTTGATAATTTTGTTCTACAGTCCCGACTAACACAGCTAAATTAGCTGGTAAATCTCTAGCTAATTGCTGTAAATTAATACTCATTGCTTCCACAAAACTAGGATTTAATAATAAATCCCTCGGTGGATAGCCACATAAAGACAGTTCTGGGGTTAACAACAGCCGTGTCCCTTGTTTAACAGCTTGCTGTGCCATATCCAGAATTTTTTGGGCATTACCAGACAAGTCACCAATTATAGGATTAAGTTGAGCGATCGCAATTTTCATAGTTTAGTTATTAGTTGCAGTAATTCATAATTACGAATTAGATAAACACTAAAGGTTTGTCTTTGAAGGGTGCAAAGGCTTCGGCATCAAATTTATATAAACTGGCTGGACGACCTGCGCCGCGTGATACTTTGATGCGTGTATCAGATAAGAATCCTAGCTTGAGTAAACGCGCTCGAAAATTTGAATAATCAGCAAAATTATCCCCTAAAACTGTGGTGTATAACTGATATAAATCATTCAAAGTGAACATTTCCGGTAATACTTCAAACGCTACCGGACTGTACTCTAATTTGTTGCGTAACCTTCTATGACCATAGGCCAAAATTTCATTATGGTCAAAAGCTAATTTTGGCACTTGCTTAACTGGATACCAAGCAATACCAGTTACGCCATCAGCAATTAATTCTGCTTCTTCAAATCTGACAAGAGCAAAATAACTAACTGATAAATAACGCACGCCATAACTACCAGTTGCTTCCCTGGGGTCACGTTCTGGCCCGCCAAAGGTGTACAACTGTTCTAAATAAAGATTATTGACTCTGATTTTCTCCGCCATAATGCGATAAGCTGCATCTTCTAGAGATTCTCCTTGACGTACCAAAGTACCGGGAAGACTCCAATGATTTAAAAATGGCTCTTGCTGTCGCATTACCAACAGAACTAAGAGGCGATTCTGCACAGTATCTACAGAAAAAATTACATTATCAACACCAACTTTGAAATCGGCCAAAGGTTGTTGATTTAACGAAGTTGAAATTTTTTTGTTGTTGCGTCCGGGCATTTGTACAAATGCTGTTGATTAATATAAGCAGCGATAGGGGGAATAAGGGCTTCGGTGTTTCCGTGTTCACGATACGCAGAGGAGGATACATCTAAACCAGTTAAACTGGCGATCGCAATTTTTCCTCCTACTGCTTCCACGGCTTCTAAGCTAGACTCATCTATCTCATATCCCGGTCGTGGCACAATCAACAGTTGCACTTGCTGTAATAAATCTTCAACTCGATACCAGCGCGGTAGCTGATGCAATAAATCTGAACCAATTACTAAAGTGTATTCAGTGTCCTCACCCCAACGGGATTTCGCTTTATCCAATGTTTCCAAGGTTCTAAAACTACTTAACTCCTGTTCTAAAGCAATATTCTGCCTGGGTGCTTCTATATCTGTAATCAACAACCGCAACATCGCCGCCCGATGTGCTAACAGTGTTTGATGAGATTTAAAAGGATTATCAGCCGCCCACACCGCTACCCAATCATAACGCTCAGACAACCACCGCAGAATCTTTTGATGTCCTGCTGTTGGCGGATCGGCACTAGTACCAAATAAAGCAATTTTTTGCATGGTTTTAGTTATTAGTCATTGAGTCATCAGTCAACAGTCACTCAGTCAAACCCTTACGCCCTCAATTGTTTTTTCCGTCAACTCTGCCAACGAGGGGGAAATTTCCACGGTTAAGGCAATAGGATGATTTAGTTGTCTAATTTTTTCTGGTAGACTTGCTACCGAAGCGGCTGTACGTTGGCGAATTTCTGACAACGTTTCTGGTGGTTGCAGTCTTTGACCTTCTTTGACTACTAATTCCAATAAGGGTTTTTCTGTGGCGAGGGGAGTGTCTGTAACTAATCCCAATCTGTCGGCTTTGACTTGGCTTCCCTCAAATGACCGAAAAATTTGCTTGCGTCCTGGATAGGTAGTTTTACCACTGGACTTTTTCATCACGGGGATACCGTCAATTTCTACGAGTTTATAAACTCCGTTCACTGGCGAACCTGTAACCAATTTTGTACCTAGTCCGTAGCCATCAATTTCTGCACCGGCGGCTTTGAGTCTGGCAATTTCCCACTCGTCTAAGTCACCACTAGCAAAAATTGTCACCCCAGGGAGAAGCGATCGCACTTGTTTTGATAATGTCACCAAGTCTCCAGAGTCCAACCTTACCCCTGTTAATTCCATCTTGCCGGCATTGACTTTTGCTGCCAAATTTTGCGCCGCCGCAACAGTATCGTATGTATCAATCAACAATGGCGCACCCGGAAAATAGCGATGAAATGCTGTAAAGGCTTGTTCTTCACTGCCTTCCATCGCTGATAATGCCATAACCAAGGCGTGAGCCATCGTACCACTAGGCCGTTCATCTAGTTGTAGTGCGGCTAACACATTGGAAGTAGAATCTAGACCCCCTGCTAAAGCTGCCCTTGCTGCCCACAATGAGGCTTGGGGACTAAATGCCCGTCTTGTGCCAAATTCCAAAAGTCGGGCTTGTTCACCTACGACATCTCGCAGACGTGCCGCCCTAGTAGCTATCAAGGTTTGATAGTTGAGTGTATTTAATAGATAGGTTTCCACTAATTGCGCTTGCCACAGGGGGGCTTCTACGCGTAAAAATGGCTCGTTGGCAAATACAGCCGTCCCTTCTGGTACTGCCCACACATCCCCAGTAAATCGCCCCTCGGCCAGTAATGACCAAAATTTTTGATTTGCTTGGGCAAAAATCCCTGTTGCCTGTAATGCCGCTATCTGTTCGGGGCTAAAGCGCAGATTTTCTAAGTATTCCAATGCTTGCGCCAAACCCATCGCGATTAAATAGCCAAAACCTTCTGGCGATCGCCTGACGAATAACTCAAAGCTAGCCCGCCGTTGTTCCACACCTTCACCCGTGTAACAAGCTGTCATTGTCAACTGGTAAAGGTCAGTCAGCAGGCTGTAATCTGCCGCAGAGATATCTAATTTTGGTTTCTGGTGGCTATCCCAGACAGGGAAAGGTGTCATACCAGAGCTTCCTTACAAGAATGGTGCTTTTTATTATGGTAGAATTTACCATAAATAATGTCAAGCATAAAAAGTAGGAAGTTTTTAATGACGATAATGCCGTGTTTACATGGCTTACAATGCTATTTTAAACTATTAATTAACTTTTCTTAATGGTTAAATTCATCAAAACTTGATAATTGGGTGGATAAATATAAACAAAAATGACAGCAAATATTCCCGACTTCTCAAACAATCCGGAGGACTAACTTCCATCACAGCATTTGTATTTACTAGAAATTTCCGATTAAAATAGACATAGAAAGTAATAACTTCTGGATCTGATGAAGTATTGCAAAGCTACCTGACAAAGTGTTGCATATCTTGTCAATATATTGAGAACACAAGCTAAATAAGATAATCAGCATTAGAGTAGAAAAACCAAGATAAATTGACTCGAAAAGGAGTCTAAATATTATGGCTATTTCCAGAATAATTGCTAGCATTACTCAGTATATTTCTGAAGCTGCAATGCGAATATTTGGTCCTACTGATGATGCTTATCCTAATACTGGCGTACAACCTTTTACGGGTGAGCCTTACAAAAAGGGTTCTGCTGAAAGTTGGTAAATAGTAGTGCAACCCATCATATTTTATCGAAAGCGAAGGAAAACTCCATCTCCTTGTGGGTGGAGTTTTTTATATATTTTTTGCAAAAACCGCGTTAACAATTCAAGACTCAAAATTAGGACAAATAGCTAACCAAACTCTGCAAATCTGCGACTTCTAAATCAGGTTCACCTATAGATGAAATAGTAGCACCAGTACCTTGTTTACCTGCTCTACGATTCACCCAGACTGTTGATAATCCTAAAGATTTGGCTGGAATAATATCATGATACACACTAGCCGCAACGTGTAATATTTGCTCTTGTGGTAAGTTGATTCTCTCAATTGCCTGTCTGAAGTTATGCAAAGACGGTTTATAGGTTTTTATCTGCTGTGCTGTGATAATTTGATCAAATTTAACTTCTAATTTATTGGCAGAGAAAGCAAACAAATCATCATCTATATTTGAGATAATTACTAACTTAAACCTCTGTTTGAGCAATTTTAACGCTGCAATTGTATCAGCAAAAGGCTGCCAATACTGAATGGAATTAGCCAGTGAATCTATTTCAGTATCTGTGGGCATAAAAGCAAATTTTTTACCAAACTTTTGGACTACTCCCTTCAAAACTTCTCGATAGTTAATATATTCTCCCTGCTCTAATTCTGATTCAAATGCAGCGAAATATTCTAGTATTAGATTCTCATTTAAATTGAGATTATGATTAGTTAAAAGTGGTTTAAGTGCTGTTAATATTCCCGTTTCCCAATCAATGAGTGTGCCATAGCAATCGAAAGTTATGGCTTTGTATTGATTAAATTCAATCATAAGTCTGAATCTTGTAGATGTTATAGTTGCAAATCTAGTTAATCAACAGAAAAATTTTACTGATACTAGCTTCAAGAATATCATAGAAAATCTTAACCTAAATTTGTACTATTTTTAACTCATTCTTTGCTTATAGTGTATCGCTTCGTCAGAAGATTGGGGAGTAACAACAATATATTACGGCAAATCTATCACTCTTTAGATGTACAAATTTCATCAGAGCAAAGCTAAAAGTAAAATCACAGGCTCACAAAAGTTACTATTCTCTGCATTGAGGATTGGAGATTCATGAAACTGCAACCTTCTCCGTTACTTTTACATTGAGCCAAATTAAGCTATGGCAATTCTAAATCATTTGTGAAGCTCAGTATCTGCATTGAGCAAGGTCTTTTTTTGTGGTGTTTTTTTACTGAAATTGAGGAATAAAAATGCTTGAGGCTGTCGCTATTGCCTGGTTGTTATTGTTTCTTGGTGATTTTTTATCGACATTTGTTTACCATGTACCTGAACACGTTTTTGGTAGCCTCCATCTGAAAACACACCATTCATGGAAGAAAGACTTTCGTCACTATGCAATTTTGACATTGAATCTTCAGGTACTTTTAGATGGAATTTTGGGAGCTTTACCATATATATTAGTAGCTGTAATTTTATGGTCTTTCTCTCCCATTGGCGTTGTTCTGGGCTTATTATTTGGTCAATTTCATGTGTGGTGGAGACATATTAGTGTCTTAGGCTGGCAAACTCCAAAACCCATCAATATTTTGTGCCAAATTTTGTTTATCACCACGCCTGAAAAACACTGGTTACATCACCAAAAAACAAATCTAGGTTTTGGCGATATCTTTACCTTTTTTGAAAAACCTGCACAGATGTGGTTACGCTGGCTGAGACTGCTAAGGTTAAATAGACGTTACTCGCGGATTTAAAAATAAGATACCCGACTGTTTCTAGGATACATCTGGCGAATAGGGGGTAAGACCCCCTAGAAAAGGTAGGTACAGCAAATAAGAAGATACAAGCAGTAGAGTATCTTATTTTTTATAGCAGAAGGCGTGATCCGTGAGTTGTTCAAGAAAAAGGTGATATACCTGAAAGCGTCATCAAAAGTTTTTCGCAGTACCACTAACTGGATCGAATTCAAATCGCTGTTCGTAATTTGTTTCACCATACAAATTGAAACTTATCGTCGGTTCCTCACCGAGTGCTTCCACACTATGAATTGCATCTGGCATTACGCTAATAATTTCCCCTGGAGTTAAGATAACTTCGCCAACTTTTTGAATACCACCATTATTATCAGTCCGCCTCCACAGCGTATTTTTTTCTTCCCCACTAATCAGTGCTACAACTCCCCAGGTAGCATGATTATGAATTGGTGATACTCTTCCCGGAAACCACGCGACTGTCTGCACTGTCAAGGGAAAATCCGGCTCATCATATAGGGTGAGTAGCGACCAGCCTGTTTTTGGGTCTGGTTCAAGATATTCACCTTGTAACCACTCCGAACTATTTAATAATCGCCGCACTAGGGGACAAATTGCTTGGAGTCGTTGGCGATCGCTTTTAAATTGATGGAGAATATCTTCAAGCTCCGTTAAAAACCGATATAGCCGATATTGATTTGTGGATAATTCTAAATTATCTGCTAGTTCTTCCCAGGCTTCAAACTTGCCATCGTCTGTCACCAACCAATCTTGGATCACCATATTTTTTTCAGAAACTTAATCCGACTTCATAAAATTTATTAAGTAAAAAAGTTTTTTCAGATTAAATCTGCGAGCTTTGGATGACTACAGTACCAGTGGGACGAGGAACATTTGTATCTGTCTCCAGTGTGACAATTAGCCCGGAAAATTGGGGGTGAGAAAATTCTCTATACATTTGAGGAGTAAAGGGTAACTCATGGGAAGCCGTTCCCCAGGAGTAGGGCTTGACTTCACCACAGGGTAACTTCTCGTTGGCAACAATTGTCCACAGCAGGTAGGCATAGCCTGGAGGTGGGGCGGGAAGATTGCGAAAAACCATTACCGCTTTTTGCTGCTCAGGATTGATAACTATACTCCCTGAACTGTTAACTTTGGAGTTGACCCCTTTAAAAGTAAACAATCGCGTTTCATCATTTTGGAGCATGGTCTTAACTACTTGAGCTTGCACAAAATCTTGCTGTAAACGCTGGTTATCTGCGGTGACAACGCTGAGATTTTGACGCAGCCGATAGTTATCGACACCCAAAACCACCATAAACAGTGCAGCGATGCTACCAGCAATTTTTGTCCATTGGCGTGGACGGAGGGTAGAGATACCTGAGGATTTTGGTTGGATTACAGGTGGCTGTGTCGAGGCTTCAGTTTGTTCGAGAATTTTGGGTAGCAAATGGGCTGGTGCTTCTACCTCAGTGAATCCATCTAAGACTTGTCGGAGAACTTCCTGCAAATCATCAACTTCAGCAATCAGTTCTGGGTGTTCATCAAGTAATAGCCGAAACTCTTGGGCTTCTTCAGGGTTGAGATCATCGACGACAAACCCCGCAGCCAGATTGTTGATATATTCAGGATCTAAAGATTTACTCATATTATTGATAAATCAGAATCTAGTAAAATGCGCTTAAGTTTTAGTAATCCTTGGCGGGTAGAGGTTTTGACTGTGCCTAGAGGGATATCAATTTGTTTAGCAATTTCTGACTGACTTAAGCCTTGGTGATAAGCTAGTTCAATTACTTGGCGTTGCTTTTCGGGTAGTTGTGCTAGAGCATTGTAAATTCGTCCTGATCGCTCGGCAAAACTCGCCTGTTCAATGGGTGTTGGCTCTGGTGTTGCATCATTTGTCATTGTGTGTCCCCATTTTTCTACAAGTTTGAGTTGTCTAGTCCGAGCGCGTAGCTTATCAATCGCCCGCGATCGCGTGACTGTCACCAAATAGCGCACAAAAAAGCGACAATCAGGATTGCTAGATGCTTTGCGCCACAGTGTGAGAAAAATCTCCTGGGTTAAGTCTTCGGCTTCTTGGGAGTCAGCCAAAATTTTCAGAGCTAATCCATAAACTAAGCGACCATGACGATTGAACAAAATACTTAATGCCGCCGAATCGCCATTTTTGAGAGCCACAAATAAAGCTTCATCCGTCACATCGGTAAGCCCTGTTAAATTCGACTGGGATTGTTTAGGCTCCATGCGATTTTTAACCCATATCCAAACTAATACAGTCGCTAGTTTTGCATACTTTTTCTGTCATCACCTCTCTCCCCAACGCACATAGAGATATGTTTGCTTAAAAAAGCCGTCTATATAATATGACGACTGAGGGAGGCGATCGGATTTAGTGTTAGATGGGGATATTTGGATGGGGAGGGGGATGTAGGTTATGGTTCGTCAGGCGGTGTCGTCACCATTTGCAGATTTTGGCATCGACTTAATTAATGCCCTGAGTACCTTATTAACAGATTCTGGCGTTGTAAAAACTTGAGCAACATCTTCATCTAAAACCACAACTTTTAATAGTTGCTTTCCACCACGAGTTGCAAAACGATTTGGCTTTGCCTTTTTATAATCAAAGTGGTACTCATCTAGAAGCTCATCATTTGCATTTTGTGACTCTTCAAAAGGCGTTTTGCTCATAATCTTCACGCTCTCTTCGAGTGGCTAAACGGGCACTGATAATACGAATGGCGTTAGGGCGTTCTGTGAAAGAAATTATTAGCAAGCGATTGTTTTGAGAATGCCCAATAATAATCTCTCGCTTCTCACCCACTGAGTGAGCTTCATCATCAAAAATCACTGCTAGCACATTATCGAAGACAGTCTTGGCTTCTTCAAAGCTGACACTGTGCTTCTTGAGGTTAGTAACTGCTTTTGACTCATCCCACTCAAATTCCATGTCCTAATCATAAGCGATCGCCTTTCATCACATACACTTTTATTTATCAAGGTTGTATCCGGTGGTAGCGATCGCTTTTCTCAAAGATGTTTAATGGTGAAATGCAGAGGCGGCAGGCAATCTTGAAATTCACATAGTCGCTTTCATCAGTCCGCTACCATGAAGTGTTAGCTAGTAAATGTAACAAATCAGACATATAACTCTAAAGCTACTATTTTATTAGCGTGACAGCAGATCACATACGCTAAACTCTGAGCTTCTCACCCATTTTTTTTATCGGCATCGCCCAACCTCCCCATTCATCAATTTCTTGTTCTAGAGAAACATTTATAAGCACCTTAAAATACCTTCTAGGTTTGGGTAAATTCCTAGCAGCTAATAAGAGTAAAACCAGCACTGTTGCGATCGTTGATCCTACTACTGGAAATATTTTAGCCCTGTACCAAAACAATTCTAATAAGGCTGACTACACCAAAATCCTCGAAACCGCTTTGGCGAAAAAGTAGTTCAATTGTGCCTTTGCCTCATCTTTAGGGGCAAAGCTAGTACAACACGACGGAAATAAACAGACCATTCTAAATCAATGAAACGCTTACGCTGTATTCATTTTGAATTTTGAATTTTGAATTTTGAATTTTGAATTTTGAATTTTGAATTCCGCCTTGCGGTACTAGCTTTTTATTTTCAGTAAATCCAACTTTGATGCTCAATCGTCTTATCAATAGATGCTCCACAATTTACAGTTCCAATTTCTCATCTCCAGAAAACAGGTGAAAAATGAACGCCAAGACTGATTGTGGCAGGATTACACAATTAAAGCGTGAGGAGAATACCCAATGTACAAAAACAAATTTTTTCTGAGCCTACTGTGTTTGAGTGGTCTGGTTTTGACCGTATCATGCAGTCCACCAAAATCAGATAATATTGCTCAAAATCAAGCTCCATCAACTGCAAAGGTTGCTCAAACAGATCCTAGTGCTGGTAAAGATGCTGCTAAATTAACCTCTGTCGGAAGTCCTCTAGCCTCAGAACTTCAAGGTAAACCCGTGCTGGTGGATGTGTTTGCTACTTGGTGCGCTGGCTGCAAGAATATTGCTCCTACCCTGTCCCAATTGAAACAGGAATATTCTGGTAAGGTCAACTTTGTAGTTTTGGATGTAACAGATAAAGCCAAACTCCAAGAGACACAAGCTCAAGCCGAAAAATTAGGCTTGGGGAAATTCCTAGAAGCTAACAAGAGCCAAACAAGTACCGTGGCGATTATTGACCCGGCTACTGGCAACATTTTAACAATCTTCAAAAATAATCCCAACAAGGCTGACTACACCAAAATACTTGATACTGCTCTAGCAAAAAGTTAGTCTCCATCTCTTCATAGCTTAAGGCTAATTTCATGAAACCAATATCTCAGTTGTCAACTGAGCGACCCCCCTCCCGCCTTTCTAAAATCTCCAAGAAATGGTTAATTTACGGTGGATTGGGGTTGCTCTCCCTCGTTATAGTTCTCACCCTGGGGCCTGTAATCAGTCACCCCATTGAACGGGTGATTTCCATTGTGGAAAACCGTTATCAAAAGTGGTTTGACCTACAGGACACGGCAAATCCTCTAGTGTTAATGCCTTTAGCGTTTGTCGGTGGGGTGCTGGCTAGTGTATCCCCCTGTATCTTGGCACTTTTACCAGTCAACCTCAGTTACATCGGCACACTGAAAATTAAATCCCGTTGGGATGCTTTCACTAAAGCTGGCTTGTTTGTTCTGGGAGCAGTGACAATTTTAAGTCTGTTTGGTTTAGTCTCATCCTTCGCTGGAGCGGTAATGGTCGAGTACCGGGGCTATATCAATATAGTAGTCGGATTGATTATGGGTGTGATGGGTCTGTGGTTGATGGGGGTGGTAAAAATACCCCTACCGCAGATGAATGTGAATCTCCCCCAGGCTGGCCCTTATGGGGTGGGTTTGACTTTTGCTCTGGTGAGTTCCCCCTGTGCTAGTCCGGTGCTGTTTGCGGTGCTGGCTGCGGCCGCCGCCACAGGTTCGCAGGTATTGGGGACGCTGACGATGGTTAGCTATGCTCTGGGTTATACTCTCCTGATTTTCCTGGCGAGTTTATTTACGGGAATGGCGAAACAAAGTAATAAGTTGTTGAAACATTCTGAGGGAATTATCCGCTTTGGTAGTCTGGCATTAATTCTAACTGGGGCTTACTACCTGTTTACCGGCACTCAATGGTTCGTGGGAGGTTAATCATGGTCGAGGATCTGGTAATTATTGGTTCTGGCCCGGCTGGTTATACCGCCGCTATCTATGCAGGACGCGCTCAACTGAAACCCCTGGTATTTGAAGGGTTCAGTGCTGGAGGAATCCCCGGTCGTCAATTGATGACCACTACTGAGGTAGAAAACTATCCCGGTTTTGCTGAAGGAGTTCAAGGGCCAAAGTTAATGCAGCAGATGCGCCAGCAAGCATTACGCTGGGGTGCTAGGTTAATTACTGATGATGTCATTGCTGTTGATTTTACCCAATACCCGTTTGCTGTAGCCTCTGCTGATTTGTTAGAAGTTAAGGCTCGTGCTGTGATTATCTCTACGGGAGCAACTGCTAAAAGATTACATTTGCCGGGTGAAGAGAAGTTCTGGAATAACGGCATTTCTGCCTGTGCAATCTGCGATGGGGCAAATCCTTTGTTTGCGAATGCAGACATTGCTGTGATTGGTGGTGGGGATTCGGCTGTGGAAGAAGCTTTGTATTTAACCAAGTATGCGCGTAAGGTTCATTTATTGGTAAGGAGCGTGTGTCCTACGGACATTCGCCTGCGGGCTTCTAAGACGATGCAGGAGCATGTATTTAATCACACCCAAATTCACATACACTGGCATAGCTTACCCATCAGCGCAGATGGTGATGAGGTATTACGTAGTGTCCAAATTCGAGATACACAAACAGGTGCAGTTGCCGATTTAACAGTCAGTGGATTATTCTACGCCATTGGTCACACACCCAACACGCAACTGTTTCAGGATCAATTAGAACTAGATGAAGCGGGCTACATCAAGACTAAGGGTAAGAGTACAGCTACTAATATTCCGGGCATTTGGGCGGCTGGAGATGTTCAAGATCACGTTTATCGTCAAGCAATTACCGCCGCCGGTACTGGTTGTATGGCAGCTTTGGAGGCTGAGAGGTGGTTGTCAGAAAGGCGATCTCCTCCAGTGGAAACAACGCCATCACTTGTTTCTTTCACTGCCTAAAGAGTCTTTTTTGTCACAATTATCAGGATATAAATATGCAAGAAACTTTTTCTATTGAGCAAACTTTCTTCACAGGAAAAAGAGCTTTTGACTGGTTGATGCAGAAATCCGAGCAGCTAATCATTGTCCAATTTGTAGCTCCTTATTATCCTTCCTGTGAAACACTTAAACCTGTACTACATCAAATAGCTAAGGAAAATACAGGTAAATTACATTTAGTTGAACTCGATATGAGTGAAGAACCTGAATTAGCGATTAATTTTGGTGTCAGAAGCGCACCAACAGTAGTATTGTTCAAAAAACAGCAAATCCGCGCACAAATCGCAGGTTTGAAATCTAAACAACAGTACACAGACATGATTCAATCCACGCTTTAGATTAACGCCAAAATCAAAACGAGTTGTAACTATTGTTCAGAAACTTGGGCTGCACGAGCGATTCCAGCTAGAGAAATCCGTTCTAGGAGAATCGGTCAATCACTTTTTTTGTTGGTGCAAGGACGAAATGTCATCCGCAGTTATGGCATTTGAACCGTTGTTTACCGTTATGGATGCGGCCATTCTTGACCGTTTGGCGAAGATGCACAAATGAGGCAGGTAGGCATGAGACGAGACCAGCAAGAAACTCTACTTTTCCATAATTACATCTTGAACACTACCCACAGGTTTATCTTTATTCCCATTCACAAAAAGGATGTTTGACTAAATAGCTGTTGTAATACTTGGGATCGCCAGAAACTTCTTCCCCAATCCAATTTGGTAATTCAATCTGTTGTGCTTCATCAGTGAGTTCAACTTCTGCTAATATCAATCCTTGATTAGCTCCGGCAAAGTCATCTACCTCCCAGACTAAACTACCTAAATTTATTTTGTATCTGGTTTTTTCTATTAAAGGACGCACACATAATGTATCGAGCATTTCTTGAGCATCTGCTAAAGGAATTGGATACTCAAATTCAGAACGAGAATAGTTGATAGTCATACCTTTAATTGTGAGATAGCCTTGATTTCCGACAATGCGGATGCGTACAGTAGCACCTTGGCTAGAAATATATCCTTGGCGATATAAACTACCTTTAGCTAGTTGTCTCCAACTGTCGTCTTTGACTAAAAATTTGCGTTCGATTTCTTTGGCCATAAATTATAAATTGGAGGTATAAATTATCTCAATCATAAATCATTTGTGAGTGCAGAGAACCCCAGTTTATCGAAGAAACCGGGGTTCTGATGTCTGCTCATTCTACAAATAATCTGGTGGTAGAGAGATTTTGTAATTTCATGTCTCTACTTACAATCGAAAATAGCACCACGAATGCAGGCTTGTAAATGTTCGGCTAGTACCTGAACATGAGGTGCTTGCATCATGGTTAAATGAGTACCGGGAACAACATGGATATCGACTGGTTCATCTGAAAAATTATTCCAACCTAATGTTAAATCTTGAAGACGATTAACGTATTCTGCGATCGCCTGTTCTTCTTCGTGAACTTCACTAGCACGGAATAAAGTAATAGCAGTGTTGTGTACCAACGACGGGAAGTAATTACTAAAGGCTTGCGTATGGGTTTTGTACACTTGCACAAAGCTTCTTAGTTGAGTTTTACTAGCATCCGTCGGCAAAATTTGCGCAATTTTCAACTGTTCTAGTAGGTAATCTAACTGATTTTCTGCACTCAAGGGCTGTAAAGTTTCGTAGTCAAGTTGCAGGGTTGTATTAAACAACCGTTCCATGACTTTGGCTACTTGCATCAACCACATCGCATCATCTAATTCTATTTTCTGCGATCGCTCAGAACGAACTGGTGCAACAGTATCGAGAATTGCTAACAGCCCAATTTCGTGTCCTTGCTGTTGTAGCTGCTGCGCCATCTCAAATGCTACTAAGCCGCCAAAGGAATGACCACCTAATAAATAAGGCCCTTGGGGTTGGACGGTTTGAATAGCTTTGATGTACTCAGTTGCAATCTCTTCAATGCGGTGTAATGGTTCTGATTCCCCGTCTAAACCTTGGGCTTGCAAACCATAGAATGGTTGTTCTGCACCCAAACAACGGGCTAAATCATAGAAATAAAGCACATTTCCGCCTGCGCCGGGGATGCAGAAGAAAGGGGGATTGATACCGTTGGTTTGAATGGGAACTAAGCTTGACCATAAAGAAGCATCTGTTGACTGACGCAGCAGATTGGCTAATTCTTCAATCGTGGGGTTTTGGAAGAGAGAGGCTAGGGGTAATTGTTTATGCAGCTTTTGTTGAATTTGCGCCATCAAACGTACTGCTAACAGGGAATGTCCGCCAATTTCAAAGAAGTTATCCCTGATTCCTACCCATTTAACGCCTAGAATTTCAGACCAAATTTGTGTAAGTTGCAATTCTAAAGAGTCGCGGGGGGCTACAGCTAACTGTGATTGATTGATTTCATTGTGTGAAGGTAGCGATCGCCTATCCACTTTACCACTAGGCGTTAAAGGTAAAGCATCCAAGGCCACAAACACTGATGGCATCATATATTCAGGTAACTGTTGCTGAAGAAAATGACGCAACTCTGAAGGTGTGGCTTGTTGTTCCGAGTTGAAAACTACATAAGCTATGAGGCTTTTTTCAGTAGAAGTTTCCCCTTGCACAATGACAATCGCCTGTTTCACGCAAGGATGATGATTTAACGCCGCTTCAACTTCACCTAATTCAATCCGGAAGCCGCGCACCTTCACTTGATTATCAAGACGACCAAGATATTCAATATTACCATCAGGTAAAAAACGCGCTAAATCCCCTGTTTTATATAATTTAGCCTGGTTATGAGTAATGAATTTCTCAGCAGTTAAATCTGGACGGTTGAGATAACCTCTAGCTACACCCACACCACCGATATATAACTCACCCCTAACTCCCATTGGTACTGGTTGCAGATATTTATCTAAAATGTAGGTTTGAGTATTAGCGATCGCCTGACCAATCGGTGGTAACATCGGCCACTCTTCCACATCATCCCCTAGAGTAAACGCCGTCACCACATGAGTTTCTGAAGGGCCATACTGATTATGTAGTGTACAATTTCCCAACCGGTGTAAAAAATTCTTTAAAGCGGGTGTAACTTGTAACTGTTCCCCAGCAGTGATAATTTCCCGTAAAGGTGGCAAAGATTCCACGTTAGCTGAGACTTCCGCTAATTGCTGCAAAGCGACAAAGGGCAAGAATAATCTTTCTACACCTTGCTCTGAGAGTAAATTGAATAAGACAATAGTATCTTTGCGTGTGTCTTCTGGTAATAAAACCAATGTTCCCCCAGCACACCAAGTTGCAAAAATTTCTTGGCAGGAGACATCAAAACTCACCGGCGCAAATTGTAGAGTTTTAGCGTTTGCAGCTATGGAAGTATGATTAATTTGCCACTGGAGGAGGTTAACTAAAGCACTATGAGGCATAGCTACACCCTTGGGTTTGCCCGTAGAACCAGAGGTATAAATTACATAAGCTAAATTATCTGGTTGTAGTCCACTGACAGGGATGTGTGAGGGCAGATTATCCCAGGAAATAGCATCTAAACAAACTATCTGCGCTGTGTGGGTTGGGAATATTTCTCCTAAGTTTGATGTTGTTAGTAATACAGCAGCTTGGGAATCTTGTAGCATATAAGCCAAGCGATCGCCTGGATAAGTCGAGTCGAGAGGAACATAAGCACCGCCAGCTTTGAGAATCGCCAATAAACCCACGACTAAATCTAAGGAACGCTCAATACAAATACCCACCGCGACTTCTGGCTGCACACCCAAAGTCTGTAAGTAATGCGCCAACTGATTAGCACGAGTATCTAACTCAGCGTAAGTTAGTTGTTTTTCCCCAAACACCACAGCCACATCATCAGGGGTAAGCTGTACCTGAGTGGCAAATAATTCTGGGATAGATTCCTCTATGGTGTAAGTTGTTCCATCCCCTAATAATTGTTGCTGTTCCGCCTCAGTCAGTAACGGTAACTGAGCAATTCTTTCCTCTGGATTAGCGACAATCCCCGCCAGCAGGGTTTGGAAATGTGCAATCATGCGGCTGATTGTCTCTGGCTCAAATAAGTCGCTGTTGTATTCCCACCAACCCGCCAGCCCTTGTTTTGTCTCCCAAATTGACAAGGTTAAATCAAACTTGGCGGTGACATTCTCACTCGCCAACGGTACAAAACTCAAGCCAGGTAATTCTAAATTACCCATCGGCGCATTCTGTAAAATAAACATCACCTGAAACAAAGGCGCATGACTCAGTTTGCGTTCCGGCTGCAAAGCTTCTACGATTTGCTCAAAGGGTACATCCTGATGAGCATAGCCATCTAAGGCTACTTGTTTTACCTGATTCAATAATTCTGAGAACTGGGGATTATCTGCAACTTTATTTCTCAGCACCAAAGTATTGACAAAAAAGCCAATTAATGGTTCTAACTCTTTGCGGTTGCGGTTGGCGATGGGAGTACCGACGAGAATATCATCCTGACCAGTGTAGCGGTGCAGTAAAGTCACAAACGCCGCTTCTAAGATCATAAATAAGGTAGCACCGGCTTTTTGGCTAAGGAGGTTGAGTTGTTCGCTTAAGTCTTTTCTCAACTGGAAAGCCAAGCGATCGCCTCTGAATGTCTGCACAGCCGGACGGGGTTTATCGGTGGGTAGTTCTAATATAGGGGGTGCGTCTGCGAGTTGTTGCTGCCAATAATTCAGCTTAGTTTCTAATACTTCCCCAGTTAACCATTGTCTCTGCCACACGGCAAAGTCAGCATATTGGATGCTCAAATCTGGTAAGGGGGAAGGTTTACCCACAACTACAGCCGGATACATCGCCGAGAGTTCTTGAATGATTACCCCCATTGACCAACCATCAGCGACAATGTGATGCAGAGTGAACAGCAAGACATGGGAATGTGCATCTAATTGTAATAGTGTCGCCCTGACTAAAGGTGCTTGGTTGAGGTCGAATGGTTTTTGGCCTTCTTCGTTGCCGAATTTTTCTACGGCTGCTTGTTGTTGGTCGTTTGGTAGTTCTCGCAGGTCGATAACTTCTAAACTTAAGCTAGCATCGGTGTTAATTACCTGGACAGGATTACCATCGATTAAATGAAAACTGGTTCTTAAAATTTCGTGACGCTGGACAATATCGGAAAGTGTTTGTTTGAGTGCTTCTACTTGCAATTCCCCAGAAATTTGCAAAACGTTGGGCATATTGTAAGTGGAACTCGCCCCTTCCAATTGGTAGAGAAACCACAATCGCTGTTGCGCCCATGACATTGGTAGGGGTTCGCCTGTTCTGGGTATGGGTGTTATAGCAGTTGCGGTTAATCCTGTTCTACCTTGACGCAGATTACTAATAAATTGATCCAGTTCCACCACGCTGGGTGCTTCAAATAAACACCGCAGGGGTAACTCTACGGGAAATGCTTCCTGTAGGCGAGAAATTACCTGAGTTGCTAACAGGGAATGTCCCCCCAACTCAAAGAAGTTATCATAAACGCCGATTTCTTCTAGTCCCAACACCTCAGCAATAATTGCAGCGATGATTTCTTCCTCTGCGGTACGGGGAGGAACAAAACTCACAGTCCGACTCAGTTCTAGATTGGGTACAGGTAATGCCACCCGGTCAACTTTACCATTAGGAGTTAAAGGTAAGACGGGTAATAACATGAAAGCGTTAGGTATCATGTAGCCTGGAAGTTTATCTTTCAGAAAACTCCGCAGTTGTGGGACTAACTTACGCGCTAGTTGTCCCTGTAGTAAGTTATTACCGTAATTACTCCAAGGTTCAATTGTCTGTGAATAGTCAAAAATCGGGAGAATATTCTGATTACCTTTAACAAACACCACATCATAATTACCCTTCTCTGTCTGTGACCAACTGATGTGTACCTGTAATGGTAATTCTTTTTCCCAACGCCAAAACTCTTCCGGATCAATCAACGATTCCCCAGTCCCCAGTCCCCTCTGTAGTTCCCCGACTGTTGCGTTTTCGGGAAGACTTGCTAATAAATCGAGCAGTCTCATCTCTGTTTTTAACCGCGCATTGGGGATGTTTTTCACACCTAAAATCTCTACATCTGCTTTGGTTAGCAAGTCTTGCAGCAAAGGTAGTGTTAACTGATCTTGCTGCCAATCCAACCATTGCGGAACAACCTTTGATGTGACTGCATTACCTATATGTAAGGTGACATCATAACGAAACTGGGTAAGCTCATTATGATATTCACCGCGTTTGATTTGAATCTGCACATGACTAATTTGGGGGAAGCGTTGCTGTAGTGCAGTAAAGAAGGCGGGGTCAATTACAAGTTCTGAGTCTTGGTTAAGATTCCGTTGGATGCGTTGCTGTAACTCTCCTGTAGAGAGAGATGGGGGAGATTGCGCCAACTGCACCGAGGCGTGGAAAGCTTCTAGTAAAGGTAAACTGCGGACATCGCCTATAAAAATGAAACCTGCTGATGCGATCGCCTGTATGGCATTTTCTAGCACTTGCATCAGATAATCAATGCTAGGGAAATACTGGACTACGGAATTAAGAATAACTGCATCAAACTCCCCTTGTGCGACTCCATGAAAATTCTCGGCGGAACGTTGCGCCAGTTTGACTTGTGACCAATCCCCCCCCATCTGGGTAATTTGCTGCTGTACATACCGCAAAGCCTGGGGCGAAATATCAGTCCCATAGTAACAATCACACTGGGGCGCAATCCTAAATAGCAGCATCCCTGTACCACAACCAATCTCTAACATCCGTTTTGGTTGCCAGTCAAGAATCCTATCTACTGTAGATTCCACCCATTCCCGCATTTCAGCTTTGGGGATAAGTAACCCAGTACGGCTATCGTTCCAGCCAATAATATTGAAGGTGGGATCTGAGTCGGTTGCAGATTGACTGTAACTATCGTTAAATACTTGTTGCCATTGAGAAAGCTGTTCTGATGCAAATTCATTAGCTAGACTGGAGTCAGTGCGATCGCTATCCTGGGAATTAGGCACAACATAAGCCACTAAACGCTTATCTCCAGGAATATCTTCTCTAGTAATGACTACTGTTTCCCGCACTTCGGAATGTTGATTGACGGCTGTCTCAATCTCTCCCAACTCAATCCGAAAGCCTCGTACTTTTACTTGGTGATCTGTCCGTCCGAGGTATTCAATGTTGCCATCTGGTCGATAACGTGCCAAATCTCCCGTCTTATACAGCCGTGCGCCTGGTTCATTAACAAAGGGATGCGAAATGAATTTCTCTTTTGTCAACTCAGGACGATGCAA
>NZ_JACJRG010000042.1 GCF_014697125.1 Anabaena minutissima FACHB-250 | reverse complement strand
TATATAATTCGTGGTAAGCAATCAAAAGAAAATAATTGTTGATTCGTCATACATCTAATATTTGTCTTTGCTGTGCAAAGAATTAACCTTAGATGCAATCCTTATCAACCACCTTATATCCCGCCACTGATTCGGAGTACCAAATTCAGTGGGGGACTTACGGCGTAATAGTTAAATATTAATCTAACATTTCAGACCACAAATCAAATCCGCTTTGCTTTTGTCCATGTAGTAGATGTATATAAAATGCTACCTCACAAAACATTGCTGCGTAGTATAGATCATCTACGTGATTTTTTGGTCGCTTCCATTTACCGGAAGTCGGGTCAAAACTGGGTGCGGTCAAATGGACTAGAGG
Source organism: Anabaena minutissima FACHB-250 (assembly GCF_014697125.1). Classification (GTDB taxonomy): domain Bacteria; phylum Cyanobacteriota; class Cyanobacteriia; order Cyanobacteriales; family Nostocaceae; genus Trichormus; species Trichormus minutissimus. The sequence continues at coordinate 52,614 of NZ_JACJRG010000042.1, read as the reverse complement.
CGATCGCTCTGTGGGCTTTCCAATCCACTGCTCCCACTCATTAGGTAGGTGGTATTTGTTCATGAGAAACCCATGTAAAACTGTTTTTAAAAATTTTTCGTTTCTGAGTTTCCAGCATTTATGTTCATTTCCACCCTCACGCACAATTCCTTCTTTGACTGCATCCATTTGGGATGATTGCTGGTCTGCCATTTCTAAGCAGGTGTTTGAGCAGAGTTCGGCGGCGGCGGAAATATCTGGCTCGTTATCAATTACGCCAAAATCCACATCATCGATGATGTCAGTAACTTCGCCCTTCATGACATCGCCGCCGAATAAAACATGGCGGCGGGATTGTTCTATCACTTGAGCAATGGGAAGGGTACGCCAATCAATAGGTAAATGATAAGCGCATTTCCATAGCCAGTATTCTGCTCTACCTTGATCGATGCCAACCAAGGTAAATTCTGGTTTACCTGGGGGTGGAGGTAAGGCGATCGCTCCTTTCAATACTTCCAGAGTTACGCCTGTGTAGCTGGTTTCCGATGGTTCACCCAAACCCTGTTGTTGCCAGTCATCAGTGTTGAGGGTTGATAGTCCCTCATTGATCATTTCTTGGGCCAAGTTTGTTTCGCGGATTCTTAACAGGGGAGAAAGAATTATGCCGACCTTGAGACGCTTGTAAGGTATGCCTTGGGGAAGGGAGTCCAGGAATGTGCGTAAATCAATGCCAGTTTTTAGGCAACGAAACCATGCTTGAGTTCTGACTTCATCTGGGAGGCGTGAGCCACAATTACTGCAACCAAAATAAGCTTCGTTATTCTCTTGAAACCAATCTAACGGCCTGCCACTGGGAGATAGATATTTTTTGTTTAAAGGTTTGAGCAAGCAGCCTTTGGGGTGAAGGGGTAATTCTTCCTCACAACTAGGACATCGGTAATGAGGGTAAAAGTGGTAATCGGTATTTATTATTTCTGCTTCGATACCATTACCCGATCCAGGAGTGCCTAATTCTCTAATAGGGCGAGAGGGTAAGCGTCCTGCATCAAGTCGGCGGTTGAGGGGGTCGCCTGCACCGGGGGGATACTGCGATCGCTCTTCCTTGAATAAAATGTCGCGGGATACACCAGCAGCTATACCTCCCACAGCTGCCTTACCATCATCGCTATCGCGCAGCTTTGAGGTAGAAACATAGACAAATTGAGCCGTTGCGCCCTTGACTTGAAAAATAGTGTTGTTCTGAGTGCCTTCGCCTAATTTAGTTTTGATGCCTCTGGCTTTGAGCCAGGACTTAATAACGGGACGGAAGTTAGAAGGAACTTGAATATTTAGCGTCCGCTCTTGATCGTATGCCCAAATCGTACTCAGCCCCCCTTCAGTAATGCAATAGGAAAGTAGCAGGGTATGAAAAATTGTCTTACCCACCTGGGCTGCGCCAGAAGTAAGATTTTCAGCAACTCTCATATCACCCAAGAGTTCTGCATACTCTCTATGCCAAGGAAGCAAAGTTAGGCGATCGCCCCTCTCGTTGACTCCCCATTTCTCCACTGCCTCAACAAATGGCTTACCGCCACGTTGATAGCATTCCTCCACAAAGCCATCTTTGATGGTACTAATCTGCCTCCTGGATTGGCTGTCTGTCAGTAAGCGATCGCAAGCCTTCTTCAATCCCGGAAACGCCATCTATGATCACCTTCGCTTGCTCATCTGTTAGTAATCCTTGAGAAAGTAAATGAGTAACCGCGCTCATGGTTGTCATTTCCTTGGGGTACATTCGCAACCGCTTCATTAGCTTCTCAAGTGCTGCTAATTTATCGTGCATTTTAACCTGCACCGTGGTCACTTTACCTTCTTCTGTATACCTTTCGGTAAAGCTTATCGATTGCAATGCTGATTTAGCGCGATCGCTAAGATTCGCACTCGATTTTATTGTGATTGACTTGTCACTAAAATCAACAATATCAGTAATGTTAGCAAAAGCAATTTTGACAATTTCGGAGATTACCGATGTTTCTGATAAATTAAGAACTTCCCCAAGATAGGCTCTAATCTTACCAACTCTTAACAATCTAGAAGCAGATGCAGCTGCTGAATTTTCATCTTTTGACTTATACCCAGCACGAAGATAAGCTTGAGTTTTGTTCAAGTCTTTAACAAATTCTTGACAAAATCTTAGCTGTAAGTCCGTTAAACCGTGTGGGTTTTCTGTCTCGTTTGCCATTAAGCGATCGCTATTTGCTATTAATAAATAAATTCTATTATTGTTTCAATTATGAGTATTCGTGACGATGTTAATACTTATCTTGCCAGCAATGAGTGTGATGCGCCATTTGTACGAAAGCGATTATTAATCAGAATACACACCAGCACAGTGGAAGCATTAGCACCTACGGGATTATATCTTGATTTATTTGATCCAACTCTTTACACGACAGATGACACAACAGACTACATTTATCTGCGAACCTTCCCAGACTACGATCAAGAGAATGATAATACTGGGGACGGGGGATTACGAAATACGTTTAGTTCGCCTGCCGTATATGCCCCTAGTACGGTACGAAGGGGTTTTAGGGCTACCGTTACAGATAGAAGAAAAATTATTCTTGATATGGTCAGGCGATTAGCCGAGATTTCAAAATCTAGCAGCTATAGTACATTTACTCCTGTCAAAGTAATTGATTTTTGCTTACCTGATTTTGGCGCAAGCAGTTTCTCAGGTGAGATGGGGTCTGTGCGCTGGGGCGAAATTCGGCTTGGCAATTTACCTGGACTAACGGGGCGGGGATACCTAAAAAGCGATTGGGAATTCACCTTTAAGGAAGCAAAATTAGGGCTGGTTTGATCAAAACTTCAAAATAACTTTTTTGACGATCGCGATCACTCTTTCTTTAGATTGCCCATTTTTGTAGTTTACAGTTTTAGTGCTTTGCCCTACGATTATTTTCTCCACTAGCTGGAAATAAACTTGCCTCCGGTATTCCTCGGTTTGAGTAGGGAAGAAATCCGGGTCAGAGAAAGCTTCCACCACTATCTTTTTGAAAAAATCTAGACGGAAATCTGATTGATCTGCTCGCTGCTCTAGGTTCGCGATTTCAATTTTTAGCCTATTTCTCAGGGATTGTATTTCTGGGTAGTCGCCCCAAGACTCTGTTTTCTTAAGTTCTTCCTTCAAGGATAGGAGCTTCGTGGGTGGGGGTAATAATTCTGGCTTGATGAATTGAGTTAGTTCAGACGCGGCGGCGGTAAGTTTTTTGATTACCGCGTCTTCGGCAACATCCATTCTAATTGAGCCTTTGGAAGAGCAAGAGCCTTGGGATGCGTTTTTGCATTTGTAGTAGTAATAGTCCCTCTCCTTCCCGTTACGCTGCCCAGCCTTGAGGGAATAACAAGAGCCTCCGCACTCAGCGCAATAGATTAAGCCTGATAGGGGGTAGTGGGCCAGTCTTGTACCGAACCCCCTGATTTGGCTATTGCGTTTGAGGATTGATTCAATTTCTATAAATTCTGCCTCAGAAATTATTCGTGCGTCTGGGTGAGTGTTGAAGATGGTTTCTTCGTTTTCTTGCCCGCGAAAGTAAATTAGATGTCCCCGTAAGACTGGGGACGTAATCCAGTAGGAAAGCCCGGCGGGAGAGAATTGAAATAAGCCGCTTGTGGAGAAGCCGGATTTACCGCCCCCGTGATTAGAGTGCCAAAGTCCGTATTTTTCATTTAGGTATTTGACGCAGCTGCGGAGGGATTTTTTAGCTAGAAAAATCTCCACAATCTCACGAGCGATCGCGCCTTTGCTTCTAGCTTCCTGGGTGTCAATTAAGCACAGGAATTCTTGATTATCTAAAGCGTGTTTATTATCAACCACCACATACCCGAAGGGGGGATTAACAGCTTTACGTCTTCGCCTCACCCCCTCCCACCCGTCCTTAAATCGCTCACTCGTCCGCTCAATTTCGTTGCGGCTGAGGGTAACTAGTAATCTAGCGTGAGTTCTCCCTCCAACCGTCGTCAAGTCGATGCTGTCGTGTAGCCCTCGGCAGGGGATATTTGTTTTAATAATTAGTTCTATAAAGTCTTCCATCAAGGCGTGAGAGTCGGTTAGACGGTCAAGCCGGATAAGAATAATTTCTGTGGTAAGTTGATTTTTAGCTAGATCCATCACTTGGGAAAGCCCAGGACGCTTTTTGGAGGAGCGGGAAATAATATCCCAGTAGACCTCAGTCGCCCCAGATTTTCTTAACTGCTCAATGTGGCGATTAAGCGTGTCCCTCCCTTCAATCTCATTTTTACTTAATCGCGTGTATCCCGTGCGGCGCGGGAGTTCTGGATAAAAGCAGACGTAACCGTTCTTGACTGAGGGCATAAATTACTACTGGTCGAATATTGTCAGAATATCATTAGATGGCAGCCTGCGTCCGGTGGCGGGTGTTTTACCGATCGCAGCTACTGCTCAGAAAATGGGAATTGCAGGTTTAGTTGTGCCTGCTGATAATGCTCAAGAAGCATCGGTGGTACAAGGATTAGATGTGTATGGCTGTAAGAATATCTCTGAGGTAGTTGATTTATTGAATCATCCAGGGAAGTACAAACCTGTAAAGTTAGATGAATTAAAAGAGTTACCACAAATAGCCCATGCTGTTGCAGATTTAAAGGATGTGAAAGGACAGGCTCATGCTCGTCGGGCTTTAGAAATTGCGGCGGCTGGGGGGCATAATCTAATTTTTGTGGGGCCGCCGGGGAGTGGCAAAACAATGTTAGCGCGCCGCTTACCGGGGATATTACCCCCGTTAAGCTTTGCAGAAGCCTTAGAAGTGACTCGGATTCACTCTGTCGCTGGGTTATTAAAGAATCGTGGCTCATTAGTACGCGATCGCCCTTTTCGTAGTCCCCACCACTCAGCATCAGGGCCATCTTTAGTCGGTGGCGGTGGGTTTCCGCGTCCTGGGGAAATTTCCTTATCTCACCGGGGGATATTGTTTTTGGATGAATTGACGGAATTTAAACGGGATGTTTTAGAATTTCTCCGTCAGCCCTTAGAAGACGGTTTTGTGACGATATCCCGTACCAGACAATCAGTCACATTTCCGGCACAATTTACTTTAGTCGCCAGTACAAATCCCTGTCCTTGTGGTTACTACGGCGATACGATTCAGCAATGTACCTGCTCACCAAGACAACGAGAACAATATTGGGCAAAACTTTCTGGCCCCTTGATGGATCGGATTGATTTACAAGTGGCGGTGAATCGCTTGAAACCAGAAGAAATTACCCAACAACCGACAGGAGAAGGTTCGATGTCTGTACTGCATAGGGTAAAACAAGCACGCGATCGCGCCACGATTCGTTTTCAAGAAGAATCAAATCTGCGGTGCAATGCCCAAATGCAAAGCCGACACCTCCAGAAATGGTGCAAACTAGATGATGCTAGCCGAAATTTATTAGAAGCCGCAATTAAAAAATTAGGTTTATCAGCCAGGGCTAGCGATCGCATTCTCAAGGTCGCCCGCACAATCGCAGATTTAGCGGGCGATGAAGAACTCAAAGCTAATCATGTAGCTGAAGCCATTCAATATCGCACTATAGATAGAATGCAGTAGGAAGGTGACAGGTGACAGGTGACAGGTGACAGAGGAGCAGAGGAGCAGAGGAGAGGAAATCCCCAATGCCCAACTCATTACTCAGCACTCCCTTAAGCTTTGGGTTTGTATATCGAAGCAACGTGCAGTTCTTTTAACTGCTTGACATCTACACCAGAAGGTGCATCTGTTAACAAACAACGGGCTTGTTGTGTTTTCGGAAAAGCAATGACATCCCGAATGGATTCTTCGCCACTAAGTAACATTACCAACCGATCTAAACCGTAGGCGATACCACCATGCGGCGGTGTACCATATTCAAACGCTTCTAAGAGAAAGCCAAATTTATTTTGTGCTTCTTCGGGAGACAAACCAATGGCTTCAAACACCTGTTCTTGAATGTCTCGTTGATAAATCCGCAGACTACCGCCGCCAACTTCAAAGCCATTGAATACTAAGTCATAGGCTTGGGCGCGGGCGGTTTTTAAGTCATGCAAATCATCGGGATGGGGTGCTGTAAATGGGTGGTGTAATGCTTCGAGGCGTTTTTCGTTTGCATTCCACTCAAACATGGGGAAATCGACAATCCAGAGGAGGTTGATTTTTTCTGGATCGATTAAGTTGAATTCTTTGGCGACAACTTGACGTAATCTATCTAAGGTTTTATTGACAGTAGGTGCATCACCAGCTCCAAACAGTAACAAATGTCCTGGTTTTGCACCTGTGCGCTGTAAGATTTCTTGTTTTTGTTCTTCTGAGAGGTTGTCTTTGATTGCGCCAATGGTGTCAATTTCGCCGTTGTCTCTCACCCGGATGTAAGCTAAACCTTTAGCACCGGCTTCGCTGGCTTCTTTGAATAAATCTCCACCTGGTTTGATGCGGACATTAGAAATTTGGTCGTTACCGTTAGGGATGGGGAGAATTTTGACTATACCACCATGAGCTACAGCATCCCGAAAGACTTTAAAGCCTGAGTCTTTCATCACATCGGAAACGTTGACTAATTCCAAACCGTAGCGGGTATCTGGTTTATCGCTACCATAACGTTCCATCGCCTCAGCGTAGGTGAGACGGGGGAAGGGAGTATGTAATTCAATCCCTTTAACGATTTTGAAGATATAACTAACTAACTTTTCGTTGATTTCGATAATTTCTTCTTGGGACATGAAACTCATTTCCATGTCCAACTGCGTAAATTCTGGCTGTCTGTCCGCGCGTAAGTCTTCATCGCGGAAGCAACGGGCAATCTGATAGTATCTATCCATTCCCGATACCATCAATATTTGTTTAAATAATTGTGGTGATTGGGGTAAGGCGAACCATTCACCCTCATTAACGCGACTAGGTAGAATATAGTCTCTTGCACCTTCTGGGGTAGAACGGGTGAGGATGGGGGTTTCTACTTCAATAAAACCCTCTATGTCTTCCAAGTAGCGGCGCATGGCTTTAACGACTTGATGACGTAGCTGCATATTCCGCGCCATGCGATCGCGTCTTAAATCCAAGTAACGATATTTTAGCCGCAAATCTTCCCGCACGTTTTCGGTGTCGGCACTGGAAACTTGGAAGGGTAACTGTTTGCGCACACCGTTTAGCAGAGTGATCTTATCGGCGTAAATTTCCACTTCGCCTGTAGGGATGCGGGTATTTAGGGATTCTTCGGGACGTTGTGTGACTCTTCCTGTGATTTCCACAACGTATTCGTTACGTAGAGAGTTAGCCGGTTCGTAGGAATCTGGGGTGCGTTGCGGATCGCTGACAATCTGGATAGTGCCAGAGCGATCGCGTAAATCTAAGAATATCACGCCCCCATGATCGCGGCGACGGTCTACCCATCCATACAAGGTAACAGTTGCTCCAATATGCTCTTTTCGGAGTTCGCCGCAATAGTGAGTTCGCATAGTTATTAATCTGTTCTTCCGGGCTAGATTGGCTGGTGAATGACAAAGCTTTCCCATTATCTAGCATCAATCGTATCTAATTGAAGAACAGTTCGCATAATCTCATGTAACTGGAAATTTAATTTTAGAGGATTTCCCAGTCTACGCTACTTTTAAAGGCTTTTCAGGTAACGCAATTGGCTCTGGCAAAGCTTTGTTCTGTTCTTGATACCACTCAATTAGTGATTCAATAACTTCTTGTCCATGTTTTGCGGCTTCTTGGTAGGTTGTTCCGTGGGTGTGGTATTGTTGCCAAGGAAATTCCGGTAGGTGAACTAAATAGCAGTTATCTTCATCTGACCATTGAATAATCATACTGTAGCGATAATTCATTCTTCCTCCATGTCAATTTTCTCAGGCTTCTGCACTTGCTCTAATTTACCCAAAACTCGGTTCACCTCTTTTTCTAGGTATTTTGGTGCATCGTCTCCATCTTTACCTGCAATCGTGACTGGTTCATCAGGTACGAGTGGATGAGTCCAGAATGTATGACTTCCCTTTGCCTGACGGTAGTTAAAACCTGCTTTTTGTAATCTTGCTTTTAACTCTCGAATTTTTTTAGGCATTAATTCTTATTTTCAAGTATCCGGCTCAACCGAAAGAGTTGTACCTGTATAGAATCTCTTTCTAAACGCCGATTTTACTTTAAATTAAAATATTAGGCTGGGTTTCCTTTGTCAACCCAACCTTGTGTCTTAGATTTAACCTTGATGGCGTGGTGCGTTGAAGGCTTCCCAGCCGGCTTTTAGTGCATGTTGTAGACGGGTATTAAAGTCTACAAACTCTTTCATCATTAAGTGCCAGTTTCTTTCTGCTTCTTCTTGAAATACTACCCAGAAATATTCTAGGCGATCGCTCTCAATGATTTTTTCTTTTTCAATGGTTTCCCGTGCTTTGCGAACCGCTTTTAAGTAAGTCTCACGGGTGAGAGTTCCGGCTGATTCGGCTTCCGCTTGGGCGCGTCTTCTCAGTGCTTCAATTAGTCCTTTGGTTTCGCGCTTCAATTCATCAGTTTCGCCAGCCATTTCGGTTTCTACAAGTTCGTCAGTTTGTGAACTAACCTCTACTACTATTGTGGATTCAACGATTTCGACAGATTCGATGTTGTCATTATTCATGGTTGAAACATCCTTTTAATCAACAGTTATTAGTCATTAGTCATTCATCCCTACACCTGATTCCTTACTACCTACTCCCTGCAATTTGTTGTTCTAGTTTCAGTAATTGTTCAACTCGTGCTTCAGTAGCTGGGTGACTGGAGAACAAGTTACCGAGAAATTGTCCAGAGATGGGATTGATAATTAATAGTGGTTCAAAAGCAGGGTTCGCATTTAAAGGTAGTTGTCGCGCAGTGGTTTCTAATCTTTGCAATGCACGGGCTAAGGCACGGGGATTACCTGTTAATCTAGCAGAACCTGCATCAGCAGAAAACTCTCTTGTGCGGGATATTGCTAACTGAATAATTGTGGCAGCTATAGGGGCTAAGACAACCGTTAACAATACTCCTAAAGGATTACCTCTTTCGTTATCTCGTCCACCACCACCACCGAACCATAAGCTATAACTCAGCATCTGCGCTAAGAAAGAGATTGCACCAGCGACGGTAGCAGCTACGGCTTGGGTTAAAGTATCTCTATTAATAATATGTGTGAGTTCGTGAGCAATTACACCTTCTAGCTCATCCTCTGGCAAGATATTTAAAATACCTTCAGTTACAGCTACAGCCGCGTGTTCTGGATCTCTTCCTGTGGCGAAAGCATTAGCTGTTTGGCTGGGGATTATATAAATTCCTGGTGTGGGAATATTAGCACGTTGTGACAATCGCTCTACCATGCGATATAGTCCTGGTGCTTGGCTTTCACTTACAGGCTGGGCGCGGTAAACAGCTAGGGCAATTTTGTCTGATTGATACCAAGAAAATAAGTTAGTGACTGCTGCTAATCCAATACCTATAATTACGCCGCTAGTACCACCAATTACCCAATAACTAATAGCAATTAATAAGCCACTGAGGGCAGCAAGTAAAGCAAGTGTTTTGAATTGATTTCCCATGTTTATGCTCTCCTGCTTATGCTGTCTTGATTTTTTACAAGAACATTGTTTGGTTATAGGGAGCATCCCAAAACGCGGAGGGGCGCGGAGGTTTTATGAAAAAATTGGGATGCTCTCAAGTTGTACTTTGATTGTATCTATCTCATCAGGGATTTATCAGGTAGAAATTGTGTCCCAATATAAGTACGGTTTTCACTATCAAATGGGAAATATATGTTTTGGTATTTATTAATATTCATTTTTAGTTGTTTGTATTGCAGAATAATTTTTTATCATTAATTCATCATTTAATATTAAATTAAGCGCAAATTTTATTGTGATTTTATAGTCATTTCCAGCTAATTGGCTAGATGATATTGTCGGTAAGTAGTCGCTATTTTCTAAAGTTTTGATGTATCACAAAAGTTAAACATGGTATTATCAAGGTGAATAATGGCAATGGAGCTTGCCAAAACCGCTATTCCAGTGCCGAAACTATAATCTGGAAAGCTGATAGCTCCTACTTACCTAGCTGATTGCGGGATAGTAGGAGTTTTGTTGTATTTATCTCCTGACTTCCCCGTAGTCAGCATTCGTCTACAAATTGCTGCTTTGGGGGTCATGGGATGTTATTTAGCATAGTGTGGATTTTAATGATGGGCTTTTTTGTCGGTCAAATTGCCCGTCGTTTAGGCGCACCGCCTTTAATCGGGATGATTTTAGTGGGTATTGTTCTCAGTCCTCCAGTTCTTAATGTCATTTCTCCAGAGGTGTTGGGTGCTGCTGATGAATTGAGAACTGTAGCAGTAATGATTATTTTAATGAAAGCTGGACTGGGATTAGACCGGGAAAAACTGGCTCAACAGGGAAGTGTGGCGTTACGTTTGGGATTTTTGCCGGCGATGTGTGAAGCGATCGCGATCGCAATTGCTGCTATGGTAATATTCCAATTTAATTTCACCACAGGTTTACTTTTAGGCTGTATTATCGGCGCGGAGTCTCCGGCTGTAATTGTTCCGGGAATGTTGCGCCTGAAAAGTTTAGGTTTGGGTGTAACTAAAGGTATCCCCGACGCAATTTTAACTGGTAGTGCTTTATCTGATGTATTGTTATTACTGGTTTTTAGCTTGTTGCTAAATTTCTTGCGGGATGGTGGTGTTGAGCAAATTACTCTGTTTGGGTGGTTCACTGTCAATACTGTGTATTTACTTCCCCTTCAAGTAATTCTACAAATTCTCTTAGGCGTTCTATTTGGTTATTTTGCGGCTCGTTTACTAGTTTTAGTCTTAACAAAACAGAACTGGACTCAAAATGCTGTCCAAGATACTGTAATTGCGGCAAGTCTGGCTTTATTTCTGGTAATTATTGCTAATAAATTACCTTATTTTTCTGGATATTTGGCAACAATGGCGATGGGATTTTTCTTAATTGAATTAGATGCTCCTTTAGCTAGAAGATTACGGGGTGGTTTTGATAGCTTATGGGTAGTAGCTGAGATTTTTTTGTTTGTTTTGTTAGGCGCAAGTATTCAATTACAAACATTGGAAAATGTTTTATTCCCTGGTATTTTAATTTTGGTAATTGGTTTATTTATCGGGCGCATGATAGGGTGGTATCTCTCAACTTTGGGTAGTAATTGGAATTGGCATGAAAGATTATTTTTACTACCAGGAAACTCTGCTAAAGCTACGGTACAAGCGGCGATTGGGGCAATTCCTTTGGCTCAGGGTATTGCAGGAGGTGAGATAATTTTAGCGATCGCAGCTCTTTCGATTCTGATCACTGCGCCTTTGGGGGCTTGGTCTACAGCTTTTTTTGCCCCTAAATTGCTAACTAGAGGCGAAGTTGACCCCACAAAAGTGACAGTCGCAACTCGAACTATATTACTAGCAGCAGTGGATACATCTAGTTTAGCAACAGAAGTTTTAACTAAAGTTGCAGATTTAGCACGTCGTAGTCATGGCGAAGTCATCGTTTTACACGTAGTTAATACCTCAACCCTGTCAGATATTCAAAGATTACAAGAACAAGCAAAAAAAATATTATCTGATATTAAATATGAATTTGTAACTGTAACAGGTGCTATTCCAGAAACGATTATTCAGACTGCTGAAACTTATCAAGTAACAGAAATTGTGATAGGGAAACGTGGACATCAACCTTTGGACATACTGATTGGTTCAGTATCACAAGCAGTTTTAGAAATGAGTTCAATACCTGTAATATTGCTGGAAAACACCAAAGGTTAGGTGAATTATTTTTATTCACTTTTTGACTACTTTTAAAGTCTGGAAACTGGTGTCATAACAACCGCTAATAAATCCGCCTTGATGTTGAATCTGCTGTAAATATTCCAGTACAGATTTTGTAATCACTTCCCCAGGTATTAACATAGGAATACCTGGGGGGTAGGGACAGACAACTTCTGCACAGATGCGATCGCACGTCTCCCACACAGGTAATATTTCACTAGCCGCAAAAAAAGCCTCACGGGGAGAAATTCGCTTTAATTCTTGCTCCCCTTCCCTTATAGGGAAGGGGTTGGGGGTTAGGTTCGAGAGAAAGTAGCACACGGCGTTATCCATGTTCGGTAGCTGTAAGGACGATGGCTTAATTTCCGCTAAACTCCTAAAACCCTCCACCAACTGCTCAATATCATCTGATGTATTCCCCAAACTAATAATAAAAGTAATATTTTGCAGTGTGGAAAACTCAGCCGTTACACCCTGTGCATCTAATAGTTCTTCCGCCTCAAATCCCGTCAAACCCAAACCAGACACAGTAACAGTTAGCCGTGTTCTATCCAAATCTACAAACCCAGGTGAGAAACATCCCTCTGACGGTAACTGCAAAACTGATAACCCTGATATTTGACTGATTCTAGTTCTCGCATCACTCGCCAGCTGCAAAGTGCGAGACATGAGTTTTTTCCCATCTACCGCCATTTGCTGACGCGCCGCATCCAGGGAAGCTAACAGTACATAACTGGGACTAGTGGACTGTAAAAGTTGCAAAGCTTTACTTACTCGGTCAATATCTATCCTCTCACCTTGGACGTGCAGCATTGATGCTTGTGTCATCGCACCGAGTACCTTGTGAATTGACTGCACAGTTAAATCTGCACCGGCGGCTAAAGCTGAGGTAGGTAGTTGGGGATGAAAAGCAAAGTGTGCGCCGTGGGCTTCGTCTACCAGCAAAGGAATATAATATTGATGGGTAATGTGAGCGATCGCTTTCAAATCTCCACAAACGCCGTAATATGTCGGGTAAACTGTCAACACCGCCTTAGCATCTGGATGTTGTTGCAAGGCAGCTTGTAAGCTATCAGGCGTGATACTGTGGGTAATATCTAAAATAGGGTCATATTCTGGGTTAACGAAAATTGGCATTGCACCAGAGAGAATTAAACCAGCGATCGCAGATGAATGTACATTTCGCGGCAAAATTATCTTATCCCCTACACTACAAGTAGCGAGAATTGCCGCCTCAATTCCACAAGTAGAACCATTGATAAGAAACCATGTTTGGGAAGCACCAAAAGCCTCAGCCGCTAATTGTTGCGCCTGTTGAATTACTCCCTGCGGCGCAGATAAATTATCTAAATCAGCCAATTCTGTTAAATCAACACCAAACACATCTCTACCCAACAAATCAGCCAAAGGTTGAGCAATTCCCCGTCCCCGCTTATGTCCTGGGGTGTAAAAAGCAGCGTGAGGACGAGCAGCACAGTTTTTCAAAGCTTCTAGTAAAGGTGCTTGGTTTTGATTCATTAATCTGACTCGTAAATTAAGTTTCTGACTCGTAAATCAAGTTTCTGACTCGTAAATTAAGTTTATGACTTGTAAATCAAGTTTTTGTCTCGCAAATTAGGTTTTTGACTTATAAATCAAGTTTTTGTCTCGTAAAGCTGTTATTATCACCAACGAATTAGATAGCGATGGGAAACTCAAGACAGCCACCACAGTTATTTTCTCCAGAGTGACGCAAGACTGTAAAAGGAATTAATCCTTTTCCTATCCCCCATTCCCTAATTAAATTTGAATCTTGCTCGGTTTCTAGGTAAAATAACACTTTTGGGCATAGCTATTTGGGGAGATGTCAAAAATTCAAGTTTTCATCTAGTTTGAGAAGGTTGAGTAATTTATAAGATGAATCATGATTCGACCTACAGCCATTACTATCCCTGAACCGCAAATTCCCAACCCTGAGCCAAACCCATTACCAGAACCAACACCAACACCGGGGCCTACAATTCCCCGTCCCTTTCCTGAGCCTGTACCAGAACCAGTACCTGCTCCCATTCCCCAGACAATACCCAAACCTGTTTAGTTTTTCTCTGTAAACAAACTCAAAATCGTACATCTAAAATGCTAAGAGCCGGAATTGTCGGACTTCCTAACGTCGGAAAATCTACTTTATTTAATGCTGTAGTTGCTAATGCTAAAGCAGAAGCAGCTAACTTCCCCTTTTGTACCATTGAACCAAATGTCGGCGTTGTTGCAGTACCCGATGAACGCTTAAACGTGCTTGCTAAAATTTCCGGTTCAGCACAAATTATTCCCGCACGAGTTGAGTTTGTAGATATTGCTGGCTTGGTAAAAGGTGCTAGCCAAGGTGAAGGACTGGGTAATCAGTTTCTCTCTCACATTCGGGAAGTTGATGCGATCGTTCATGTGGTACGTTGTTTTGAAAATGATGATATTATCCACGTTGCCGGTTCAGTTGACCCAGCAAGAGATATTGAAATCATTAATCTAGAACTAGGTTTAGCAGATTTATCCCAAATCGAACGTCGTATTGAACGTACCCGCAAGCAAGCACGTACTAGTAAAGAAGCACAATTTGAAGTTGCAATCTTAGAAAGATTAGCTGTGGCTTTAAATGAAGGTAAATCAATCCGTCAAGTCAGTTTAACTGATGAAGAAGCCGAAATTATTCAAGGCTTAGGAATGCTTACTAATAAGCCAATTATCTACGCTGCTAATGTATCTGAAGATGACTTAGCAACAGGTAATGATTTTGTGGAACAAGTACGAAAAATTGCATCTCAAGAAAATGCTCAAGTTGTAATTGTCTCTGCTCAAGTAGAAGCAGAATTAGTAGAATTACCAGAAGAAGATAAAGCTGATTTTCTTGAATCCTTGGGTGTAAAAGAAGGTGGTTTAAAATCTTTAATCACTGCAACTTACACCCTCTTAGGTTTGCGGACATATTTTACCTGTGGGCCAAAAGAAACCCGCGCTTGGACTATTAATGCTGGGATGTCAGCACCTCAAGCAGCAGGAGTAATTCACTCTGACTTTGAACGCGGCTTTATTCGTGCTGAAACCGTTGCTTACAATGATTTAGTCACCAACGGTTCAATGAATGGAGCAAAAGAAAAAGGTTTAGTGCGGAGTGAAGGTAAAGAGTATACTGTACAAGAAGGGGATGTAATGTTATTCAGATTTAACGTCTAATTGTAGAGACGCGACTTATCACGTCTTAATTCATCACTTTTTGATCTATCCCACTTCCAAACCTGGGTTTCAAAGTCTCTCTCCTCGCAGGAGAGAGATTTAGAGAGAGGTTTTCCAGATACCGTGAAAAGTTAGATTTCATGTTTACAAAACATCATCACCCAAAAAGTAAATATAACCGCCTAAATTTTCATCATCCGTACCCACAACTACACCACCATCTGCACCGGGAATAAGTTCTATAGCCTCAATTTTGTGGTAGTTAAACCGTTGTAGAGGAAATAGTTGGCTGTTTTGTCGCCAGACAATTCTGTTGCTACCTAAACCCATATAACCAGCAACATAAACAGCAGATTGAAATGGTCCATCATCTCCTATGTCACTCGCTGCGGTGATGTATAAAATCCCTGCTGTATCTAATTTTAGGTCGGAAATATGCCGCACATTGCTAGAAGGAAATGGTACTGTTAGCTGTGCAGAACCTGCGGGAATTATTTGATATTTAGCTAAGTCAAATAATCCCCAATAAATAGTTGCTGGTCGTTTATCTTCGCCTCGATGCGCCCAAACAGCTACTAATTTACCTTCAATATTTTGTAGAGTAAACGCTTCAAAATTACTTCCTGGAGGAATATTTGGTAGTTCAAATACTTTGATAACTGAGATAGTTTTTTTAATAGGTTCTAACTGAAAAGCATAAGCTTTACCAGCACTACTTAAAGCTATGAACCGTGAGCCTGTTTTACCGGGAATAGATGTTAAAGCTTCTAAGTCTATGGGTAATTCTGTGTTACTAGGCCAATCTATAGGTAAATAGTCTAGTTGTTTTTTATCTTTAATACTAATAATTGCTAGACGACCTTGATTTTTTTGTTTGTTGTCATGGACAATAAGAAAATCAAGTGAGGAATTTTGCTGGTTTAACAGTGACATACCACTGATACCAAAGGTAATACCACCGCGAACAGGTCGCCAAGTTTGTGCCAAAACTTGCTGAGATACCAGTAGTAAAGACCCTAAAATCAAGATTTTTAGAATCAATTTATGTTTAAGTTTTTTCATCAATATTTCTGGGATCAAATGTAATAAAAATAACACAGAAGTAGCGATCGCCTGAGAAACTGCAAAGGCACAAATATTTTACTGATAAGAGTCAATCCGCCACCATACTACCTTGGTGTATTATATTCTGGTGAGCTTATTAAGAATATTTCCTATTTAATTTATGACTTTCTTGTTTGGTGTTGAACATGAATTAGCTTTCCTCAACCGAGATGGAAAGTTCGCAGATTTTACTTGTACAAAATTTGCCGATTTCGCTCAAATTATTGATAGACTACCCATTTACGCTGATGACCATCTGCAATTGCGTGTGGGTGATGCTGGTATTAGAAGCAAGAGATGGTACATCGAAGGATTTGAAAGATTCGCCGATTCTGATAAAGTAATCGATTGTACCTCAAAAGGTATAGAAATTAGAACCACAATACACTCTGATATTCAAGGCGTGATTCAGGAATTAACCACCAGTTTTGAATTATTACGTGAGGTAGCTGGTGAATTGGGATTTTTACCAGTGTTAACTAGTTTTAATCCCTACAAAACAGTTTTTGAACCCTACCCACCTTTAAATAATTATGAAATTAAGCAGTTACAGGCTTATCCTGATGAACAAACTGCGTACATTTATATGGTGACATACGGGCCAGACTTAAATATTTCTGTGCCAGATTTACCTATTGAACAGGTAATTGATATTGGTAAAAAATTGACTTATTACAGCCCTTATATTGTGCCTTTTAGTTATAGTTCGCCTTTTTATAACGGCACACTTTGGGAAGGCTTATCCGTCAGAACATTTATCAGAACTGGCAAAAGACCATCAGCTTTAGTATTTGTTCCAGAAGAGGAACAATTAATTAAGAGTACGCCATCATTAACAAAAATCGCCCGGCTATCAGCCGAGATAGGTCGCATTGAATTTAAAGCTTTTGACAGTTGTGATGATTTTTCTACCTATGCGGCATTGTTGGCATTATTAAAAGGTTTAATATTAGATAAATCTTTATTGGGTAGAGCAATTACACCCGACGCATCTCTACATCAAATTTCAGCAAAAGAAGGCTTTGATAACAAAGATATATTAATGAATGCTAGAGAAATTTTGCAAGCGGCAGAAGTTGCTCTGGGAGATGATCCAGATGTGGAATTGTTCGCACCATTGAAATTAATGTTAGAACAACGCCAAACAAAATCTCACCAATTAATAGAGCTTTTCCAGCGTGTAGGTTCTATCGAAGATGCGCTCAAGCAAACTTATTAGTAGGGGACAGGTGATAGGTGATAGGGGACAGGGGACAGAGAAGAAGAGCGCAGTCCATTACGAATTACGAATTACGAATTACGAATTGCGAATTAATTTAATCTCTTGCTGTTTCCTTATCACTATTTTGAGTGGATTTTGGCTCAATTTCTTGGCTGGGGGGAATCTTTTCAATGGGAATGAGTGCATTCATCACAGCCTTAACAATGGGGGCTGCAACCGTTGAACCATAAGCATTTGCGCCTTTTGGTTCATCTACCACAGCCAAAATCACATAGCGGGGAGACTCCACGGGTAAAATAGCGACAAAACTAGTAATTCTTGCCCCAGGAATGTAACCACCATTAGGGCTGGCTTTTTGGGCTGTGCCGGTTTTACCTGCAATGCGATATCCAGGAATTTGGGCAGCCTTACCAGTCCCTACGGTAACGACAGTTTCCATCATTTCTACTACCTTTTGAGCTGTAGTAGTTGAGAAAATTTGGCGTGGTGCGGGGCGAGTAGGCGTGTAGTGAGTTTGTCCCTTGCTATCAATTAACCCTTGGATGACGTGGGGTGTCACCAACTTACCACCGTTAGCTAACGCACCTTGCATTTGTACTAGTTGTAATGGTGTGAGAGAAAAACCTTGCCCAAAGGAGGTGGTTGCATTCTCAATTGGTGAACGAATAAATATTTCTTGATTTTTGAGTTTACCACTAGCTACAGAGGGTAAATCTGTATCAACTGGTTGTCCTACCCCCAAACGTTCTAGCCAGTTGTAATAAACCGAAGGTTTTAATTTTTGGATGATTTTCACCATACCAATGTTGCTAGAATTTTGGAGAATTTGAGCAATACTAATCTGCCCATAACCGTTAAGTCCGGCATTTCTGATAGTATATTTACCTATTTGAATTGCTCCAGGGTCATTAAATGTATCATCTGCATTGATTACACCATTTTCTAGTGCGATCGCTACATTCAAAGGTTTAAATGTTGATCCTGGCTCATAAAGATCCGAGACTGTCCAGTTTTTAAATAAGGAAATATCTGCTTTAGAGTATTCATTGGGGTTATAGGTAGGCTGAGAAACTAGGGCTAAAATAGAGCCATCCAAGGCATCCATCACGATTACTGCCCCACGTTTGCCCTTAAACTGTTCCAGTTGTTCTTTGAGTGCCGCACGGGTAGCCCTCTGGAGACGACTATCAATAGTCAATTTCATCCGTAAATCATCGGAAGTTAAGAAACCTTCAGAGGCATTATCTGGCATCACCGCCCCATTTCCAGATCGGCTTAAGCTCACAGTTTTTTGAGAACGCTCTAACCACTGGTCTTGGGAGTATTCCACACCAGCCTGACCACGACGGTCAACATTTACGTATCCCACGATATCAGCCATTAAATCACCCTGGGGGTAATATCGGGAATATTTGGAAATCAACTCTAAACCGTTTAAGCGTAATCCCTTCACCTGATCAGCAATGGTTTCCGGTAAAGCAGAGGAGAGTGTAATGCCACTTTTTTGTCTTTGAAAAATTTTGACTAACTCAGCCGGAGTTTTATCTAGAAACGGGGCTAGTTTTTCAGCGATCGCTTCATTTGTTTTGTCAAACAGCTTGGGGTGGGCATACACGGTATAGACAGGACGGTCAATAGCTAACACATTATCATTGCGATCAACGATGAGGCGACGGGGCATATAAGGGCGCAATTTCACCATTTGTTGGTTTTTAGCTCTTTGGGTGAGCTTTGTTCCTTGAATAATCTGTAAGTTATACAAATTGATTGCTAACCCCAGACCCGCAGCCATCAATATCCCCCAAACAGTCAATAATCGAAACTTAGCATTTGATATTTGCTCTGGATTCGATGGGAGATTGGCTTTCATGTCACTGTTTCTAGCTACTCTTTGCCGCCCGGTAAATTCGGGCTTACGCAATTTTCTAAACTTTAATTTATTTGATGATTTTTGCATTCTCCTACTCAGCTATTATTTGTGTTGTGTCTTGTACCCTGTTAATTAATATCCCGGTGGGGAAGAAATGGGCGACTGTATTTTTGATAGTGGTTTTGTACTGGGAGATAGTACATCGGGTTGATGAGATGCTGGAGGAAGAAAAATAGTATTGGCAGGAGTTGGTGATACTAGACCAGTTTTTGAGTTTTCTGCTTCTTCAGCTATTTTGTTGGTTAGTGTCGCATTAGTTGTTGTCATCTGTCGCTCATGACGTTGGAGGTTTTGCAGTCTGCGATAGTTTTGATCCCAAAGGTCTTGAGCATAGACTGTGCATCCATATACAACTAAAGTTGCTGCTACTAATAAGAACGCTACTACTGAGGAATGACGATTTAAGGTATGCAGTCGCAATAACCATAAAGGCATGGCTGTGGCAGTAGGGACTACAGGCACATTGAGAAATTTTGAGTTTGAGCTTCTTGGTTTAGGACTTGACCGACTTGTAGGATGAGATATCTGAGATGATTTTAAATTTTCTCTGCCAGGAGTGACAGGAAGCGAGAGATTTTTCGAGGATTGCCGTTGTCTTGTGCTAGGTACTGACGTGGTTTGAGTCACATCTATAGAAACATTCTGCACTATTGATTCTAAACGTGCCGATTGACGCTTTCTGCGCCTGGGAGTAGCACCTTGTCCACTTCCCGGTTTAGCAGTATTTGATTTGCGAACAGCAGTCATAAGTTTTTGCGATTAGAAATAATGTATTGTAGACTGATTATTCATTTTTGCTAAGGTTAGGCTCACCCGCCTTGTCACAAATACAAATAACACATTGTTATAGATGGGTATGACATCTCAAGTATGGCAACCTCAAGCTCCTAGGGGCAAGAGTCGGCAGAAGATAGCTTCATCCTGTTACGCCTGTTGACTCAACTATTGATTTTTCTTTTTTAAATGTCAATTCATCTCAACTTAGTTGGCTCTGAAATCTAAGCTACATAATGAACTCAGATATAAAACTAATTCCAATAAACTTAGCTCAAAGTATAGCTTTTGAATATGTATGGGCAGGGTTTTAAAAAATAAGCAACAAATAGGTTATCGTATTCAACAGGCGAAATTTTTTATTGCCGCAATTGGTGAAAGAGGAGTTTATGAAAACAAAAATCTTTGGTTTTGCATTGATGTTAACTCTGGCTGGGTTTCTAGGAGCTTGTGAAGGTACTCCTGACACAACCACTACCCCTGCTGCTACCCCTAATGAGCCAGCAGATACAGGTGCTACCCCTCCTGCTACTCCCGCTACCCCATAAAAGATAATAAATGGGTTTAAGACTCCCACTAAATCTTCTGGAGCAAGACGCTACGTGAATGATTTAGTGGTATTCCTTAAAGGGAGGCTGCGCGTAGCGTGCTTCGACCTGGGATTGCAATCAGTGGAGGGTTTAAATTCCCCACTGATTGGTTCTAAGGGATTATAAATTCTCTACCTATCTCAAGAAGCGATCGCTGTGTAAGTATAGTACAGAGTTTTAAAATATACTAAATAATGAAGTGGATCAGGTTTTCCGTTTTTAGCCTCAGTAGTATCATTGTGGTGTGGTTGAGTAGTAATTTGGGAA
The DNA here is from genome assembly GCF_014697125.1 of Anabaena minutissima FACHB-250. Taxonomy (GTDB): domain Bacteria; phylum Cyanobacteriota; class Cyanobacteriia; order Cyanobacteriales; family Nostocaceae; genus Trichormus; species Trichormus minutissimus. Next base: position 31,745 of record NZ_JACJRG010000042.1, on the reverse strand, counting down.
CACCTGCGATGGTCGCAGACGCACTACCACCGATAGAAGATACACCAGAAGAAATATTACGTACAGAAATTATTATAGATGCGCGATCGCCTATAGATGGTAAACCGCTCACACCTGTCGAATATGCACAACTACAAGAACAGCTACAAGTCAGCCCACCGCCTAAACTGAGTAATAATCTACGGCAAACGGTTTTCTTATTACGGTTACGTAAAACTCTACTTCAGATTTTCCCGTTTTTGGATTTGTAAGGGTCAATTTTAAACGCAGAGTGGCGCGGAGGTTCACGCGGAGGGGAGGCAGCACGTTGGGCGGCTTTGCCGACTTGTTCGCGGAGCGTCTCGTTGGCGCAGCCTCTCGTAGAGAAGAGAAGCGACTGCCGTAGCGCGGAGGGTTCGTTTGAAAGAAATCCTCTTCCCCTCATCTGCTGTCACCTATCACCTATCGATAATCTTGACTTTGGATGTCTCGTAGGCGGGCGGCGTTCCGCATATTGTATTCTGTGCGGGTAAAGCGGTTGAGTTGGGCTTCAAAAAACTCGCGGTTGGCTTGCAAGTGTTTGGGGTTGGGGTCGTCTAGGGGATATAACAAGGCGGTTCGCAATGCCTGAATTACCGCAGAGGTGACGTTATACATGGAACGTTGGAAGGTAATACCTAACTGAATCAATATATCTTCTTCTCCACGACAATATTTTTGGTAATAATCTACAAGATATTGGGGTAAGAAATGCAACATATCTTGCATTAATAATGTCGGTGGAATCCCTGCTGTACCGACAGGAAATACATCGGCGTAGAGAATGCCATAGTGGAAGTCTTTTTGGTCATCGGGTACTTGACCAGCTTGGGCATTATAGGATTTTGTGCCTCTAAAGGGGGCTGTGCGGTAAAATACAGCTTCTACGTAGGGTAGTGCAGCTTCGTATAGCCAGGTAAAACCTTTGGATTTGGGAATAATCTCGTAGCATTCCCCACGAATATACACATGATGATAAATCGGACGACCAGCGATCGCAAATATGCCATTGACTAAAAAGTTCATCGCGTCGGGAACGCTTTTAAAGCCACCTTCATCATAGATATCCGACATCTCAAAGAATACCGGGGCCATGACTTCCCAGAATAAGCCGAGGTTTGAGTAGTAAGACATCTGGCGACACTGTTCTAAAAACATATCGGGGAACAGCTTGTACATTCCCAGCATGACTGGGTTGCCTTGAAAGTACGCTTTAATTGCCCTGTCTGCGTTGGCTTTGTATTCTTCCGAGTCGAGGTAAGCATCAAATTGGTTAACTGGGGCATACATCTGACGATGCCACAGCATAGCCCGCATACACGCTTCCGCAAATTCCATGTTAATGCGATCGTGTAATAAATGATGCAATAATTTTGGCATCTTGACGGTTTCACCCTTTTCCATAAATGCCAATAATTCAGGGTGGGCAGTTGCTTCACCGCGCCAAATTCTTAAATCAGCATCATCACCAGCATAGTGATTATGTCTGTCTAAATATTCTTGGGATATAAAATATTTAAAAAAAGGAAAAGGATTTAAAAATTCCTGTTCAGCGATATACAGCAAGTCACGCCAATAAAAATCCATCGGTACAGCATAAGCTTTATAAATACCGATAATTTGCATCAGATTTTCTGGCGTATCTGGCAACATCGAACCGCCAGCTTCTAGGCGATGAATGATATCAGCAAATTCATGCTGAGAAGGAGGTAATTTCGTAACAGGTTTATCTGGAGTTTGTACCATTGCAATTTCTTAGATAATAAAATTAACCTCTGTGTCTCTGTGCCTCTGTGGTGAAAAATTTTTCTTAACCACAGAGACACGGAGACACAAAGAAAAATCGATTTCTTACTGCTTCAAAGCCACTTGAGAGACTATGGTTTTTTCAATAGGAGGAATTGTTGCTATCATTGCTGTGGTTGTGTTTTCACTCCAACGCACCAACCAATTGGGTTGTATTCCTAAAAATATAATCAGAGATGCCAAAACTAAGGCGGGTATTTTCTCAGCCCATACAACTTTGGGATAGTAGGCGAGGTTATCTAACTTGCCAAAGCAGGTACGGTTGAGGAGGATGACAAAATATACGGCTGTTAAACCGCTAGAGGCTACACATAACAGCGTTGGCAGGGGAAAGACGGAGAAGCTACCTTGAAAAACGATAAATTCCGCGATAAAGCCTGTTAAACCGGGAATCCCAGCACTCGCCATACCACTGAGAACTAGTAGCGCACTAATTAAAGGTAAACCACGAATGGGACTCATTAAACCATTGAGTTTGTCTAACTCCCGTGTGCCTACTTTCGCTTCTACAATCCCTACTAGGTGGAATAGAATTGCCAGAATCAAACCGTGGCTGAACATTTGGGAGACAGCACCAACTAGTGCTAAAGCGGTGCTAGAGGCGCTAGCTAGCAATACATAGCCCATGTGACCGATAGAGCTGTATGCTACCATGCGCTTGATATCTTTTTGAGCGATCGCAATTACTGCCCCATAAATTGCACTAATTGCCCCCCAAATGGCTAAGGTTGGTGCAACTACACTCCAAGCTTCGGGAAACATTCCCATCCCAAACCGCAATAGTCCATAAGTTCCCAACTTCGCTAACACTCCACCTAACAAAATAGCGATGGGTGCGGAAGCTTCAACATAAGCATCGGGTAGCCAAGTATGGAAGGGAACAAGGGGAATTTTGATGCCAAAGCCTAAGATAATTCCGACTAAGAGGATGAATTGTAACCCGGCAGAGAGAGTTTGTGTAGATACGGCATCGAAGGCAAAGCTGGTAGAACCAGTTAAAAATACCATACCTAAGAAAGTTGCCAGAATCAAAGCACCGGAAACAGCCGTGTAAATTAAGAATTTGATCCCAGCATAAGCCCGTTTTTCTCCTCCCCAAATGGAAATTAGTAAATAAAACGGGATTAATTCTAGTTCATAAAACAGGAAGAATAGCAACAAATTCTCTGCTAAAAATGCTCCAGCAACGCCACCACTAATTAATAAAATTAGAGAGTAAAAAAGTCTGGGGCGGTGAGTGTCTTTATCACTGCTGTAAATCGCAATCCAGGTGAGTAGGCTATTGAGTATCAACATCAAAATTGATAACCCATCAACCCCTAGTTGATAACTCAAACCCAAGGTTTCATTCCAAGGGAGATATTCTCGAAACTGCATCCCTGGATTGCTGATATCAAATTTCAGCAAAATAAACAAATTCCAGAGTAAGACTATGCCGGCAATAGTTAAAGATACTAATCTCACCCGACTAGCTGGAACGACTTTACCAGGTAAAAACCCAATAATTATAGCACTTAGAATTGGTATCCAAATTAGAACACTTAGCATATAGCAGTCCGCTTTGATTTTGGAAATTACTTGCTTAGGAGGGGGAATTAGGGGACAGGGGACAGGGGAAAAGAAAGCAGGGGAAGTAGGAGAAGCAGGGGAAGCAGGGGGAGAAAAATACAATGCCTACCTACTCATTACTCATTACTATTAAAAAATCAAACTTAAAAACTGTACTCCCCAGAATGGCCAAGTTACCCATGCGCCTAAAACACCTACGCCTAAAAGCACGGTCAAGGCATAAAATTGAGTTTGTCCATTGGTGCTGTACTTCAAACCTTCCCCACCTAATAGGGAAAACAAACCAACTAAGTTAACAATGCCATCAACTACAAAACGGTCAACCATATCAGCAAATTTGGCAAGTTGGGCAACGCTGAAAATGATGGTTATCCGATAGAGTTTAGGGGTGTAAAAGTCGTAAGCGAACAAGTCTTGTAAAGGTTTCCAAGGAAGGCGGATTGGCTTGGGAATATTGCCTAAATAAATGACTGCGGTAATACTGCAACCGAAAATACTTGACCAAATTAGTAATAGTGCAACATCTTTATTGAGTTCTGCCCAACTGGGTAGTAGTGATAAACTTTGTAACACCAAAGGCAGATGGAGAACAAAACCCAATAAAATCATCATGGGTAATATCATCGGCCAGTGAACTTCAGGCGATCGCTCACTCATTTGTTTAGTTTTACCACCGAAAATTAAGCCAAATTCTCTGGTTAAACTGACGGCTGTTAAAGCATTAACTGCAATCACAATTCCCACTAACCAAGGGTGATTTCCCCACAAGCCATCAGCTAGTTTTAACAAAGCCCAAAAGCTACCCAAGGGGGGAAACCCAATTAACCCCAAAGTTCCCACAATAAAGGCTAACCCGGAAATGGGGCGACGTGACCACAAGCCACCGAGTTGCGTAACGTCTTGGGTGATATTATTCCAAACTATTCCACCGGTACTCATGACTAAGAGTGCAGATGATAAAGCATGGGTGAGTACCAAAAGTAATGCGGCATCGTCTTGCTGTGCGCCTACGGCAATGAACACTAAGCCCATGTAAGCACTAACAGAATAAGATAAACAGCGTTTGAGGTCAATTTGCGCGATCGCAATTAATGAAGCACCAATGGCTGTAACTGCACCAATAGCAACAATAAATGCCGAAACTACAGGCGATAAAGTTAATACAGGTTGCAGTTTAATTAATACCCACGCACCACTAGCAACTACTACCGAATTTCTTAAAATTGTACTGGGGACAGGGCCTTCCATCGCCTCATCTAACCACAGATGTAAGGGGAATTGGGCGCACTTACCCATCGGCCCAGCGACTAAGGCTAAACCTACCCACGTCATTACAGTCGGGTCAACCTTAGCAGTAGCAGCCCAGTCGGCTAAGTCTGTATAATTCCAAGTACCTGATAGATTCCACAGTCCCAAGACTCCCATCAGCAAGAATAAGTCTCCCACCCGCTTGGTTAAGAAAGCATCTCTTGCGCCGGTGACTACCAAAGGTTGACTGAACCATAAGCCTACTAATAGGTATGTTCCTAAAGTCAGAACTTCCAAAATTACATAGCTGAAAAATAGATTATTGCATAAAGCTAAAGCACATAATCCCGCTTCAAATAATCCCAATAAAGAATAGAAACGTCCCCAACCCCAGTCCATTTCCATGTAACCAAGCGCAAAAATTTGTGCTAGCAAATTTAAGCTAGTAATTACCACTATTGCACCGACACTCACCGAAGAAATTTCTACGGCGATAGTGAGGTTTAAACCTGCGGTTGATAGCCAAGGTATAAATACCTCTTGGGGTGGTTGATTCCAGGTTGCTTGTAAAGCTAGGACACTATGAACCAACGCCAAAAACGTCATGATTAAATTTACATAACCTGCTGGCCTTGGCCCCGTTCTACGAATGACTCCCGGCGACCAAGGAATCGCCAACATTCCACCTATTAAGGCATAGCACGGAACTAGCCAAACAGTCTCTAGTAGAAACTGAGCCATGAAATTAACCTCTGGATTTACAGCAAAAATCAACTAATCTGGGGCAAATTTAACCTTGCTCCCAGTCAGCTAATTATTGTAGATAAGGGAATTTATTTTTGCTTAATATTGTTTTAAGCTTACCGTTATATTTACCAAAAAGGAATTACTTAACAAAATAAATCTACGATGTCTACTCTAATTAATTCTTATATGATCAATTTTCTGATATTAACCATAGAGTCTATTCTATAGATTAACTTGGTGCTAATCCATACAAATCATAGAATTTTATCTATGGATATAAACATTAATATAGAGACGTAGTGAATAGCGTCTCTAGGTTAAGAAGTAGGGATTGATGGAATTAGCTAAAAACAGATGTAACTACCAAAGCAACAACTGTCGATAATTGGTGAAGTTGACTGATGGGGGCGGGCTGCATATCACGATAGTCTAATATTTGCACAACAATGAGATAGGCAATCGCTAGCAGAACAGAAATTGCCCCCGTGATAATTGCTACAATTTTAGAGCGATTCATTAGTATTTCCTACAATGCAGATTCTGGAAGTGTACCTATATCTACATTGCCACAGCCGATGCCAAAATTAATCGTTAACCTAACTGCGATCGCTTCTAGCAGGTACAATATTATCTGGGGTGGAATAAATATCACGTTTATGATGTCATCCCAAATTTTTCTTTTGGATACGCAAAGCTAGAATTTACAAGCTTTTTGACCAACAAGACACTACAGGCAATGCGTTCAGTTTGCCGAAAGCCTAAAATATCTTGCACCAGTCGATAGACTGTTCTCTTGCTGTTAGCTTTAAACTCTGGAAATATTACCAAAGTTTTTTCTAAGAACATCAAATATTGGACATAATCAAAAAACAAAGCTTCTCTAGCCAGTTCAAAATATGATTTGGCTAAAGCCTGGCGGTACTTTATTGAAAGTTGATTCCTTTGCAATAGTTCCTGTTCTACTTTCTGTAATACTAGATGGTGACTTTTTAACCAGCGATTTTTAGAAGCAGTAGAAACTGTCACATTACCATATTTTCTATAGATAGCATAACAGCCTGGTTGGTACACAACTTTACCTCCATTCATCACCACTGATAGAAAAAAAGCTCTATCCTGCGCGGCGGGTAAATTTTCATCCCATCCCCCACTATTTTCTATTGCATTTCTCTTATATATTAAAGTAGCCAAAGCCACCCACCAATTCGCGAGTAAAGCCGCGAGAATGTCTGCTTGGGTTTTAGAGATTTCTATTTTATCCAGAACACTAGAACCATCAGCTAAATGACGCTGATGTCTCCAGTCACTATAAACAACATCTGCGCCTGTAGCTTCTAACAGACTGACCTGTTTTTCTATCTTTTCAGGTAAAATATAATCATCTGCATCTAAATATTGAATATATTTTCCCTGAGATAAATCAAAGCCTCGATTGCGAGCGTAATTACCGCCTTGATGTAAATAACTACGCCAAATAATTTTATCGCCGTAGCTTTTGATAATTTCCAAAGAGTTATCTGTAGAACCGTCATCAATGACAATGATTTCCAGATGAGAATAGGTTTGTTGTAAGCAGCTATCAATCGCTTCAGCTAACCACTTCTCAGCATTAAAACAGGGTATGATTACTGAAACTAATTGGGACATAATATAGATTTCTCTTGATTTTATCTCAAATGTCTTGCATCACATCTTGCACCAGTTATTTAATGCCAATTTTTGTGGATTCCGCAATGTTTTTACTGCCATGAAACCCCAACTTTTACCTCATTGGCATTGCCCAAAATACGGTTATTGAGAATAGTGCAAGATATCAGTTATTATTAACAGTTCACGAATTCAATGTTCATCAATTTTTGCTAATCACCTGCCATACGCGAGGTTGATAAAACAAAGATTTACTGCTAACTTTTCCAGCTTTGACAGCAAATCGATAAGATTCTACAATATCAAATGAGCATACGCCTTCTTTAACATATATTTTGGCGTTATACATACCAGGTAATAGGCAACAATAAGGCATTTGCATCTGGATTTCCACTCTGCCAGGAAGGAGATGGAGAGTTTCATTATCACTGGCAGAAGTCATATATAAAACCCGTTCATTTTGTCCAGATAAAGTAGAAATTAATACACCTAAGTTAGCCGATTCAACTGGACGATTAACTTGACATTCCACAGAAAAATAAGCAGGTTCACCACAACGGGGAGCTTCGATTGTATTTCCTTGCTCATCTTTAAAACATATAGAAACAATATCTACACCCAAACTCTGAGGTTTTTCTGGTAATAACATTACCCCTGGAGGTGCATTTTCTCCACCTAAAGATAAGTCCTCTTCATATTGGCGAATTACTGCTTCAGTTTCACCAGCACTGATTAATTGACCTTTAGCTAGATAAAGAGAATTTTCACAGACATTTAATACAACGTGGGGGTTATGAGAAACTAAAATGAATGCTGTACCTGCTTCCCGTAATTTTGCTAGCTTGTGATAACATTTCATCCTGAAGCTAATATCACCGACAGCTAATACTTCATCAATTAATAAAATATCTGGTTCAATATGTACTGCACAAGCAAAACCTAATCTAGCAGCCATACCAGAACTGTATGTTTGTACTGGTGCATCAATCGCATCACCAATTCCAGAAAAATCTATTACTTCTTCAAATTTGGCTGCTATCTTCTTAGTAGATAGACCTAAAATTGACATATTAGCATAGATATTTTCTCGCCCCGTCAAAATAGGATTAAACCCTGCGCCCAAAGCAATTAATGGAGCTAATCTACCTCTAACCTTCACACATCCAGTATCAGGTTTAATCAAACCACTGATAATGCGTAGTAGTGTGCTTTTACCTGCTCCATTTGAACCTACTAAACCAAGAGCTTCTCCCCGGCGTAATTGAAAGCTGATATCTTTCACCGCCCAAAACTCTTTTTGACGCAAAGTATCACTTTTTCTATTACCTCCTGATAACTCTGTGGCAATATCTTGCAGACCATATAATAAAGATTGCTTTAAGTCTCTACAGAATTTTTTAGAAACTTGGTCAACTGAAATTAATAAATCAGTATCTGGGGAATTTATAGAAGTTTCTGGCTCTATTAACTTAATCATCATTAAGAACTAACTCTCTCAACCACAAAAGGCATAGCTAAACGGAATGCAACCCAAGTTATTAATAATGCTACTAAAGTAATTGCACTGACCGACCAAAAACCAGCAGGATTTGATACTATTCCGGTTGTGGCTAATTCTCTTGTTGTTACTAGTAGCGGAGTCACTGGGTTAAAATTAACTAACCATCCAAATAGTCCCGCTTTGGGAATTGGATAAATTACAGGAGTGAGGAACAACCAAAAGCCTGTAATGAGAGATAATCCTTTAGATACATCTTGATACAGTATCCCTAAAGGGGCTAATAAAATTCCGATAAATGTTCCCAATAAAACTAAGTGAATCAATGGAATTGGAGTTAAAATCACTGTCCAATTGGTGGGAATGCGAAACCAGATAAATAATCCCACGATTAAAATCAGCTTAATAGCGAAGTTAAAGAATACTTCGCCCACCTTGGCTAAAAGCAGTGCTTCTCGTGGGAAGTTCACTCTGGCTAACATCGGTTTTGCTACTGCTACTGCTTGCACCGGCCCATTTAAAGCTTCCACAAATGTCTGCCATAACGCCGTGCTGAACATAACATAAGCAGGGTAGGGTAAATCTGTGTCACCAATATTAATCACATTGGCTTCATTAGCGAGGGTAAAACTAGCAGCCATGACAATTGGTGGTAAAAAGGCCCAAGCGATTCCTAAAAATGATTGCCGATATTGAGCATTTATATCCCTCACCATCAATCGCCAAGCCAGTTCACGAGAAGCTAACAAGTCTCGCCACATTAGTCTTAATAATTGAATCGGATGCCTAAGCATACTCTCAGGCTTATAGACTATCTCCGGTAGCATAATTGTCAGACCTCATGAGAGTTTATCAACCACGGGACGATGCTGTGATTGCAGATTTTGCTGGTGGTATCAGGGCTTTGGATTGCAGATTTTGCAAATGTTTTTGAGCATAGCGGGTAGTCATATAACGGTTAACTACTTTGTCTATAGTTAGCAACAGCTTCCCAGCTACGCGCCAGCCAAATTTACCAATAGGGAGTTTACGCACAAAAGGACTGATAATTGCCATTTGTCGCCGCCATCCCAAGCGTTTGTACTTGTTTTTGAAATACTCATCTTCTGTGAGATGCCACTTTTCACTTAAGCGTTTGAGACTGGCTAGTTCCCAAGCATCACTCCAACGCAGCATATAGTAACTTATGTCTGTTGGCTGTAATGGTTTGTCTGTGACGTAAGTTATCAGAGATTCAGGTTCGAGGTAGACTGTACCGCCAGCTTCGGCTACTAAGATACACAAATCAACGTGTTCTTTGGTGTTTAGCAATGCTTCATCCAAAAGACCAATTTGTTGGAATATTTCTGTGCGTACCATCATGCAGTGAAATTCTGCTAGTCCAGTTTTTTGACGTTGCAGTTGGGGGTGGACATCTGCTACCTTCCGACCTTGTTTATAAATCTTTTCAATCATCCGTCGTCTGATGATTTCGCCTTGAGTTTCTACCTTAATTCTCGATTCTCCACCTGCACAATGTATTTCGTTGTGTAAAGGACTACCTTGGCAAACTAGGGGGCTAACTATAGTTGCACTTGTGTCTTCTGCACACTGAACTAAAGGCTTGAGCCAACCGGGGGTAACTACTACATCGTTATCAATAAATACGACATACTTGCTGGTGACATGACGCAAAGCAAGGTTACGTGCATGGTTTGGGGAAAGATAGTAATCTGTGCGAATTAGCTGAAATTGCTTTTGCTGTGCTTGCTGTGCCAAATAATCTTTAATATGACTGGGAGAACCGCCATCTACGTAAATTAATTCAAAGGGATAATCAGTATGTTGGTAAATACTTTCTAGGGCTTCACAAGTGCAACTGAAACGTTCTCGTGGAGCAACAATGATGGTTACGTCGGGAGTTGCGATCGCAGATGAGTTTGTCATGATAATCTAAATTATTGATCTATTTGTGGATAGCTCCAGCCAGCATCAAGAGTGATAAATTTTGTAGGGTTCACCTCATAGCTGCTGTAGAAGCGAAGACTGGCTCTGGAGTAGGTAAATTATTGGTTATGACGTGGCGATAAATTTCCACTAGCTCATCATTGAGCTTGTTCATGTCATAGTGAGATTTGACAAAAGTATGGCCAGCACGACCCATTGATGGCCAAATTTCTGGATGCTCTATGAGATACGTTAACTTTTCTGCTATAGCATCAGTATCCCGTTCTGGAACTAAAAAACCAGAAATCGCATCTTCAACTAGTTCAGGAATACCACCGTGAGTAGTAGCTATCACTGGTAAACCCATAATCATTGCTTCTTTTAACGTATTAACTGGGGCATCTTGATTACCATTTTTAGCTGTGACGCTGGGAGCGATAAAAATATCAGATTGTGTGAGAATATCAATGATTTCTGGCTGGGTTTTCCATCCCACTAGTTTGACTTGCTCAGAAATATTCAAGGAGTGGATTAGCTGCTGTAAGTTTTCCTTTAACTCTCCATCTCCAATGATGTAATATTCAATATTGGGATAAATTTTAGCTACTTTCGCTACAGCAATAATGCTATATTCTATACCTTTTTTTTCAATTAAACGACCAGTTGTAGCAATACGGATTTTTCTATCTGGTTCATAATACCTTTCTTGGTAAGGAAAACGATGGCAATCTATTCCTGAACCATGCACTAAAACTTTCTGAGGGTCACAACCTAGTTTGATAGCTCTGGCTCTGAAATATTCGCAGTTGGTGAGAAAAAAATCGCCTTTAGCGAATAGTGAATCATAAACATTTTCTCCCTGTTGTTGAACAAATAAACTGATATCATAGCCACGAAATGAAGTAATTAACTTTCCTGTGATAGCACCAATATCACGCAGATTCATCCCTTCTAAGGCAAATGTTCCAAATTGGCAATGAATTATATCATAGGGTGAAGATTTTAACATTGGAATCGCCAAATACAGTAACCGCAAGGAAGCTGCTTGTCTACCGTATTTGAAAATATTGAGCGATCGCAGCAGAACTAAAGGGCTTTTATGAAAATTTGCAATGATTAATATTAGACCTCTTAAAAAGCGATATAAGTAATTTTTAGGAATGTCCGGTTTATGATGAGTTAACTTTAGCAGATGGTGTTTTTCTACATCTGGATGAAACTTAGCAGAATTATTTAGTTGCCTATTTTCATGGACATAAATATCTACTTTATGTCCCCGAACAATCAGTCCTGTAACTTGATTTAAAATAAATGTCTCTGATATGACAGGAAAGTTCCCGACAATGAAGGCAATTCTCATGATTTTATCTCACATTCTATGAGGATTTTCATATATGCAAGTCCTCTTAAGCTCACACTTTTTTGTCTGTTCTTATTTCTTATAAATCAACACGAGTTGAGTATATAGTAAATATTTTTATTATTCAATTAAAAAAAGAATATTCTTACTCAAGACAGATTTTATTATTATTTTTCTGTTGCCCATTAACTAGGGATGTATAAGCTATAAGCTGACAATTATAAATATTTCATATTTGCCAATCAAAATATATACTTAATGTCTTATTTTCTTGGCAATAAATTTGTTCATCACAAACAAAAAATAAGAGTTAATTAATAAAACAGCCATCATTTACACAATCAGCAAAAATTGCATTAAAATTATGTATATAATAAATTTAAATTCAATTAAAGCTACTTTTAATACAAGGAACTCTGCTAGAGATTAGCTGTTATGTCCCTGATTGAAGAGATTCTCAACCAACTACCTGGTAATGTTTTAGGCGGCTTGCGTAGTGCCGATCGCATCCTCAAATCTATCAGAGAAAATACCGCACCAGTCCCTTCAGTAGTCAAAGAAAATCAACAGCCTTTAGGTGCTGTAGACTGGGACGTAATTATCTGTGGTGGGACTTTAGGCATTTTAATTGGTTGCGCCTTAGCAGTGCGGGGATTGCGGGTGGCGTTGCTGGAAAGGGGTATTTTGCAGGGGAGAGAACAGGAGTGGAATATCTCCCGTCAAGAGTTAGAAGTCTTTGTAGAATTGAACCTGCTAACAGAGTCAGAATTGGCAAGTGCGATCGCTACACAATATAATCCGGCTAGGGTTAAATTTAAAGATGGTGCAGAAGTTTGGGTAGAAGATGTCTTAAATATCGGTGTAGATCCGGTTTATTTATTAGCTACATTGAAAACCAAATTTCTCGCGGTTGGTGGAGAGTTATTAGAAAATACACCCTTTAGTGATGTAGTGGTTCATCCAGATGGGGTGATAGTTAATCATCAATTCAAAGCCAAATTATTACTCGATGCAATGGGACATCTTTCCCCCATCACTCAACAAGCACGTCAAGAGAAAAAGCCAGATGCCCTTTGTTTAGTAGTAGGAAGTTGCGCCGAAGGTTTCCCTGAAAATAACGCTGGGGATTTAATATTATCATTCACCTCTTTACAAAATCAATGTCAGTATTTTTGGGAAGCTTTCCCCGCAAGAGATGGTAGAACAACTTATTTATTTACTTATATGGATGCCCATCCCCAACGTTTGGGCTTAGAAACGTTATTTGAAGAATATCTGCGTTTATTACCAGAATATCAAGGCGTAGAATTGAGCCAACTAAAATTTCAACGCGCCTTGTTTGGTTTCTTCCCAACTTATCGCCAAAGTCCCCTCCAAACCCCTTGGCATCGAATTTTACCAGTGGGAGATAGCAGTGGTAGTCAATCGCCCTTAAGTTTTGGTGGTTTCGGTGCTATGGTGCGTCATCTGAAGCGGTTAACAATTGGCATAGAAGAGGCATTAGAAACTGAGCAGATTTCTGCAAAAGCTTTGGCACAATTGCAACCATACCAACCTAGTTTGAGTGTGACTTGGTTATTTCAAAAAGCTATGAGTGTTAGTGTTAATCAGACAATTCCACCAGAGCAAATTAACCAATTACTCTCGGCGGTATTTGCGGAAATGCAGCAGTTAGGAACGCCAGTGCTAAAACCATTCTTACAAGATATAGTGCAGTTTTCAGCCTTGACACAAACATTAGTAAAAACTGGTTTAAATCATCCTGTTTTAGTTGCTAAAATCATCCCACAGGTAGGTTTAATTAATTTGTTAGATTGGCTATTACATTATAGTAATTTAGGATTATACTCTGCCTTATTTGCGATAAGTACCATACTAGAAATATGGATTAAGAATTTACCAAGTACACAACAATATTATTGGCATCGCTTGATTGATGCTTGGAAGTTTGGTTCTGGCGGTGATTACTCTAATTCGTAATTCGTAGTTGAACAAAAAGGAGAAACGCACCTTCCCCGCAAGCGAGGCTACGGTGTATGCACAAATCATCTGATCCCCCTAAATCCACCTTAAAAAGGGGGACTTTGAATCTATTCCCTCTTTTTTAAGCGGGGTTAGGGGGGATCAAAACGTTGTAGGGTTAGGTTCTTAGACTTGTGTATACACCGCAGCGCAAGCGAGGAGGGTGTTAAGGTTGGGTTCTTGTAGAAACTCTATAAACTAACCCAAATGCTACCTTCTTCAACGCGGGTAGGGAAGACGGAGAGTGCTTTTTCTTTGGAAACCATACCCATCAATTTACCGATACCAGGAGGAAAGGGAGTCCAGTCTTGAGCATTACCAGTAGCTAGATCAAAGGCACTACGATGGAAGGGACATACAATAGCCCCATCATCTGTGATTTTGCCCTTCTGCAAGGGTAGCTTGAGGTGGGGACAAGAATTTTCTACTGCAAAAACTTGATTGTTGTGGTGAATTAACAGGATTTTGCGTTGTTCAACTTTTACCACTTTACGCCCATTGGGTGGTAGTTCATCTTGGGGAATCACTTTAATCCAGTTCATTGATACCTCTCTTGATGTTTAAAGGGATGCAGCTTATTAAGTACATCATTTCACAAGTTCGTCCGAGAAGTGTTAGTTTTACTCAGTCATAGGGAATCATATATCTATAGTCCACAGGTATAGCCATTCAAGCAAGTCATCGCTTGCATATTAAAGTATATTTTTTAACTACAATCTTCTGTAGTTGTGGTTGTATATAAATTTTTAAAGATGCGGCCAGCTCCTGTGGCTATAGGGTAAAACAAGGAGTAAAGCAGGATGACGCTGAGTTAACAACAGATTAAACTGTGGGTAATGCTAATCACTAGTTGCATCTGCAACACTTAGTTGAATTTCTAACTTTTTAATCCTGCTATATCAAAAATTACCTATGTCAGCTCAACAGCGTAGTTTTGGGGAGACGGCTGATTTGATTATTGGTGTTCGCAATCAAGAAAATCAAGGTTTGCCAGTAAATGCTTCTCCAGTGGGGACTCTAGCCCGCCGGAAAGGGACTATTTCGACATTTCTAGCTCCCCTGACTCAAGATACTTTTAAACAAGTTGTTACAGAAGTTGAGCAGAAATTACAGATTGTGCATCAAACCCTGTCGATGTTAGATTCCCAGGGTTTTGAAACAATCCTGCAAGAAATGTTGCAGTCAATTACCTTAAAAACTGGGGAATTATTGGGAGCAGATCGGACAACTATCTTTTTACTGGATGAGGAAAAACAAGAACTGTGGTCAATAGTAGCTGAAGGAGAAGGCGATCGCTCTTTAGAAATTCGTATCCCCGCCGATAAGGGAATCGCTGGCGAAGTGGCTACTTTTAGAAAAGTAATTAATATTCCATTCGATTTTTATAACGATCCACGCTCTATATTTGCTCAAGAAAAAGAAAAAATTACAGGCTACCGTACCTACACGATGCTGGCCTTACCGCTACTGAATGAACAAGGGCGATTAGTCGCAGTATTACAGTTACTCAATAAATTAAAGTCTACATATAATCATGATGCGCCACTGGCAGAACGCATTGATACTATTGGCTTTACTGGTGTTGATGAAGACTTATTTCAGGAATTTGCCCCTTCTATTCGCCTGATTTTAGAGTCGTCACGTTCTTTTTACATCGCGACACAAAAACAAAGAGCCGCAGCTGCAATGATGAAGGCGGTTAAGTCTTTGAGTCAAAGCAGTCTAGACTTGGAAGATACCCTCAAACGGGTAATGGATGAAGCCAAGGAACTGATGAACGCCGATCGCAGTACCTTATGGCTGATAGACTGCGATCGCCATGAACTATGGACTAAAATTACTCAAGATGATGGTTCTACTAGGGAGTTACGAGTCCCCATTGGTAAGGGTTTTGCTGGTATAGTTGCAGCCTCTGGTCAAAAACTCAATATTCCTTTTGATTTGTATAACCATCCCGACTCGGAAACAGCCAAACAAATTGACCAGCAAAATGGTTATCGTACCTGTAGTTTACTCTGTATGCCCGTATTTAACGCCGATCAAGAGTTAATCGGCGTAACTCAATTAGTCAATAAAAAGAAATCAGGGGATTTTCCACACTATAATCCGGTTGATTGGCCTCAAGCTCCTGAATGCTTCCAAGCAAGTTTTGATCGCAATGATGAAGAATTTATGGAGGCTTTTAATATTCAAGCTGGGGTAGCATTGCAAAACGCCCAGTTATTTGCCAAAGTGAAGCAGCAAGAACAAATGCAACGGGATATTCTGCGGAGTCTTTCTAATGGTGTAATTTCCACAGATAAAGCAGGAGCAATTATTGCAGCGAATGAAAGTGCTAAACGGTTATTAGGATTGGCTGATGAAGACCGTTTAGAAGGTAAATTAATTAATGAGGCGATCGCCATTCAAGAAGGCGATTTTAGTAAATGGTATGGTAATGCTTTACACGGTGAAGACCTGAAGCTTCGTCAGCAATATTACCCAGACCGCACCTTATTAAGTATAGGTTCAGCACCAGAAAAACACAGTATCAATTTATCGATTAATACTATTGCTGATGCTAGCGACCCGCAGCAAGTTTGTGGCGCACTGGTAGTCATGGAAGATATCAGTGATGAAAAACGCCTCAAGAGTACAATGTACCGCTACATGACTCAAGAATTAGCAGAAGAATTGTTGAAATTAGATGATGCTAAACTTGGAGGCGATCGCAAGGAAGTTTCGATTTTATTTTCGGATATTCGTGGCTACACTACTTTGACAGAAAATCTGGAAGCGGAAGAAGTGGTAAGTATGCTGAATGAATATTTTGAATCAATGGTAGATGCTGTTTTTAAACACAAAGGAACTCTCGATAAATACATCGGTGATGCGATTATGGCTGTGTTTGGTTCGCCTCTCCCTCTGGAAGAACACGCTTGGATGGCGGTACAAACATCTCTCGAAATGCGCCATCGCTTAAAGGAATTTAATCAACGTCGCTACGCTGCTAATAAACCGAGAATTAATATTGGCATTGGCATTAATTCTGATACTGTCATTAGTGGTAATATCGGCTCTAGTAAACGGATGGAATTTACTGCCATTGGTGATGGTGTTAATTTAGGATCTCGCTTGGAAAGTGTGAGTAAGCAGTATGGTTGCGATATTATTCTCAGTGATAATACTTTTAAACCTTGCCAAAATCATATTTGGGCGCGAGAACTAGACTACATTCGTGTTAAAGGTAGAAATGAGCCGGTAGCTATCTACGAATTAGTGGGTTTACGTTCAGACCCTATTGGTAGCGAGAAATTACAAGTAATAGAGCATTATCACAAAGGTCGTAAGTATTATCTTCGACAAGAATTTGCTTTAGCTAGAGCAGAATTTGCCAATGTTTTAGCAGCAGATAAGCATGATAAAGCTGCGATGTTGTATCTTTTACGTTGTCAGCATTGGTTACAATCACCCCCAACAACTTCTGAGTGGGATGAGGGTGTTTGGACTTTTCAGGAAAAGTAAATACTGTGTGTCTATCTAATCAGAGAAGATGCTTGCTCTTTTAAAGGTGAAACATTCAATATGCTACTAATCTCGCGCAGACATAGCCGCATGAAATAAGTTACCCAAGTAGTAATTCCCACCAACTTAAATGTATCCTCTATAAAAGTAGGTATTCCTTGCCATATAGTGTCACAAATTATAGATAGCCCTAAAGATAAGATTGCAGCTAAAAGAATCAGAAATTCTGTTTTTTTGAAAATTTTTCTAAACCTCATGAAAAATGAGGAGAACACAATCATATAGATTGCATATACTATACGTTCACTAATATGATATTTGGGAAATACAACTTCATGCAGTAAGAAAAAATCATCCACTAACAATAAAGTGGTTAACAAACCAGAATATAGAAAAAATTTGGCATATTCTTGAGCTTGATTATTTACTTTGAGAATCGCATAACTAAATAAACAAATTGCTGCACATACACACCACAATAATATACCAATATTAGAAAATAACCCTATGTAGGGAGGTACATTCGCTACCGCCGATTGATCCATTGTCAAATGCGATAAATTTAAATCAGTTGTCAAATAAACAACTATTAAAACTGAAGATAACGGAATAATCGTTACTAAAGTGACTAGCAAAACAATTTTGCTTTGATGCGTGTATATTGATTTGTTGGTAATTAATTTCTGCATGATTGTCTATGTTTGTATCGAAATACCTGACCACAGCTTTGTTTCTCTGTTGAGGAATGATCGATAAATCACTAAAACTTAGCGGTGGAAAAGCTTCCCTTTTATGTACTACATGATTGCTCTAACACATGATAATGATTGCCTGATGGGTATAAATGTGATCCATCAGCCTGAAAATTCACCATATTTATCAAGGCTTATTTAAACGAGAAAAATTTGTTTTTTTGGCTGAAATGGTTTGTTCATGAGACTGTAAAAACTGAAGTGCTTGATTTGCAAAGCTCTTAAATTAAGATAAGGTTAATAAAACTTTGTGTAAATCTACCGATAGTCATATATTAACTTTGTATATGCGATATCCTAGAAGCTTAATTTAGTTAAAATTTTGATGAAGATGACTGCATAATGCGGATAATTACTAATATTGAGTAATTTATTTTACTAGCTGATTAAGTATGAAAAATACTGGCGTAAAAATTATAAGTGATATATAAAACATTTTAAATAACGTAGAATAAGCAAAGCCTACGTATATTTAAAAATCAAATATGAATCCTATCAATATATTTATTTTTGAATTTTGTAGCTTGTTTTCCTAGGTCGCCATAAACCTAACCTGGAGGATATTTTGAATTATTATTACCAACCATAAAGGAAGGGAGAATAGTTACTTCTATGGTTATAAAAATGGAATCTGCCAAAACCAAGAAATTGACTGTGAGTTTTCTCACCTTGGGGAAAAGCGGTCACTCCGAATAAGTAAACACCCCCAGATGAGGGATTTTGCCAGGGTTTTAAACCTATGGTGATAGTTTTACCGGGTGATACTGATGGGTCAAAGATTAAAGATACTGTTCTAGTTTTGCGATCGCTAGTTACATCTTTTAATCTAATACTCTCACCTCTGCGTGAGCGTGTACCCTCAAAGGCAATAGTGTTTTTCAGGTCAAAACGAATATGATCTACTCCCTCACGCTGATTAATCGTCATCTTTTGTAAGGGTTCACCCGCATTTTCTGGCACGCTGACAGTGAAATAATAGGTTGCACCCCAGACATAGACTTCATTATAGGTAGTTGCAGATTCGACTAGGCGAGGCGGTTGAACAAAATACACTGTCCCGTCTTGTAGCTGAATCGCTTGACTCTGACTACATATTAAAGCTGTGGTGGCGATCGCTGTACCCAATACAACTGCAAGGCGCATGGCTTTATTGATATAACCAACTAGATCACAATTATACCGGGTATATTAGTTCAAAAATCTCTAAAAAAATTAATATTTATTATTAATACATTGCAAGAATCACTATTATTACTTAAAGCTTCAAGGTTTTGTTAAACTTAGTTGATAAGTGTTGTCAAAGTTACTGTTGAGGTTAGAAACTAAAGGTACAACACAGGCAATTATTCTGATGAATACTATTTCTAAATTTGAATTCAGACGGTCAAGTTGGCAAAATGCTGTCTTGCTTGCTCTTGGCTTTTGGCTAAGTGCTAGTCTCGTATTAGATTGGGTAATTATGCCTAGTCTTTATCTCTCTGGCATGATGAACCAAGATGGTTTTACTACCGTTGGCTATGTGATTTTTTGGGCTTTTAATCGCCTAGAATTATTATTTGCCGCCGGAGTTCTGACTGGTGTACTGGCTTGGAGAAAAACTTATGATCAGTGGAATACTAACTCTCTACTTTTCGCAGTTATACTATTTGCGATCGCTCTTTTAAACACCTATCTATTAACTCCGCAAATGTGTGCGCTTGGTGTTCATCTCAATTTATTTGACACAGTATCTACAATTCCCGCAGAGATGAATCTGCTTCATGGTAGTTATTTCTTCCTAGAAGTCATCAAGCTAGTAGCAGGTGGTACACTGTTTATCCGTTGCTGGCAACAGTCATAAGGATTAATATCGTGTCGGTGAATAGTTATGAAAATTAATCGAGTTGCTTGGATACTCATAGTATTAGGTTTAATCTCGATTAGTTTTCTCATTTTTTTTCAAATCAATTCATTCCAATCAAAAGATGCCAATCGTGTAAAGTTTTGTAAAAGTGCTAAAGCACTAACAGCGAAACCGGAGGTCATCGCAGTCGAGAAATATGATGGGAACGGAGTTAAGTATCGTGGGGGAACATTATTTAGAAAAATATCCCTCGAACCTCACAAAACAATTCCCGTAATTATTTTTCCCCAATCTCTCTCCGCCAAAGTTTGGTTAAAATTTCCCCAATCATCTATTCATTATCTCGGTCGTGGGGGTGAAAAAAGTTGGCAAGAATGGCTTTCCTCTGATCACTTTTATCTGCTAGAAGTTCCACCACAGGTAACTGGTTTAGCCTTTGGTAGACTCTGTTATCGCAATGGTGATGTTGGCGTTAAAACTATCAAAAAGGTAGAAAAAATCTCGGCTAATAAAATAGTTATCAACGATGAAATTCATCTTTCTCTGACCTCACCATTACCTAAAATTAGTTCATCTCATATCATTGTCAATGCAGGGAGCGATCGCCGCGATACCCTAGGGTTAAAAACAGAAGTATATTTCACAGCCGAAAAATTTGTTCCACATAGCATACAGCAAGCAAGCTACAAGCCCCCACTAATTGTCTTTAATTTTTAATTTTTAATTTTTAATTGGAGCGAAGCTACTTGACGCAGTTGTTAGCATTAATGATTTCCTGGGTAATTGAGCTACCGACAGTGTTAATTATACTAGGAATTACCCAGCAAATACGTTCTCGTTGGGATGTCTACAATGCGTTAATTTTAGCGTGTGCTGCAACCCTCTTTACCCATCCCCTAGCTTGGGAAAGTAACCAAATACTGATTCCTTACATGGAATTTCCTCTGAGAGTAGCAATGATAGAAAGTTTAGTTGTAATTGCTGAAGGTATTCTATATAAAATATTTTTAAAGTTAGATTGGCGAAAAGGATTTTTTTTATCCATGATTGCTAATACAACTTCGTTTTTAGGTGGGCTGTTAATTTATAAATTGTTGAGATGAAATAATTTCACAATTCATTTTGCTGTTTTCTGGGATTGCTAAAGCTAGAAGCAAAATTGGAATTTCCACCCAAGCATGAACTGCTGCAATAATTCCATAAACAGCACGGGCATTGATGAATGATACAGTAAAACCAACAAATAACAATGTACTTGAAAACACCACTAACCAAGGAAAAAAACTGTTAGTTATTTTATATTGATGAGGATTATCCCACTTAGGTAAGACTCCAATAACTACGGCGTAGTGCATAGATTGTAGAAACACTGCTGCGGAAAAAGCATGAATCGCGATCGCTTGATTTTGTAGTTGCGGTGGTATAAATACTCCCAAATGAAACTCCAGCCCCCCTGCGGGAAATAAAGATGCTTTTAAGTCTACTAAACCAATAGAAGATAAAAATTGGTCGAGGAGTCCAGAAATAATAACTAAGGGAACTAAAATAAATACTATAGAACAGGCTAATAAAGCATAATTTCGTTGTCTACCTCGCAATTTTTCAGCGATAAATCCCACTGGGGTAATGTTATGTAATACAGCTAACAACAATAACGTGAGAGTTGCTGACCAAAATATTCCTACGGCGAGAATGACACATAATGCAATCCCCAAAATTCCTAATCGCCAGTCTTTTTTCACTAATACTGGTATCACAAGTGCAACTAATCCAATTACACAACTTAATTCTAAGGGGATACTTACCCAAGTAGAAACTAATCCAAATACTTGCAAGCTGCGAAAACAAATGATTAGTAATAATAACTGGCTAATTCTCAAACGCAAATCATTTCCAAGACGCTGGCTAAAGCGATTATTAACGTAATGTAGTTCTGTTAAAACATGGGTAAGTCCAAATGTTGCTAACGTAAATGTGTAAGTAGCAAGAGGAAAAGCAACAGATAATATTGCACTAATTAATACTAAAACAGTAGCCACAAATATTGACATTATTCTGAAAATTAGCTTCGGTTTCTGAAAATTTTTGATTTTTTATAAACTAGCATCATGCCAACTATGGATAGTCCAGGGATTATCAAATTTAAAAAGTTTAATTGATGATTAAAAGAAGGTAAAGGTCTTTTATCTTGTGCTTGATAAGCTTTTATTTCTGAAGTGTCTAGTTGAGAAGTATAGATGACTTCTTTATATTTTAATTCGATAAATTTGGGCGTAATCGCCACAATTTCTAAAATATCAGAGACTTTTTTGACTCCATATCTATCTGGTAGTAATCGCAAAGAAGAAATACTATTTTTACTAGGAATTAAAAGCGATGCTTTACTATTCCAGTCTTTAATAGATTCATCTCCATTACTCTCAAGAATATCCTGAGATTTCACTTGAGATTTTTCGATGGCGTAGATATCGCTATACTCTCGATACCCATTTAATTCCAAACATTTACCTTGTTTGATAATTCTGTTATATGTTGGTAGACTGGGGTTTTGTGATTTTATCTGGGCAATTAATAAATAATTGGAATATTTATTAAGATTTGCTATTTGGAAACAGTAAGAAACTGGAGATTCTCCGGGAGGTAAAACATCCGCCCACGCTGGGGGTGATTGGATGTAGGTCATGAAAGTCAGTAAAATTGATATTTTGACGATGTTTTTCAGGGATTTCATGAGTCTAAAAGTAAAATGAATTTACAGATCATAGTTATAACCTATAGGAATAAATAAAATTCTAAATCTAAACTGGGGACTGTCAAAGGAATTTGTTGTGTTTGATCAATTGTTTTTGTAAAGCAATCATAACTGCGGCTTGGCGATCGCTGACTTTTAATTTATGCAAGATAGCATGGACGTGTACCCTAACTGTACCGGGTGTAATGTAGAGGATTTCAGCTATTTGTTGATTGGTTTTTGCATCTGCTAGCAGTTCTAAGATTTCTTGTTCGCGCTGGGTGAGAGGATTAGCGATTTGTGGGTTGGAGTCAACTTGTGACGTATTGGCTGTAAAAGAAGAACGAATTTCTTGGGTTGCGGTTTCATCCCACCAAGATGCACCACTCGCCACTGAACGCAGTGCTAATACTAATTTTTCCGCCGCAATACCTTTCAAACAATAACCTTGTGCGCCAGCTTCAATCAACTTGGCAATGAGGGTTTTTTGGGAGTGGGATGTGAGGATTAATATAGGTAAAGGGGGATTTTGTTGTTTAATCAGACGACAGGCTTCAATTCCACCAATCCCTGGTAATCCTACATCCAAAAGCACAACATCAACAGGATATTGCTTAGTTAATTCAATTGCTGTTTCACCGTCTTCGGCTTCAGCCGTAATCTCAAATAGGCTATCTTGTTGCAATCGCACACGCAAGCCTAGGCGGAAGAGTTCATCATCCTCAACTAAGAGAATTTTGATTGGGGTAGAAGACATTTGGACTGGGGACTGGGGACTAGGAATTTGAGATTTGAGATTTGAGATTTGAGATTTTGGATTGAATAATCTAAAATCCACTCATTGCAAATCCACTCATTGAAAGTCTGGGGACTGGGGACTGGGTAATGGGGATTGGGGATTGAGAGACAGATAACCTTACTCACAACTCAATACTCAATACTCAGCACTCATTGGGAGAACTGGTAGTTTAAAACTAAAGATTGCACCAGTAGGCATTCTGTTCTCTGCCCAGATTATACCGTCATGTGCAGCGATGATTTGGCGTGATAGGTAAAGCCCTAATCCAGAACCTTTAGCTTGTCTATCACTATGTCCTTGATAAAATCGCTCGAATAAGTAGGGGAAGTGTTCAGGTAAAATCCCTGCACCAGTATCTAAAATTTTGACAACTTGATAAGAGGCTTGGGGTTCTAAGACTATCTCAACGCGATCGCCTCGTCGAGAATGATTAATAGCGTTGACTAACAAGTTAGTGAAGACTCTTTGTAATTGTAGTGCATCACCGTTTACCCACAGCGATCGCCTAAAATCAGAATCACCATAATTAAACGATAGATGTACACGACGACTAGCAGCTAATTGTGTCAGAGTCACAGAAACTTCTTCCGCCAACAAAGTTAAATCTACAGGTGCTAGATTCAGCTTTAAGCCTTCGGTATCATTGTGATAGACATCTAACAAAGTTTCTAATAGTTGCAGAGATGTTTCATGGCTACGTGCCATTGTTGCTAAGATTGGCTGTTGAGTTGGTAAAACTGCACCAAATTGCTCTTTTTGAAAGGCTTTGATAGTTTCAATTGCACCTAACAATGGCGTTTTCAAATCGTGGGTAAGCGTAGAAGCAAAATCTTCCCGCAATCTTGCTAATTTTTCTTGTGATTCTAACTTGGTTTTTGTGAGAGCGATCGCCTCTTGTGTTCGCCGCAGCCGTTGGCTTAAAAATCCCGTAACTATTAACGCCATTGCGGCAATTAGACGACTAGCAACAGTAGAAATTCTCATGACTTCATTGCTAGGTATCCATACATTTAATATTGTTAGACAAACAGCCGCCAATGTTGCTTGCAAAGTTGCCTTCTCTCCAAACCAGGAGTTTACTAATAGAATTGCTCCACTATAGAGATATCCAAATACATAGTCACTAGGAGTAGCATATTCTAGAACTCCCAATACTATAAAGATTCCCACAATGATTAAAATTTTGGCATATTTTAATTTAGTAGATATTAGTTTATTTTTCATATGAAACATTTATAGAACAACCTATTTATAACTTTAAAGCTTAATCAGTCAACAGGATATGTGACTGCTATATGAGGATTTGAGAGGTTGCAATAGTACCAATTAGCTATACGAACCACATGATTATGGTGCGCTATAAATTGCTTTGACCCACTTTAAAATTTCTGAATAAATCAGGATGACAAGATTAATGTTATTTCATAAATATAGAGTTTATCTAAAAATATATATCGCGTTTAGATAATATGTAAACGCGGTAAACACTAAATAAACATTTATTTATATCTTCTATACCTTGCTTTCATACATTAGAAACAATGATCATATACATCAACGAAAGGCGAAACCAAGCCAGTCTCTATCCAGGAAAAAATGCTGTTATGGCATTAGGTTTAATTAGTGTAAAAGTACAGATCAACAATTGTTGGTGTGGTATGGCTGTAAGTAATCTCCAACTTCCACTCAACTGCTTTTTGATAGGTCTTGTCAGAGGAAATCAAGTCATCTCAGCAAGTGTAGAACCAACTATTTGCTGTGGGGACGAATTGCTGAGTTTGGCATTAAATTCAGCCCAAGTACCAGAATTAAAGTTTGTATTACAGAAAACCCATCCAATTTACTACTCATTTAACGAGTGTTTACTAAATAATTCCACTATTCCTGTCAGGAGTTTAAAAAATTCATGCTGCAAGGATGGATACAAATAGCTTTGACCTTAATGATTGTTATTGCTATCACTCCCTTCTTTGGGAGATATATGGCGCGTGTTTACATGGGAGAAAGAACGCTGCTTGACCCCGTACTAAATCCCGTGGAAAGGCTAATTTATGCCTTGAGTGGCGTGCGTTTGCAACAAGAAATGACGGGAAAACAATATGCTACGGCAGTATTGTACAGCAATCTAATGATGGCTATTTTGGTGTTTTCCATCTTCATGTTGCAAGGAGTCTTACCCCTAAATCCTACGGGTTTGGGTGTACCAAGTTGGGATTTAGCACTACACACTACCATATCTTTTGTTACCAATACAAATCAACAGCACTACTCAGGTGAGACAACCTATAGCTACGCCAGTCAAATGTTTGCTTTAGGTTTTCTGATGTTCACCTCAGCTGCAACAGGTTTGGCGGTGGGTATAGCGTTTATTCGGGGTTTAACTGGTAGACCTTTGGGATATTTTTACGTTGATTTAACGAGGTCAATTACACGCATATTGCTACCGTTATCTATTCTGGGGGGCTTATTGTTAATCTTGGCGGGTGTACCAGAAACCCTAGCAGGAGTAGCAATCGCCAATACTCTAGAAGGTTCAACCCAGGCGATCGCCCGCGGCCCTGTCGCCCATTTTGAGATTATAAAACAATTAGGAGAAAATGGCGGCGGTTTTTTTGGCATCAACTCAGCCCATCCCCTGGAAAATCCTAATGGTTACTCTAACTTATTAGAGACTGTAGCCATGATTTCCATCCCTACAGCCTTAATTTACACCTATGGTGTATTTGCCAACAACCGTAAGCAAGCCTGGTTAATCTACTCGATGGTATTTATTATATTTGTGGTCTTGATTGCGATCGCAGCTATAGGAGAATATCAAGGCAATCCCCAAGTTAATGCCCTGTTAGGGTCACAACAACCGAACCTAGAAGGAAAAGAAGTCCGTTTTGGTTGGGCGCAAACCGCACTGTGGGCAGTCACCACCACAGCCACAATGTGCGGTGCAGTCAATGGAATGCACGATTCCTTAATGCCTCCCGGTGGATTTGTGACTTTATTTAATATGTTCTTGCAGATTATTTGGGGAGGACAAGGAACAGGAACAGCCTACCTATTTATCTACTTAATTTTGGCAGTCTTTCTCACAGGCTTAATGGTAGGACGCACACCAGAATTTTTAGGACGCAAAATTGAGAAACAAGAAATCATCCTCGCCAGCGTCGTCCTCTTAGTTCATCCCTTCGCCATTTTAATTCCTTGGGCAATAGTCTTTGCCTTCCCCGATACCCTCGGAGGCATTAGCAACCCTGGTTTTCACGGTGTTTCCCAAGTAGTTTACGAATACGCTTCCGCCGCCGCCAACAACGGTTCAGGCTTTGAAGGATTAGGTGATAACACCCTGTGGTGGAATCTCACCACCAGCCTTAGCATCCTAGCCGGTCGTTATATCCCCATCATCGCCTTACTACTCCTAGCAGACAGTATGTCCCGCAAACAGCCCGTTCCCATGACCTCCGGCACTTTAAGAACCGATACCAGACTCTTCACCACAGTCACAGCCGGCGTAATCCTCATCCTCGGAGCATTAACCTTCTTCCCCGTACTGGTTCTAGGCCCCATCGCCGAAGCCTTCCTCATCGCCTCTTAAAAATCTCCGCGCGACGGCAGTCGCTTCAAGTCGGCAAAGCCGCCCAACGCGCTGCCTCCCCTCCGCGTAAACCTTTGCGCCCCTCTGCGTTAAAAAACACCCATGAAAACCAAACCCCGCCAACAACGCAAACATACACCCAAACCCAAAACCACCGGACTCTACACCAGAGCATTTAAACAAGCGTTTGTCAAACTAGATCCCCGTCACCTACTCAAAAATCCGGTGATGTTCCTAGTTTGGATCGGCACAATTATTACAGCATTAGTCACAATTGAGCCTAACCTTTTCGGCAACACTCCCGGTAACAACCCCCGATTGTTTAACGGTTTAATTACCTTAATTTTGTTCTTCACCATTGTATTTGCTAACTTTGCCGAAGCCGTGGCGGAAGGACGGGGTAAAGCTCAAGCTGACACTTTACGAGCCACAAAATCTGATACTACCGCCCGCAAACTGCTTCCTGATGGCACGATTCAAGAAGTTAGCTCTACTAGTTTACGTCACGGCGACCAAATTAAAGTTATTGCCGGTGGCATGATTCCAGCCGATGGCGAGGTGATTGCTGGGGTTGCTTCTGTGGATGAATCTGCAATTACAGGGGAATCAGCACCAGTATTAAAAGAACTAGGAACAGATATTGCCAGTTCTGTCACCGGAGGAACACGTATCATCTCTGATGAATTGGTCATCCGTGTCACATCTGACCCCGGACAAGGTTTTATTGACCGCATGATTGCCCTAGTGGAAGGTGCAGCCCGCACTAAAACACCGAATGAAATCGCACTGACAGTTTTATTAGCAGTTTTAACTCAAGTCTTTTTAGTGGTGATTGCGACGTTACCTACAGTATCAGTCTACGTAAAATCACCAGTGAGCATTGCCGTTTTAATCGCCTTATTAGTGGCACTGATTCCTACAACCATTGGCGGATTATTAAGTGCGATCGGGATTGCCGGTATGGATAGAGTTGCCCAATTTAACGTCATCGCTACCTCTGGGCGAGCTGTAGAAGCCTGTGGAGATATTAACACTTTAGTATTAGATAAAACCGGGACGATTACTTTAGGCAACCGCTTGGCAGAAGAATTTATTCCTGTTAACGGTCATACTTTGGATGATGTAGCCAGAGTAGCATTAGCATCCAGTGTATTTGATGAAACTCCAGAAGGTAAATCTATCATCAAACTGGCAGAAAAATCAGGAGCAAGATTGGATTTCGACACGAAAAAATCAACAGGAATTGAGTTTTCTGCTAAAACGCGAATGAGTGGAACTGACTTACCCAATGGGGTAGAAATTCGCAAAGGTGCAGTAGATGCTATTAAAGGATTTGTGCGTTCGAGAAATGGGCGAATAAGTCCCGAATTAGATGCAGCTTATGAGAGAGTTTCTAGATTAGGTGGAACTCCATTAGCAGTGTGTCAAGATGGTGATATCTATGGCGTAATTTATCTCAAAGATATTATCAAACCCGGCATTAGGGAACGCTTTGAGCAAATGCGCCGCATGGGAATTAAAACTATCATGCTCACAGGAGATAACCGTATCACGGCATCCGTAATTGCTCAAGAAGCAGGAGTTGATGACTTTATTGCTGAAGCCACTCCAGAAGATAAAATCGAGGTAATCCGTCGTGAACAAGCCCAAGGTAAATTAGTAGCTATGACAGGGGATGGTACTAATGATGCCCCTGCATTAGCTCAAGCAAATGTCGGTGTAGCAATGAATTCTGGAACACAAGCAGCCAAGGAAGCCGCTAATATGGTGGACTTGGATTCTGACCCCACAAAATTAATTGATATCGTCACGATTGGCAAACAATTATTAATTACCCGTGGGGCATTAACGACTTTTTCTATTGCTAACGATGTCGCCAAATATTTTGCAATCATTCCAGCTATTTTTCCGGGAATTGGTGTTAGTGGTTTAAATATTATGGGTTTAGTTAGTACCCAATCTGCGGTTTTATCAGCTTTAATTTATAACGCTTTGATTATTCCAGCCTTGATTCCCCTAGCATTAACTGGGGTAAAGTTTCGACCGTTAACTGCTGATCAACTTTTGCAGCGCAATATCTTTATTTATGGACTTGGTGGTGTGATTGCTCCTTTTATCGCTATCAAAATTATTGATGTTTTGCTTGCTAAGATTGGACTAGCTTAATGTAATTTAGAAGTTAGAATAATGAAATGTTTACTATCACAGGATGTTTTAAAAATGCTTCCCTTTATCAATACAAAAATTCGCAGAATACCTCTGACTATATTTCTGATCATGTGTTTTAACGTGCTGCTATCACCAGTCGTTGCAGCCGCCACACCTGGAAAAGTATCACACTGGCAAGTTTACACTATTAGTCTTTTAGGATTAGTGATAGTTGCTCTTTGTATTTATTTATTCGTTGTGATTTTTCAACCAGAGAAATTCTGATTAATTTGGATTTTGCTAGCAGAGAAAATTTAAAATGAGCCAGATTCGCCAAATTAGTAAAGCTATCCGTTCTACCGCAATTCTGTGGATATTGACAGCATTTATTTATCCTTTTTTCATGCTGTTATGTGGACAAATATTATTTCCTTTTCAAGCCAATGCTAGCTTAATTACTAACTACCAAGGAGCGGTAATTGGTTCAGCATTAATTGGTCAACCTTTTGCCGATGAACAATATTTTTGGAGTCGTCCCAGTACCACCAACTACAGCACGGCTGATCCGAAAAATGATCAAGCGGGAATCTTAAAAACTGGAGTTTCTGGTGCTAGTAATTTAGCTCCTAGTAACCCAGCACTATTAGAACGTATCCAAGGTAAAGATAATCCTGATCCTAGTAAAAAAATTGTCGGTGACTTGACACGTTTACAAAATTCCGGAGTGCAACCAACCGCAGATTTAGTTTATACATCAGCGTCTAGCCTTGATCCTCACATTAGCCTTGAAGGAGCTAAAGCGCAAATTGTACGAGTCGCCCAGGCGCGGGGTGTTCAAACCAACCAATTGGAAACTTTAATTACTCAAAATATTGATGGTCGTTTTTTAGGTATCTTTGGCGAACCTGGCGTGAATGTGTTGAAGTTGAATTTAGCTTTAGATGTCTTAAAGCCTTCTAGTTAATATTTGGTGTTGCTGAGTGAAAATATGATTTATATTCAAATTCAGCAACAACCAAAATTGAGCTATGAGAAGTCTACAAATATTTCTTTAACAACAAACCCAACTTCTCTTTTGTCTCTGCTGGTGCTTTAGCTAAGTTTGTCAAAATTGCATATTTCAAAGCAGAATGTGCGTCACTGGTGGGTGGTTTTTCACTCAAGCGGCGCACAGTTTCTTGAATCACTTTTTGAGCGTTAACGGCATTGCGTTGTAAATTGGCAATTACCATCTCTACTGTGACGCTATCATGGTCTGGATGCCAACAATCATAATCTGTCACTAGTGCTAAGGTTGCATAGGCAATTTCGGCTTCCCTGGCTAATTTAGCTTCTGGTAAATTGGTCATACCAATGACGGTTGCACCCCAACTGCGATAAAGATTTGATTCGGCTTTGGTGGAAAATGCTGGCCCTTCCATACAAACATACGTACCACCATGATGCAGGGTGACATCTGGTAAATTTAAAGATGCGATCGCTTCCCCTAAAACCCCTGCTAAATTTTGACAAATCGGCTCACCAAAGGCAATATGTGCCACAATCCCTTCTCCAAAAAAGGTGGAAACCCGATTTTTGGTTCTATCTATAAACTGATTTGGTACTACCATATCCAGTGGTTTTGCTTCTGCTTTCAAAGAACCCACTGCACTAGCTGAGATTAAATACTCTACACCTAGTTGCTTCATAGCATAGATATTGGCACGGAAAGGTAACTCTGAAGGTAACAGCGTATGATTACGACCATGACGCGCTAAAAAGGCTACTCGCACTCCATCCAAACTCCCCATAATTAACGCATCAGAAGGTGAACCAAAAGGCGTTTCGATTTGTACTTCTTCCACATCTTTCAGGGCTTCCATCTTATATAAACCGCTACCACCAATAATCCCAATCTTTGCATCAGCCATGAGCTTTGACCTATTTCTTGCTAATCTGCCTAGTTATTCTACCGAAAAGGCGAGTATCAGAGGAGGCATAAAAGCCATAAATATTGAGCTTAAGTGATTCCGTAGAGCCACTAATGTCACACTTTATAAAAAATTGTTATTTTGAGATAACTTAGTTTGAAAAACATAAAGTTTTGGTGAGGAATATGCAAGCTACCAGTACCTCAATCCCCTTGTCTTTAGAGACAGTTTTGGAGCGCATATTTGCCATTGGCAGAATTACCCGACGTGATCAGCAGTTACTCATGTCTACACTGCTATCTAAAGAAGGGTTAAATGAAAGAGAACGGCAACAAATCAGTAGAATATTTGATGGTATACAAAGAGGATTGCTCAAGGTTGTAGATTAGCAAATGTAGAAATCACACCTGCGCTTGTTTCACGTTTAGGCATTTTCCACAAAACGTTCTTTAATTGGCAGGACGTACTACACGAATCAGTTTTCCTTCTAAACTTTCTTCTGCTGTCACACCTGCATCTAAGTAGGACGAGGTGAAAAAACTAAACTATGTAAAGATAAGTAAATACGTACAATGTGTCTACAAAGGTAACAGCGATATGGGCAGTCGTTTAAGGGTATTTCTGACTAGAG
>NZ_JACJRG010000041.1 GCF_014697125.1 Anabaena minutissima FACHB-250 | reverse complement strand
TTCCAGTTGCAAATTAGACCCACAATTAATGTTTCAGTTTAGGCTGTCGTCATTGAACGACTTCAGCCACATATCCTTCTTGGTTTTTAGCCAAAGTTTGATTTTCAAGTCAGAAGGCAGAAGGCAGAAGGAAATGTGTCTTTGCTCTCAGTTGCGAAAAATGCAGTCTTTTTCCAAGAGGAAAAGAGGAGCAGTTTTCAAGACAGCCGAAAGTTATCGCTACAAGCGAATAAACCAACCTTCTGCCTTCTGCCTCCGAACTTCTGCCTTCTTATGCCCCCATCTATTGACAGAATTGAATCAGCCGCAGCGATACCAGGAATGCAAGGCTCACGCCGTATCCCTGGGGGTATCGCTACTTTAAATAATGCCTCCAACCAGGTGAGGCAGGTAAATACTGTAACGGTAGGTACAGCAGCGAACAGCACCGACTACACAGTAATAGTTGACGGTATCGCTGTTACCCACACTTCCGCCGCAAGTGCCACAGCAACAACCATTCGTGATGGATTGATTGCCGAAATTAACCTTGCTGGTTTAGGCGCAACTGCTCGTTCCACAGGTGCAGGCACTTTTACAATCACTGGCTACCCCGGTGTACCCTTTGACGTATCAATTGCTGATGGGGGAACTGGGTATGCGATCGCCTCTACTACGGCGGCCGCTAATTCTTCCCCTATTGGATTTGGTTTGGCAGTAGCACGAGCTACTACCGACGCTGAAGGCGTGGCACGACTCCCCACAGATGACGAACAAATATTCTTAGGAGTGACTTTGCACAGTCATAAGTCTCAGCAGTATTACCCCGATACAGGTCTATACAAAGCCGAGTATCGCCATACCGAACCTATGAGCGTAGTACAACTTGGGAGCGTGTGGGTTTCTGTAGAAGGAACCGTCACCGCTAACTCCGAAGTCTTCGTCCGCCAAGCAACAAGCGGAGAATTTACACTCATCGGTGGTTTTGCAGGCGCATCTGGTACGGGGTTAGTCAAGCTCATCGGTGCTAAATGGATAACCGGCGGGACTGGGATAGCTGAGTTATTACTCAACGGCACAGAAACCTTTGAAGTTACAACCTAACTGAGTAGTGAATCCCCGCTCATTACTCATTACACTGCTCACGCCCCGCTACCGCTAACATCACCCATCACTCACTTATGTCAACAATCCGCCAAGTTTTAGATGAGGGCGAAACCGCCTTTTTAGAGAACCAGCTTGAACACGTCCGCGCTCAGGTTTACGAAAAGAAAATCCCTGAGTACAAATGCCGACTTCACATCCCTATTTCCCGTGAAGGTGGCCCAGGTGCTGAAACCATCTCCCATGATATGTATGAAGAGGTGGGGATGGCGAAAATTATTAATTCCTACTCTGATGATTGGCCACGCGTAGATGCAGTTGCTAAACGTGTGCGAGTGGAAGTGCGCCCTATAGGTGACAGCTATGGCTACAACTTCCAAGAAGTTCGCTCGGCAGCAATGGCGGGGCGCGATCTAACCGATCGCAAGGCTATGGCGGCTAAACGATTCATTCTGAAAACCGAGAATCAATTAGCTTATCTCGGTGATCCTAATTCCGATATCAAAGGATTACTCACCTACCCCACCACTCCAAGGGTATTAAGCGATATTCGTATCACCGATTCAACCGTATCAAATCAAACCAAGCTTGACCGACTAAATTATTGGGCAAGAATTCCTTGGTATTTAAGCGAGTTTGAGGTGACGGGTTGCTTAATGACCAAAGAAGATCATGGTTTCTTGGCATCGACATCTCGCTCAGAGCAGTCTGACACCTTCCTGATGGAGCTATTCCGCAAAGCCAATCCTAACATCAGTTTTGTGGACTGGTGTTCCCAGTGCGAGGGGGCAGGAATTAACGGATCAAACGTGATGATCTTCTTCGTGAGAGATCCCGAATACGTTACCCTCAACATCCCCAGCGATTTTGAACAACTTCCCCCTGACGATAGCGGCAAGGAAGTTGTAATTTACTGCCACGAACGCTTTGCGGGTGTGACGATGATTCAAGAATTAAGTGCTGTAATTGTGGAGGGGCTATAGTGTCTCAAGTTCTCATCGAATACAACCCCAGTCGCTTTTATCCTCCCCGTTCTGGCCCGTGGATTGCAGGAAACGTGACTTTTGTACCTGGCGTTAAAGCGTATGACTCATCTGATTGGGAGAATTTAACTACTCACCCCGCACTGGGAGGGGTTATAGATAATTGTGTGGAAGAAGGGATAATTCGGGTAATTTCTCGACCTTCTAAAACATCCACCGAGCAAGGATTAGATGTTCCCCCACTTCCCAAAAATCAAGCAGAGGCGATCGCCCTCGTCAAGAAAACCTATAGTATGAGCTTGCTTGCTGCCTGGCAGAAAATTGAAAAACGAGCAAAGGTATTACAGGCGATCGCTGACCAAATGAAGGTTGATGCACCTCAAGTAAATGTGCCACCGCCTGAAGAAGGTAAAGGGGTAGAGGGAGCAGGGGAAGAGGAGGCAATTTGATCACTCCTTCGCAGTTCCTCGCTAATTACGATGAATTCCAATCCCTTGATGAACCCAAAATTCAAGCGGTTATCAATGAGGCAGCTACTTTCTGTCCTATCGAGGTTTGGGGTTCTCGGCACAATCAAGCAGTTTCCTTGGTTACAGCCCATACCCTAGCTATGCGGTGGCTGCAAGTAGGTGCGATCGCGGCTAATGCTGTGCAGAATGCCAAAGGTAGGGATGCAAGCAACCGGATGGATTCTGATAGCTGGCTAACTGGGACTGTTTGGGGACAGCAGTTTTTGCAGTTACGGCAAAGCCTCTCAGTAAGTGGATTTGTAATTTAGTGGAAGAACTTACTCAAGACACTCGCCCCAAAACCACCTACGTTGAGCAGATGATTACCCTACGCGATCGCATTGCTCCTTTGGCTGGTGCTTTTGGTATTCCCACGGCGCGATCGCTCATCATCCAACGACGAGAGAAAGGTAAGACTGGGTATTTAGAAGTTGACCCCAAGCCTATTATTGACCGCGTACCACCAAGCCTTGCTCAAGCCTTCAATACCAATCAACAAATCAAAATTGATGATTTGCAGGTATCTGGCGTTAGTCGCCGCTATCCTCGTGAGTGGATTGTTGGCACAGGTATTTCTTACTTTATTGATGCTGGACTGCTTCTAGATCGGATCGTCGGGGGATTTGAAGCTGAGTTTGTCAGTATTGAAGAATTGCCCTTGACTTGGAATTTAATTTTGAGGAGGCGACCAGACGAGCGAAGGGGGGTTTAGAAGTTGATTCTTGATTTTCTTCTTAAAGGATTTTTACAACAGCAAGCGAGTAGAGATATGCAATTACAAGAAAAATTGGCTCAAATTCTGCAAAACCAGCAAACCACTGATGAGGCGATCGCCCAAATCAATGAAACAATCACTACGGAAACATCACAAGTAACTGAAGCTTTGGTGAAACTAGCTGACGTTAACGCAATACAAGCTCAGTTAATTGAGCAACAAAATCAACAAATCAAGAACTTGCTTGCTCAGGTAGATGAAGGTGATATAGATTTAGCCACAGCCAACGAAGTCATAGACCAAATTCTGCAAAAACAACAAGAGCAATTAACTTCCCAACAGGAAGCGGTAAATAGAATTGCTGCGATCTTCAATCCTCCCATCACTGAAGAACAACCTGCGACGGAGCAAGTCTAATGGCTGAAGGTCAATCAGAATATCTTGCTCATAAAGAACTTTCTATCCTCCGAGGCGAAACCTTTGCTTATCCCAGTGGAGGGCTGAGGCTTAACCTTACTAAAGACGTACCCAGTGCCACAGGGAGCTACACCCCCGTTGCTGGTACTGGCTACGCTCCCTTTTCTTTGCTTACTACCCACTGGGGAAATGCTAGTAATCGTGAAATCGCCAACGTTGCAGAACTGGAATTTGCTAATCCCACTACTGCGTGGGATACCCCCATAGGAGTGGCAATAACTGATACTGACAGCAACCTTTGGTACTTCGGCACTAATGAAATTACCAAAATCATCGGTATTGGTGATCCGCCTTATTTTGATATTGGGAATTTAATTATCTCCAAGTCTCTACGTAAGCAGTATTCATCCACCTACTGGGCTA
The DNA here is from genome assembly GCF_014697125.1 of Anabaena minutissima FACHB-250. GTDB lineage: Bacteria > Cyanobacteriota > Cyanobacteriia > Cyanobacteriales > Nostocaceae > Trichormus > Trichormus minutissimus. The sequence continues at coordinate 49,365 of NZ_JACJRG010000041.1, read as the reverse complement.
ATAAGAGATTGGATGTACTACGGGGTGTAAGCATTGCGCCGCCGCCATTTGTGCAGGTAGCTTTGCTTTCTTCCCCGCCGACAGATAACGACACCATCCAGGAAATTAGTGTTGCTGGTTATGAATTCCCCATGATTCCCTGTGACGATACTTACTGGGACGAACCAAGTGGAAGGGCGATCGTCAATTCCCAGGTAATTGAATTTCCCAAGCCAGAGGTTGATTTACCTGAAATAGCTGGTTTTGCGATTAAGGATGATAGCGGTAATGTACTGTGGAAAGCACCCCTTACCCGGAGAGCTATTTACCGCAAGGATAAACTCTATATCTCTCCTGGAAACCTAGTTATTAAGGCTTGATATGGCAAGAGTAAGTCTAACAGGTAGGGTATTTTCTGACTTTAACGCCGAACTTTCCGAAGTCCTCAGCGTTAATTTCAAAAGCAGTGTTGAGGGCAAGATTAATATTAATAGTTTTGCCCACACTGCAATCACCAATTTAGCTGGATCAATTACCTCCACTGTTTCCCAAAACAACGAAGAAACGCAGGCGATCGCTTCTAGTAAACGCGCCATGATTCTTGATATCGACACTGATAGTAAAGATGATGTGGCAATGCTGTCCTTGCGGCGGCGTAATCTTCCACTACCACCCACGGGACAGTTAACTATCCTCAAAAGTACAGGTGAAACACCGCTAGCCAATGCAGTCTTGCGGCGGGGTGACACCACAATTATTCAACTAATTGCTATTGGGGATTTCCCGACTGAACCAGAGATAGTCTTTGCTGTTAAAGAGGATATTGGCGGTAATACTCTATTTTTAAAAACCAACCAGCTTACTCAGGGCGATATTGAAGTAACTGATATTTCACCCTATGAATCCGGGATTGGCAGTACCCAAAAATTAACAGCACAAATTGTTATTTATCCACACAACACCTCTGGACTTAATGGGCGTAAAGTCCTGTTCTACACAGTAGAAATTGTAGATAAATTAGCGGACGAAGTTTACACATTAGAGACAAATAAATTTATTGTTGAACCGGACGTTTATTGATGAGAGCAGTAATTACTAAAGATTCAAATAGTGGTGGGGTAAAAAACTCCACTTTTATGCGTGGTGACACAGAAACCATCAGAGTCAGGATTTCAGGACAAAGTTTAAGCCCTGATAATTTTGGCTTTAAATTCACAGCTAAAGCTAGCATTGCAGACTCCGACACTAGCGCAATTATTCAAAAAAGCAGTGCTGTTGATGGCGGAATTACAATTACCGCGCTTAACCCCAACGTAATTGAGGCAGCAATAGCGATCGCCTCTAGTGATACTGAATCACTAATGGATGGTGATGAGCTTTTTTATGACATTCAAATGACGACTACTTCACCTATTTCAGTGCGAACGCTAGAGAAAGGGAAATTTAAAATTGAAGGTGATATTACTTTAGAAAATGAATGAACATTGGGGAATTAAGAGCCATTCTCAAAGCCTGGCTAGCAACCAAACTAAGAATTGATAGATGGGGGCTGGGCTTACCTGACAGTATTCAAGATAGCGATCGCCCCACATCAATTGGACTAGATAAACCAGCTTTAGATATTAATTTTGATAACAAAGGATGGGGGCAAGATAGGTTAATCCTTGTAGAAACTACAATCCCATTTCAAGTAATCTACCGTTTCGATTCTTCCTATCAATACGACCTATTGCCAAGAGGTGAGGCGGAAACTCTATTAAATCAAATGCTTTTTGAGTTACAAGCTCCTAACTGCTTGCACCAAGATATTGAATTAGTTGAACCATCTGGTAGTGTATCAATCGCTGAACATAAAAATAGTGATTGGCTTTTAATTTTTGAATTAGATATTAAAGTTCAGTTTCAATCAGAAAGTAATCGTATTAATAATCAATATTTTTCGCCATGACTGAAATACAGGATGCACTCGAAGAATATCAGCAGTCGCTAACTAATTTAATCATAAAAACGAGTCAACTATCTCAAAGACCCGACTTACCGCCAGAAGTACCTTTGGCGACGCTTTTTTATATTACTTATCTGCTAAACGGAGGTGGTTCTAGCCCATCCGGTGGAGCAACGGAAATATCCTTACAAGAGGTACTGGATCGCTTGCCTTCTGCCTTGGTAGGCGATCGCTTCAAGGTCGATGTCGCTAACCTAGAAATATCTAATGATGAAGGCAACCCCATCCCTACCCAGGACGCGGGAACTGAAATTACTGGGGTAGCTATCCCATCTGGGGGTGCGGGAGTTAGGGGATGGCTTTCTGCAATTTGGAAACTGATAAGCGATCGCTTCATGCCCCCTGGTACTATCGCAGCTTATTTAGGTACAAGTTCGGGGGCTAATTTAAAAGATAGCGCAGGAAATATTTACGCGATTACTGTTAGTAATTCAAGTAGCAGCACAAGATATTTTCAAATATTTAATCAAACGACCTCCCCTTCTTTAAATGATGTTCCAGTCAGGTCTTTCCCTGTCCCTCCAGACGACAGCCTGTTACTACTAGGTCAAGATATTATCGGGGGTAATGGAATTGTCTTAACAACTGGAATAAGTTGGGGATTTAGCACAACTAGACTTACTTACACTGCCGCTACAGCAACCGATTGTATAGCAACTGTGAGGTGGGCATAATGTCGGGATTATTTCGGGGATTGTTAACAGCTTTAGCTGTTCGCTTTACTCCTGTAGGGGGGATTTCGGCTACTACTGTTCAAGATGCGATCACTGAAGTTGATGCTGAATCTGTAAAGCTGACGGGCGATCAAACTGTTGCGGGAATAAAAACTTTTAGTTCTAGTGTTGCAGTTAGAGTATCAGCAGGAGGGGTTAGCTTAGTCGCTGATACCCAATCTTCTGGGGCAGCGAATCTGATTGCTGAAAGTACCGGGGCTAGTGCTGCTACAACTTCACTAATACTAAGAAGAACTACAGGCTCTACTTGGAACTGGATTTTTAGGGCAGGAATTGGTTCTGCTAACGTATTAGATATTTTGAATGGGGCTACGGTACGTCAAAAATTTACTAGTACACTAACAGAGTTTCAAAACTCTCCTATTGCTGTTACCGACACAACAGCCAGCACATCAACCACTACAGGTTCAGCAAGATTTGCAGGTGGTGTTGGTGTTGCTGGCGATGCTCATATTGGCGGAAATGTTATTGCCAATGGGTTAAATCTGCTGCAAATATGCCGACCTGCATTTATGGCGACATCTCAAGCAGATCAGACACAAAGCACTGATGTTGCAGTAGTTTTTGGGAATGAGCAGCTAGATACTAATTCAGCGTTTTCTGGTTCAAACTTTGTCGTACCGTCTGGATTCAACGGCACGTATCTTTTTGGTGGGGGAGTCTACATCACTAATCTGGACGCATCTCCGAGAATATTTGGTTTACAACTCCAAGTAAACGGGGTTGGATACAGAAGGATAGCGGAGGTTGCAATTGCCGCAGGTGCAGGTATATATGTTCCGATAGGTTCGAGTTTAATTTCTGGTTTAACTGCTGGTCAAACTGTAACGCTTGTTGTTAACTTATTTGGCGCATCTTTTAGTTACACGGTTAGTTCGGTTCTATCTCACTTCTGGGGATTCAAATTACCTATTTAGTTACGAGGATTAAAAATTGAAATGACTAGATTAATTGACAGAGTTCAATTCTTTCCACCTAATGAAATCGAAGTTTTCTACTACGAAATTTTCGAGGTAGGAGAACAGACAATTAAAAGTGAACTTTTAAAATTTACAACCGGATTGGACTACTCTGATTTTTTGAGTAGCATTCAATCTGAACTAGATGCAGATTCTCCTACTCCTATCCCTGTAAAACCGGATTGGTCAAGTTTTACAGCACAAATTTTTCAAACAGAAATTTATCAAATTTTCCGGGAAACTACGAGCAATCAAAAAACTTGGGTTGTCCTGGAAAACTTAAGCGTAAGTTCTGCCGTATCAGGAAATGATTTGAGTTCTGAAGGATATCAGTTATTAGTCATTCAGTGGAATTTGTTAGTAACTGGATCATCGTTTCCCACACCGGAGCAAATCGCGCAACTGAATGCGATCGCCACTTCTACAAATATGAAATTTAGCTTTGATGAAAACTGTCTGATGGTTATTGTGTAATTATAAATAAAAATGTTAATAGCACAATACGCTGGAATTGGTAACACTTGTCCACTATTTGAAATAGAAGTTAATAGCGGTGGTACACTTACTCTTGGTGGTACGCTTTATTTCTCTTGCCAATTGCAAAATAGAGCGGGATTCAATATTCCCTCGGTCAGTGGAGCGATCGCCTATTCTCCTTCTCAAGACATAGCCATTACTATCCCAGACTCTATCCGCAAGGATGGCTGGGATATTCACTATTTTGTAATTAGTGCGGGGGCTACCTCAGACCCTAGTACCCACGTACAAATAGCCAGGATTCCTAATTATCAATATGGTGAAGGAATAGACCCCCAATCACTACAAACTGAGCTACCTTTTACCCTAGAACTAACAAAAGATGAACATCTAAAGCTAGCTCCTAGTATCGCCACACTGGCTAATTTCCCTACAGGCGCAGACAGACTAGACGGTCAAGCGCGGTTTGTGACAGCCGAAAGTAAATGGTTTGAGTATCGCGCCGACTCGGACTTGACCCCTAGCGTGGATGTCATCGTCGCCGATATTGGGCAGTGGGTAAGGATTGGGGGAGCTAGTACCTATGTATCAAATACCCGTCTTGGGGTAGGGTGCGATCGCCCTATTGCCTCAATCAACCCAGCTACTACGATACCCACACCCCCATACCCAGGTGAAACCCTAGGAAAATATCTCCCTAGCTGGGAGGCTAGATACTGGATTTACAACGACAATAGTAATCCAGTACCGGCTGGGACAGAATTTGGGATTGAGTTGGAGTATAACAACAAGCGTAGCCCCAACCTGCTCAATGGGCTGTTCATGGTGAAATTTATCGGTTTTGTGGGAACTGATGGCGAAATCCGTACAACTGACGCTGACGGATTGGAATTCAAAAACGTCGGAGCTTACTTTTCGTGGACACCGAAAGTAAGTACACCCTTTATCACCTCCGATGACTTACAGCCAGGAGAGGCGATCGCCCTCGCTATCAAACCATTCTTCGCCCCAGGGGAACTAGATGATGGAAGTTCCTCTATTACCCCCAAATCAATTGTCGGCGTGTTTCCGGTCACTCGTACCCAGTCGGGGGACTTCAACCCGGTCGGCAAGATATTAAAAAACGCTGTCTACAACATTGATGACCAATACCGCGTCGTCCCCAACACCGGACTTAGCTTTGATATCCTAGCAGGAACAGCGATAATAGGTAGTTATGATTTCCCCGCCAAGCCTCGTCGGGTGTTTGGCGGACTTCTTCCTGATACAGCAGGGCAGAAAATTATCATCAATGGTAACTCTGCTGTATACGCCGAGATTGCCGCGTACACGCCAACAGCTAGTGAAGATATTAGAGCGATCGCCTCTACGGCGGAGGGAGAAAGTACATCTGGGGCATGGAGTAGCTACAGTGCGATCGCCTCTGGACAATCCATCCAACTAACCCTCACCTACCCTTGCGATGCCGACGGCTACGGCGTAATTAGAAGCGATTACCCAGATGTAATTGCAGGTAGTACAAAAGGTTTTTTTAACCCCGCAAGAGTAAATATCTACCTCCAACGTCAAGATACCCTAGAGATTCGCAGGTTTTCCGGTTCTTTAGTTGTAGCTGGAATATCTCAAATTATCACCCTCACCGCATGGACTTCAGGAACAATTGTTCCTGACTTGCCCACGGCAGGTGAGGACTTTAGTTTATTTGCACCGAGTGTAGTAGCGATCGCGCCTAGCACTGGTGGCAGCTTCCCCGTTACTAGTTACCGCGCTGCCTATAGCTTCGAGTATGATGGCAACCAAATCACTAAGATATCCCACGCTTCCCCGCCCTGTATCCCAGAATTACCAGGGGGATTGATACCCGAAATCGAAGTAAATCCAGATATTACTATTCTTCCAAATGGTTCTCCGGCTACAGTTACTAATACTGGTGTTGGAGGAAACAGCTATCTAACTTTTAGCCTCCCTATCGCGGACGCAGACTTCGACAAAATATTGGTTGATAGTAGTGGGAGTATATTGGTTGATGCTAATGGAAACGTTCTATCTATTTGATATATGGCCTTTATTTACGACTCTTTAGTAGTTGAAGACATTGCGGCTCTCAAAGCATTGACTAGCAGCACCACCCCCAAGAGAGTAGATAAATTGTTCCTAGCAGTGGGGGATAATGGCGAGGGCGATCGCGCTTGGTATCAATATGATGCCTCAGCTAGCAACACTGAGGATTTACCCAGTATTGTTAACCCCACCGATACTACCGGGAGGTGGTTTCAGTTTGGAGGCAATGGTGGTAGTGGAGTTTCCTTTGGAGGGCTAATTACCTGCACTGATGATTGCACTATTGGGGGTAAAGCTTTTACTTTTTACGCGCCCCAAATGGGGCTAAAGCTGGAAATCGTCCCAGGCTTTGATATTACAATCACCTCCGGTAGCACTTCGATTCAGATTCACCGTTGGAGCGAATTGCCCAACACAGAATTAACGGGTAGGGAGTTTGCAGCAGAGTTGCCCCACACGGGCGGGACTGTAGAGATAGATATAGATTCCACTTATCGTTGGATTTCTATCTTTGCCAAAAACCCGGACAACGGCGACCTCTTTGATGGGGTATGTTTTGTTGTGGATGGCAACACTTGTACGTTAATGGGTTTCTCTTAATGTTGTACAAATTATTAATTTATTTGGAATGCAAGCATGAACAGAAGCTGATTAAAACTCTATCGAATATAGAGTTTGGCGTGTCAACTTTCTGTGAAAAACTATCGGTTGCTGCCACAAAAGACAACTACCCCAATCTAGCAAAGCTCCTATTAAAACATTCCCAGGAAGAGCATAAGCATGGCAAGATGCTGTCTTCTTTGGCAGACGGGAAACTTCGCCTACCAGTCAAGAACAATGGGCGATTTTTAAGTCTTGTTCGCAATGAGGAAGAAACTGTTGAACTAGGCAACTTTTCAAGACAGGACGGTAAACAACTGGAATGGGATTCAGCCACCCATCCAGGTCAAAAGGTTGTTGCTATTTTCGAGAACTTGGATGGACTGAGTAAAAGGTATATTTCTTTGAGAATTCTTTTTAAGAACAAGAGTGCATTTGATTATGGTTGGGGCGATCGTCTAGCATTTATGCAGGCACTTGAGAGCGAGACTTGTAAGTTTTATCAAGCACTTTCTCAATCAAATTGCTCTGAGAAATTGAAGGCGATCGCCTCTCAGATTACTCAAGATGAATTAGGGCATAGCAATTATTTAAGTTCCTTGCTCTACAGCTTCCCCGATACTGATTTAGAGAAGTGGGAAGAGAGGTTATTTTGGGCAAAGTTAGGATTGATTTTTGATGTGGTGAGACTGTTGTGGACAAGCAATTAAAAGATACTTGGCAACAGTTCCTTAAAAAAAGATTCGCTGCTGTAACTACAAGCGGTGGTAGAAACAATCAAATGCTTTGGGTTGCAATAGAAGGGAGGCGGTTACAAGCTAGATGCTTCGGTAATGTGCCACGCGGTGAATGTATGGCGGCGCAACTTGATACCGGAGAATGGTTATTAGTTGATACTCAAATTGCAACCATTCCCCAAGAATCAACAAGGAATATTGAATTAAGAAGAACAAAGAACAAAGGTAAAAAACGAGGAAGTCTCCAGGTATTATTTTATGAAATCGTTCAAACATCAACAGAGCAGCGTTTGAACTGGTACATAGGAGGCGATCGCCCTACGCCATTGCTCATTCATTCTGAAGTATACGCGGGCGTAAGTGCTAATCAAATTGAAGATGGAGTATTTTTTCCTGAATTTGAATTATCTGATTTGGTTAACTTGGGGAAGAGAAAGTTTATTGCTTGCATAGGCAACCAGTACAAAACACCTGCAATTAATCGGTTTCCTGTTGACCCACTTCTTCCAATTAATCCTGAAGCTAATTTTTTTAAAATTATTTATATTAATAACCAACAAGCTACTGAATATAACTTAAACTATCTTCCAGGTTACGATCACACAAAAGCCTACAGGTATTTAGGCGAGGGTATCTTAGCTGGTACTCCTAGGATGGTTCAAAGGACGAAATTAACGAGAATATTAGATAATTACTATCAAGATTTACCTGCCGAATATTTTGGCACGACTTATTGCATAACACCAAATAATGGTGAAACTATAATTAATGCTGAGACAAGTGAGCATAGCTACTCTACCCCAGTTCCTCTGCTTGGGGGCGTTGCTAGTTTTGATTCGACCTATTCAGGTACTAATCAATTATCTAGAACTTTTACAGGGGAAAATATAATTCAAGTTGGTAGAGATAATACAAAGATTACTGAATATCTCGCTTTTGACCAACAGGGTGAAACGGTTACTCAATCTAGGGAAATTAGATTTTACCGTGGGGATAATTACACCTTACTTAATACTTTAGACGGTGTTCGCGTCAATCATAATTTTTCTGGAGGCGGGAATAAGAGCGTTCACAATTTAAATATTGGTGACACGTTTACGGTATTGCCAGATCCAGAGAGTAATTATTTTTACGAGGAAACTGCGGTAGGTTCACTCTCTGAGTATTTCCCCACATTAGTAGGACAAGAGATTTTATTTTCTAATATATTTAATAATCAATATTGGTTGGCTAGGTGTGAAATTATTAGCTATGACTCTCAATTTACCTTACAAATATTAGACACCCCAGCAACTACACCCTATTGCTCTTTTGCCTCAACTAGTGGGAGTTTCATCTTAAACAATGGGAGTTACTATAATTTAGTTATAGTTAATGACCCTGAATTTATTTACAATGCTATCGTCGCCAATAACTACCTTTCACCTGTCAGCAATTTAAACAATACAACTGATTTCAAAAAATCAGATCCAGATTTTATCTTTAATGATGCTGTTAATTTTTTAGATCCAAGGTATAGGCAGGTTGACTTATATGGCGCAACCTCGCCCGGTCTAGATACAACTGCTTATCTGAGGTATACCGATAATCGGTATTGCAGATTAGTAAAGAATGTTTTCTATAAGGTAAAGCCAGTATCAATTGAAGAATTAGAAGAAAAAATTATTAATTATGTCGAGGTATGGAAAATAATTAATGGCAGTGTTTTTAGGACTGGGGTGGAGAAAGTGAAGGTAGAGGCGATCGCTACCGATACACTGCCAGAGGATTTGTTTTTTAGGGATTTTTTAGACGTGGATTACTCGCCTGACTAGCGATATTGCAGGTTTCTGGTGCTAACTTTTTGGACAGGGGCGATCGCTTGCTTAATTGTAAATCCTTGTCCCCGTAAAGTAATTTTTAATTTTCCATCAGCCTCGACAATTGACGGTATCAATTGTTTGTAAAGTTTGACTATTTCTTGTTGGGTGTACATTAGATTTCCTGCGCCTCTGGATTTCGTCTAGACCTAATCCTAGACCAAGGTAATACCTCGCCCAATGTCTGGTCAACTACTAAAATCGCACTCCCGCTCAATTCCTGCCTCGGAATTAGTACCTTGCTAAATTCAACCGGAGGTAGTCGCCACGCACCCAAGGTTAAGTCTGTGGTGAGGGTAACTTGGGTTTTGCCTGCTACTAGTCCCAAGATATTGAAGCTGTGAGAGACAGACAAAACAATTCTTTCTCTAAGTTCGCCGTTGCAATAGTAGTTAAAGCGATCGCCTTCCTTGATCCGCAAATTACCAGCAATCCGCAATCTTTCCTGTAAGCCATTGCGCCAATTCTCAATTGCAGCTTTGCACTTAGCGGCAGTCAGCGCATCGTCGAAAGTTTTAGCCAGGGGAAAACTTTCAGACCCGCCAACTGGATCGCTTTCACCGTAACCAGCAGTTCTCAAGAAATAGCGGTACTCTGGCTTTACCTCCTCTAGTTTATCCCTGGTATCCGCTTCTTCTCTAACATACACAGGCGGCCTTCTGGTAGCCTGTGGTGGCATTTCTGTACCCTGCTCAATTGATGTTTCCTCAATCGCCTCAGCAATTTGCGCTCCTTGGGCTTTGAATTTTTTCTGGTATTTAACAAACTTGGCGGGGGATAGTTCTTGCCCACGCTCATACACTGGATAGCCACCCTCAAACCCTACAAGTTTTTCCTCGTACACTGCTTCGATTACTTGTGTGTAACTGTCGAATCGCGATTCTTCCCCCACAATCAAATCAGGTGCGGGGCGATCGCCTGCTTCAATAGTTAACCCTTCATTTTCGGGGTTCGGACGCGAAGCAAATGCCACCGACTCAGATCGCTCAGACTCTACATAGTAAGGAGGTGCAAAATTGGGGTCATACACAGCTTGTAAACTAGCTGTGCCGTCACGGTTGCAGACCTTAATGTATTCCACCGCGCCTTCTGTACTGTAGTCAGGCATGAGGCGCAAAAAGTAGCTAGTGCGGGTCTGCACTGGGATCTGGAAGAACTTGTAGAGCGAATACTCATCTTCTGCTGGATCTAATTCTAGTGTCTCTGGGTTTTCGGCGGACTCTTGCCTGTAGCGGACTGTGTTGTAGCCAGACTCGTAAACGTACAACAGATATCCCGTAGCTTTGTCGTAGATGTAATCTGTGCGTGTCCGTTTTAAGCACTTCCAATACTCATTGGGATTACCACTTAACTTCCCCGTTGCAGGATTGTAGATTTCGTCGGCATAGAATACAAAACCCCAAGCCTCATTAATGATTGATACCTCTGCGCCATCTTCCTCTGTGACGATCGCCCGGTTTTTGGTTGGGCCACCAATGTCAAAACACAAACTCATCACCTGCACACTAAACACCCCATCGGGTGGCACATGAGCATCAACATCACCATCAATCCGTTCATTACGAGTGACAGGTTTTCGCACGTAGCGCGGTTTACTATTGCCTTGAGTTAATTCCTCTTGCTCCCTATTCCTTTCATTAAAATCCCCAGTTAACTCAACATTGGGGTATTCAAAAGATAGTGCGGTGAGCGGGCTATAACTTAGTAACGGAACTGGTGCTGGCGTGACAGTGGAAGGGAAATTAACCAAATCCGGTGCCGGTGGGTTGAGGTTGGGAATCTGCATCGGGGTTTTACTAGTGCGAGCGATCGCCTCGTAACTCGTCTCAACCTCTCCCAAAATCTCCGCTTCCTGGTAAGTCCACACAGGTAATCCGTTAATTGGCACTATTTCAACCCCATCTGCACTACTCCAACGAATAAATGAATTAGCAATCCTTACTCTTTCGTCCAGCAATTGTAGTGGATTAACTGTGGCATCCAGTGGAGTATCGCCGGGGATGTCAACAGGTTCTAAAACAGGGCCACGGTAGGGAATGCCAATTTTACCCAGTAGCCTTGGTACTGTCGTACTGCGATTTGGATCACTAGTGCTAGTCGCTGTCCCTGTCGCGCATTCTGGATCTTGGAATACGCCGCCAGGAACAATCGGGCTTTTGCCATCTGAGCGCAGGAATACAGGCTCATCTAGATAATTCTCCCACTTGCCGCCAAAGCTGATACTGATTTTACAGCGTGAATCGGGGTAAATCGCTCTTGGTAGTTCAGTGATGTTGGCGTTGTTGATTCGGAGTGGAATCCCGGACAAATCCAATTCTGACCCCGGTGCAAAAATGGCTTGCAGTTGAGCTTTACGAAGCGTGGATTCTAGTTCAAACTGTGCTGATGGGTGATTTTCAAGACTGCGATCTATCTGCCCAGTCCCTTGAATTGGAATATTGGTAAACAGTGCTGGGTAGGGAGGTGGGAGCAGGGGAGGGGCGAAAGGTATGGTTCTGGGGCTTCCATAGATGATGAGCGATCGCACCGGGGAAACCGTAAACACCTCTACTGTATTGGTGTAGGGATTGTAGAGGAATTCTCCGATTTGGGGTGACTCTGGGTTATTGGCTGGCGTTAATACTTGCCCGTTAGCGATCGCGATTGTGACCTGTTGCCAGTCTTCTGGGAGTTGTTCCGCTCCTGTGGGGTTTTCGATGACTACTGATTCATTGCCACCAAAATCTAGTGCTACCAAAGGCGCAAAGTTATCTTCAGTTAACGCCGCCTCGCTGACTATAGCCGCACTGTATTTTGGAGTAAATTCCGATAGGTAGGGCGAATCAATTGTAATCATGGCACAAAAAAAGCTGCACCAGTATTTTGGCACAGCCCTTAGACAATCAACCCTGATCGGGGCTGAGGTTGGCTTTTTTCGCCCTACCTTTAGCTTTGTACGCGCCGAAGGTTTTAGAGCGGATTTCGAGTTCGTCCACGTCGAATTTTTTGGACTTGATGCGTTGCGATCGCTCCAATAGTTCCAATCGCCGCAACACATATTCTTCTAGGGCTTTAGTGAGAATTGTCGATTTATCGTCCCCAACCGCCCCGCCGACTTCTAAGGCTAGGCGGTATATTTCACGGGGTACACTACCGCGAAACTCAACTTTATCAAAGGCTACGACATCATCACCATTTAGCTTGCCGCGCTCTGGATGATTTTCTATATCTGCCTTAATTTCTTCGGCTGTGCCTGGCTTTTTTCTTGTGGGCATTATTTCTCTTGCTTACTTCAAGAGTATTTTACGCCCTACTAGAGCGTAAGTCATGCTATTATTTCAAGAGAATTTACAAACGCCCTAGCATGGATCAGATGCTAGGACTTCCCCAACAACAGACGTTACCTGTAGTGGAGCAATACTATTATGCAGCCATCAGAGTTACAACAGAAATGGAATTTAACTAATGCTCAACTAGCAGTAGCATTAGGCAAGACAGAAGAAACTGTAAAAGCGTACAAGGCTAGAAAGAGTGCGCGATCGCACCGCAACCCCCCTCAAAGTGTGCTTATTACGTGCCGACTGCTAGATATCCAGTGGCAAGCAACTGGGACACCAGAAATATTTTTTTTCACTATTTAAGGTACAAACTCAACTACTCAAAAGTCTATGCTCAGACACCTGTCTGGGCTTTTAATTTAGGTATGAACGATTTCTGAAATAACTGCGAAAAAGGATTCATGAGCATTTCATGTTTGTTGCAGAGTTCAATCCGATTACAACCAAACACCTATCTGAAATACTGCCACCTGAAGTAGATGGGTTAAGCAGGAAAAGCACAGAAAATTTATTAAACATCAGCACCACAACTTGTTGGAGATATTTAACTTGCCTCATAGAAAAACGCCCAAAAGGCTTTGACTATATGGCAAGCAACCAATATCTGACCAGAGGAAGTATTGCAGCTTTATATCAGTTCAAGCAATTGGTAGAAAAGTTCCAGTACGAAGGCGCAGTACCACGAATCAACGAACACATGGAAAGATATTATGGCATTTAAAAAAGCGGTAGACCAAGCTAAGTCTGAAGCTGAAACTGAAACCAAACAACAGCCAAGACAAAATGAACAGCACTTTCAGCAATCAGCAGAAGTAGTTGGAGAAGGGATATTAGATACGCTGACGGAGGATATTTCTAATCCTTTAGGAGACGCAATATCAGATACTATCCTTGCTCAAGGCTTGCGTAGAGCAGGGGAAAATCTGCGCTCTGGTAAAAAAGGCCCGCTAACAGAACAAATGCTAGCTTCTCTTAGTGGAGGGTTTATCAGCCCTTTCTCGAAGCGGAAGGCAGAAATAGAGAATTGGTACAAGCCTATAGCTTTATTGCCTTCCAGCAGCGAATCAATACCCTCCTAATCTTGGATGCGATCGCCAAGCTGCAAAAGACGGTGACGGTGTGGGCGATCGCAATTCTGGCAACGATTAGCTTTTTTTCAATGTATTTAGCAGCAGGGAAGATGGAGAAAAAAATAGTTGTTACGGACTTGCCCAAATTAACCGGGTATCTGCATGGTGCAGATTATTTAGAAAGACGGCAAACATCAAACCGCAATCAGCAAGAGCAGTATGAGGATGGGTACAGGAGAGGGGCAAGGGATAGTTTTAAAGGAGGAAAGTAATGGCAGAACGAATCATCAATATTCTTTGGGAAGGAGAGCCAGGGCAAAGTTGCGGTTACAACGAAGTTTTGAGAAAACTAGACGCAACTGAAGACGAATCGCTTTTTAACGCTAGCCATGCAACAATCACCGTTGCTGATGCAAGCCCCTTAGCTTGTGCGACTGGTGATAGTTTGCTGCAATTTTCTGAAGAACAGGGAATAGTCCCCACCTGGGTAGGGATGCAAGGTCAATGACAACTACTAACAACCCAGCTATTAAAAATCCAAATAGAGTGTTATGGCTCATATCCATAACAGTAGTTTTGTTATGCCTAGGAACAAGCTACAGACTAGTCTCAGCAGTCGTTGTCAACTCTCAACAATCTTGTCAGGTTAAATAATGCCAGCTAGAAAAAAATCATTAGTGGACAAGCTAGGGTCAGCGATAACCCTAGTCCGGTCAAAACCAGAACCCCAGGCAACTAAAGTAAATGCTGTACCAGTGCAGTCAGAATATTTAGGTCAAGGGTTAGCTCCTACACTTCCCGGTTTAGTGCGGGTGTTTGACAATGCACCGGAAGCTGAAGGTTTATTTGCTTCCCACTTCGGGATTAATCTATCTGAGCTAGCTGGAATGTCCCCCGAACAATTGGGGCAGCAGACAGATATGATTCTGCAAGCCAAGCAGTTTGCAGAATACCTACCCCTGATTGAGCAGAATATCAAGGATTACATCAAAGCAGTCACCGATTACAACACCTTTATTGCTCGGTGTGTAAAGGATGGTGCTAAGGGTATCAAGGAAATTGATAAAGCCAAGCTGGATGTAATGCTGGAGTGGTTCGGCTATAAACAACATCAGGAACAGATTGGACGCAAGGGTGATAACGAAAAAATCAAGCTTGAGAATGAGACTCAAAACTACATTGCTTTATCTGACTTCAATCTAAATATGGCTTTGGAGCTTAAAGCGATCGCCCTAAACAAGTCAATGGAGGATGCTACCCAGCGTCCCATCTTAGCTGCGGAACAAGCACAGCAACGCAGTATTGTTCAGCAGCGCAAAACCCATGTCAAAGGTTTAATTCAATATGGAACAGCAGGAAAGTAAAACTCTTTACCTTAACGGTAAAGATGCAGTGGTTTTAACTGGAGTTACTTCCCAAGAACTTGGAGAAATTAGAGCTAGCACGAGTGACGATTACCTAGTTCACGAGTGGGAAAGAGCCAATGATTATATAGTCAGAATTGAAAAAAATGGAACAGCAGGAAAGTAAAACCCTGCAACTGCCCCCATCCCGTAGACTGCGGCAAGTGCAGAGATTATCAGCCGTCAACGTCTACGGGTTTTTTCTTTGCGTTGGGTTGACTGCCGCCAACGTATCCCGCTTGTTCGCTTGGGGTGGTGTGGTGTATGCGGTGGTTCTAGTTTCGGTAATTGGTTTATCCCTTCTTAAAGCAGAGGTCGATGCTCGGAAGGTCAGTCTTTTAGGAATTGCGATGAGTGCAATCGCGTTTTGGGATGCGATTGTGCAGTTCCTTCTAGCTCCAATATTCGTAGGGTTTTGGATAATTCCCCTGTGGCAATGCTTAATCTATTTGGTGAGTTGTCTAATGATATTAATTGGGATGCTGTCAGTAGCCAAGGCAAGAGACTAAGCCAAGCTGCAAGACGCAACTTAATTGCCGTGGCTACCATCTGTGCAATTGGTGGTAGCTTTGGTGCGGGTGTGGGGTTAGTGGGGAACTACAGCCCAAGAATTAGTTTTTGCGATCGCAGGACTAATCCCTGTACCAAAGTGGAAACCACGCTAGACCAACTACCACTAGAGACTGAAACCAAGTTTATTCCAGGCTACGGACTACAACGAACTGCCGCTAGTATCTTAGGGCTTCTGCTATTTGGGGCAGGGGTGCTGGCGGTAGCTAAAGCTCAGGAAGAAGCAGAGGAGCAAGAGCCACAAATCCAACTAGATGAGCAACTAAAACTCAGGCGGCTGGAGCTTGAGGCGAATGTAAACTTACAGAATCTTGAGAACCTAGCTCAAATCCAGGTGGAGACTCACCAGCAGGAATTGGTAGAAGCCCAGGCGGAGATGTTTTTTGAGCGCAACCCAGAGGCGATCGCTCAATACCTCCCCAAGCCTGAACCAGAAAAAGTGTCACAAGTTGAAGACGAGAAGACACTATTAATAGAGGAGTCAAAATCTGAACCAGAACTAGAGGTAGAAAAGATTCCCCCAGGTATTGAGCTAATGCTAAACTCTGACCTACGGGAAGTTGTAGACGCTGGCATTCTTAATCTAGTTGGGGCGCAGGGTGCGGGAAAAACTAGTACAGCTTGTATGCTGCTGCGGTATCGGGTCTGGAAAGGACACAAACTAATTATCATCAATCCGCACAAGAAAAAGTCCATGTATCAAGGGCTTGAGGGTTACTTAATGCCGGGGACTGAGTTTTATGGTGTGGGTAAAGGAGATGAAGAACGAGCGCAAAGTCTGCTTGATGGACTGGAATTTATTCGGCAACACATCAGCGATCGCTACGACGAATACCAGAATTTAGATGAAAGCGAATACGACCATTTCCCCGTAACAATTCTGCTTGAGGAGTGCGCGGAGTACGATGGGTTGCTTTCAGTGTTTAATCGCCCAGCCAATCCCAAGGAAAGCGACCCAGGCTTTAACGCCAAAAAATACGTTACCGCTTTTTGGAAGAAATTCTTTATTGCTACTCGTAAGGGTAATAATTTTGGCATTCGTACCATTCAGTTTGACTCAAACACTATGAATGGAACTGACGGTATGGCAGACCTAATTAAATCTCAAGGTGCTTGTAAGCTGACTCAGTTTTCAGTGCCAGATGGTAACTGTGTTGGTGGCTGGAGGTCTACGGGTGAGGGTGAGATAGAACTGCCTAACCAAAAGTATTTTGACGCTGAGGGTAAGCCAATTAACGCCAAGCCGGTGATAGTGCCAACTTGGTTTGATTACAAAAAAATCCTTGACCCTAGCGACTTTAAAGATTTAGCACCTGTGATTCAGTCTAAGGGTGGCGCAGCGTCTCCGCCAGAAGAAAAGGTGAATCCTGTTGTTGAAGTTATCCCAGTCCCTACTTCCCAATCCCCAATCCCCAATACCCAATCATCAGAACCAGACTCAGATGAAGACCCAGATGAATTATTCCGCCGCAATCTCGACATGATTGTGAAGCAGTTCAACCTTAATCTGGTTCAGTCTGGGGGTGTGGGGAGAGATGAGGATAAAGAAGGTAATCACCCTGAATTGGAAGAACCACTAAATCAGCCAGAACCGGAAGAGCTAGAAACGCCAACACAGGTATTAGTAGAGAAAGCTGAGGAGACTGCATCAGAGAAACGTTACACCCCAATGCAGCTTACGAAGGTAGAAGTTATCGCCGCAGTGGGCAAAATGCGGTCTGACGGTATGAGTCAGACCAAGATTATCGAATCACTCTGGCAGGTTAAAAAGTCTCGTAGCGGCTGGAGTCAGGCATACCGTGAGTTTATTAAAGAGTTAGGACTATGACCTACACACTAACCAAAGTCAAACCACTAGACAAATCACTTGAGAGAATCAAGCCCACGCTCAAACAAATTAACTGGGACAAATACGAAGACCATCAATATAGGGGAATTGAAAATGAAACTAAATATAATCCTGTTTCTGCTTGGGTGGTTCGGAATGCCGATGCTGATTAATTTTGTGAAGCCCAAGGAAATTAAAGCTGTTGAGAATGCGGTAGCTGATTTGCAGTGCCAGTACAAACAGCTTGAAAAGTCCTTTAAAGCAAACCTAAAAAATTGACATCGACACCTTACAACCTCTGCTAAATCTAGATAAAAGTGTTTAAATGCAATTCCCGTACAGTCACTACCAACCACGCAACAATCATGTTCCCGGTTTTGTATACTTGCTAGTCGCCAAGGGTCATCACGGCATTATCCCTGGCTTGCTATTAAAGCGGTGCAAGATTGGGTTATCCCGTAATCCCGAACAACGGGTGAGGCAGATAGCTAGCTTTGAGGGGTCACAACCCCCATGTGACATTGAAATTCTCCTAACTGTCTATGTGCAGGATATGGCCACGATTGAGGGGAAACTGCACAAGAAGTTTAGCGGCAGTAATGTTAAGTTGAAAAAGTCTAAAGAATGGTTTGACCTCTGGATATGGCAGATTGCGATCGTAAAATTCCTAATGAAATTCCGGTGGCTCATTTGATACACTAAGTATAGTTTCAATCCCATACTAGGATGAATGCCGAAACTTACAAACGTATTGAGGACTTAGCCCTTTATATTGAGAGGCTAAGAGAGCTAGATGATAATGAGCTATCTTGGATTAAAGAACTCCTAAAAAATGGTAAGACTGTTTTATCATGCCTAGAACTGCTAGATGCGATAGAGAATCAATCCCTCAACTATGAGGAGTTGGCGGAAGCTATTGGTTGTAGTGCCGAAACAGCCAAGCAGAAACTCAATGCTTTGATTGCTGGTGGAATTGCCATCAAGCCTGAAAGAGACGGCAGATTTATTGCTCCTAAGATTGGGGGAAGACCCCGCAAGCTTGCAAGGTTACGCCATGACTGAAGAAGATAAACAGAATTTTTTAATATTAAAAGCCAGATATGAATATATGGGATGGCTACCCAAAGAGGATTGGGATTGGATTATGCAGATTATGCAAAAGTTATCAGAAACAATAAACGTTAGTTAGGCGTTAGCCAATAAAAAATAATTCCCCAGTGCTGGTGTGCAGTTGGGGAATTAAATATTATTTGTTTTCTATGCTTTCCAATATTTGGAATAATTCTTCAGTAGTTTTGTTTGCCAAAATCTTTAATATTTCTTCCAGTGCTGCTGCATCTGGTGTTTTGGCTTTTCCTACAATATATGCCAAATCATTAAGCTCTTTGCTAAAATCATTCATTTCAGTAAACTCCAAAATACATTCAACATTTCAATTGGTACATAGCGGATATTTACATTAGGGAACTGACGCTGACAATTTTGTGCAAACTGCCAATCAGTAGCGGTGTTGTCGGTGTGGGCATCACCCACAATCCAGTACCTAGCAGTTGGGTTGTTGATGTAGATGTCTTCAAAGATTCCGGTGTTGGGCTTGTCGAAAATTAATTTAAAAGAACTTGATTCTAACCATTCACCTTTTTCGTAAATAATGGCATTGTAATCTGGCTTCTCAAGCGCAAAATACATTCTTTCAAATTCCACATCAAGAAAAATATTCTTTAATGCTTTATCTAAAAGTTTAATTTCCTCCTCAAAGAAAGCTTCAGTTTTTTGACCAGTTGACACACCTCTTTGGTTAGAGGCTATGTACAGTTTTAAACCTGGGTTACGGTCACTTCTTGCCCATTCACCAAACTCATCAGTGAATTGAAAGTCATCAGGAGTTTTAGAAAATCCTCCAAACTTAGAACGCTTAACTGTGCCATCCATGTCGAAGATAATTACATGGGGCAACAGTAAACCATCCATCTGCTTGGCAATATCAGCAGGTGTAATGCCCTGCTTAGGAACAGGATTGAATGCCTCAAACCCAGAACGCATACCATCAAGGATTTCTTGAGGTACACCGTGAGTAGTTTGAGTGCGACTCCCATCGGGTAAAATAACCGCTTCACTGTGAATGATGTGAACTGCATAATCATACTGCTTTGCTAATTGCAGGTATGGCTTGATGTAAATGTGGCGAGTAAACGTATTGTGAACTATTACAGATTCACCCCGTTTCATCCATGCTTCTACAGTTTCTTGACACCATACATGAGATTGTTTTTGTAGATGGTTTTGATATATGCCATCCACGTATAACCCTGGCATATTGTCAGCCGCTATTTCCTTGGGTGAATGTCTGCCTTTGGACAAGTCAAGGGCTAATGTTGTCTTGCCGTCACCGGGACAGCCACGGACTATGTAAAGTGTTTTAGTCATAAAATAATTACCGAATTTTCCTTAACCAACATCCAACCTTTAGGATTACTAACAGCTAACCCCCAAGGGTCTTTGCAAGTACGCAGGATGTCTCTCACGTACTTTTTCCCTATCCCCAACTCAGCAGCTATCTCTCCGGCTGTATGCCATTCACCATCATCAAGGATTCTGAGGATTGAGATAGCGTGTTGGGCGTAAGCTGGGGATGGATAAGGGAGCTTGCCAACTAATATATCTGGGGCAAGCTGCTGTAAGTTATCAATTGTTGATTTCTGCATTTAGATTGTTATCTTTATCTTCTAACTCACCCAACAAACTTTCTAGTTCTTCATGTTCATCTAGTTTGTTAGCAATACGCTTGGCATTCATTACCAAGGAATCAATCTTGTCGCTATCTGATAAAAGCACATCTGGGGCTGTATCAGCAGTTGCATCAATGCGATTGCTAATTGCTCTATCAAGTAGTTCGCCAGATAGCAAATTAGCGTGGTAAACGTCTAATCCAAAATCCTGCAACCATTCAGCTATTTGTTTTTTGGACTTAGTTCTGACAATTTCTGAAAACTGATTCTGGGCTTTTCTGTATCTATCGGGCAATAATTTTTTACTTTTCATAATTACAGATTCTTTTTACAAAGAGTACATTTTTCCTATTAGTTCATCACGTTTTTTGACTAACTCACAAGATGCCTCATAAAGCGCATGAGATGAAAACATACTTGGGCGTAGCTCATCAGACCAAAATATATTTTGGATTTTGTCTATGTGGGATTTATTTACCCCCCACTTCTCCATAAACTCAGTATCAAGTTTTTCTAGTTCGACTTCAGCTTGATACTTTTGCAGTTTTTCTTTTGCTAAAGTTTCAATTTCAGATTGTGTAATGACGCGCCCATCATATTGCACATCGTTTTCTAGTGCGTCCTCTTCCTCATCCCACAATTCTTTTTCAGCTTCCTTGACTAGCATCTGCCACACTTCTTCACTGTCAACATTTTGCTTGATAAAAGATTTACGCTTTTTACTTTCATCATTACGTCGTTTCAATTCCGCCTCAAACTCTTTACGCCACTTGGGAGAATCTAACTTTTCAGAACCCCATTCTAAATAATCTGTAGGCAAGTCGCTAACTTCAGTACCTTTGTGTTTGCCAAATGTTATTTTGGTCATAGTTTATTTCCTCTGGGAGTGGTGTCTGCTACTCCCTTTACATCTCTAATACTATTACCCTATTAGGGTATATGTCAAGTATTTAGATTGGGGATTATTAAAATCCCCAAAAACTAAACTACTTCAAGCCAAACAAAGCTTTACCCTTGCTGACTAATTGAGCAAATGGCAATTCCACACCAGTTTTAAGACTGAGGCGCGTGCTTCGCTTCTTCTAGGTGTTCTACCCTGGCTACCAAAGACTGCTGCCCCTTCTCTAGCCGCCCCAATTTGCTGCTAAATTCCCCCTGCCGAGTCATCACCACTACGGTGGCTTCCAATTTACTCACTTGGTCTTTGAGGTCAAAAATTAGCTTGAGCGATCCATCGTGTCCTAGCCCTTGCTGGTGCTGGTTCAAGTGGGTCGCGATCGCACTCATTTGAGCCTTGATGTCCGCAAGTAGCTGCTCGTGATACCTATCGCGCTCATCTGAGGATTTTTGAATGGCAGATATTTGAGAGGCGATCGCAGCCTCCTTCGCCTCAGCAGAGCCTTCCTGTGCGAGTAAAATCTGCCACCCACCAATAAATACGCCGATTGCAGCTGACACTATCCCCACTAGTCCGGGTAATCCGCCAAAGTCCTTAAGATTGGACTGAGCAAACAGTAAAACACCTCCAACCCCAAGGGCGAAGGCGATAATTAGCAACAGCTTCCGTCTATTAGCGTTCAAATCCGGATGTAGCCTTAGATTCTTCTGCGTCTATTGTGGCACACTCATCTACGAATAGGGCTTGGGGATATTCGCCACCGAAAGTAATTAAGTCGTGGTGCTTTAGATAGTAAAATCCTTTCACTCTCTCTCCATTTACCCAAGTACCATTAGCACTAGATTCTCCCAAAATATGCCCATCTTTAAGCAAGTAATAGGGGCGATCGCTACTACTATTTTCGGGCATCAATATCAATGTGCAGTGGCAGCGCGAAATGAACTTGAGAGGTATGTAAATATCACTAGTTACGCCTCTTCCTATTACCAAGCTTTTGTCTAAGGTATATTTTTTCCTCTCTTCAACCAGCAATATTTCTAGGGAGTACATAGCAACTATCAGTTCCTGTCCCTTTGTGGTGAGGCGAGTCCCGCCGCAGCTGCCCCAAATGTACCAGCTACACCCATACTTACTGCAAATTTCTCGCTAGTGATGCTGGGCGAGAAAATTGAGCAGAGAGCGATCGCGCCTCCAGTGATTGCTAGGACTATTGGAGTAGCTGATTTGATAGTTTCCGCCACACTAAAACCGCGCTGTTGATTGCCACGAATCTAGCAGCGCGGTTAGGTTTTGTCATGAGGGGAATTACTAGCCCACCGCAGTAGTCCCAATCCCCTCTAGGAATTTGATTTGTTCCGGAGTAGCGGCGTGGGCAAATGTGCCTTTGCGAAATCTATCGCGCCACATATCGGCAGGGCAGAAGTTAATCCCGGCGTTGGCGGCGGCTTGTTCGTCTTCAGGGCGATCGCCTATTAGCCAGCTTAATTTCAAATCAACCTCAGCGTAATTTTTCGCCACATATTCAATCATTCCAGGGTTAGGTTTGCGGCAAGAAGATAAGCCAAATGTATCAACTTCTGCCGCGCCAGAACGTGATACAGACCACAGAACTTTACCTTCAAAGTCTGGACAGAAATATATTAGTTGTAATTCTGGTAATAAATGTAAGGTGAACTGCATTTCTTCAATAGTAGCGGCAATGGTTTTGAAGTTGCTAGCAACCCCACCTTGGTTGCTAACGCCTAATATTGTGTACTCCTTGTCTGCAAAATAGGCGATCGCTTTGTCCGCACCCTCAATGATTTTTATGTCTTTGGGGTGCTGCTTGAAGGTTTCTCCGCTAATGGTTTCGGTGAGTGTTCCGTCAACATCCACAAATAAAAGTTTAGCCATTTCAATTAACTCCTTTGAAAACCTAATTAATCGCACCCGCCCAATCGGTCAAGGACAGTATTTCCACAAAATCGTTAACACAAAGTTGAACCATCTTTGTGTACTTAGCACTCTCTTCCTCCATCGTTTTTTCACCTATCCTTACTAAATCTAATCCGTCCTTGTAGCGAAATATCATCCTGAAAAATGCTAATTCAAATAACTCTAATGCGATCGCCTTAGCTGCACGAGTTTTTAGAAAGGCGATCGCCTCATCCACTAACATCATTTGCATATCAATATCAACCCCTTTTACCCACCGCAGAAAATTCTGTTTTGCTTCCTCGTTCGCTTTACTCGTATCAAAGTATGTCAAAGGGTTTGCTGCTGCTTTAAACTTCTCTAGCAGCATTTTCGCACCGCTACAAAATCTTTCTATATCCTTTGATATGACATCGTAAAAGTCTTTGACAACCTCCTTTTCTATGCTTTTACACAACTTATTATCAAGCCCGTTAACTTTTTTAAACGCGGTGAAAAAACAACCTTTCATTTCTTCTTTGTCGTAGCCTACAATTTCCAGAAACCGAGAGTTGTATACCTTCAACCTCTGCTCTCGATTAACTTGGGCAACCCTACTGATGTACTTTTTATCTACTTGCTGATTGAAGTTCTCGCAAGACTCGTCAGCCAATCCCTTGAAATGGGCGAATGACGGACTAACTTCAGTACTCCTGACTAAAACTATCTGCTTAGACTTTGGGGCTAATCTTGTGTGTTCCTGACGCTTGCTAGCCCCTATTAAGTAAACTGGTTCACCACACTTAGGACATCTTAACTGCCAGTTTACGTAGTCGCGGTAATCGCACTCAGTGGCATCTACAATGATGCCGTATAAAAGGCTTTTAGCGTATTTCACTTACTACCCGCTCTTTTTATCCTTTTGCTCTAGCCCGCGAGGGTACTCCTCCCGCAAAACACCGCCAAGGGTGATCGCCTTGGTTCGGTGCGTTTGCCTTGCTAACTCTAAAAGCCCCTCACGGTCAGGGCTTTTAGCCGAATACTTAGCCGCTTTAGCCAGTAACCCAGCTAGGGAGTTTTGGGGGTCAAGCGGTTGCACGTCTACGAGTGGGACGTAGTCAACCCCTAACGACCTTTGCCACATTTCCGCCCACTTTACCCGTGGTAAGTAACCAGCACCAAAGTATGAGGGCTTAACCACCATCAAAACGTGAAAACACGGGCGCACAAGCCCGGATACCCCTTCCTCCTGCGTAACCTCAACTGTCCTAACATAACCCTCGCCGGGAAAAGCTTTTAACTCTCTAAAACGCTTAAACCTTTTGTTCATCCAAGTTAGGGTTTTTCTCAAGTCGGTAGTCGCGCAGCTACCAGCAGTAAGAGTTACAAGTAGCCACCGCGTCTTCGGACGGGCAAGGAGGCTAAGGATTATCGCTTCTTGCTCACCACCCATTCTTTTCTGCCCCCGTTCACATCGAAAAATACAAAGTTTGAATACCTGAAAAAGCCCTCTTTGCAGGGCGGCAACCGCTTAATCTCCAGAGTTGCCAGTACAATACCCCTAGGCAGAATTACCCGCCCCGCCGCCATCCGCTCCAAAAAGGCGTAGCGCGCTGTCCACTTAGCTAGCCGAGGCAGGTTCTCGTACTCGCAGGTTATATACAAGAAATCCACCGTGCTAAGGGGGAATAGTGCCGAGGTGTCCGCCGCCTCCGCCTGTGGTGGCATAATAAGCGCGGGGGACTGGACGGGTTGGGCTAGCTGGACGGATGTGTCAAAGGTGATTGGATAGTTCAACTCCTGGGCGTGCCTATCCAAGATGCCCAACTCGTATCTTTTGATAAAAGTTTTGCGCCCCTCTCGAAAGCTAGCTACCCCGGCGCGTTCAAAGAGCTTATTTAGCGTCGTCCGGGACTTAAGTCCGTATCGTTGCATTACGTCCTCAGTTTGTACTGGCTCTAGGTCTAAAGTATCCATCCACCTATCCACTTATTCATTCATTCATTCATTCATTATTATCGGTCGAATCTTGTTGTTACTGTTTTGTTGTTTTTAACAACTCCTCGACCTTCGCTTTTGCACTATCCCCAATCCAATCTAAATCAGCGCGATCGCCTGTCCGGTTAATGTAATCCGCAAGCAGTTCTGGCACTCCAGCAAACCAATCTTTTTGAGTTTTAGTCTTGCAAGCTAAGGATATTTCTCTTAATGCCTTGACTTCACCTTGGCAAAGTTCCTTGACTTGTTCCCAGGCGATGGTCTGCGACCGACCGGAGGTCATCGCCCCTGCATCTTTCTTAGTTTTTATCTTGGCTACAAACTCTTGGGCTTTGAGTTGGACTTCCGCGTCGGGGTTAGCAGAGACTAACCTGAGTTGGCTGTGAGGAATATTAAATTCATTACCTTGTATTTGTACAATTACATTACCGTAGGCAAGTCCTGTAACAGTGCCTATTTCCCCTGTGCTAATAATTTGCACAACATCGTCACTTCCTATTTCTTCTACCTCCTCGCCTTGAGAAATAATCTTCAATTCATCAGCGTGATAATTGAACCTACCGTCTAAAAAGTTGACAGAAACAATCCCCTTGTAGGGTTCAGGGATGTAATCTACGTTGCCTACCTGACCATCGGCGCGCTGCACGATCGCGCCTACTGTCAATAAAGCCTTGTTCTCAGCAGGTTCAGGGTTTCCTTGAGATTCTAGTTGCTGAATCCGCGATAAAAACCCTTTGTTATCTTGCCTAATCAACTCTAACTGTCCTTTGAGTTGGTGGTTCTCTTGCTGCAATAATTCTATTTTCTCAACCAATGAGGCATTCTCTGTTTGTAATACTTTCGTTGCTTCGGAATCGCGCTGTTCTAGCTCTGTGCCAGTAATTTGGAAACAAATCCTGCTACTCCAATCAAAGAGACTTCGCTCGTCAACTCCCTTCTCCCGCATTACTTGGGCGTGTTCTGCCACCTGCTCTAGTAGGTCGTTGGCTTTCTGCTCGCACTCTCTATAGGGTTCTATAGAGGCGGTGAGTTGGTTGAGTTGTTCTTGGAGTTGGGCGATTTGTTCTGTAATTGCTTGGGTTTGGGAGAATTGAAACGTCATAGTCTTACCTTTAGTTACTTGCTTAAAACCTTGCTCTAATTGCTCAATTACTTTCTTTAGTTCGGTATCGTCACACTTAATCACGGGCGCAATTTCAGGTGATTTAGCAACTGGTAAGTCTTCGCCAAACTTTGCGTCTTTGAATTTAGCGATCGCCTTACTATTAATCTCTGTGCAGACACTAAGTAGGTGCTGGGGAATCAAGAACTCTTTCCCCTCCCAAACGCCTATACAAACATCATCATCCCAGCGATTGAACTTGTAGCAGAAAGGGTTGTCTTTCTCCTTAATCCAGTCTCCTTTTGCAAGGATTTTGATGTCTTCCGTTGTAGCGGTGCGGGATGAACACGAGGTGAATATTTGCCCCAAATTGGGTGGTTGGGGAATAAGTGATTGAGGTGCGACGGATAAATATTCAATCAATTCACTATCTCTATCCCAGTTGTATGTAATCTCGCGATCGGGCTTAATCCAGTAGACAACGAAGCCAAAACCGAGGCTTTGTCTGATTACACCCAATGTTTGTTGTTGGTCGATTACATATAGATTTGGCTTGACCTTTTCTCTGGTTAACAGTTCGCTTTTTGTTATGCTTTCCATAGAATCAATCTCATCCTTTAAAGCCCATTTGAATAATTTAGGCTGAACAAAATATTCTCCCTTGCCTTCAACCAATACTTTTTCAACTTCATTAATATCTAATTGAAGTTCTTGGGCTATTTCTTTGCAGGTGTAAGGGCGATCGCGCCCAATTAAAAACCGATAAATTCTTTGTAGAGTTCCGTTAGCCGTAGTCAGCAAGAAACTTGACTCTACGGAAGGCAACAACGGCACAGGCGGGGACAACTGCTCTTCCGTAGAGGAATCGGCTTCTGATTCTTCCTGGTGTATTCGTGGGGACTGAAGTAGGCACACCGCCCAATCCTGGGGGAAGCCCATAAGCAACGCCATCATCTCGCTGCTCAATTGTTGGGAATCGGGAATTAGCCCTAACTGCTTCAATCTCACTTCCAATTTGACTTGGCCAGCTGCACGGCAGCCCTTTTTCTTTGACCCAGCAGTCAGGGTAGGCAATGATAAACAGCCGCTCTCTTTCGTGGGGTGCGCCGATTTCCGCGCCCTTGATAATTTCAACTTCTGTTGAATATCCTGCCATTCTGAGTCCCCCAAGCACTGCTCGAAGTCCGTTATTGATAAGTCCTGTAGGGTTTTCCATAAGGACAAATCGGGGTTTTGCGATAGCGATCGCTCTGAGCATTTCAAACCACAATCTTGATTCATCTCCTGATAACCCGGTGCGATCGCCTGCGAGGGATGTGTTGGTGCAAGGCCATCCCCCAAAGATAATTCCTTGCTCATAGTTCCAGATGATTTCGGGTTCATAGGTGCAGATATCCGAGTGAATTGGGGTATCAGGGAAGTGGTGCTTAAGCACAGACTGAGCGTCTGGATCAATTTCCACCATTTGAATTACCTTACCTTCATCCCCAAATACTTGATTGAAGGCAATTTCAAAGCCACCAATACCAGAGAACAGGCTAATTGCTTTCATTTTTGACTTTTCCCATTGCCATAATGCTTATTAACCCGTTCTTCGCTAAAAAAGTCGCTAAATGATGGCATACTAGGTTTTTGTGCTTGCTCTAGCCTGTCTTCTAGCTCTGCCATCCTCCGCTCTAGTTCTTCGATGCGCTGCTCGTTCGGAGCGTTAGGGGTCGGCAGGTTGAGGTAGGCACAAACCGCCTCAATCATAATGTCGGTGCGAGTTTTACCAGCCTCTTTGGCGTGGGCGTTGACCGCGTTCCATAGTTCCTGGGGAATACGCCCAGATAAAAACGGTTTTCCAGATGCTCCCATAATTATCAATCCTAGATCCTCTAATAAATCTCCCCTGGTTAGTCCCTGGCTTTGCGCCAATTCACCCAACACTTCCCAGGTTGAGTCTGTTAGGCGGACACTTCTTACTACGCGGTGTTCGTCAGATTTGGCAGCGAACCGCCCGTTTTCACTACGCCCTTGCATTTGCGTCAACTCTCTTGAACTCCACAACCCAGCACCAAGGATTCAAATCCCAACTATCAGTACCGTTTATCGACTGCCAAAGGTCTTTAAACCCTTCGATTGGCGTGGGCAGATGTTTCGGGGTGTCCTTGGTTTTATGTTGTCCCCCAGCCCAGTAACCGCTACTTAATTGCTCAATTCCCTCAGCGATCGCATCTTCTTCACCAATACCCTGCAACTGCTCAATCCGTACACCAGTTACCTCCAGCCACAAGCGGCAGGCTTTTTTAGGCATAAAGATAGAAGGCTTCCAAATGGCGTTGCAATTATGAGGCGATCGCTTGCCGCATTGGTAGCTATTATCGGCACGATAAGCGTAGCATTCATGGGTTTCTGATAGTGCCTCCCGCCAAGTTTCGCGCACCCAAAGGATGTCCCCCTTTTGCCACTGTTGCTTAACGGGGGCGGCGAAGTGGTCACAGCGAAACTCGCAAGACTGACAGCCGTGGCATAGTTCCGGTTGGGGTTTAATAATGCGGCGGGTTTGGGTTTTCCGTCCTTCAAGTATCGCCCTTATCATTGGGGCGGAAAATAAAATCGGTTTATCGCTCATTTGATTTTTGACGCTTCAGTAATCGACATCTGCAAAGCTAGGCACAGTTGAAGAAGGGCGATCGCCTTTTCCATATCCCCGCTAAAGTCAAAGTCTGCATCGCAGTCCTCAATAATTACCCATCCGTCGGAGTCAAAAACTAGGCAGGGGTAACAGTCGCTGCTGTGCGGGTGCAGCGACTGGTGGAGCGGGGCATACTTTTGCCAGCAATCGTACAAGGTAGCGGCGGGGGAGGGGTGATCGCCGTACTCGCGGTTTTGAGTGTGGGACTTTAAATACTTTAGACAAGCCCCTAGCCCCTCACCGCTTTGAACCACGCCGAGGTTAGTGGTGCTATCCTCAATCACCCACTCCGTGGGTTCACCGGGGTAGAGCCTTAGCCCAAAAATATCGATGTCAGGCTCTTGCTCCGCGAAGTTAAGTAGTAGCTTGTGAATTTCTACTATCACTGCGGAAGCTCCCTAACCTGAAGGTGTACGGGGAATTCTGATATGTTGCCGCCTTTGCGATCGCGCGTTTTAAAAGGCGCGTCATTTAGCCAAGCGTTAGACCCTAATTGCTTTACAAACACTCGAACTTGGGTATATTCGCACTGTTCAACTATTGATTCAACCCACTCTACCTTGCAGTCTCTAGCCCGCCCAGATTCACCGCCTACAATAACTAAATTTATACACTCAAGTGAGTACAAATGCCCGTTTGTAAGCCTTAAAAGATCAATACTTTCTAATAGTGGCTCACACGATAGAAATCTGATTTTTGCTGGGATATCCAATAGCAGTGGAATGCGCTTGTCCGCCATTGCCTGGTTCTCGCAGGACGTGCCGATCCAAATATTATCAAGAGGAAAGTAAAGCTCGGCAGGAACTGATTTTACCCCTTGAATTTGTATCATTTGTTTAGCGATCGCGTACCATCTAGATTTTGCATCAGCAAAATATTTGACCGCGATTTCGGGTCGTTTTGTTAATAGCTGATATGTATGGTGAGGCGTGACCGCCATATATGCAAAAATCTTGTCAATCCACTCTTCCTTCACCCACTCACCAAAAATATCTGTCATTGAACACACAAATATTTTGTGTGGCTTTTTGAGTTTCAACCAGCCCTGCAAAACTGATTCATCTAAAATCAAATTCTCAGGTACTTCACCTATATATTTCAGGTGAGAGGCGAACGAGAAAAACCCGCTATTATTCTGCACTTCGCTATAACAGTTTGCACATCCTGGAGAAACCTTTTTACACCAGTGTCCACCGTGTGAGCCATCTGCTTTAACCAGATGAATTGGGTTTGAAGTTATATCAGTCCACTGAATATTAGTCACTTTAATGCTCCACCTCGTGACCATCTAAATAATCAACAGTCTCTTGCACTGCATAAGCGATCGCCTCTTCAACTAACCGCCAAATAGCACTGCTACCTTCAATTCCCCCGTATTCCTGTTCACAATCAAGATAAGCTTGACCAGGCTCAGTCTTGCTAAAACCCTGCTGAACTTGGTCTATTAAATCCTGAAATTTAATCGATTCCTTGGGCATCCTGTACCTCCTCAATTTGCTTTCGTATACCTTGCCCGTAAGCTGTTAGTTCATCCTCTCCCATATCTGCGAGGTCGAGCAGATCAAACCCAATACCAGTCAATTTCTCATACTGTGCAGCTAGTTGGTGAATGCGCGATCGCATCCTATCTGCACGAGAAGGTAAAGCTTTAGGCTCTGGGATGATTTCCGCATCAATTACAGAGCAATCCCCCTGCAATAATCCCAATACGGCGTTTGCGGACACTGGTAGCTGTCTGAACTTCAATTCTTCCATAAGTTGCCAACGGCGGTATAGTTCCATCCACTGCGGGTCAACTTGCAAGGTTAAAGCCCAGGTGGTGGCGTTGGTTTTCTTGCCGTTTCGCACCCCACCATCTAGCAATGGCCTCTTGATGGGGACTTGGGTGCGGGACAAGATAAACGGGATTTTATGGCGGTATTGGTGGGCAGGGAAAGGCGATCGCGTGAGTGAGCCGAACATTTCCTTATACTCTTCCAGCTTGGTATTAAGGTAGGTTAGATCCTCAAACCCGTGGCAGGTAATACGCCCCGGCAGCATCAAATCTTTATCCAAGAGTTCACGGATATAGAAATAAAATTGGCCTTCTTTGACGCATTTGTTTGAGCATTCCCCGGTGAACCCTTTACCCCGCATTGGGCAGGGTTCTTCCACGTCTACTAAAGGCCGCCAGATATTGCCCTTGGCATCTTTTTGGGGAATGCACCTTTTAGAGATAGTTTCGCGATCGCATACTATCTCTAGCCCACTAGCTGAGTGAGCCTTCATTGAACAGTTGAAGGTGCGATCGCACCCATCAAAGGGCAGGTAGATATTAAGTGCCTCGGTGTAAAAATCCCCGTTAGTGTCGGGGTCAGAATATTTTTTGAGGTGAATAGCAGCGACTTTATTTGTAGTGGTAATTCGCAGCAGGTGATTTAAGTCCTTGCCTGCGGTTCTTTCCCCTTTTCGTCCACCCTTGAATACCGTGACTTCAATGCGTCCAAGGGAGTTAAATTCTTTGCGTTGGTCGGTCAGTCCTTTTATTGGCATAATGCCTCCATTAGCTCAATCAATGCTCGACTTGCATCCCCTATGGTGAAGTCTGAGTAGGGATCTAGGCAAATAAACTCCTCGTGATTTTGTATCTGCTCCAAAAGTTCTTGGCATCGCATAACAAGCGATCGCAGGTGCGTTTTGCCGGTTAAAGTTAATGACTTGTTTAGCGAAATCTCTTGCCTTTGCTCCCACCGGAAGAAGCTTGTGAAGCTTGTAAAATCAGGATTTGAGTACCACTGATTATTTATTTTGTAGCTAACAATATTATTCGCTACATACTTAATCTCCTGCACTATTCCTGTTTCTAAAAATACTCCTCCGCAGGAAAACTGAACTAATTGCCCTTCGCTGATCACTGGCATAACGTTACACCTCCATATCAAATTACTAGATGCCTAGTGGCTTGCGCTAGGCATCTGATTTAACCTATTCTCTACCGCACCGATCGCCTGGCTGACGACAGCTACCACGATGAGTTCCGTCCCCATCAACCGTGAAATCTGGTCTAAAAACTAAGTGTGTGTGTAAGCTCGATCTAGTTCCGCTTTTGTGAACGGTTTCTGGACCACCGTTGTTAGGAGGGATGTACGGTGGTTGCTTGCGGCAAATAGTCACATCACCTTTTTTGATGCACTGGGGTGCTGGTAGCTTGGGGCGCGAGGGAGTGGGTGTGGAAGCAAAAGCACTAATTGGTATTAATGCCAAAACAAATGCGGCTATGGTATATTTCATGTGTCGAATTTTTGATAGGGTTCGATAGGCGATCGCTGATGTTTGCGAGACGGGGGCGATCGCTTTCAAGTTAGGTAATCATCCGCATAGGGCGGATAACTGAAACTTTGATTAATACACTAAATTAGCGGGTTCGGTTTCACACTCCACAACCTCACCCCTTAAAAAAGCCTTAACCTGTTGGCATCCCTCAAAATCTCGCATCATTTGAATAAAGCTAAACTCACTATTAGTTGTCGTAGTCACCTGTAAATCATCTGCAATATCAGGAAAGTTGGAGTAAAAAGCGTCTTCCACTGAATCATTTTCTGATTTAGCCTGGACGTAGATATCAACTACCTCCCACAAATCAATCTTTTCTGCTCCCCAGTACCCTACAATTGTGCATTCTTGGGTTTGTAGCCATGACTTAGAAAACCGTCTTACAAACTGACTCGTCACTGGTTGCTCCTTTTGTTTTTGCGTTAATTCAGCCAAGCCAATAACTGCTAATTGCGGTGTAGTAAACAACTTTTCGCCGCTATACGTATGCTCCCAGAAAGTATTCCAAAGCATTCTGATATCACCCAAAACCTGCTTACCTTGGCGCACTTCCCATGCTGCGGTGTATTTTCCTGCTACCTCAGAGCAAGTCAAAGTAAAATCGCCAATGTAGTGTGATTCGCCCACTACTGGTAAATTAGCTGGTTGCTGCGGCTGTGGTTCGTCATCGTGAAACAAATAATCGTCAACCTGTTCTTCTTCGCTACTGTTAATACAGTCTTGAGTTACGGCGTGAGACTCGCGAGCAAAGCTATCAAACAGGCAACACCAGCCCTTGTTTGTACCATCGTTGTGAGCTTTGAAATGTGAACAGGTGGCGCAGGTTTTGATTCCTTGAACCGCTACAGGGACAGTCTCGGAGTTGATTTTTGCTGGTTCTACTGATTCGGGTTTAACCGTGGTAACGTCCTGCCTACCCACTACCAGCCCGTAAGTCATTAACTCAATTCTTTCCGCAGAAAAGGTCAAGTCGTCGTAACCGTCGTTTACAACGACCATGTTTTTGTCGTTGTAGCCTTTGATAACCAAGAAGTTTCCAATTCCAGCATAAGAGAACGTGTAATTAGATTGAGCCGCTTCTTCTACAGTGAGCGGGCTTTCTTTCGTAGGAATTGAAATTTTTTGAACTTTGCTTTGTTGATAGTCAACGATCGCATCTATCCAGGACTGCTTACTGCGCTTATCTTGGGCTACTACACCCAACTGGGTAGCGATCGCCTTCAACTCAGCCAAGCCCTTAACTTTGAGCGTATCTATTGCGTAAACTGGTAACATAATATTGACCTTTTTGGTTAGGGCGATCGCTTTCTTCTTCGCGGGAGTGGGGCGATCGCCTTTTTGGTGTATGTATCCAATTTATTATCACTTCCGCTAATTGTCAATACCGCTAATAAAATTGGCGGAAGCAATGCACTTGTGCTAGGATATTGGCGCAAGTAACATTAAAGAATGCGGAAGATGATATGTAATTTGCAGAGGATAATAGACCTCAAAAATGCAGAGTCTCAGGGGAAAAGAATGAGTCAAGCCGCGATCGCTAAAGAAACGGGCATCGCGGTGACGACTATAAATAGGTTGTACAACAACAAATTCAATAGGGTTGACACTGGCACTGTTGAAAAGCTGTGCGCCTATCTAGCGTGTGAAATTGGCGAGTTATTTATTTTGAAGGAGATTTGAGTATGGGTTGGTTTTTTGGTAAGCCCAGTGACAATGAGCTAGGCGAGTATTTACCGGAAGGAGAATCTACGATTCAAGAGAGTAGCGAATACCTTGAAGCAAGTAGCAAACCAGAAGCTAAAGAAAAGTGCGACGAAATCGCCGCAGAATACGACGCAGTGGAATCCAGGGTAGAACCCACAGAAGCCGATGGTGGATGGATGTGCAATTTCAAGTTCTGGGGCTAACGGGATGAGCAACTTTAAAGAGAAGCTTCTAGCCGCGTGGGACAACAACCCGCCCAGAACAGAGTACAGGGTTGAGCCAATGCCAGGAACTCCACACATTAGACTACTAGGTGATGGATTTTCTAGTCTTTCGCCTGATGATTTCGTAAAATCGCTCGAAAGCGATTACTTGAGGGAAAAAGGGAAGTATTTCACTTACCCGTTAAAGTCTGCTAAGTCCGAGGAAGATTTGTTTGTCCTTGAGGGGTGGGAAGTTTACACCTCTGAGCAAAGCGTCTGCGAAGGATTGGTCATCTTGTACTACTCCGCTATGTACCCATACGAAGTCATCAAAAAATACATGGGGGAAACCCTAGCAGCAGAATTTTTAAACAGAAAGGAGAAGCGGAAACTAGCTATCAACGCAATTTCTACCGTACTGGAAATCTCAAACGATCGCTAACGCCCAATCGCATCCACCAACAACTTAATTAGCCGCCTGCGCTCTTCATCATCCAGATGCAAAGCCAATTGCAAAATATCCTCCGCCTTTCTTGGGGTGGGGGATATTTTTTCGCCCCTAAGTTCAGCAAATAGCTCCTCAATACTCATACCTGCGGCTGCGGCAATCCTTTCTAGGTTGTTGGCGTTGGGCAACCCAGCCCCCTGCAACCAATTTTGCATCGTCCCCAACGCTACATCCAAATCTAGCGCAAACTGGCGCACGGAGCGATCGCCCTGAACTTTGATCAATATTTGTGCTAATCGCTTCTTTGCTTCGCCATCCATCGCCAGCAACTTGATGTATATAGTCCACATACAATTATGCTTTGATAGTCGTTAAATTTTATACAGCTAACTTAGTAGTCAATGTTGACTAAATAGCTGAACAAAGGTAAAAATCTGTCTAATCTTTTGCAAAAACTACCTTTTATTTAGCAGTCATGCAATATTAAAGGCAATAATATTATCCCCTTCATGAATAATGGCTACTTTCACTATCAGGGAAATTGCCAACTTTATTGTTAGCAATTGCATCGTTATGTGCCTAGATAAACATCTTTTGATATTCTGCAAAAGCGAGGATGATTACGCTTTTTTAATTAGGCATAATAAAAACTTGCAACAATCTTTAAGTTTTGCTGCCCCAAAGTTTACCTCAGAGACATTTATTCAAGAGGTTGAGAAGATAACATTAGTTATTGCGAATTCACAAATAAAATTCTCCTTCTCAATTAACCAGAAAATGCCAAACAACGAGATCAAAATTATTATCCCCTCAGCCCAAGACAACGTGATCACGGAGTGCTTGAGCTACGACGGTGCTTGCGGCATCGTGCGGATGGAAGACAATAAGGGGCTATTTTCAAACGAGAAGATAATTATTAGTAGTAAAGCTAGCCCCAATGACTGGGTGGGCAAAAACATGGCTGATTATTGGATTAAGCCAGAACTTGATACCTATATATCCCGGCTTCTAAAGGAAGGGGAATTAAGAAACTATTCCTACACAGCTAAATTAATGAACGGCGAGAATGCCCGCCTTACGGTCAACGCCCGATTAGTTCAATGGCGGGGGGAACTGGCAAGAATAGTCAAAACCCTTTCTACGGAAGTATTGAACTAGTGAACGCCATTTGTATTGCCAATATGCGATTCTTCCCAAGAACCGGACGAATTTATCCGCAATCCGCAATAGCTGAATAATTCGTCAAGTTCTGCAAATTTACGCCCCGTTGTTGGGTTGTCTAAGTATCCGGCAATGAGGGCGATGTCTGTTTCGTAATCAGCAGTTTGCATCCCGGACGCGATCGCCCTCATTTTCCCTACATCCAGGCGACACAATCTAGCAAACTCTTCTAGGGTGGTGTTATTCCTGTCTAAATAATTCTGAATTAATTGAGCCAAAGCATTCATATTCACCTCAGACTCAGATGCGATCGCTATAAAGTCAAAAATATCCAGCGTTCGTCCGTCAGCTTTGACAAATCCGGCGGCAGCGATCGCGGCTAGGGTATTGTATTTTGGTTCACCCACTGATGTTTCAACACTAGCTAGGGTGCGAAACCCTACCGACTGCCCAGTTTTTTGTTTAATCAAAGCAACAGCATCCATTAAAGTTAGTTGCTGATTTTCTCGACTCAACCTAATCAACCTTCCTAGCGCAGTCAATCCATCCTTTGTCCAAAATAGTGGCTTACTTTTAAATTGCATTGTGCTGCACACGAAACAAAATGATTATATCTAATCCTTGCCCTAACGTCACGGGTGCATCATGCGTACTCAATAAAGCATAATTGTGCTAATCTTTTTCTATTAGGCAGCAAGATAGAAAAATGACGACAAAAGAACAAGCGATCGTTCGATTATCTCCAGACCTACGGCAAAGGGTTGCAGTTGTTGCAGCTCAGAGAGGGGTGACAAAAAAAGCCGCGCTAGAGTCCTTACTCAGCATTGGGCTAAATGTCCACGGGCTAATTGAATCAGGGCTAATCTTGCCCAAAAGCAGTACAGAAGACAGCCATGTCGTCGCTGACATGGCTGTCAATGTTTAGGCACAAAAAAAAGCGCGGGTCTAACGCGCTCACAAAAAACATTAACAAATATGAATTTTACACCAAGAATATCTTTACCATGTACCCCCTTGGGTATTAGCCAACTTATTACGCAGTTAAAAAATCTTAGAGACACCCAGGGTTATAAGCAGTACGGCTACCCTTCTTTTGAATTGTACTGCAACAACGAGTGGCATACAGCAGGTGGATATACACGGATATCCGAACTGATTGGGGGTGAATCATGCTAGCCCAAAATACCACTGCACATCAATCTTTTGCTATTTTATCCGAAAGCATCGAAGAAAGCTTTCTCAGCATTGACCGCTTTGAATTTCAAGTAGCAGAAGAACTTAGAGTCATGCGCGACGATCGCGTATTTGAGGAAGGCGGCTATAAGTCATTTGAGGAATATTGCGATCGCTGCCTTTTCCGTTGGGGTGGATATCGTCGAGTCAACCAGTTAATTGGCGCACAAATGGTAGTTGACACCCTCAAAGGAACAGAATTTGACGGCGTAATTAAACGCGAAAGCCACGCAAGGCCACTACTGCGACTAGTTAAGACTCCCGAAAAGCTGAAGGAAGCGGTGGCGATCGCCCTTCATCACAACCCTGAACCAATAGCTGATAACTTCAAAGAAGCAGCTGCAACAGTTGTTCCTATGTTGCGAAGAACAAAATCTCAGGAACAATTGTTCCTGAACGGAGATAAGGTCAGGATCAACTCACGCAATCATTACAGATTCAACCAAGAAGGTGAGATATCTGGTAATCCTGAAAATGGACGACAGATGTTTGTAACCTTTGCTCACGGTGAAAAAGAGTTAATCAGTATCGATGAGATAGGGAGAGTAGAATCTCTCCAATACACCCCCAAACCCCGCACCTATACAGAAGAGGAATTACAAGCGGAGATCGCCCGTGCAATTGAAGAATCAAAGATAGGCGATCGCGCTAAGGCTAGGGAAGATGCCGAGTCAAGTGTACAGGAGCAGTTGAAAGCGGCGAGGGAGCTACTTAATCAAAAAGCAGTGGAGGCAGCCAAACTCCGGCAAGAGATAGAAGGGCTTCAATCCTTGCGTTTATTAGAGGCAGAAAACAGGAGGCTTGAGCAACGCATTCACGACTTAGAAGATTCGATAGAGCCTCGCGCTTGCCAACAGTGGGGAAACACTTTTACCAAGGGAGCGGAGAAGGTAATCAATACTCAAGTGCTAAAGGCTGTGGAAAACCTAGAACCAGAACTACATTTGCGGTTAATGTCTAACTCCGCGCCCAGCGAGAACCCACGCGGGACAATCAGCCTACTCGGCTTGTCCTTAGCCGCAATGGCCAACGGACACCCTAGGTTTGCTAAAGAGTTAAGAAAAGCAGCCGCAATAGTCCTAGGCGTGGACGAGCTAAAACTAGATGCTAAATCCCAACAATTACGGCAGCTAGGTGAGGCGATCGCCTCCATCAAATCTGTTCTCGCACTCCCTGACGCAGATTGGGCAACTTTTAGCGAAATAGGCGATCGCTTTGACTTGATCAAGCAAGAGATTTGGCTAGAATTAACGTCTGATGAGAGGGAACAGATTAGTCAACTTAGCGCGGA
This sequence comes from Anabaena minutissima FACHB-250, assembly GCF_014697125.1. GTDB lineage: Bacteria > Cyanobacteriota > Cyanobacteriia > Cyanobacteriales > Nostocaceae > Trichormus > Trichormus minutissimus. The sequence goes on along the minus strand of NZ_JACJRG010000041.1, from coordinate 11,117 downwards.
ATTTTACGCAGTTGGGCGTGTAGCTTGGTCAGAATCGCTAGGAAAGAAAATCAAGATCGAGCAAGTTAATGTTGACAAAACAGCTAGTGTTTACGTTGTCGAATCGAACGAGGTCAAAGTTCTTCCTTTTGCAGACATAAAACCAGTTCAAGATATAGATTTCCCTGAACTTCCAGTGATTCAAATTGGATCGCGGGTTTCTGGGTCTGACCACTTTCACGAACTTTATCTCAAAACGGGTACGGTTACAGGGTTTGAGAACGATATGGTGCTAGTTCATTGGGATCACTGCGATCGCCCTTTGTTTCAGCACCGCTACGAGGAAGGGGAGTTAAGATTGTGCAGCAATTAACTCTACTCTCCGAATTGGGCTTTGAATCAGACCGCGACTGGACAAATGATGACTGGCAAACACCCAACAAGGAAGCCCAGTTAATAGCCAAATTAGCCAAACCCACAGACGAATACATCCTTGAACCCTGTGCTGGGGCTGGACAAATTGCCAAGCACCTCCCCAACACCGTCTACGCTAATGAAGTCAACTGGACAAGGTATAGGCAAGGAAGAGCGATCGCGCCTAACGCTACCTGGTCAAATGAGGACTTCTTGACCAGCGATGTATGGGAGTGCGACTGCTTTGACTTAATCTGCACAAACCCGCCGTTCTCCAAATCCGTAGAATTCATAGAGCGATCGCTTCAACTTCTTAACCCCAATAATCCAGAATCCCGGCTACTATTTCTCCTCCCCCTCGATTGGAACTGCACGTTAGGAATGGCGGAGGAGTGGTCAAGCCTAGGCGCACATATACACCACACCTACCAAGTTAAGGGGCGCGTGGCTTACCTGGATGTCAACGGCGTGCCGCAAAAGAGGCGAAGGCGGTGTGATGCTGTGTTCGACATCCGCCTAGGCAAGAAAAAAGGAGGTACAAGCTACCTTGAATGAGTATCAATACCTCAGAGCGATCGCCTATGACCGATTTGAGGCAGACTTTCGAGACTTGACCCGCTTTTTCAGAAAAGAGGAAGCAAGAATCAAATCAGAGATAAGCGATTGCATCCTACAGCAATTTGAACTAGAAATTCTAAAAATGAGGCGAGAGTATTTAGCGCATCAGCTTTATCTAGAGCGTATTCGCGCCGAGGACATCATCCACTGGCTAGCAATGGACACCCAACTACGCCAAGACGGATTAACTTACCCCGACCAACACGAGCGAAACACAATTTTTAGATATGCCCCAATCAATCAAAGAGAAAATTGTTGCTGAATTATCCAAAGGCGATCGCTACGCCTCGCAACTCAAGGATGCTTGCAATGTTGAGTACCGAGAGTTGTGGGAGGCGATCGCGGAGCTTAAAAAAGAGGAAGCAATAGAAACCTATTTCACCGACACACCGCCATCTGCAACGCTAACCTTTCACCTCAAAAAGAAGCTCGAACTTCCCCATCTTCCCACTTCAATACAAGGATTGTTACCCAAACCCCTAAGATTTATTTTCTGATGTCCGATTTTTGGACTGCTAAATCCCAGGAAGCGATTGCGCTAGTTGTTGGTAATTTGGCAGCGAAAAACGAGGAGGAGAGGCGATTACTCCGAATAAAAATCGATTCTGCTTATCCATTTTGCATTAAATCTGGGTATCCCTATTTAGCCTGGATGCACGAAAAACGCAAAGCATTTGTGAGGTACGAATTGGGCAATGTTGGATTCATTACAGGGACAAGAATCATTACTCAAAAAGATTCATTTGGGTATAGAGGAGTATAGGATGCTTGCGATTTATATAGCCAATAGAGGTGAAACACTCCCTGTTTCTCCCACATACATTCAAAAAAGAATAGAAGCGATCGCTTTTAATTTAGAACAGCTAAAACAGGAGATTGAAAAATGCAGTTAGTAGCAGAAATTAGTGGTGGCAATGTATTAAGAAAGCCAAAAAGAGGTTTGGCGGTCAACAAAATTAAAATCAAGTATGGTCGTGATTTTAGGATTGAATTAATTACAAACTTGCCGCCCGACAACAATGAAACCAAGATTCTCAGGTGCGTCTACAAGGACGAACCTAGGGCAGAGTTCGATAAAGCACTTGATATTATCCTAAAAACTCTCATTATTCGCTGCAAGTTAGACCCCAAAGAATGGGGTGATGCAAAAATCACTGAAGTTAATTTAAAAGATACAGAAGAAGGGGTTAATGCCACTATCGTATCTTGCTTAGAATTGAGCGAAGAAACAAAGGCGATCGCCCGCATTGAAGAGAAAAATATTAGCTACGAATTGAAAGCTGAAATTGATAACTTAATCGCGGAGATTGAGGATTATGTCAGTGGAAAGCGCAGACAAACAACACTTTTTGATGAGCAATAAAAATAGCCGATCCAAGGAGCGATCGGCTAATCGGAATGGTGCGTATTCAACAATGAGTAATTTCTCTCTTTCCACCCCAATAATAACATGGAACAACTGGATTCAACAATCACCAAATCTTTAAATAAATCCCTGAATTCTTGTTATTTAAATGGGATAATTGAGATATTAAAAGCCCCTCGGTTTTCTTGGCAGTTCACCGAGAGGTTAGGTGCAACCTGTCTAAGAGGTTACAACATGATCATATCAAAATCTTCGCACAGTATCAGATTGAGGAGGGTAAAGTAAATGTCTAACCTCCTAATCAGTGAGCCACCATTAACTGTACTACCTTCCTTGGCCGAACGTATAGGGCTAGATGAAGCAATAGTATTACAGCAAGTACATTATCTTACTTCATCTAGTGAACGAGTAGAAAACACCAAGGCTTTCAAGGAAGGCTTTTACTGGGTATTCCATACTGTTGAGAACTGGAGAGCTAAATTTTTTAGATGGTGGTCAGCACCTACCGTTAAAAGAGTATTTCAAACACTGACATCATCTGGGCTGTTATTAACTGACACCTTTGATGAGGGACAAGGACACAGACGGTTATGGTACAGGGTTAACTACGCACTGGTTGAAGCGATCGCTAAAATCCCTGCTGACAAGTGGGATGTTAAGAGGGACGACAGGATCATTTTGATCCAATCATTTTTATCGGATCAAAATGATCCCAACTTAAGGGATCAAAATGATCCCAACTTAAGGGATCAAAATGATCCCAACTTAAGGGATCAAAATGATCCCAACACTATATATAAGAATTCCTCTAAAAAAGAATTTCTGATTGATAAGAAAGAAATCCCCCCTACCCCCCAAAAGGGGGATGTGTGCGTTGATGGTGAGAAAAGTATTTCTTCTCTCGAACCCCAACCAGAAAAACCCTCCCTGCCAACCAAGGCAGAGATAGAAACTCAGGCACAACCCGAACACACCTCATCTAGCTCAATTGTTCCGGCGGGGTCGTTTGACCAAATCGAACAATGGAACAAGGTAACGGATGAGCAGAAGAAGGAATGGTTTTTGCAGGTATACCAAGCTGAAAAACCGTCTAACTTTACTGAACACCGAGGAATAAGCTCAACGCAACTAAGAAAGATTAACGCTTTATGCAAGGAATATCCTGCGGACGCTCTAGCTAAATTTCGCGACGCTTTGACTTGGGTGCGCGAGCAGAATGACGGGTGGTGGAGGGATAAGCCAATCTCACTCGATAACCTAGTGAGTAATGGCAAAATCGCCGAGTACGCCGACAAACACGCTACAGCAATGAAACACGATCGCGCCTATAGGGACAGAGTAGAAGGGCGATCGCCATCCAAAGACTTAAAACGAATTATTCCAGATACGAACATCTCCCAATCTCAGTACGAAGAAGCATACGAAACAGAGTGTAGGCGACAAGAGTTGATTGATGTTTACGATTACCGTCCAGTCTTAGCCAAGCTCAAGAGGTTTTAATCATGCTTTCAGACCAAACTTTTAAAAAGTATTTTGGGGAGTTGTTGGATTGGTATGGCAAGCCAAAGTCTCAATTGGTGATGGATTCCTACTACGCTTGGCTATCAAACCTTAAGGACGATGATTTTATCAATGCCGTGTCGGCAGCTATTTGCAAACTACAGAGATTCCCTACAGCTGATCAATTAATCGAATTGGCAAAGGCAGGTAGACCAGAGGAAAACTCTGCGGCATACCAAGAATACAGCGCACCTGCCCTACCTTCTCAAGAAGACAGGATGACCCCAGAACAAAAAGCTGAAGCAGTCCTACGCGGAAGGCTCACGGTACGCATCATTTTGAACTCTACGGGGTATATGACCCTAGAACAAAAAGACGCGCTTATAGAGCAATTAAAGACAAAACCCACGCACGAGTTAGAGGCGATCGCCTCTGTGGCTAGTCAAACACCTAAAAAGATTAAGAAGTACGCCGGATTTAACAATATTTCCAGCACGCTTAGAGATTTTGAACAGGAGTTAATTGAGAAGAGCAATGGGTGAAGAGTTAACTGAATATGAATATCTTCGTGTTTACACTAACTGGCGATATTTCGCTCAAGTAGAAGCCTTAATTGACCCCACCCATGACGCTTTGACAGAGGCATTGATCAACAAGGATTGGGATAAAGCGATCGCGCTTGAGAGACTTCGCAACGAAGCCCAGCAACAACTTTTAGAACAAAGACTCAGGGCTTGGGATATTGCTTGCTGGCTTCATCTAGACAGCCAACTAAGAGAGTGTGAATTGACTTATACGGGAGTGATGGAAAGATGACTTCGCTTATGAAAAATTTTTCAGGAGGCTAGTATGTGTGAATGTGATTTAGAACGCCCAGACATTTTTGAAGCAGTCCACCGCAAAGCTAGAAGACAGCATCGATGCTCTGAATGCAGCAGGGCGATCAGCAACGCTGGGCGGAACGCCATCGCACCTGGATCAAAGTACGTAGCTATTAGCGCGTTGTGGGATGGACACTGGGGGAACTTTAAGCAGTGCCTAGACTGCGAGGCGATGGGCGATCGCTTCATGAAAGAAACCGATTGCTGTTACTGCGTCGGCGATTTGTACCAAGACTTGATAGACTCTGACTTTTTGAACTTTGACGAAGAAACTCAGAGGTGGGAATCATCTAAAGAATGGTTGCAAATTGTTAGCCAAAAGCCATTGCGGTGCGTAGTTGTAACAGAGGAGGCGTTGATCGTATGAAACCACCAATCTTATACGCAGAAGGGCATAAGTCCCCGCCCCTAATTAGATGCTGCGGCTGCGGTGACGTTAAGCCCCTAGCCTACCGCCGCTCAGACAACAGCAATCTCAAATACTGCGAACCCTGCGCGGGTAAACTACCCCACGCAAAACTATCCCCGCAACAGTGGGCGATCGCCTGCAAGATCGAAGAATACAGACCGCTATATGCCAACTATCGTCAGAGAGTAGCCAAGGTTCTCAATGTCCATAAAAACAAAGTCCATTACGTAATTGAGAAGTTAGGCGATCGCGGCTATAAAGTGGGCTACGAGCCAAACAATATTGTCATCAATTCCAAGGGCAAGGAAGTTAGAATCAACGATTTTCAATTCCGAGTATTCCAATCTGCCAGTAAATATTTGCTCAGGCAAGACTACCACATCTGTATAGCTAAAGACTTAGAAGTTGACGCTTTATTGGTTAATAGCACTTTAAATTTTTTAAGGCAGAAACGGGGGATTTCTATCCCCAACTCCTGCGATAGAAGGCAGAACTTTGTTAACTATATCCACGACTTAATTCGTTCGGGTATTCCCCGTTCCTCGCTAATTAAAAAAGCCTCCCAAAGAAGCGGCTATAAGCGGGGGGCTGCAAGCCGTGTTCTTTTGGGATACGAAAAAGAACACGGCAGAGTCAAGCAGTACTCTGCCTCCGAAACAATACTAGACTTGCTTATCAGTAAAGGCTCAATCTCTAAGGAAGAAATCCCCGATTTAATCTCCCTTGATAAAAAAGAGATTAAGTGGGGGCTGAGGGTGCTGATAAGTAGGGGCGATATCAGGAAAGAAGATAATTTATTAATACCAAATGCAAGGAGCGCGTCTTGATGGCAGGGTTTACCAAAGTTGCAAAAGTCCCCTTGCGATCGCTCTACTGCGAACTTAAGCACCGTGAGCCAGACGACGCTGACGGTAGTCGCGAAGAGCTAATCGAAATTTTGAATTTGCAAGTCCCACGACTCAAAAATTCTGACATGGAAAAGCAATGGGCGATCGCTCAGTTGTGGAACAAGATTTACGAGCCAGACTATCAAAATCGTGGCATCAATCAAATCTTCATTTTCACCGCCCAAGCTGGTGAGTTATTGGTAAGGCTAGAAGTGAATCAATTCACTGACGAACCTAGCCGCAAGCTTCCGCCGCCAGACCCCACAGCTTTTAAAAACTGGCAACAACAAGTTGAGAAGCAATTTAAAAAACTATACGGGATTAGTATCAAACAGTGGCAACAAACATAATTTACCCTGACTCCGAATTTGCACTAAAGCTAGGTTTCACCTCTGATAAATTCCTTGGGTATTTGTGGCAGGATAATCAGCGAATTACTGTCAGTGCCATACTTTCAAAAGTGCCAAGACAAGGTAATTTTACTAAGCTAGTGGAAGCCATAGAATCATCAGGGTTTGTATTAGAAATTCCTAATCCATCCCCTGATATGATTCGCTACCTTGCCAAGCGCAATTTTAGCCCTTTCAAGCAATGGGATTCTCAGCTTGAGGAAGTAGAGGTATGGAGGCGTAGCCCTGCTTTTTTAGGTGTAGAACGCCAGCCTAAACCCAAAGAATTGTGGCGGCACTTTAAAGGAGGTGAGTATCAAATCATGGAGGTATCCAACAGTGTTTGGATACCTGACGATCCTGTGACTTATTGGGCTAAAGATTCAGAAAACGAAGAGATTTTAGCTGTGTATCACCACGGCTATGGGGTGACGTTATGCAAAAAAGATGGATTAACAGCGATCGCCCTCCCTCGCGTACTTTATTTCCCTCCCGACGATTGCTCAATGGTTTGGGCGAGAAAGCTTGATAATTTCCTAGAAATACTAGGGGATAAAAACAAGGAAGTTACTACTAATTATTACCGCTTTGAAAAGATAGGAGAAAATTGTGAATAAATATAGGGAAGATTTACCCCAGCCCATACCCCAACGATTGTTATCCCGTCCGATTGAGCGAGGCTTCCCAGTTCCTTGGTTTGTTGCAGAGGTGAAAGGCGTTTATGATTTTCGGATAATTGATGCCAGGAAATTTGAGCCGGCGATTAAGCATAGGCTTTGCTGGGTTTGTGGGCAGAAACTAGGCTCACGATTGGCATTCTCTATTGGGCCAATGTGCGCGGTTAATCGTACCATCAGTGAGCCACCATCTCACAAAGAATGTGCTGAGTGGAGTGCCAAGGCTTGTCCATTTTTATCCCAACGCCAGGACTACCGCCGAGAAACCAACCTCCCAGAAGGAATCAAAGAGCCTGGAGGAATAGCGATCGCCCGTCAGCCAGGAGTAACTTGCTTGTGGATTACGACTAAATACGAAGTGGTGCAGCTACCCAATGGGTTGATTTTTAAAATAGGCGATCCGCTAGAAGTTCACTGGTTTCGCGAGGGCAGGTGTGCAACGAGGGAAGAGGCGTTGGAATCAATCAATACTGGCTACCCTATCCTCTACGAGATGGCGCAAAAAGAAGGAGCAAGAGCGATCGCTGACCTGGAACGGAAACGCTCTGAAGCCTTGAAGCTATTACCGATAGATTAAATCTCAGTGGACTGCCGTAGCGTGTAAAGACGCTGAGGAGGTTGATTATAGAAATTACTCAGACTAAGCAATTCAATAACTACGCCGTAGGCAATCAAATCAAATTTTGGCACTGGTCAGATCGCAAATGGACAACAGGCAGAATTATTGAAATTAAAACGGTAGACAGCTATTTCATGTGCCTGAGAATCCGTTATTTCAAAAACAACGAAGTAGAAATATTTAGAGAGGATTGGTTGAAAAATGAACTGGGAACAATCAAGTCTTAATCCGCCTATTTGGTGGCAACTACGCCTAGCTGAAGGAATGTTGAATATTAGTATCAGGCTTCACTCAAATGGGTGTTATTGTGCCTCAATTGGTACAGGCTACCATACCCGTGAAGCCGCATTCTCTACACTCCAAGATGCTAAAAAATGGGGTATGAAAGAAGCCCGAAAAGTTTTAAAAGCGATGGATCGGGAACTGGTATCCCGCTATTACTTATTAGAAACTTGCTTAGTAATAGCGATCGCCCTTGGAGTCGTTTGGTTAACTGGAAAATTTTAATGCTACAAAAATCACTAATTGAAGGCTCATTGAGGTATCAAGTAGCCAAGCAAATACTAGGCTCAAGCTGGTCTATCCCCTTAGCTACAGATATCAACCGGTGGCTACTATCCAACGCAGATTCACTTCCTAACTACGAACACCCGTCTTATATAGGTAAGGCGATCGCTCTTTACCAATCTCAAGCTATGGCCTCGTGATGAATAAACACCAAAAACACTTTTGGCATACCGCCCGCGCTCTCTTGCACCACAATGTCCCCAGGTTTATTGCTCATATCAAAAATCGTGGTGGTGTGCATAAGGAGGAGTGGGAATGGATTCAACACGACGAAGATAGTCCCGAATACCCTATTGGAATCATCATGAGGGCGGATGAATATTTGCTGTTTCCCAAAGATATGGAAACCTTCGAGAAATCTTTGTTAGTCCTTGTGAAAGCATTAGCAATTATGAGTTTTGTTTCTGGCGGCATCAGATTTTTTGGCTTACATTTCTGCTCCCAAATTGATGGTTTTGTGGTGGTGGAACATGGTGCCGAGGAAGCCTGACCCGACAGGACAGAAATTTGGGCGATTGACGGTACTCCGTGAGAGCGGTAGATGCCCAAAGAGCGATCGCCCTCTATTTTTATTGCAATGCGATTGTGGAAATACAGTCAAACGGACGCGAAACTCCTTTGATCGCAAGCAACCGACAACCCCTTCTTGTGGATGCTACCAGCGAGAGATTAGGTTGGCAGTAACCGCCAGCCGCACCAAACCAGACCCCACAGGACAAAGATTTGGGCGATTAATTGTACTAGGCAGGGGTAGCCAAAAACCCGATAGAAATTCTTTTCGCCAACTCTGGAAATGCCAATGTGACTGCGGCAAAGTCACTGAAATCACTAGAGGCTGTCTCGATGGCGGGCAGATATCTTGCGGGTGTGCCAAGCGAGATGTACCTGGACGACCAATAACGGACATTGCGGGGTTGCGTTTTGGTACTCTCCAAGCAATCAAACTTACTGGTAAAAAAGATAAAAATAATCAACCTACCTGGCTACTCCAATGCGACTGCGGCAATCTTTGTGAGATGTCGTTGAAGTCTATGCGATTAAAAAAATTTAAGGGCATCAGGATTAATTGCCGCGATCGCACCAAGCACCCTGAACATTGGTTGCACTATCCCCCAACCCCAAGTCCGTACCCAAAGGAAGCGGGGGAGCTACTTTCAAAATACTTACCCCTAACAGAAATTGATTATCAGCAAATTGATAGTGCAGTCGAAGACGAAAAGCGCGATCGCCTTTTACGTGCAGCTTGGATTTTGACCTACAGGCGATCGCAAGGTGAGCAGTTGTCTGAACTTTACGAAAAACACTTCATCCAAAAGCATCTGCGCTACTGCTCAATAGATGTATTTTGGCAGCGCAAACTTGAGGCTCAAGGGGGATTCCTGTATACTGCAAGCAACAGCAGAAAACAAATAGGTGATGCGATGACCAACCTAACACCGCTCGACTACCCGGAGATTGAATTAGACTTGCGGGGACAAAATTTCATTTCTGCTGATAATTCAAAACCAACCAAAAGAGTCAAGTTTCGTCGTTGTTGATTAGGTAGTAGGCGATCGCCTCTCTGACTTTATCGCTTAAGGTTTCAAGGTTTATCATTCTTTATCTCAGGAACAATTGTTCCTAAAGCCTAAAGCTAAAAACCACAGGAACTATCTCAAAGTCCTGTGGTTTTTAGCTTTTTCACTGGTCGCATATTGTCAAATTGTCTAATGACACTTCGCCCAAAAAAATATAATCTCCCAACAAATCAGCACTAACTTGCTCAGAAGCAGCCAAAATACCCACACTAATAGGCAAATCAAAACAGGGGCCTTCCTTGCGTAAATCGGCTGGCGTTAAGTTAATCACAATTTTTCGCATCGGAAAGGCAAACCCGGCATTTTTCAAAGTGGCTTTGACTCTCTCCTTTGACTCCTGAACTGCTGAATCTGGTAGCCCCAAAACCACAATTCCTGGCAAACCCCCTGAAACATCCACTTCTACGCCGACTTTCACAGCATCGATGCCGACAATTGACGCACTCCAGACTCTAGCAAGCATTGGTTAAATATTTCTTCTATAAACAGTAAACCTTTAGAATCTCTAGCAGATGAGTAATTAGAAACGCATGAGTGAAACCACAGAGACAATTTTCAGCAAAATCATCCGTCGGGAAATCCCAGCCAATATTATTTATGAGGATGATTTAGCCCTGGCCTTCAAAGATGTTAATCCCCAAGCACCAGTACACATTCTGCTGATTCCGAAAAAACCGATTCCCAAATTAGCTGATGCCACACCTGAAGATCATGCACTTTTAGGGCATCTTTTGTTAACTGCCAAGCGTGTGGCTGAAGAAGCGGGACTAACAGACGGCTATCGTGTCGTTATCAACACGGGTAATGATGGCGGTCAGACTGTTTACCACCTACATCTGCACATTCTAGGCGGACGGCAAATGGCATGGCCTCCTGGTTGATTTAAACTTATAAATCCCGTCAACCCACGGGATTCATAAGTAAAGCAAATAATTTCAATAAGTAATATTTAATTAGATTACCTTTACAAAACTCAAACTTACGTTTAAGGTAGTAGACAGATAGGGAGAAATACCTATCTAAATCATAAAAACCAAAGCAATCATAAAAAAATGACCACAACCTTACAACAGCGTCAAAGCGCGAATGTATGGGAACGGTTCTGCGAGTGGATCACAAGTACCGAAAACCGGATTTATGTCGGTTGGTTCGGCGTATTGATGATCCCCACCTTGCTAGCCGCAACCACCTGCTTCATCATTGCCTTCATCGCAGCACCACCAGTAGACATCGA
>NZ_JACJRG010000040.1 GCF_014697125.1 Anabaena minutissima FACHB-250 | reverse complement strand
CATTGTTTGACTCTATAAGTATCTATTAATTGTCTATTTCACGGTAATAACTCCCAAAAAGTCTGGTAAAACTTCACAGGGATAACTCGTGATTGTCCGGTAGTGTCTGCCCGGCAGTCCAGCAGACAATGGTTTTAAAAGTAACCAGATAGTTTGATACTAATGGCAGATAGTATGGAGAACAACAGCGTAAATCTGGCAGACAGCACACCAGACAATAGCCTACAGTCGGCAGACAATCCGACAGACGACAGACAAAATACTGATAATTTTTCTAAAATTTCTATATTAGAATTACAAAAAAATATGGCATAGGCAGAGATCCTTTATACAATCGGATGAAATATCTGAAGATAATCACCTGGAAGATAGGCAAGAAGATTATCTGGATGTCGAGCAGATAACACACATGGATGGGCTGCACGACCACATTAAAGCTACCGGAAAGATGGAAGGCTACCCAGTACCACCGCCATCGGGGCGAGTTGAAACTGAGGACGAGTAGCCGACACCTACAACTACTCTGACAGTGGCTACTCAGACTCAGCAGATTGCCGCCCCAAATTACGCGCCTCAACAAAAGCGACCGCAGTCTTCAGAACAAGTTAACGATGTTGCCGCTATCGTACAATCTGTACAGGGTAAAGCGGCGGGTACATTAATTGCAGAAAATATTTTAGCCCGTCACTTCATTGAAAATCCTGAACTACTACCAGATGAACTAAAAGCCAAAATCAAAGAATCGGGGGAGATACCCAGTATTGACCCTTTCGCCTACGCCAACTCATTAATCAATCTCGCCAATATTTTTATCAGTAAATGAAGTTAGACATTGCTCAATTTGGGTGTCACACTTTTGGATTTGAGTTTGATAAAACTCGTAAAGTTGTAATTCTTGTTCAAGGATAAAAACTAATTCTGGAAGATAGTCTCCTGTTAAAGAAGCAGCTATTTCTTCCAATGTGGCTTTAACTATTACGCCGTAAGTCCCCCACTGAATTTGGTACTCCGAATCACTGGCGGGATATCATCTGTAAAAAACCGAAATCGTTCTCAATTAATACGAGGCATAGCCGAGTAATAGCAAAGAACATTTGAGGTTTTTCCTTCATATTATTGATGAGATAGATGAAAAATCCCCAGGCTTTCTGATCAGATATCGAGTATCTTGACCACCAATGCCGTAAGGGTTACATATTGACCCGCGATCGCTGGTTAGTTCGCTCAACATTGCCCATCGGCAGATGGTGGCGATCGCTCGTGCTATATCCTTTGGGGCGCGGGTGCTGATTCTCGATGAACCCACAAGTTCACTGACGGAAACCGAGGTTTATGTTCTTTTTGATGTCATGCGTCGGCTCAAATCTCAAGAAACAGCCATCGTCTATATCAGCCATCGTTTTGAAGAACTTTACGCTGTGTGCGATCGCGTGACGGTACTGCGTAATGGGCGCAACATCGTGACGCGATCGCTTACCACGCTCAATCGTCTCGAACTTGTTTGTCATCTGCTAGGCCGCCGCCCCGATGAAGTGAGCAAAGGAGTTACGGCGTTTGCAGGACAGTTGCAAAACACGCCAAGTCAGCCAGTGCTGCTTCAGGCGGAAGCTCTCAAATATAAGCAAACGCTCAATGGTGTTTCGCTGAAAATACGGCGTGGCGAAATCGTTGGGCTGGCGGGTTTGCTCGGCTCTGGTCGTAGTGAAACGGCACGCGCTCTATTTGGGGCTGAACCACTTGAGGATGGAACTGTAAAACTCGAAGGTAGTCTTTTATCCCTGCATCATCCTCATGATGCGATCGCGGCTGTTGTTGTTGGTGGTACACCCTTCTCCGGCGGCCGTGCGAATGTCCTCGGCACTGTTGTAGGGGTTTTGCTCATGCAGGTGATTTCCACAAGTTTTAATATGCTTCTGATTCCGTTTACCTGGTCATTGGTTTTGAAATCCGTAATTATTCTTTTCGCTATTTTAATGAAACTACAGCAATGCCTGAACTACTAAAAGTTTTAGACTTGAAAGGGTGCATTGTTACTATTGATGCAATAGGTTGCCAACGAGAAATTGTTAAGTTAATTAAAGAAGGGGGAGGAGATTATGTCAAATCAAACAACAAACAGCATGGATGCCACCCACAAAGCCCAGGTCATCGCTAACGAGAAAAATCTTCTCTCAGCGATGAAAACCAATAACGTGGAACTTTTGAATAAACTGCTTCACGATGAGCTTCTGTTTAACGGGCCTAGTGGCGAAACGGCAACCAAAGCGATGGATCTGAAAAATTACCATTCGGGAAACATCAACCTGCATACAGTTGAATCGAGTGACCAAATGCTAAGTGTCGTCGGAGATAATGTTGTTGTTGCCGTCACGGTAGAGATACTAGGAAACTATTTAGGGCAAGAAATTAATGGCAAATTTCGCTATCTTAGGGTTTGGAAGCTATTTGAAAACAACTGGAAAGTGATTGCCGGAAGTGTGGTTACGCTAAGTACCGACCACTGAAAACTTTTATTTATCTGTTTTTTCCTCCCTCCCAAGTGGTTTTTTCTTCAGAATTGGTAATGGTGGAGGATTCCTATCCTCTGTGTTGCCGCCTAATTTATCCTTTTTTAAGGTGCGGAATGTGGGTTATTCCGCTAGCAATTGCTGTACTTGGGTGGGGGTCATTTGTTCAACTTGGTCTATTAGTGCTGCTAATGCTTCTGTATCATCAGTAAAAGACGATTGATTTTCAACGATAATTTTGGCTAAGCTAATCAGCATTTAAGCTGCAACATAGCTGAAATTACCTTTATTTTTGATTTTCCAATGCCACTTAATTACTAACTCGCCTTGATTTAACAGCTTATCTAGCAGTGTTTTCAATTCGTCTACTGATTTAAATAAGCGATGAGCAATATATTCTTTACATGAATGCCAAACTAATTCAATAATGTTGTAATCAGGGCTGTAAGCAGGCAAAAACTCCAAAACAAAATTCGGAAACTCTTCAGATATTTTAGCTAGAATATCTTTGCGTTTATGAAAACTAGCATTGTCTAAAATTAAAATTATCTTCGGCCCATACTTGGAGAAATCTTTACCCAGGTTTCCTTTACTTACCCACTCTTGTTTAATTAATTCATTCAATTGGTGTAATTGCTCATAAAAAATATCTGCATTACCTTTTTTAACAAAAAAGCATACTCGTTTTCTGTCTAACTCTCGGATTGCTCCCATGACATTGACGCGACCATGCCGCCGTTGTCCTGGCACATTTTTACGTTTTCCTCTTTTGCCCCAATTCTTACGTCTAATTACACGTAAACTAAACCCGCTCTCGTCCCAAAACCATACCTGTAAATGCTCTGGTTGTTCTCGTGCGATTGTTAAATATTGAGTAAGCTTCTCCTTAAACTTGCCTCTTTCGATTGGGTTTTGTTTATCTTCTAGATCATATTTAGCCCAGATATAACTATACTTTTTTCTCTTTAATATCCTCCTCACCTGAGAACTGCTTAAATCAATGCCTGTCTTTTCGGTTAAATATGTAGCTAATCTTTCTGCTGTCCATTTACCAAATTCGTAACCTAACTCTGATGGTTCTTGGTCAACAGTTTTTAATAATATTTCAATATATTCAGTTGTAGCTTTTCGGTAATGTTCGTATTCTCTTTTATTTTGTAGAGTTTCCATATTATCTGGATCACCGTGCATACACCAATATGCTACTGTTCTATGCGAACAGCCTAAAAATTTAGGCTCTATCGTGTTGCGGTTTCCCATCATTCTGTAGCAAAATAATTAGAATTCTTTCCCTGACGTGTGATTGCTCGCTCTCTTTTAAAGCTTGCTGTAGGTTGCTGACTTGTTCTGGCGTTAAAAAGTTTTTGGCTGGTGGTGGCATAGTTGCTTTTAAACTGCTTCATCTTATTATGATGCAACTTAAGTGCCGATTAGCTTACAAAGCTAGTTTGGGTTACATTTGGGCTTGATTTTTGTCTAAGTCCCGATATTATGTATTACTTTTTGAAGTGCGGAATGTGGAAGATAAAGTTTTGTAAAGAATTAGAAATCCCCTAGTCTCCGACTCCGATAACCCTTCAGGCGAGTCAGAGGAGGGTTGGTGCTGTGATGGTATTCAAACCTAAACTAATTGGGTCTGGATCATCTCTATGTCTAATATGAAAATTGTCTGGCTGCAAGCTGCTTTAAATAATCCTATTGAAAAGAGTAAGCTTTTACAGCAACCACAAAAGCTGCGGGAAATCATTAATGATATTCCGGCGCGTCAATGGCTATTTGAGCAAGTGTGTCAAACTGATGACCCCAATTTAGCAAGTCAAACCAAGGAATTCATTATGATCATGATGAAGTCTTCCAGATTGATTTGGTGCGGGGGTGGCAAGATATCACCTGATATCTATGAGGAAGCTTTATCACGCACTTGGGAATGGTTTAACAAGGATATTTGTCAAGCATATAATCCAGAAAAAGGTAGCTTTATTACTTGGTTTAACCAGAAGCTAAAATTCAGGATTCTAGATGTTATTCGCGACCAAGAGAAGGATAATAAAAGACGGTTACATCTGCCTGCTAATGAAGAAAATAGTGAGTGGATTTATCCGCCTGCGCCAGAGCCTGATCGTTGGCATGAAACCATCCAAGAATGGCTAGATTTAGTGCAGAACTATCCGCAGCAGTTTAGAAATTGTCGAATGCAAAATCATCCTGATGTCAACTGTCAGTTTTTGTTGATTCATATTTTGCAGGTTTTGCGCGATTCAGGAGATATTTCTTGGGATGTTCTGGCTCAAAAGTACAAAGTTGAACCATCGGCGTTGAGGCGATTTTGTAAGCTGCGATGTTTTCCTATTTTCAAACAGTTGTTATCTAAATAATATTCCAACAAGTTCAAACGTTTTTTTGACACGAATCATGATTGAACCAATCAAAATTTTGATTACCGCAAGTGATCGCCAACAAGCATACCACTTTGCTCAACAACAGCCGACTCAAGCGCGATCGCAACAAGTTTATCGTAATACTTTAGCTGTGTTGGTGACTCAACGTTGTTTGCAATTGTTGGGTATTGATACCGATTTATCAGCTAGCCATAGCTGGAATCCTCTAGAACAGCAGTTAGAAAACATTGCAGACTTGTATATTCCCAGTTTACAAGGCTTTTTAGAATGTCGGGCTTTGGGTGGGAGCGATCGCAAATGTCACATCCCCCCAGAAGTTTGGACAGAGCGTCTTGGCTACGTGATGATTGAACTTGATCAACCTTACCAAGAGGGGCAAATTGTAGGATTTGTAGAATCTGTCTCAGTATCGGAACTACCACGCAGCTATTTTCAATCTCTTGATGTCTTGCTGGAGTGCTTGACTTCAGAACCGCAACCAGAACCAACAGTACAACTCAGCCATTGGCTCAAGCGTACCTTTGAATCGGATTGGCAACCCCCACAAGACTTGCTGAATATGATGAAAGAGTCATTCGTCCGATTTTCTCAGCCACAGCCGCAACGAGGTGATGACCCCCTTCGCCAACAGGTTGAACAACTCTATCGCCGACAAACTTCTAATTTGGTGCAATCTGTTCCCTTGTACTTAAATCCCCAGGAAGCTTTGGTAAATCTCATCCAAACTACTCAAGATGATGAAATTCGCTGGCAATCTGCGGAATTACTGTGGGAACTAAATCCACAACATCCAGTTTGCCCAGTCATTAGTGCTAAAGATTTAGGAATTTATCTGATTGGGCATTCTGTAGTGCTGATGGTGGGCATTTTGCCTAAGTCAGATGGCAGGATGTTAATTCTGCTGCGGGTGTATCCCCTAGAAAAAATGTCTCCCTTACCCCCAGGTTTGAGGCTCATCGGGATGGATGAAACCGGGAATCTGTTTTTTGAAGTGGAATCCCGCCAGCAAGATGATTATATCCAATTCAAGTTTACGGCGGACAGAGGCGATCGCTTTAGTGTCCGTGTTGTTCTTGATGATGCCAGCTTTACTGAAAATTTTGTGGTTTAACTGATCATTAGCTGATCATTGCGGAGTTTTGCTCAATCATGCTTATCTAGAATAAATTCCTTACTTCCAGATGTTTCCCCTTGGTCGTTTATGCTACCATCCTCTGCTAGACCTAAAATACCTGAAAACGTCGCTGTTGTACTGGAGATTAGTGGCGGTAGCTTTGCAGACGGCTTCTCTGTGAAGCTTCAGATTTTAGAAGATGGTCGCACTATTCAAGATGATGATGATTTACCTCATATTCCGGCAGCATCAGAAATGCCGCAGTTATATCAGGAATGGAAAAACACATCATTAGAAAATAGTCGTCAACTACAAGCAGTTCCAGCACAGGTAACGAATGTAGCTAATCTGGAAACCTGGAGACAAAGAGCAGAAGAGTTAGAGAACTATTGTAGAAGATGGTTTGAAGATAGCGCGTTTAGGAGTTTGCGCGATCGCATTCGGGCTAATACCAGAGTCAGCACTGATCAATCTGTCCCCATTATTATTAGATGTCCTACACAAGATGATAACCAAAATGAAATTCTCCGCAGACTACCCTGGCACATCTGGGATTTATTTACTAAGCTTCCCAATGCCGAGTTTGCTTTATTCACCGGATTTCGTGAGCAAGTCCCGACTTTCAACGCACCAATCAGAGTTTTAGCGATTTTTGGCAGTTCTCAGGATGGTTTGCAACTAGAACAAGATGCCGCCGCCTTAACACTTCTAGAGCAACGTGGAGCGCAAATTGTTAAGCAATCAGAGCCGAGTCAAGAAAAGATTTCTCATCTGTTATTTGATCAAAATTGGGATATCTTATTTTTTGCCGGACATAGTTCTAGTGAGGGTAAAAGTGGACAGATTCAAATTAGTGATGGCGAATTTTTACCCTTAGATGCGTTAAATAAAAGCTTAACAAAAGCCGTCAAGAGAGGTTTAAAGTTAGCAATCTTCAATTCTTGTGATGGGTTAAAAATTGCCGATTTTTTGGCTAAATTAAACGTGCCGGCTGTCATCGTCATGCGCGAACCTGTACCGGATCGGATTGCTTATCAATTCTTGCTCTACTTTTTGCGGGAATTCTCTCAGGGTAAACCCCTGTGCTTGGCAGTGCGTGAAGCTCGCGATCGCTTAGAATCTGTACAAGGCACTTTTCCGGCTGCTTCCTGGCTACCCGCCGTTTGTCTGAATCCCAATCAACCGGAGTTTGTTTGGCCTGATAAAACTCCCCAAAACCGTAAATCATCATTTTTCCTGTCTCGTTCTCGGCTCATGCTGGGGTTGGCTGCTTTGGCTGGAATCATCGCTGTATCTATCCCCATTACCATCAATCGCTGTCAAATTTTTCCCTCAACCTGCACTGATGATATAGAGAAATTTATCAGTTATGGTAAACGGCCAATTGCTGATAGCATAGTTCAACTGAATGAGCCATATCTCTCATTAAAGCATCAAGGTATTACAGCATTTGCTGAAGGTAAATATGGCGACGCAATAGCGATTTTTGATAATCTGCGTAATAAATCTGCTCCGGGTTTCAGTTTAGCAGCACTAAAAGATCCAGAAATTCTGATTTATCGTAACAATGCTCTTGTAAATCTGCGGCGTACCCAAAACCCCAATTTGCCAATTTACACCATTGCTGTTGCTGCACCATTAAATTTCAACTTTGGATTAGATATCGTCTTTGGAGTTGCTCAAGCCCAAGATGTAGCAGTTAAAGATGGGTTGAACCTACAAGTCATTATTGCTAACGATAGCAATAAACCTGCCCAAGCTCGGAGAGTTGCCGAAATCCTCTCCAACAATACCAAAGTTCTAGCTGTGGTGGGACATTACACCTCTCCCAATACCTGTGCAGCCTTGAAGGTTTATTCTCCAAAGGAGCTTGTGGTGATTTCTCCCACGAGTACCGTAGTTCATTTACAATCAAATCCAGACTGTTATGATCCTAACAAAGTATTTTACCGTACCGTTTCATCAAGTCGAGTAGAAGCCTATAGTTTAGTGCAGTATTTAGTGGAGAATCTTAAAAAAACTCAGCCAAAAGTGGTGGTTTTTTACAACTCTCAAGAGGAGTTCAGTAAGGATTTATTTGAGCAATTTAAGCAAGTTCTTACAGCCTTTAATGGAAGTATAATTGCTAAGTTTGATTTGTCAGATCCCAAATTTGATATTACTAAACTGCCATCAGAAGTTAGAGATGCAGATGCTCTGGCAATATTGCCAGATGGCGGAACTGACGATAGTACAGCATTGGAAAAAACGATTGATATTATCAAATTAAACAACGGTAAAAAACCAATTTTAGGGGCAAATCCTCTGTATCTGCAAGAAGTCATTGATAAAGCTAAAACTACCACAGTAAACAGCTTATTCCTCGCAGTTGACTGGCATCACAATCAGTGTGGTGCAGAAAATTATAAAAAAGAGATCAATGAATACTGGGGTGGTGATTTAAATCGACGTACAGCCCTAGCAGATGAAGCTGTTCAAGCAGTTTTACAGGCGATTAAGTTATCAAATTCACCTGTGAATCGGCAAGAAATCAGACAAAAACTGTCTGAGACAGATATCACACCTGAGACAGCCGCATCTAGTAAGATTATTGATGGTTTAAAGATTAGTTTTAATGCGAGGGGCGATCGCAGAGAATTTACCACGCGGGCGATCGTTAGTGTAAATAAACAGTTGAAGTTTGATCTCGTAAAAGATGTTCCTTGTCCTAAAAAGTAATTGATAAAGTCACAATAAAATACAACTTTAAGTAAAACAGGGTAAATAATTAAAGGTTTGTAGTGAGAACTTTAGTTCTCTCTGCGTTCTCTCCGAGAGGCTACGCCAACGCATAGCGTGTCGTAGACAGACGCTCCGCGAACAAAAAAGGACTAAAGTCCTTACTACGAACTCAATCCTAGTCTTTTTACATTGCTTAACATAGTTTGGTTTTTTCAAGTCTTTCTACTTACTCAAAATAAATTTAATTGTAAAGTTGCATAACAAATTTAACAATTTTCACTATTATCTGACGATATTCCCTCAGAAGGGTAAGAGCATTTTGAATTTTAGATATGGAGTAATTCCTGATGTGTCGTCAACTGATGCAAAGACTATTCCTATTTTGTATCACACTAATTTTCAGCCTCACATTTTCTTTTAATCACGTTCAAGCACAATCAGTCCCTTTTTATTGGGAGTTTATAAATGTTGATATTGCCGTGCAAACTAACGGTGATATGTTAATTACCGAAACACAAAAATATATATTTACAGGAGATTATAACAATCAACGCTCCCGCTATATTCCTATGAATAAAGTAGACAATATTACTGAAATATCAGTCACAGAAAATGGTCGATTATTACCCAGCGAAACAGGTATAGAAAATAATCAACGTTGGATTCGTTGGAAGCATCAACTCAAAGCACCAGAAAGCGATATTTTCGTATTGAAATATCGCGTTGTTGGTGGGTTACACGTAAATGATAACGATGCTCAAGTATATTGGAAAGCTATTTTTTCTGACCGTAAAGCCCCTATCAAACAGGCAAGAGTCAGAGTAGAATTACCTGAAAAATTTGCTGCTAGTATCAAAGATTTCCAAAGCTTTGGAATATCTACAAATATCCGCAAAGTGAATTCAAAAACTATTGAAGCTGTTGCTGAAACAGCTATTGAACCAGGAGAAGATTTAGAAATTCAGGTGACATTTGATCGCACAGGTACTGAAATAAAACCCCCTATATGGCAAAGTTCACAATCTGACGATAATTTGTTTAAGTGGATTTTTTGGGCAATTCTCTTGTTAATTGTCTACCGGATCTTATTCTCTCGTAAGAGCGTTAGTGTTACTTACGAACACAGCAGTAGTAGTTACGAAGTTGGGGGGTATGGTGGTGATGGTGGTGGTGATGGAGGTGATGGTGGTGGTGGTGGCGGTGGCGGTGATTAACTCAATAAATGCTTTAAGTATTTAAGAATTACTGGTTGTATAAAAGGCGTTCTATATCACTATCTTTAATCATTTCAGGACTTACGCAAAAACTCTCTTAAACCCTTATTTCTCTGTGTTCTCTGCGTCTCTGTGGTTCTTTATTCCGTAATTTGTGCGTAAGTCCCACATTTATATCAATGCCCTCTGCTATCAGGAAAAATCAGAATGTAAGTAGAGAATTTGCATAGTTTCTACACACCAAGAACTTTGTCCCAATTCATAATCCAGGTAGAAAAATATGAACAAATTTTTGGCAAATACTACATCCATGCAAATTGTTTTAGTTGATAGTTCTGATATCTGTCTAACTGGAACAACTGAACTGCTCAAAAATTATTATCCTAATGCGAAAATTAGCCTATCTCAAACAGCTAATGATGCTTTAAATAAAATATCTAATTTGCAAACCAACCTCATAATTATGGATATTTGTTTACCAGAACAACCTGGAAAAATAGCACAGACTCGTATAGGTCTTGAACTCTTGCAGCAGATAATGCACAAATATCCTAAAGTGAATATTCTTGTCCAAAGCCCTTATGTGAAAAGACTAGTGCAAATTAAACCTGCAATTGATATCCATAAAGGGGGCTTTGTTATTGCTGATAAAAATATTACTAACCAAGAAATGCTCTCCAGAATAGATGGGGCATTAAGGGGATTTACCTGTATCAAAGAAATTACACACATTCATATATATCCAAATATATATGAGGAATTAAACGTTAAACCAGAGATATTAAAGTTACTCAGCCTAGCCTTTAATGAAGGATTGCAAGATAAAGCGATCGCGGCACATATTTGTGTATCTGAACGCACAGTTCGCAACCACTGGGATACATTGCAAGAAGCTTTAGGTATTGATTGTGATGAATTAAGAACTCAAGGGAAGAACATCAGAATCATGACTAAAATTCGCGCCAGAGAAGCAGGCTTAATTGATTAGTTCATACTAAGGACTAAAGTCCTTACTACAAACTTATTTTCTCAAATCATGCACGAGGTAATTTATTCATGATAAATCCATCTCGGCGTAATTTTTTGCACCTGTCTCAAACTAAATTATTAATAACTGGGCTATTAATCGGTTATGTGGGCTTCGTTTTGTGGTTAGGAATGCGTTGGATTGTGATATTTAGCGGTGCAGTGATTGTTGTTTTGGCGATCGCATCTTGGTATATGCAACTCCAACGGCAAAAAAGCCGCACTTTGGCAAATTCAGCAGATTTGCTGCAATTAGATGTATTTCTTGGTCATATCAGTTACTTGGATAACCAGATTCCTCATGCTTCTGAATCTCTGTGGCGATCAGTTCGACAACAGACTTTAACGATTCAGCATATTACTATCCAAATTTCTCAACAGGAATCAACTTTTACTCCAGACTTACTAGAAACCTTGCACACCGTTTTAGATTTGCTTGACCGACTGGTAAAGGCTTTGCAACTAACTGAAAAGGTACAAACATCACACTATCGAGAATTGGCAAAACAACAATTGCAAAGCAGTCTGACCCGACTTCAGCACACCCAGGATCAACTTCAGGAATTGCACGACCAAATAGCACTGGACAATTTGGGACAACCTACACTCACTAATTCTGGTGTGATCTCAACACGACTGCAAACACTGATTGTTGAAAACACGAGAGGAATTTTAAGAGACTAAATCAGATGAAAAAATTACGTTTTCAATTTGGGCTAGTAATTGGACTATGCCTCAGCTTGTTGTGCGCTTGTACAATACCCATAGACATCGATTCCTTTGAAAGTAGCGATCGCTATCTCCGCGAACAGCTTTTACCAAACATTCAAGTAGATTCACAGCTAGTATCTGATACCACGTCCTATACTGTCGTGATTCCTCCGGTGGCTGATTCTGTACCTGATCCCAACACCTTTCCTCTGTATGGTGCAAAGCCTAGCAACAATTCAAATATTGTGTATGTGGAAATCTATAGTTCAGCAGAAAAAGCTAATGGAGAACGAGACGATGAACGTTGGTTAGTTGATGTCGCCGAAAAATTTAATCAACAACGTCAAAAACTCCCATCTGGACAAGTGATTCAAGTGGGGATTCGGAATATTCCCTCTGGATTAGGCGCACAAATTCTCGCAGCCAAAAAAGGAAAACCCGCAGGCTACACCCCAGCAACTGCTATGTGGTTGGAACTACTCAAAGCAGAAGGATTATCCCTGCAAGCGATCGCACCTGCTTTAGCCCCCAACCAAGCCATTTTTGCTATTCAACCCCAAACCTATAAGGAACTAGCTCAAGGTGGAGAGGTAACGTTTGATCGGCTGATGGATGCTATTCTCTCAGGTAAAATTCAAGTTGGTTATTCCAATCCTTATATCGCCTCATCAGCCTTAAATTTTCTGCATACCTTACTATGGCGTTCAGCCGGTCATGCTCAAGATGGTAAACCATTGACTATCGCTGAACTAAATGATCCTCAAGTGACTTCAGCTTTTAGCAGCTTCCAAAAACAAATCAGCCTGACAACACCTACATACTTAGACTTAAAGCAAATTTGGCTGCGTGATTCCCAACAGTTTCAAGCGATCGTCATGGCTTACCAAAGCTATGTCAACTTAAAGAAACAGCCGGAATTTGCCAAACTGGCTTACATTCCCTTAGGTAATCCTGAAAATTCACCATTAGTAGGATTTGATTGGAATAGTGCATCTGAGCAAGCAGCCTTGAAGCAATTTGCTACCTTCGCCACCTCTGCACCCATGCAAGAATTAGCCAAACAACAGGGATATGAACAAACAGAATATCTCAAGCGTAGTAAATTTCCACCCATACCATCAGGGGAAGTATTGAAAGCGGTGCAGTCATTCTGGAAACAACGCAAGGATGGCGGACGTACTGTATACATGGAACTGATTGTAGATACAAGCGGTTCAATGGAAAAAAACAACCGCCTGAAAGCAGTTCAGGAAGCCTTACGATTTGCTAGCAAACAAATCAACCGGGGTAATCAGATTGGGTTAATTACATTTAGCGATCGCCCCGTTCGCCGAATTGCGCTTGCTCCTTTCAACGAATTAGAACAAAAACGATTATTTGCAGCTATAGACCAACTGCAACCTGATGGTAACACAGCCCTCTATGACGGACTAGCCGTTGGTTTAGCAGATTTGATGGAAAAACGCAAAACCGATCCCAACGGGCGATTCTACGCCTTACTGCTGACAGATGGCGAAAGCACCACGGGAACTGAGTTTACGCAAATTGAGGATGTGATTAAACACAGTGGTGTAAGAGTTTATCCCATCGCCTACGGTGAAGTCAATCAAGAGGAATTAGAAGCGATCGCCGCAATTCGAGAAGGCAGCGTTTACCAAGGTACACCTGAAAAAGTCCAAGTTCTGCTCAAAGACTTGTTTCAGACTAATCTCTAGGGACTGGGGACAAATCAAGTCAAAAGTCAAAATTAAATAACTTTTGGGGATTGGGGAAGATGTTTTCTCATTAGTGAAAGATATTACGAATTAAAAAAATGAATCTCAACACGCAACTACTTAAAACTTTAGGACTCAGTTGGTTAGTTTTTTTGCTCACTGGATTGCTAATCAGTTGGTTGTTTGCAATTCCCTCTATTACACTACTGATTGATCGCAGCTATTGTCCGGTGACAGAATGGCAGCAGGTTGTTCAGACTTATACCACACTCTATCAGCAACATCAACAACGCCG
Organism: Anabaena minutissima FACHB-250; assembly: GCF_014697125.1. Lineage (GTDB taxonomy): Bacteria > Cyanobacteriota > Cyanobacteriia > Cyanobacteriales > Nostocaceae > Trichormus > Trichormus minutissimus. The sequence continues at coordinate 41,604 of NZ_JACJRG010000040.1, read as the reverse complement.
GTTGCAATTGCAATCTGTCATTTTGTTCAGCAGTCTAGGAGAAGATAAATTGTCCATTCCACCCAAGCCTGAAGTATTACAACAGTCACCAACCTACGGACAAGCACAGTCACCAAGGCAAATGCAACTACGAAAAAACTATCCCCAAGCACAACTGTTACAGTGTCCGCAATAATCACCTGTCACCTGTCACCTGTCCCCTGTTTCTCACTAGTGCAAATAAAGCTACCATTGACAAGAGGTGAAAAGGTGACATTAGTCTATGTTAGAAGCTTTAATTGAGCCATTGCAGTATGGATTTATGCAGCGATCGCTAGTGATTGCGATTTTGGTGGGTTTGTTGTGTGCGGTTGTGGGTAGTTACTTGATGGTGCAAAGATTAGCACTCTTGGGTGATGCTATTAGCCACTCAGTTTTACCAGGACTGGCGATCGCTTTTATGTTGGGAGCAAATATTTTTATTGGCGCGTTTATTGCTGGGGTTTTTAGTACCGTAGCCATAACTTGGATTAGGACGCGATCGCCCATTAAAGAAGATGCCGCAATGGGCATAGTTTTCTCTGCATTTTTCGCCCTTGGCATTACCTTAATTACTATTATTCAAAAAGATAATAAAATCGACCTCAATCACTTTCTTTTTGGCAATATTCTGGGTGTAACTGTAGATGAAGTAAGGGACACAGCCATCATTGCCGCCATTGTTTTAATAGTAATTGTTCTGTTATATAAAGAATTACTATTTTACACCTTTGATCCCTTGGGAGCGCAAGCCGCAGGTTTACCAGTCAATCGGCTTAATTTTGGCTTGATGCTATTGATTTCCTTAACTATTGTCGCCAGCATGAAAGCTGTAGGTGTAATTTTAGTTTTATCACTATTAATTACACCAGGCGCAACTGCTTATCTTTTAGTGAAACGTTTACACCAAGTCATGTTTTTAGGTGCAGTCATTGGTGTGATTTCTAGTATTAGCGGTATGTATCTCAGCTACTTTTATAATTTGCCCTCTGGCCCAGCAATTGTCTTAGTAGTGTCAGGATTATTTCTGTTAGCTTTATTATTTAGTCCCAAACATGGCGTTTTAATTCCTACTAGTAACCAAAAAGGATGATTTTTTCTATAATTAATTATTGATTGTATAAGCCATAAGATGAGTTAACTTCCCATTTGTTACTAATTTTTTGGAGATGAAAGATACTGGCATAATGACACGCACTTGGACAATAAAAAGCCAGTTGAATTATAGCTTGGGAAAAATCCTGAGAAAATCCAGGACGGGTTAACCAGTAAAAACAAGTCCAGCGATGATCATAATCGTTCCGAAGTTGATTATACTGCTCCTCGGAAATGAAATTTACTTGATTATCACCGAGAAAATCTTGTAATAAAGAGGGCTGCTTGTTAATCAAAACCCAATCATCATAAGTCTCTTTTTTTAGAGGGTAAAGATTTTCATTAGTGGTTATATTCCCGAAAATCTTCTGATGCCAAAACCATTTTCTCGAACTCAAATTTCCCCAAGAAGTTATTTTACCTTCACTATTTGTAGAAATAATTCCACTAGATTTTTCAAGCAGTAACGCTCCTTGTAACTGTCCGTCATGTTGAATGAAATCAGAGAGTAACTTTGGTTCTTCTAGCGATCGCATATTCTTATTGACAAATTAAAATTTTTAAATTCTACTATAATTTATCTAAATATCTCTGGCAATACGATTATTCAACCATAATAATGAAGATAATTAAACAGGAATGACGCAAAAATCATGTATTTTCGTCTTTGTAAATGTAGAGAAGTAAAGCAAAGCCTTGATTTTTTTTTGCGAGTGCGTCAGTCCAATTCAAGTATTTAGGCATTATTTATAATTTAATTACCGGATTCAGCTATTTTTATACAGAAAATATTGACTGCATCAGTTAAGCTGACAAAAGCAGTTTTAACCCTCAAAACCATGACAGCGAGTAGTCCGAAAATTTTAGCTTTAGACTTTGATGGTGTGATTTGTGATGGACTAATTGAATATTTTGAGGTAGCATGGCGTGCCTACTATCAAATTTGGTCGCCTGCTAACGATACACCACCAGATGATTTAGCTTTAAGATTCTATCGCCTCCGACCTGTGATTGAAACAGGTTGGGAAATGCCAGTGTTAATTAAAGCTTTAATAGATGACATTCCAGAAGACAAGATTCTTCAAGAATGGGGAAATATTACCCCACATATTTTGTCAACTGACAAGCTACAGTCAAAAGAAATTGCGATCAAACTAGATAGTCTAAGAGATGAATGGATTGCTACAGATTTAGACGGTTGGCTGAGTCTGCATAAATTTTATCCAGGTGTAGTGGAAAAACTGAAAGTAACTATTGATAGCGAAGTCAAGCTATATATTGTCACTACCAAAGAAGGACGATTTGTACAGCAGTTACTGCAACGAGAAGGAGTGAACTTACCGCCAACAGCAATTTTCGGCAAAGAAGTCAAGCGTCCCAAATACGAAACCCTGCGCGAATTGATTACAGGTGCAGATATTCAGCCCGGTAATTTGTGGTTTATAGAAGACAGACTCAAGACATTGGAGTTAGTCCAACAGCAAACAGACCTGAAGGATGTCAAGCTTTTCTTAGGAGATTGGGGTTATAATACGCAACCAGAAAGAAAAGCTGCCCAAGACAATCCGCGAATTAAATTATTATCCCTGTCTCAATTTGCTAAAGATTTTTCTGGGTGGCTGTGATAATTAGGGGACAGGGGACAGGGGACAGGTGACAGGGGAAAAGAAAGCAGGGGAAGCAGGGGGAGAAAAATACAATGCCTACCTACTCACTACTCACTACTCACTACTCACTACTCACTACTCACTACTCACTACTCACTACTCACTACTCACTACTCACTACTCACTACTCAGCACTCACTACTCAGCACTCAGCACTCAGCACTCAGCACTCAGCACTCACTACTCAGCACTCAGCACTCAGCACTCACTACTCAGCACTCACTACTCAGCACTCACTACTCAGCACTCACTCTATGCTTGATTTAACAAAATTAGCGCGACAAATGCAGGGTTTAAGTCAGCATCTTAGCCAAGAAGCTGTGGCTAGTCGCCAGCGTTTAGAGTTGGCGCAACAGCACCTCAAAAAAGCTTACGAGTGTCAACAAGAGGTGATGGAACGTCAGGAAAAATGGCGCGATCGCATTCTCTTTGCTAATGCTACACCCCTTGAGCCGCTAAACACTCGCATAGATATCCCTGTTCCCCCCAAGGTACACACTGTTATTGCTACCGATGGTTCGCAAATTGCCCCCAATCATCACGAAATTGCTTACTGTTATCTCTTAAATATCGGTAGGGTAGTCCTACACTACGGACAAAATCGCTATCCGATTATGGATAGTTTGCCAGAGGTATTTTACCGCCCTGAAGATTTATATATGTCCCGCCAGTGGGGAATTAAAACTGAGGAATGGATGAGTTACCGCCGCACTTCTAGCGAAGCGACGGTGTTAGCTGAGTTGGCGATAAGTCAATTCAAAATTGAAGAACCCCTGGAGACTGAGGACAAAGGGACAAGAGAAGGTAATAATTCTCTCTTTGCCACAAAAATCCCTGCTTTAGCGATGGTGGATGGTTCTTTAATTTACTGGTTTTTGGAACAATTACCTATAGATGCACGCGATCGCATTTTACCCCCCATCCTGGAAGCTTGGAGTCAAATGCGTGCGGCTCAAATTCCTTTGATGGGTTATCTTAGTGCTTCTCGGAATGTGGAGGGGGTGAATTTTTTACGGTTGTTGGCTTGTCCGCATCCTGCACCAGATTGTGTCAGTTATTGCCCAAATCAACTAGAAAAAGTCCCTTGCAAGGTGTTTGAACCGTTGCGCGATACTGCATTGTGGACTACTCAACTCACACCTGGACAACGAGGGCCTCTCTGGCGCAGCAATAACCGCATCCTGGAACTTTACGCAGACCAAACTATCTATTTTTGTCACGTTCACGTCGGGACAGAAATTGCGCGGATAGAAGTACCCGCATGGGTAGCTGAGAATACAGCCATGTTTGACCAAGCTTTGGGGTTGATGCTGGCACAGGTACAGAAAGGCTGTGGCTATCCTGTGGCGATCGCGGAAGCCCATAATCAGGCTGTAGTCAGAGGCGGAGATAGAACCCGTTTCTTTGCCTTATTAGAGAAACAAATGATTAAAGCTGGTTTGAGAAATGTCGGTACTTCTTACAAGGAAGCCCGAAAACGAGGCAGTATTGCTTAAAACTTCAACTCATTTTTGTAAATTTGTTACTTACGAGAAACCCCCAAAACCAAACATAAAAAATAGATATACCCTGCTTCCTACTCCATTTTTACAGCTAAGTATTACTTAATTTAATCAGTTTTATTCATATCCAGTAATTTTCCTGAAAAAACAAACTTTCACTTGATAGTGAATTCAATTACTCATATTTTCCTTGTAGAAATACCTGTATTTTGCATTTTTTTATATTTTTCGAGTGATTACTTTTCAATTAAATATTTTTCTAGCTTTTTCGTAATACTTCTTATTTTTGAATTAGAGTTATTAAGTAGCATTTCCTGGTTTTTTAGGGAAGTATATATTTAATACAAACTTGAGTTTATGAAATCCCAACAGTCTAATAAATAGCTAATTTGATGTATTTATATTCTTTTTCATAATATAAATACATCGATTTGGAGATTTTGATCGATGCCCTTTTTAGATTGAAAGAAAGCCGATTTTAGATTTTTTTGTCTCATGCTGGGCTAGCGTAGTAGGACGCTACCAGCCTTTATAGGTGAACCAAAATCTAAAATTCGTTGACATGACAAAGTGTTAAAAAATAATTTCAGAGCTTAAGCATTATGAAACCAACCAAGTGTCAATCTCAACAAATAGCTAAAAAGCAATCTCTCTTCTTTGAATCAGCTATTGATTTATTCTGTATTGCTAGTTTTGATGGATATTTTAAATTTCTCAATCCAGCCTGGACAAAAACATTAGGTTGGTCGCAGGAGGAACTTCAAGCAAAACCTTTTATAGAATTTGTTCATCCTGAAGACCGTGAAATTACAAATTTTAATACACAAAAGCTTGTTAAATGTCAAGCAGATGTAATTGGTTTTGACAATCGTTATTTATGTCGAGATGGTTCTTATAAATGGTTGTCATGGAACGGAAATATAGATATTGCAGAAAAAGTAATTTATGCTGTAGCCCGTGATGTGACAAGTCAAAAAGAAAGAGAAACATTAATACAACAAAATATTAAAGAATTAGAAGCATTTAAATTTGCATTAAATGCCCATTCCTTAGTAGCTATTACAGATATTCAAGGGCGAATAACTTATGCAAATGACCAATTTTGCGAAGTCTCTAAATACTCTAGAGAAGAGTTGTTGGGACAAGATCATCGCATCATTAATTCTGCTTATCACCCCAAAGAATTTTTTCCCAATTTGTGGCGAACTATTTCTCAGGGGAAAATTTGGAAGGGAGAAATTAAAAATAAAGCCAAAGATGGCACATTTTATTGGGTAGATACTTTAATAGCACCCTTATTAAATGATGATAATAAACCATATCAATATGTATCAATTCGGACAGATATTACCCAACGGAAGCTTTCAGAGTTAGCTTTATTAGAGCGATCGCGTTTATCACTCTTAAGTGCTGATGTGAGTTTAGCCTTATCTCAGAGTGGTACACTACCAAAAGTTTTACAACACTGCACAGATACTATCTCACAATACCTTGATGTTGCCTTTGCGTGCATTTGGACTTTTGAGCGACAAACTCAACAACTAGAATTACAAGCTGGTGTACAGTGTCAAAATTCTAGCTGTAATGTTTTACAACATAACCAGGACTTTCCCAATCACATGGTTTTAGCTAATAAAATCATTGGTGTTATGGCTCATAATTATCAGCCTATTATTAACGAGCAATTCAAAATTAATAATCAAGATAAAGTTATCGATCAAGCATTTTTAGGATTGCAGTTTTCTGCTTATCCATTAATTATAGAACAACAGTTAATTGGTGTCATCGCATTGTTTAACCAGCAATTATTTACAGAAGCAACCCATAACCTTTTAAATTGGATTGCTAATAATATTGCTGTTGCTATTGATCGCATTTGGGCAAGAGAAGAACTTCTCAGTCGTAGAGAAGCCTTATTATTGAGTCTAGCCAGCCAAATCCGTAATTCCTTAGATATAGATACTATTCTCGAAACTGCTGTTAATGAAATCCGCAGCTTATTACAAGTTGATCGCTGCTATTTTCTTGAGTATTTATCTAACCCTTCTCAATCTAGCTTCACAATTACTCATGAATCTCGCAATTACCAATTGCCTACAATGTTAGGTAATATGCCTCTACAGAATAATGATTTTATCAAACAAGTTTTTCTCAATCAAGAGATAATTTGTATTAACGATATTTACAATCATAGTAATATTGATCAGAATACACAAGCACTCTTAAGTGAGTTTGGGATTACCTCTCAATTACTACTACCTGTTAAAAGTAATTCTGGGGAAATGGGAGCAATTGTTTGCAGTCATTGTAGTGGCGAAAGAGTTTGGAGTCAAAGCGAAATTGGACTCTTGCAAGCTGTAACAGATCAACTAGCGATCGCCATTGACCATGCCCAATTGTACAATCAAAGTCGTGCCGCTACCTTGGCAGCCCAAACCCAAGCAGAACAACTCACCACAACTTTATATCAGTTGCAGCAAACTCAATCTCAACTGATTCAACACGAAAAAATGTCCAGTCTGGGACAATTAGTAGCTGGGGTCGCTCATGAAATTAATAACCCAGTGAATTTTATTCATGGTAACTTAACCTATGCTAATGAATATTTTGAAGACTTGATAAAGCTAGTAAATCTTTACCGCGAACATTACCCCAATCCCAAAGCAGAAATTCAAGAACTCACTGAAGAAGTTGATTTAGATTTTCTGGCTAATGATTTATCCAAACTTCTTAATTCCATGAATATGGGTACTAATCGTATCCGTGAGATCGTGCTAAGTTTACGAAATTTCTCTCGTCTTGACGAAGCTGAGAAAAAGTTAGTTGACATTCACGAAGGCATTGATAATACATTACTAATTTTGCATCACCGTTGGAAAAATAGTGGTATCGGTTTGAATATCTCCATTGTTAAAGAATATGGAAAATTGCCATTAATTGATTGTTATCCTGGGCAACTAAACCAAGTTTTTATGAACATTTTAACTAATGCAATTGATGCCTTGGAAGATTCAATAGTCAGTCATCATGAACGATTATCTCAACCACAAATTCAGATTCGGACTGAAATTCTAGATAACAATTTTATTTCTATTAGTTTTGCAGATAATGGCTCTGGAATGACCGATGAAGTCAGAAGTCGTTTATTTGATCCATTTTTTACGACTAAGCCTGTGGGTAAAGGCACAGGATTGGGATTATCAATTAGTTATCAAATTATTGTCGAAAAACATGGGGGAATATTACAGTGTTTTTCAGAACCAGATAAGGGAACAGAATTTTTGCTTAAAATTCCAGTGAGATAAAAATTACCCTTCCACAAATCCTATTTTACAAAAAGCCGCCCTTTAAGGACGGCTTTTTGTAAGTATCTAACTTCCGCAAGCAATAGTATTCTTTTGTCTTCGCTTAAGCGCATGTAAGCAATTCATCAATTGACCAGGGTGTTATTTTGCGTAAACTGACATCTTGCATCAGTTAATTAATACCAATTTTTGTAGGGTGGGTAATGCTTTTAGAGTAATGAAACTCGATTTCTACATTGTGGGTATTGCCTACCCTACACTTAGTGAAAATGGTGCAAGATATCAAACCAGGTGGCGAAGTGCTAGCAAAATCTACAAGAATAACTCTCCTTCCCTTCCCTTCCTCTTCACTGTCACTGGGGTTTTAAACCCATTTTTTTGATAAAGAATTGGGATCAATGTTGATGTCATTGCTAATCCGGTATAAACTTGCCACTATTAACCTGATATTTCCTAGGAGAAAAATTTATTCAGCTGATTTTAGGTAAAAAATCAAATCCTAGTATTGGCGGAAACTATTCATCACCAGAGTCTAAATTCTATGACAAAAGCCTTGCAGTGGCTTGTTCACAAACGATCTGTGCTGAGTGGCAAGATTTTAATTGTAGGTGCGATCGCATCACTACTGAGTATGGGCTGTAATGAAAATTCATCCCAATATAGTCAGCAGACTCTCAATCAAACCTCATCACCATCACCAATGAAGGTATCTAGACGCACAAGAGAAAGACAAGGTACAGCGTATGAAACCCCTAGCAATACCACAGAAAATCAACCCAACCTCAAAATTGGGTTAATGCCTACCCAAGATCAGACAGATCAAAAACTAGCACTTAAACCTCTAGGTAATTATTTAGAAAAATATCTAGGGCGAAAAGTTGATTTCCAAATTGCTCAGGATAATAAGGAAGTTTTACAGTGGCTAGTCCAAAATCAAATAGATATGGCCTACTTGGGATCTGTTACCTATCTTGAAGCTGTAGAAAAAGGTGCAAAAATTCAACCTTTGGTAGCTCCTATTGACACCAATACAGGTCAACCTTGGTATCGATTGTGTATTATTGTTAAAGCCGATAGCAACATTAAAACATTAGAAGACCTGAAAGGCAAAAGTATTGCTTTTGTTGATCAAACCTCTACTTTCGGGTATCTTACAGCTTTAGCAGATTTAAAACAACAAAGAATTGATAACCCTTATCGAGATTTTACTCAACTCATCTATTTGGGCAATCATAATCAAAGTATGACAGCACTAGAAAATGGCATGGTTGATGCTGTTGCTAGCAATCTTGCTTTGTATACGAATCAGCAAAAAAATGTTAAACTCACAACAAAAAATACCAAAATTATTTGGGAATCTGCTCCCATACCCAATTTTCCCATAGTAGTATCGGAGGAACTATCCCCTGAGCTAATTCAACAACTTAAGCAGGCTTTTCTAAGTATTAATACTGAAGTTAGTGCTGTTGAAGGTAGTGAATTAAATGCATACACCCTTGTCATTGCTTCTGATTATGATCAGATTCAAAAAATCCGCCAAGAATTGAACTTAATGTCTCTCCCGTAAAAATGAAAATCTCTACAAAGCTACTGACTAGTTCTGCCGTATCTGTTGGACTTGTAGTGGCTATCCTCATTGGTAATACGGTAGTGGTGCAGCAAATTAAACAGACTGTACGCGAGAAAAGCTATGACACTGCGGAAACCATCAAAGCGGCTCTAGAAGCAGACAACGCCTTGAAGTCAGAAATTATTATCCTCAAAGATTTTGTTTTATTCCAAAATCAGAATACAGAAATTGAACAATCCCATGCGGAGTTTATCAACTCCCTAGATGAGTTAGAACGCTTAATGCCAGATGTGCCAGAAATATCTGTAATTCGTCGTCGTCATCAGTTTCTTCGCAATATAGCAACTCAATTAGTTGAGCAAAGTTCTAATCAAGGTAATGAGGCAGATTCACAGCTATATTTTCGCTCTATTAATTCTTTTAGTCGAGATATTAAATTATTTCTTGATCAGCTGATTCAACGTACTGATGAACATAGGCTGTTAGTAGAAAAAGATTTAGAAAATCTTCATCAAGTACAAAGAATAATTTCTTTTGTAGTAGTGGCTGTGATTTTGATGCTATTAGTTGGCAAATTTATGTTGATTTGGCGGCCAACAATCAAATCTTTGCAGAACTTACAGACGGGAACATCAGAAATTGCTACAGGCAACTTTGAGTATCGTTTGGATATTCGTACAGGTGATGAAATTGAAGACTTGGCTACAGCATTTAACCACATGGCTATTAAATTAGCTAAGTCTCATGAAACACTGATCAAAAATACAGAATTAACTCACATGAACCAACGTTTGGAGTTAGAAGTTACTGAACGCAAACAAGCAGAGTTAGAACTCCAAAGAGCATTACAAGAATTGCAAAGTACCCAAGCACAATTGATTCAAACTGAAAAAATGTCTAGCTTAGGTCAGTTAGTAGCTGGGGTAGCGCATGAAATTAATAACCCAGTGAATTTTATTTACGGTAACGTGACTCATGCTAATAGCTACACCCAAGAACTACTAGAGTTAGTCAGTTTATATCAAGAAGAGTTTCCCCATCCCAGTAAAAGAATTAAATCAAAGATTGATCACATGGACTTGGAGTTTATCCAAGAAGACCTACCGAAAATTCTCGGTTCGATGACAATGGGATCTCAGCGTATTCAGCAAATAGTTTTATCTTTACGCAATTTCTCCCGTCTGGATGAAGCGGAGATGAAAGCAGTGAATATTCATGACGGAATTGAAAGTACACTGTTGATTTTGCAAAATCGATTTAAGGCTAAACCAGAGAACCCCAAAATAGAAATTATCAAGGAGTACGGCCAGCTACCTCTGGTAGAGTGTCATGCAGGACAGTTAAACCAAGTATTTTTAAACATTATTAATAATGCTATTGATGCTCTCAATAGTTACAATGCCGAGCGTACCCCACAAGAAATTGAAACTGATCCTAGCTACATTAAAATTAGCACTCACATCACGAAAAATGACCGCGTAGTCGTGAAAATAGAGGATAATGGCCCAGGCATGACCGAGAAAGTTAAACAAAAGTTATTTGACCCATTTTTCACAACTAAACCTGTAGGTCAAGGGACAGGCTTAGGTTTATCGATTAGTTATCAAATTATTGTTGATAAACACTCTGGAATATTGCGTTGTGAATCGGAGTTAGAGAAAGGATGTGAGTTTTGGATTGAAATCCCTTTATATCAACAGGAAATTCAACATTCGACAGTTCCAATGGAAGAGATCGCCTACAGTGGTAACACTGCCGAATTGCCTGTGTCCTACCATTGAGATATAGCAAACCTGTCATACTGAGGAATGATCGCCTGATGATTATCAAGTGCGATCGCATTCAGATTACGCAATAACTTATCACCTTAGTCAAGAGGGTCAAAACGATTTACTAGTATTGCTAAGGGAATCATTGGTAAGCCTACAAGTAAGCAAATTAACCATTGCTGTAAGTTCAGTGGCGCAGTAGAAAATAACCGATTCATCAAGCCCCATTGACTGAAGATGATTTGCAAAATGATCGCACAAGCAATGCCCATTCCCATAACTGAAGCATCACTGAATGTTTGTCTAATTCCCCGCAGGTGATTAATTATAGCCATTCCTAATTGACTAATACTTAAAAGATAAAATAATCTCCCAGCGACTAATGCCTGAATTGCCATTGTCCGGGCTAAAGGGATATCGCCTGTAGTTTGTCGCATCCATTCAAATACACCAAAAATCAAAATCCAGTTAAAGATAGAAATTGCCAGGATACGCTTAATTAAACTGCGGGAAAGTAAGGGTTCGCGGGGGCTACGCGGCGGTTGTTGCATCACCCTTTCAGACTTAGGTTCAAAGGCTAAGGGTACAGTCATGGCGATGGAATTGACCATATTGAGCCACAGCACTTGTAAAGATAAAATTGGTAATACTCTAGCCAGTAGTACACTAATTAAAATTGTCATTGATTCGCCGCCGTTGACAGGTAAGATAAAGGCGATCGCTTTCAATAGGTTTCGATATACAGTCCGCCCTTCTTCTATCGCCGCTTCTATAGAGGCAAAATTATCATCTGTCAAAATCATGTCTGCGGCTTCTTTGGCTACCTCCGTACCCGCACCCCCCATTGCAATCCCGATTTCTGCTTGTTTTAAAGCTGGTGCATCATTGACACCATCCCCAGTCATGGCGACAATTTCGCCTTTAGATTGCAAGGCTTCCACGATGCGGAGTTTCTGTTCTGGTGCAACACGCGCAAATACAGCCCCGTCTTCTATGGCGGTAGCTAGTTCTGATGTTTCCATTTGGGCTAGTTGGCTACCTGTGAAAGCCAGAACTTGACCATTTTGATTAAAGCCCATCCGTTCCGCGATCGCTTGCGCAGTGACTACATGATCGCCTGTAATCATTTTGACTTGGATACCAGCATTTTGACACGCTGCTACGGCGGCGATCGCTTCTGCTCTAGGCGGATCGATCATTCCTTGCAATCCCAAAAAAACCAAATCTGCTTCGATATCTGCATGATCTAGTTCATCTTGAGCCGCTGAGACAGATTTTTTGGCAAAAGCCAGCACCCGTAAACCCTGATGCGCCATTGCATCAACTTTTTGATGTATGTTTTCTGGATCTACAGAAGCCAGATTACCCTGAGTATCTAAGGTTTGCTGACAACGTTTGAGAATCGCCTCGACTGAACCTTTAACATAGATAGTCCTCACACCTGAAGCATCTTCATGCAAAGTTGCCATGTATTGAAACTCAGACTCAAAGGGGATAGTATCCAATCTGGGCATTTCTTGCTCTAAAGTGGGGCGTTCCAGTTCCCCTTTATTCGCAACAACTATTAATGCTCCCTCAGTGGGATCGCCGACAACTTGCCATTGTTCTTCCTTATATTCTAAGTGTGAGTCATTACATAACAACCCCGCTTTCAGACATTCCGCTAAAACAGGATAATTGCGCCAATCTATTGGCTGTTCCTCGGATAAAATTTCTCCTTCTGGAATATAGCCTGTACCAGTGACTGTATATTGTTCCCCGCCAGTATAAATTGCCTGTACCGTCATTTGGTTTTCAGTTAGTGTTCCAGTCTTATCAGAACAGATAACTGTAGCACCGCCGAGGGTTTCCACGGCTGGTAACTTCCGCACGATCGCATGACGGCGTGCCATGCGAGATACACCTATAGCTAATGTCACTGTGACTACAGCAGGCAACCCTTCAGGAATTGCACTCACAGCAAAGGCTACCGCCGCTTCAAACATTGCTGGCCATGAATTACCATATCCCAACCCAACAGCAAAGGTCAGCGTAGCGATGCCGAGAATAATATATAGTAAGGTGCGGCTAAATTTATCAAATTTCCGTGTTAGGGGAGTTTTCAGGCTCGTACCTTGCTCCATTAGTTGGGAGATACGCCCAGTTTCTGTAGCTTCGCCAATAGCAACTACAATGCCTTTACCAGTGCCAAAGGTAACAAAGCTGCCAGCATAAGCCATATTAATGCGTTCGGCTAAGACTGCATCTTGATCGAGTGGTTGGGTATTTTTTTCTACAGCCACCGACTCACCCGTGAGTGCTGATTCATTAACTTGAAGATTGCGGGATTGTACAAGACGCAAATCTGCGGGTACTTTATCGCCAGAAGCGAGTAAGACAACATCCCCTGGGACTAAATCCCTTGAGGGAACTTGTACCTTTTGACCGTTGCGGAGGATAGTTGCATTAGTTTGTACTGAAGAAGCTAAGGCTGCGATCGCACTTTCGGCTTTTGATTCTTGAATAAAACCAATAATAGCGTTAATTAGGGTTACGCCCCAAATTACCCCAGCATTTACCCATTGTCCAATGAAGGCTTTGATTGCACCTGCAATGATCAATATGTACAACAACGGCTGGTTAAATTGTAATAAAAACCTCACCAATGGACTTTTTCCAGGTTTAGCTTTGAGTTCATTAGCACCAAAACGTTCCCGTCGTTTTGTCACTTCATTGGGTGTCAAACCTGCTTCTATATTGGTGTCTAAATTTTGTGCCACTTTTGATGCAGACAAGTTATGCCATTGCTGTGGCTGTATTGTATTTTGATTTGTTGCTGTCATTTTATTGGCCTAAAATTTTCCCATAGGCGGAATGTTAGCCATTTGGTTGTTAGCTAATCAATTCAAAATTATCGGCAATAAATATGATGGAAAAGTGACAGGAATCAGTTTAAGTGGCGTATTGTTCGATGCGCCAAGGTTGCCAAGCTTGTTGTATTACCTTAACATTACCCTGGGTTACAGAAGCATCCCAACGGGTTATATTACCTTCACGCCAAAACTTTAAATCCACCAAAGCATGGTTAATTTCCAACTTACGGAGGGTGATGTTAGGCAACCATTCTGGTAAATATGGGTCAACATAAAGCTGGCTTTTGGGTGCATCCGCTTGTATACCCAGCATCGCTTGCAAAAGATGAAACACCGATGCAGCCGCCCAAGCTTGTGGTACGTTTGCTTCTATATAAGGGACTGGAAATGTTCCCAATTCTTGCTCAATTCCTGCATAGAGTTCTGGTAAACGGTAACTAGCAAAATATTTAGCAGCATCAAAAATGCCGTTCGCTACCTGCACCGCTTCTTGAGCAAAACCGTAACGTTTAAATCCCATTGCAATCATACCGTTATCATGAGGCCAAACCGAACCCAAATGGTAAGAAAAGGGATTATATGCAGAGTTCTGGGTGGAGATGGTGCGAATACCCCAGCCACTCCACATATCTGGTTGCATGAGGCGTTGCACTACACGCACTGCACGTTCACGACTAACGATACCACTCCACAGACAATGACCAGGATTGGAAGCAATAGTCCGAACGGGTTGTTTTTCAGGGTCGAGGGTGAAGGCGTAGAAGCCTAAATCTTCACACCAAAATTGCTGTTCAAATTTTGTTTGTAGTTTGGCTGCTTTAGTACGTAGTTCACTAGCGTAGTTACTTTCTCCCAAAACAGCGAAAACTTCTGCCATTCGCATATAGGCATCAAAAGCATAGCCTTGGAGTTCACACAAAGCTTTAGGAGCATCTACTTGTCTACCATCAGGATAAGCGATCGCATCACCGGAATCTTTCCAACTTTGATTTTCCAATCCCTGTGAGGAGCGCATTTGATATTCCTGCAAGCCGTCGCCATCAAAGTCGCCATATCGTTCAATCCATTCTAAACAACGCCGAGCGACATCCCGATAGTTTTGTAACAACGACTCATCACCTAACCATTTCCAAGCTTCATGCAACGCAATTAAAAACAAAGAAGCAGTATCAGCAGCACCATAATAGGGGGAGTGCGGTATTTTATTAAAATACGCTAGTTCACCCATGCGAACTTCGTGCAGAATTTTACCTGGTTCAGCATCCCGCCAATCATCCCTATCTTGCGACTGAAATTCTGCCAGTTTTTGCAATGTACCCCTGACGAAACCAGGATGCACAATCATATTTTGCAGGCTCACAATCAAACTATCACGACCAAATAAGGTGACAAACTTGGGTACACCCGCCGCAGGTATCCAAGTATCCCCACTAAATTTGTAGTCATACAGGCGCAACGCCCCCAAATCTTCTATTGATTGGTGGTACAGTCGATTAATATCTTCATCAGTAGAGGTAACATCAGTAACATTGTCTCGCCATTGTTGTTGTACCTTATCCAAACCTGTCTCAATAGCTGCTGTGTAAGATAAGTCTACGGGCTTGCGAACGTATTCGTTATCTGCCAAGGTGTAAAAGCAACAAGTATTCCAACTAGCACCAGGTTCTAAGGTAATCTCAAAAATAATCCGCCCATTGCCATAATGCGGCTCTACTGGACAGCTGGCTAGACGATAGCTAAGACAACGGAAAAAATCATCATTGCTGTAAGTTGTGACAAGTTCACTCTGCTTCCTGTGCCATTGAGTTTCAATATGTCCACGACGTACAATATTTTGAGACTCAACCTCAAAGATATCAGCAAAATCTGAACGCAAAGCAATTTCTAAATTGAAATGAACCTTTTTCAGTCCATAGTTAGTGAGTTGTAACTCTTCGCGGATACCTTCACTAGCAACCCGACTAATCATTAATGATAGAGTGCCTTGAGCATATGACCCATCATCAGTAGTAAATTCTGGGTTAATCAGATAAATTCGCGCTGCATAATAAGCAGTTGTTGTAGAGGTCAGACGTATCCAATTTTTACCGTTAATATAACAAGCGTAGTAACACAAAAACCGCGTATCATCTGCAAAAATCCCCTGAGAAGTTTCAGGGTTTATATTGCCATCTAAATCAGACACCATAAAGGTTCTGCCGTGATTAATTGTTAAATTTGGCGAACCAACATTTATTCTCATGGTTTTATTCGATCAACAATATTTTTATAGATAAATAATTTATGTTATTAATAAATGCAGATTTTTTTAAATATCCTAGAAATTATGGCAGTCTTTTTAATGTAGAGATGCTAACTTATAACACCTCTACAATCGTGTTGCACTTGTGAGATTTTTTATGGGACAGCAGGGGTTGGGGCTGGAGTTACAGTTGGCGGAGTTTCAGGTGGAACTGCGGGTACAGGAGTCGCGGGTGGTGGTGCAGTTGTTGGGGTTTGAGTAGCAGGTTCACAAGCTCCAATCAACACACTTAATCCAATACTTGAAGCTAGCAAAATGAAGTTTCGGTTCATGATACCTCTTGTAAAATGTACATGGAAAAGCTAGTACGGCCGTGAAATCAACGAATTTTGGTTGTTGGATTTTGGATGTCAGATTTTCTTCAATCTAAAATTGCCATGGTCAAAATTCAAAAATCTGATAAAAATAATGGTTGTTCTATTTACGCCGTGATTTACTAAATAATGTCTACTGAAGTATGACAAAATCAGCTTTTCAAAGACGTGATTTATCCTGAAATATTTCGTAAATTTTTACATCTGTCCTTGGTTGTATAATAAAGATTTAAAATCAAATTAAGCGGGTAAAGCTGTTTGTTTTTCGCTTACAACTACTGGCAGAATTTGTTCACCAAAAACTTCGATAAACCTCTGCTGTTCTTTGTTGACGTTGTGCAGATAAATTTCCTCAAAACCTAGTTCCACGTATTGCTGTAACCACTCGATATGTCTTTGGGTTTCAGCTGAAATCTGCACATATTCATACATATCCTCTGGCTTGATAAATTGTGCCGCCGCATCAAATTGCTGAGGATTCTGGAGGTTTGCTAATACTGGACTTTGAAAAATGTTAGTCCGCCACTGTTCATAAGCACCTCTGAGGGCAGTTTCTTCATCTTGAGCGTAGGAAAGTTGAACTTTGAGGTACATCGGCTTATTTTTGCCGCCACCTCTTTGAAAAGCATCGACTACGGCTTTTAATTTGTTGTAGGGGTGAGAAATTGTAATTAGTCCATCTGCCCATCCCCCCAGCCACTCGGCGGTTTCTGGTGTAATGGCTGCGCCAATAATTAAGGGCGGAACTTCTGGACAGGTATAAAGTTTTGCTTCTTCTAGACGCACTAAACCATGATGCGTGACAGTTTTTCCTGTCCAGAGGGTGCGAATGATATCAGCACATTCCTTAAGGCGGACATTGCGTTCAATTTTGCCCGGCCAGCGATCGCCTGTGATTTTTTCATTCAAGGCTTGACCACTTCCCAAGGCTAACCAAAAGCGACGAGGAAACATTTCCGCCAGAGTCGCTGCTGCTTGAGCAATAATTGCGGGGTGATAACGCTGTCCAGGGGCGCAAACTACCCCAAAGGTAAGTGGTACTGATTGCATAGCCGCACCTATCCAAGACCAAGCAAAACCACTTTCTCCCTGGCGCACACTCCACGGCTGAAAGTGGTCTGAGGAAGATACACGCTCAAAACCTGCTCGGTAGGCAGCTTGTACATATTGTAAAAGCTGACTCGGCTTAAATTGTTCGTGGGAGGCATGATAACCAAACTTTGCCATAACTACTCCTCCTATCAAAACTAAGTGGGAGAGTGAGAACCTCATCCCAAATTAGATAACGATTGAGAAGTTTTTCTTTATTGCTGAGGATAGAAAAAGACTACTACTTCTAGAGTGATTTTATCTAGATTTTAAATCAGCGATCGCACCTTTGGTCATGGCAGCAATAGCTTTATCGGTAGCTTTGGGTAAATGATAATATTTACCGCCGGCGGTTTGGGCTAACTCTTTAGCAAAGCCAGTGGAGACGAATTTACTCTCAGTATCAATAACTAATAGCTGCATCCCCAAGGCGCGAACTCTCGCCGCAATTTCTAGTAATTCCCCTTTGATGTCTGGCTTTTCTCCCGGTTCTTGGGGTTCGCCTAAAGAACGGGACAGAGGAATATTACCTCGTCCGTCGGTAATTGCCACAACTACCACTTGACCAATATCTCCACTCATACGAGCATTTAAACCGACGCGTACAGCTTGGGTTAACCCATGTGCTAGGGGTGAACCGCCACCACAGGGTAATCTTTCTAAGCGGTTGCGTGCTAAGGCGATAGAACGGGTTGGTGGTAATAATACCTCTGCTTGTTCTCCCCGGAAGGGAATCAATGCTACTTGGTCGCGGTTTTGATAGGCTTCTGTCAACAGTTGCATAACTGCACCTTTGGCTGACTGCATCCGGTTCAAGGCCATAGAACCCGAAGCATCGACCACAAACACCACTAAAGCCCCGGCTTTGCGTACCAAACGCTTGGCGCGAATGTCGCCCTGTTCCACAATCACCTTCTTGTCTGGGTGTCTCTCCCGTCGGGCTTTTTGATAGGGTGCAGCCGCCCTCAAGGTGGCATCTACGGCAATCCGACGGACTTTACCTTTAGGTAACATCGGCTTGATATAACGTCCCCGGTCATCGGAAAAGATAATGCTGCGACTTCCAGATTTACCTTGACGCTGCGCCATTTGAGCAAAGTACAGCACACTTTCATCTAGGATTACCCCTTCCGGGTCAAAGATAAATTCTTCGGGGATGCTGGGGGGTTCTTGGTCTTCTGGTTCGTCTGGTTGGTCTTCTTGATCTTCTTTGTCTTCTTCTTCCTCTTGTTGGTCTTCTTCTGATTCGTCCTGGCTTTGTGGTGGTGGTGGCGGTGGTGGCGGTGCTTGGTCTGGGGGTGGTGTCTGGACAACAGTCGCCCGTGGGACAATCACCAACTCTACAGCCCGGCGTAAGTCGTCAGCATTTACCGTTGACCTCCCATCTAAAGCCGCCGCCGCTTTCGCCACCCGCACAGCAAATAATTCCGCCCGATGTCCCTGGACACCGCCGCGCAGGGCTTCATCTACTAAGTAAGCAATTTGTTCACGGGTGATGGTGACATCTTTTAACCATTCCCGCGCCAGAAGAATTTGAGTTTTTAGCGAGTCGATATCTTCGCTATACTGCTGAAGAAATTCTTGGGGTGATTTAGAATAGGCGATCGCTTGCTCAACAGCCTCTACTCTTTGATCTAGACCGAGAACACCGTCAGCAGAAAGTGCGATCGCAATTCTATCTAATAAATGCTCCCGCAATGCCCCTTCTTCTGGGTTATAGGTGGCAATAAACAGGGATTGACAAGGATGCTGAAAGCTGATCCCTTCCCGTTCAATTTGGTTACGTCCTTCCGATAGGACTGTTAATAGCTGATTGGATATCTGGTCATCTAATAGATTGAGTTCATCCACATACAAAACGCCTCGGTTAGCGGTGGCGAGTAACCCCGGCTGAAATACTGTATCTCCTTGCTTGACCGACTTTTCTACGTCCACAGAACCGAGGAGGCGGTCTTCTGTTACACCGAGGGGAATTTGCACGAAGGGCGCAGGAATAATTGCTGTCGGGACATCCTGAATATCTTTATCAGCGTACTCTGCCAAAAGATCATCATCCCATGCTTCTGGGTGGTTAGGGTCGCAGTTACTCAGCGAATCTTGAACAACTTCAATCGGTGGTAACAGCGCATGGATAGCCCGCGCCATAACTGATTTTGCCGTACCGCGACGGCCTGCGATCGCTACTCCTCCCAAACCAGGATCGACTGCTGCTAACAGCAAGGCTAATTTAATGGCTTCTTGACCAACAACGGCAGTCAAGGGAAAAGCGGTAATTGTAGGGTTGATAGTAGGCGCAGGCATTGGTTTGCAAATGATTATAAAGGCAGGAGACAGTTTCAATAGGGACTAAGAACTGATATTTTTACTCAGCACTCATAACTCAGCACTCAGCACTTTACAAGTTAGTCTCGGCTTTTAGCATATCAATTTCTGGCATATTTAGAATAAGGGTTATAGGAATGAGGGCTTTGTGTTGCCCTTGGGAGCAAAATTTATGAGTATCGCTCAAGCTAAACGCTTCACAGTGGAAGAGTATCACAAACTCGTGGAATTGGGCTTTTTCCACGAGGATGACCGCATTGAATTAATCAACGGAGAACTGATACAAATGGTATCCAAGGGTAAAGCCCATGAAACTTGCTTACGCAATTTACTACGAGAATTACCAAAATTAGTAGGAGATAGGGCTATTCTGCAATCTCAAGCTCCAATTAGTTTACCTCCCAACAGCGAACCAGAACCTGATTTTGCGATCGTTAAAAATCGAGATGACAATTATCTCTCTGCTCATCCTAGCCCTGCTGATGTGTTGCTGGTGATGGAAGTTGCAGATTCGTCTTTAAGTTATGATCAAGATGTCAAAATACCTCTCTATGCTCAAGCAGGTATTTCTAATTATTGGATATTCAATTTATTTGATAACTATTTAGAATCTTACAGTGAGCCTTATCAAGATACTAAAGGTAAATCTGGTTATTCAAATAAAAGAATTGTTTTACCTAATCAGGTAATAGCTTTACCTTGTTTTCCTGATTTGACCGTAGATTTAAGTAGGATATTCCCCAAAAAATAAAGTTTTAAAATTAATTATTTATGAAGAATCTTAAAAAGATAATATATAAATCTGGTTTGAGTTATGAATGCAATTAGGTATTTATAGCTAGTCTAGTGCATCAATACTTATTTTTTCACAAATCAAATAATAATCATCGAGTATTTAATCTTGAACTTTTATTATGGCTTATAGTGATTTTAAACTTAAGGAAATAATTGACAATTTTGGTTTACGTATTCAAGAGTCATCTGGATTATTTGCTGATATACCAGAACAAGAATATAGTAATTTACTCTCAACTATTCTCAAGGAAAATGTTGATTTAGCCGTTGCTATCAGTTCCGAAAAAGCTCGCAGCGAAATGATTATTAGTCCAATTTTACTAGAAATCAGACGTAAATTTAATTATGAAATTGGATTATTTTCTGGAGTTGAGTTTGCTGTTGATGCTCAACGAGGCCTAAATGGTTTTTGCGATTTTATTTTAAGTCTTTCTCCTGAACAATTATTTGTCCGCAGTCCGGTAATTTTTTTAGTAGAAAGTAAAAACGAAAATTTGCGGTCTGGTTTAGCACAATGTATTGCAGAAATGGTTGCTGCTCAGATTTTTAATGAAAGAAATGATAATGTTATTAAAAAAATTTATGGTGCTGTGACTATTGGCACGATATGGCAGTTTCTCTATCTGGAAAATAATGTTGTAAGTATTGATTTAAGCGAATATTACATTAAGGATATTAAGAAGATTTTAGGTTTTTTATATGAGGCAATCGCTGAAAATAAACCATGATTTTACCGACACCAGCGACATCAAAATGCACAAACTGCTCATATTTCATGATACGAAACTGCTACGCCAAGCACTTACCCACCGTTCTTATGTCAATGAAAACCCAGGAGAAGGCGAACACAATGAACGCCTAGAATTTCTCGGTGATGCTGTGCTGAATTTTTTAAGTGGTGAATATCTTTATCGTCGTCACCCAGAAAAGGGAGAAGATGAATTAACGCGGCGGCGTTCAGCATTAGTAGATGAGAAACAACTGGCTAAGTTTGCGATTGAAGTAGGCTTAGATTTCAGGATACGGTTAGGTAAAGGTGCAATTCGAGATGGTGGCTATCAAAATCCTAATTTACTTAGCAGTACATTAGAAGCTGTGATTGGTGCTTACTATTTAGATAACGACTGCAATATTGAAGCTGTGCGTGCAATTATAGAACCATTATTTGATGCTGTCCCTGAACAAATTGTGGTATCTCGCTCTAATGTAGATTCAAAAAACCGCTTTCAAGAATGGGTACAGCGCAATATTGGCCCGACTCCTCCCAAATATGTCACAACACAAACAGGTGGTTTGTCTCACGCGCCAGAATTCAAAGCGGAAGTTTATGTGGAAAATCAAAAGTACGGAGAGGGTACGGGACGTAATAAAAAAGAAGCAGAAAAATTGTCAGCTGAGGATGCGTTAGCTAAATTAAAAACACAAGGTTTGTTGTCATAAATACACTTTGATATGCCTGCAAGAGATATTTATCACGATGCTGTTAAGAATGCCTTAATTCAAGAAGACTGGATAATTACGCATGACCCTCTACATTTAAAGTGGGGTCAAAAAGATATGTATGTAGATTTAGGTGCAAAACAACTCTTAGCCGCAGAACAAGGAACTAAAAAAATAGCTGTAGAAGTTAAAAGTTTTGTTAGTCCCTCAGAAATGGCAGACCTAAAAGATGCCATCGGGGGATTTATCATGTATCGTGCTGTTATCCATCGCCTAGAACCAGAAAGAACATTATATTTGGGTGTGAGGGACAGTATATTTACAACTTTGTTTGAAGAACCAATTGGTACACTTTTAATAGAAAGTGAGAATCTCAAGTTACTAGTTTTTAATCCAGAAACAGAGAGGATTATCCAATGGATACCTTAGATAATTATCGGCACATCATCAAAGAGGTATTAACACCCTACACACAAATTCCTTATTCTTATGCAGATATTAAATGTCAAGCTGTGTTTGATAGCGAAAATGACAGTTATTTACTGATAACTTTAGGCTGGGATGGTGTCAAGCGAATTCATGGTTGCTTAGTTCATCTGGAAATTATTGATAGTAAAATTTGGGTACAACGGGATGACACAGAAGATGGTGTTACCTATGAATTAGTAGCAGCAGGGATTCCCAAAGATCACATTGTCTTGGGATTCCACCCACCTAATGTTAGACAACACACGGGATATGCGATCGCATAATTTTTGCAGTTTTTTCAAATCTTCACTTTTAAAGGTAAAATCACTGTGAAAGTAGAGCCAACCCCTGGTTGAGAAACTAGGCTAATTTCACCTTGCAGTAGTTTGACTAACCGCGCCACTATCGCTAAACCTAAGCCAGAGCTTTCGGGAAGGTAGGGACGTTCTTGAGAACTGACGCGAAAATAAGGTTCAAATATCTTGGTTTGGTCTTTTGGTGCAATACCAATACCAGTATCAGAGACTGCGATCGCCCACTTCTCATGATCTAGCATCTGACATACTATACTTATAGTACCGGAGTCTGTGTAGCGAATCCCATTACTAACCAGATTTGTGACAACTTGTTGTAATTGAAAGCCATCTGTAATTATCTCTGAAGATATGCTGTTGCAGTCAACCAGGATTCTTAAATTCTTCTCCGCCGCCAAAGGCTCTAGCATCTCACAGACATTGTTAATTAATTCCGTTACATTAATAGACACTAATTGGAGTTGGAGTTGACCTGCTTCATACCGTGAAAGTTCTAATACATTATTAATTAAACGCAGTAACTGTCTACCATTGCGTAGTACACGTTCAATATGTTCTACGTTGACGTTGCTATCTTTTTTCGGAATCTCTCGTTTTTGTTGTCGTAAAAATAAATCTGAGTAACCAATAATTGACGTTAAAGGGTGTTTGAGTTCGTGCGCTAGTTCTGAAAGTTTGTCTTGATTGACATTAATTAAACGCGTCAATTCTTCATTATGGAGAGTAAGAGAGGTTTGTAAATGTTCTAATTCACGCAAGCGTTCTTTCACATAACTATTAAAACACCGAGCGATCGCTTCATCAATCACCGCATCAATTAAACGCATATAACGAATAATTTCGGTTGGTGTTGCCTGTAATAAATCAGCCTCCATAGCATCAAATACTACTTTTCTTAGTAGACGATACTCGCGGGCAATTTCGGACGGATCAAAGCCTTGTTCAGCACGTAGCAAACCATGCTCCCAACTAGCAGTCACTATTGATTTAATATCACCCTCCTGGGAAGGCGACAACACTTTTACCATCGCCTGAAAAACTTCAGGAATATGATTTTTAATTGCTCTGTAGGATAAATCATCAGCACTTTCTATCTGCTGATCATTCCGAACTGCTAAAATCCATTTTTCGATGATATTGTGAGTATTTTCAGCCAGCGATTGACTAAAATCCATGTTTTTAAATTCACCGAGGAAATAGAGGAACTAAATTATCTATGTCATTAGTTTAGCGATTACAGAGGCCTTTATCGAAACTCTTGGCAAGTTTCACCTATCGTGTGACATATATTTAGCAGTTATTAGCTTTATCGTATCCTGTAAGACAAAAAAATTAGCCTTACCAAACCCGAAGCTTATATTTAGGGAATATAAGCTTCGGGTTTGGTAAATTTCTCTCAATTTTGGAATGGTTATGTTGGCAGCGTGGGGTATATTTTGCCAAGGTAAATCCTAACGGCACGTAATTTAATCTGGAGATTACAATAAGAAAAAATTATCAGTTTAAAGTTGTTTTTATGGAATCAATAATGCTATCTTGATGAAGATTACTATCTATTAGAGTAAGTCAGCCTAATCCAACAGATCACAGTATGTAATGTTGGAGCGGAGGAACCAAGTTTTTGGGGCGTATCTTTTAGAGAGTAGCGAGTTAAGAGTTACAAGAGAAAGGTGATTCAACGCCTAACTCAACACTTCATACTCGACATTCTCGTGAGAAGGGCAACTCTCAGCCCTAGCCCGTCAGCTAACTTCGTAGGCATTGGGAGGAGACTGAAGAGACAGCATTTTTTAATGTTTAGCTCTCATCAGTGTCCGTGGCTGGTACTGCTCGGTTTTTTGTACCTGCACTTAACTCTGTTGGGGTTGCCTGAATGATATTACAATTAAATTTAGCAGCGATCGCAGCTGTTGCCAGTCAAGCTGTCTGGAAAAAGACTAAACCTGTAATTTTGAGGGATGTAGTCCTATTACCCATCATGGGTTTTTTAGGAATTATCTTGCTCTGGTGGGTTGTAGCACTGATTAACCATGAGTTAATGCCTACACCACCTGAAGCATTCGTGGCTAACTTAGACTACATACTTCACCCATTTTATCAAAGAGGCCCCGGTAATTTAGGCATTGGTTGGTTATTGATAGCTAGCCTAAGACGGGTACTGATAGGTTTTTCATTAGGTGCAGTAGTAGCTATACCTTTAGGCTTCTTGATTGGGATGTCTAGACCAGCCATGCTAGCATTCAATCCCATCATTCAAATTTTCAAACCAGTATCACCCTTAGCTTGGCTACCCATAGCTTTAGCTATCTTCAACTTAGCAGAGCCTTCAGCCATTTTCGTAATTTTTATCACCTCCCTATGGCCGACCATTATTAATACAGCCCTAGGAGTTGCCAGCGTTCCCAAAGATTATATAGACGTGGCACAAGTCCTAGAAATCCCCCATTGGCGGCGAATTATCAAAATTATTTGGCCTGCCAGTTTACCCTACATTTTTACAGGCTTGCGAATCAGTTTAGGAATTGCCTGGCTTGTCATAGTTGCAGTAGAAATGCTCACCGGCGGAGTAGGTATAGGCTTCTTTGTCTGGGATGAATGGAGTCGTTTAAACCTCAGTTCAGTCTTCCTAGCCGTTTTCGTCATAGGCTTAACCGGACTCATCCTAGATTTTGCCGTCAGTAAACTGCAAGAACTAGCCACCCATCGCCCCATAACTTCCAAATAAAAACATCTCACTCTAACAAAACCTCAAGACGCAGCCTCTCTCTCTGCGCCTCTGCGTCTCTGCGTGAGCTAATCACACCATTGAACTCCACATGAGCAACCATAACTGGACAAGACGGAACTTCCTCAAAAGCATAGGAGCAACCACAGCCGGAATCACCTTATCCTCCTGTGCCATATCAGTAGACAAATCCGCCAAAGGCTTGACAGAAGAAGCCTTAGCGATCAAACCACTAGTTAAATCTGATGATCTAGAAAAATCGGATCTAATTGTTGGATACGTTCCCGTTAATGATTGTGCGCCATTTGCGATCGCCTGGAAAAAAGGCTTCTTTCGCAAGTATGGTTTAAACGTCCAACTCAATCGCGAAGCAAGTTGGGCTACCTCCCGCGATGGTTTAATATTTGGTCGCCTAGATGCTTCACCTGTAGTCTCTGGTGCTGTCACCAACGCCCGCATAGGTGCAGAAGGCGCACGCCATGCCCCCCTCTGTGCAGCCATGACCATTCACAGCCACGGTAATGCAATGACCATGAATAAGTCCATGTGGGATTTTGGCTTGCGTCCCTGGTACGAATATCAACAACAATATGGCGATGAGGCATTAGCAGCCTTCGGCAAAGATTTTCGTGGTTACTTTCAAAAACAACCAGCAGAAAATAAAGTCTGGGCAGTAGTTTTGAGTTCATCGATTTATGAATACTTCGTCCGCTATGTATCGGCGGCGGCTGGTGTCGATCCCTTCAAAGAGTTTCGTGTCATTATTGTGTCCCCCCCACAGATGGTAACAAATGTGCGAATAGGGGCAATGCAAGCCTACATGGTAGCAGAACCCTGGAACACCAGAGCCATTACAGGCAATGAAAATATTGGCTTCACCTTCGCCCAAGGGAAAGAAGTCTGGTTAGGACATCCAGATAGGTTACTAGGGGTGATGGAATCTTTCATTGACAAATATCCCAAAACCTATCGTTCCTTAGTCAAAGCCATGATAGAAGCCTGCCAGTATTGCAGCAAACCTGAAAATCGCCAAGAAGTCGCCGAACTCATGACAGACCGTTCCTTTACAGGTGCAAGACCAAAAAAGCAGGATGCACCAATTACCAAATTGACCGCACCTGGAATTATCGGCAACTACAACTATGGTGGGTTTGATGGCAAAGACCGTACCATCAACGCCGCAGACACCACGATTTTCTATGATATTCCTGACAACCTACCCAAAGAACCAGGCGAACACTCAACGTTTTTATGGAGATCCAGAAGTATCTGGTTAATGACTCAAGCAGCTCGTTGGGGACAGATCAAAGAATTTCCCAAAAATGCTGACAAACTAGCAGCACAAGGCTGGAGAACAGACTTATATCGAGATATAGCCAGTGAAATGGGCATTGAATGTCCCAAAGAAGACTATAAAGTTGAACCGCCAGAAGTATTCATAGATAGAAAAAGCTTTGACCCTAGCGATCCGATTGGCTATTTAAATAGCTTTGAAATTAGAGCTAACGCCCCCACAAATTTCTTCATGTCTTAAATCATCTAGAAACCTATTTCTCTCTGTGCCTCTGTGACTCTGTGGTGAAAAGTGCTAGTTATTCTTCCTCTTATTTCAGCACTCAGTAAGGTAAAAATTTGTAATTATTAGGAGTATGTGAAATGAAATATACACCATTGTCAGTTGATACTCATGAAAAAGCTAACTCTCCCACAAATTTTTTACAAATCGAAAATTTAGTCAAGTCTTATCCGACACCAGATAAAAGTAACTTTGTAGTTCTTAATGAAGTTAATCTAAGCATCGGTGAAAATGAATTTATTTCTGTAATTGGGCATTCTGGTTGTGGCAAATCAACTCTGTTAAAAATTGTAGCGGGTTTAGAAAAAGCAACCTCTGGCTCAGTACGGCTTGACGGTAAAGAAATTCGCCAGCCAGGTGCTGAAAGGATGATGATATTTCAGAATTATTCTTTGTTGCCTTGGTTAACAGTCCGAGACAATATTCGTCTAGCTGTAGATGAAGTGTTAAAAAATGCTAACCGGCCTGAAAAAATTAGCATTGTGAACAAACACTTGGCAATGGTAAACTTAACGGCGGCGGCAGACAAGTATCCTGATGAAATTTCTGGAGGTATGAAACAAAGAGTAGGTATTGCAAGAGCTTTAGCTATACGTCCAAAAATGTTGCTCATGGATGAACCTTTTGGTGCATTAGATGCGTTAACTAAAGGTAAATTGCAAAAGCAAGTATTAGATATCTGGGAAAATAATCGACAAGCAGTAATGATGA
The DNA here is from genome assembly GCF_014697125.1 of Anabaena minutissima FACHB-250. Classification (GTDB taxonomy): domain Bacteria; phylum Cyanobacteriota; class Cyanobacteriia; order Cyanobacteriales; family Nostocaceae; genus Trichormus; species Trichormus minutissimus. Next base: position 13,770 of record NZ_JACJRG010000040.1, on the reverse strand, counting down.
TTACTCACGATGTTGATGAGGCTATTTATATGTCTGATCGCATCGTCTTAATGACCAATGGGCCAGCAGCTACAATTGGTGAAATTTTAGAAGTTCCCTTTCCCCATCCACGGGATAGAACTGCTATACGCAACTCAAAAGAATATTTTGAACTTCGTAATCATGCCTTAAACTTTCTTGATAAATATTTTACTCAGGAAGAGTGAAGTAGACTATGATTTCTGTAGTGGGTGGCCTAATTCAAATTTAGTTTGACTGAATTTGAAGCGGAGAAACCAAATTATGGGGCGTATCTTATAAAGAGTAGCAACTTCAGGGTGTGACTAATCTTAACATTAGCACTCGGCACTCATAAGAGAGACACCTTCCAGTCTTAGCCCGTCAGCTAACTCCGTCGGCAATGGAAGGAACTCCCAAAACTTGGCTGTAATACCAGTTGTTATTGGGGATTCCTAGCGAATAAGCCTTGAGCTATTCGTTTCTACCCTGCTTCTCATTCATTGTTTAGTTAAATTTAGGAGAAGTCAAAGCTGTGAACATTAAGCCAATGTTAGCACGCTTACAAAGCGCGATGGGTCGAGATGACTTAATTGAACAAATTCTATTATTGCCAGAACCCAAAAAACCTGATTATGAGCAATGTCAACTAGCTAAATCAGTGAATTTAATTGTTGGTTATGATGCTTCTCCTAACAGCCATACTGCACTAGATATAGCTTTTTGGATTGCACATCAGACACGGTTGGCAACTAATCAAGAAGTCATAGTGCAAGCTGTTTATGTATTAGAAGAAAGTCATGATGGTCAAAATATTAATAGATTGCGACTGGTCGATAAATTACCAAATTTAGAATGTCCTATTGGTGAAGTATCCAAATCTACCACATCTGTATTAACTCAACCAAGACTTCAAGGAATTGCGTTACATCTACAACAGAAGACGCTAGATTCCCTCCAAGAAGCTGATAGAATTCTTTGGCAGGCTAGAAGTTTAGCTGAGGAATGGCAAGGTTCTTTTAAGTCACATTTGCGCTTCGGTGGCGTTAGCACAGAACTAAGAACAGTGGTGGAAAATGAATCTGCTGATATCTTATTTTTGGGATGTAAATCTGTTTACCATCCCCTCATTAAACAGCTTAGTTCTAATTTTCCCTGTGCTGTTGTAGGTGTTCCCAATTGCATAGATGAATAATGGCATGGGAATTGGGAATTGGGCAGTAAACATTTCTCCCCAATCCCCAGCTTTTCAATGAGTGGATTTGCAGTTTTGGATTTTGGATTGAATAATCTAAAATCTAAAATTCCTAGTTCACAGTCCCTATCGCTGATGGTTAGCTAGAAAAGATTCTACTTCAGCCGGGGTGGGTTGAGAGGCGATCGCACCTGGTTTAATGGTAGTCAGCGCACCTACAGCATTAGCATAAGCAATCATGCTTTTAGCGATATCTGCATCACTGAGGCTATGGAGTCCATTTTTACTGAGTTGGTGGATAAATCCTGCCAAAAAGCTATCTCCTGCACCAGTGGTATCAGTCACAGCAACATCAAAAGCAGGTAACTTACCTTCATTCTCACCCAAGCAATAGGCACAACCATGTTCACCATCTGTCACCAGCACCCCTTCAATCGACCCTAAGCGGTAAGTTATAGCACCTGGATCTGCGGTATCAAATAACCATTCTGCCTCTTCTTTGGAGAGTTTGAGAAAATCGACCCGTTTAAATAGGGCTTGAATTTTTTGCCGCGCAATATTTTCATCTTGCCAAAAGACTGGCCGCCAGTTGACATCCAGCACAATTTTTAAATCATACTGTTCTGCTAGTTCTAGAGTGCGATTAATTGCCTTTTCGCTTTCAGGGTAGGCTAGTTCTAAAGTACCCAAAACGAGAAACTCTGCATCTTGAAACAGTGACTCTGGCAATTGTTTGGCTTGCAAGTGAGTATCGGCAAATTCTGAGGTGTCATACTTACCAAAGCCTGCAAAATTGCGATCGCCTGCTAGATCCCGCACCACATAAACTTGGCGCGTTGGCGCAGTAGAATGACGCTGTACACCCCTTGTATCTACACCTACTTCTTGTAATAGCTGGACAAGTTCGTTCCCTGGCTCATCTTCCCCTACTGCGCCGATAAATGCGGCGGGAGTTCCCAATTTGACCAAAGCACAGGCGACATTAGCTGGCGCACCACCAGGGTAAGGAGTCCAGGATTGCACTTCTTCTAGCTTTAGCCCTAACTGATCAGCTAAACAATCGAATAGAATTTCACCGAGGCACAAAACACGAGGATTACTCATCTCATTTTAGTCTTTCAAGGGGACTGTTAATCTCATCTCATCTCATTTTAAATTTTTGTTGATTTTTTATTGGCATTTGAGGCTCATTCACCCCTAATTTTCTACTTTTATTCTTTGGCAGTCCCTTAGATGGATCAATTGAGAAGCGATCGCTCGATTTCTTGACTGACTAACTGATTACCTTGTAAGTTCAAATGAATATGGTCTTGGTATAAGGCTTGAGGATTGGTATGAGAGTTAAATATCGGCAGAAAATCTATATAGGTAATTTGCTGTGCTTGCGTAAAATCATTCAGACGTTGACGGGCTTTAATTTCGTAATCACGGGGGCCTGGTTCACCTAGTTCTCGCAATAGGGGAGTCATCATCAGCAGGAATTTGCTGTTGTTTTGACGAGTTAATTCTTGAATTTTAGCAATGGCTTCTAGATTAACACCCACGCGATCGCCTGGTTCTTTCTGCACTGCTTTCATTTCGGGAATCGGCTGTTGTTTCTGCACGTAACGTTGCCATACTTCTATATATGCTAAGGCTGGTTTTTGATTGGGGTAATTGCGATCGCGTCCTACTGGCAATGAGGTGGGTGCAGTAGCAAATAAATCGTCGGTATTAATTAATAAAACTACCAACTGAGCCTGGAAAGTCCCAAATTTCTGGAGATAAGCGAGTTCATTCCTTGGCCCCCAGGAGTTAGCGGAAGCATTCATCACCTCGGTGGGTTGACGATGAGACAGGCTAGCCATCAGCAAGCTAGAAATGGTATTAGTCTGATCTGTCCACCAACCACCATTAGCAATTGAGTCGCCTATGATTAATATTCGCAGCGTTGAGGGTACAGGGATTTTGGATATAGACCCACTCCGCATAGAATACTCATTAATCTCAATGCGATTACCAAAACGACGAGTGCGTTGGTTGGGTGCTAACAAATAACCGATTTGATCATCAGCAATATAAGTCAGGGGATTACCAAAACCAAATAGCGATCGCAATCCGATTTCCCCCAGCACTAAAGCTACCACCACCACCCCAAAAATTACCAATAATAATTTCACCTGCAAACACCCTCCTTTTCCCAGCCTAAGAACTTATTTTCTGAAAGTCCCTAATGTTTAGCAGAGATTTTACTGTAGTTTGTTAACTTCTCTCCAACCCTAAATGTAGTTTGAGAGCCGCATCTACTAATTGCATCAAGTCTTCACTTAAACTATTTACCACCTCTGACACAATCCTTTGCTTAGAAATTGTTCGTATCTGCTGCGCCTGTACTTTGGACGCTAATGGTAAACCACTATCCTCTGGATTCAGTAAAACCTCGAAGGGGTAAACACGGCTGACATTGGATGTAAGCGGTAATATTGTTACTGTGCTAGCTGCACGATTATTGGCATCATTGCTAACTATCAACACTGGACGGCGTTTAGCCATCTCAGAACCTACAGATGGACTGAGGTTAGCGTAATAAATATCACCACGCTTCATCGGTTAATCCATCTGTAATCGTGATTTCCCAATCATTGTCAACTTCAGCAGATGCTTCTCTGTAAGCCTGTTCTAGTTCCTGTGTTCGCAACAACTGTAATGCTTTTTCAATGACTTGGGAGCGAGATTTACATTCATGGGCTACTTTGTAACCTTCAATAAATTGCACCAGGGAAGCTGGTAAGGAAATTGATAGCTTTTCAACTTGCATAGTCTTACCAAGTAGTAGCAAGAGTCTTCTTACTTAACGGTACTCTAGAAACTAGTAATTAATTACAAAAAAAATTTTGTATAAATTTAAACAGCAAAATCATAACAAACCGTAAAATTCATGTGAGAAACGTTGCAAAGCTTAAACAAAATATTATCTGTAAAATCGCCCTATCTGCAAATAGAAAGACTAAGATCAAAACGGACAAATTAGCACCGTAACAAAGGGAGTAATACAAAGCTATGTCCGACTTAAATAGAGGAATTATGAAATTTGAAGGGGCAGATGCCCCCAAACTAGTCACAATCTCTACTGTGTTACTATTGGGATCAATTGCTGTTTTGATTATTTGGGCGTTACAGTCTGCTTACGCTCTTAATTGAGCAAATAGCAGCGAAAAAGGACACCGGTTATAGCCGCGTGTCCGCCAACTAGATTTCTTGTGCGCCCTAAAAATTATCAAAAACTTGCGGAAAAACTTTAGACGTTTAGATTTGAGATTTTAGGTGGAAGATAAATCTAAAATCCAAAATCCATAATGAGAGAACTTTGGGGTGCTTTAACTATTTTAATTGTCTGTCCGTTCTTGGGTGCGTTACCTGTAATCGCTTGGATTACTTACGCACTGAAGGGAAGACGATTAGCACAAATCGGGACGAAAAATATCAGTGTCTCCGCCGCTTTTTATCATGGTGGGACTATAGCAGGGGTTTTGGCTGTTCTGTCAGAAGCCCTCAAAGGTATAGGTGCTGTTTTTCTAGCCCGTGCTTTTTTCCCAGAGGGATCAGTTTGGGAACTCTTGGCGTTAATTACCTTGGTATTTGGTAGATACTCAATAGGGCGAGGCGCAGGGACAACCAACGTTGTTTGGGGGTTGCTGGTACATGATCCCCTGTTATCGATATTTGTGGGGTTACTAGCGATTATTAGCTTTACCCTGTTGCAGTCGAGAATTTTCGTGAAGTATGGAGTCTTAGTTGTGTTTCCCTTGTTTATGGTAATTCTCCATGCCGAAGATTTCCCGAAAATTCTGGCGGCTGTGGCCTTAGCTGCATTATTAGGATGGATTTACAAAAAAATCCCCGATGATTTGAACCTACCATTACAAGAGGGAGATGCTCAATCTCAGGCAGTCTTTGAATATTTGCGCGGCGATCGCGTTATTCTTTCTTTAGATGATGAGTTAGATACTGCCTTAGTCGGACAAAAAGCCTCTACCCTCTCGCAAATTAAACGTTGGGGTTACTCAGTCCCGAAAGGATGGGTACTCGTTCCTGGTGATGATCCCGAAAAATTATTAAATTTTCTCCAACCTTCCGATTTATCTCCCTTGGTAGTGCGTTCTTCCGCCATTGGGGAAGATTCAGAACAAGCTTCGGCGGCTGGACAATATCAAACATTGCTGCACGTTACCAGTAAAGAACAATTGCAGCAAGCTATTACGATTGTTAGGGATTCTTATGATTATTCAGCTGCGGTGCAGTATCGGCGCGATCGCGGTTTACCAGACTCAGCGATGGCGGTACTGATTCAACAGCAAGTCCAAAGCGCATATTCGGGAGTCGCTTTTAGTCGTGATCCCATCACCCAGCAAGGCGATGCAGTGGTAATTGAAGCCTTACCAGGTAGCCCCACACAAGTCGTTTCTGGGAAAGTTACACCAGAACAATATCGGGCGTTTGTGGTGGAAGCAGACAATCTTTCATCTGTGCAGTTGGAGGGGACAGGACGAGTCCCTCAAGCTATTATCAAGCAAGTAGCATACCTAGCCCGGCGCATTGAAAAACGTTACCTAGGCGTACCCCAAGATATTGAATGGAGTTACGATGGTCAAAGCCTGTGGTTGCTGCAAGCTAGACCTATTACTACCCTACTCCCCATCTGGACGCGCAAAATCGCGGCTGAAGTAATTCCTGGGGTAGTTCATCCCCTCACTTGGTCGATTAATCGTCCTTTAACTTGCGGAGTTTGGGGAGATATTTTTAGTTTAGTCTTAGGCGATCGCGCAACAGGATTAGATTTTACTGAAACTGCAACTCTGCATTACTCTAGAGCTTATTTTAATGCCTCCCTCCTAGGAGAGATTTTCTTGAGGATGGGATTACCACCAGAAAGTCTAGAGTTTTTAACTAGGGGCGCAAAAATGACTAAACCGCCCTTGCAGTCTACCTTTAAGAATCTGCCAGGGTTAATGAAATTACTCCAGCAAGAACTAAATTTAGAAAAAGATTTTAAGCGGGACTATCAAAAGGTATTTATTCCCGGTTTGTCAAGATTAGCTAATGAAAGCACAGAAGAATTAGAACCGGCTGAACTATTAGAAAGGATAGATTTTAACCTAGAATTACTCCGTATTGGCACTTACTACAGCATTTTAGCTCCCTTAAGTGCCGCCATCAGACAGGGCATTTTTCGGGTGAAAGATGAGCAAATCGATAACAGCGTCACCCCAGAAGTAGCCGCCTTACGTTCCTTGAGAACCTTAGCCGCCGATGCTAAACAAATATTAGCGGAATGCGAACCAGAGCAAGTATTTGATCAGTTGAAGCAAACCCCAGAGGGAGAAAAGATTCTCTATGAATTAGATGAACTACTCGAAGACTACGGCTATTTAAGTGATGTCGGTACTAATATCGCCGTTCCCACTTGGAAGGAAGAACCCCAACCCATCAGACAGTTGTTTGTGCAATTGATTCAGTTGAGTGAACCAGAAAAAGTGGCTTTAGAACCAAGCAAACGCAAGCGTGGAATAGTTCAGAAGCGGATAGATATTAAAGGACGCGTTACCGAGGTTTATTCGCGGTTATTGGCAGTATTACGCTGGAAATTCCTAGCTTTAGAACAAATTTGGTTACAGTCTGGCTGGCTAAAACAACCAGGGGATATCTTCTTTTTGGAACTAGAGGAAGTGCGGTTATTAGTAGTGGATGCTAACACCGAATTGCTGCAACACTTAAACCAAATGATCCAATTTAGGCGATCGCAATTCCACCAAGATAGCCAAATTGAGCAAATCCCCCTCGTCGTCTACGGTAATATACCTCCCCATCCTACAACCGCCGTCGGTGTTTATTCTGACCAAATATTGCAAGGTATTCCCGCTAGCCACGGGCAAGCTGAAGGGCGAATTAAGGTAGTGCGGAATTTACAGAACCTACCAGACATAGACAAAGACACAATTTTAGTCGTACCTTATACAGATTCCGGTTGGGCCCCTTTATTAGTCAGGGCTGGAGGATTGATTGCCGAAGCAGGGGGCAGACTTTCCCACGGTGCGATCGTTGCCCGTGAATACGGGATTCCCGCAGTCATGGATGTCAAAGGTGCTACCTGGATTTTACAGGATGAACAACGGGTAAGAATTGATGGCTCTAGGGGTACTGTGGAACTATCAAACGATTTAAGACCAGATTGAATGAAGGGACAGGTGACAGGTGATAGGGGAAAAATAATCCCCAATTCCCAATAACTAATGACTACTAACAAAATAATCCACCTTTCCCAACCAAGAAACTCCAGGAATTTGGTATGGCTGAAAATGCAGACTATCTAAGCCGCCAAATTTAACTAAGTGAGATAAAAAATGTAGAGAACCAGTCAGCAAATCACTGGCATTTGGTACATTGTTGTTTTCTAATCCTAATTGTGGCTGTAACTTGACTAGATTTTTCACAGATTTATAAACATTAGATGCTCTACCAGACAACTTAATATATGTAGATACAGTACGGCGAATTTCAGCTTCTACGGTGTCTGGATTCTCAAGTGTATTACCTAAAATATTTGCCCCAAGACGTTTGGAGAGAAATGCTTTGATATGCCCTGCATATTCCGTAGTATCATATTGCACAATCGTCTGGGAAATGATAGCTTTGCGATCGCAATTCAACTTATTCCCAATGACATAAGCTGCAATATTTGCCGTGTAATCATTGTCACTTGCTAGTCTTTGGAGTGCTTCATCGAGGGTAATTTTAGCCGTCCGTTCCGGTTGGGAGCGATAAAATACAATAGCCGAACCAATATCCCCTGCCCATGAAGTATGATCACCTGTCCAACTCGTTAAATCAGATTTACGTATTCCCTGTTGATTTATTTGATCTGACAGGGAAGCAATAAAGTGAGCAAAATCAGTCTGCTTACCACTTAATACTAATTCCTGATTAAGTTTTCCTTGGAATTCTCCCTGAATATATTTTTGGTTATACCCCGTCGCTAGAGTCCATAGCTTAGTTGTGTATTGTGGTTTGGTATAGCCACGTAGCTTATTCGCTATTTCATAAACAGATTGACCAAAGTTTTCAGCTTCGATGTTCTCAATAAATCTTAATACTTCTTTTAAGTCAGCCATAAATTTAGCCAGTAGATTTAGTGTAATGTGGGAATTTTATTAATTAATCTACCCAACGTCAGAGGTAATTTCCGAATTGGTGTTTAGTTTTACCAAATACTTGTTTTTTAATTGATTATACGTAATTATTAACTCTGATAAAATTGATCTAGTGTTAGCGAAATATAAATATTAAAATATTGATTCCTTGATATAGCACGGCGAAAATAAAGCTACCATCTAAAATGAGTAAAAAGCTGACAACATCAAAAAGTGTTCTTTCTTTTTACTGTTGTTTTTTGCATTATTGTAATAGTCCTGATTTTCAGTAACAACCCATCACTGAAGTACCGGACAGATTGATCAGTGAGTTAGACAGGTAAAATGATGGAAGTAAGAGAAATAAAAAAACCCTACAAACCAAGAAACCAAGACAACGAAATCAGGAATTTTCAACACGTTAAAATACTGGACTGCAACGAGCCAGTGCATCGCATCATTTTTGAGTGTTGGCACTGTAAACAGGGTTTATTAAGTGAGGTAGAAGGAGTATCATCACAAACTCTAGATGTTCCTTGTCCTAGTTGTGGCAGAACTGCTATCAAGTTGATGGCAAATCAAGTCATTTCCACAACTCCAATTCCCTCACCTTGGCAATCTTGACTTGCTGAGACTGTCTTTTGGCAACCAAAGTGGATATCTTGATTTACGCCGCGCTGTACTAGATATTTTTGAAACAAAAGGCTGTAGGAAGCAGGGCGATCACTCAACATATGGGATTTCCTGGAAATAAATCATCCATCTTGTAAGGTGCGCCCGAAATCGGGGGTGGGTGGGGACACCCATCCCACCAGAAAATTTGGGATATTTTTTATTTGGGAGTCCCTAATAAAAGAGGTTGAGACAAGGTGTTCAAGACACTTTTGCTAATTACCATTGGGTTGTTTCCCTCCCTGTTTTCCCTATGGGTGATCCGAAAAACTCAGTGGCGGATACGTTCACGGTTGCGACAAGCGGCCATTAATGCTTCCAGAGCTAGGATACAGCAAAATCTCAGATCAGTAGAAGGCGATCGCTATTACCTAGAAGGAGTAGGTTTTTTAATTGGTGATATCAGCTGCAAATTTAATGCCCGTTCCGGTTATCTCCGTTGTGCCATCAACCCCAACGGCCCCTGTCAAAGCTGCCGATATTATGAACCCAGAGAATCAGCTAGTAAGTCATGAAACTTAGTTAGTTTGTATAGCCCCAACTTATAGTCTGTTTGCGTAGCGTGCGCCTGAGCGCAGGACGATCTACCAAAACCGGATGCTTCCCTCAAATCAGCCTCTTACACAACAAATTAAACGGGCGAGTCTTATTGACTATATAGCAGAAGATTTATTTTCTTCTACCTGAATAAATGACTCAAATTCCCCCTTGGGTGTCCATTGAATAGCACCATCTTGCGCTGTCAAGAAGATTCTAGTTGAGGTTTTATTCAGTTCAGCTAAGGTATTAGAGTCAATATTGCCAGCAGAGGCGATCGCTACTTGGGGTTTTAAGACTGTAACTAAATCTTTCAAAGACTCAGACTTACACCACAACACTTGGGGATTTGGCCAGCCGCCAGCTTTCATAATTCTTTGCACCTCTTGAGATTTAACATCCCCTACTAATAACCAACTTTGACCTAGAATTTGTAATTGTAAAACAGGTTGTTCATTAATTAATTGTGCAATTAGCGAACCAGTATTGATAGTTTGTCCCACAGATAAAAGTTGATAAATTCCCTTTTGTTTTTGTAATTCTTGTTGAATTGCTTGATGAGTTATGGTATTTTCTTCTTTTATGGTATAGGTATAAAAATTTTTAATTGGTAATTGTTGTAAAACTTCTAGCCAAGCATCATTATCATTACCTTGAAAATCAGTAGATATAGCCCAATCTATCCTATTCACACCTTGTTGTTTTAAAAATGGTAGAAGCGTGAACCGGCCTGTACCCTCATCACCACTATTAATTACGGTAACTTTACCTTTATCTTGAATTACTAAAACTGGTTCTGCCTTAGCTTCTAGCAAAGTTATCCTCATTAAAGTGCTGGCTGAATGCCAAGCCGGCAAGATAACTAGACCAAAAGTGATTAAGCCGGCAAACCACCACCGTTGCTGCCACCAACGAACTAACCAAACCAACAATATTACTATATATATAGTCAATAACTGCCAAATCGATATACTACCCACAGCCAAGGAATTTCCTGGCAATTGGCTAAAAAATTCCACTAATTTAATCAGCCATAAAGTAGGGTAATGCAATAAGCTAGCCAAAACACTACCAGCTTCTGGAAACATTAAACCTGCGATCGCGCTAATAATCCCACCAATACTCAGAATAGAAATCAAAGGTGTTGTAATAATATTGAGCAGCAAACTGTAGGCAGGTACAACTCCAAACACAAACAGTTGCACAGGTAAAGTCCAAATGGTAGCAGCTAGAGGCACAGAAATTAAAGAAGCGATCGCTGATGGTAACCAATCCAAACGGCTAATAATAGCAGGTACTGTGACAACCAATCCCAGGGTTGCCAAAAAACTCAACTGAAAACCTAAATCCCAAATCCATAAGGGATTAAATATCAACAAAAGAGTTGCAGCTAATAGCAGTGAACCTAACTGCTTGATCTTCCTATTTAATAATAACCCCACTAAGGCCGCAAAACCCATAATCACGGCTCTTAGTACCGACGGTTGCACACCTGTTAAACACAGGAAAGTAATTAACGCCAGTGAACTCACGGTGACTTGCGTGGCTTTTTTTGCCCGCTTTGTTAACTGCAATATGACACTCAAAATTAAAGAAGTCTGAAACCCTGAAGCTGCCAAAGCATGAGCTAGTCCGGCTTTAACAAATAAATCACGGATATCATAAGGCAAATCAACGGCTTTACTACCTAAAACCATCGCACTCACAAGTGGCCCCTCTGGAACATCCAACCACCGAACTTGCGATCGCACAATCCTATCTCGAATTTGCCACCATCCCCATTGCCGATCTTCATTCAAAATATTGATTTGTCGCCCCATTAAACCAGCAAATATTCCTTCTTGCTTCAAAAATTTCTGAAAATCAAAAGCACCTGGATTAGATGCAGCTTTCGGCCTGTACAAAACCCCAGTCACTTCAATTTGTTGCCCAGAATGTAACCCTGTAACCTGAAGTAAAGGTACTGTGACATACAACTCACCTGTTGCCCCTTTTTGAGTATTTTCCTCGCCTTTTTCCTTTTTGACGGGATTCTTCACTTGTTCTACTTGAGAAACATCTAGCAAAAATTGCCCCCGTTGACTCCGGGTAACACGAGGGCTACTAGTGATTTCACCACGAACAATTACCAGTTGTTCTTGATTATTGCTATTCATTGGTGGGACGAATTGACTAATGTCATTTGCAGCTGGTGCTGGTACTCGCCATTGCAGATAAAAACTTGCCAATAATCCCACCAAACCAGCTATTAACCATACTCGTGGTTGAATATTACTTTTCCAGATATTAGGTGTTACTTTGACTCTACTTTGAGAAATTTCTGATGTCTGCGAAACTATCGGTGGTTTGGTGTAACCCTTTCTAGACAGCACTGCACTTAATATCCCTAAAGGCAAAATCCATACTCCACCCCCAGGAACTGCTGTGAATAACAATCCCAGAATATAGGCAAGACAAATAATTACACCACTAGTCTGAATCATAAAACTTCTTGTCCCAGCACCCGATAAACAGAATTTACAGCCAACTTAAAAATAGCTAGTTTGATTTGTCTGGAAAACCTTTCATACTTTTGGTGAAGTATAGTTCATTCCGTTTATACAAACAAAGCCCGCATAAACGGGCTTGATCAAAATACTTAAGAATATGATGGTATTTTATTTTACAGTCGCACTCATAGAATCAAAGAGAGATACCTAAGTTAAATCCTAGGACAGCATGGAGCAGCAAAACACTGAGTGCCACACTACCCAAATAGGCATGAACAGCACGCAAAACCTTTTTATTACCTAGAAACCCACTTAAAGAAATCACACCGTTAATCAGTAAAAGTAATAGTACCAGCGAACCAGTCCAAAAGTGTGAACTTTCAAACAGTGGTTTGTGCTGCATAACTAAAGACAAAACCCCACCAATATAACCACCCGCCAGGAATAAAAACAACCACGGTGCTAATTGACGATGGGAAATCCGACTTTTCAGCGCAGCATCTTTATCTTTATCCTCCAGCAACTTACCTCTCCAACCTGCCACACCTACGAAACTACCTACAACAAAAATCACGATCGCCATCATCAACGGATGTCCCCAATATACAATCGGTTCGGGTACTCCTAAAGAACGAAACCCAGATGCGATCGGTTCTAGAACTTCACTCCAATTCACCATCTCTCACGCACCATATTTCTAGATAAATTCCATAAACCTCTTTGTTTTAAAGAGGTTTATAGAATTTTACCAAGTTTTAAGAAATATTAAGCAGTAGTAGATCAAACATTAATTATTGATTAGAGAGACGCGATTTATCACGTCTCTCTAATCATCAAAATGGTCGGATTTGACAGGTCACTAGTTATGAGCAACAGGGGCATTTTTTAGCAACGGGAAGCCCAACTTCTCCCTTTGCTCAACATATAAATGAGCTACTTTTCGTGCCAAATGACGAATTCTCGCAATATACCGTGTTCTCTCCGTCACCGATATCACTCCTCTAGCATCGAGCAAGTTGAAAGTGTGCGAACACTTCATCACGTAATCCAAGCTCGGTAACACCAATCCTTTTTCCGTTAACTGGGTAGCTTCCTGCTCATACAAATTAAACAAAGTCAGGAGCAACTCAGGATTAGACGCTTCAAAGTTATAGGTACACTGCTCAATTTCTCCTTGAAGGTGAACATCACCATAATTAATGTTGTCAGTCCAATGAATTTTAGTAATCGCCTCTACTTCCTGGAGATACATAGCCAATCGCTCTAAACCATATGTAATCTCAATTGACACTGGACGGCAATCAATACCCCCACACTGCTGGAAGTAGGTAAATTGAGTAATTTCCATCCCATCCAACCAGACTTCCCAACCAGTACCCCAAGCACCCACCGTTGCATCTTCCCAATTATCTTCAACAAACCGAATATCGTGGTCTTCTGGTCGAATTCCTAACGCCCGCAAAGAATCAAGATAAATCTCCTGGATATTATCTGGTGAGGGCTTAATCAAAACTTGGTACTGATAATAATGCTGAAAACGATTCGGGTTCTCTCCATAGCGTCCATCTGTAGGACGGCGACAAGGTTCAACATAAGAAACGGACCAAGGTTCTGGTCCTAAAGCGCGTAAGAAAGTATGAGGATTTTTAGTACCTGCACCCTTCTCCATATCGTAAGGCTGGGCAATCAAACAACCATGAGCAGACCAAAACTG